>NZ_CP135076.1:1955296-3185593 GCF_032229225.1 Stakelama saccharophila
GACATCGGCGAACATCCGCCGCACGACGTTTCCCTTGCCCTGGATGCGTTCCCGGCGCACGAGCGCACCCGCTTCGCGCGCCCGGTCGACCGTCGCGTCGCCGCTATTGTTGTCGTACACATAGATGGCAGCGTCGGGCAGCGCCGAACGAAAGGCCGCGACGGTCTGCCCGATCGCGGCCTCTTCGTTGTAGCAGGGCAGCAGCACCGCGATACGCATCGTCATCGCCCCGCCATAGAGCCATTCCGGAACCGGTTCGACCCTTTTGTGCCGTTGCGATATCCCATCGAAACGAAAACCCCTCGTTCCGATCTGGAACGAGGGGCCGGATCGTCAGATCACTTTTCCGCCGCGCTGGATTTCTTCGCGGCCGGCTTTTTCGCCGTGGATGCCTTCTTGGCAGCGGGCTTCTTAGCCGCCGGCTTCTCTTCGGCAGCATCCTTCGACGACGCCTTCTTCGTAGCCGCAGCCTTGGCCGGAGCCTTCTTCGCTGCCGTCTTCTTGGCGGGCGCTGCGGGCTTCTCGTCCTCGGCTTCGTCCTTCTTCGCCGCCGCCTTCTTCGCGGGAGCCTTGGCCTCCGCCTTCTCGTCGGCCGGCTTGTCGTCCGCCTTCTTCGCAGCGGACTTCTTCGCCGCCGGCTTCTTGGCGGCAGCCTTCGGCGCGGCCTTGGCCTTTTCCGCCTCGCTGTCGTCTTCGGCCTCGATCGCGGCTTCCAGTTCCTCGCGCGTCACTTCGCGTTCGGTGATCTCCGCCTTGTCGAACAGGAAGTCGACGACCTTGTCCTCATAAAGGGGCGCGCGGAGCTGCGCGGCGGCCATCGGCTCCTGCTGGACATATTGGATGAAACGCTCGCGATCCTCGGGACCATATTGCTGGGCGGCCTGCATGATCAGGCGGCTCATTTCCTGCTGCGTCACCTCCACGCCGTTTTCCTGGCCGATTTCGGACAGGAGCAGGCCCAGGCGAACCCGGCGCTCGGCGATCGCGCGATATTCGTCGCGATCGTCTTCCAGCTCCTTCTTCGCGGCCTCGGGGTCCTCCTCGTGGCTCGCTTCGTGCTCGAGCTGCTGCCAGATCTGGTTGAACTCGGCCTCGACCATCGACGGCGGCACCGGGAAGTCATGTCCTTCGGCGAGCTGGTCGAGCAGCTTGCGCTTCATATGCGTGCGCGTCAGGCCGTTCAGTTCCTGCTCGATCTGACCCTTCAACAGCCCCTTGAGCTGCTCCAGGCTTTCGAGACCCAGATTCTTGGCAAATTCGTCATCGACCTTGGTTTCGCCGGCGACCTTGACCGCCTTCACGCTCAGATCGAACGTCGCCGCCTTGCCGGCCAGTTCCTTGGCGCCGTAATCCTCGGGGAAATTGACCTCGATGGTCTTTTCCTCGCCCGCCTTCACGCCGACGAGTTGGTCCTCGAAGCCGGGGATCAGGCGGCCGGAGCCGATCTCGACGGCCATGTCCTCGCCGGTGCCGCCCTCGAACGGCTCGCCATCGACCTTGCCGACGAAATCCATGACGACCTGGTCGCCTTCCTTCGCCTTGCGGCTCTTGGGCGCGTCCTCGAACTGCTTCTGCTGCTCGGCGAGCTTCTGCGTCTGTTCGTCGATCTGCTCGTCGGTTGCCGGCACCGTCAGGCGTTCCAGCTTCAGGCCGTCGATCGACGGCGTGGGAACGTCGGGCAGGACCTCCATCTCGATCTTGATCTCGGCATCCTTGCCGGGCTCATAGCCGTCGGCAAGTTCGACCGAAGGCTGCATCGCCGGGCGCAGCTTGTTATCGGCGATCACCGACTGCACGCCCTCCTGGATCGTCGAATTCAGCGCATCGCCCGCCAGCGCCTCGCCATGCATCTTGCGGATCAGGTTGGCCGGCACCTTGCCGGGACGAAAGCCCGGCATGCGGACCTGCGGCGCGACGCGCTTGACCTCGGCATCGACCTTCGCGTCGATGTCCTTGGCGGTGATCGTCAGGGTGTAGGCGCGCTTGAGGCCTTCGTTCAACGTCTCGACAGTCTGCATTCCTACGCTTTCAAATCTAAAGAATTTCGGATCACGGTGTCCAGTCCCGCGCAACGCGGCGAGACTGGTGCGGGCGAAGGGACTCGAACCCCCACATCTTTCGATACTTGGACCTAAACCAAGCGCGTCTACCAGTTCCGCCACGCCCGCTAGCGGACACCGCCGGTCGGCGGCGGTCTATACGCACGGCGGACGGCCGGGGCAAGGTGCGAAGCAACCCAGCGCCCGGGCAAGCGTTCCCAATACCGAATGATGGAGACGCACAATGGCGACCAACCCCGCCGAACCAGCCCCTGCCCCCAATCCGGAGCCCTTCCCGCTTCCCGGCACCCACCCGCCCGAAACCCCGCCGCAACCCGGGCCGCAGCCGACCACCCCGCCGCCGGAGACGCCCGGCGAGCCGCAGCCGGGACAGCCGGTAACGCCGCCGCCCGAGATCAATCCGCCGGGTCCGGATGTGGACGTGCCCGAACCGGGGCACACGCCGATGCCGAACCCGGCGCCGGGCCAGCCTATCGATGGAAAGGACATTGGATGACAGACGACGACCGCAAACCGCACCCCGACAGCCCGCCTCGCCCGGATCAGGACGAGCGCAGCGACATCGAGCAGATCGTCGAAAGCCGATCCGACGCCGTGGACCGCGGCGAAGGCGGCGAGGAGCCTGAAACGTTCACCGATCCCGGGCTGGCCGACGGCGTCGGCGGCACCGGCGGACGGGTGAAGAACCAGGACGACGACGCGCAATAGCGCCTACCCTCGGGCGTTTTGCCGGACTCGACCCAGCGTCCGTTTGCACAGATGGACGTGCCGGCGACGTCTCGACGTCCGCAAGAACAGGAGCGATTGCAGTGCAGGAGCCGGCTCGCGCACCGGGAGGTGCGACATCCCGGCCGTGCTCCTGCGCAGGCAGGAGCCCAAAGCCGCAAGCGCCGCCGCCCGAAACCCTGGATTCGAGCTTATTCGGACGCCCCGCTGCCTGCCGCTGTCGGGAGGTCCGGCGCCACCTCCGCCGGAGCCGGCACGCGCCTCGCCTGGACGATCTTTACGGGATCGGCGGGCATTTCTCCCTTGAAAACGCCGCTGTCCGCCGCCTTGTCGGGATCGACGGGCGTGTCGAGTATCTTGATCAGCGTATCTCGGCCCGACACGATGCGACCGAACGCGGCATAGCCCAGATTGTCCCTGGGCTTGCCGGGATGCGCATCGAAGGAGGGGCGGTTGTCGCCGACGACGATGGTGAACTCGCCGCGCGCACTGCCCGGCTCCAGCCGCGCGATCGAAATGGTGCCGTCGGTGTGATGCAGCCCCGTCTCGATCGTCGGTTCGTGCGCGATCGGCGGATAGCTGAGCTTCGGATCGCCATCCATCCCGAACTGCACGAAGCCGAATTCGTCCTGCACCTTCACGACCCGGTAGAAGCTGCGCCCGTCGAGCCGTCCGGAGTCGACGTAACGCAGGAAATTCTTCGCCGTGACCGGCGCCTTCTCCGTCTCGATCGCCAGCGTCATCGGCCCCGCGCTGGTGTCGAGCCGGACGAACACCTGCCCCTTGGCATTCGGTGCAGGTGTATCCTGCGCCAGCGCCGGCATCGCGAGCAGTGCCGCGACCGCTACCATCACCCCCGCAATGAAGCACATAATCGCACCAGTCCGTCCGTGCTGAGCTTGTCGAAGCACTGCCCTTCTGCCTCGCGCAAGCAAGATCAGCCCTTCGACAGGCTCAGGGCGAACGGATGTGGCGTGGCCGCGCATACCCTCTATCCCAGAGCCTTCTTGAGCAGTTCGTTGACGACCTGCGGGTTGGCCTTTCCTCCCATCGCCTTCATCGTCTGGCCGACGAAGAAACCGAACAGCTTGTCCTTGCCACCACGATATTCGGCGACCTTGTCCTGGTTCGCCTCCAGCACCTTGGCGATCTCGGCCTCGATCGCGCCGGTGTCGCTGGTCTGCTTGAGCCCCTTGTCCTCCACGATCTTCGCGGGCGCGTCGCCGGTTTCGAGCATGATCTCCAGCACCTGCTTGGCGATGGTGTTGGAGATGGTGCCATCGGCGACGAGCCCGAGCAACTCCGCCCCGTGTTCCGGGCTGACGGGGCTGTTCTCGATGTCCTTGCCGAGCCGATTCAAGGCACCGAACAGCTCGGAAATCAGCCAGTTCGACGCCGCCTTGGCGACTTCTGCCTCACCCTTCTTCTGCAACCGCGCGCTTTCGGCGAGCAGCGCCTCGAACCAGCGCGCCGTCTCCGCCTCGGCGGTCAGCACCGCAGCATTATAGGCGGGCAGGCCCAACTCGCTTTCGTACCGGCGGCGCTTGGCGTCAGGCAGTTCGGGCAGCGTCGCGCGGCACTCGTCTAGAAACGCGTCGTCGAGCACCAGCGGCAGCAGATCAGGATCCGGGAAGTAACGATAGTCATGCGCTTCCTCCTTGGAACGCATCGACCGCGTCTCGCCCTTGTCGGGATCGAAAAGGCGCGTTTCCTGCACCACCTTGCCGCCGCCCTCCAGCACATCGACCTGGCGCTGCGCCTCGAACTCGATCGCGGCCATGACGAAGCGGACCGAGTTGACGTTCTTCGTCTCCGTCCGCGTGCCCAGGTCGCCGCCCGGCTTGCGCACCGACACGTTGACGTCGGCGCGCATAGACCCTTCTTCCATATTGCCGTCGCAACTGCCGACGTAACGGAGAATCGATCTGAGCTTCTTGACGTAAGCACCTGCTTCGGAAGGAGAACGCATGTCAGGTCGGCTGACGATCTCCATCAGCGCCACACCCGACCGGTTGAGATCGACATAGGAGCGTGTTGGATGCTGGTCGTGCATCAGCTTGCCGGCGTCCTGCTCGACATGGATACGCTCGACACCGATTTCCTTGATCTCGGCTTCCGGATCCTTTTCGTCGAGGCTCACCTCGATCACGCCCTCGCCCACCAGCGGGTGGTAAAGTTGCGAAATCTGATATCCCTGCGGCAGATCGGCGTAGAAGTAATTCTTGCGGTCGAAACGCGACCATTTGTTGATGACGGCATTCAGCGCCATGCCGGTGCGCACCGCCTGGCGGATACATTCCTTGTTCGGCACCGGAAGCATGCCCGGCATCGCCGCGTCGACCAGCGATACCTGCGTATTCGGCTCCGCCCCAAATGCGGTCGATGCGCCCGAAAACAGCTTGGCCTTCGACGTGACCTGTGCATGTACCTCGAGGCCGATCACGACCTCCCACTCGCCCGTTGCCCCCTGGATGCGGTAAGAACTCTCGGTCATTCTTTTAGCTCGCTGTAACGATCGTATTTATGGGCATCGGGCTTCGCCACCCGATCGACCGCTTTCCATTTCACGTCGAATGCAATCCGCGAAATTTCTTCCGCTTTTTGCTCGCTCGATAGCTTCCCTTCGCCAGCGATCAACGAGGCTACATGGACTTTTAGACCACCGCCCTTCGCAATATTCCTTGTGGCCGAAACTGCCAAATCGAAGCTCACCGCTTCGGGCATGTCAAAACCAAACACGAAGTCGTTCATTTCGACGCTGGTCTGGTCGGAGGCATCCTCGACTCCAGCCGCTATGGCTTTCAAGGTAGAAGCCACGAATGCCGTAAGCTCGTCGCTGTCTATTGAAGGCTTTGTCACCACCAGGCCTCCGGCCGCGCGGTGAACCCGGCGCGCTCTTCCAGCGCCAGCCCGGCGTTGAGCACGCCCTGTTCGTCCATCGCCTTGCCGATGATCTGAAGCCCCAGCGGCAGGCCCTGCTTGTCGAGGCCGCCCGGCACGCTCATCGCCGGCAGTCCGGCAAGCGAACTCGGCACGGTGAAGACGTCGTTCAGGTACATGGCGATCGGATCGTCCGACTTCTCGCCCAGCCCGAATGCGGCAGACGGTGCGGTCGGGGTCAGCAGCAGATCGCAACTCTCCCAGGCCATGTCGAAGTCGCGCGCGATCAACGTGCGGACCTTCTGCGCCTGCGTGTAATAGGCGTCGTAGAAACCCGCCGACAGCACATAGGTGCCGATGATCACCCGCCGCTTCACCTCGTCGCCAAAACCGTGGTCGCGCGTCGCCGCATACATTTCCTGCAGGTTCGCGCCGTCAGGCAGGTCGCGCTGGCCGTAACGAACCCCGTCATAGCGCGCGAGGTTCGACGACGCCTCCGCCGGCGCGATGATGTAATAAGCCGGCAGCGCGTATTTGGTGTGCGGCAGCGACACCTCGACCACCTCGGCGCCGGCATCCTTCACCCAAGCGATGCCCTGCTGCCACAGCGCCCCGATCTCGGCGGGCATGCCATCCATGCGATATTCCCTGGGAACACCGATGCGCTTGCCCTTGAGATCGCTCGACAATCCCGCTTCCCAATCGGGCACCGGCGCGTCGAGCGAGGTCGCGTCCTTGGGATCGAAGCCCGCCATCTGTTCGAGCAGGATCGCGCAGTCGGTCACGTCGCGCGCCATCGCGCCCGCCTGATCGAGCGAGCTGGCAAAGGCGATCACGCCCCAGCGCGAGCAGCGGCCATAGGTCGGCTTGATCCCGGCAATGCCGGTGAACGCCGCAGGCTGGCGGATCGACCCGCCAGTGTCTGTGCCGGTCGCCGCCGGACACAGCCGCGCCGCGACCGCCGCCGACGATCCGCCAGACGAACCGCCCGGCGTCAGCACGGCATTGCCGCCGTCGCTCCTCCGCCAAGGCGACTTCACATTGCCGAAGGCGCTCGTCTCGTTCGACGAGCCCATCGCGAACTGGTCCATGTTGAGCTTGCCGAGCATGCCCGCGCCCGCGTCCCACAAGCGCTGCGAGACGCTGGATTCGTAGGGCGGCTTGAACCCTTCGAGGATATGACTGCCGGCGGTCGCCGCGACGCCCTTGGTGCAGAACAGGTCCTTGATGCCCAGCGGCACCCCGGCGAGCGGGGCGAGCGTGTCACCTTTCGCCTTCGCATCATCGGCTGCCTTGGCCGCGGCGAGCGCATGGTCGGGCGTGTCGACGAGGAACGCATTGAGTTCCTTCGCCTTCGCCACCTGCTCGATATGCGCATCGGCGACTTCGCGCGCCGAGAATTCGCCCGCACGGATGCCGTCGCGCAGGGCGCGCAGGCCGAGATCGGTCAATTCAGTCATGATCGCGCCTCCCGAAACCATTGGGGCTGAGCGCGTCGACTCCCCGCACTTCTTCTTGCCCGATCGAGCAGAAGGACGGCACTTCGACAAGCCCAGTGCGGACGGAGGAATTCCGGAAGCAATTCACTATTCGATCACCTTGGGCACGGCGAAGAAGCCATGTTCGGCCTGGGGCGCGTTGGCGAGCACGTCGGCGCGGCAATTGCCGTCGGTCACGACATCCTCGCGCAGGCGTAAGCGATTGGGAATGACGGCGGTGGTCGGTTCGACATTGGCGGTGTCGACCTCGCCGAGCTGTTCCACCCAGCCGATGATGTTGTCAAGTTCGGGCGCAAGGCGCTCCAGCTCTTCCTCGGTCAGCGCGATCCGGGCGAGATTCGCCACGCGCGCGACGGTTTCCTTGGTTACGGACATGGGTCATGCGGCTAGCACCGTGCGCGCGGGGAGCGCAACGGCAAAGAGCGGCCGGCCACGCCCTGCCCAACTTGCACAATCGGCAAGCATGGCGCACGGGAGCGGAATTGCACTTCACACGTTTATGCTGCACCGCAACACGGAGCGCCGCGTTGGCCCGGAAATTCCTCTACCTGATCGCGATCCTTGTCATGCTCGCCCTCGCCGCCGCCTTTGCCTATCGTTATTTCGGAGCCGAGATTCTCCGCCGGACGATGGTGCCGCGTGTCGGCTTCGAATCGCAGCCGGAGACCCAATCCAGCGCCTATGCCGATCCGGCCATGTGGATCGCGCGCCCGGACAAACCGGGCAATCCCGCCTTGTGGACGCCCGACGGGTATGAACCGGCCGGCGATCCACCGGCGGCCGTGTTCTTCATCCATCCGACCTCGTACCTGAAGCGCACCCACTGGAACGCGCCACTGGACGACAAGGAAGCGAACAGCCGTGCCGCGCTGTTCCTGCGCGGACAGGCGAGCGCCTTCAACGCCATCGGCGCGATCTGGGCACCGCGTTATCGGCAGGCGACATTCGGCGCCTTCCTGACCGACGAGGCGGCCGCGAACCAGGCGCTCGACCTCGCCTATGGCGACGTGGACTCTGCTTTCGACCAGTTCCTGCGGGAAATCGGCCCCGACCGCCCCATCATCCTGGCCGGGCACAGCCAGGGCGCCCTGCACCTGTCGCGCCTGCTGAAGGAGCGGATCGCCGGCACGCCGCTCGCCGACCGTATCGTCGCCGCCTATGTCGTGGGCTGGCCGGTGTCGGAGACGGCCGATCTTCCTGCCATGGGCTTGCCCGCCTGCCAAACGGCGGACCAGGCGGGCTGCATTCTTTCCTGGCAAAGCTTCGCCGAACCTGCCGATCCGTCGCTGATCTTCGACACGTTTGATGCGACGCGGGGATTCACCGGTCAGCCGCGCAAGGACACGCCCGTGGTCTGCACCAATCCGCTGACCGGTGGCGCCGACGAAACGGCATCCGCGGATGCCAATCTCGGCACGCTCTATCCTTCCGCCGATATGAAGTCGGCCCGGATCATTGCGGGCCGGGTTCCGGCGCGGTGTACCGGGCGCGGCATTCTGAAGATCGGCGCCCCGCCGGAAGTCGGCCCTTATGTCCTGCCGGGGAACAACTATCACGTGTTCGACTATTCGCTGTTCTGGGCGAATGTTCGCAAGGATGCGGCGCGCCGGTTCAAGGCGTTCGAAGCGGGACATCACTGAGGAACGGCCCACCCTGTCTTCGGCACGGGCCGTCATCGCTTTGCTTGACCCGCGCCTCCGCAAACACCCACTCGCGTCCGCGTTTTTCCCCGAATATGGAGATCGATACATGAAGACCCCGATTTTTTCGGCGTTCATTCTTGCGGGCTGCACGCTCGCCGCCCCGATGGCACAGGCGCAGGATGCCGCGCCGGCCGCACCGCAGACGATCACGCCGGCCAAGGATGTGAGCGACACGGAAGTCGATGCTTTCGCCTCGACCGTGGTGGACTTGCAGGGCATCCAGCAAGACGGCTCGTTGCAGCCGGCCGCCAAGCAGAAGAAGATGATCGCCGCGCTGCAATCGCATGGGCTGAAGCCCGCACGCTTCAATGCCATCGCCAAGGCCGCCCAGAGCGACAAGACACTGCAAAAGCGTGTCCAGTCCGCGGTCGTGGCAAAGGCCGAGCCGGCGAAGTAACCGCTGCGCGACGGCAGGGAGCGGACGCCGAAAGACGGCGCGCTCCTTGCCATCGACCTCTTCCCCGCGGGGCGCTAGAGCCGTCGGCATGATCACCACCGATGCGTACGCCTTCCGCGATGTATTGCCGCTCGGCGGCAGATTGATGGGGCTGGATGTCGGCAGCAAGACGATCGGCACGGCTCTTTGTGACGCCGGCTGGCATTTCGCCAATCCCGCCGCCCTTATCCGCCGCACGAAATTCACCAGGGACAAGGCTGCGCTCGCGGACCTGATCGCCGGCCAGGCGGTGCGCGGGCTGGTCATCGGCCTTCCCCTCAACCTCGACGGCACCGATTCGCCTCGCACGCAATCGACACGGGCCTTCGCCCGGAATTGCGAAGACATGGGACCGCCGATCCTGCTCTGGGACGAGCGCTGGTCGACCCAGGCCGTCGAACGGCAAATGATCGCCGAAGATCGCAGCCGCGCACGGCGCGCCGATCTGGTCGACAAGATGGCGGCTTCCTATATCCTGCAAGGCGCGATCGACGCGCTTGCGAACGTCACCGAGCGTTGATGCGGCGCCTCTTGCCTGGCCGCGCCGGCGTCGCTACGCGGTCCCTTTGATGCCAGCATCCGACCACCGCCCCGCCGCCGTGCTGAACGGCAGTGAAGCCTTTCCGCACCGGCACTTGACCGGTATCGCGGGCCTGCAACCGCACGAGATCATGTTCCTGCTCGACGAGGCGGAGCAGTGGGTGGAGCGCAACCGCGACCGCGCCAAGAGCGACCACCGCCTCGACGGCATCACGCAGATCAACGCGTTTTTCGAAAATTCGACGCGGACGCTGTTGTCGTTCGAGATCGCCGGCAAGCGGCTCGGCGCCGATGTCGTCAACATGCACGCCGCGCAGTCGAGCGTGAAGAAGGGCGAAACCCTGATCGACACGGCGATGACGCTGAACGCGATGCGCGCCGATGTGATCGTCATCCGCCACGGCAGTTCGGGCGCGGTGCAACTGATCGCCGACAAGGTGAACTGCCCGGTCCTGAATGCCGGGGACGGCTGGCACGAACATCCCACCCAGGCATTGCTCGATGCGCTGACGATACGGCGACGGCGCGGCGACATCGCCGGACAGCGCATCGTAATCTGCGGCGATGTGCTGCACAGCCGGGTGGCGCGCTCGAACATGCTCGCCCTCACCGCACTGGCAGCCGAAGTTCGCGTCGTCGCACCCTCGACCCTGATGCCGGCGGCGGTCGATCGCATGGCGGTAACGCCGTTCACGGATTTCGACGCCGCGCTGGAAGGGGCCGATGTGGTCATGATGCTGCGCCTGCAGAACGAGCGTATGAACGGGGCCTTCATCCCGTCCACGCGCGAATATCATCTGCGCTACGGCCTTACGCCGGAACGCCTTCAGCACGCCCGGCCGGACGCGCTGGTGATGCATCCCGGCCCGATGAATCGCGGCGTGGAGATCAGCTCGGAGGTCGCCGACGATACGGCGCGTTCCGCCATTACCGAACAGGTGGAGATGGGCGTTGCCGTACGCATGGCCTGCCTGGACGTGCTGACCCGGCGCGCCCGCGGCGTGGAGGGCTGGGCATGAGCCTGCGCTTCACCGATGCGCGCTTGGTTTGTCCCGAAAGCGGGGAACGCAACGGCGATCTCGTCGTCGCCGGCGACGAAATCGCCGCCACGACCTCCGCGGAAGCCGAGGGCGAGACGATCGATCTCGGCGGCGCCATCCTGGCGCCCGGCATCGTGGATCTGGGGGCGTTCGCCATCGACAAGGCCGCATTCGCCTTCGGCGGCATCGTCCGCGTCGGCCTTATGCCGGACCAGTCGCCGGTGCTCGACGATCCCGGTATCGTCCAGCGCGCGGCGATGATGGGCAAGCCGGACCTGTGGATCCACCCGATCGCGGCCGCGACACAGGCGCTGGCGGGCCGCGACCTTTCCGAGATGGCGACCATGCAGCAGGCCGGCGCCCGGGCCGTCTCGACGGGCCGCACCTGGATCGAAGATTCGGGCGTGATGCGCAAGGTACTCGGCTATGCCCGCGATTGCGGCCTGACGGTCATCGCCCATGCCGAAGACGGTCGATTGACGCGCGGCGCGGTGGCGACGGAAGGCGAGACGGCGACCCGTCTGGGACTATCCGCTGCTCCCGCCCTTGCCGAGCCGCTTGCGATTGCCCGCGATATCGCGCTTACGGAGGAAACCGGGGCCCGCCTGCATTTTCGCCAGGTCACGACCGCCGCCGGTTTCGAGTTGGTGCGTCAGGCAAAGCGCCGCGGGGTGGCCGTTACATGCGGCGTTACACCGGCCCACCTCTTCCTGTCCGATATCGCCATGAGCGATTTCCGAACCTTCGCCCATCTTTCACCGCCCCTGCGCAGCGAAGAGGATCGCCAGGCGGCGCTCGCCGCGCTGGCGGACGGCACGATCGATGTTCTGAGTTCGGGCCACGACCCGCGCGGGCCGGAGGCCAAACGACTGCCTTTCGCCGATTCCGCCCCGGGCGCGGCTGGAGCCGACACCCTGCTGGCGCTCGGGCTGGGACTGGTACGCGACGAACATCTAACGCTCGACCGCCTGTTCGCGCTGCTGGCGCGCAATCCTGCGGAAGTTCTCGGACTGGATACAGGCCTGTTGCGCCCCGGCCAGCCCGCCGATCTGATCGTGATCGATCCGGACAGGCCCTGGCGGATCGACGCCGACAGAATGGCGGCTCAGGCGGGCAATACCCCGTTCGACGGCTTACCCGTGCAGGGGCGCGTCCTGAAGCGCTTCAAGGGCGGCGTCGAGCACTGACGTCGGAACGCGTCGGTCAGCGCGAGGCGAGTTGCACATCCTTGCGCACCCACTGCGCCATCTGATCGCCGGCGTCGCCGCGCACGAAGCAGTTGCCGCCATGTGCGCGCACCTGCCGGCAAAGCGAAACGGCATCTCCGCGGGAATAGCCGCCCACGGAAAGACGGTAGAACTGCCGGCCGTCCACGCTCGCGCTCATACCCGAAGGCGTCAGGCTTGCCAGACGCTGGATGCGGTGACGCATGTGCCGCCATTTGTCCTTCGCCACTGCGGCATTCTCATACGCGCCCAGTTGGACGTAGAAGTTGCCGCTGGTCAGGGCTTTCGGCGCGCGCGGCTCGGACGCGGTACGATCCGCCTTCGCCACCGCCTGCGGCGCTGCATGAGGGACGCGCACCGGGATGTCCTGCACGACCTCGCGACGCGCTGCAAAGCGAATCTCCGGCATCGCGGCCGGGGCTGCGGAAGTAGCGACCGGCGCCGGCACGGCGTCGGGCTCCGCTACCGCAATGGACATGTCGTTTTCGACGGCCGGCGATACGGCGACGAAATCGTCGCCGGGCGAGACTACCGACGCCGCCGCGAGTTGCGCGCCGGAATCGTTCAGCGCCAGTTGCACCGGCTGCCCGCTATCGGCGACGGGCTGTACGCCGAGCAGCGATGCCACCTGATCGGAGGCACGCTTCGGCTGCGCGAACTGCGCCCATTGTGTCATCCGCGCGTCGAGCTGGGATGCTGGGACGTCGACGGAGGCGACCGCCTTCGCCGCCGACCACTGCCCCGCCAGCGCCAATGCCAGCGCATAATTCTGGCGCGCACGCGCGCTCGCCGAGGGACCGCGCGCCGCCTGGCTCAATATGCCCAGTGCGCCTTCCGGATCGCCGGCCAGCGCGAGTGCCAGGCCGCGATCGATCGGGTCGATGCGATCGCCATGATCGGTCAGCGTTTCGCGCGCCGCATCCCATTTGCCCTGCGCCGTCTGAGCCAGGACCAGGTTCAGCGCGACGTTGCCATCGCGCGGCGACAGGCTGAGCGCGTCGCCGAGCGCCTGCTCCGCCGACAGAAAGCGGCCGGACGCAAGATAGCTGCGCCCGAGCAAGGCGCGGTAGTTCGCGTTGCGCGGCGCCGCCGCGACGAGCTGCTCGGCATAATGCACCGCATCGGCATTTTTATCGGCCGCCAATGCCTCCCGCGCCTTGCCAGCCATGCTGTCGAGCTGTTCGGACGACGCTGCGGCGCGGGCCAGCGTCGGGTGGGTGCTGGCGCAGCCCACCACCGTGCCGCCAAGGATCAGCGCCGATACACTCAGGCTGAGAATCGTTCGGCTGTTCATGTGTTCCCCCAATGACTCAGCGTCGCTTGTCGGCCGCGACCTGCTGATACAGGCCGTCCACCGCCGGAATGGTGTCGAGAAAGGCGTCGAGCGCCTCGGTGACGAGATTCTGCGCCGATCGACCGCGAATCGCGGCAGCGAGCCGCAGGCGCAGATGCCTGTCGGGATCGAGCCGCAATGTGAAGGCCGCCTTGCCGCGCTTCTTGCGCGTTTCGCGCCGCAACCGCGCCGCCGTGTTCAACGACACCGGCCGCTCGCACTCGGTATCTTCGGTTTCGATCACAACCGCCGCCTGGGTGACGGTTTCGCTCTCGTCCGCCACCTTCAGCGGCTCCCCTGCCCCACGAGCACCATCCGGCTCCGGCGACGAAATGCGGGACCCCAGTTCCTCACGCTGGCGAAGCACCTGCGGCACCTCGGCCGCTGCGGGGTCGGGCATCGGTTTCGGCGAAATCTGCTCGGCGACCGCGGCATCGCCCATGTCGTTCCAGCCGAGATCCTCGAGATTCTCCGTACTCATGCCCACGAAGCCCTGTGGGCGCATCGCCGGCCTGGCCTGACCCTTGCGCGCCAGGAGCGACGATGAAAGCGAGGCGGTACGCTTGGTATTGGCGAACATGTTCATGGCTCAGCTCACCACCCGGCGACCGAAGCCGCTTCCCGCCTGGCGCTGCGGCGCGAAGCCTTGAGTCTGCGGCGGGGCGCGGAAGACCGTGCGGCGGAAATTCCTTTCCAGCCGGTCCGAGACGTAGGTCCACAATTCGACGATTTCGCGAGCCGAACGCGAATTGGCGTCGACCTCCATGACTGTGCGGCCATCGATCATCGACGATGCGAAATCGGTGCGCTGATGCACCGTGACCGGGGCGACCGTTCCGTGCTGCGACAGCGCGACGGCCGCTTCCGACGTGATCCGCGCCTTCGGCGTGGCGGCGTTGACGACGAAGATCAGCGGCTTGCCGGCGCGTTCGCACAGGTCGACCGTGGCGCCGACGGCGCGCAGGTCGTGCGGGCTCGGCCGGGTAGGGATGACGATCAGTTCGGCCACCTGGATGACGCTCTGGATAGCCATGGTTATGGCCGGCGGGGTGTCGATCACCGCCAGGTGAAAGCCCTGCTGGCGCAGAACCTCCAGATCGGCAGACAAGCGCGCAACCGTCGTCTGCGCATAAGCGGGATAGTCCGTTTCGCGCTCGTTCCACCAGTCGGAGAGCGAACCCTGCGGATCGATGTCGATCAGCACGACCGGCCCCTGTCCCGCCAATTGTGCCTGCACGGCCAGGTGGCCGGAAAGCGTGGTCTTGCCGGACCCGCCCTTCTGCGATGCCATTGCGAGAACGCGCATTGGATCCCCTGATCTTTTCCTGTTCCGGTACTGCGATGCCATGGCGGGGGATAAGAAGCGGTTAACGCGACGGGGGATCGTCCGCCGGGCAGGCTCGATTAGCGAAGATGAAAGTTTTGCCGGGCATGGTTAATGTCCGATACCCGAAGGGATGACACGATGCGTACCTCCATCACCCGACAGATCGCGATCGCCGCGGGCATGGCCTGGTTTAGTCTGGCACCGGCCGCGCCCGCGCATGCCGACGTGAAGGACGGCGTGGCGGCGTGGACACGTGGCGACTATACGCAAGCGGTGGCTGAGTGGCGCAAGCCGGCCGAACAGGGCGACGCCGATGCACAGTTCAACCTGGGTCAGGCGTACAAGCTGGGCCGCGGGGTTCCGGTCGATTTCGAACTGGCCGAGCAATGGTATCGCAAGGCGGCGCTGCAGGGGCATGAGCAGGCGGCCGATAATTACGGCCTGGCCTTGTACCAGAACGGCAAACACGCCGCGGCGCTCCCCTGGCTTGAAAAATCTGTCGAGCGCGGCGAGTCCAGGGCCGAATTCGTCCTCGGCACCATGCTTTTCAACGGCGAGGCGGTGCAGAAGGATTGGGCCCTGGCCTATGCGCTCGTATCGCGCGCCGCGGCGGCGGGATTGCCGCAAGCGTCCAGAACGCTCGGCGAGATGGACCAATATATCTCGCTTGAACAGCGCCAACGCGGGACGGAGCTGGCGCGCACCTATGAACGCGCGGCGGAGGGCGATGCGCCCATCCGGATTGCGGATACCATCCATCCGCTGGCGCGCCCCCGGCCTATGACGAAGACGATCGCGGCGTCGGCGGACGCTGCGCCAGCCGCCGACGACCGCGCGCCCGCGCCTTCGCCGGCACCCGAACCGGCGGCGACAAGCCGGCCGGCCTCGCGTCCCACCGGACGCTGGCGGGTTCAACTCGGCGCCTTCGGACAGGCCGGCAACGCCAGATCACTGTGGCGGAAGATCGGCAACCGGGTCGCGTTGTTTTCGAATCGTTCGGCCTTCTACGAAACCGGCGGCGGGCTGACCCGGCTCCAGGTCGGCCCCTTTGCGTCCCGGCGCCAGGCGGAAAACGCCTGCGATCAGGTCAAGGCCGCGGGAAATGCCTGTCTGGTCGTGCGCCCCTGAACGTCGCTCAGTCAGTGATCCAGCGCGCGCGCGGGATTCCTTGCGCATAAAGCAGTGCGCTGAGATCACCGTGATCGATACGCGCACGCGCGGCGGCAGCAACGACCGGTTTGGCGTGATAGGCGACCCCCAGCCCCGCTTTCCCGATCATCGCCAGGTCGTTCGCGCCGTCGCCGACCGCCAGCGCCGCATCCGCCGGAAGATCGAGCCGCGTCAGTTCCTCTTCCAGCGTGCGCTCCTTGGTGGAGGAATCGACGATCGGCTTGCCCACCGCACCGGTCAGCGCGGCGCCGTCGATCAGCAGATCGTTCGCCACCACCCGCTCGAAACCGATCTCCCGTCCCACCGGGCCGGCGAAATGGGTGAAGCCGCCCGAAACCAGCACCGTCATCGCGCCACCCGCCCGCATGGTGCGGACGAGTTGGCGCGCACCGGGGGTTATCATGACGCGCTCCGCCAGGCACTGCTCGATCGCAGTCGCCTCCAGCCCCTTCAGCAGCGCCACCCGCGCATCGAGCGCCTCGGCGAAGTCCAGTTCGCCGCGCATCGCCTGCTCGGTCACCGCCGCGATCTCCGCCTTGATTCCGGCATAATCGGCCAGTTCGTCAATACATTCGACCGTGATCATGGTCGAATCCATGTCCGCGATCAGCAAGCGCTTGCGCCTGCCCTCTGCCGGCTGCACGACCAGGTCGACACCAGCAAAGGCACCTTCCAATGCTGCGCGCGCCCTTTCGCTGCCCATGGCGAAGGGAATGTCGGCGGCCCGTCCGGCGTCGATCCAGCCGCCCTCGCTCGGCGCACATCCGGCATCGGCCAGCCGGTCGCGCGCGGATGAAATATCCCCCGCGGCAAGCATATCCGATGCTATCAGCGTGGCGATGAACATGGCCGACTCCCGTGATTATCCGAAGGTGGCGCTCATTGCAGGGCCAACCGCCAGCGGCAAGTCCGCACTCGCCATGGCGATCGCCGAACGCCATAACGGCATCGTCATCAACGCCGATTCCGCTCAGGTCTATCGCGATCTGCGTGTGCTGTCCGCCCGTCCTTCGGCCGAGCAAGAGGCGCGGGTGCCGCATCGGCTGTTCGGCCATGTGGACGGAGCCGATCCCTATTCCGCCGCGCAATGGGCGGCGGAGGCCAGGCAAGCGGTCACCGAAGCCCAGGCGAGCGGAAAGCTGCCCGTCCTCGTCGGCGGCACCGGCATGTATCTGCGCACATTAATCGAGGGGATAGCGCCGGTGCCGGCAATCGACCCCGGCATCCGCGCCGAAATCCGCGCCGCATCCGTGCAGGAAAATTACGCGGCACTCGACCAGGCCGACCCTGCCGGCGCTCGCCGCCTTGTCCCCACCGACGCCAACCGCATCGCCCGCGCGCTGGAGGTGGTGCGTTCGACCGGCCGCCCGCTCGATGAGTGGCAGCGTCAAAGGACCGGCGGCATCGGCGACAGCGTCACCCTCCTGCCCTTCATCCTTCTGCCCGATCGCGATTGGCTGCGCGAGCGGTGTGATCGCCGCTTCGAAGCCATGCTGGAACGGGGCGCAGTGGCGGAGGCCCTGGCCCTCGACGCCCGCAGCGACATCGCCGCCGACGCCCCGGTGCGGCGTGCCATCGGCGTTCGGGAGATCGTCGAATGGCAATGCGGCACGCTTTCCCGCGGCGACGCCGTTGCCCGCGCACAGGCGGCAACGCGGCAATATGCCAAGCGCCAATATACCTGGTTCCGTCGCCAGCCGCCGCCCTTCTGGCACCGAACCGCAGGGACACAAACGAACGAACTTTTATGTGAGTTTGAAATTAAATATCTTCTGTCCGGTTGACGCGATGTTTTGATGCCGCTAGCTGCCGGCCTCCGATGCGATATTACGCATGTTAGCAGGCAGGAGACAGATCGTGACCGAGAAGAGCGGAGCAGACATTCTGGTCGAGGCGCTGTGCGATCTCGGCGTGGAAGTCGTGTTCGGCTATCCCGGCGGCGCCGTGCTTCCGATCTACGATGCGCTGTTTCGATCGAAACGCATTCGCCACATCCTCGTCCGTCACGAACAGGCGGCGACGCATGCGGCGGAGGGTTACGCCCGCTCGACCGGCAAGCCCGGCGTCGTGCTCGTCACCTCGGGTCCGGGAGCCACCAATGCCGTCACCGGCATCACCGACGCGCTGATGGATTCGATCCCGATGATCGTCATCACCGGACAGGTTCCCACCGCGCTCATCGGCACCGACGCGTTCCAGGAAGCCGACACCGTCGGCATCACGCGACACTGCACCAAGCACAATTATCTCGTGAAGGACCCCGGACGCCTCGGTTCGGTGCTTCACGAAGCTTTCCACATCGCCACCTCGGGCCGCCCCGGTCCGGTCGTCGTCGACATCCCGAAGGACGTCCAGGTCGCCACCGCGCGCTACCAGAAGCCCGGCCCGATCCAGCACAAGACCTATCGCCCGCAGGTGAAGGCCGACAAGCAGGCGATCGAGGCGGCGGTCGACATGATCGCGGCGGCCGAACGTCCGGTCTTCTATACCGGCGGCGGCATCATCAATTCGGGGCCGCAGGCCAGCCAGTTGCTGCGCGAGTTCGCACGCGTCACCGGCGCGCCCGTCACCTCAACGCTGATGGGTCTGGGTGCGCTTCCCGCTTCATCGAAGCAATGGCTGGGCATGCTCGGCATGCACGGCACGTTCGAAGCCAACATGGCGATGAACAAGGCCGACCTGATCGTCGCGCTGGGCGCCCGCTTCGACGACCGGGTAACCGGCCGGCTCGACGCGTTCGCGCCGCATGCCCGCAAAATCCATGTCGACATCGATCGATCGAGCGTGAACAAGAATGTCCGCGTCGATCTGCCCGTCATCGCCGATGTCGGCCATGCGCTCGAAGACATGATCCGTGTCTGGAAGGCGCGCCAGACGCCGAAGCCCGATCTCGCCGAATGGTGGCGGCGGATCGAAGGCTGGCGCGCGGCGCAGTGCCTGGACTTTCCCGAGGACGGCGACGGCATCATGCCGCAACGCGCGATCCGCGCAGTGTATGCCGCCACCGAGGGCCGCGCGCCGATCATTACGACCGAGGTGGGCCAGCATCAGATGTGGGCGGCCCAGCATTTCGGCTTCGAGGCGCCCAATAAATGGCTTACATCCGGTGGCCTCGGCACGATGGGCTATGGCCTGCCCGCCGCGATCGGCGCGCAGCTCGGCAATCCGAATGCGCTGGTCATCGACATCGCCGGCGAAGCCTCGATCCAGATGAACATCCAGGAACTGGCGACCGCGACGCAGTACCGCCTGCCGGTCAAGGTGTTCATCCTGAACAACCAGTATATGGGCATGGTCCGCCAGTGGCAGGAACTGACCTATTCAAGCCGCTATGCAGAGAGCTACTCGGAAAGCCTGCCGGATTTCGTGAAGCTCGCCGAAGCCTATGGCTGGAAGGGTATCCGTATCGAGGGCCGCGACCAGCTCGACGCCGGGATCGCCGACATGCTGGCGCATGACGGGCCGGTGCTGGTCGACTGCGTCGTCGAAAAGCTCGCCAACTGCTTCCCGATGATCCCGTCCGGCGCCGCTCATACCGAGATGATCCTCCAGGCGAACGAGGTCTCGGGTGAGATGGGCGATGAAGCGAAGGCGCTGGTCTGATGCGAAGAGCGACGACGATGCTCCCCTCCCGAAAGCGGGAGGGGTCGAGGGAGGGCTTGTCCCTCCGCCAATCGCGGCGAGGCGCTTTCCCTCGTCTGGCCCCTCCTGCAGGCGGGAGGGGGATTTAGCCATGCACATCAGGGAAGAAGCGATCGAGCGGCACACGCTCGCCGTCATCGTCGACAATGAGCCGGGGATCCTCGCGCGGATCGCCGGCATGTTCACCGCGCGCGGCTACAATATCGAAAGCCTGACGGTGACCGACATTTCGGAGGACGATCTCGTCAGCCGGATCACCATCGTCACATCGGCCAACCGCCACGTCATGGAACAGATCATCGCCCAGCTCGAACGGCTGGTGCCGGTGCACAAGGTCGCCGACCTCACGGTGCTCGGCGAGCATGTCGAGCGCGAGCTGGCGCTGGTGAAGGTCGCCGGCAAGGGCGAACACCGCATCGAGGCGCTGCGCCTGGCCGATGTGTACCGCGCCCGCGTGGTCGATGCGACGATAGGGAGCTTCGTCTTCGAAGTGACCGGCGGCAGCGAGAAGATCGACAAGTTCGTCGAATTGATGCGCGAAGTCGGCCTCGTCGAAGTCGCGCGCACCGGCATCGTCGCCATTTCCCGCGGGAAAGAGGCGGCGTAGGCATTCCCGCAACAACCACAGTGCTCTCGCGAAGGCGGGAGCGCAGCCCTGCAAAAACTCTGGGTCCCCGCCCTCGCGGGGACACACAAAACCGAAAGGGACGAATACAATCATGCGTGTCTATTACGATCGCGATGCCGACCTGAACCTGGTCACGGGTAAAAAAATCGCCATTGTCGGCTATGGCAGTCAGGGTCACGCCCACGCCCTCAACCTGCGCGATTCCGGTGTCGATAACGTGGTGATCGCACTGCGCGAGGGGTCGGCCAGCGCGAAGAAGGCCGAGGAGGCGGGCTTCAAGGTCATGTCCGTGCCCGACGCCGCCGAATGGGCCGACCTCATCATGATGCTGGCGCCCGACGAGCATCAGGCCGCGATCTGGGAAGGCGGTATCAAGGGCCGGATGAAGCCCGGTTCGGCAATCGCCTTCGCCCACGGTCTGAACGTCCATTTCGGGCTGATCGAGCCGAGCGACGAAGTCGACATCATCATGGTCGCGCCCAAGGGCCCTGGCCATACTGTGCGCAGCGAATATGTCCGCGGCGGCGGCGTGCCCTGCCTGATGGCGGTCGAACACGATGCGAGCGGCAACGCACATGATATCTGCCTGGCCTATGCCTCGGCGATCGGCGGCGGGCGCTCGGGCATCATCGAAACCAATTTCCGCGAAGAGTGCGAAACCGACCTGTTCGGCGAACAGGCGGTGCTGTGCGGCGGCCTGACCCACCTGATCCAGGCCGGTTTCGAGACGCTGGTGGAAGCCGGCTACGCCCCTGAAATGGCGTATTTCGAGTGCCTGCACGAGGTGAAGCTGATCGTCGACCTGATGTATGAAGGCGGCATCGCCAACATGCGCTACTCGATCTCGAACACCGCCGAATATGGCGACGTCACTACCGGTCCGCGCATCATCACCGACGAAACCAAGGCGGAGATGAAGCGCGTGCTCGCCGACATTCAGGGCGGGCGCTTCGTCCGGAATTTCGTGCTCGACAACCGCGCCGGCCAGCCCGAACTCAAGGCATCGCGCAAGGCGGCGGCAGCGCATCCGATTGAAAAGATCGGCAGCGAGCTGCGCGCGATGATGCCGTGGATCGGCGCCAACAAGCTGGTCGACAAGGACAGGAACTGAACCGCAGCGTTTCCGCAAAAGCAGTTTGACAGCCGGGCGGGAGCGGACCACCCTTCCGCCCGGTTCTCAATTTGGGGAGACACTCCGATGCGCCGTGCCGTTCTCGCCCTTGCCCTCACCCTCACCGCTGCCGTTCCGCTCGCCGCCCAGCAGATGCCTTCCGAGGCGCCCGGCAAGCCCGACGCCGCCCGCGTCACAGCCGGCACCTACACGGTTGATCCGGCCCATACGCAGGTCCTGTTCACCGTCAATCATCTCGGATTCAGCCAGTATACCGGACAGTTCACCGACCCCAGCGGAACGCTGACGCTCGATCCGGCGAACCCGGAAGCCGCGAAGGTGATGGTCACATTCCCCATCGACAAGGTATCGACCACCGCGAAAGCGCTCGACGAGCACCTGATGAAAGCGGACTTTTTCGACGCCGAGAAATATCCCGAGGGCAAGTTCGTTTCGACCCATGTCGACGCCAGCGGACGGACGGCGACGATCACCGGCGATCTGACGCTGCGCGGCGTGACGAAACCCGTCGTGCTAAAGGCGGAATTCATCGGCGCCGGCCCAGGGATGATGGGCGAGCACAAGACCAATATCGGCTTCCGCGCGACGACGCAGATCAAGCGGAGCGATTTCGGCATCGATTACGGCATCCCGCTGGTATCGGACCGCGTCGACCTCGTCATCAACGCCGCTTTCGAGAAGCAATGACCGACGGCGCCGGCGGCGCCGGCGGCGCCGGCGGCGCCGAGGATGTGCGTCGAAACCGGGTGTCTGCGAACAATTTCGCCGTCTTTTGCGCAGCGGGCTGGACAATTCCGATCGCCTTTGCCATTGAGCGCGCATGATGATTGCGCCGAAGCGGTTCGCACTACGACTTATCCGCCCTTAGGACGGGTGCGTCGTCGCGCCCCCGCCCTAAGGGAGAGCGCCGACCGACCTTGACGGCTTCCGGCGAGCGACGTCGCCGCGCCAACCGTTTCGAGAGACATCATCATGCTTCACGACCCTTCGGTAAAATACAGGCCTTTTCCGCAGGTGGACCTGCCCGACCGGGAATGGCCCAGCCGCACGATCACCGCACCGCCGCGCTGGCTTTCGACCGATATGCGCGACGGCAATCAGGCGTTGATCGACCCGATGAACGCCGAGAAGAAGAACCGCTTCTTCGACCTGCTGGTCGAAATCGGCGTGAAGGAGATCGAGGTCGGATTTCCCTCGGCCGGAGCGACCGAATTCGACTTCATCTCCGGCCTCGTGCAGTCCGATCGCATTCCCGACGACGTGCTGGTCCAGGTCCTTACCCAATCGCGCCGCGACCTGATCGAAAGGAGCTTCGAATCCCTGCGCGGCGCGCGGGCGGCGATCGTCCATCTCTACAACGCGGTGTCGCCGGCCTGGCGCCGCATCGTGTTCGACATGAGCCGCGACGAGGTACGCGAGATCGCGGTGTCGGGCGCGAAGATCCTGCGCGACGAAGCGGCCCGACAGCCCGATACCGACTGGCATTTCGAATACAGCCCGGAAACCTTTTCGACCGCCGAGCTGGATTTCTCGGTCGAGGTCTGCGCCGCCGTGATGGAGATATTGCGCCCGACGCCGGAACGCCCGCTGATTCTCAACCTGCCGGCAACCGTCGAAGCCGCGACACCCAACATCTATGCCGACCAGATCGAATGGTTCTGCCGCAACGTGCCCAACCGGGACAGTGTCGTCATCAGCCTGCATACGCACAATGATCGTGGCACGGGCGTCGCGGCATCCGAACTCGGCCTGCTGGCCGGCGCGGATCGCGTCGAGGGCTGCCTCTTCGGCAATGGCGAGCGCACCGGCAATGTCGATCTCGTGACACTTGCCCTGAACATGTACACGCAAGGCATTGATCCCGGACTTGATTTCTCGGACATCGACCGTGTCATCGGCACCGTCGAATATTGCAACCAACTGCCGGTACACCCGCGCCATCCTTATGCCGGCGACCTCGTCTTCACCGCCTTTTCCGGCAGCCATCAGGACGCGATCAAGAAGGGGTTCGCGGCGCAGGAGAGCCGCAACGACGAACAGTGGGATGTGCCCTATCTGCCCATCGATCCCGCCGATCTCGGCCGCAATTACGAGGCGGTGATCCGCGTCAACTCACAGTCCGGCAAGGGCGGCGTCGCCTGGGTGCTGCAGCAGGACAAGGGGCTGAAACTGCCCAAGCGGCTGCAAGCGGATTTCAGCCGTCACGTGCAGCAACTGGCGGATACCAGCAGCCGCGAACTCGACGCCGCCGATATCTGGCAGGCATTCGCCAAGGCCTATCGCCTGGAAGGCAACCAGCCCATCGAACTGGTCGACTGGGACGAACGGCGTTCCGCGTCGGGCGAGCGCATCTTCACCGGAACTGTCGATGTCGCGGGCGAAAGTCTGCGTCTCAGCGGACGCGGCAACGGCCTGATCTCATCCGTGCTGGGTGCGCTCAGGGAGGCACAGGGAATCCAACTCGACGTGCAGAGCTATTCCGAACACGCGATCGGCCACGGATCCGACGCACGCGCCGCTGCCTATGTCGAGTGCACCGATCCGCGCGGCGTGACGCATTGGGGAGTGGGCATCGACGAGGATATTGCGACGGCGAGCGTCCGTGCCGTGCTGTCGGCGGCCAACTGCGCCGCCGGCCACGATCTCCGCGTGCCGTAACGGCGACGGCGCATCAGCGCCGGTGCCGCACTACCGCCCCATTTCGCCCCGAGCTTGTCGAAGAATCCTATTCCTTTTCCGGGCCGACACAAGAAAGCTGCGCTTCGACAAGCTCGGCACGAACGGAGAGCAAGCGCCCGGAATAAGGCGGGAACTGAGCGAAGACGGTCAGAGCGACTGTCGCCCGCCTGAGGGGTTGTTTATGCGCCGCACTGCCATTCGCCCTGATAGGTGCGTTCCGCCCTGTCACCGATGGCCACACGCATGCTCGCCGGCCACCCGCGCGTATCAATGCCGATCAGGCGTCCGGCGCCTTCGCTGCGGGTCACGATCACCAGCGCCTCCTCCCCTTCCAGAATCGGACCGCGGGTCACATATTCCTCGCCGGCCTTGCGCGCGGTGAGCTTGCGGAAGTCGTCGTCGATCTTCACGGCCCCCTCGGCATCGTTGGTGACGATCGCCAGCGTGGCATCCGGCTGTTCGGCGTGGAAACTGCATCCCGGGCCGAGCAGGCCGAGGCTTTCGATATCGTTATAGACGATCGGCTGGAGCCGGTCAGCCGATGCTTCTCCGGCGGCCTGGGCGCTGTTCGTCGGCGCCAGCACATTGGCCGCTGATTCGTTTTCCGGCAGGATCGGCTCCCGCATCAAATTGGTCATCATCATCGGCTCGGCGGAATCCGCCGCGTTTTGCGCGGCGGAAAGGTCATTGTCCGCCGGCTGCGGCTCGGATTGCGAGCAGGCCGCAAGCATCAGGGCCGCAAGCAGGGGCGCAGCATGTTTCATGGTCTGTGAACGTCGACTGCGTTTCATTCGTTCCTGTACCTATTCGAATCCCATCAGCGCGAGCACTTCCTTCCGGCTCCGCTGATCCTCACGAAATACCCCCATCATGCGGCTGGTCGTCATGGTGACGCCCGGCGTCCGCACCCCGCGCGCGGTCATGCAAGCATGGGTCGCCTCCACCACCACTGCCACGCCGCGCGGTTTCAGATGCTCCCAGATGCAGTCCGCGACCTGTGCGGTCAGGCGTTCCTGCACCTGCAGGCGGCGGGCATAAGCGTGCAGCACGCGCGCCAGCTTGGAAATGCCGACCACCCAACTGTCCGGCAGGTACGCGATATGCGCCTTGCCGATGATGGGCGCCATGTGGTGCTCGCAATGCGACTGGAACGGGATGTCCTTCAGCAGCACGATTTCGTCATAGCCACCGACTTCCTCGAACACGCGCGAGAGATGATGGGCCGGATCCTCGGCATATCCCTGGCAATATTCCTTCCACGCGCGCGCCACCCGCTTCGGCGTGTCGACCAGCCCTTCCCGCTCGGGATCGTCGCCCGCCCAGCGCAACAATGTTTTTACCGCGTCTTCCACCTCCGGCGGAACCGCTATCTTCTTCTGCTCCGATACGGTGTCGCCGTCGTCGGGGCTGACCTCATGCGCTGCCATGAGCAACTATTCTCCCGTTTCGAAAAGGCGCCGGCGCTGCGGAATGCGGTCCGCACCGATGGGGACGACACACCGCGATATCCTCCTATGGCGACATCGTCGCCCCGGCGCAACGCCAGTCCCAGCGGCTGCGGGACGGATCTCAGGCTTTAGAGTTGGTCGGAAGAGTTGGTTGGAGATCGTTCGCGGGACCAGCGCTTCGCGGACGATCGCTCCGCGACTGGACCCGCCGGGACCGGGTCGCCTATGAAGGGCGTGCCGCGCATGTGACGGCGGTGCGAGCGGGGGACCGATGAAGATTTCCTATCACCTTGCGGTGCTTCTGGCGGCGACGGCCATGCCGGCACATGCGCGCGCGGCAGCGACAATCGGCACGACGGATGCCGCGGTGCGGTACGATGTACGCTTTCCTCATCCCGAACATCACGAAGCGCGGATCAGCGTCACCTATCGCGATCTCGCCGATGGGCCGGTCACCTTTCGCATGGCGCGCTCGTCGCCCGGCCGCTACGCGCTCCACGAATTCGCCAAGAACGTCTATTCGGTTTCGGCCGTGGACGGTGCGGGCAAAGCCCTGCCCGTGCTGCGGGACAATCCCTATGGCTGGCGCGTCGTCGGCCATGACGGCACGGTGACGCTCACCTATACCCTGTACGGCGATCGCGGCGACGGCACCTATGCACAGATCGATCCCACCCACGCCCATCTGAACATGCCCGCGACGTTCATGTGGGCGACCGGCTATGACGACCGCCCGATCCGCGTTACCTTCCACCCGGCCGATCCCGATTGGAAGATCGCGACCCAGCTTCCGCCGTTACCGAGTGCGAAGAACAGCTTCCGCGCGCCGAACCTGCAATATTTCATGGACAGCCCGACCGAACTGTCCGATTTCCAACTGCGAAGCTGGAAGGTTCGGGGCCAGGGTCGCGACTACACCATCCGCCTGGCCGTCCACAGCGAAGACGATGCAGCCACCGTCGACGCCTTCGCGAAGAAGGTGCGCAAGGTAATCGCGCAACATTTCAAGCTGTTCGGTGGCCCGCCGGACTATGATTTCGGCACCTATACCTTCATCGCCGACTATATGCCGCAGATCAGCGGCGACGGCATGGAGCATCGCAACTCCACGATGATCAGCCAGCCGCGATCGCTGCGGGCGGCGGATTTCGCGCAGATCGACACGCTCAGCCACGAATTCACCCATGCCTGGAATGTCGAGCGTCTGCGACCGGCAGGATTGGAGCCATTCGACTTTACCCGTGCCAATCCGACGCCTTCGTTGTGGTTCGCCGAAGGGTTCACGCAATATTACGGACCGCTGCTGATCCGGCGCGCGGGTGAACGATCCGTCGATGACTATCTCGAGACGCTGGGCAGCACCCTCAGCTATGTCGTGAACGCGCCGGGGCGGCTCTACGGCTCGCCACAGGAGATGAGCCTGCGCGCGCCCTTCGTCGATGCCGCGACCGCCATCGACCCGGTGAACGGGAATATCTTCACCTCCTATTATCCCTATGGCGCGGTGGTCGCACTCGCACTCGATCTGACACTCCGGCAGCGTTACGATCTGACGCTCGACGACTATATGCGGCACATGTGGCGCAGGAACGGCAGGGCACAGAACGATTATGCCCCCGTCAGTCCCTATTCTCCGGAGGATCTGCAGGCCGGCCTGGCGGAACTGACGGACGATCCCGCATTCGCGGCCCGATTCTTCGACCGCTCTGTTCGCAACAGCGCGCTGCCGGATTTTGCACCATTGCTGGCGCAAGCGGGCCTTACGCTGCGTCGCCGGAATCCCGACAAGGGCTGGCTGGGCGCCGACCGCCTCGCCGAATCCGACGGTATCGTCAGGCTGGACGCAATTCCTGCGCCGAAAAGTCCGCTCTATGAAGCCGGGCTCGACCGGGGCGACGCGATCATCAGCATCGACGGCCAATCCATCGACAGCGTCGAAACATGGGATCGGACGTTGGCGAACGTCCGTCCCGGCGCTTCCATTCATGTCGTCTATAGCAACCGATCGGGCCGGCATTCGGCCGATCTTACGGCGATGCCCGACCCGACCCTGACGATCGTGCGCAATGAAATGACCGGCAAGCCGCTCAGCACGAAACAGCTCGCATTCCGCACCGCCTGGCTCGGCCCCACGACCGACGATCGCTGACCCGGCGCCAGGCATTGTCCGGGCGCTTGCCGCCGCGCGATCAGACGCGCACCGGCCCGGCTATGCCCGCTTCATCTGCGTGACGGCGTGATCGACGGCACGCGCGGTCAACGCCATGAAGGTAAGCGATGGATTGACGCAAGAGGTCGAGGCCATCTGCGCACCATCGGTTACATAGAGGTTGGAGGCGGCGTGCGCCTGGTTCCAGCGGTTCAGCACCGAAGCGCGCGGGTCGGCGCCCATGCGCGCGCCGCCCATTTCGTGGATCGCATCGCCGGGGACGTGCTCGCCCTCCCAGCTCGTGACATTGGCAAGCCCGGCGCCCTTCAGCATCGCCTCGCCCTGTTCGCGCGCGTCGGCCATCATCTTCAGTTCGTTATCGCGGAAGCGCACGTCGAAGCGCATCAGCGGTACGCCGAAACGGTCGACCTTGTTCGGATGCAACGAAACATGGTTATCCCGGTACGGCAGACATTCGCCGAACGCACCCATGCCGAACTTCCACGATGCATATCGCCGCATCCCGTGCTTCATCGCCGCACCGAATCCCTCTGGCGCCGCGGGAGGCCGATAGGCGCTGCCCTGATAGCCGTAGCCGCGCTTGAACCCGACATCCTCTCCCTCGCCGATATTGCGGAAGCGCGGGATATAGACGCCGCCGGGGCGCCGGCCATATTCGATATAGTCGGTCATGCCCGGAATCTCGCCCTCCATCCCGACGCGGAAGATATGGTCCATGACATACCGGCCCAGCGTCCCGCTCTCGTCGAAATGGCTCCGCTCGCTGCCCGGCGCGCGTGAATTCATCAAAATCTGCGTCGATGCCATCGCCGAAGCGCACAGGAAGACGAGATCGGCGCGCACCGTCTGCGCCTCGCCGGTCTTGGCGTCGATATAGCGCACGCCGGTGACGCGCCTGGCCGCCGGATCATATTCAAGATTGGTGACGACCGCATCGGACTGGAGCGTCAGCCGCCCCGTCGCGCGCGCCGCGGGCAAGGTCACCGCCTGCGTCGAGAAATAGGCGCCGAACGAGCAGCCGTTGCCGCACTGGTTACGGAACTGACACTTGGTGCGGCCCTGATCGAGCTTGTCCTCGGTCATGTTCGACAGGCGCGTGTGGATCAGCTTGCGCCCCGGAAACTTGGTCTCGAGCCGCTGCTTGAACCATTTCTCCGCGATGTTCATCGGCATCGGCGGCTGGAATTCGCTGTCGGGCAGATACGGCAAATTCTCGCGCGAGCCCGAAACGCCGGCGAATTTCTCGACATAGCTGTACCACGGCGCAACATCGTCATAGCCGATCGGCCATTCGCCATCGATTCCGTCGCGCTTGTTCGCCTCGAAATCCGCGGGCGCCCAGCGGAAGCTCCAGCGCCCCCAGATCAGCGATTTGCCGCCCACCGCGCCGGGGCGGATCCAATAGAATTTGCTGCCCTCGTCAAAGGCATAGGGGTTGAGCCGGTCGTCATTGTAGAAGCGCTGGTTGCTGGGCGCGACATAGCCATGGGTCGCGATGAAGTAATCGCTCTCGATCAGCGGCTTGGGCATGATGTTGCGCGCCGGCACCTCATAGGCCGGCTTGCCGTCATAGGCATAGTCGGTCCCATGTTCGACCATCACGCCGCGGTCGAGCATCAGCACGCGCAACCCTTTTTCGGTCAGTTCCTTTGCTGCCCAGCCGCCGCTCACGCCCGAGCCGATGACGATTGCGTCGAACCTGTTGGTCGAAGCCATATGTTCCCTCCGGGTGATCGTTAGAAGCGCAGCGCGCGCAGCGTCTCGAAGCTGGTGGTGATGTCGGGAAGGTAGGGCGCGGGCGCCTCGTCATTCTCGACGTAGAAATGCCGGACGCCCGCGCTCGCCTTGCGCCTGAACAGCGCGGCGAAGTCGATGGTGCCCTCGCCCACCGCCGTCATGCTCCCGTCGGGGCGCATGTCCTTGACGTGATAGGCGTAGATGCGGTTGCCCAGCCGGTCGATCAGCGCGGCGAGATCCTCCCCGGCATGCGCGGCCCAATAAAGATCGAGTTCGCAGCGCACCAGCGCAGGATCGGTCTCGGCGAGGAACCGGTCGTAGAGGCTTACGCCGCCGGGCTTGGTGACGAATTCGAAATCGTGGTTATGATAGGCGAAATCGAGGCCCGCTTTCTTGAGGTCCGCGGCGAAGCGGCTGAAATTGGGCAGCACCGCCTTCCATCCCGCTTCGGTGCGATGCTCGTCCGCCATATAGGGCAGCACCACCGTGGTCGCGCCGAGTGTCTTCGCCATGGCGACCGACGTATCGAAATCCTCGAGCAGCGCGTCATAGCCGATATGCGCCGAAGGCGAGCGCAGGCCGAGCCGGTCCATCGTTTCGCGCAGCATCGTGGCGTCCATCGCCTCGTAATTGCCGCCGCCGAACTCGATCTCGCGATAGCCGATGCGGGCGATCTTCTCGAGCGTGCCGACCGGATCTTTCTGGAATATCTCGCGCACGGTATAGAGCTGGATACCGACCGCCGTGATCTGTGCGGCGAAGGCCGGCGGGATGAGGCGATGGGCGAAGGCGAAGGCGGCGGCGCTCCCGGCGCCCCCGAACAGAGTGCGCCGGCTGATCATGAGCTGTAGACCTTGTTTACCTTGGAATAGGGGAACGCGCCGTCATACTTGCCGGGAACGGGCAGATATTCGCGCTCCTGCGTGATCCCGATCTCCGACGTGTAGTAACCGGTGACGACGAGTTGGCGAAACGCCTCGAAGAAATCCTCGCCGCCCGGAAGCTGGTCGTTCATCGCCAGCGTCAGCAGCGCATCCTGCTGCTCGGGCGTCGCCTGCGCGGCGGAGACGCGATAGTCCTTCAGGCTGCGCGCCTCGATCGCCTGAAGCCCCGCCAGGATCGGCACCCGGTCGTCGGGCTCGGCCCAATCGGCGAGCATCTTCTCGATGAAGGCCGGCACCTCGGCGGCGACAGCGCCGGGGGTGTCGGTGGTAGGGATCACCCGCTCGCTGAGCGCGCTCACCAGCGCACGCTGGCTTGGGGTGAACACGGCGATACTCGGCGGTCCCTCGCTGATCACCGGGATACGCGATGCCTTCGCGGCGCCGGCGGCGCGCGCGATCGGCGCGAACAGCCCCGCGCCGAACATGCTCACCACCCCGGCGAGCGCGGTCCTACGATCGATCATGTGATCCCTTCTCCCTTCATTGCGCGTCGATCGCACGATAGGCGGCGATCAGTCGATCCTCGCCCGCGCGGCCTTCGGCCGAATTTCCGTGTTCCATGCCGATGACGCCGCCGTAGCGCCGATCGCGCAGCCATTTGCAGATGTTGGCGAAGTTGATCTCGCCGGTGCCCGGCTCGTTACGGCCCGGATTGTCGCCGAACTGAATGTAGCCGATCTCGCTCCAGCAGGTGTCGAGCGTCGGGATCAGATTCCCCGACTGGACCTGCTCATGGTAGAGATCGGCGAGGATCTTCACGCCCGGGCTGTTCGCCCCGCGCGCTACCGCGAACCCATGCGCGATGCTGCGCATAAAGATGCCCGGATGATTGGTGCGCGTGTTGAGCGGCTCCATCACCATCGCCAGCCCGTGCGGCGCGACGATGTCGCCCGCGCGGCGCATCACGTCGATCACCCGCGCGGTCTGGATATCGACAGGCACCTTCTTGTCGAGAAAGCCGGTGACGACCGTCATGTGCTTGGCGCCCAAGCGCCTGGCGACATCCACCGCGCTGCGCACATCCGCCAGGAACGCCTCGCGCTCCTCGCCGTCGGTAGCGCCCAGGATCGGGCGGGATTCGCCCCATCTGGGCATACTCGCGACAAACACCCCCATCGTCATCCCGCGATCGGCGAGCGCCTTCGCCATCTGCGTCTGTTCGGCGACGGAGCGGCTGCGCGCCTCGTTATCCTCCCAGGCGGTGAACCCCTGGTCGGCGGCGAAGGCGATCTGCTCGATCAGCCCGCCGCGGCTGGCGAAGCTGCCCTCGTGCGGTGCGAAGCCGAGCGAAAAGCGCGCGGCGTTCGAGGGTCGCGCCGCCGCGCTCCCCAGCCCGGCGGCAAGCGGGGCTGCCGCACCCGCGGCAATCAGCGTTCGGCGTGTAATCGTCATCCCCGCCCCTCTTCGCGCTCAGCTTTGCGCCTTCAGATATTTGATGATCGCCGCGCGCTTCGCGGGATCGGTCATGCCGATCGGCATCCGGGTGCCCGGCACCTTCTTGCCCGGCGCGGCGAGGAACTCGTCGAGCGTCGCCGCATCCCAGGTCAGGCCAGATTGCTTCATCGCGGACGAATAGTTGAAGCCGGATACCGACGCGGCATCCCTGCCGACAACGCCGTGCAGATTGGGTCCGACGCCGTTTCTGCCGCCGGCTTCGACGGTGTGGCATGCCTTGCACGCAGCGAAAGCGGCGGGCGCGGCCGACGGCGCGGTGCGCGCAGCGGTGGGCGCGCAGGAGACGAAAAGCGCCGCGGCAGCGGCCGTCCCGGTTCCCAGGCACACGAGAAGCTTCATTCATTCTCTCCCGGTTCGAGTGGTGTCCATTTCCGGTCGGAGACGGCGTTTGCGACAACCGCCTCGACGAATTTCATCGTGCGAAGGCCGTCGGTTAGGCCTGGCACATACGCGCCATCTTCATCCCGGATCACAGCCGCAAACCCGCGGTAAAGGTTCGCGAACGCCTCGATATACCCTTCCGGATGACCCGCCGGTACGCGCAGCAGCCGCATCGTCGCATCATCCAAGCCAGGGCCGCCGGCGCGCACGATCTCGGCCGGGCGGTCGAGCCAGCGCAGTGTCAGCGTATTCGGTTCCATCTGCGCCCATTCGAGGCCGCCGCGTTCGCCATGGATGCGCAGCTTGAGGCCGTTCTCCTCGCCCGCCGCGACCTGACTGGCCTTGAGCGTGCCCCGCGCCCCGCCGTCGAACCGCAACAATGCGCTGACATCGTCGTCGAGCCGCCGTCCGGGCACATGGATCGCGAGATCGGCGCAGAGTGCCTCGGCGTGCAGCCCGGAAACGTGTTCGGCGAGTTGGAAAGCATGCGTGCCGATGTCGCCGAGACACCCGCCCAGGCCGGCGCGCGCCGGATCGGTGCGCCATTCGGCCTGCTTGTTACCGTCCCGGTCGATCGGCGCGCTCAGCCAGCCTTGCAGATATTCGACCTGCACCAGCCGGATCGCGCCGAAATCGCCGCGCGCGACGCGCAGGCGCGCCTCCTCGATCAGCGGATAGCCGCTATAGGTGAAGGCAAGCGCGAAGCGCCGCCCGCTGGCCTCGGCTGCCGCCGCGATCGCCTGCGCCTCCGCGACGCTCATCGCCATCGGCTTTTCGCAGAACACGTGGATGCCCGCCTCCATCGCCGCGATCGCCATCGGCGCGTGAAGATGGTTCGGTGTGACGATCGCCAGCGCGTCGATACGATCGCCTTCGGGCAGCGCGCGCTCGCCCTCAATCAACGCCTCGATCGACGGATAGACGCGCGTGGAGTCGAGCCCGAGCTGCTCGCCTGTTCGCTCATTGCGCCCGGCATCGGTGCTGAACGCGCCGGCGGTCAGCCGCCAATCGCCGTCGAGCGCGGCAGCCATGCGGTGAACCGCACCGATGAACGCACCCTCGCCGCCACCCACCATGCCGAGCCGGAGAGGGTGACGGTTCATTCGCTCGTCCCCTGCACCGGGAGGCCGAGCAGCTTGCGGATCGCACCACGATCCGCGCCGCTCGCGGCGAAATCGTCGAAGGCGTGGTCGGTCACGCGGACCATATGGTCGCGGATGAAGGGGGCGCCCTCGCGCGCGCCGTCCTCGGCGCGTTTCAGCGCGCATTCCCACTCGACCACGGCCCAGCCGTCATAGCCATATTGCGCCAGCTTGCTGAAGATCGCCCCGAACTCCACCTGCCCGTCACCCGGCGAGCGGAAGCGCCCGGCGCGGTCGATCCAGCTTTCATAGCCGCCATAAACGCCTGTGCGGCCGCTCGGGTTGAACTCGGCGTCCTTGACATGGAAGCACGAAATCCGGTCGTGATAGCGGTCGATGAAGTCGACATAATCGAGCTGTTGCAGCACGAAGTGCGACGGATCGAACAGGATGCGCGCCCGCGAATGATGATCGACGGCGGCAAGGAACCGCTCCCAGGTCGCGCCGTCGTGCAGATCTTCGCCGGGATGGATTTCGAACGCGCAATCGACTCCCGCCGCTTCGAACGCGTCAAGGATCGGCGTCCAGCGCCGCGCCAGCTCGGCAAAGGCTTCCTCGACCAATCCCGCAGGCCGCTGTGGCCAGGGATAGACATAGGGCCATGCCAGCGCGCCCGAGAAGGTGGCGTGCGCCGACAGTCCCAGATTGGCGCTCGCCTTGGCCGCAAGCGTGACCTGTTCGACCGCCCATGCCTGCCGCTCGGCGGGCTTGCCGTGGAGCGCCGCGGGCGCGAAGCCGTCGAACAGCGAGCCATAGGCCGGATGCACCGCGACGAGTTGCCCCTGCAGATGCGTCGACAATTCCGTCGGCTCGACCCCGAACCCGGCCAGGCGTCCGCGCAAATCGTCGCAATAGCCCTTGCTCGCCGCCGCCTGCTCAAGGTCGATCAGCCGCGGATCACAGGGAATCTGCACGCCGACATAGCCCAGCCCCGCCGCCCATTCGGCGAGGTGGTCGAGCGTGTCGAACGGCGCCGTGTCACCCAGGAACTGCGCCAGGAATACGGCCGGCCCCTTCATGTCGCTCACGTCCGCGCCTCCATCCTGCTGTTGTCGCGGAAGGTAAGCTGGAACAGGATCGCGATGGCCGCCGCCGCGATCGCGGGATACCACCACATTTGCTGCCAATCCGCGATCGACGCCACCTCCGGCATCTGTGCGTAGAGCAGCGCACCGACCTGCGCGCCGAGCAGCATCCCCACGCCATAGGTGAACAGCGTCAGCATTCCCTGCGCTTGCGCATTGACGCCCTTCGGATTTGCGATCGTACCGGTGTAGATCGCGCCCGCGACGAAGAAGAAGTCGTAGCAAACGCCGTGCAGCGCGACGCCGAGATAGATCGCCCAGAGCGAGTCCCCGCCGTCACCGATCGCGAACAGGGCATAGCGCGCGGCCCAGGCGACCATGCCGACGAGCAGCAGCGGCTTCACCCCGAAACGGCGGTAGAGCCACGGCATCGAAAACATGAAGGCCAGCTCGGACATCTGGCCGATCGCCAGCGTGCCGCCGACATTCTCGACCCCCGCCGCGCCGACATAGGCCGAGGCATAGGCGTAATACATCGCAAGCGGAATCGAGATCAGCGTCGCGCAGACGATGAAGATCAGGAACGAGCGTTGCCGCATGAGGGCGAATGCCTCGACACACAGCACCTGCCGGATCACGCCCTCGTCGCGAGGCGCGTCGGCTTCCACGTTGGGCAACGTAAAACCGTAGAGCCCAAGCGCGACCGACACGATGGCGGCGACCACGAATATCTGGGGGCTGGCGGAAAGCCCCGCCCAGCCGATGATGAGGCCGGAGGCGATCCAGCCCAGCGTGCCGAACGCGCGCACGAACGGGAACCGGTCGACCCGCTCGCCGAAGCTCTTGAGCGCGATGGTGTTGGCGAGGCCGACGGTGGGCATGTAGAGGATCATGTAGCCGAGCAGCAGCCAGACGAACGCGTCGCCATGTTCGGGCGTGACCAGCGACGGCAGCACGAACAGGATCGCGCCGCCCACCAGGTGCAGCACCACCATCAGCATCTTCGGCGTCAGATAGCGCGTCGCCGCCATGCCGAGCAGGAACGAGCCCGCGATCGACGCGATCGGGCCCACCGAGAACGCATTGCCGATCAGATTGCCTATCCCGACGGTCTGCATCACCAGACCGAGCGTGACGTTCCACGCGCCCCAGACGAAGAACTGCATGAACATGAGCGCGCTGAGGCGGCCCGTCAGCATTTCGGATGCCGGACGCTCCGCCCCTGTCAACGTCCCTTCAGCAGCGACCATGCGCCTGCCCTCCCCTATGCGCAGCTTTGCTGCTCTCGGACGCGAGCCTATGCAGCGACGTTGTCGATGTAAAGGATTACATCGGTGCCTCTCGACACGGCCGGCGTCACGCGACACAAGATCGCCATGACAACGATCATCCAGGTCGCCGCGGTCGCCGGCGTTTCCACCGCCACGGTATCGCGCGTGCTCAGCCAGCCGCACCGCGTGGCCGAACCGACGCGCCGCCGCGTGCTGGAGGTGGTCGAATCGCTGGGCTATTCCCCCAACGTCGCCGCGCGCAGCCTGCGCACGCTGCGCGCGGCGAAGATCCTGCTGACAGTGCCCGACATTTCCAATCCGTTCTTCGCGAGCGTCATCCGCGGCGCCGAAGAAGCCGCACGCGACGTCGGCTACGCGATCGTGGTGGGCGACACCCGACACGATCCCGAGATCGAAGATCAATATGCCGAAATGCTCGCGCGGCGCGAGGTCGACGGTCTGATCTTCCTCGGCCACCGGCTTCCGGCGAGCCTGGCGCCCCTGATGACGCGCGACGGCGCCGCCGCGCCGATCGTCAATGGCTGCGAATACAGCCCCGATATCGGCGTTCCCAGCGTGCATATCGACAATGCCGCCGCGAGCAGCGACGCTGTCGAGCATCTGATCGGCCTCGACCACCGCGACATCGGCATCATCACCGGCCCGCCGATCAGCCCCCTCACCCGCGACCGGCTCGCCGGGGCGACACGCACCGCGGAGCGCCACGGGCTGGCGGATCGCCTCCAGGTCCGCATCGGCGACTATTCCGCGAACGCCGCGTTTGACCATACCGGTGACCTGCTGGATCGCGGAGTCACGGCGATCTTCTGCTTCAGCGATGAAATGGCGATCGGCGCGATGAGCGCGATCGACGAAGCGGGCCTGTCCTGCCCGGAAGACGTCTCGATCATCGGCTTCGACGACCTGCCCCTCGCCCGCTTCTTCCACCCTGCATTGACGACCGTCGCCCAGCCCAAGGGGCTGATCGGCCGCCGCGCGGTCGAACTCCTCGTCGCCATTCTGAGCGGCGACGAGCTGCCGGACCGACAGGTTACCCTCGACCATGAACTGATCGTCCGGAAAAGCACCGCACGCCGCCGCCCGAACGCGCAAGTGACCGGTGACGTCCATGCTTACTGAGCCGACAAATCTGTTGAATCGCCGCGCCAGACATGCTCGGCCGCATCAAGGCGCAACCATGGAAACGGAAAGGTGACGATGACGATCGACCGACGTTCGTGGCTCAAGGGAGCCGCCGCCACCGCCGGAATGGCCGCCACGCCGGCTTGTGCAGTCGTGCTCCGGCGCGGGCCCGCGCCCAGCGACCGGGTCAACCTTGCGGTCATCGGCGCCGGCGGCATGGGGGCGGCGAACATGGAACGGCTCACCAGCCAGAACATCGTCGCGCTCGCCGATCCCGACCTGTCGCACGTGACCAAGGCGTTCGTCGACGGCCGGGGAGCGCCGATCGCCGGCCGCGCCGTGCTCAAGGCCGCCTATGACAAGGCGGACAAATATGCGGATTACCGGCGGATGCTTGGTGCCCGCAAGGATATCGACGCCGTCGTCATCGCCACGCCGGACCAGCACCACGCCGTCGCCGCGAAGATGGCGATGGAACGCGGCCTCCACGTCTATGTGCAAAAGCCGCTCACCTATACTGTACGCGAAGGTCGCGTGCTGAACGACCTCGCACGGGGCAATCCCCGCCTCGTGACCCAGATGGGCAATCAGGGCCATTCGGGCGACGACGGCCGGCGCGTGGTCGAGATGCTCCGGGGCGGCGCGATCGGCGATGTGCGCGAGGTTCATGTCTGGACCAATCGGCCCGTCTGGCCGCAGGGCGTGGCGCGACCGGCGGCGCAGCCGACCCCCGCCGGCTTCGACTGGGACGTGTGGCTGGGCCCCTCGACGGTCGGCTGGGGCTACAACCCGCTTTACGCGCATTTCAACTGGCGCGGCTGGGCGCCGTTCGGCTGCGGCGCGCTGGGCGATATGGGCGCGCATCTGATCGACTTTCCGGTCTGGGCGCTCGAGCCCGGACTGCCGACCCGTATCGAGACACGGCATTCGGCATGGGGCGAGAACGAACGGCCTGCGGAAGCCGCCGAGGGCGATCGGCGCGGCAGCTATCCGCTCGTCACCGTCACCCATTTCGAGTTCGGCAATGCGACGGGCGGGCCGGTCAAACTTACCTGGTATGACGGCGGGCTGATGCCGCCGACGCCGCGCGGATTGCCGCCGGGCGCGACGATGAAGCCCGAAGGCGGTGTGCTGTACGTCGGCAGCCGGGGCAAGCTGATGCACGAAACCTATGGCCAGAATCCCGTGCTGATCGGCGACGGCGCCGCCGGTCGTGCCGCCGCGATCCCGCAATCGCTGCCACGCATCCAAGGCAGCATCGACGGGCATGAGATGAACTGGATTCGCGCCATCCGCGGTGAGGAGAAGGTGTCCTCGCCCTTCGCCGTCGCCGTGCCGCTTACCGAAACGATGTTGCTCGGCATCGTGGCCATGCGCGCCGGTCAGCCGATCGAATATGACGGCGCGGCAGGACGCATCACCAACGTGGCGGACGCGAACCGCTATCTCGGCCGCACTTATCGAAAAGGATGGGAATTATGAACTTGATCGTATCGGGCGCGTCCTTCCTGCTGCTTGCCCTGCCCTTTGCGGCGGCAGCGCAGGAGGCCAAGCCCAAGCCCGAAGACACCGAACAATGGTCGCCCGCGGTGCCCGTCGTGACCCCGGGCAATTTCGAAAGCGCGACGCCGCCTTCGGATGCGACCGTCCTGTTCGACGGCACGTCGCTCGACCGCTGGGCGAGCGTGGAAGACGGCTCACCCGCGGCCTGGACGGTGGCGGACGGTATCCTGACGGTCAAAAAGGACGCCGGCAATATCCAGACCCGCCAGTCCTTCGGCAACTATCAGCTCCACCTCGAATATCGCATTCCGGCCGACATCACCGGTGAAGGCCAGGCGCGGGGCAACAGCGGCCTCTTCCTCGCGTCCACCGGCAAGGGCGATGCCGGGTACGAGTTGCAGATCATGGACAGCTATCACAACGACACCTACGTCAACGGCCAGGCGGGCAGCATCTACAAACAGCATCCGCCGCTCGCCAATCCCGTTCGCAAGCCGGGCGAATGGCAGAGCATCGATGTGGTGTGGACGAAACCGACCTTTAATGGCGACGGTTCGGTGAAGACTCCGGCCTATGTCACGGCGTACATCAACGGCGTCCTCGTGCAGGATCACGCCGCACTGCACGGCGAAACCGTCTATGTCGGCAAGCCAAGCTACAAGGCGTATGACCGCGCCCCGATCAAGCTGCAGGCGCATGGCGATCCCAGCCCGCCGATCAGCTTCCGCAACATCTGGGTCCGCGAGCTTCCCGACCACGCCGGATAACCGCAGGAACTGCGGCGCGGGTTTCCCGGAAACTCGCCCGCCGACCGACGGTGATTCGGAGCAGCGCCGTGAAGCGAGCCCGGATGCCGCCCGGCGCTGCGAGAAGACGCTCTTTGCCTTCATGGCGTCGTCCACCTCGCCGGTGCCATGATCTGGCTACGCTGAATGCAGACAGCGCCTAAGGACAGATATTGTCACGCACCTTTCACGGATCGGCTTTAGCCGGCTCGTGAAAGGTGCGTGATCCTATGACGTTCCGCACTCTCGCGCTGGCTGCGGTCAGCCTTGCCTCGCTTGCAGCATCGGCCGCCCATGCGCAAACCGCCCAGGCTGACGCCGAGCCGGCAGACGACGCGACGATCCTCGTCACCGCGCAATTGCGCGAACAGGATCCGGTGGACGTGCTGATCGCGCTGAGCGTTCTCGACGGGCATGAACTCGACCGTTTCGGCATCGAGGAATTCGACGAGCTTTCGCGTTTCGTGCCCGGTTTCGAAGTGCAGAACCAGTCGCCCAACAATCCCGGCTTCGTGATGCGCGGCATCACGTCCGACAGCGGGGCGGCGACCACCGAGCCGCGCGTTTCGGTCTATCAGGATGGCGTTTCCATCTCCAAGTCGCGCGGCTCCTATGTCGAGCTGTTCGATGTCGAGCGGATCGAAGTAGCCAAGGGGCCGCAGACCACGCTCTATGGGCGCGGTGCGCTGATCGGCGCCGTGAACGTCATCCAGAACAAGGCCCGTCTCGGACAGAGGGAGTTCGATGGCAAGCTCTCCTATGGCAATTACGATGCCCGCACGTTCGAAGGCATGGTCAATGAACCGATTGGCGACGATGTCGCCGTCCGCGTCGCCGGCCGTATTCGCCAACGCGACGGCTATGTCGAAAACCTGCTTGGCGACAGGACTTCGATTCGGCGGACACCAAGGCCGTCCGCGGCGCCTTACGCGCCGAGACCGGTGGCCTGACGGTCGATATCATCGGCAATTACCAGAAGGACGAGCCGGCCGGCACGTCCTTCAAGTCGATCGCCTATAACCCTACCGATCCGGTGACGGGCGCGGTGCTCGGCGACAGGGACCGCAATAGCGGCGCCGCGCTGGCCGCCGCGAGCGACTTTCCCGATGGTGACCGGCTCGGCCTCGATCGCCAGGTCTGGGGTGTTACCGGCATCGCCAATTACCAGTTGAACGACCGTTTCACGCTGGTATCGACCACCGCCTATCGCCGGTTCGATGGATTGGAGATCTTCGACGCGGACGGCACGTCGCTGCCGATCCTGACGGCGGCCGAAAACGCGTGGGGCAAGCAGTTCAGCCAGGATTTGCGACTGAGTTTCGATAACGGTCCCGTCTCGGCTTTTGTCGGCGCCAGCTATTTCTGGGAAAAGGGGGCGCAGCGCACTCCCACCGAATTCGACGAGCGGGCAGCGCTCGCCCGCCTTGCCGACGCCCTCAACGGTGGCGGCTTCGTACCTGGACTACCCGCGGACACGCCTGCCCCCATCGGCGTGATCGACAATTTGGCGCTGACCAGCGGCATACTTCAGCAGGGTTTCGGCCTGCCCGCGGCTCTGGCCGACGGCATCGCCGCGAACGTGAAGACCAGCCATATCGAGACCTCGACCAATGGCTCCCGGACCACGGCGTTCGACCTGTTCGGCGACGTCACGATCACGCTTTCCGACCAGTTCGAGATCGGCGGTGGGACGCGCTACAGCCATGACGACAAGCGAAGCACCTATACTGCCTCCGTCCTCAACGGCCGCTCTATCCTGGGCGGCGTCATTGCGGCACAGACGATCGCGGCCGAGGGAAGCGATCCCGCCGCGCTGCTTACGGCGCTTGCCGCGCCTGGCGCAGCATCGATCCCGCCTTCGGCCGCGTATCCGGTGCCGCTGTTCGGCCTCGGTGCGCAGCCGACCGCCGATAATGGCGATATCGATGTCGCCACGCATCAGGATGGCGGCTTCTCCTGGCGACTGACGGCGCGCTACATGCCGAGCGACGACGCCAGCATCTACGCCACTTATGCGCGCGGCCGGCGTCCGGAGATTCTCGCGCCGAGCGGCCCCGCCGCGCCCTTCGGCGCGACGCGCTTCGACGTGCTGCCGTCGGAGACGGTGGACAGCTATGAAGTGGGTGTGAAGACCGCATTGGCCGAGCGGACGCTGTTCCTGGATGGCGCCCCGAAGAGGACTCGAACCTCTGACCTCCGGTTTAGGAAACCGTTGCTCTATCCTGCTGAGCTACCGGGGCGTGCGCCGCGGGTGGTAGACTTTGCCCCGCAGCGGGTCAATTGCGCGCGTTCGGCGGGATGACCGGGAGCGGCAGCGGCATCACCTCGACCCCGTCCTCGATCAGCGCGCGGGCCTCTTGCACGCTCGCCCGGCCATGGATCGCCGCCTGCTCCATTTCACCGTCGTGCATGGCGCGGGCCTGCGTGGCGAACGCGTTGCCGACCCACCGCGAATCGGCGAGCAGCTTGCGCTGGAGCTGCGCCAGTTCCCCGAGCACCGCCTTCGATGCAGGATCGGAGGGCGCTCCATTCTTCGCATCCGACACCGGCCTGTCACCCTTCGCGGCGATGTTGGGCGCCATCACGGCCTTTTCCACCTTGCTCGTCCCGCAGACCGGACAGACGACGAGGCCGCCGTCCCGCTGCTCGGCGTAAGCGGCGCTCGATCCGAACCAGCTTTCGAAAACGTGCCCGGCGTCGCAACGAAGGTCGAAGACGATCACCTTCGGTCCACGCCGGGAATCTGGCGGCGATGCCTGAGCGCGGGGATACGCGCGCGAACGTCGCGGACGCGATCCGGGTCGATATCGGCAAAGCCAAGCCCCGGTGCTATGCCCATGTCGAGCATGATCTCGCCCCAGGGATCAACCACCATCGAATGCCCCCAGGTCGCCCGGCCATCGGCATGCTCACCGGTCTGCGCCGCCGCCACGACCCATGCGCCCGCCTCGATCGCGCGCGCGCGCAACAACGGCTCCCAATGCGCGCGGCCGGTCGGGCGGGTGAAGGCGGCGGGAACGGCGATCAACGTCGCCCCGGCGTCGCTGAGCGCGCGGTACAGGTCCGGAAAGCGCAGATCGTAACAAACGGACAGCCCCAACGCGCCTGCCGGAACATTCGCTACACAGGCGGTATCGCCGGCGGCGTACACCTTCGATTCGCGCCAGCTCTCGCCGGTCGGCAAGTCGACATCGAACAGGTGCAGCTTGTCGTATCTGGCTCGGATGCCGCCCTGATCGTCGATGACGAAGGAACGGTTCGCCAGACGATCCCCCGCGCTCCGCACCGCCAGGGAGCCCAGCGCCACCCAGATGCCGTGCAGCGCGGCCGCTTCCCGGACCGCACTCAGCACCGGATCTTCGTCTTCCCGGTGCAGATGGGGTTCGGCGCGTGTGCGGTCCCGATCCAGCAGGCCGGACATTTCGGGCGTGAACACCATGCCCGCCCCTTCGCCCGCCGCCTTGGCGACGGCGTTCACGATCGTCCGGGAATTGGCGAGCGGATCGATCCCGCTCGTCATCTGAAGCAGCGCGATCTTCATGCGAGCAGCGGGTCGAGCCCTCCTTCGCGGTCCAGCGCGGCAAGCTCGTCCGATCCGCCGATATGACGGCCGTCGATGAATATCTGCGGCACCGTCGAACGGCCGCCGGCGCGCTGGATCATCTCGTCGCGCTCCCTGCCGCCGAGGGTGATGTCATATTCCGCATAGTCCGCGCCCTTGCCATCGAGCAGCCGCTTGGCGCGAATGCAGAACGGACAGAAGGCCTTGGTGTAGATTTCGATCTTCGCCATGGTCGAACAAGTGTGTCGGGCCAGGGCATATGTCAATCGCTCTCGCCCGGCAGCACCCGCGCCCAGACGGCCACGACGACGCTGCGGGCGCCCGCCTGCTTCAGCAGCCGCACGCAGGCATCGCTGGTCGCACCGCTGGTATAGATGTCGTCGACCAGCACGACATTTCTGTCCTCCACGTCGCGCCTCGCCCCCTCGCGCAACGCGAAGGCGCCGCGGACGGTCCGTCGCCGCGCATCGGGACCCATCCCGCGCAGCGCCGGTGTCGATCGGGTCCTGAGGAGCGGATCGACGCGCCGCGACCCCGCCCACTGGCGCGAAAGCGCATCGGCAATAAGGCCGGCCTGGTTGTAGCCGCGCCGCCAGATGCGCCAACGATGCAGGGGAACCGGCACGAACACGTCGATATCGCCGTCCAGCGTGCGCGCCATGACCCGCGCCATCGTCTTCGCACAGGCCGTTCGTCCGCCATATTTCAGCCGCAGCGCAAGGTCGCGGGCGATGTCGCCATAAGCGACGGCGGCGCGGACCCCGTCATGGCGGGGCGGCGCGGCAAGACAGGGCCCGCACAGCGCCTCCGCGCCACGATCGAAGGCGAAGGGCGACTGGCAGGAGGCGCACCAGGGCGGCCCCACGAACTCCAGCCGGGCCCAGCAAGGCGCGCAGAAGCGGTGATCCGCCTCGGTGATAGTGCCGCAAGCCGGACAGCGCGGCGGCAGCGCGTAATCGAGCACCCGCCGCAGGATCGGGATGGCCAGCCTCATGCCGCCCCTTGTCGCGGCGATCGTGGCGCTGCACAAGCGGGGGCGTGACCGCACCGGAAATCTTCGACCGCACCGCCCGGCGCCTGCACCGGGACCGCGCGGCGGGCCAGTTCGCATCGGCGGACTTCCTGCACCGCTTCATGATGGAGGGGCTGACCGAACGCCTTGCCGGGGTGAAGCGGACGTTCCGCGACATGCTCGACCTCGGCTGCTGGGACGCGGGATTTCCGCCGCCGTCATCGGCAACGGTGGTCCGGGCCGATCCGGGCCGGTCCTTCGCAAAGGTCGCCGGCGGGGTTCAGTGCGACGAGGATCGGCTGCCCTTCGCCGATGAGGCTTTCGATCTGGTCGTTTCCGTCGGCGTGCTGGACCAGATCAACGACCTGCCGGGCGCGCTGCGCCTGATTCGGCGGGTTCTGCGGCCGGACGGCCTGTTCCTGGGCGCGTTTCTCGGTGCAGGTACGCTCCCCGCGCTCCGCGCCGCCCTGCGCGCGGCGCAGCGGGACCAGCCGGTGGCACGCATGCACCCGCAGATCGATGTTCGTTCCGCCGGCGATCTGCTGGCGCGAGCGGGCTTCGCCCTGCCTGTCGCCGATACGGAGAGCCTTTCGGTGCGCTACGGCTCGTTGTTCGACCTGCTGCGCGATCTGCGCGGCATGGCGGCGACCAACAGCTTGCGCGAACGTCATCTGCTCCGGCGATCCGAACTGGCGGCGGCGGCGCAGGCCTTCGCTGCGCAGACCGATGAGAGCGGGCGAACGGCGGAACGGTTCGAGATCGTCTATTGCACCGGCTGGGCGCCCGATGCCTCTCAGCCGCAACCGGCGCGGCGCGGCAGCGCCACCGCCTCGCTCGCCGACGCCCTGAAGCCGCCTTCGGGCGAATCGCCCGGCTGAACCGCTCAGATCAGCGCATCGAGCAGACCGATGAGCGGCCGATCGGCCGGCGGCATGTCGAGCGCGAACAGTTCGGGCGGCCGCGCCCATCGCAACGCGGTCGCGTGCAGGGCCGCCGGCGTCCCGCGCCATTTGCGCAGGACATAGAGGAGGAGCAGCAGGTGCCGATCGCCGAGCGGTTCGCTGGCGAAGGATGCCGGGGCGAGGCAGGCCCGGTCGGTCTCGATCCCCAGTTCCTCGTGCAGCTCGCGCAGCAGCGCGGCCTCCGGCAATTCGTCCGGTTCCACCTTGCCGCCGGGAAATTCCCATAAGCCCGGCATGGGCTTGTGGTCCGGGCGTTGCTGGACCAGCACCCGGCCGTCGGCATCGACGAGGGCGGCCGCGACGACGAAATGCAGCATTTTCACGGGCGACCCTCCGGTTTCGGCAAGCACTTTCTTAACGCCTCCTTGCTAGACCCGGCGCAGCGACCACGGGGAGAAAACGCGCCTTGTTCCCGACGAATAGACCAAGCCTTGGACGGATTCTCAAGGACCGGCGCGGCGCAACCGCGATCGAATACGGCCTGATCCTGGCTCTCGTGGTGCTCGCGATCATGGCCAGCGTGGCGGGTGTGGCAGACGCCACCATCGGCATGTGGGACGGCGTGCGCGGCGCGGTTTCCAGGGTCATGGGCTGAATCCCTCCGCAGGCGCGCGCTTAAGACTTTTTCAATATCGCCGCCCTAGACCGGACGATGCTGACCGGACGATTCCGGACCAGCCGGGAAGTGAAGCGTTGCAAGCAATGGAGACCGGTATGCAGAATTTCCTTAAATTGATTCGCGATTCCAAGGGCGCCACAGCGATCGAATACGGCCTGATCGCCGCCCTGATCGCCGTCGCCGCGATCGCGGCGATGACGAGCCTTGGCGACAGCCTGGGCAACACCTTCAACGGCGTTTCGACCAAGCTGGAAAACAATCAGGTCGACAACTAATCGTCGTTCGACCGAATGGCGGAGGCGGCGGGACCATCGGTTCCGCCGCCATTTTTATGCTGTTCGTCAACGCAATTCGTGCTCCTGCGAAAGCAGGAGCCCAGAGCGGCAAGCACTGTCCCATACGGCTCTAGGCTCCTGCTTTCGCAGGAGCACAAGCGTTCGGGCTGGCGAATACGCTCCGCCGGAGCGCCTCAGACTCGCCCCATTTTCAGGAATTTCTCGCGCCGGGCCTTGCGCAGTGCATCGCCGTCGATCGTATCCAGATCGCCCAGTTCGCGCCACAGCGCGTCGCCCAGCAGGTCGATCGCCTTTGCATGATCACGGTGCGCGCCACCCAGCGGTTCGTCGATGATCCGGTCGATGACGCCCAGTTGCTTTAGATCCTGCGCCGTTACCTTCATCGCTTCGGCCGCATCGCCCGCCTTGTCGGCAGTGCGCCACAGGATCGAGGCGCAGCCCTCGGGCGAAATCACCGAATAGACGGCGTGCTCGAACATCAGCACGCGATTGCCCGCCGCCAGTGCGATGGCGCCACCGGAACCGCCTTCGCCGAGGATCGCGCAGACCAACGGCACGCGAAGGTTCAGACACTGCTCCGTCGCGCGCGCGATCGCTTCCGCCTGGCCGCGCTCCTCCGCCTGGACACCGGGAAAGGCGCCGGACGTATCGACCAGCGTAATCACGGCAAGGCCGAACCGATCGGCAAGCTGCATCAGCCGGATCGCCTTGCGATACCCTTCCGGCTTGCCCATGCCGAAATTGTGCTTGATCCGGCTGGTGGTGTCGTCGCCCTTTTCATGGCCGATCACCATCACGCGCCGGCCGCGAAACGTACCCAGTCCGCCGATGATGGCCTGGTCGTCGGCAAAGGCACGGTCCCCGCCCAGGGGCATGAAATCCTCGATCAGGCCGTCGACATAATGCCTGAAATGCGGGCGTTCGGGATGGCGCGCGACCTGCGTCTTCTGCCACGGCGTCAGCTTGGCATAGGTTTCCTTCAGCATCCGGTCGGATTTCGACTGGATGCGCGCTACCTCCGCGTCGATATCGACGGCGCCGTCGGCGGCCGTGTCGCGAAGCTCGTCGATTCGCCCCTGCAGTTCGGCGATCGGTTTTTCAAAGTCGAGAAAACTAGGCATCAGGCGCTGTCGGTTACGGCCGCCGCGCGCCCGCGTCAACGAGCGGGTGACGTTGGTTGACCAGTTCGATCAGCCGCCGGCTGTCGACATGCGTATATATTTCGGTGGTCGCGATGTCCGCATGTCCCAGCATCGCCTGCAGCGCGCGCAGGTCGGCGCCGCCTTCCAGCAGGTGGGTCGCAAAGGCATGGCGCAGCACGTGCGGGCTCACCCGGTCGGGGGGGATGCCGACCTCCGCCGCCAATGCCTTGAGGATCTGATACAGCCGGATTCGGCTCAGATGCGATCGGCCGGACGGAAACAGCCAGGGCTGATCCGCCGGTACGTGCCTCGTCCAGGCAGCCACCGCCGCGCGCGCCTTGTCGGAAATCGGCACCAGCCGTTCGCGCCCGCCCTTGCCGCGCAGGATGCAATAGGGCCGGTCCCCCGCGATCGCGTTCCTCGGCAGCGACACCAGTTCCGTCGCCCGCAGGCCGGAGCCGTAAAGCAGCTCGATCAGGGCCGCGAGCCGATAATCGCGCGGGTCCTGCGGATCGCGGTCTAGGCGCGTCGCCACGCCGGCGAACAGGCGGTCGACATCGGCCGTCGACAGCGTTCGGGGCAGCCTGCGTGCCGATCCGGGCCGGGGCAGTGCCGCACCGGGATCGTCGTCGCGAAGCCCCTCATCGACCAGAAAGGCGAAAAACCGCCGCAACGCCGCCGACTTGCGCGCGACGGTGGCGCGGGAGAGATCGCGCCATGCCTCCGCCAGCGCCTGCAGGTTCGCAGCATCCGCCTGCCACAGCGTGCCATCGAGCACGGTCGCCGAAAGGTTCAGGTCGCTGCGATAGGCCGAGATCGTATTGGGCGATGCCCCGGCCTCGGCCGCCATCATCTCCAGGAAGCGCTCGATCAGATCGCGGTCCCGCGCCACCGCCTATAGCCGCGACACGGCCTCGGCCGCGATCATGCGGCCATATCCCTCCAGCCCGGCGGCGCGCATCGCGGCAACGATGTGGAACAGTGCCTCCGGCGGTACGCCGCGCCAGTTCCCCGTCTGCATGCCGATTGCGGCGAGCAGCATGACCGTGCCCTTCTCGCCCCGTTCGCCGGCACCGTCGATCGCGTTCGTCCAAGCGTTGGAGGCGCCGAGTTGAACGTTCAGATCGCGCGCGATCGCCGGCACGTCACCTTCCTTGATCCTGCCCAGCCCCGCGAGCCCCGCGAACAGCATCCGCGTCTTGAACGAATCGCCGGCGGCGCCGGAGATGCGATAGGCGTCGATGGCACTTGCGCCGAGCGGCTCGATCGGGTCCGGATCAGCAAGCGCCAGCAACGCCCATGCCGCGCTGCCGCGCTTTACCGCGCCGGCCCAGCGCATCGCTTGCCTGTCCAGCCCGGCCGTCAGCATCGATCCGATCAGCGCCGGCGCCGCGTCGGCATAGGCTGCGGCCGGCGGCACCCGGCTTGCGGCATAGGCCGTCAGCACATTGCGCGCGAACCGTTCGCGCTCGTTCATCGGATCGGTCCAGAGCCGCCGCAGCATCGCCACCCGGTCGGCGGGCGCCTGTTCGGTATAGGCGCTGCGCAAATCCCGGGCCATCGCGATCTGCGCGCTCGAAGCATCGGTATCGCGTTCGAGCGTACCGTACAGATCGACCAGCGCATCCGCCGACAACACGCCCTGCGCCGCCGCCCGGTCGGCATCGGCCAGCCGTTCGGACGGCGACAGCATCGGCGCCAGCGCCCGCCAGAAATGAACCTGCGGCGACGCTTCGTCGAGCAGGTCTTCGGGAATGTCCGCTCCGGTCGCAGTCGCAAGGCCGTATCGCCATGACGTCAGGCCGTCGACACCGGTCCACTCGATGGTTGCCGAGCGATTGCCCTGGGCCCCCTGCCCGATCACCTTTTCCGCCAGGCGCAGGTCGACACCGCTCGCCACGTCCTTGTCCTCGGCCGCGTCGATCAGACGGCTGGCCTGCTTCGGCTTGCCCGCAAGGCCGGCGCACATGGCCTCGGCCAGCGCCCAGCTCTTTTCCGGCGAAACCACCCGCGCCAGCCGCTGCAGCGGACAGAGGCCGGCCGGGTCCGCCGTCGCCAGCGCGGCCTGCATCGCGATCTGGAACAGCTTCGGCGTGTAATTTTCGGTATCGACGGTATCGACCACCGCCCGCGCCGCATTCGCCTCGCCCATGCGCAGCAGCAGCCATGCGCGCTCGGCGGCGAAATCGGCGCCGTTCACATAAGGCGGCGTGGTCGCGACCGAAGTCAGCGCGCGGCGCAGGCCGATGTGCATCCACCGCGACGGCAGCGGCGTGTCCAGCCGCCGCATCAGCGTTTCGAGATACTGCCCATCAGCCTGTCCGAACGCGTTCAGACCGAGCCCGCCCTCGGGCGGTGCGGCAAAGCCGGTCCGCGTCAGCGACCGCCGCGCGAACGGCGGCAGCTCGTATTTCAGCAATTCCTCGGCACTCAGCGGCGTCGGACTGGGGGTAGGCGTATCGCTGGGGGTCGGTGTCGGACTTGGCGTCGGCTGCACAATCGCGCCGTCACCCTGCTCCGCGCCGCCGGCGGGCCGCGGTGTCGCGCCACCGGTCGTCGTGGCGGAATCGGGACGCGGAGTCGGCGACGGCGTGGGCGTCGGGGCCGGCTGCTCACCGAAACCGGGCGGCAACAGCGATTCGGGTGTATCCTGGCCCGAAGCCGGTAGCTCGACGCTCAGGAGCACGACGGCAACCGCCGCGAGCGCGACACTAGCTCGAGAGATTTTCAAGCGGGACCACCTTTTCCACCTGGGTCGTCGGCTGTTCCGTGTCACGGTTCGCAAGATAGAAGAGACCGCCGACCACGAGGATCAGTACGATAAGCAGAAGTACCAGAGATCGAGACATTCAGCCGTCCAGTTAACGCGAAAAGGATGCGTCCGGCCTTTTGCCCGACGCGTGACCACGCTGTATAGCCCCCTCGACCATGTTACAAACCCCTGTTGAACCTTCGCCCTGGGATGGCCGGCCGATCGCGCTGATCGGATTGATGGGCGTGGGCAAATCGACCGTGGGCCGGCGCCTTGCGCAGCGGCTCCGCCTGCCCTTCACCGATGCCGACCAGGAGATCGAGGAAGCGGCGGGGCTGAGCGTCGCGGAGATTTTCGAACGCTATGGCGAAGATCATTTCCGCGATGGCGAGCGTCGGGTGATCGCGCGGCTGGTCGACGGCGAATGCAAGGTGATCGCCACCGGCGGCGGCGCTTTCCTCAACGCCGATACGCGCGCGCTCATCCTGGAAAGGACGCTGGCGATCTGGCTCGACGCCGAACCGCAGGTGCTGGCCGAACGCGTTCGGCGCCGCGACACCCGCCCCTTGCTGCGCGGCAAGGATCCGCTCGCGGTGTTGACCGAACTGGCCCGCGTCCGCAATCCGCTCTATGCGCTGGCGCCGCTCCGGATCGTCAGCCATCAGGCGCCGCACGACGCCACCGTCAACGATATCATGAAGGCCCTCGGCAAGTGACCACCCTGTCCGTCGCGCTGGGCGCGCGAAGCTATGACGTCCATATCGAAGCGGGGCTGCTGCATCGCGCCGGCACTATGCTCGCGCCGCTGGCCACCGGCCGACCGATGCCGATCGTGACCGATAGCAATCTGGCGGATCATCTGGCATCGCTCCGCCGGTCCTTCGATGCCGCCGGGATCGCCACCGACGTGCTCGTCCTGCCGCCGGGCGAGGGTAGCAAGAGCTGGGCGACGCTGGAGCGGGTCACCGACTGGCTGCTCGACCGCGGCGTGGAACGCGGCGATCATGTCGTCGCCCTCGGCGGCGGTGTCATCGGCGACCTGGTCGGCTTTGCCTGCGCCATCCTGAAACGGGGCTGCCGATTCGTGCAGATACCGACCACGCTTCTCGCCCAGGTCGATTCCTCCGTCGGTGGAAAAACCGCGATCAATGCCCGTGCGGGCAAGAACCTGATCGGCGCCTTCCACCAGCCGTCGATCGTCCTCATCGATCCGGAAACGCTCGACACGCTGCCTGCACGACAGGTGCGGGCGGGATATGCCGAGGTGGTGAAATACGGCCTGATCGACGACGCCGATTTCTTCACCTGGTGCGAGGGCAACGGCCCCGCCCTCATCGACGGCGACATTACGGCGCGCGCCGACGCCATCGCCCGGTCGGTCGCCGCCAAGGCCCGCATCGTCGCACAGGACGAGGAGGAACGTTCCGGCATGCGGGCGCTGCTCAACCTCGGCCACACCTTTGGACATGCGTTGGAGGCGGAGGCCGGTTTTTCCGACCGCCTGCTGCACGGCGAAGGGGTCGCGGCAGGCATGGCCCTGGCCTTCGCCTATTCGGCCGAGCGGGGATTGTGTCCGCCCTCCGACAGTGCCCGCGTCGCTGCACATCTGCGAAGCGTCGGTCTGCCTGACGGGCTGAAGGCGGCCGGGATCACCGCCACCGGGGACGTGCTCGCCGGCCACATGCGCCATGACAAGAAGATGGAGGGCGGAACGCTGCCCTTCCTGCTGGCGCGCGGTATCGGCCGGACCTATCTCGATCGCCGCGTCGATCTGGCCGATGTCGCGGCGTTCCTCGATCGCCAGCCGCGCTGACGACCGGCAAGTTCGCTATCCCTTCAGGCCGATCCAGGCGAGCCAAAGCCAACCGACGATCAGCGCGGTTCCGCCGATCGGGGTGATTGCGCCAAGCCAACGCGGCAGCCCCAACGCCATCAGGTACAACGTCCCGGCGAAGAGCGTGGCGCCGCCGAGGAACAGGATCGCCGGGGCCTTCGCCTCCAGGCGAAGCGCAACCAGGGCGGCGACGGCGTGGATCAACTGATATTGGCCGCCGGTCTTCAACCATTCCGCCGCGTCACCGCTCGCCCCGTGCGCGCCGAAGGCGCCGGCCGCGACCGCCATGGCCCCGGAGAGCGCCGCCAGAACCAGCCAGATACTCATCCGCATCCCTCCCGCAAATTCTCACCATTGCCATGCCGGAACATCTCTTCGCTGCCGGCGTGCAGGTCGCCGGCGTCGATCTGCGCGCGCAGCCGCTTCCGGTCATGTTCGCGAAACGCGCTTTCGGTGTCGTCCAGTTCGCTTTCGTCGACGCCAACATTGGACAAGGCCGCCCTGGCCATCGCGATCGCCGATTCGCGCACCTCGCGAAACACGCCGGCGACGGGAGCACCGTCGATGCGGATGACCGACCGGCGATCATAGGCCCGCACGAAGATCGCCGCTTCCGGCCAGGCATTGTGTATGCTGTCCAGCTTTTCCGCGTCCAGATCGTCGCGGTCGTGGCAGAACAGCAGGAGCTGCGCATCCGCCGCGCCGGCACGGCGCAGCACGTCCATGCGCGTGCCGTCGCCGTAATAGACCTTCATCCCGAAACTGCCCGCTGTCTCGATCATCTCCGGATCGGTATCGACGATGCCGACGCTGATGCCGTTGGCGATCAGCATCTGCGCCACACTCTGGCCGAAGCGGCCATAGCCGACGACGATCGCGCTGGCGCCATCCTCTTTCGGCTCCTCCAGATCGTCCACCTCCCGTTTCGGTTCAGCCCGGATACGCCGGGTGAACATCATCAGAAACGGAGTCGTCGCCATCGACAGAGTGACGACCGCGCCGAAGATGCTCGCCGCTTCGGGTGCGATCAGAAAGGCGTCGCGCGCTTCCGCGAAGAGCACGAACCCGAACTCGCCGCCCTGACTGAGCAGCAAGCCGAGCGCCAGCGCCTGCCGCCAGCGCATCCGGAACGCCAGCGCCAGGCCGGTGATCACGCTCGCCTTGGTAACGATCAGCGCGACTGCCAGGCCGAGCACGAACAAGGGCCGATCGGCGATGGCATGCAGATCCAGCATCATGCCGACCGCGAGGAAGAACAAGCCCAGCAGAATCGAGCGGAACGGCTCGACATCCGCCTCCAGCTCGTGGCGGTAGGGGCTGTCGGCCAGCATGGTGCCGGCGATGAAGGCGCCCAGCGCCGTGGACAGGCCCAGCGCCTCCATCACGCCCGCACTGGCAATTACCGTGAACAGGCCGGCGAACACGAACATTTCCCGCTCGCCCAATACGCCGATAAGGCGAAACAGCGGCCGCAGGAGGAAGCGCCCGGCCAGCGTCAGACCGACGATCGCCAGCACGGTGTACAGGCCCAGCAGCCAGCCCGGCGGCCCCGCCGCGTCCGCCGGGTTGCGCGACAGCGCCGTGACGATCGTGATCAACGGCACGATCGACAAATCCTGGAACAGCAGGATCGAGAAAGCACGCTCCCCGAAGGGCGTGCGCAACCTGCCCGCCGATTGCAGCATCGGTAGCACCTGCGCGGTGGACGACAGCGCGAGCGGAAGCCCCAGCGCGATCGCCGCCGCCAGGGAAAAGCCGGTTGGCAGATAGACGACACCGACCAACGCCGCGCCGCACAAGGCGACCTGCAACAGGCCGAAGCCGAAGATGTCGTGCTTCATTCGCCACAGCCTGGTCGGGCTCAGCTCCAGGCCGACCAGGAACAGCAGCAAGGTGATGCCGAGTTCGGCGATCCCCATTTTCGATTCGGCGCCGCCGACGATGCCCAGCACTTGCGGCCCGACGACGGCGCCCGCCACCAGATAGCCCAATGTGGCGCCCAGGCCGAAGCGGCGGAACAGCAGGACGAACAGCAACGCGGCCCCAAGCAGCGGCACGCCCTCGCGCAGCAACGACATGCCCTCATGGGCCTCCATCAGGCGGCGCCTCTGTTGGAACGGGCGTTTTCGGCGGCTTCGGCCACGGCCTCGAATGCCAGCCGGATCGAGGGATGCCGCGCGCTATGCGGCAAGGCGGGGGCAAAAAGCTCCAGCCCCTCCCAGTCCGGCGGCCCTTCGCCGCCCGCGAGCCAGTCCGACAAGGCGTCGCGCGCGGCCGCCAGTTCCTCCGGCGATTTCCCGATCACCTCGGCCGCCATCAGCGCGGCAGACGCTTGTCCGAGGGCGCAGGCCCGCACCAACAGGCCGATCGCCTTCACTCGGCCCTGATCGTCGACATCGACATCGACCGTGACCCGGCTGCCGCAAATGGGCGAGCGCTTCTCTACCGACGCCATCGGCGCGTCGAGGCGCTCCTGATAGGGGATCGACGCCGCGAGGCGCAGGATCTCGGCATTGTAAAGCGGTGCGTTCACACCACCCATGTAGGACGGCCTATTATCGAGTGCGAGGGGATTTTACCGTATCCTTCCAGCCCGCCCGTTGCGCCGCTTCGCCGCCTGCGCGATCAGCCGTCGCCGCGCCAGGTTCCTTCCGGAAATACCGGCTCGCCGTGCCGCCGGCGGTCGACGAAATCGGCGACGCTGGCGCTGGTGGCGTTCAGCAGCGGATAGCTGCGCGACGCCGTGATCCATGTCGGCCGATCCTGCGGCCCACCGTGGATCGTGTCCATCACCAGCAACAGCAGCAGGAAGGCGAGGCTGGTCAGGATCAGGCCCTTCAGCGCGCCGAAACCGAATCCCAGCGCGCGGTCGATCGGACCCAGGATGGAGGTGCGCACCCGCGATCCGATCGCATTGGCCACCATCCGCCCGCCGAAATAGGTCAATCCGGCAATGATGACGAAGGCCAGCACCGCCGCGCCCGAGGCCGTTCCGACAATGCCGTCCAGCCATGCGGTGACCGGCGTGTGGAAGACCTTCACGGTGAAGATGATGAAGATATAGGCGATCAGCGACAGCACCTCGGTCACGAAGCCGCGCCTGAGGCCGAGAAGCGCCGCACCCCCGATGACGACCAGTACGATGATGTCGAGTGCGGTAAGGCCCATGGCGCGCCGCTAGCCGCGTCCGAGCATGTGGTCAACAAAGCCGGCGAGCGTCGCGAAGCCGGACAGCCGCATCGCCCCCTCGCCGTCGCTCTGCGCAGCGGGAACGAGCGCGCGCTCGAAGCCGAGCTTTCCCGCCTCCTTCAACCGAACCGGGCCATGCGCCACCGGGCGGATCTCGCCCGACAGCGCGATCTCGCCGAACGCGATGGCGTCCGCCGGCACCGGGCGCTCCGACAGCGCCGACGCCAGGGCCGCGGCCACCGCGAGATCGGCGGCCGGATCCTGCAACCGGTATCCGCCGGCGATGTTCAGATAGACCTCGCAGGTCGAGAAACTGAGGCCGCAGCGCGCCTCCAGCACGGCCAGGATCATCGCCAGCCGACCGGAATCCCAACCGACCACCGCACGTCGCGGCGTCGCCCCGCTCGCCAGCCGAACGGTGAGCGCCTGCACCTCCACCAATACCGGCCGGGTCCCTTCCAGCGCTGGAAAGACGACCGTGCCGGTCACGTTTTCGTCGCGCGACGTCAGGAACAGGCTGGATGGGTTGGCAACCTCGCTCAGCCCCTCGCCCGCCATCGCGAAGACCCCGATTTCATCGGTTCCGCCGAACCGGTTCTTTACCGCGCGCAGGATGCGATATTGGTGGCTGCGCTCGCCTTCGAAGCTGAGGACCGTATCGACCATATGCTCCAGCACGCGCGGCCCGGCGATACTGCCGTCCTTGGTTACGTGACCGACGAGCACGACCGCCGTTCCCCGCTCCTTGGCAAAACGGATCAGTTCGCCCGATGCCGCCCGCACCTGGCTCACCGTACCGGCGGCTCCCTCGATCAGATCGGAATGCATGGTCTGGATCGAATCGATCACGAGCAGGTCGGGCGGCGCCCCCTCCCCCAGCGTCGTCAGAATGTCGCGCACCGACGTCGCGGCCGCGAGCTGCACCGGGGCGTCGCCCAGCCCCAGCCGCCGCGCGCGCAGCCGGACCTGATCCGCCGCTTCCTCGCCCGAAACATAGGCTACACTCTTGCCGGCCCGCGCCAGCCGGGCCGCGGACTGCAAAAGCAGCGTCGACTTGCCGATACCGGGATCGCCGCCGATCAGGGTTGCCGATCCGGTCACGAAGCCGCCGCCAATAGCACGGTCGAATTCCGCGATTCCGGTCGCCATCCGCTCCGGCAACGGCACGTCGGTGTTCAGGCCGGACATCGAGATGGCGCGCCCGCCGGATTGCAGGTTGTGCCGCGCCTGGAACGGAGTCACGACGGCGCCGGCATCCTCCACCATCGCGTTCCATTCGCCGCAATCGCCGCACTGGCCCGACCATTTGGTCGCGACCGCACCGCATTGCTGACAGACATATCGCTTCTGGGGCTTCGCCATGCCCCATCCATAGCAAAGCGGAACGAAAAGGGAATATCGAAGGCCGGAAAATGCGCCCGGCCCCGCGTCCGGTAAAATTTCAGCCGGTCGACAGCTCCGATCCGCACTTGCACACGGGTGTACGCGATACCGTTCTACATCGGCGCCGCTCCTGCTCGAAAGCACGGGATCACAAACCTTTCGGTTGTGTGCATCGTTCCGATGGCCTTTTTCGCGTCACGTCGCTAAGCCCCGCCGTCATGCAGCCGAGTGACATCCGCGTGGCAATGTTCAGCGGGAATTACAATTATACCCGCGATGGGGCGAACCAGGCGCTCAACCTGCTCGTCGGCCATCTGCTCGACAGGGGGGTGAAGGTGCGCGTCTATTCGCCGACGACGCGCACTCCCGCGTTCGAGCCGACCGGCGAGCTTGTCAGCGTGCCGGCATTGTCGCTGCCGCTGGGTCGCGCGGAATACAAGCTGGCCCGCGGCCTGCCGCACCGGATCCGTTCCGATCTCGATCGATTCCGCCCGAACATCGTCCATGTGTCCGCGCCCGACATTCTAGGCCACCGCGCGATCAGCTTCGCGCGGCGGCGGGGCATCCCGGCGGTTGCCTCGCTTCATACGCGGTTTGAAACCTATGCCCGCTATTACGGCTTTGGTTTCCTCGAACCGATCATGATCCGGTTGCTCACCCGATTCTACAACCGCGCCTCGCAGGTGCTGGTGCCGGGACGATCGCTTGCCGATATCGTCCGCGCCTGGGGCGTGGAGACGCCGATCGACATCTGGTCGCGCGGGGTCGACCATGCGCGGTTCAGGCCGGACGCACGCGATCTCGCCTGGCGACGCTCGCTCGGCATCGCCGATGACGAGGTGGCGGTCGGCTTTCTTGGGCGGCTGGTGCTGGAAAAGGGGCTCGACGTCTTTGCCGAGGTGATGAAGACCCTGAAGCGCCGGGACGTAAAGCACCGCGTCCTCGTCATCGGTGAAGGCCCCGCGCGCGGCTGGTTCGCCGAACAGGTGCCCGATGCCGTGTTCGCCGGCTTTCAGACGGGCGACGATCTGGGCCGCGCGGTCGCGTCCATGGACGTCTTCTTCAACCCTTCCGTGACCGAAACCTTCGGCAACGTCACGCTGGAGGCGATGGCCGCCGGCGTGCCCGTGGTGGCTGCGCGCGCGACCGGCGCCGTCGATCTGATCGAAGAAGGGGTGAACGGAATGCTGGTGCCGCCGCGCGACATCCCGGCCTATGCCGATGCGATTGCGCGCCTATGCGGCGATGACGGCCTTCGCCTCGCCGCCGGCCGGGCCGGTCATCGCAAGGCGATCGGGTATGAATGGCGCCGCATCAACGAGACCGTCCTGCAAACCTATCGCGCGCTCGCGGCCGATCAGGTCGACCGCCAGTCGTAAGCGAGCGGCGCTTCACGGAAGGCGAAGCGGTCGAGATGACGTTCGATCACGCCCTGCATCGCCTCGCAATGCTGCGGCGAGCTGGCGTCGATCCGGATGCCGGGGGCGTTGTCCCCCGCATCGAGCGTGGCAAGCGCATCGGCCGCCCAGTCCGCGCCACGCGCGTCCTTCGGGAATACGATCGTGCCGTGCTCGGGCGTGAATTCGACCTTCAGATTATGCTGCCAGTGCTTGCAGAGTTGCTGCAGGTAGCGGCTGGCGTTTTCGGTGGGAATGGTCGCGGTGACGCTCGTCGTCATGATATTCGAATCTCCGTGCAGTTTCGTCTTGGGTGGCGCCGGGTCAGAGGCGCTCGATCCTGCGCGCGGCATCGTCGATAATCCCGGCCACGTCGTGGAGCGTGTCATCCGACACGTCCTCGCGCGTCAACCGGTCCTGCAGCACCGAACGCAGATTGCCCATTGCCCGGCGCACCGGCCCGCCGCTCGTGCGTTCCCGCATCGAACCGACCTCGTCCAGGCGTGCGAACAGGCGTTCGACCTCCTGCGCGTTCTCCTCCAGATGCGTTCGGCCCGCATCGGTGGCGGCATAGACCTTCTTGGCGCCCTCGCTGTCCTGCTCCGCGATCAAGTCCATATCGCCCAACATCGTGATGGTCGGATAGACGACGCCGGGGCTGGGCGCATAGGCGCCGCCGGTCCGTTCCTCGATCTCGCGGATCAGATCATAGCCGTGGCGCGGTTCTTCGGCGATCAGCTTCAACAACACCAACCGCAATTCGCCGCCATCGAACATCCGTTTCGCCCGCCGGCCCCAGCCCGGGCCGCGATGACTGCCATGCGACCCGTGGCCGTGATGGGCGTGACGCCCGCGGCCGCCCATCCAGGCGTCGTGTCCCATTCCAAATCGCATTTCATGTTCCCTTACGGTGTCTAGATAGCACTAAGATATATCGCGTATGTTCCGATTCAAGGCCCCATGGGAAATTTGCCCCGCAGCGCCTATCTTCGCCGCGATGGCCGACCTTTTTGCCGATACCGAACCGCAGGCGCCCGCCGAAGCGGAGCAGTCCGAGGCCGCGCCGCTCGCCGACCGACTGCGCCCGCGTCGGCTGGAAGACGTGGTCGGACAAGAACATCTGACCGGCCCGGACGGCTCGATCGGCCGCATGGTCGCGGCGGGGAAGCTCTCCTCGATGGTCCTGTGGGGGCCGCCCGGCACCGGCAAGACGACGATCGCCCGCCTGCTCGCCGCCGCCGTCGGCCTTCGCTTCACCGCGATCTCAGCGGTATTTTCCGGCGTGGCGGATCTGAAGAAAGTCTTCGCCGAGGCGCGCGAGCACGCACGGATCGGAAAACGCACGCTGCTGTTCGTGGACGAGATCCACCGCTTCAACCGCGCCCAGCAGGATGGTTTCCTGCCCTATGTCGAGGACGGAACCGTGACGCTTGTCGGCGCCACGACCGAAAATCCAAGCTTCGAACTCAACGCCGCGCTGCTCAGCCGCGCCCAGGTGCTGATCCTGCACCGGCTTGGCGCGAAGGCGCTGTCGATGCTGCTCGACCGTGCGGAGGAACTGGAGGGGCGCCCGCTGCCAGTCACCGACGACGCGCGCGCCGCACTGATCGCCAGCGCCGACGGCGACGGTCGTTTCCTGCTCAACCAGGCGGAAACGCTATTTTCCGTCACGGTCGACGAGCCCCTCGATCCGCAGGCCCTGTCGCAATTCCTGCAACGACGCGTCGCCGTCTATGACAAAGACCGCGAGGGGCATTACAATCTCATTTCCGCGCTTCACAAGGCGATGCGCGGCAGCGACCCCCAGGCCTCGCTATATTATCTCGCCCGCATGCTGACCGCCGGCGAGGAACCGCTCTACGTCATGCGCCGGATCACGCGTTTCGCCAGCGAGGACATCGGCCTGGCCGATCCCAACGCGCTGGTACAGTGCCTCGCGGCGAAGGACGCTTATGATTTTCTCGGTTCGCCCGAGGGAGAACTGGCGATCGTGCAGGCCTGCCTCTACTGCGCGACGGCGCCCAAATCGAACGCGGCGTACAAGGCGGCGGGCGCGGCCTGGCGCACAGCGAAGGAAACGGGCTCGCTGATGCCGCCGCACAATATCCTGAACGCGCCGACCAGGCTGATGAAGGACATCGGCTATGGCCGGGACTATGCCTATGACCACAACACCGCCGAAGGCTTTTCCGGCGCGGATTACTGGCCGGAGGAAATGGCGCCGCAAACCTTCTATGGGCCGACGGAGCGCGGCTTTGAAAAGCGTATCGCGGAGCGCATGGCTTATTGGCGCCGCTTGAAGGAGGGCAACGGACAGTGACGTGGGAAGAGGCCGTCGCCCAAGCGCTCGCCCTGCCCGACACCGCGCGCTCGACCCGTTACGGCAAGCCGGCGGTCGCCGTGGCGAGCAACGGCCGCGCCTTCCTGTCGCGCGGGCACGAACCACGGGAATCCTTCTGCCTCGCGCTCGATCGCGACACGGTCGAGATGCTCATGGAAACCGATCCCGACACCTTCTATCAGACGCCGCATTATGTCGGCTGGCCCGCAATCCTGGTGCGGTACGATACGAGCGATCCGGATCGGGTCCGCACGATGATCGAGCGCGCCCGCGATCAGGCGGCAGCGCGAAAGCCGGTCCGCCGCGCCGTCGGCAACCGCCACGCCAGGCGCCGCTCCTGATCGAAGCGCTGCGCCATCCTGGCAACACTTATAGCCGTTCCAGCTATTTGCTTCCCCGCAGTCGGGATCAAAGGCCCGGCGCCGGGTCCGGCGTGAACATGCAGCGGGGCGAGGCGCGGACCATACGCTGTCGCGCACGCCGTCCATTGGCCCGCTTCAGGCTGTGCCTGCGAAAGATCAGCATGCACGCCGCCAGCAGTAGCGCGATCGCGTCGATCACCGGTGCCGCACCGATCAGCTTCGCGGAGGACAGGTCCGGTCTATCGCTGTTGGCAGCTGGGCCCCGTCATCGGCGGGGCGGATATGCCGACGTTGACGAACCATTGTTGGCCGGAGTGGCGGCGGCGCTTCACCAGTTCCTCCTGCATTTCGAACATGCCCGGCAGCGGATCGCGGCCCGGATCGGGCACGCCCGAGAAACGCATATAGGACTGACCGCGCGAATAGGATTTCCAGACCGGCAGTCCCCGACGCGCCGGCCTTGCGGTGCGCGCGAAGCTTATCCAATAGTCGATCATCGCCGATGAGAGCCGCGCTTCCTCAGCGCCCGTCGGGCGCGGCCAGTTGGGGGGAAGTGCCGCATCCGCCCCGATCTGATCGAACAGATAGGGCAACTCGCTGGCGTGAAACGCACACAGATCCCGCTCGCGCGCGGCCGGATAGCAATGGTCGAAGATATAGAGATAGGCGGGCAAACCGGCCTCGGACTGCTTTCGCACCATCCGCTCGGTCGCCCAGCCATAGATCGCATCGCGCAACGTAGCGAGCATGCTGTTTTCGATATCCGATGCCGGGTAGAGCCGCAGGAATCGGGGCGCGAGATCGCCATAGCCCTTGCGGATCGCGGCTTCATAAGCGATCGCATCGGCAGGTGCAGGTGGCAGGAAGACACGCTGCGACCGTAATTCGCCACTGTTGAAACCGGCGAGCAGCGGCACCTTCGCCTGCTCGCCCCGATCGAACGTCTCGACCACCTGATGCGGAAGCACCCGGCCGTCCACCGTCCCCTGCGGCACGAACCGCGCTGCCGTCGCGGCCCTGGTCAGTATCTTCGCATCCATCGCGCGCAGGGCCTTCAGGTTACCGGCCCCGATCTTGGCGGCAACCTCGCTGCCGATCGTCTCGGCCGACGGCAGGCCGAATACCGACCGGTCGAGCGCCGGAACCGCCCGCGTGTTCGTGCTTTGCGCGATCGCCTTGTCGAACAGGCCGCGTGCAAGCGGGCTGGTGAGGAGATAGCTGACGCTGAGCGCGCCGGCGGATTCGCCCATCACCGTGACGTTCTTCGCATTGCCACCGAACACGGCGATATTGCCACGCACCCATTTCAGCGCGGCGATCTGGTCGAGCAGACCGTAATTTCCCGACACATGGTCCGGCGACTCCGCACTCAGCCCCGGCAGTGCGAGCCAGCCGAGCACGCCGAGGCGGTAGTTGATCGACACGAAAACGACGCCGCGCCTGGCGAAAGCGGCGCCGTCGTACATCGGCTCCGCGCTGCCGCCGATGCGCAGCGAGCCGCCATGGATCCAGACGATCACCGGCGCGTCCTTCGCGTCCGCCGGCGCCCAGATGTTCAAGGTGAGACAGTCCTCGCTCGTCCGCTGGGGCGGATCGAAATAGATGCTGTTCGCGGGCACGGGCGGCTGAATGCAGCTCGGTCCGAATGCCGCCGCGTCGCGCGTGCCCTGCCAGTGCACCGGGGCCATCGGCGGCTTCCAGCGCCGCTCGCCGGTCGGCGGCAGTGCATAGGGAATGCCCTTGAAGATCCGCAGCCCGTCCTCCGCCGTTCCCGCAAGCCGGCCCTGCGCAATCGTTGCGACGGGCCGCTCTGCGGCATGGGCCGAAGTGAGCGCCGCCACCGCGAGCAACATGCTGGCGGTCCAGCCCGGCAACGATCCGAACAGCGAACATGGCGTCACGCTTCATTCCCCTCCGCAGGCAGGCCGGCGCATGGTCGTTATTGTCAACCGGCTGCCATGAACATAAACTCACATGCCAGTTAATATCAACGGCGCACGCGCTTGTCGGATCGGCGCGCGAACAACACGGATGGGGAGAGAGGCATGGCGATCCCGGACCCAACGCGGCGCCATTTTCTGGCGGGCGGGGCCGCCCTTCCGCTGGTGGCCGGCACGAGGGCGCCGTCGACTGAAATTATCGCCACCGTTGCCGATGATCTTCGCCGCTACATCGCCTTCGGCAGCAAGCAGGCCGGCGGCGAAGGCGACAACGCATGTGGCGAGTGGCTGGCGTCAGAACTGGAGCAGGTCGGCTTCGCGATCGAGCGGCAGACGGTGTCGGTGCCGTGGTTCGAATCCGGTCGCAGCGAACTGCGAGCCGGTGCCGCGCATGCGGTCCTGTGGCCGCAACCCGTCGTCGTCCCCGTCCCTGCCGACGGCATCACCGCCCCTCTCGTTCGGATCGACGCCGAAGGCCACGCGGCGGCATCGCTGCAAGGCGCGATCGCGCTGGTCGACATACCCTTCGCGCGCTGGTCCACCGCGCTGTCGAAGGAAATTCGCCAGCCGGTCGAGGCCGCCTTCACTGCCGGCGCGCGCTGCAGTTGTCGTCACGAACGGCCCGACCGGCAAGATCATTGCGCTCAACACCGATGGCCGCGAACCGATGTTCTCCGGTCCCGTCGCACTGATGGCCCCGCAAGACGCCCCGCCCTTCTTCGCGCGAGCGATGCGCGGCGGGGCGGCGACGCTGCATCTGTCCGGGAAAGGCGGGCGGCGCCCTGCATTCAACTTCGTCGGCAGGCTCGATCGCGGCAAGGGACGCTGGGTCGCGGTTTCGACGCCGCGATCGGGTTGGTTCACCTGCGCCGGCGAACGCGGCGGCGGGATCGCAGCCTGGCTCCATATCGCACGCTGGGCGGCACGCAACGCGCCCGATCACGACCTCGCCTTCATATGCAACAGCGGCCACGAATATCAGTATCTCGGTGCCGGGGAATCGCTTCGCGCCATCGCGCCGAAACCGCGCGAAACCGCGTTCTGGCTGCATCTCGGCGCCAATCTGGCGGCGCGCGACTGGCATGAATCGGTCGGCGCGATGCGAGCGCTACCCGGAACCGACAGCCAACGCTATCTCGTCGTCAGCCCCGAATTGCGAGCGGTGGCCGGGCGCATGTTCGCTGGCCTGGTCGGGCTGGAAGCGCCTTATGCCAGCGACCAGTTGTCGGCGGGCGAACTGACCGGCATCATCGAGGCGGGGTATCGCCCGGTCGCGGGCATATTCGGCATCCACCGCTTCCATCACGTCGATGGCGACGACGAACGCTGCGTATCGGCCGAGCATGTCGCGCGGACCACGCTGGCCTTCCGCGACCTGGTCGCGCACAGCCTCAAGGCCGGGTGAAGTCTGCCCTCACGCTACGCGTCGATATTGCGGCGGAACGTCTCGGGCAGGAACAACAGGCCGATGACCGCCGTCAACCCGGCGATCACCACGGGATACCAGAGCCCGTAATAGATGTCCCCCGTCGCCGCGACCATCGCGAAGGCCGTGGTCGGCAGGAAACCGCCGAACCAGCCATTGCCGATATGATAGGGCAGCGACATGGAAGTGTACCGGATTCGCGCCGGAAACAGCTCGACCAGCATCGCCGCGAGCGGAGCGTAGGCCGACGTCACCAGCATCATGATCCCCAGGATGATGAGCACGACGATCGGCCGATTGATCTTCGCCGGGTCGGCCTCGTCCGGATAGCCCGCGGCGTGCAGGGCGTCGCCGACACGCTGCTGGAAGGCCGCTATCGCCGCCTCCTTTCCCGTCCCCCTCATGTTGGCCGGATCGGGCGCGGTGATCGCGATGTCGCCGATCCACACCTGTGCGACGGTTCCCGCCGGCGCCTCGCGATTGTCGTAGTTGACGCCGCTTCGCGCCAGATAGGCCTTGGCGATATCGCAACTCGACGCGTCGAACCGGTTCTTGCCTATGGGATCGAATTGAAACGAGCACGCGTCCGGCTGCGCGACCACCGTTACCGGCGCGTTGCGAACGGCCTCGGCAAGTGCCGGGTTGGCGGCGTTGGTGAGCGCGTGGAACAGTGGAAACAGCGTCAGCGCCGAAAGCGCGCAGCTCGTAACGATGATCGGCTTGCGCCCGATCCTGTCGCTCAGCCAGCCGAACAGCACGAAGGTTGGCGTCGCGATGATGAGCGCGATGACGAGCAGGATATTTGCCGTCGCACCGTCGACCTTGGCGATCTTTTCCAGATAGAACAAAGTGTAGAACTGGCCGGTATAGCCGATCACCCCCTGCCCCGCGACCGCGCCCAACAGCGCGATCAGGATCAGTCGGACATTGCGCCACTGGCCGAACGCCTCCTTCAGCGGCGCCTTCGACGTCGTGCCCTCCTCCTTCATTCGCTGAAAGACCGGGCTCTCGGCGAGCTGCAGACGGATCCACAGCGACACCGCGAGCAGGAAGATCGACAGCAGGAACGGCACCCGCCAGCCCCAGTCGGCGAAGACCTCTTCGCCCATGATCGTGCGCAGGCCGATGACCAGAAGGAGCGAAACAAACAGCCCGATCGTCGCCGTCGTCTGGATGAAGCTGGTGAAAAAGCCGCGCTTTCCAGATGGTGCATGTTCGGCGACATAGGTCGCGGCACCGCCATATTCCCCGCCGACCGCCAGCCCTTGAAGCAAACGCAACCCGACCAGGATAATCGGCGCCGCAACCCCGATCGAGGCGTAGTTCGGCAGGAAACCGACGGCAAAGGTCGACAGCCCCATCAACCCCATGGTGACGAGAAAGGTATTCTTGCGCCCGACCACGTCGCCGATGCGGCCGAAGACGATCGACCCGAACGGCCGGATCGCGAAACCCGCCGCGAATGCCGCCAGCGCCAGGATGAAGGCGGTCGTTTCGTTGACCCCGGAAAAGAAGTGGCTCGAAATGTAGGTCGCCAGGAGTCCGTACAGGTAGAAGTCGTACCATTCGAACATCGTTCCCAGCGACGAGCCGAGGATGACGAGCTTCTCGTTTCCCGTCGGCTCATGGTGTCTGGGCAGTGCCGCCTCGGTCGTCGCCATTTCCATTCCCCTCCCGAGCAGCGGCCGTACGACCGTCTGCTCGCCTGGCGCGCCGCCTTATCGTGCCGGTCGCGCCGCCAAGGTCCGCCGCTATTGGCAGCGGACCGGTGTTCCCTTGCCTAGCGGGCTACGGCCATCGTCTCGACCTCGTGGCCCGCGCTGGCGAGTTCGCGTTCGGCCTGGACGAAGCCGTAAGCCGGGACGATCTCGCCGGACCGCTCGCCGATCGCATTCCACCGCTCCACCACGCGTCCGGCCGCCGCCGCATCCGTCCCGCCGACATATTCGCCGTCCGTCAGCGTGACGTTGGCGCGGGCGAAGTGGCCGCCGCCGGCGCACAGGATTGCGCGGGTCGGTGCGTCGTCGCCGACCAGCGCGAACAGGCCGGGGCTGACTTTTGCCGGATCGAGCTGCACCAGCGCCTCGGCCGACAACACGCCCTCCGTCATGCCCGTGGCCGCGGTCGGCGCCAGGCAATTGACGCGGATGCCGTATTTCTCGCCCTCGATCGCGAGCGTCTGCATCAGTCCCACGAGCGCCATCTTGGCGGCGCCGTAATTGGCCTGGCCGAAATTGCCGTAAAGGCCGGAAGAGGAGGTCGTCATGACGACACGGCCGTGGCGCTGCTCGCGCATGATGCCCCACACCGCCTTGGTGCAGATCGCCGCGCCCATCAGATGGACGTCCAGCACCAGCCGGAAATCATCGAGATCCATCTTGGCGAAGCTTTTGTCGCGCAAAATACCGGCATTGTTGACCAGGATGTCGACCCGGGCCCATTCGCCCATCACCCGATCAACCATGTCGGCAACCCGTCCGGCGTCGGTTACGGACGCCGGCGTGGCAATGGCTTCGCCGCCCGCGGCGCGAATCTCTGCCGCGACGCGCTCCGCGGCCTCTATGTTCATGTCGTTGACCGCAATTCTGGCGCCAAGCTCCGCCAGAAGCAGTGCGTGACACCGCCCGAGCCCGGCTCCGGCACCGGTAACGATCGCAACGCGGTTCTGGAGTTTCATTCGGTTCTTCCTCCCATCGTTCATCCGCGCTGTTATGTTCACTATCGCGCGAGTTAGCGTTATGGTCAAATGACCGGGCAGAGCGCGCGGTCAGGTGGAGCGTTCGGCCCGTCGTTCCTCGCAGATCGTCAGAAATCCCGCCGCCATGAACTTCGCCATCCGCTCCTTTACCGCGCGGAAATCCTCCGATTTGCAGAGCCCGCCCGACAGCTTGTCGATACGCCCGGTGCGCGCCAGCGTCAGCATCAGCGCGCCGGTCACGAAATGATAGCCCCAGAAAATGTCCTCTTCGGCGGAGTCGGGCAGTGCCTTTTTGAGCATTCCGATCAGCCTGAGCACGACCGGATCGAAATGCTCGTCCATCATTTCCGCCCCCCATTCCGGCGTATTGGCGACCTGCGCGCTCAAGGCGGCATAATTCCGCCAGCCTTCCCCACCCTCGATATAAAGATCGAGGTCGGTATCGAGATAGGCATGCAATGCACCTTCCACCGTCGGCTTGCCGTTGGTCGCCTTGTCATATTCGTCGAGCACACGCATCCGGCGTTCGCTCGTCACCTGGGCCCGCCTGGCGAAGACGGCGTCGAACAGCTTCTGTTTGTCGTTGAAATAATAATTGAGCAGCGTGTGATGCACGCCGACACGCTTGGCGACGTCCTTCAAGGTCACGCCATACAGTCCGTGACGGGAAAAGAGGTATTCGGCGGCGTCGAGGATCTGCTCGGTCGTTTCCGCGCGCCGCTCCGCTTTCGATTGACGGTTGCGCCGCGGTTTTTCGGCTGTGGACAAGATTGGCCCCTTCTGCGTTGCGGTCGCACGCAGGCCCAGCGACGAATTCAACTGGCGCATGCGTGGCTATACTCCGATCTGAGCCTTATCTTGTCGATCTTGCCTGTCGATGCCAGTGGCATGTTCGCAATGCGCACGACGGCATCCGGTATCCACCAGGGCGCAACGCGGCCCCGGAGCGGTTCGAGCAGCGCTTCGTCGCTGATAGTTTCCTCTTCGCGCACCTCGACCAGAAGGATGGGCCGTTCGCCCCATTTGGGGTCGGCCCGTCCGATGACCGCGGCGAGTGAAACCTGCGGCAGCGCGCCGACCATGGCCTCGATCTCCGCCGGGTTGATCCACTCGCCGCCCGACTTGATCAGGTCCTTCGCGCGGCCGGTGATGGTCAGGTTGCCGCCGGCATCGATCCGCGCGAGATCGCCGGTGTCGAACCAGCCATTCTCGGTCGCGCTTTCCTGGTGTCCGAAATAGCGATCGACCACGGCGGAACCACGCACCCGCAAATGCCCCTCGACCCCGCGCTGCTCGGGAAGCGGCTTCCCCGTCGCATCGGTCAACAGCAGGTCGACACCAACCGCCGGCCGCCCCGACAGCGATGCCTCGCGTCCCGGATCATCCGGCGGCGACATGGTGCCCAGCGGCGACAGTTCGGTCATGCCCCAACTCGTCTGCACACTCACGCCCAGCCGGCGTTCCAGACGCGCCATCAGCGCCGGCGGCATCGGCGCCCCGCCCACCATGATGCGCTTGAGCGACGGCACCTCGCCACCGGTCGCCTCCAGATGCTCGAGCAGGCCGAGCCACACCGTCGGCACGCCGACCGCCACCGTGACCCCCTCCTCCCCGATCAGCCGAGCGAGGCTCTCGCCGTCGGAGTGGCGTCCGGGCAGCACCAGCTTCGCACCCACCGCCGGCGCTGCGAATGGCAGTCCCCAGGCATTGGCATGGAACATCGGCACAGCGGCCAGCACCGCGTCGGCGGCGGTGATGCCGATCACATCGGCTTGCAACAGTCGCAAGGTGTGCAGATAACTCGACCGATGGGTATAGGTGACGCCCTTCGGCGCACCGGTCGTTCCTGAAGTGAAACAAAGGCCGCTGGGCGCGTTTTCGTCGAAGGTGCCCCATGCGACACCGTCGGGCGCGCCCTCGATCGCACGCGCCAAATCGACCACCGACCGCGTCCCACCTGGCGTCGGCACGGAACCATCGATCACCAACAAGTGCGCGATGCGCGGAACGAGCTTGAGGATCCGTTCCGCCAGCGAGGTCAGATCGGCGCTCGCGATCAGCACGCGCGCTTCCGACTGCTTGAGCATCTCGGCGAGTTGCGATGCCATCAACCGCGGATTGAGCGTGTGGCACACCGCCCCCATTCCCATGACGGCATACCAGGCCTCGACATGCGCCTGGCTGTTCCAGGCCAGCGTCGCTACCCGGTCGCCCTGGCGGACGCCCAGATCGGCGAGCACCGCCGATGCGCGCCGCGCCCGTTCGCACAGCCCGGCATAGCCGATGCGCGCATGCGTCCCGTCCCCCCGCGCGGTGACGACCTGCGCTTCGGGATGCCATTTGGCCGCATGGTCGAGAAATTTGTCCAGTGTCAGCGCGAACGGCTGCATGGCACCGTCGATTACTGGCACTCGGGCGCCTCCGGCGGCAACGGGGGCGATGCGATGCCGACATTCCAGTTCCAGGCGATGTCGCCAGCCGCGTGTCGGCGGCACATGACTTCCTCGTGCAGTCGATAACGCCCCGGCAGCGGCCGCGTCGCGGCCTGCGGCGCTTGCGCGAAATACATATACGCCTCGTCATGTCCGAAAGAGGGCCAGTTGGGCTGTCCAGCCGCCGACGGGTCGCCCGACCGCGCGAAGGACGACCAATAGTCGCGCATCGCCTCGGACAGATTCCGTTCGACGGGATCGTCGGGAACCTTGGGCCATAGTGGCGGCGTGCGGTCGGCGGTGCCGAACACATAGGGCAACTCGCTCGCGTGAAATCCGTGCAGCCCCATCTCGTCGGCCGCCGGATAGCCGTGATCGAACAGGTAAAGATAGGACGGCGCGCCGATTGCTGTCTGCTTGCGCACCAGCCGCTCGGCGGTCCACCCGTACATGGCGTCGCGCGTTGCGGCGAGCATGCTCTCGTCGACATCGTCGGCCGGATAGAATTTCAAAAAGGTGTCGGCGAGTTCGCCATAACCGGCCCGAATGCGCTTGCGGTACGCCTCCGCACTGTCGGGCCTGGGCGGCAGCAGGATGCGCAGCGAGCGGATCTCGCCGCTGTTGAAGCCCGCGATCAGCGGAACGGGCGCCTGCTCGCCCCGGTCGAACGTGTCGACGAGCTGGCGGGTCAGGACATATCCGTCGATCGTGCCCCATGGCAGATAGCCTGTCGCGGGCGCCTGTTTGACCAGCGTCGCGGCGTCCATCTTGCGCATTGCAGCGAGACTATTGCCGGCGCCGAGCTTGTTCATCAGCGCCGCGCCACTCGCTTCGGCGGATTCCATGCCGAACCGTTTTCCGCGCAACTCCGGCGTCGAAACCATATATGCGCTTTCGGCGATCGCCTTGTCGAACAGTCCGCGCGCGAGCGGCGACGCCATCAGATACATCACACTCAGCGCTCCGGCGGATTCCCCGGCGATCGTCACGTTATCGGCATTGCCGCCGAACGCCGCGATATTCGCCTTCACCCATTTGAGCGCGGCGATCTGGTCGAGCAGCCCGTAATTGCCCGACACGTGCCGCGGCGATTCCGCGCTCAGTGCGGGATGCGCCAGATAGCCGAGCACACCGAGGCGATAGTTGATCGACACGACCACCATGCCTTCCTCGGCAAGCTTCGCGCCGTCATACATCGCCTCGCTGCTCGCACCGTTGGTCAGCGCGCCGCCATGAATCCAGACGAACACCGGCGCGTGCTCGGCATCCTTGGGCGTCCAGATGTTGAGCGTCAGGCAGTCCTCGCTCATCGCGGGGAGTTCGTCGTGATAGATGCTCTTGCCCGCCGATCCCGGCTGGAAACATGCGGGACCGAAAGACGCGGCGTCGCGCACGCCGCCCCAAGCCGGCATCGGCCGCGGTGGCCTCCAGCGCGCATCGCCGATCGGCGGTAGCGCATAAGGCAGCCCCTTGAAGATGCGCAGATCCCCGCTCTCGATGCCTTGCACCGTACCCGCCGGCGCTTCGACGACGGGCGCTTCGGCCGCGAACGACACCGGATGCGTGGCCGTCAGCGCCAGCGCGACGGCCAGACCGCCCGCCGCCCTGCCGAGCTTCGTGACGCCGTAGCTGCGCATTACAGGTCCCACCCCAGCCGCAAGCCGACGGTGCGCGGCCGCAACCTGGCATAGCGCCCGTCGAGAAATGCTTCGGGGTGGACATAGGTGATCGAATGGTCGTCGAGCAGGTTCTCGACATAGGCGGTGAGCTTCCACGAACCGAAATCGACACCGCCCGTCAGGTTCACCGTCGTATAGGCATCGGTATAATCGTAGGTCGGGTTCACCTGGTCTGGATGGCCCGGAACGTTGGGAAACAGGCCGGGAAATTTGCCGACATGCGCGGCGTTCGCCGACACGAACGCATCAGCATCTCCGCCCAGCGCGAAATCGTATCGCACCGTCGCCGAACCCTGAAAGTGCGGCGAGGCGAGCTGGATGCCGTTCTCCGCGCCCGACATCGCGGCCTCCTGATCCGTGAGTTCGGTCACCTCGGCATCGTTGACCGATCCGTTAAGTGCGATGCTGAGCCCGGTGACGGGTCGCACGCCGATTTCGAACTCGATGCCCTTGCTGACCGCCGCACCGATATTGGTCGCGAACTGCACCTGGTCCGATAAACGGTTCGCCTGCACCTGGATATTCTGCCAGTCGATATAATATGCGGCGAGATTCGCCGTCAGCGCACCGTCGAGGAAACTCCCCTTCACGCCCACCTCATAGTTAGTGAGCGTATCGGAAGCCGCGCCTTCCGGAATTACGATGTCGCTGGGGTCGACCACGCTCGCCAGACCTGCGCGTGCATTGGCGACGGGCGAGCGAAAGCCGGTGGAAACCGTCGCATAGGTGGTGATCGACCGGGTCGGCTTGAACGAGGCGCTGACCTTGTACGATACCCTGTCGTCGGTCAGCCTGCGGCCGGTCGCGGCGGCGATGGGTGTCACCGTCAGGGGACCCGTATATCCGGGCGTGAGCGCGGCGGCGAGATAGTTGCTGTTGTAGCCGCCCGCCTTCGTATACGACCATACTTCGGTCGATGTATAGCGCGCGCCGCCGGTCAGCCAGAACGCATCGGAGAAGCGATAGGTGAGTTGGCCGAATCCGGCGAGTTCGCTCTGCGTGCCCACACCCGTGAAGCGTTGATAATATTCGTCCGAAAGGCCGGTGAAGCCCCGCGCGGCGAGATATTCCCGGCTCGAACGGTAGCCGTAATCGACCTGCCGCTCCTTGTCGTAGTAAAAGCCGCCGAGCACCCATTCGAACGGCCCGCCGGTCGACGAAGCGAGCCGCATCTCCTGAACATAGATATCGTCATAGGCATAGGCGTCGAGCGCGAACGGGAATGCCTGGGCGAAGGTGCCGGCGAGGTCGACCACGAAGGCCTGGTCGAAGGTCGAATAGGTCGTCGAGCTGACGAAGTTGGCGAAGCCGAGATCCCAGTCGAGACTGAGATTGTAGCTCGTCAGCTTGGCCTGGAAGAGGTCCGGACGATCCGAATAACGGACGAACGTGCCCCGGTCGGGGTTGGTCAGCGCCGAATCCTCGGGCTTGCTGTTCTCGTGCAGGACCATCGCCTTGACCTTGAAGCGATCGTTCGGCTCCCATTGCAGCATCGCTCGGCCGCCATAGTCTTCAAGGACGTTCGCCCCCTTCACACCCGTGCCCAGATTATCGACCCAGCCATCCTCGTGCCGGTAGAAACCCACGACGCGCAGGGCGAGATGCTCGTCGACCAGCGGTATGTTGACCATGCCGTTATAGCGCTGGCGAAGCGCGTCGCCGTCGGTGAGCCCGACGTCCACCAGCGCCGCCGCATCGAATTTGTCGACATCCGGGCTCTTGGTCAGAATGCGAACAGCCCCGGCCAGCGAATTCGAACCGAACAAGGTGCCCTGCGGCCCGCGGAGAAATTCCACACGCTCGACGTCGAACAAGGTTGGATCGAGGATCGTGGAGTTGCCGTTGGCGGAGATTGGCAATTCATCAATGTAGATCGCGACCGTGCCCTGCAGGTTCGCGCCGTAGCCGTTCGTCGCAATGCCGCGGGCGGTGAAGTTGTTGAAGTTGGCTGTCGGCTTGTTGACCACCACGCCCGGCGTCTCTCGTGCGAGGCCTTCATAGCCGACGATGCCCTTTTCGGTCAGTTCTTCCTGCTGAAAAGCGGTGATGCTGAGCGGAACGTCCTGAAGCGACTCGGCGCGCCTGGTCGCGGTAACGACGATCTCGTTTCCGTTTGTACGGCGGTCCTGCTGATCACCATCGTCGCCCAACTGCGCATCCTGCTGCTCGCTGGCGGACACATTGTCCTGCGCCAGGGCGACGCCCGGCGCCAGAATGAAGACGACCGCCGATGCGGACGCAAGAAGACGCTCCTTCATGCAATGCTCTCCCTCCCAAGTGCCGATCTCGATCGCCGGCATATGCAGGGGAATGGATCAAGGCGGCGTCGGAGTCAATACTCACTCTCGTGCGTGTGAATAAATGCGGTGGAGGCGATCTGCGATGGACACACGGACGCCATTTCGCTGTTCCACTGTTCCGCTCGGAACGCTACGCTCTCGCCGGGTGTTGGCGCACAGGCAATCGAGGAGGGACGACCAAGACATGCGCGAATTGCCGCCAGCCGGGACGTCGTCACGCAGATTCGACCGGAATCATCCATTTGGGCCCCGCACGCGCCCGCCTCTGCACGCCGTGTCGATCCGCAACCACATCGGCCGTCCGACGGCGCCTTTCCTGCAAGGACACTGCCATGCCTGAGGCACCCCGCACCTCGATCTCCTGGCCGGCGCTCATCGTTGGCGTGATAGTTGGGCTTATCGGTCTGGTTCTCGCCGCCGGCGGTGCGTGGCTCGCCGCGCTCGGGGGATCGCTCTATTATGTAATCACCGGTCTCGCGATGCTCGTCTCGGGTATCCTGCTCGCGCGTGGCCGTCTGCTCGGCGGCTGGATCTACGTCGCGGTCTTCCTGCTGACCATTCCCTGGGCCTTCTGGGAAGTCGGCGCCGACGCCTGGGCATTGGTGCCGCGGCTGATTGCGCCGCTGGTGCTGCTCGTGGCGGTCGCGCTGGTCATGCCAACCCTCACCCGGGCGGCACATCGCTGGCGGTACGCCTTCGGCACGATCGCGGCGGTGCTGGTCGTCTTCATCGTCGCAGGTTATACCATCGCCCGCGGAGATGCGCACCGGGTGCTTGCCGCTCTTCCCGCCGCCACCGGCACGATGCACGATCCCTCGCCGTTGCAAGCGGACGGCGACTGGCCGGCCTATGGCGGCTCCTATGCCGCGCGTCGCTATTCGCCGCTCGCGCAGATCACCCCGGCCAATGTCGGCGGGCTCAAGCAGGTCTGGCTGACGCACACCGGCGACATGCCCTCGTCAGAGGACGTCGCCAAAACCTATGGCGACGAGAATACGCCGCTCAAGATCGGCGATACGCTCTATGTCTGCACGCCGAAGAACTGGATCGTCGCGCTCGATCCGGCGACCGGTGCAAAGCGCTGGACCTTCGATCCGCATGTGCCCGACTCCGCCATTCCCTATACCGCCGCGTGTCGCGGGGTTGACTATTACGAGGTTCCCGACGCGGCCTCCGATACGGCGTGCGCGAAGCGGATCATCTTCGGCACGCTCGATGCGCGGCTATTCGCGATCGACGCGCACACCGGTCAGCCGTGCCAGGATTTCGGGTCGAACGGGCAGGTCGACACCAAGATCGGCATGGGACGGACGCCGCCGGGCTACGTTTCGATCAACTCCGCGCCGACCATCGTCCGCGGGGTCGTGGTCACCGGGCACCAGGTGCTCGACGGACAGAACCGCTGGGCGCCGTCGGGTGTCATCCGCGGCTTCGATGCGGTGACGGGAAAGCTGCGCTGGGCGTGGGACATGATGCATCCCGAATGGAACGGCTATCCCCCCGCCGGCCGGGAATGGGCGCGCGGCACGCCCAATATGTGGACGACCGCTTCGGGCGACGAGGAACTCGGGCTCGTCTATCTGCCGATGGGCAATGCGGCCGCCGATTACTGGAGCGGGAGCCGCCGTCCGCCGGAAAACCATTACGCAACCTCGCTCGTCGCAATGAACGTCGAAACGGGCAAGCCCGTGTGGCACTTTCAGGCGGTTAAGAAAGACGTCTGGGATTACGATTTCGGCGCGCAGGCGACGCTGATCGATTACAAGGGCACACCCGCCCTGGTGCTGCCGTCGAAGCAGGGCGACATCTATATCCTCGACCGCCGCACGGGCAAGCCGCTGACGCCGATCGGAACGATCAGGGCGCCGGGCGGCGGCGTCGAGCCGCAGGAGCGCGCGAGGACGCAGATCGTCTCGAAATGGCAAACATTGCGCAAGCCGCCGCTGAGCGAGCGCGACATGTGGGGAATGTCGCCGATCGATCAGATGATCTGCCGTATCCAGTTCAGGAAGGCGAGCTATAAGGGCTTCTTCACCCCGCCGACCGCCGACCGGCGATCGATAGAATATCCAGGCTATAATGGCGGCACCGATTGGGGCGGAATCGCCGTCGATCCCCGTCGCGGCGTGATCGTCGCCAACTATAACGATATGCCCAACTATGTTCGGCTGGTGCCCCGCGCCGAGGCCGAGAAGAAAGGCTGGGCACCCAGAAACCAGGCGCGCGGCGAGATCGGCGGAGCCGAGGGCGCCGGCGATCCGCAGGCGAACACGCCCTACGCGATCGACGTCAATGCCGGGTGGCGCCTGCCCTGGACCGGCATGTTGTGCAAGCAGCCCCCCTATGGCGGGTTGCGCGCGATCGACATCGCGACCGGCAAGACGATCTGGGATCGCGCTTTCGGTACCGCGCGGACCAACGGCCCGTTCGGCATCCCGTCCATGCTGCCGCTGACCATCGGCACGCCGAATAACGGCGGCGCGGTCGTTACGGCGAGCGGCCTGATCTTCATCGCCGCTGCCACCGACAATCTGATCCGTGCGATCGACCTCGCCTCGGGCAAGACGTTATGGACCCACAAACTACCGGCAGGCGGGCAGGCGACACCGATGGTCTATGAGGCCGAGGGCCGCCAGTATCTGGTGATCGTGGCGGGCGGGCACCATTTCATGGAAACGCCGATCGGCGACGAAGTACTCGCGTTCGCCCTGCCACGATAACCGGCCACAGATCGCGCATCCGGGCCTTCGTCCGGTCGGCGGGCCTCTCGCGTCCGGCCGGCTGCGTCGCATGGACTTCGTTTTCCCGAGCGCATCTTCGACATGGCGGTGCGGTGGTCACAGCCGGAATGTCTGTCCCGCCGGGCAATCGAGTTCGCTAGGGGAGCATGTCCGTCGTCCTGCGTGGAAGTTCCAGCGGCACCGCGTCGGATCACCGACCGGCGGCTGCCAGCAACTCGCTCAGGCGTCGCGACGTGCGCTTGAATTCTTCCAGGCCGAAGGCAAGCGAAAGCAGTTCGCCGGCGGCATCGGCGGGCACTCTTTTCCTGGTCGTGTCGATCGCCGCTTCCAGCTTCGCCATGTGGCCGTCATCCCCCCTGCCCGACGCGGCGGCATCGAGAAAGGCCTCGCCGGCCTTTCCCACCCGTGCCAGCGAAACACATAATCCGCGGTCCTGCCGGACGAGCGTTCCGACATTTGGCTGCTCGCACAATCTGTCGATTATGACGAGGCTGTGCCATATCCGGTACATGGCGTCCGCCATTTGCCGGGCCTGTTCGGCAGAACCATGCTTCAGATGCGCCGAACGACCGAGCACGCGCACCCGGCCGATATCGTCGAGAAAGCGATCGTGATCGGCGTCGAGATCGCGGCGGTTCCTCCGGCCCAGCAGGATATCGAATTCGGCGCGGACCAGGTCCGCGCCCGACGACAACAAACCGCGCGCGCTGCGCAGCGCGCGGGTTCCGGCGCTTTCCGGCCAGATGACGAGGGTTGCGACCACGCCGGCAACGGTGCCGACGGTGATCGCGATCGCCCGTTCCAGTGCGCCGTCCAGTACCGTCGCATCCGCATCCAGCGCGACGATCACCCCGGCCATGGTGCCGAAGCCAAATGCCGGAAACCGCTCCGCAACCGCATAGAGAATGAAGACCACCGCGCCGATGCGCCAGATCACATTGTCGCTGCCGCCCAGAAGATAGACGGATACCAGACCGGCCAGGGTTCCCAATATAGTGACAGCAATACGCACGAGGCCCGTCCGCAGCGTCGCGTCCGCATCTTCCTGGGTGACGAACAGGGCCGAAATCACGCCCCATGACGCGTATTCCAGTCCGCAGGCACGCACCACCAGAAAGGTGACGACGGCCGCAACCGCGGCCTGCGACCCGATCCGCAGCGGATCGCGCGCCGCGCGCATCGCCAATATCGCGTTCGGCCGCGCCAGGCCGGACCGGAGCAGGCGGTCTATACCGGGAACAGCGGATTCTCCGTACGTCGACAAGATTCGACCGCTCCGAAAATACGGTACGACCGGCTAAGCTGCCCCTTGCTCGCCCGTTTCGCGACCTCTCCGCCAGAGACAGGCAGTTCCCTGCCCGCGTCCGTCAGTGGCTCGCCGTTTCGCCGGCGGCGCGACGCTGGAGGAACTGACGAGTAACCATCGGAAGACCGTCGATAATGAACTGCGCCATGGCCTGCTCTTCATCGAGCGATTGCTTGAGGCCCGTGACCGCCTGCGCAAAGCCGCCCTCCTCCGCCATGGTGATGAGGCCGGTATAACTCGCCGCCTCGTAATTTTCGAAGGCGTAGTTGGCGAAGCTGTTCTTGACGATCTCGTCACCGGCGGCCGTGTGGGCGAGCGCGGCCAAGTTCCCGGACATGGTCATGCCCGCGTCCTTCACGGCAGAATTCTTTTCATCCAGGCTTTCCAGGATTTCTTCCACACGGGCGATCTGGCCGTGCGTTTCATCGATATGGCTGCGCAGCCGCGCCTCCACCTCCGGATAGTGTTCCAGATGTTCGACCTGTCGATTCATCAGGGCGAGCGCCTGATTCTCCAGCGCATGCACATCGCGAAGGCCGGTGACGAAAAGCGGACGTATGGTATCCCGTGATGCGGCCATGTTGACTCCTCCGGTGCAATTAGGTCGATAGCGCGTTATCTTTTGTCCTTCGGTTCAACACGGCGCGGCAGGCGCGCGTTCCCATGAAAAACGCAGGACTAACCTACGTAAACGAAATAGTCCCGAGGCTGCTTTCCGGCCGGCGGCAGTCGAGATTTACTTCGAAGGTTCTTGAGGCACGCGGCGCCCCGCCTGCGGAACATCTCCTCTCTGCGGCCGGTTCTGCTTTCCATGAGCAAGACTTCGAATAATGCCGAACTGCTTCAGGTCTGCATCCAGGACCTGCACAGCGGCTGTGTGGCGGCGGCGAGCCGGCTGCCCGAAATCATCGCCCCGGTAGCAAACCAGGCGTTGCGCGAGGCCATGGAGAACGCCCATGGAGATTATGCTGCCCGCGCTCAGCGCCTCGAACAGACCGGATATGATCTTTCCGGCCCTGAGAATCTGTGGATGAAGGGCATCCTCGACGACGCCGTGCGAGACACGCAAAGCACCGCATCCGGTCCGATCCTCGACGTCGCATTGGTCGGAGCGATGCGCAAAGCATTTCAGGCGGAACGGGTTTCCATCGAAACGGCACAGGTGTTGGCCGAACGCCTTGAACATGAAAAGACACTCGGGCCGCTGGCAGCGAACCATCGGGAGACGAGCGAAGCCGATCGGAAGTTACAATCCCTGCTCGCCCAGCTCGCGGCGTGACCGGGCGGTGTGGACCTGGCCGGCGTCCGCCGTATCGCGCGCTCGGGCCGGCGCCGGCACGAAGCACCATATGATGATCGCACCGCCGCTGATGATGGCCGCCCAACTGATTGCGCAGCAGGCGCAGATCGCCCCGGCAGCCAGCTTCAAGAGCGGCGGCGCGCAAGCCGATCTGTTCCGGTCTGCGGCGGAGGGATCGAACGAGGCCTTCGCAGCCGGACTGATCAACGCAGAACCGTTTCCGGCCTGGAACGGAATGGCCAGCGCCGCGCGGGAGGATACGAGATTGCGGTCGTTGAGCGTCTATGGCGGCAGCGGACGCCGCACTATCGTTTATTATCGACCCGGATCGGCTGAACGTCTCGCGACCGCTTGCCGGGTCAGGGTCGATCGGAAGGGAACGCATGAGGACTGGGCCGCTGCGCGCCGGTGGTGCCGGGCTGTTCTAGCGGAAACCGGCGATCACCGCTGACGGCCGCCCCGAGGAACGACGATATGCTGAAGGACTACATCGCGACCTGGGCGCATCATCGTCGGTCATCCGGTGCTTCGGTCGAGCGCGCCGACTGTTTCGGTGAAGTCGCCAAAGGGCTCATGCCGTCGGCACGCCATAGGATTTGAGGATGCGGTGGATCGCGGGGGCCTCCCGTTCGAGAATCGCCTCCACCCGCTTGCGAAGCGCCGGTTCGCCGCGCTGCACGCCCATGGAGATATCGTACACCATCGGCCATTGCGCCTGGTCCAGCCATGGCGTGACTTTTTCCAGCCGCAGCGGCACGTCGGAACGCTGCGCGAAATATCCCGCCAGCGGCCCCCAGACCATCGCCACATCGACATCGCCGGCGGCGACCGCCTTCACCACGGCCGAGGGCGGGTTCGGCTGCCGATAGTCGCCGTACAGCATATAGCCGTGGATATTGTCGATCAGGCCGCGCACCGCCATGGCGTGGGCGGGCGGTGTGTTCATGCCGTCGTCGCCGACCATCTGGATTCCGATGGAAAGCGACTTGAGACGCGGGTCATCGAGCGTCAGCCCGGCCAAATCGCGGTCGGCACGCGTCACGAACATATAGCTCGACCGGTAATAGGGACGCGTCGTTGCGACCATTTCGAGGCCGCTGGCGATGCCCGGCCAGATATCGCACTTCCGCTCCCGCAGCGTGTTGCGCACATAGCCGCGCCGCTGCGCCCACCAGACATAGCGAACCTCGCGGCCCAGATCCTTCGCGACCAACTCGGCGATCTTGTTCTCGAACCCCTCGCCCGCCCGGTTGGAGAAGGGAAGATTGTTCGGATCGGCGCAGACGACCAGCGTTCGGTCGGCATCGGCCTGTCGCTGCGGATCGAGCGGCGCCGGCGCGGCGCCGATCCCGACGAGCGCGACCGCCGCCGCCATGGCGCGGACGATCGCCCTCATGGCACCGCGACGACGCCCCATGGCCGTCCTCCCAGCTTCACCGTCCGCTCCACCTTGTTCGTCTCCAGGTTGATGATCGTCATGTCGCCGGAAAGCCCCGCCACAGCATAGAGCCTCGTCTCGTCGGGCGACAGCGCGATACCCCAGTTGCGATGCCCGACCGGGAAGGTGCGTACCACTTGGTGCGTGGCGGGGTTGATCTCGGCGACATGGTCGCCCCGTCCCAGCGCCACGAAGACCCGCTTGCCGTCCCGTGTGATCGTCAGTTCCACCGCCTGCACCGGATCGAGATCGGGCAACAGCTTCACCAGATCGATCCGGTCGACGATCTTATGCGTCCCGGCGTCGAAGATCGCGATCAGTCCGCGCAGTTCGGACGTCACCCACAATTCGCTGCCGCCCTTCAGAAACAATGCGGCGCGCGGCCGCGTCCCGACCAGCACGCTGTCTTTCAGCTTGCCGGTGGCGGCATCGATGAAGTGGGCCGTGCTCGCCGTTTCGGAAGTCGCGATCACCAGCTTGCCGTCGGGGCTGACAGCCATCCCCTCCGGTTCCGGTCCGACCGTCACCTCGTTCGTGATCTTACCGCTCGACAGATCGAGAAAGGAAACCGCGCTATGGTCCTCGTTGGCGATGTAGAGCCGCTTCCCATCCGGGCTGACGACGAAACGCTCGGGGTCCGTGCCCGAATCGAGCTTGCGGACGATCTTGTGCGTGTCGACGTCAATGGCGTCGATCGTGTCGGCGTCACCCGCTGCAACGTAGAGCGTCTTGCCGTCCGGCGACACAGCCATGCCGCGCGGCCGGGCATCGGTGGCGATTTGGCCCATCACGCGACCCGTATCGCCGTCGATCACATGGACGACATCGGCCTGCTCATCGGAGACGAAGACCGTGTCGGCACGGGATGCGGACGCGGCGAACATGGCAAGGAGCGTCGCTGCGAACGCCGCAATTCCCTTCACTGGCCCGGCCCCTTCACCGTCGAGGTATAATCGTTGGTAGTGTCGCGCGGCGGCGCCCAACCGGCATGCGCGTCCGCCTTGCGCGGCACCGGGGCCGGATTCTGCGACGGCGTCGGCCCGTGCTGCGCCGCCAGCGTTGCCGGCAGCGACATCGACCGCACATAGGCGGCGATCTTCCAGAGCTGATCGTCCGGAATACGGCCGCCCCAGGCGGGCATTCCGTTGGGACGCCCTTCGACCAGCGTCTGGTGGATCTGCGTCAGCCGGCCGCCATAGATCCACACATCGTCCATCAGATTGGGACCCATGCCGCCGCCGCCGTTGGAGTGGCAGCCGACGCAGTTGAACTGGTGATAGAGCCGCTTGCCCGTCGCGACCGCTTCGGCATTGTCGTAATATTGGTCGGCGCGCGGGTCGGTCGTCACCGCGGGCTGCGTCGAACCTGGCGCGAGCGCGGTATCGATCACGCCTTCGTGGTCGGGTTGCTCGGCGGGCATGGAGCGATCGCCGGCCCCCTTGCCACAGGCCGCGAGCAGGACGACCGCTGCTACGGCTATCTTAGTGCGGAAGCGCGAAGACATAAAGCGACCCTCCGGCAGTCGTGTATTTGGGCAGATCGGACATTGCGTTGACAAAGCCGAGGGCAGCCGAGCCGTCACGCGGATCGACCGGGCCGGAAACGACCGCTCCGGCCCAGCCGCCGACGCCGGACAGCACGGCGATATATTGATGGCCGTCGGGGCCGCGATAGCTGATCGGCTGGCTGATGATGCCGCTGTCGACCTTATACTTCCACACCAGCTTGCCGCTCTTGGCGTCGAGCGCCTTGAACCAGCCGTCCATCGTCCCGAAAAAGACCAGCCCGCCCGCGGTCGTCACGGTGCCGGACCAGACCGGGAACTTCTCCTTGTATTCCCAGGCGGGCTTTCGCCGGATCGGGTCCCATGCGGTGACGACGCCGCGATTGCCCCCCGGCCCCGGCTTCATATGCACCTCTGCGCCGACATAGGGCGTGCCGGCGATGTAGTTCACCTCCAGATTCATCCAGTCCATGCACAGATTTTCGTGCGGGATGTAGATGAGCCCTGTTTTCGGGCTGAACGAACTCGGGTTCCAGTCCTTGGCCCCGCTCGCGGTGGGGCAGATGTCGCGCACGACCTGGCCCAGCTTGGTCTTCTTCGCCGGGTTCAGGATCAGCCGGCCGGTCTTGAGGTTGACGCCCTTCGACGAATTGACCGGCCCGTAGGGATCGGCCGACAGCACCCGCCCGGTATGACGGTCCATGACATAGACGTATCCGTCACGCGCGATGCGGACGAGCACCTTTCGCATCTTGCCCGCGAACGGCATGTCCAGCAGGATCTGCTCATTGATCGCGTCATAGTCATGCTCGTCGTGCGGCGTGAACTGGTAGAACCATTTCGCCGCCCCGGTTTCCGGATCGCGCGCGAAGATGCCCGTGGTCCACTTGTTGTCGCCCGGCCGCTGCTCGGCGTTCCACGGTCCCGGATTGCCCGTGCCGTGCAGGATCAGGTCGAGTTCGGGGTCGTAGCTGATCCAACCCCACATATTGCCGCCGCCGATCTTCCAGGCATCGGCCGGCCAGGTCTTCACCCCCAGATCCTTGCCCCGGTCCGAGGCGTAATAGGGATGAAAATCGTCGCCGATCAGGACATCCTTGTCGGGTCCCGTGGCATACGCCTTCCACACCACATCGCCGCTGCCTTCGTCGAGGGCGGCGACCCAGCCGCGCACGCCCAGCTCCCCCCCGGAATTGCCGACATAGACCTTCCCCTTGGCGACCAGCGGGGCCATGGTGATCGTCTCGCCGATATTGATGTTGCCGAGCTGCGTCTTCCACACCGGCTTGCCGGTCTTGATGTCGACCGCGATCGTCTGCCCGTCGAGCGTGTTGAAGATGAACTTGCCGTTGCTCAGCACACCGCCCCGGTTCACCACGTCGCAGCACGCGACGCCCTGGCTGGCGGGCGCCGGCTTCGGGTTGTACTTCCACTTGAGCGGCGCGCCCGGCTTGGTGAGGTCGAGCGCATAGACATAGTTCGGATAGGCGGTGACGACATACATCGTCCCGTCCTTGACCAGCGGGGCGGCCTCCTGCCCCTTGTTGACGCCGAGCGAGAAGGTCACCACCGGCTTGAGGTTCTTCGCGTTCGCCGGGGTGATCTCCTGCATCGCCGAAAAGCGGGTCGCCGCATAATTCTTGGCGGGCATCGTCCATTCGCCATCGTCGCGCGGGGCGGCGGCGGGATTGGCGCGCGGCTTGCCCTTGTCGAGCGTGGGCGGCGCCAGCGAATTGCCGATCTGTTCGCGCGTGAAGACCTTGCTCGCGGGCGTCGGCGAGGGAAGCGTCTGCGCCAGCAGCGCTCCGGGCGCGACGGCGAGGCAAAGGGGAAGGAGGCTGCGTCTGATCATTATCCGTCCAACGTGTTGAGATAGTCGACGATCGCTTCGGCCTGCGCGTCCGTGAGGCCCGTATCCGGCATTGCGGTGCCCGGCAGCAAATGCTGCGGGTGCATGATCCAGCGCTTCATGTTGCCCGGCGTGTTTTCATAGCGGCCGGCGATGATCTGCTGGGTCGCGATCCCCTTCAGCGACGGCCCGACACGCCCGACCGCGGTGCGCACGCCCGGTACCACGTGGCACGAGGCGCACCGCTGCGCGATCAGCGCCTTGGCCGTGCGCGTGCCCGGTTCCGGGTCGGCGTGGCACGCGGCCAGACCGGCGATGGCGAGGAGCGGGATCAACCGGCGCATCGCGGCATCCACACAAAGGCGACGAGCGTGGCGAGCGTCGCAATGGTGAAGCTCACCCCGGTAATCGTGCCCCAAAGCGCGAGAAAGCGGGTGCGTCCATGACCGACTTCCGAAAGTTCCCGGTGCCCGCCTTCGCGTTCGCCGCGGACCTGTTGCAGCTTGCGCCAGGACGTCCAGGCCGCCAGCGCCGCGACCAGCGCCGCGACGACCAGCAGGATGGCGGCGCCGCCGCGCGTCCATTGGTAACCATGCAGCGGTTCGTCCAGCCGGTGCATGTTGGGAAAACAGGGCCAGCTCGCCATCACCGAGCCGATGCAGAGCTGCACGAACCAGGCGGCCGGGCCGCCGAACACCATGAAGAACGCCATCCAGGACGAGATTTTCTCCGCCTGCGGTGCGGGATGATGGCTGAGCGATTCCGGTTTCCGGCTCATTTCGCGAATCCCAGATACGGCGTGAGATAATAGGTGGTGAAGACGAACAGCCACACCACGTCGACAAAATGCCAATAGAGGATGCCCGCCGACACGCTGATCCGCCGCCGCGGCGAGAAATAATCGTCCAGTACCCAGAAGAACAGCGCGGCGAGGATGACCAGCCCGACGATGACATGGGCCATATGAAACCCGGTCGTCGTGAAATAGAGCGAGCCGTAACTGGTCGTGCCCATGCCATAGGTCTTCTTCGCCCATTCCCAGCACTGCACGCCGGCGAAGATGAATCCCATCACGAAGGCGCCGCCAATCCCCACCAGCGCCTGCGTCCGGTCGCCCTTCTCCACGCCCTTCTCGCCGTACCAGGCGACGACACTGGAGGCGAGCAGCAGCAGCGTGTTCGGCAGCGTCGGGATCATCTTGGGCGCAGGTTCGAGCAGCCAGCCGGGCAGCGCGCTCGCGCCGGTATAGTAATAGGAGAACAGCAGATAACTGAACAGCGCGGCTTCGCTCGCGATCAGCATGGCGACGCCCCACCATCCCGGCCCCGACCGGCCGACCGGACCGACCGGCAGCTCCTGCGGTTCCGATCGCGCGAACTCAGCCATGAACGGGCTCCTTCCGGTCGGGCGGCGCGCGCTCCAGCAGATTGCGGCGCGGCCACAGCCACATGAGCAGCGCGGCGAAGCAGCCGAGCCCGCCCAGACCGATCACGATCCACAGCTTTAGCAGCATGCCGTAGAACAGGACCATCATCGCGACGGTCAGCAGGAACGGCGCGACGTTGTCCTCGGGCGTGGCGACGATCCGTTCCGGCTCGGCGTCCATGGGCGAGGTGTGGAGCGCTTCCTTGCCCTGGTCGAGCGTCATGCCGCGCGTCAGGGAAGTTCGCGCCACGCTCTCGTCCAGTGCCTCCTCCCATAGCGGATGTCGCGAGGCGACGGTGGGGATGACCGCAAAATTATACGGCGGCGGCGGCGAGCTGACCGACCATTCGAGCGACGAGCCGCCCCACGGATTGGCACCCGCCGGCGCGCCGCTGCGCAGGCTCTTGATGACATTGAAGAAGAAGATCAGGATGCCGACCGCAAACAGGAAACTGCCGAGCGTCGTCACCAGGTTCAGCGTGCTCCATCCCATGCCGGCGGGATAGGTCCATATCCGGCGCGGCATGCCCAGCAAGCCGGTCAGGTGCATCGGCAGGAAGCCGATGTTGAAGCCGGCGAACATCGTCCAGAAACCCCAGCGCCCCAGCCGCTCGTCCATCAGCTTGCCGGTCATCTTCGGGAACCAGAAATAGGTCGCGCCGACGACGGGAAAGACGTTGATGCCGATCAGCACGTAATGGATGTGCGCGACTACGAAATAGGTGTCGGTCAACTGCCAGTCGACCGGCACGCTCGCCGTCATGAAACCGGAAACGCCGCCGATGACGAACAGCAGGATCATCGATGCGAAATAGAGGAACGCCGTGGTGATTACCGGCCGCCCCAGCCAGATCGTCGCGATCCAGGCGAACACCGTCACCGCGCTGGGGAAAGTGATGATGATCGACGCGCCCGAAAAGAAGGACAAGCTGAGCCCCGGCAGGCCGGTCGCGAACATGTGGTGGACCCAGACGCCGAAGCCCAGGATCATCACCGACACGGTCGCCAGCGCGACCAGCGAATGCCCGACCAGCGGCCGCCGACAGAAGACGGGAAGCCCGTCCGACACCATCCCCATCGCCGGCAGGACGATCGCATAGACCCAGGGATGGCCGAAGATCCAGAACAGGTGCTGCCAGAGCAGCGGCTGCCCGCCGCCGGCCGGCTGGAAGAAGTCGGTGCCGAACTGCCGGTCCATCCACAGCAGGAAAAAAGCGAGACTGACCGCCGGCACGACGACCAGATTGGCCGCGCTGGCGGTCAGCGTGCCCCAGATCATGATCGGGATGCGGTTGATCGACATGCCCGGCGCCCGCGTCTTGAACGCGGTGACGATGAAATTGGCGGCCCCGACCGTGGTCGAGATGCCGAGAAAGATCATCCCCAGCGAATAGAAGTCCTGGTTGAAGCCGGGATTATAGTCCTTCTCGGCAAAGGGGACATAGTTGAACCAGCCGTCATTCGGCCCCGCACCCACCAGAAAGCCGCTATAGAGAAAGATCGCCGATCCGAGAAAAACCCAATAGCTGAACGCGTTCATGCGCGGAAAGGCCATGTCGCGGCTGCCCAGCAGCAACGGCCAGAGATAATTGGAAAAGCCCGACAGGATCGGCGACGCATAGAGGAAGATCATCGTCATCCCGTGCGTCGAGAAGAACTCGTTATACTGTTCGGGCGTCAGCAAATGGAGGTCGGGACCGGCGAGTTGCAGCCGGATCACCAGCGCTTCGATCCCGCCCAGCGCGAGCAGGACGAAGGCGGTGATGATGTAGCGGATGCCGATCTCCTTGTGATCGACGGTGCCGAGCCAGCCCTTCAGCCCCGGCGCTGTTTCCCAGATCGCGTGCAGCCGCGCGCGCAGCATCTCGTTGTCGTCCCCGATTTCGGGGCGGCGGAACACGGCCTGCCTCATTTCAGCGTCTCCAGATAGGCGCGAAGGTCGGCGAGCTGCTGCCCGCTCAGATGCTGGTCGGGCATGAGGGCGCCCGGCTTGGTCGCCTGCGGATTCTGGATCCAGCCGGAAAGCGCACCGGGATTGTTGGGAAGGGTGGCCGCGGCGATTTTGCGGCGGCTCATGAGATGGGTGAGGTCGGGGCCGTAATGGGAAGCGGCGGTGGTGCCGCGCACGGCATGACACATGCCGCATCTGAACTGGACCAGCGCAAGGCCGCGCGCCTGCGCCGGCGTGGCCGGCGGCGGCGCCGTCTGAAGCTGCGCGGTCCGCCAGCGTTCGAACGCGGCGGCTGGCTGGGCGATCACTTCAAACCCCATCTTGGCATGCTCGAGCCCGCAATATTCGGTGCACTGTCCGCGATAGATTCCCGGACCGGCGGCCTCCAGCCAGGTGGCGTTCTCCTGCCCCGGAATCGCGTCGGTCTTGCCTGTCAGCTTCGGAACCCAAAAGCTGTGAATCACGTCGCCGCCGTGCAGGCGCACCAGCACCTTGCGCCCGACCGGAATGTGTATCTCGTTCGCGGTGGCGAAGGTATCGGACGGCGTGTCGCCATGATATTTCACCTCCCACCACCACTGGTGCGCGGTCACGTCGAGCAGGAGGTCCGGGCGCCGAGGGGATCCGGCCACGCTCGCCAACGCACCGACCGTCCACACAAGGGCGATGGCGAGCGGAATGGCGGTAAGCACGACGCCGATCCAGATCCACCTGATGCCGTTGCCGTTGCGCGCCACGGCGGCAGCGGACGTTTCCGCCGCACCACCGCTCGAATGCGACCGCCGGACGCCGATCCACACCAGCGCACCAATGATGACGCACACGAGGATCGAGACGATCAGGACATACCAGGTCAACGGTACGATCGTCGCAGCACGGCTGCCCGCACTGGACAGGTAACCGAGCGGCGTCGCGCCGCTCATGCCGGCTCCGCCTCCAGCTTGCGCCACAGCGCGCTACAGGAACGCAGGGCGGCCCAGAGGAAGAACACCATGCCGGGCACCCACATCAGCACGCCGCCCAGATGCTGGTCGGCCAGAGGCGTCAGTCCCCAGATGTGCGTCGTGGCATAATGCGGCCGGTACATCGGCCAGGAAGCAAGCGTGATCACCGCGCCCAGCAATCCCATCTGCACCGACGCCACCGTTCCGGCGGCCAGCACGGACACCGCCCGTTCCGGTGCATGGTCGATCAGTTCCGCCCACAGCCAGATGGCGCTGCCGAAAAGCGATATGTGCATTGCCCAATAGACCGGCGTCGACAGGAAGGTCCATTCATAGGGTACGGGCATGTGCCAGAACCATAAAAAGGCGGAAAAAGCGGCTACCGCTCCCCAGCGCGAAGCGGCCGTGCCACGAAACCGCCAACCTGGAAGCGTGCTCGCGATCAGCGGTGCCGCGAGCAGGATCAGGATCATGTGCTGGCCGATCCGCGCCGCGAAAAGCGAGACCGACAATGCGCATAGCGGCGAGACAAAGGCCGCTGTCGCAATCGCCCAGCCGAATGATGCGCTGTGGATGGAACGGCCGGTGCGCCTATTGTGCCAAAGATGAAGCAGCGTGAGCGCGGCAAGCGCCAAGAAGAGAACGGGGTCCAGGTTGAATCGCTCAGCAAGGCTGCCGGGTATCGGCGGTGCGCCGCAATAAGTCGCTCCTGGCATCATGATCGAAACCTGCCCCTCTCTTGCGCTTATGCTGTATTTCCAGCGTGCCGTGTCAGGCCATAAACCACCGGTAACCGGCTCGTCCCTAACATGAGTGAGTCGTGAACATGGTGTTCACCCGAAATTCAGGAGGCTTTCTCCGCCTCGAACGCGGATACCGTTGCGTGCAGCACCTCGACATCCTGATCGACAGTGCCGCCGCTGGCGCCGACGGCGCCGATCACCGTACCGTCGCGCATGATCGGCGCTCCGCCGCCAAAGACGACGACATCACCGTCATTGGTAGTGTGAATGCCGAACAGCGGCTTGCCGGACTGGGCCATGCCGCCCAGCTTCTCGGTCGACATGTCGAAGGCGCGGGCGGTGAAGGCCTTGTTGATCGCGATGTCGATGCTCCCGATCCAGGCCCCGTCCATCCGCACATGGGCAACCAGATTGCCGCCGGCGTCCACCACGGCCATATTGTAGGGAACGCCGATCTGCTCGGCCTTCGCTTCGCCCGCGGCGATGAGCTGGCGCGCATCGTTCAGCGTCAGTGTTTCGATCTGTCTTGGCACCTCGAATCTCCTCTATAAGCGTCGGGGCCCGCAATCATGCGGGCAAGGCTTTATGCGCGGAAGGATCGGCGGCAGAACCGCTCAGTCCCCGGGCGACCAGCGTGTCGAGCGCCGCCGCCCCGAGCACGAAGGCGGCAGCTCCCCAGATCGCCTTGTTCTTCGGCGAGTGCCGCGCCGCCAACGCCAGGGCGCCGAGGTCGAGCGCGTCACCGGCAACCCGCCCCCAGACCCGCGCGGCATGCGCGGGAGCCTGAAGCAGCGCCACGCCGCTCGCGATCTCGCGCCCGCCGAAGGCTCGAACGGTACGGCTATGCCCTTCGGCGTCCAGTGCTTTTGCGATCCGCTTCCCGGCCAGCAATTCGACCGCGCCCAGCCCGATACTGAACCAACCCAGCACGCGCGACATCTTCTTGTAATTCATAGCCGATCTCCACAGTCCCGAAGGGAGAACGGCACCAGCGGCAGCAGGTTCCGGTCAGCGTTCGAATCTCGTCCGCACGCCGATTTGGACGAAGCTCTACGCGGCAAGGGCGTCGGCGGCATTGGTAATGTGGAGCGGATGGCGCTGGCGCCGAGCGGCAGGGAGGACTGTGCGGAAGGGCTGAGCGGCTCGTTCAGAATCTTGCGGACAGTCCCGCGGTCCACCGTCGCGGCGTGCCGGGCCCGAGGCTGCGTGGATTGCCGGCGTCCGGCGCTTCGGCGAGCTCGATCTCGCCGGTCTCGGAGAACGTGCCGAAGGTCGTGTACCGGGCATCGAACACGTTGCGCAATTCCCCGAACAGCTTCAGCCCGCGTCCGATTGCGATGCTGCCGCGCAGGTCGACGATGGCGAAGCCGTCCGTCTTGGGCCGGTCATTGCTCTCGTCGCCGAACAAAAACTGCCCCGACTGCGCCTGCACGTCGCCGCCAAGCGTGAAACCGTCGCCCGCATAGTCCACCGACACCAATCCGCGATGGCGCGGCACACCCGGCAACCGGTCGCCCGGCGTCACCGCGATATGCCCCTCCCCGTCAGCGGCGGGATTATCCGGGCTGTTGAGCGCGAGCGGCGTCCGGAAGGTCGCATCTGTGAAGGCATAGCCCGCCCGCAGCGTCCACGCTCCGCGGCGCGCGCCGATATCGAGTTCCACCCCTTGTCGCCGCGTTTCGCCGACATTCTGGAAATAGGCACGGCCACGCGTTTCGGCGGCGACGAACTGGATGTCGTCATGGCTGGTGGTGCGATAGCCGGAAAGCAGCCAGTCGACCGTCCAGGCACCGTCGCTATGGCCCGAAGCGCCCGCTTCCCAGCTTGTCGCCACCACCTGTTCGAGCGGCGGATCGCCGACGAAGAAATTGGTGAGGCTGCACGGCGCCTCCGGATCAGCACAGGCGAGTTCCGCCGGCGTCGGCGCGCGATTGGTCTCGGCATAGCCGGCGCGGATCGAGACAGCGCTTGAGATGGCATAATCGAGTTCGACACCGGGATTGAGCCGCTGGAAATGGTGCTCGCCATTGAGCACCGCGCCGCGCTGATCGTCGAGCAAGACGCGGGCGTCATTCCAGCGCAGCCCCAGTTCGGCCGACAGCCGCGGCCCGAGCGGCAACGTCTCCGACACGAAGACGCCGGTATAGCGCGTCAGACCGACCACCTCGACCGGCGTGATCGCGCTGTCCGCCTGTTCGATGACCGGCCCGAGCCCCGCCACATTGCGGGCTTCGGTGAGTTTGCCGAGTTCGGTGGAGGCGGCGAAGCGGCTGCGGCCGCGATCGTGGCTGGCGCCCACCACCAGCCGGTTCTTTCCGCCGAACAGCGGGCGGGTATCGACGAGCTGGACGAGCGCGCCGCCGGCGCGGCTTTGCGTCTCACCGCGATTGAGCACGCCATAGCCCTCGCCGCCCAGCACATCGGCGATCGGCGTGCCCGCGCGGTCGGTGAGGATGCTCTCCTCCCCTTCCTCATCATCATCGTCAGCGGCCGCTTCGAGGCACAGCAGCCCCGTATTCGCCGCCGTCTCGCATGGCTCGATGTCGGCAGCGTCGCCGTTCACCGTCTCCTGATGAAGCCGCTGCGCATACAGGCTCGCCTCGATCCGGGTGTGCGGCCCCAGCCCCAGCCAGGGATGCACGCTCACCCGAGCAAAGCGATTGCGGGTGTTGTCGGGCCAGGTGAACACCGCCCGCCGATCGGCCGCGAGCAGTTCGACCGGCGCCGAGCCGTTGCCGGTGAGATCGGTATCGGCGAGGATCGCCTTGGCGTGAATCCCGGCATTCTCCCCGTCCCAGCCGAGATCGGCGAAGCCGTTGTAGAGCGCCGAGGGCGAGTAGCGCCGCCAGCCGCCGTCATGCTGTTCGTTGACCGCCAGATAGGCGCTCCACGGCCCCGAGGACGTGCCGAGCTCCGCCGCGAACTCGCCGCGCCCGTAGTTGCCGCCGGCGCCGCTCAGCCGCGCGCCGGGCGCAGTGCGGCCGGTCTTGGTCTCGACCACCACCGCCCCGCCCAGCGCATTGAGGCCATAGACGGGACTTGCATCCTTGATAGTGATGCGGCGCACCGCATTTACGGGCAGGAGATCGAAATCCACCGTGTCGCCGAACGGCTGGTTGAACCGCGCGCCGTCGATGTAAAAGGCGAGCCCCTGCGCATTGCCCTGCAACGGAGAGGCGACGAATCCGCGATAGACGAGGTTGGGCTGGAACGGATTGGACTGCGCCTCTGACAGCGACACGCCCGCAACGTTGCGCGCCATGCCACCCGAAAGATCGGTCGTTCCGCCCCGCTTCAGATCGTCGGAGGTGACGGTGATCGCGTCATCCTCGTCCAGATCGCCGCCCGGCGCGGTGACGACGATGTCGCGGCGCGGCTCGGGTTTCGGCGCCGTTTCCGATTCCGCCTGCGCCAGCGCCGCCGGCGACGTCATCAGCGCAGCGATTGTCAGGAGCGTCGGCGGCAGCGGTCGCATTATCCTATTCTCAGCCCGATCCACAGCGTCCGCGGCGTGCCGAGGTCGAGGGATCCGGCATCGCTGCGCGTCACGACGGTCTCGTCGAAGAGGTTTTCGGCACGCCCCACAAGACTCACTCCTTTGCCCAGCGGCAGTTCCGCCACCGCATCGACAGTGAAGGCATCCGGCAGGGAGTCGGTTTCCAGATCGTCTTCATACTGGCGCCCGGTATAGCGCAGCGTCGTCGACAGAAGCGCCCCGCTGCGCGGCGCCCAGGCCAGCGTCGTGCTGGCGCTGTGTCGCGGGCTCTGCGCCGGCTCACGCCCGTCGAGCGCCGCCGAGGCGCCCGACCCGACAACCTTGCTGTCGTTATAGGCGTAAGAGGCGCTCAGCGCGAACGCGCCGCGCTCCGCCCGCGCATTCACCTCGACCCCCTTGGCCTCGATCGCATCGACATTGCGGCGCTGGCGCAGATCGGGACCGATGGTCACGTTGGCGATGGCGCCGTCGAGCCGGTTGTAGAAGGCGGTCACACCCAGCGACACGCCCTCGGCCGGAGTCAGATCGAAGCCCGCCTCCGCACCCTTCATGCGTTCGGGATCGAGCGCCGCATTGGCCTCGGTCACCACGGGATAGACGACGTATGGCCGATAGAGTTCGTTCAGCGTCGGCAGGCGAAAGCCCGTATAGGCCGCGGCGCGCAGCGCCAGATGCTCGCCGGCGTGGAACAGCGCGCCCACCCGGCCGGTCGCCTCTACGCCGTCGCGATCGGCATAGCGGTCGTTGCGCGTCAGCACGCCATCGGCGCTCAGCTCGCGATAAAAGCCGCCGGTGATCGTCCAGCGGTCGATGCGGCCGCCGCCGGTCAGCACCAGCGGCCCCAGCGTCCAGTCGTCCTCCACGAAAAGGCCGAGCGTCTGCGTCTGTCCGCCCGCGTGGCGATGCGCCGTCGCCGCGCCGCCGCTATAGGGATCCTCGTACAACGCCCCGTCCGCCAGCCGGGTGTCGACGCCGATCCGTAGCAGGTGGCCGTCGCCGACCGGCGGCCGCACCTCGATCTTGCCGCCCAGCCCGGTCGAGGGCGTGTTGCGCTGATCGAGCACCAGTTGGTGACTCGACGAACTGATGACGCGGTTGGAAAAGTTGCGCGCCTGGACATAAGCGAGTGCATCGACCTGCCACGGACCGCGATGGATCAGCCGGACGCTGGCGTCGTTCGCTTCGGTGCTGCTGTCGGCGCCGGTGAAGCGCAACGTGCGATCGTCACGATAGACCACACCGCGCGCCTGCACCTCCGTGTCGGCGTCGATCGGCGCGGCCATGCGCAGCGAGGTCGACCAGTTGCGATATCGCGCCCGCGCCGTGGCGGGGTCCCGCTGGTCCTGCGGCGTGGTGTAGAAACCGTCGGAGCGGTCGAACTGCCCCGAAAACGACACGAATCCCACGCCCACGTCCGGCGACACGCTGGCGGAGAGCATCTGCGAATCGCGGCTGCCGTAAAAGCCGTCCGCTTCGTAAAGCGGCAACGAGTCGCGGCCGGCGCTGATCAGTTCGATCGTTCCCGCCACCGCGCCGGCGCCGAACGGGCCCGTCCCGCCGCCGCGGGTCACCCGTACCGCCTTCAGCCGGTCGGGCGCGATCGCGTTGAACGGAATATACCCGAAGAAGGGGTCGGCCTGCGGCACGCCGTCGAGCAGCACCAATGCGCGGCTGGTCGCATTGCCGCCGATAGCGCGCAGTGTCACGCCCTGGGCGGTGGGGTTTGCAGAGCGGCTGTCCGAGCGGCGGAACTGCTGCAGCCCGGCAACATCGCGCAGCACGTCCTCCAGCCGGCCGGACGCCGAATGGGTCAGCCGCTCGCGGTCGATCGTCGCAACGCCATAGGCCGCCGCGCCGGCCGTCGGCGGGAGCGCTTCGCCGTCGACGACGATGTCTTTCGTCGATCCTGCGTCCTGGTCCCGGTCCTTCGCCTTCGCGCCGACCGGCAGAGCCGTAGCCATGGCAAGAAGGGTGATCAGGAAATTGCGGTAGATGAAGAACATAGGCCCGCCTGCACTTATGGGTGGCGCCCGCCTACACGTCCCGCCTCCGAGAATACAAGTTCGTCGGGTCTGCGCCGGAAATCGGCCAGGGCACCATGCGCGCCAGCACCCCGTCGCGCAGCAGAACGCCGTGGCGCAGGGCGGCCGCGATGTGACCGGTTGCCAGCGCCAGCATCGTCCAGCCGAGCACCCGGTGCGCCGATCCCGCCGCTACCGCCATGATGCTTCCCGGGGCCACATCCAGCTTCGGCAGGGGTGCGAGATAGAACCAGACCAGCGGATAAGCGCCGGCAGAGGTCATGACATAGCCGGTCAGGGGCAGCAGCAGCATCATTGTGTAAAGTAGGACATGCGTGGCGCCCGCCGCCCGGCGCTCCCATGGCCGCAGCGACGGCAGCGACGGCGGGCGGTGCCGCATCCGCCAGCAGAGCCGGACAAAAGCCAGCGCGAGGACGCAAATCCCGATGGACTTGTGGATCGGCATCGGGCTCGCACCCGTCCACCGTTCCAGTTCCTCATGCAGCAGACCAAGCGGCAGGTTGATGAGGATCAGGACCGCCATGCACCAATGCAGTGCCCGCGCCACTGCATTGTAGCGCATCGACGCCTGCTCGTGGCGCGCATCTGTCGAAGGGGCTGCGGCTATTTCGTCCCGGTTCGGCATTCCATGCGCCCCACCGCTCCTCGTCATCATTGCGCTCGACGAAGATTTTCGCGCCGCTTCTGCGGCGAACCAGGCCGCGAAGGAGGCGATTCGCCACCCGCTCATCTGTGGCGGCAGCACAATGGTGGTTCAACCCTCGACCCGCCGGGGTTTCGGTTGCGAGGGAAATCCGTGCAGGCCCGAAAGAGCGACTATGCTCGTTCCAGACGCCTAGCTGCGCTCCGGGCCGGCGACTGTCGCACGCCCCACTGCCGGCCAGGGGCCTGCACGATTACCGCCTCCGTGTCTTTCGGGTCGACCACAGCATTGCCGCGAGGCCGCCGAGCAGGACCGCCACGGCCGCGGCGCCGGCGGGCCGGCGCTGCGCCGCCGTGTAGAGACTGACCCGCCGCGGCCGCTCGCGGCGCGATCGTTCGCGACCCTCATCGAACGGGGCGAACACGGCATCGCGCCGCGTCTTTGGCGTCTCCCTGTCGTAGAGCTTTCGGCGCATGAAGGGCGTGATCCAGTCGAGCAGGCGCGGAAAATGGACGCCCGCCAGCACCTGAAGCCGCCCTACCCCACCCACGGTCACCACGCGGACAGGATGCTCGCAGGCGTGAAGCACGGCGTCGGCGACCAGTTGCGGGTCATAGGCAGGCGGCGGAATCAGCGCCTCGCCGGAACCGTGATTTGCCGCATGCTCGCCGATCGGCGTGTCGATTCCCGACGGTTTCACCAGCGTGATCGAAATCGGAAGGCCATCGGCGCGGACCTCCAGGGCAAGGCTTTCGATATAGCCTTTGACCGCATGCTTGGCGGCGGCATAGGCCCCCAGCACCGGGGTCGGTATATCGCAGACGATGGAGCCGATCGCAATCAGGGCGCCGCCGCGTTCGCGCAGGTGGCGGATCGCCGTTTCGGCGCTGTTGACGGTGCCGAAATAGTCGGTGCGGAACAGTCGTTCATGTTCCTCCAGCGGTGTGTCGAGCAACCGTCCGTAGATCGCCACGCCGGCATTGCTGATCCAACTGTCGATATGGCCGAACCGCGCAACCGCCGCATCGCCCGCGGCGCGAAGCTGAGCGGCGTCTCCGACATCCGCCACGGCAAATTCGGCCACGCCGCCGGCTGCGATGATCTGATCGCGAATCTGCTCGAGCGCCCTGCCGTCGCGGGCAACCAGCATCACGCGCGCGCCCCGCGCTGCCGCGTTCCTCGACACAACGAGTCCGATGCCCGAGGTGGCACCGGTGATAACGACGACCTGCTCGGCCAGCGGCTTCAGTCGAATTGCCATGGCGACACCTCCATCATGCCAAAGCAGCCGGAAGCGGGATGTTCCAATCGCGGCCACCCGGCGCGCCCCAAATATGCGAAATGGCAATCGGAAGCGGGACACGGACATCATCGGCGCCAGGCGCGTTCCTTTCGCGAGGAGGATGAAAATGACCGAAAAGAAATCCGAAAACGGCGCACCACAACCGGATCGCAAGCACCAGGCCGCAAGTCGGCGCAAATCATCCGACGACGCAAAACGTAACGACGCCGTGCGAAAGGAGCCCGATCCGGCGGAGGGCGCGGACGATATTCCCGGTCCCGATTCCGGTTCGCCGGAGGGCTGATCACGGGGTGCCGGCTTCCGGATTGCCGGGAATCCACATCGAAGATGCTGGTTCGGCATCCTTGTTCCCGAACCGCATAATCGCCCTACTCCTTTACCTGCAGATAGCGAATATTATTTATGCGCGGGCCGCATCCGCGGCCGGTAAATACGATTCACCGGGGGCAAACGAGCGCGTGAACAGTTCAGTGGACTTGCAAACGGTGCCGCTTTCGGATCGCTTTCGGCTGCTTGTCGAGGCGGTTACCGACTATGCGATCTACATGCTCGATCCCGAGGGAACGATCATTACCTGGAATCCGGGCGGCCGGCGCTTCAAGGGCTATGAAGAGCACGAAATCGTCGGCCGCAATTTCTCCTGCTTCTTCACCGAAGAGGATCGCGAGGGAGGCCTGCCGCAGCAGATTCTGCGCACGGCGGCGACCGAAGGACGGTGCGAGGGCGAAGGCTGGCGCGTCCGCAAGGACGGATCGCAATTCTGGGTCCACGCCGTAGTCGACGCGATCATGAGCGACGACGGCCAATTGCTCGGCTTTGCAAAGATCACGCGCGACATCACCGAAGAGCATCTGCGACGCACCGCACTGTACGAAAGCGAGCAGCGGTTCCGGCTGCTGGTGCAGGGCGTGCACGACTATGCGATCTACATGTTGGATCGGGACGGAAACGTCACGAACTGGAATTCGGGGGCCGAAGCCATCAAGGGCTATTCCGCCGACGAGATCATCGGCCATCATTTCTCGCGCTTCTACACGCCCGAGGAACGCGAACGCGGAGAACCGGCAAACGCGCTCGCCACTGCATTGCGGGAAGGCCGCTATGAACGCGAAGCGCAGCGCGTACGAAAAGACGGCACGACTTTCTGGGCGCATGTCGTACTCGAGCCGATCCGCGACGAACAGGGCGAGCATGTCGGCTTCGCCAAAGTCACACGGGATATCACGGAACGGCGCAGGTCGCAGGAAGAACTGGAAGAAGCCCGCATCGCACTGGCGCAAGCGCAGAAGCTGCAGGCGCTGGGCGAGTTGACCGGCGGAATCGCGCACGATTTCAACAATCTGATGACCGTTGTACGGGGCTCCGCCGAGTTGCTCGCGCGCCCCGGCCTCAGTGAAGAGAAGCGCCAAAGATATGTGACGGCGATCGCGGAAACCGCAGATGTCGCCGCGAACCTTACCCGGCGGCTCCTCGCCTTCGGCCGCCGCCAGGCACTCACCCCCGAAGTCATCGACACGCGGAGCCGCCTCACGACCTTTTCCGACGTCCTCGACCGCACGATCGGAGAGCAGGTCGAGGTGAAGCTGGATCTCGCCAAGGCAGTCCATCCCCTCGAAGTCGACATCGCGGAATTCGAGGCGTCGCTGCTCAACGCCGCCCTCAATGCCCGGGACGCCATGCCCGGTGGCGGCACGTTGACGATCAGCGCCTGCAACATCGCAAGCGACAGTGTGCGAATTTCGATCGGGGACACGGGCGAAGGAATCCCGCCCGACGTGCTGGAGCGGGTCTTCGAACCGTTCTTCACCACGAAGCAGGTGGGCAAGGGAAGCGGTCTGGGTCTGAGCCAAATCCACGGTTTTGTGGCGCAGTCCGGCGGCCGTGTAGAGATCGAATCGTCTCAGGGGGAAGGCACCACCATAAGCCTTTTCCTTCCGGCATCGCGCAAGTCGCTGCCGCGTGAAGCACGTGCCGAACCGGACGGCAACATACCCGCCAACTTTCGCGTTCTGCTGGTAGAGGACAACGACGCCGTACGCTCCTTTGCCGAGACGCTCCTGCGCGAATTCGGCGCGCAGGTGACGGCTGCGGGATCCGGCCGGGAGGCGCTGGAGTTGCTCAACGGCAACAGCTTCGACCTGGTGTTCTCCGACGTCGTCATGGCAGACATGACCGGGATCGAGATGGCCAGGCACATCCACGAAAACCGTCCCACCCAACGAATCGTGCTCGCGACGGGCTACAGCAAGGAAGTAGCCGGCGGGGAAGCGGCGGGCTACGAAGTCGTCCGCAAACCCTATGGTGCATCGAGTCTCCGTCCTGTGCTGGCACGGGCACTCGCCTCGACCGACCAGCGATAGACGCTGTCTCCCGCGATCTGGCGCCAGGTCGAGCGATTTCTAATCTATGTCAGTGAAGACGGCGGGAAAGGCTGACACGTACGTGATACAGCCGCTGTGCCGACTGGATCGAAGCGCAAATTCCGGAGTCGACATCGAGGGTGCCTTTCGTTTCCAACGCAAATAGTCGACATGTAAAGCGCACCCCGCCCCTTACGGGCATTTCTGTCGAAGAGGATGCCGAGCGTTGAGCCAATTGTTCAAGCCGGCAGCCAATAGCTGGGCCCGCTGGTCCCTGGCCGCGATCCTGCTTGTGCCCCTGAGCCTGGCGATCATCGCCGGGGCGGTGACGCGCAGCGGCTATGTGACCGGCGAGGGGCGCTTCGTCGACCAGATCGTCCCGTTCAGCCACAAGCACCATGCCGGCGATCTCGGCATCGATTGCCGTTACTGCCACACCGGTGTCGAGACGCAGGCCAGCGCAGTGGTGCCGCCGACGCATACCTGCATGACCTGTCATTCGCAGCTTTACACCGACGCCGACATGCTGGCCCCGGTGCGGCGAAGCCTGGCGGAAGGCAAGCCGCTCGAATGGAAGCGGGTGAACCGGCTGCCCGATTACGCCTATTTCGACCATCACGTCCATGTGAAGAACGGCGTTCCCTGCGCCGCCTGCCACGGCGATGTGCGCCGGATGCCGTTGTTGCGTCAGACAGCGCCGCTGACGATGGACTGGTGCGTATCGTGCCACCGCGACCCGGAAGACAAGATCGTGGCGCCGGAGCGGGTGTTCGACAGCGCACCGTACGAGAATCGAACGCCCGCAGACCGCGCGTTCGCCCGCTCCCGCATGATCGAGATCGCCCATCACGGCCGCAATCTCACCGAGTGTTCGATATGCCATCGGTAAGGGGGGAGATGGACCGGAGGGCGTTGTTGCGCCTCATCGCCGGCGGCGCGGCGGCCACCGTCGCCGGCTGCACGCCGCCCAACCAGAAAATCTATCCTTACGTGAACCAGCCGGAGGGCACGCTGCCGGGCAGCATCCGGCGCTATGCCACAACGGTGCCGCTTGCGGGTTACGGCCGCGGCGTAACCGGTCTCGTCACCGACGGCAGGCCGATCAAGCTCGAAGGGCTGGAGACGCATCCGGCCAGCCTCGGTGCAACCGACCTCTTCGCCGAAACCGCGCTGCTGGATCTCTACGATCCGCAACGGCTGCAGACGGTCGGCGGCCCGCCCGGCATCGCGAGCTGGGCCACCGCGGCGGAAGCGATCCATACCCGCCGGTCGACGGCCGGCGGCGAAGGCATCGCGATCCTGACCGGTCGCATCACCTCGCCTACGCAACTGCGAGAACTCAATCGGCTGCGCCGCCGCTTCCCGGCGATACGCCATGTCGCCTGGGAACCGCTCGACCACGACACCGTCCTTGCCGGTGCCGAAATGGCGACAGGCAAGCGGCTTCTCCCCCGCCCCCGGCCGCAGGATGCGGACGTGATCCTGGCCATCGGCGCCGATCCGCTGGGTCCCGGGCCGGACCAGATTGCCTTCGCCCGACACTGGTCCGAACGGCGCAGGGCGTCACCGCCGCCGCGCCTCTACGTCGCGGAGCCGTCGCTGACCAATACCGGCGCCATGGCGGACCGGCGGCTGGCGCTGGACCCGGCGAACCTCGCGCGCCTGGCGCATCTGCTGGCCGCCGCGCTGGGCGGGGCGACGGATGCGCCGGACGCGCCGGCGCCGCTTGTCGAATTCGCTGCCAAGGCGGCGCGCGACCTGTCGCAGGCCAAGGGCCGCGCGCTTGTCCTCGCCGGCCGCAGCGAACCGGCGGAGATGCACGCATTCGCCGCATGGGCCAATGCCCTGCTCGCGGCACCGCTCGACTGGATCGAGCCGGTCGGCGATACCGGCACGCAGGCACGGGACCTAACCGGGCTTGCCGCCGACATGCATGCCGGCGCGATCGACACGTTGATCGTGCTGGAGGCCAATCCGGTATATGCCGCGCCGCCCGCTCTCGACTTCGCCGGTGCGATGGCGCAGGTGCCGCTGACGGTCACGGCATCCCAGTTCCCGAACGAAACCGTTGCGCTGTCCGACTGGGTTCTGCCGATCAGCCATCCGCTGGAGGAATGGAACGACTGGCGCGGTCCCGACGGCACGGCGTCGATCGCGCAGCCGCTGGTCCAGCGCTTCTACGACAGCCGCGCGGCCTCCGACGTGCTGGCCCTGATCGGCGATCCCGCGGCGACCGCCGAAAGCCTGCGACGGGTACGCACGACCTGGGCGAATCTCGACGACACCGCCTGGAAGATAGCGGTGGTGGCCGGCGTCGTCCCGGATAGCGCGCCGAGCCCGCAACCGGTGACGGCGGGTTCGCTCGTCCTTCCGCCGATCCGCTCCGCTGATGCGTCGTTCCTGGAAATCCGCCCCTCCCCCACGCTGTGGGACGGCGTGCGCGCCAACAATGCATGGGCGCAGGAATGCCCCGATCCGATCAGCAAGGAAGTCTGGGGTGCCAGCGCGCGCCTGAACATCGACGAAATGCGCGAGCGGGCGATCGGCGACGGCGAACTGATCCGCATCGCGGCCGGGGAGCAATCGATCACCCTGCCCGCTCGCGGAACCAGCGGTCAGGCACGCGGCGTCGTCACCATCATGGCCGGATATGGCCGGCACGATTCCGGCGCGGTGGCCGACGGGATCGGCGAAAACGCATGGCGCTTGTCGGGCGCGCAAGCCGTCACGCTCACCCCGACCGGCGAGCGCGGTCCGACGGTGAGCACGCAAGGCGTCTTCGCGCTGGACGGAGAGCTGGAGAAGATCTTCCGCGTGATCGCGCCGGGCGAAGAGGTGCCGGAAAAGAAGCACCAGCCGACGCTGCTCCCGAACCACGCGGCCAAGGATGCGCCCGATCCGCAATGGGCGATGACGATCGACACCGACGTCTGCATCGGCTGCAACGCTTGCGTGGTCGCGTGTCAGGCGGAAAACAACATCCCCGTGATCGGCCCGGAAGAGATGGACGCGGGTCGCGACATGCACTGGCTGCGGGTCGACCGCTACGTCATCAGCGCGGAAGACGTCACCGGGTTCCAGCCGGTGCCGTGCATGCACTGCGAAAAGGCGCCGTGCGAACCCGTCTGCCCGGTCGAGGCCTCGGTCCACAATTCCGAAGGGCTGAACCTGCAGGTCTATAATCGCTGCATCGGCACGCGCACCTGCGAGGCGAATTGTCCGTACAAGGTCCGCCGGTTCAACTTCTTCGACTATTCCAGCCGTTCGGTCTGGGGCGATGCGGACGACGCCTCCATCACCGCGCAGCGCAATCCGAACGTGACCGTGCGCGACCGCGGCGTCATGGAAAAATGTACCTATTGCCTGCAGCGGATCAGCGCCGCGGAGCACGATGCCGATGCGAACGGCACGCCGGTCGGCAAGGTCGTGACCGCCTGCCAGGCCGCCTGCCCTACCAACGCCATCACCTTCGGCAGCATCTCGGACCCGGACAGCGCCGTCAGCAGGAAGAAGGAAGATCCGCGTCATTACGCGATGCTGGAGGATCTGGGCACGAAGCCGCGCACGACCTATCTCGCGCGCACCGTCAATGACGAGGGTGAGGCGTGATGGAGGCGCATCACCGCGACAGCGACCGACAGTGGACCCTCCCCTCGGTCAAAACGCTCGACCACGTCACCGAAACGGTGCTGTCGCCACTGATGGACCGAAAGGCCGGCAAATCTTACTGGATCGCCTTCGGCATCAGTCTCGTGGTGGCCGTGATCGGCTTTGCCGCCATAGGGTTCAGTCTCGCCTACGGACCGGGCCTGTGGGGCAACAATACCGCGGTAGTGTGGGGATTTCCCATCGCCAATTATGTCTGGTGGATCGGTATCGGCAATGCCGGCACGCTGATATCATCGCTGCTGCTCCTGACCCGGCAGCATTGGCGCGCCTCGATCAACCGTTTCGCCGAGGCGATGACGCTGTTCGCGGTATCGATGGCCGGTCTGTTTCCGATCCTGCACCTGGGGCGGCAGAACTATTTCTACTGGATGGCGCCCTATCCGAACACCATGGGTCTGTGGCCGCAGTGGCGCTCGGCGCTGGTGTGGGATTTCTGGGCCATTCTCTGCTACCTGCTGTTTTCGGTCATCTTCTTCTATGTCGGCCTGATCCCCGACCTGGCGGCGGTAAGGGATCGCCCCGGACGCCGCGGCTGGCGCCGTTTCTACGGCTTCTTCGCCATGGGGTGGCAGGGCACGCCAACCCAGTGGCGGGCGCAGGAACGCCTGCACCGCGCGCTCGCGGTACTGGCGGTGCCGCTGGTCTGCTCGGTGCATTCGATCGTCGGCCTCGATTTCGCCGCCTCGATGATGCCGGGCTGGATCGAGAGCCTGTTTCCACCCTATTTCGTCGTCGGCGCCCTGTTCTCGGGCTTTGCCATGGTGGTGCTGATCGCGCTGACGCTGCGCTGGGCGATGCGGCTGGAGGGCATCATCCTGCCCGCGCATTTCAACGCCATGGCCAAGATCCTACTTGCCTCCGCCATCGTCATGGGCGCGTCCTATTCGATGGAATGGTTCAGCGCCGCCTGGAGCGGCGAGGCGGCGGAACTGCGCGTGGTCGATTTCGAGTTCAACGGCCCTTATTGGCCGCTCTATGTGACGATGCTCCTCTGCAACGTCGTGGTGCCGCAGATCTTCTGGTGGCCCGGCGCGCGGACGAACGTCTTCGCGCTGGTCGGCGTGTCGCTTGCCGTTCTGGTCGGCATGTGGATCGAGCGGATCGTCATCATCATCGAGACGCTTTCGACCGGCTATGAACCCAGCTTTTTTCAGCTCTATTCCGCCACCTTCGTCGACTTCGCCATCCTGATCGGGACACTGTCGGCGTTCGTCTGGCTGTTCCTCGTCTTCGCCCGCCTGCTGCCGGTCTGTTCCATCTACGAAACGCGCGAGCTGCTCGCGAGGGAGCGCAAGGCATGAGCCATATCGCCGTCGCCATCGCCCGGTTCGACGACGAGGCGCCGTTCGTGCGGGCGCGCTCGCATGCGCGCGACCGCGGACTTCGGGTGCTCGGTGAGTGGTGCCCCTTCCCGCCATCCAGCTTGCCGGAACATTATCAGGCGCGCGCGGTCGTTTGGACGGTCGCGGTCGCGGGAATTGTCGGTGCGCTGGCCTTCTTCGTCCTCGAATGGTGGACGGCGTACGACTACCCCTTCAACAGCGGCGGTCGGCCGCTGTTCAGTTGGCAGGTCTTCATCGTTCCGGCGACGGAATTCCTCGCGCTTTCCGGGGCGGTCGGCGGCGTGATCGCGTTGTTCGTGGCGGCACGCCTGACACGGCTCAACCATCCCGCCTTCGACTTCGAAGAGGTGATGCACGCATCGCGCGACAGCTTCGTCCTCGCGCTCGCCTGCGACACGGACGACAGCGCCAATTCCGCGATGGCCCTGCTGGCCGATGCCGGGGCCACCCACAGCCGCCTGGTCGAAGCATGAGGTGCCTGCCCTCCCTCCTGCTTGCCGTGGCGGCGGGCACGCTGGCGGCCGGATGCGACCTGTCGATGAAGAACCAGCCGCGCAACGACCGGATGGAAAGCCCCACCCTCTGGCCCGGCGGACCGCAGCGCGCACCGCCGCCGGCAGGCACCGTCGCGTTCGAGGACATAGCGCGCGACCGGGCGCTCGCTTATGCTCCCCCGATCACCGCCGCACTGCTGGAACGCGGACAGCAACGCTATGCGATCTATTGTTCCGTATGCCATGGGGAACGCGGCGAGGGCGACGGCATCGTCGTCCGGCACGGCTTTCCCGCCCCGCCTTCTTATCACACCGAGCGGCTCAGGGACGCACCGCCCCGGCACATCGTCGACGTCATTACCGACGGCTACGGGGTCATGTACAGCTATGCCGACCGGGTGCCGCCGACCGACCGCTGGGCAATCGCCGCCTATGTGAAGACGCTGCAGGTCGCCGGGCCCGAAAGGGAGGCTCGGTGATGCGCGCCTGGACCATCGGAGCTGTCGCGCTGGCCGCGGCGTTGCTGGCGCTCCTGATCGACCCCGTGGCGGTCGCGGCAGGATGGCGGGCCGGATTCCTCACGGCAGGCGCGCCCGTGCTGGGTGCGGTCCTGATGCTGATGATCGGCCGCGTGGTCGGCGCGGACTGGCGCCCCTTCGGCGTAATCGCAGCCGCCACCCCGATCATCCTTCTTGCCGGTCTGCCCATCCTTCCAGCGCAGTTCGCAAGCAACGTTCCGTCCCACCTGTCGGTATGGGGCAGCCCCTGGTTCATCGCCGGGCGGACGATTGCGGCCATCGGCGCGCTGGCCTTTGTCGGTCTATGCCTGGTTCGCGGAGCGTCGCTGACCTTCGCTGCCGTCTCGCTCGCCCTTTATGCGGTTCTGGTCTCGATCGTCGCCTATGACTGGCTGCTGGGCGGCAGCCTCGGCCACCCGATATCGTCGATCGGGATGATCCTGACCGCCGAACAGATCGGCGGCGCCTGCGCAGGGCTGCTGATCCTCGGGCTCGGCGACAGCGGCCTGCGGCGCGACATGTCCTACATGCTGATCGCGATGGGCCTGGCCCTCAGCTATCTGATCTTCATGGACTATCTGATCAAATGGTATGCCGACTTGCCGAGTCAGGTCGACTGGTATCTGGAACGCGACAACGCCATGTCGGCGATGGCGGGCGCGGCGCTGCTTCTGGGGCTGTTCGGGCCGATCATCAGCCTGACCCTCTCGAACGGCGAAGCCGGGCGCCGGGTCGCGGCGCTGTGTTCGCTGCTGGCGCTGGCGCTCATCAATCTCTGGTTCGTGAGCGGAGCGTGGCTGGCGGCGCTGGTCCAGGCCCTGGTCATCACATGGATGGCGGCATGGTCGCTTGCCCTTGCGCGTCGCCGCAATCTTCAGGAGGCGCATGGCTGACGAATCCGACGATCGCCACGAAGGCTGGGACGTGCCGTTCCGCAAGGGCGCGCTGATCGGCGTCGGCGTGCCGCTCTGCCTGCTGCTCGTCGTTCTGGCGACGGGAACCTGGTTCAATGTCACGCTGCAGCCGGGGACGTATCGCCAGCCGCAGCAATTTCCCGCCCCCGGATTGGATACCGGCATCAGCCGTCCCACCGTCGCCTCGGACGTCCCCGATCCGGCGGAGCCCGAGGACCCCGCCGTAACGCGGGCAAAGCGGATCGTGCTGCGCGACGGCATTCCCGACTGGCCGGAGGCGCGACCATGATCGGGCGGGCGCTTTTCGTTCTGCTGTTGGCGATCACGGCGGCAACACCTGCTGCCGCGAAACTGAGCCCCAACGACATTGCGCGGGCCGGCACGCGCCCGTCGCCGGACGCGCGCATGCCCGGCGATACGATGTGGACCGACCAGCGCGGCGCGCATGTCCGTCTGGGCGACCTTGTCGCGGGCAAGCCGACCGTGTTGCTGTTCGCCGACTATACCTGCCGGCACATTTGCGGCCCAGGTCTGACACTGACTGCCGGCGCGCTCGCCGACGGCGACATGCGGGTCGGCGAGGATGTCGCGTTCGTGATCCTCGGGCTGGACCCCAAGGACGGCCCGGCCGAGGCACGCGCCATGGCGAAGCGGCGGCTTGATTCCCTGCCCGAGATCGTCCGCAACGTGGAATTGCTCAGCGCCGATGCGAAGACGATCGCCAAGGCCGAAAGCGCCCTGGGCTTTACCGCCGTCTACGATCCGTCGACCGACCAGTACGCCCATGATGCGAGCGCCTATATCTTCAATGCGGACGGCAGGCTGACGAAGCTGCTGCCGGAGACGGCGCTCGTGCCGTCCCTGTTGGAAAAGGCGCTGAAAAGCAGTGGCGGCAGCGCAGGCGGAAACCAGAGCTTCCTCGCCCATGTCGCCACCGTCTGCTACGGATTCGCCGCGGCGAGCGGCATCTACGGCGCCACGATTGCGACCGCACTGAAAGCGGGCGGCGTGGTTATCCTGCTCGCATTCGGGCTGTTCTTCCTGCGCATGGCATGGAGGCGCCGGCATGCTGCCTGAAGCCTCGACCCTCGCCCCGCATATCGACCATCTCCTGTTGCTTCTGGTCGGTCTTTCCGCCGTGATCATCTGCGTGGTCAGCGTGCTCATATTCGGTTTCGCGATCCGTTACCGGCGCGGCTCCAAGGCGAGGCGCGGGCGGCTGCCCGACTGGATCGCGCGCGACGTGGAACTCGGCTGGACCGCGGCGACGCTGTTCGTGGCGCTGTTCCTCTTCTGGTTCGCCGCCTCGATGGAAACCTCGCAGTACGAGGTGCCGGCGGACGCCATGGAGGTCCATGTCGTCGCCAAGCAGTGGATGTGGAAGATCGAGCATCCCAACGGCCAGCGTGAAATCAACGCGCTGCACGTACCGGTCGGCGTACCCGTTCGCCTGGTGATGACGTCGCAGGACGTGATCCACAGCTTCTTCGTGCCGGCCTTCCGCATCAAGCAGGACGTCCTGCCCGGACGCTATACGGAAACCTGGTTCAACGCCACCAAGCCTGGAACCTATCACCTTTTCTGCGCCGAATATTGCGGCACCGACCATTCCAAGATGACCGGCGGCATCGTGGTGATGCCCAAACAGGACTATGCCCGCTGGAGCCGCGGCGTGAACACCCATGGCACGCTCGCCGGACAGGGCGCGCGCCTGTTCCGACAGCTCGGTTGCACCGGCTGCCACGGGGAATCGGCACGCGTCCGGGCGCCCTCGCTCGCCGGCATCTTCGGGCGAAAGCAGCCGATGTCCGATGGCGGGTTCAAGACCGTCGACGAGGCCTATCTCCACGATTCCATCCTGCGGCCGCAAAAGGACGTCGTCGCCGGCTACAAGCCGGTAATGCCGAGTTATCAGGGCATCGCCAGCGAAGACGACGTCGTCAGGCTGATCGCCTATCTGAAGTCGCCGAACGGAGGAGCGGTCGAATGAGCACGCGCGCCACGGCGCTGGTCGATCGCGAGCTGCGCTCGCCCAGCTATCTGCAAAACGGCACCGATCTCCGCTCGTGGCTGCTCACGACCGATCACAAGCGGATCGGCATCCTGTACGCGCTTTCGATCACGTTCTTCTTCTTTCTCGGCGGCATCGCCGCGACGCTGATCCGGATGGACCTGGTCACGCCGGCGGCCGACCTGTTGACCAACGACCAGTATAACCGCGCCTTCACGCTGCACGGCATCATCATGGTCTGGTTCTTCCTGGTGCCGTCGATCCCGACGACGCTCGGCAATTTCCTGCTGCCGCTGATGCTGGGTACGAAGGACCTCGCCTTTCCGCGCCTGAACCTGTTGAGCTGGTACATCTTCGTCGTCGGTGGCCTGCTGACGCTGTTCGCGCTGGTGGTCGGCGGCGTCGACACCGGCTGGACCTTCTACACGCCATTTTCGACGCTTTATTCGAACAGCCATGTGCTGCTTGCGGCGATGGGCGTGTTCATCGTCGGCTTCTCTTCGATCGCGACCGGCGTCAACTTCATCGCCACGACGCACATGCTGCGGGCAAAGGGGCTGACCTGGATGCGCCTGCCACTGTTCGCCTGGGCGATGTACACGACCAGCCTGGTGATGGTGCTGGCGACGCCGGTCCTGTCCATGTCGCTGCTGCTGGTTACGGCCGAGCGCGCCTTCGGCCTGCCGATCTTCGATCCGCGCGCCGGGGGCGATCCGCTGCTGTTCCAGCACCTGTTCTGGTTCTACAGCCATCCGGCCGTCTACATCATGGTGCTGCCCGCCTTCGGCGTGGTGTCGGAGATCATCACCTGCGAGGCGCGCCGGCGCATCTTCGGCTATCAGTTCATGGTCTATGCCATGGTGGTGATCGCCGTTATCGGCTTCATGGTCTGGGGCCATCACATGTTCGTGTCCGGGCAGTCGGCCTTCGCCAACCTCGCATTTTCCTTCCTGTCCTTCGTCATCGCCGTGCCGAGCGCGATCAAGGTCTTCAACTGGACGGGAACGCTCTATCGCGGTCAGATCCGCTTTTCCGCGCCGATGCTCTATGCCCTCGGCTTCGTCGGCCTGTTCACGATCGGCGGGCTGACGGGGCTGTTCCTCGCGTCGGTGCCGCTCGACGTGCACCTTACCGACACCTATTTCGTCGTCGCGCATTTCCACTACATCATGGTCGGCGGATCGGTGTCGGCCTTTTTCGGCGGCCTGCATTTCTGGTGGCCGAAGATAACGGGCCGCCTTTATTCGGAGCGCCTGGCCCAGTTCGCCGCGCTGTCGATGTTCTTCGGCTTCAACTTCACCTTCTTTCCGCAGTTCGTCATGGGCTGGATGGGCATGCCGCGGCGCTACCACGTCTATCCGCCCGAATTTCAGCCCTGGCATGTGATGTCCTCGGTCGGCGCCGCCGTCCTCGCCTTCGCATATGCCTGGCCGCTCTTCTATCTCGGCTGGTCGCTGTTCAAGGGAGAGAAGGCGCCGCCCAATCCGCATGGCGCCACAGGCCTGGAATGGCAGACGCGATCGCCGCCGCCCAAGGAGAATTTCGATTCCACGCCCGAGGTGACAGCGGGTCCCTACAAATATCATCCGCGCGAAAGCACGCCCGACGAGGTGGAGCAGGCGCAAAAGCCGCAGGAGCCGTGATGGCGGACGACCTCCTCCTGCACGAACCGTTCGAGAACCCGGCGCGCCAGCGGGTCGCCGTCCCGTTCGGCATGTGGGCCTTTCTAACCACCGAAATCCTGTTCTTCGCCGGCATATTCCTGTTCTACGCCCATAGCAGGTGGAACGGCGGACAGGCCTTTCTGGAAGGCGCGAAGGAAAGCGCCTTCTGGTATGGCACGATCAATACGGCGATCCTGATGACGAGCAGCCTCGCCATGGCGATCGCGGAACGCGCAAACCGACTGTCGGTGATGCCGCTCGTCCGCGCCATGCTGTGGCTCACCATCCTGCTCGGGACGGTGTTCCTCGTCGTCAAGGGGCTGGAATACCACAAGGATGTGAGCGAACACCTTGTCCCCGGACCGCACTTCAAGCTGGAGCATGGACCGGCGGAGCAGTTCTGGGCCTTCTACTGGACGGCGACCGGCGTCCATGCCGTCCATCTGACGATCGGCATCGGTGCCGTCATGCGGCTGGCCTGGATCGACTGGCGGTCGGATCTGTCGCGGCGGGATACCCTGATCGAGGCGACGGCGCTCTACCTGCACCTCGTCGACATCATCTGGTTGACGCTCTATCCACTACTGTATCTGGCAGGCCGACAATGACCCGAAACGAGCGCCGATACCTTCTGACCGGCCCGATCGCCACCTGGCTGGGCATGCTCCTTCTCGGCGCGATCAGTGCCGGCTACACCCAGATACCGGGAACACCGATCCGGCTGGTCGTCCAGCTCGTCCTGCTGTCGGTGCAACTTGCGCTGATTACCCTGTTCTTCATGCAGTTGCGCCGCGCCGAGGGGCTGGTCCGACTGGCTGCGATGGCGGGCGCCATCTGGGCATCCTTCCTGTTTCTCTTCGCCTTCAGCGACTATCTGACGCGCTGATTTCTCATACAACGCCGGCTTTTGAACCAAGCCATTGCTTTGGTCGGCTTTTAAAGTCGTGGCCCCCTTCTGTTCAGGCCCCGTCAATCCGCTATATGGCACCGTTCATCGCAAATGGCCGGGGGAGCCTTCCCTTCGGCTACGTGTTAGAACTGATACAGCCGACGATTCCGTTCAACAGCGCGGACCCACCGGCATCAGGAGGATTTTGATGTTCAATCGCCGACCTTTTCGTTTTCGCAAGGCGCTGATCGGGACCGCGCTTGCCGGCGCGTTGCTGGTCACCGGCTGCACCTCGCCGACGCCTTATCGGCCTGCGACCGGCTACGGTGCCAATGCGACCGGCTATACCGACCAGCGGATCGAGCCCGACCGCTATATGGTCAGTTTCCAGGGCAACAGTGCCACCGCACGTGAGACGGTGGAACGCTATCTGCTCTATCGCGCGGCGCAGCTCACCCTGGAACAGGGCTATGACTATTTCGTGCTCGCCCACCGCGACACCGACAAGCAGACCCGGACCTATGCCACCGGCGATCCGTTCGGCGGACCGTTCGGATATGGTGGCTGGAACCCCTATTGGCGGTATTATTCGCCCTATTACGGCTGGGGCGGCTGGGGTCCCTATGGCGACCCGTTCTGGGGCGGCCGCGACATCGACGTCCGCACCATCGACAAGTACCAGGCGATGGCGGAAATCGTTCTCGGCCGGGGCGAAAAGCCCAAGGACAATGTCCGGGCCTTCGACGCCCGCGCCGTGATCGACAATCTCGGCCCGACGGTGCGGCCGCCCGAGCGCGGCTGATCTGCCCCGACTGCTTGAAAGGCCCTCTTCCGCACCACCGCGGAAGAGGGCCTTTTCATGTCGGCACCGGTTCGGGCGCGCTATTGCAGCGCGCCGTGACAATGCTTGTACTTGCGGCCCGAACCGCACGGACACGGCGCATTGCGGCTGACCTGTCCCTTCCACGCTTCCGGATCGTCGCCGGCCGGCGTGTTCCGGGCCGGCTGCGGCGTCTGGAAAGGCGGCTGCGGCGATGCACCGGCCGGCCCCGAGCCGGCGACACCGGCGGCGTCCACATCGTTGGTATCGTCCTCGCCGGTCAGCGGGTCGAAGTGCGAGGTGATGAAGTCCGGCACTTCCGGCAGCGGCGGCGGGGCCATGTTGAATTCGGCAAAGGCCAGCACCTTCGTCACATCCTCGCGAATGCTCGCCAGCATCCGTTCGAACAGGGCGAAGGCTTCCTGCTTATATTCGTTGATCGGCGTCTTCTGCGCATAGGCGCGCAGATGGATGATCGAGCGCAGCGCGTCGAGCATCGCCAGATGCTCCTTCCAGTGATGATCGAGATTCTGCAGCAGAATCGACTTTTCGATCTGGCGCCAGGTCTTCTCGTCCTCGATCTCGCCGCGCTTGCGCGCCACGACGGCGTCCGCCGCCTCCCGGACACGTTCCTCGACCACCTCGGGATCGATGCCGTCCTCGTCCTCGATCCAGGAATCGATGGGAACCTCGATATTGAGGATCTCCTGCGCCCGTTCCTTCAGCCCCTGCGTATCCCATTGCTCGGGATAGGTGCCGGGCGGGCAGGTTTCGGCGACGATGGTGTTCACCGTCTCGAAACGCATGTCCTCGACCACGTCCTCGACCGTGTCGGCGTCCATGATGTCGGAGCGCTGCTCGTAGATCACCTTGCGCTGGTCGTTCATGACGTCATCATATTCGACCACCTGCTTGCGGATGTCGTAATTGCGCGCCTCGACCTTCTTCTGCGCGGTCTCGATCGCCTTGGTCAGCCAGCGTGACGACGGCATCGCCTCGCCATCGGCGAGGTTGGAGCGCATCATCTTGGCGAACATCGTGTCGGGCCCGAAGATGCGCAGCAGATCGTCGTCCAGACTCAGGTAGAAGCGGCTGAGGCCCGGATCGCCCTGACGGCCCGAACGCCCGCGAAGCTGGTTGTCGATGCGGCGGCTTTCATGCCGTTCGGTGCCGAGCACGAACAGGCCGCCGGCATCCAGAACACGCTGCTTTTCCGCCTCGATCCCCTGCTTGATGCGCTCGATCGCGGCATCGCGTTCGGGACCTTCGGCCATGTCGGAAAGTTCGTCGTTGATACGGAAATCGAGATTGCCGCCGAGCTGGATATCGGTGCCGCGACCGGCCATGTTGGTGGCGATCGTCACCGCGCCGGCACGCCCGGCCTGGGCGACGATATGCGCCTCCATCTCGTGATAGCGGGCGTTCAGGACCTTGTGCGGCACCTTTTCCTTCTTGAGAAATTCGGACAGCAGTTCCGACTTCTCGATCGAGACGGTGCCGACCAGGACCGGCTGCCCCTTTTCGGCATGTTCCTTGATCGTCCGGGCGATCCCGAGAAACTTGTCCTCCAGCGACTTGTAGAAGATGTCGTCGTCGTCGATGCGCTGGATCGGCACGTTGGTCGGGATCGTGACCACGTTCATCTTGTAGATGTCGAAGAATTCCGCCGCCTCGGTCGCCGCCGTGCCGGTCATGCCCGAAAGTTTCGGGTACATGCGGAAATAGTTCTGGAAGGTGATCGAGGCGAGCGTCTGATTCTCCGGCTCGATCTTCACGCCCTCCTTGGCCTCTACCGCCTGGTGCAGACCGTCGGACCAGCGCCGCCCCTCCATCATGCGGCCGGTGAATTCGTCGATGATGACGATCTTGCCTTCCTTGATCAGGTAATCGACATCGCGCTTGAACATCTTGTTCGCGCGCAGCGCCTGATTGACGTGATGGACGACCTGCGTGTTCTCGAAATCGTAGAGGTTCGATCCTTCGAGCAGGCCCGCCGCCTCCAGCGCGCGCTCGACCTTTTCGGTGCCGTCTTCGGTCAGGATGATCGACTTCTGCTTCTCATCCATCTCGTAATCGTCGTCGCCCAGCTCCTTCACGATGGCGTTCACGCTTATATAGAGTTCGGAGCGGTCATCGGTCGGGCCGGAGATGATGAGCGGCGTCCGCGCCTCGTCGATCAGGATCGAATCGACTTCATCGAGGATGGCGAAGGAGAAGGGGCGCTGCACCATCGATTCGCGCTCCATCTTCATATTGTCGCGAAGATAGTCGAAGCCGAATTCGTTGTTGGTGCCGTAGGTGATGTCCGAATTATACGCATCGCGGCGCTGCTGATCGGTGAGATCGGGCACGATCACCCCCACCGTCATGCCGAGAAAACGATAGACCTGCCCCATCCATTCCGCGTCGCGGGCGGCGAGATAGTCGTTCACGGTGATGACGTGCACGCCGGATTCGTCGAGCGCGTTGAGATAGACGGCGAGCGTGGCGACCAGCGTCTTGCCCTCGCCGGTGCGCATCTCGGCAATCTCGCCGCGGTGAAGCACGATGCCGCCGATCATCTGCACATCGAAGTGGCGCATGCCGAGCACGCGGACCGACGCCTCGCGCACGGTGGCGAAGGCTTCCGGCAGAATGTCGTCGAGCGTCTCCTTCCGGCCCAGCCGCTCGCGGAAGCGAACCGTTTGCTGCGAGAGTTCCTCGTCACTCATCGCCTGCATCTGCGGTTCGAGGTCGTTGATCTTCTGAACGATCGGTCGCAGCGACTTGACGTAGCGATCGTTGGAGGAGCCGAAGAGGGATTTGGCAAGTCCGCCGAGCATGAAATTATCCTGTACGTCTGATGGATGAGCGCGAGCGCGCCCTGGCGGCGCGGCTGCGCGAGAGAATGGCGAGGGAACGGGCGCGTCGGTAGCGCCCGGCAACCCTATTCCAGGCGGCGCTGATCGATACCGGACGGCAGGCGCAACAGCGGCGCCCGCGCCGGGACGAGCGGATCGGCGCGCAGCGAAAGGCGGCGCGGCGTCGGCTGTATCAGGCCGCGATGCGCGGGCGCCACCGCGCGCACATCGGCAAGCACGGTGACGACCGAGGCCAGCCCGGCCCGTTCGATCCGCGTCGGCTGTGCCGTGCGCTCGGCCGCGGCCGCGCCGGAAAGGCCGGTCAGCAACGCGGTAAGGAACAGGAGCAAGCGCAAGATCGATCTTTCCGGCTGAGCGACAGGTCCGGCGCGAGGCCGGGCCGCGTCCGACATAGTAACGCGAAGCCCGTTCGTCTAATCAAAAGCACATTACGGCGCGACCCGCCCCATGGCGGCAAACCCTGCCCCGCGGCGAAGACGCCGAACCGGCCGCCAAGCCCCGCGCGAAACCGCCAAAGGTCGCACAGAGTCGCACCTCAACGGGCCCGCGCGCGCACGCGGGCGTATGCGGGCGTGCGCGATATTATACTCACGGTTTGAAAGCGCCGTGTTCGCCATGGCACGGCGGCTGGGGTGTAGGAAAGCGTTTTCTGTTCATGCTACGTTCCTTTCCGCGCGGCAAGGACGCGGCGGTGCCGCGGCCGGAGAAAGCGCGCACGGACCGTTTGCCTGAACGGTGCGGCCCGGTATAGCCGCGGCCATGTCCAGCCAACGATCGCCGCTCGCGCCCCAGGCCTTTCCCGATCTGCCCGCCATCGGCGGCGTGACGCTGCGAATCGCGCGCGCCGGGTACAAGGACTGGGACCGGTGCGACCTGACGCTCGCGACGCTTTCCCCCGACACCGCCGTTGCCGGCGTGACGACGCAGAGCCGGTGCCCCTCGCCCGAGGTCGAATGGTGCCGCAAGGCGCTGGTGCTGGGCCAGGCCCGCGCACTGGTCGTCAATGCCGGCAACGCCAACGCCTTCACCGGCCGGCACGGACGCGAGGCGGTGGAGACGATCACCGCCGCCGTGGCACGCGAAATCGGTTGCGCCCCATCGGACGTCTTCGTCGCCTCGACCGGGGTCATCGGGGTGCCGCTGCCGACCGACAAGGCCGAAGCGGGCCTCGCCGCCGCCTTCAGCGCCGACCCGTGCGGCTGGGAGGAGGCGGCGGCGACGATCATGACCACCGACACCTTCGCCAAGGCGGCGCATGCCAGCGCCGTCGTCGGCGGGCAGCGCGTCGAGCTGGTGGGGATCGTCAAGGGGTCGGGCATGATCGCGCCCGACATGGCGACCATGCTGGGCTTCATCTTCACCGACGCCGCGGTGGAGGCGGAATTCCTGCAGGCAGCCCTGCGCAGCGCCAATGCGGAGAGCTTTTCCTGCATAACCGTGGACAGCGACACCTCCACCAGCGACACGGTGCTGGCATTCGCGACCGGCGCGGCGGGCAACCGGCCGCTATCGTCGGAGGACGACGACGGCGCCGACGCGTTCGCCGCGGCACTCGCCGACCTGTGCCGCCAGCTCGCCCATCTGGTGGTGCGCGACGGCGAAGGCGCGAGCAAGTTCATCACGGTGGCGGTGGAGGGCGCCGAAAGCGACGCGAGCGCGCACCGGATCGCCCTGTCGATCGCCAATTCGCCGCTGGTGAAGACGGCGATCGCCGGCGAGGATGCCAATTGGGGCCGGGTGGTGATGGCGGTGGGCAAGGCGGGCGAGCCGGCCGAGCGCGACAGATTGTCGATCCGGTTCGGCGCGACGCAGGTGGCGCGCGACGGCCTGGCCGTACCGGATTACGACGAAACGCCGGTCGCGGCGCATCTGAAGGACGCCGAGGTCGAAATCGGCGTGGACCTGGGGCTGGGCGACGGCCGCGCGACGGTCTGGACCTGCGACCTGACGCACGGATATATCGCGATCAACGCCGACTATCGGAGCTGAAGCCGGTCGGGGCCTGCGATGCCGGTGATGCGTTCGACCGGCCTTGGATGCCATCTGCCTCCACATTCCTTGAGATCGGGGAAAGAGCAGCCCTGTTCGACTGCCTGCAAAGGCAAGCGCTCAGGACGGCCCTTCGACGGGCTCAGGGCAAACGGGAATGGGGCTCCTATCGGGGAGTGCTCGCCAGGCTTGCGGCTCGACCAGGTTTGCGGCTCGGCACGCTTGCGGCGACGGGCGGTTCATGCCGCCGTCCGGTTGCCGACGCCCCACTCCGCCATCCGACGGATCGGCAGGCCGCTGCGGCGTCGGCAACTCGGTGCGAATGCGGATGCCGGCTGAACGGGGCCATCCGCATTCGCCTCAAAGCTCGCTTTCGAGCCATGCCTTGAGCTGGCTCTTGGGTTCGGCGCCGACCTTGGTGGCGGCGATCTGGCCGTCCTTGAACAGGATCATGGTGGGAATGCCGCGCACGCCGTATTTGCCGGGTGCTTCCGGGTTTTCGTCGATGTTGATCTTGGTGATCGTCACCCGGTCGCCCAGTTCGTCCGAAATCTCTTCCAGCGCGGGGCCGATCATCTTGCACGGGCCGCACCATTCGGCCCAGAAATCGACCAGCACCGGCGTGCCGGCATTGATGACGTCGCTTTCGAAGCTGTCGTCGGTAATCGGCTTGGTCGCCATATTCTGTTCTCCTGCTGTCGGCATGGTAGGTATGAACGCGCGAGCCGCGGCTCAAGCGTCATCTCGCAAGCTTTCCTGCGCCGGCCCATAGCCCGGCTTGTGCGGGCCCAGCAATCGGTCGGGCAGATCGAACAGGACCGGCCCGGCGGTATAGAGCAGCGCCGCCTCGATCCGGCGGCCGGGAAAGATGACGCCGAGCGCGGCGGAATAAGCGGCCATCTGTCGCAGGTGATATTCGGGCAGCGCGTCGAGCGACCCCGGCACGCGGCGGCCGGTCTTGAAATCGACGACGCGGACATGGCCGTCGGTGACGAGCAGGCGGTCGACCGTGCCGGATATGACCTCCCCCGCGACCACGGCGACGATCGGCGCCTCGGCCAGCGAGCCGGGGCCGAACAGATCGGCGAAGCGGGGATCGTCGATGATAGCGAGCGCATCGTCGGCGACGGCTTCGCGCCGGTCCGCTTCGGCGATGCCCTGCGCCCCCTCCAGCCAGCGCAGGGCCGCCGCTCGGCGATCCTGCGCAGGGATGGCGGGCAGACGCTCGAACAGGGCGTGGAGAAGCCGCCCGCGCTCGGCCGCGTCGCGCATGGCGGGCGCCGGCGGCGGATCGGCCACCGCGTCCTCGCCCAGCGCCGAGGGCGCCAGCGGGCGCGGCGGCTTCGCCTCGGCCGGCGCGGCGCGGCGAATCCACTCCGGAAGCGCCGCCGCGGCCGAGGGTTCGCCCCGCCCCGCCGGCGCCGCCGCGACCGGGCGCTGCGGCACGAGGCCGGTGAAGACGCGCGGCGCCGCCGCCTCTGCCGCCGGCACGCCCAGCGCATCGAATGCCGAACGGGCGACGGCATACCAGCTCGCCTCCGGCACCTCTCCCTTGCTGGCCGGGCCGAGGGCGCCGGCGACGACCAGCCGTTCCTCCGCGCGCGTCGCGGCGACGTAGAAGAGGCGCCAATGTTCCTCCAACTCGCGCCGGTCGGCATCGGCCAGCGCGGCGTCGAGCGAGCCGCCGCGTTCCCCGGCGCGCGGGCGGAAGATCGGCAGGCGCACCTCGCCGCCCTCCTCCGGCTTCCAGGACAGGATGTCGCGCCGATTGCGCGTCGGGTCGACCGTGGCGTCGGCGAGGATGACGAACGGCGCCTGCAGCCCCTTGGCGCCGTGGGCGGTCATCACCCGCACGGCATCGCGCGGCTGCGACGGATCGCGCACGATCTCCACCTCGCCCCGATCGAACCAGTCGAGGAATCGTTGCAGCGAAGGGGTGGCCAGCCGCTCGAAATCGAGCGCGGCGTTGAGCAGTTCCGCGATCGGATCGCGCGCTTCGGCGCCCAGGCGGGCGATCAGCCTGCGCCGGCCATCGAGCGGGCCGGACAATATCCCTTCGAGGAACCGATAGGGCGTGGTGAGATCGGCGCGGCGCAGAAGATCGTATAGCGGCTCCAGCCGGTCCGGCGCGCAGCTTTCGCGCAAGTGCCGCCAAAGGCTGTGATGCTCTCGGCGGGCGGCGTGCATGAGATCGTCCTGCGACCAGCCGATGAGCGGCGAGACGAGCAGGCTCGCCAGCGAGAGATCGTCGTCGGGCTGGAGCACGAAGCGCACGGCCGCGAGCAGATCCTGCACCGCGAGCGGAGCGTTCAGGCGAAGGCGATCGACGCCGGCGACCGGCACCCCCTCGGCATAGAGGCGCGCGACCAGCAGCGACGCCAGGTCGCCGCGCCGCTTGACCAGGATCATCACATCCTCGGGTCGGAGCGAACGGCCCCGGCTTTCCAGGCGCTCGCCGGCGTCGATCCACGCCTTTACCTGGCGGGCGATGTCGGCCGCCTGCCGGCGTACGGCATCGTCGATCCAGTCCTCCTCGTCCGCGTCGCCGCCTTCGACGACCGGCGGCCAGAGTTCGACCCGGCCCGGCCCCTTCACCTCGCTGGCATGGCCGGCGGCGTCGCCATGTTCGCCCATGCCGGGAGCGGGAAGCAGGGCGATGGCGCGGTCGACGAAATCCAGCACCGGACGTGTCGAGCGATAGCTGGCGGACAGCGACATGGTGTCCAGCGGCCGCGCCTCCGCATCCGGCGGCGGATCGCCGGCAAGGCGTTCGAAATGGCGGTGGGCGAGGCGAAAATAGAGCGGGTCCGTGCCCTGGAAACCGAAAATGGCCTGCTTGTAGTCGCCGACGGTGAACAGCGTGCGCAGCGCGCCGGCCGACGCCCCTTCCCCGGCGAAGAATTCGTCGGCGATGGCGCGGACGATGCGCCACTGGTCCCAATTGGTGTCCTGCGCCTCGTCGATCAGCACATGCTGGGTCGCCTGATCGAGCTTGAAGCGCACCCAGTCGCCCATGCCGGGCTGGAGCAGCAGGTCGAGCGCGCGCTGGATCAGGTCGTCGAAATCGACCGCGCCGGCTTGGCGCTTGGCGCGGGCATATTCGCGGGCATAAGCGCGGCCCGCGTCGAGTGCGGCGGCGAGCAGATCGGCATAGGCGCCGCGCGCGCGCATCGCCAGCAGCCCGGCGCAGCGCTCGTGCATCGCCGCGACCGCATCGCCGTATCCGGCCTCCTGCGGCGCCTGGCCCTTACCGACCGAGCGCATCGCGCCGTCGGCGCGCGCCCAGATGTCGTGCAGCTTGGCCAAGTCGCGGGCACGCGCCTCCGGCCCTGCCGCCAGCCATGCCGCGGCGATATCGGCGCGCGCCAGGCCCTTGGCCGTGTTCCAGTCGGCGTTCCAGGCCGCGATCCGGCGCAGCGCTTCGACATCGAAGGCATCGTCGGCGCAAGCGCGAACCAGTTCGGCTTCGATCTCTCCGGACGGCAGGTCGAGCGCGCGGCGGAGATAGGGGGCAATCCCCTCCGGCAGCGCCTCCAGCATGCGCAGCGAGCGCGCGCAGGCATGGAGGAACGCCTCCGCCTGCCCCTCGCCCAGCCGCAGGCTGAGGGCGCCGATCGCTTCGGCATGGCGCGTGCCGCCATCGGCCGCTTCCTGCGCCAGCATCGCCGCCAGCGCCTCGCGCGCCATGACGCTTTCCTCCCGCGCCTCCAGCGGCCGAAAGCCCGGCACCAGTTCCGCCTCCATCGGGAAGGCGGCGAGCAGGGTCTGGCAGAAGCTGTGGATCGTCTGGATGCGGATGCCGCCGCCGGGCGCATCGAGCACGCGGGCGAACAGCGTGCGGGCGCGGGCGAGCAGGTCCGCATCGTTCGCATCCTCGCCCAGCGCGAACAGGTCCTTGCGCAGATCGGCTTCCGGCAGGCGTACCCAGCGCGCGAGCCGGGCGCTGATCCGCGACGCCATTTCCGCCGCGCCCGCCTTGGTGAAGGTGAGGCACAGGATGGCGCCCGGATCGACGCCGCGCAGCAGCAGGCGATAGACGCGCGCGGTGAGCACCTGCGTCTTGCCGGTGCCGGCCGACGCCGACAGCCAGACATGGCGATCGGGATCGCTGGCATCACGCTGGGTTCCCGCCAGCCGCGGCAGGGCGCCGGTGCTATTGCCGCTCACGGCCATACCATTCGTCGCGGCGCATCAACTGGTCGTAATCCGCATAGGGCGCATATTCGGGGTGAAGCTTGGCGGTGAAGGGGTCGCCGCCGGTCAGATATTTCGCCGCCTCCGCCCGGAAATTGTCGGCGGCGATGGCGACGAAATCCTCCGCCGGAATGGGCTCGCGCTTCTTCGGATCGACTGGCGATTCGATATAGCCGAAGCCGCCGTCGCGGTTGCGCGAAAGCGACCAGTATTCGAAGGCGGTCGCGGTGCCGGATACACCTTCAAACCCACCGCGCTCCGCGATAAGGCCCAACAGGCCGAGTTGCAGGCTGAAGCCGGCGCGCACCGCCTTCGCCGAGGGCGGCTTGCCGGTCTTGTAGTCGATGATCGCCAGCGTGCCGTCGGCGAGCCGGTCGATCCGGTCATAGGTGCCGGAAAGATCGACGCCGGAAACGGTGATCCCGCCCTTGCGCTCCACATCCACGACGGCGCGGCCGGCGCGTTGCTGCTCCGCGATGGTGGCGGCGATCCAGTCCACCGCCTCCATCAGCCGCGGCGCCCAGAGCGCGCGCATCAGGGGATGCGCCTCCGCCAGCATCGCCTGCGCGCGGGCGTGCAGCCGGTCGGGCGCGCAATCGTCGCGCCTGGCCCATGCCTCCAGCACGCGGTGCACCTCGGTCCCGCGCCAGGCCGGGCCGGCATCGGCATCGACGGCGTCGAGCGGCAGCAGGCGCAGCATGCGCCGGGCATAAAAGGCATAGGGGTCGGCCTTGAGACGATCGACCTCCGTCACCGAGATCCGGCGCGGGCGTTCACCGACCGGCGGGCACGGCGCGGGGCGTTCGGCCGGACGGTAGTCGCCCGGATCGTCGATCGCCTGCGCCCAGGCGAGCAGGTCCGCGGCCGGTTTCAGCCCGCCGGACAGCGCCTCCAGCCGCAGCCAGAAACGCGAGGCGATCGTCGGCGCCGACGAATCGCGCCGGGCGCGGGTCAGCAGGACATCGGGCGCGCCCAGCGCCCCGGCGAAATCATGGGCGGCAAGACCGATGCGGCGCTCCAGCCCCGGCAGGCCGAGTTCGGCCCGGATACGCGGCGCCAGCCACGGATCGGGCGCCGGCAGTCCCGGCCAGACACCTTCGTTCAGGCCGCCGAGGATCATCAGATCGGCGGATTGCAGCCGCGCCTCCAGCAAGCCGTAGATGGCGAGCCGGGGATGCCCGCCCTGCGGCGGCCGCACCGCGATCTCGTCCATCAGCGTGCGCAGCATGGGCGCGACCGACCCGCCCTCCACCCGTTCCGGGCCGAGCGCGGCGTCGCGCTCCATCCGTTCGAGCAGGTCCGCGGCGGCCCGCCCCTCCGGCCGCGACCAGACGGCGTCGCCGCACAGCCGCTGTGCCGCCTCGCGAAGGGCGGCGACGAACACCGGCAGCGCGCGCGCACCGCCAGCGAAGGCATCGGCCAGCGGCGCGAGCGCGGGACCGATCCGTTGCCAGGCGGAAAGGCCTGCGCGCCGCACCTGCGCATCGCGCACGTCTTCGGCGGCGAGATGCGCCTCCATCCCCGCCAGCCCGCCGGCCGGCCGCGGGCCGCGCAGGGCGAGATCGAGCCGCCGGACATCGTCCAGCCAGGCGGTGCGCCCCTCACCCGCCTGCACCAGCGGATGCTTCAGCAACGCCAGCAGCGGTGTCGGCGCGAAATCCTGCGCCGCGGCATCGGCCAGGGCCAGTAGCAGCGTGCCCGGCGGCAGCAGCGACAAGGGCTGGCCGGCGGTATCGTCGACCGCGATGCCCCAGCGCGCACAATGCACCGCCACGCGGCGGGCGAGCGCGCGGTCGGGTGTCACCAGCGCAGCCGTCCTGCCCGGTTCCTCCAGCGCCTGGCGCAGCGCGATGGCGATGGCCTGCGCCTCCTCCTCGGGAATGGCGGCGTCGAGAATGCGGACGCCCGCCAGGCTGCGCTCGCCGGGCGGCAGACCGGTCCAGTCATGCGTGAATTGCGGCGGCGCCATCGCATTGGCGATCGCCCGGCTGCGCGCCGGCGCGGCGTCGTGCTCGCCACCGCCGCGCCACATCGAGACCTCGCCGCGATTGACGCCCATGCGGTCCAGCAGCAGCTTCAGATGGAATTGCGGGTGCGTCTCGACCGCGCGCCGGCGCCGACCGGTCTCGGGATCGGGTTCGTGCGGACCCAGCGCATCCCACTGCGCATCCGGCATTGTCGTGGCGAGCCCCGGCAGCAGCACCATGCCCTGCGGCAGGTCGGCGACGACGCGCAACAGCCGGGCAACGGCCGGGGCCGCCGTGGTGATGCCGGCGGCGCAGACGAAGGATGGCGGCGGCGCGGCGCGCCAGGCCCTGCCGACCCGGTCGAGCAGCCGGCGGCGGCGGTCGGCAAGGTCGATCCGTCCCAGCCTCGCCAGCTCCTCCGGCCAGCGATCGAGCACGAGTTCGAACAGCGACAGCGAGCGACGCCAATGCTGCGACAGCAGATCGTCGAGTTCGAGGGTGCGCAGGGCGGCCGGATCGACCTCTTCGACCAGCAACTGATCGAGCGTGCGCGCCAGGTCGCCGGCGAGGCGCACCGCCTCCGCCGCGTCGATCGGCGCGCCGGCGCGCGCGCGTTCCTCGCCGACCAGGCGGGCCAGGATCAGGCGCCGCTGCAACGGATCGACCGCCGGCGGAATCGGCTCGGCACCACCCGCGGGATCGACCAGCGGTCCCGCCGCCTCATCCAGTTCGGGATCGCCGATCGCCACCAGCCGCGGCAAGAGCAGACCGCCGTCCGCCCGCCGCACGAACGCATCGGTGATCGCCTGCCGCGCGCGGTTGTTGGGGACGAGGATGACAGCGCGGGCGAAGGCCAGATGATCCTTGCCGTAGCGCCGCAGCAGCCCTGCGGCCAGCGCGTCGGCGAACGCCCGGTGCGGCGGGATGCTGTAGACGAGCGGACGGTTCCGCTCAGCCATCGGCGAGCGCCGCCTCCGTCGCCCCGATCGCCTGCGGCGTGCCGACGTCGAACCACAGCCCGTCATGGACGACGCCGTAGGCCCGCCCGGCCTCGATCGCGCGCTCCCAGAACAGCATGGTGGAAAACGGCCCTTCCGGCCAATCCCGGATCAGGCGCGGCGACAGCATCTGAACGCCGGTAAAGACGAAGGGTGCGAGCCGCCCCGGCGATCGCCGGCTGGTGATGCGCCCCTGCGCATCGACGTGGAAATCGCCCTGGCCGCCATGATTGTGCGCGTCCGCCAGCGGCACCAGCAAGAGCAGCGCATCCATCCGCGCATCGTCCCATTGCGCGGCGAGCGTGCGGATCGCGTCGGTGGGGCCGTCCACCCACAAATTGTCGCTGTTGACGCACAGGAACGGTTTGTCGCCGATCAGGTCGCGGGCCTGCACCAGGCCGCCGCCGGTTTCCATCAGTCGCGCCCGCTCGTCCGACAGCACGACCTCGATATCCTCGACCCGGCGCGTGACATGCGCCTCCAGCGCATCGGCGAGATAATGGACGTTGACGACCGCGCGCTTCACGCCCGCTGTGCGCAGGCGATCGAAGACATGGTCGATCAGCGGCTTGCCGGCGACCTTGATCAGCGGCTTTGGCCGGGTGGCCGTCAGCGGCCGCATCCGCTTGCCCAGCCCCGCGGCCATGATCATCGCCGTTTCGGGCACCGCGGCGCCGGGCCGCGGTCGGATCGCGAGCGTTTTTCCGGTCTTCATTGCGCCGCAAGCTCCATCGGATCGCCGCGCCGGCCGCGCGGCACGTTGGCATCGAACCATCGCCGCACGGGCGCGAGCGCGGGATCGGCGAGATCCCGCTCCAGATACCGCCAGACCCGGGGGCACATGCCGGCATAACGCGGCTTCCCGTCGCGTTTCCAAAGCCGCGTGAAGATGCCGACGATCTTCGCATTCCGCTGTGCGCCGAGGACGTGATAGGCGGTCGCGAAATCGGAACCGGCGCCGGTCGTGCGGCAGTAGCGGTCCAGCATCGCCGCCTCCAGCTCGGCCGGGACATCGCGCCGGGCGTCCTGGAGAAGCGAAACGAGATCGTAGGCCGGATGGCCGGCCAGCGCATCCTGGAAATCGAGCAGGCCGAGATGATCGCTGCCGTCGATCAGCATGATGTTTTCGGCGTGATAATCCCGCAGAACCGTTACCGGCGCGCTGTCGGTGACGCAGCGCAGCACCTGTCGCCACGCCGCGCGGTAGCCCTCCGAATCCACCGTGAGGCCGACCGCCGGGCAATACCATTCGGTGAACAGGTCCGCCTCGCGCAGATATTCGGGTTCATCATAAGCGCGCACCGGCGCGGCATCATGGCGGTGCAGGCGGATCAGCAGGTCGACGGCCGCGCCGTAGAGGCGCAATTCGCTTTCCGGTGCGCCGTCCACCGTCTCTCGCATGCGCGAATCGCCGAAATCCTCCAGCAGGACGAACCCGTTCTCCAGATCGTCGGCGATGATTTCCGGCGCGGCGAAACCGCGCTCCGTCAGCCAGCGGGCGATCGCCAGGAAGGGCCGCGGGTCCTCCTGCGGCGGCGGCGCATCCATCAGGATCGCGCTGCGCCCCGGCGCGACGATGCGGAAATAGCGGCGGAAGGACGCATCGCCGGCAAGCGGCAGGACGTCGCCGTCTTCCCAGCCGGCTCGGGCGAGGAAGGCCCCGGCGGCGGCGGGCGGATTCATGTCGACGGCCATCGGTCCTTCCATGCCGCCGGCACTCGCGCTGTCAAGGTTCGCGTGCCGTCGGCGTTCATTTCCAGCGCCAGCCACAAGGCGTCGTGCCAGGCCCCCTCGCCCAGCCGCTCGGGCCATTCGACGACGAGCAGCGAATCCGCGCGCGCATCGTCCAGGCCCAGTTCCCCGGCCTCCTCCGGCGCCTCGATCCGGTACAGATCGACATGCAGCACGGGCAGCCGCACCTCCGGCGGGTCATAGGGCTGCACGATGGCGAAGCTGGGCGACGGCGCCTCGCTTTCCAGGCCGAGCGCTTCGAGCAGGCCGCGCGCGATGCTGGTCTTGCCCGCGCCCAGGGGACCGGACAGCGCCACCACATCGCCCGGCCGGACGAGTGCCGCAAGCTCGCGGCCCAGCCGGTGGCTGGCATCGGGGGTGGCGAGGATCATGCGCGCGGCAACTCGATGGTGATGATCGTGCCCTCGCCCGGTTCGGAGACCAGGTCGATCTTGCCGCCATGCGCCTCCGCGAAATGCTTGGCGAGGGGCAGACCGAGGCCCAGCGCGCGCTCACCGTCGCGTGCGATCTCCGGCTGGGCGAACCGTTCGAAGGCGCGCGCGGCCTCGTCGGGCGTAAGGCCGGGGCCGTCGTCGGAGACCACGATCCGCGCATGGGCCTCGTCCCCGTCGACCAGGAGCAATACGCGCCCGCCGCCTTCCAACGTGCCGAGCGAATGGCGCAGGAGATGTTCGACCACCTGGCCGAGCCGGCGCTGATCGCCGATGACAGAGCCGGCCGTCCCGTCGACCTCCAGCGCCAGTTCGACGCCGTTGTCCGTGGCGAGCGGGGCGATGGCGTCCGCCGCCGCGCGGGCGAGCAGTTCGAGATCGACGCGTTCGCGCTCCAGATCGGCATCATCGCCTTCGGTCAGGTCGAGCACGTCGTCGATCAATCCGCCCAGCCGCGTCACCGATGCCAGGATCGCCTCGGTATATTCCGTCCCGCTGTCGCTGAGATCGCCGGCATAGCCGCCGTGCAGCATCTCTGCGAAACCCTTGATCGAGGTGAGCGGCGTGCGAAGTTCGTAGCTCATATTGGCGACGAACGCCGTCTTGACCCGGTCGGCGGCCTCCAGCGCCTCGTTGCGGTCGCGCAGCGCCTGTTCGATCCGCCGGCTGTCGGTGATGTCGAGCATGGTGAACAGCGCATTGCCGTCCGGCAGCGGAACCGCGGTAAATTCGAAATGGCGCCCGTCGGCGAACACCGCGCGGCCGCCGCGCTGCTTGCGTTCGACCGTGGCGGAACGGACGAGCTGGCCGATCAGCGACGCGCGGTCGGGATTGGCGAGCCGCTTCGCCCCCGCTTCCGCCAGCGCATCGACGCGCGGATGGGTGGCGAGCATCTTTTCCTCGAACCCCCAGGTCAGGCGAAACTTGTTGTTCCAGAGCTGGAGACGCCCGTCGGCGGCGAACACACCCAGCGCCTCGAACAGATTGTCGAAGGTCGCGGTGCGCACGCGCAGCAGCGTGTCGCGGGCGCTCGCCAACTGAACCTGCTCGGTACGGTCCTCGAAGATGAGCAGCAGCCCGCCATCCGGCAGCGGTTGCGCGACGACGCGCAGATGGGTGCCGCCGGGCAAGTGCCAGCTTTCCTCGATCTCCGCATCCGGGGCCTGGAACCATTCCCGGCGCTCATCCTTCCAGGTGGGGAAATCGCGGACCTCGGGCATACGCTTCACTTCGCGCATGCGTTCCAGCACGCGGTCGAATTCCGGCCGGTCGGCGAGCCATTCCGGGCGCATCGCGAAGATGCGGCCGAACGGCTGGTTGGAAAAGCGCAGCGTCCGGTCCGGTCCGAACTGCGCCACGCCGGCCGACAGGCGGTCGAGCATCGCGCGCTGCGCCTCGGCGAAACGCTTCAGTCCGCCGCGGGCCTGCTCCAGCTCCTCCACGTCGATCGCGAACCCGGCCGTACCGCCATCGGGCAGCGGGATGTCGTGCACGCGCAGCATGCGCCGGGCCGCGCCGACCGTGGCGGGAACGACGCTGATCTGGGGCTCGCCACTGTCGCGGGCGATCGCGGCGTTGGCGAGCGGACCGCCGAGCCCGGAATCCTCGACCAGTTCGACCTGCTGCGCCACCACGTCCGCCGCATCGCCGGCTTCGACCGCGCGGACATAGGCGCTGTTGACCATCGCCAGCCGGAGATCGGCGCCGCGATACCACATCGGCAGGGGCGCGGCCTCGATCAGCCCGGTCAGCGCATCGAAGGCGCCCTGCAACTGCGCCGCCTCGCCGGCGAAGCGCTCTACCTCGCCCTGCAGTTCCGACGCATCGAAAAACCAGATCAGCGCCCCGCCCGGCGCGTGTAGCCGATCGGGCGCCCGCTCGCCCGTGACGAGCAGCACCCGCGCCGCGCCGCGCGCGCGAACGGTGAGCCGGAACGGCCGTGCCGCCTTTTGCGCCGCGACCACCGCATCGGAAAGCGCCGCGGCGTCGACATCCTCGAGCGCGGCGAGCAGGACGTCCCAGCGATCGGGAGCATCGCCGCCGCCGAGCCAGTCGCCCAGCCGCCGCGAGGTTTCGACCCTGCCGTCACCGCGCACGACCGCGGCAACCGCGGGGGACCGTTCCAGCAGGACATCGCGGCGAAGGCGCATGGCCTGGTCCGCACCGGCGCGGGCACGATCGCGCAGCCCCAGGGCCAGCATGGCGATGCCGGCGAACAGCAGGATCGCAAGCATGCTCCCCGCCCCGACCGCCGCGCCGACCGATAGGGTGATCGTGTCCGTCATCTTGGAAGTCGTGCCCTGCGCTGCGCCATCGCACCGGGTTTAGGCGATCGCGCCGCTCAGCGAAATGCCAGAAGCACCGGCCGGAAGCACCGACGAGAAAAAAGGGCCGGCAAGCCGCCTCCGCCTTCGCGGAACCCATATACGGTGGTATCCTTCTTCATCGTCGGAAGCACAATCCGCAGGCGAAGACAATTCCGCCATATTGCCAATGCTGGCCCGGTCCGAGCACATGAAGAAAAGGCCGCAACCCGGAGGTCGCGGCCTTTTTTTTCTCGATCGGATCAGGCCGATCAGTAGCGGTAGTGGTCCGGCTTGAACGGGCCTTCCTTCGGCACGCCGATATAAGCGGCCTGCTTGTCGGTCAGCTTCTCCAGCTTCACGCCCAGCTTTTCGAGGTGAAGTTCCGCGACCTTTTCGTCGAGATGCTTCGGCAGGACGTACACGTCGTTCTTGTAGTCGCCGTTGTTGTTCCACAGCTCGATCTGCGCCAGCGTCTGGTTGGTGAAGCTGTTCGACATCACGAAGCTGGGATGGCCGGTGGCGCAGCCCAGGTTCACCAGGCGGCCGCGGGCCAGCACGATGATCTTCTTGCCGTCGGGGAATTCGACCTCGTCGACCTGCGGCTTGATCTCGGTCCACTTGTAGTTGGACAGCGCCGAAATCTGGATCTCGCTGTCGAAATGGCCGATGTTGCAGACGATCGACATCGGCTTCATCGCCTTCATGTGCTCGGCGGTGATGACGTCGGCATTGCCGGTGGCGGTGCAGAAGATGTCCGCACGCTTCACGGCCTCGTCCATCGTCACGACCTCGAAGCCCTCCATCGCCGCCTGCAGCGCGCAGATCGGGTCGATCTCCGTCACGAGCACGCGGGCGCCGCCGTTGCGCAGGCTCTGCGCCGAGCCCTTGCCGACATCGCCGAAGCCGGCGACGCAGGCGACCTTGCCGGCCAGCATGACGTCGGTGGCGCGGCGGATGGCGTCGACCAGCGATTCCTTGCAGCCGTACAGATTGTCGAACTTCGACTTGGTGACGCTGTCGTTGACGTTGATCGCCGGGAAGGGAAGCTCGCCCTTCTTGGCGATGGAATAAAGCCGGTGGACGCCGGTGGTGGTCTCTTCCGAGACGCCCTTGATGTTCTCCACCGACCTGGCGAGATAGCCGGGCTTGCGCTTCACGAACGCCTTGAGCGCGCGCTGCATCTCGACCTCTTCCTCATTCTCCGGCTCGGGCAGCGTCTCGCCATTGTCGAGCTTGGCGCCCATCAGCGCGAACATCGTCGCGTCGCCGCCGTCATCGAGGATCATGTTGGCGGTCTGATCGTCGCCCCAGTCGAAAATCTTGCCGACATAGTCCCAGTAATCGGCCGTGCTCTCACCCTTTACGGCGAAGACGGGAATGCCCCGCTCCGCCATCGCGGCGGCGGCATGATCCTGCGTCGAATAGATGTTGCAGGTGGCCCAGCGGACCTGGGCACCCAGCGCCGTCAGCGTCTCGATGAGGACGGCGGTCTGGATGGTCATGTGGAGCGAGCCGGTGATGCGCGCGCCCTTGAGCGGCTGCTGCGCGCCATATTCCTCGCGAACCGACATCAGGCCGGGCATCTCGGTCTCGGCGATCTCGATTTCCTTGCGACCCCAGCCGGCGAGGCTGATATCCTTGATGACGTGATCTGCGCGTTCGGCGACGGTTGCCACTGGTACGATCTCCTGCGTTTTGAAAACCCGTGCAGACGGCCCGCGCGAAACGCGCCCGGCCGCCGGAGCCCCTCACCTAGTGATTCCGCCCGCCGAAATCAAACGCAATATAAAGATTCCTTTATATGCCGGGCGAAGCGATGCGGTCAGGCGTTGCCGGCGCTGTTGGCGAGCAGCCGGGGATCGATGCCGGCATCGGCGAAGGCGCGTTCCCAGCGGCCGTTCGCCTTTACCCGATAGAAAATGTCCGCATCGCCGGGCGTGCTGAACCAGCCGTGCCGGGTCATTTCCTCGTCGAGCTGCCCGGCGCCCCAGCCGGCATAGCCGAGCGCCACCAGCCAGTGTTCCGGGCCGCTGCCCTCGGCAATGGCGCGCAGGATGTCTACCGTCGCGCTCAGGCGCCAGCGGCCGGCCACGTCGATGGTATCCTGCCCGCCCCAATCGGGCGAATGCAGGATGAAGCCGCGGCGCGGTTCCACCGGCCCGCCGAAATGGATCGGCGCATCGGGCGCGACGCCGGGATCGATCTCGAACTGGTCCAAAACGTCGTGCAGGCCCAGCCCGTCGATCGTGTCGCCGACGCCGATGCCGAGCGCCCCGTCCTCGTCATGCGAACAAACGGCGATGACTGCGCGGTCGAAACGCGGATCGCCGATGCCGGGAAGCGCAAGCAGGAACTGGCCCGTCAGATATTTCGTGTTCTCCATGCCTGATCGAAACTATAGCAACGGCCGGGCGATCCGCCATGGTTGAAAATTATTGCCGCGCCCCCAAGCTATCGCGGGATCGGCCCGCAAGTTGCGGGCCGGGCCACGGGAGATTTTCAGACATGACCATCAAAGCCGGCGATCGCCTGCCCGATACCACGCTCGTGAAGGCGAGCGAGAACGGCCCCGACAAGGTTTCAGCGCAGGAATATTTCAAGGGCAAGAAGGTCGCGCTGTTCTGCGTTCCCGGCGCCTTCACCCCGACCTGTTCCGCCAAGCACCTGCCCGGCTATGTCGAAAAGGCCGGGGCGTTGAAGGAGCGCGGCATCGACGAGATCGCCTGCACCGCGGTGAACGACGCCTTCGTCATGGACGCCTGGGCCAAGAGCAGCGGTGCCGAAGGCACGGTCACGATGCTCGCCGACGGCAATGGCGACCTCGCCAGGGCGCTGGGCCTGGAAATGGACGGCAGCGCCTTCGGCCTGGGCAAGCGGGCGCAGCGTTATTCCATGCTCGTCAATGACGGCGTGGTGGAGCAGATCCACGTCGAGGCGCCGGGCGAGTTCAAGGTCAGCTCCGCCGAATATATGCTCGATCAGCTCTGAGGCCGGTTCGGGGCACGGGTTCCGCCGGGGCCGAGGGTCCTTGCGGAACCGTGCCTGCCGCCGCGGGTTGGTCCGGCACCGATGAAAGGGGAGTGATTTCATGACGAGCAACAGCAAGACGCCTGCACGCAATGACGAAACGGAACCCACCCTGGTGCAGCAGGTCGAGGAGACGTTCGGCAACGCCCAGAACCGGGCGGGCGACGCCTATAAGAAGACACGCGACACCATCCGCCACAGCCCGGTGACCTCCACCGCGATCGTGACCGGCACACTAGCGGCCATCGGCGGCGCCATCTACGGCGCCACGAGATGGGGAAAGCGGAGCCGGCGGAAGGCGAAGCCGCCGCACGTCACGCCGTCCGCAACCTGATGGTCCGATGCGATACGGCCGCAACGGGAGGCGCTCGGGCAAGGCACGTCTTGTCAGCGGAGCCGACAGGCGGTAGCCGCGACGGATGACGCAAGGTTCCGATATCGTCAACGAACTCGACAGGCTCTATAGCGCGTCGGTCGACCGCCTGAAGAGCGCACTGGACACCTATCTGACCACCGGCAAGCCGCCGACGCCGGACACGCGCCGCGACGGGTCCTTCGCCTATCCCGAGGTTCAGATCCGCTATCGCGGTGGCAAGGACAGCCCGACGCCGCCGCGCTCCTTCGGCCGATTGGTCGAACCCGGATTCTATCGCGCGAGCGTGACCAAGCCGGCGATGTTCGCCGATTATCTGACCGAGCAGATCAATCTTCTGATGGAAGATTACGATGTCGAGGTCGAAGCGATCGCCGGGCGGCAGGAAATACCCTTCCCCTATGTGCTGGACCCCGGTCACGCATTGAGCCTGGACGAGGTGTCTGCGGCCGAGCTGGCCCGCTTTTTTCCCGCCACCGAACTGGCCCATATCGGCGACGAGATCGCCGACGGCCTGTGGGAACCGGATGGCGAGATGCGGCCGCTGGCGCTGTTCGACGGGCTGCGTACCGATTTCTCGCTGGCGCGGCTGCGGCATTATACCGGCACGCCGCCGGAACATACGCAGCGTTTCGTCCTGTTCACCAACTATCACCGCTATGTCGACGAATTCGTCCGCTGGGCGTGTTCGCAACTGGGCGAGGACAGCCGCTTCACCGCCCTGTCCGGCGCCGGCGGCATCACCATCGAAGCCGGTGACGATCCGGAAAAGCTGGTCAGCGACAGCGCATGGCGGCGGCACCAGATGCCGGCTTATCATCTGATGGCGCCGGACCGGACGGGCATCACGCTCGTCAATATCGGCGTCGGCCCGTCCAACGCGAAGACGATCACCGACCATCTGGCGGTGCTCCGGCCCGAGGCATGGCTGATGATCGGCCATTGCGGTGGACTGCGCCCCAGCCAGCGCATCGGCGACTATGTCCTTGCCCATGCCTATCTGCGCGACGATCATGTGCTGGACGAGATGCTGCCGCCGGAAATTCCGGTGCCGGCCATCGCCGAGGTGCAGCAGGCGCTGGCGCGGGCGGCCGAGACGGTGTCGGGCCAGTCGGGCGACAAGCTGAAGCAACGCCTGCGCACCGGCACGATCGTCACCACCGACGACCGCAATTGGGAACTGCGTTTTTCCCACTCCGCGCTGCGATTCTCGCTGAGCCGGGCGGTCGGGATCGACATGGAATCGGCGACGATCGCCGGTCAGGGCTATCGCTTCCGCGTCCCCTACGGCACGCTGCTATGCGTGTCGGACAAGCCGCTCCACGGCGAGCTGAAGCTGCCGGGGCAGGCCAATCGCTTCTACGAACGGGCGATCAACGAGCATATGCGGATCGGCATCGAGACGTGCGAGGAATTGCGGCGTGAGGGGCAGAAACTGCACAGCCGCAAACTGCGCGCGTTCAACGAACCGCCTTTCCGCTGATCCGCCGGAGCAAAGACGACGCACCGGCGTTTGAACGTAGCACCACGATCAGGAACTGACATGAGCGCGAAACAATCGGACAAGAAACTCTACAATCCCGCCGACAAGCTGGACCAGGGCAAGCGGCGGAGTAAGACGCTGGTGCTGGCCGGGCTGGGCGCGGTCGGCGCCTTGTTCGTTGCGCGAGCGGCGAAGCGCAAGAAGCGCGCCGCGAAGGACATGCCGGACCATGCGCACCAGGCGGACGGCCGCGATTCGAGCAAGTCGTTCGATGCCGGGATCGCCGACGAGGGCACCATTCCGGAACCCGCCGGCACCGCCTGAGGAACGGCGCGCGGTCCTATTCGGCCGCGCCCCCACCGCGACGCCTGGCCGCCGTCAGCCGGCGAGAAAATCGGCGATCGCCCGGCCCAGTTCGGGCTTGGTGACGGCGCTCATATGGTTGCCCGGTACTTCCCGGTAGCGGCCGTGCGGCAGGAGGTCGGTAAGCGCGGCGGCGGAACCGTTATCGTGGTCCTGAGCGCCCGACACGACGAGCGTCGGCTGTTCGATCGCCGCCAACGCCGGTTCCGACGTGTCGACGAACGTGTCGAGGATACGCAGCAGCGCCTTCGGGTCGCCGTTCGTGGTCTTCAGGAAAGCCTCGGTCATGAATTCGGGGCTTCCCCGGTCGAAGCTGCCGAGATGCGTCAGGACATGGCGGAAATATTCCCCCCTGCCCGCCGTATTGACGAGGCCGGCAAGCCCCATGCCGGAGATCACCACCCGCCGCGGCGACACGCCGCCGCTGGCGAGCATCCGCACCGTCGTCCGCGCGCCGAGCGAATAGCCGCCAAGATCATAGTCGGTGAGCCCGAGATGGGCGATCAGGGCGAGGCCGTCCTGCATCAATACGTCGCGGGGATAGCGGTCCGCATCGTGCGGCCGGGCGCTTTCACCGTGCGCGCGCAGATCGGGCATGATTACCCGGAAGCCCTTGTTCGCCACCGCCTGGGCATGGCCGTAGCGCAGCCAGTTCACCTGCGCGTTCGAGAAATAGCCGTGGATGAGGACGACCGGCCGCCCCTCCCCCAGTTCGCGCCACGCCAGCCGCGTGCCGTCGAAGCTGTCGAAATAACGTGTCTCAGTCGGGGAGTTTGCCAACGGTCTTCATCCATCGCTCGACAAGGGGCTTGTGCTCGTCGGTGCGATATCGGGGCAGGCCGCGCGTGTCGAGCCAAGCTTCGTGATACGGCCGCACTGGCATCCGCCGGTCATCGGCTCCGTCATCTTTCGCTTCTGCCGGTCCCACGCCCGCTCAGGTCGAACAGCGATCGCGCGGCCCGTTGACGGTGGTAGCGGCTCAGGCGGCCTTCTTCAGATGCCGCCGGCCGAGCAGCTCGGCGATCTGCACCGCGTTCAGGGCCGCACCCTTTCTCAGATTGTCGGACACGCACCACAGCGTAATGCCGTTGTCGACAGTGGAATCGTCGCGCACGCGGCTGATATAGGTGGCATATTCGCCGACGCATTCGACCGGGGTGACGTAGCCGCCATCCTCACGCTTGTCGACGAGCATGCAGCCCGGCGCCTCGCGCAGGATCTTCTGCGCATCCTCGGCCGACAATTCGTTTTCGAACTCGATGTTGATCGATTCCGAATGCCCGACGAAGACCGGCACGCGCACGCAGGTGGCGGACACCTTTATCTTCGGGTCCATGATCTTCTTCGTCTCGACGACCATCTTCCACTCTTCCTTGGTCGAGCCATCCTCCAGGAAGACGTCGATGTGCGGAATGACGTTGAAGGCGATCTGCTTGGTGAATTTCACCGCTTCGGGCTGGTCGCCGACGAAGATGTTGCGGCTCTGCTCGAACAGCTCGTCCATGCCCGACTTCCCCGCGCCCGACACCGACTGATAGGTCGACACCACCACGCGCCTGATCGTCGCGGCGTCATGCAGCGGCTTCAGCGCGACCACCATCTGCGCGGTCGAGCAGTTCGGATTGGCGATGATGTTCTTCGCGCGGTAGCCGTCGATCGCCTCCGGGTTCACCTCCGGCACGATCAGCGGCACGTCCGGGTCCATCCGGTAGAGCGAGGAATTGTCGATCACGGTGCAGCCGGCGGCGGCGAATTTGGGCGCATAAACCTTCGTGGCGTCCGAGCCGATCGCGAACAGCGCCATATCCCAGCCGGCGGGATCGAAATGCTCGATGTTCCTGATCTTCAGCTTGCGACCCGTCTCGCCATATTCGACCTCTTCGCCGGTCGAACGCGACGAGGCGAGCACGGCGATCTCGTCCGCCGGAAATTCCCGCTCGGCCAGAATGTTCAGCATTTCACGCCCGACATTGCCGGTCGCGCCGGCGACCACCACCCGATATCCCATTTGCTGCTTTCCAAGCCCTTCGTCGCGAATGAATTCGTCGCGCCTATCGTACACGGTCACCAAGTCCAACAAAAATACGTTTATACGCGAAAAGGCGCATGATTTGTGCTATGCTCCGCGCTGCGGATACGGCGGGATATCGTGACGCGCCGCCGCCGCAGCACGACAATAGCGGTCGGGAGAGCATGCAATGGCGATCACCCGCGAAATGGCAATGGCGGCCGCGGCGCCCCGGCGCGCGCGCATCCGCAGAATCGGTACGGACGACCTTCGGGCGAGCCTGCGCGACGGATGGGCGGATTTCAGGGACAAGCGCGGCGACATCATCCTGCTCGGGCTGCTCTATCCGCTCGTCGGCTTCCTCGCGGTGCTCGCGAGTCTCGGCAGCTTCCACCTCGAACTGCTGTTTCCGGTCTTCGCCGGGCTGACCCTGCTCGGCCCGCTGGTCGCCACCGGATTCTACGAGATCGCGCGGCGACGCGAAGCGGGCGATCCGGCCGGATGGAGCCACTTCTTCGATGTGACGAAAAGCCCCTCCTTCCCCGCCATGATGGGCATCGGCGGCGGGCTGTTCCTGCTGTTCGGGCTGTGGTTGCTTGCGGCCGCGGGCATCTGGGTCGCCTTTCTGGGGCCGGACGTGCCCGACACGCCGGGCGGGCTGATGGCCCAGGTGTTCGGCACCCCGGCGGGCTGGCAGATGATGGTCGTCGGCAATCTGGTCGGGCTGGGCTTCGCGGTCGTGGTGCTGGCGGTCAGCACCGTGGCACTACCCATGCTGGTCGACCGCGAAGCGACGGCGGCGGAGGCGGTTTTGACCTCTGTCGCGGCGTTCCGCGCGAATAGCGGCGTCATGCTGCGCTGGGGCCTGACAGTGGCGGTGGTGCTGATCCTGGGCGCGATTCCCGTCTTGATCGGGCTGGCCGTGGCGTTGCCCGTGCTGGGCTATGCAACCTGGCACCTTTATACCCGCGTGGTGGAGCGCGACGGCGCGGCGCCGGTCGCCTGACCGGCGCCGCCACCGCTCAATCCGCCTTTTTCACCTCCCGATCGAAGAAGTCGAAGATGGTCGTCCAGACATGGGCGCTGCCCACGGCCGAATGGGTCTTGCCCGGATAGAACATCATTTCGAACGGCACGTTTTCGGCCTGCATCTTCGCCGCGAGCAGGGTCGAGTTCTCGAACACGACATTGTCGTCCGACATGCCGTGGATCAGCAACAGCGGATCCGCGATCTTGTCGGCGTCCTGCAAGGCGTCGGCCCTGGCATAAGCGCCCGGCACCTTGTTCGGATCGCCCATATAGCGTTCGGTATAATGGGTGTCGTAGAGTTCCCACTTCGTCACCGGCGCGCCGGCGATACCCGCGGCATAGACGCCCGGATCGGCCTCCAGCATCTTCAGCGTCATATAGCCGCCATAGGACCAGCCATAGATGCCGATGCGCTTCGGATCGACATAGGGTTGCGCCTTCAGGAACTTCGCGCCGGCGAGCTGATCCTGCACCTCGACCGAGCCCATCGCATGATAGATCGCATCCTCGAACGCCTTGCCGCGATTGGCCGAGCCGCGATTGTCCAGCTCGAAGAAGATATAGCCCCTGTCGACGATATACTGCTCCATCGGGCTGGCCCAGGCGCGGTTCACCTCCTGCGCGTGCGGGCCGCCATAATGCTGGAAGAATACCGGATATTGCTTCCCCTGCTCCAGCGGCGGGGTGATCATCTTCCAGTGCAGTTCCGTGCCGTCCTGCGTCGTGATGGTGCCGAATTTCGTTTCGCGGTGGCTCGGCAGATACGGATGGTAGGGATGATCGGGATCGTCGACATCGTTTTCGCTGATCCAGGCGATGCGCTGCCCGGATGCGTCGGCGAGATAGACCTGCTGCGGCTGGCGCGGATTGGACCGGCTGATGATCGCGCGGGTGGCTTCGTCGTCCATCTGCGCGGAGTTCCACCAGCCCGCCTGGGTCAGCCGGGTGGGATCGGACGGCGTCAGCGCCGAAAGATCGACGACGTAGAGATGCCGTTCCAGCACGCCGTCGCGATTGCCGACGAAGTACAGCTTGCCCGCCGCCTCGTCGACGCCGGCGATGCCGGATACTTCCCAGTCGCCGCTGGTCAGTTGCTGCCAGTCGCCGTTGCGGAAGCGGTAGAGATGGCCGTGGCCGTCGCGTTCCGACCACCAGATCAGGCTACCGTCGGACAAGACGTGATAGGCGTGGCTGAGATTGATCCAGCTATCCTCCTTCGCCTTTTCGCTGAACAGCACCTCCGACGCGCCGGAAATCGGATTGACCGCGAGCATATCGAGCTGCGTCTGGGCGCGGTTTTCGCGCTGCACCAGCAGGGTGTTGCCGTCCGGCGTCCAGTCCACGCGGGCCAGATAGATGTCGGGATCGTCGCCCAGATTCACCTTTACCCGGCCGGAGCCGTCGGGCTTCATCACATAGAGCGAAACCGCGACATTCGGCGTGCCGGCGGCGGGATAGCGTTGTTCGAACACCCTGGTGCCGCTGGCGCCGATCGCAGCGCGGGTGACGACGCCGACCGGCGCTTCGTCGAAACGCTCGACAGCGATGCGTTCATCGTCGGGCGACCACCAATAGCCGGTATGCCGGTCCATTTCCTCCTGCGCGACGAATTCGGCCTCGCCCCAGTGGACCGTGCCTTCGCCCGTATCGGTGATGGCGCTGGCCGAACGCGCGCCGATCGGCTGCACGAACAGATCCTGGTCGCGCACGAAGCTGACATATTGCCCCTTCGGGCTGATCGCGGGGTTCAGTTCCCCGGCCTCGGTCGCGGTCAGCCGCTGCACGTCGCCGCCGATCGAGGCGAGATAGAGATCGCCGTCCAGCGGAACGAGGATCGACCGGGCGTCGGGCGACCAGTCATAGGCGACGATGCCTTTGAGGCTGCCGATCCGCTCACGCTCGCGCTGCATCTTCGCCGCTTCGGACAGCTCGGCGCCGGTACCGATCTTCTTCGAATCGACCAGCATCCGCCATTCGCCGCTCGACGTGTCCATCGCCCAGAGGTCGTAGCGATCGCGATCCTCCGCCCGGTTGCGCAGCACCGTGACATATTTGCCGTCGGGCGACAGCTTCAGGCCCCTGGGTTCCGCGCCGGAAAGGTCGGGACTGGCGAACAGGCGCTCGAGCGAAAGCTGCGGCGGGCTCTGGTCCGGCGCGGGGTCGGCGGCCATGGCCGTACTGCTCGTCAAACCCACCGCCATCGCCAGCAACCATTTGCGCATACCATCACTCCGATTCCGAAATCGTGGCGCGGCGGACGCCGGCCTTGCACGCGTTATCGCGATAGGGCTAGGCAAGGTAAAGGGTTGCCGGGACGCGGCCGCCCGCGGAACCGATGCCGATCATCGTTCCCCAGTGCCATTTGGGCGCTTTTCCGCTTGACCCGTCGCGACTGCCATCCCAGCGGCGGGAGTTCATGTTTCACCCTCGCCCGCCGGCCGGATCGCCGCGCCGACTCCGCCGGGCTCCAGCGTAAAGTACCGAACCGCCGATGCGTTTTCCCAATCCTTTCAAGCTGTCCTCGCACGATATGGCGATCGACCTCGGCACCGTGAACACGGTCGTCTATGTACGCGGGCGCGGCATCGTACTGAACGAACCGTCGGTGGTGGCGCTCGACGTCACCGGGGGCGTGACCAAGGTGCAGGCGGTGGGCGCCGACGCCAAGCTGATGATGGGCAAGACCCCGGACAATATCCGCACCGTCCGGCCGCTGCGCGACGGCGTGATCGCCGACATCGAAGTGGCGGAGCAGATGATCAAGCATTTCATCGACAAGTCGCATGGCGGCAAGGGATGGATAACCCGCCATCCCGACGTCGCCATCTGCGTGCCGTCGGGATCGACCATGGTCGAGCGCCGCGCCATCCGCCAGGCCGCGAACAAGGCCGGCGCGGCCAAGGTGTTCCTGATCGAGGAACCGATGGCGGCCGCGATCGGCGCCGGCCTTCCCGTCACCGAGCCGATCGGCGCGATGGTCGTCGATATCGGCGGCGGCACGACCGAGGTCGCGGTGCTGTCGCTGCAGGGGCTGGCCTATTCCAATTCCGTGCGCGTGGGCGGCGACAAGCTGGACGATGCCATCACCTCCTATATCCGGCGCAAGCACAATCTGATGATCGGGGAATCCACCGCGGAGCGCATCAAGCACGAAATCGGCATGGCGCGCCTGCCCAGCGACGGCGCCGGCCCGGAAATGCGGGTGAAGGGACGCGACCTGGTCGCGGGCGTGCCGAAGGAGATCGGCGTCACCCAGGCCGAGGTCGCCGAGGCGATCTCCGAACCCATCGGCCAGATCATGCAGGCGGTGCGCGTCGCCCTGGAAAATACCGAGCCGGAACTGGCGGCCGACATTTGCGATCAGGGCATCGTCATGACGGGCGGCGGCGCATTGCTGCAAAGAATCGACGAGGTTTTGAGTACGGCCACCGGATTGCCGGTGATCGTGGCCGACAACGCGCTGATCTGCGTCGCGCTGGGCGCCGGGCACGCCATGGAGGAACCCGGTTTCAAGGGCGTGCTGATGGCGGCGTGATGTCGGGTTGCGATCGGTTGGAGGCCCGTTGATCGCCTGGCAGGAATCCACAGTTCGCGCGATTGCGCTTCCTAGGCATTTCCCGGTCGGGTTGGATCACCCTTCTTGTGCTCCTGCGAACGCAGGAGCGCAGAGCTTCGGGCACTGCGCTTGCGGCTCCGGGTTCCTGCTTCCGCAGGAACACGGGCTATACTTGTGCAAAGGCCCTGCAAAAGCGGGCGAAACAAGAAGGCCGCGGAAACCGGAGCTTCCGCGGCCTTGTTCATGCTCGGCAGCAAGCGCTTACTGCGCGTTTTCCGCCTGCTTGTCCTTGCTCGCCGGGCGCGGATCGCGGCGCTCGGCAATGCGGGCGGCCTTGCCGGTGCGGCCGCGCAGATAATAGAGTTTCGCGCGGCGCACGACGCCCTTGCGGACGACCGTGATCGAATCGATGTTCGGCGAATAAAGCGGGAAGACGCGCTCGACCCCCTCGCCGAAGGAGATCTTGCGGACGGTGAAGGACGATCCCATGCCGCGGTTCGACCGCGCGATGCACACGCCTTCGAAATTCTGGACGCGCGTGCGCTCGCCCTCGACCACCTTCACGCCGACGCGCACCGTGTCGCCGGCGCGGAATTCCGGAATCTTCTTCTGCTCGTTCAGCTTGGCGATCTGTTCCGCCTCGAGCGTCTGGATCAGGTTCATCTGCCTATTCCTTACTGTCCCGCCGCGCGCCAGAGGGCGACTGGACCGGATCGCCACCATAGCGCTCCCACAAGTCCGGCCGCCGTAACCGTGTGTCCGCCGCCGCCCTGGCATGACGCCAAGCGGCGATCCTCGCATGATCCCCCGATCGCAGCACTTCAGGGATCGTGCGCCCTTCCCATTCGACAGGTCGGGTATATTGCGGATATTCGAGCAGCCCCGCCTCGAAGCTCTCGTCATCTCCGCTTGAAGCCGCGCCCATTACGCCGGGAAGGAGCCGAATGCAAGCGTCGAGTAGCACGAGTGCCGCGGTTTCACCACCCGACAGCACATAGTCGCCGATCGAGACGGGTTCGATGTCGCGCGCCTCGAAAATCCGTTCGTCGAACCCTTCGAACCGGCCGCACAGGATGGCGACGCCCGGCCCCGCCGCGAGGTCGCGCACACGCGTCTGGGTGAGCGGGCTGCCCCGCGGCGTCATGGCGATCCGGGGCAGGCCCGCCGGCGCGCTGTCGACCGCCCGCGCGAGCACGTCGGCGCGCATCACCATGCCCGCACCGCCGCCCGCCGGCGTATCGTCCACGGTGCGGTGCCGGTCGGTGGCGAAGTCGCGGATCTGCACCGCATCGAGCGACCAGCGCCCCTGTTCCAGCGCGCGACCGGCGAGCGACAGCCCCAACGGCCCTGGAAACATTTCGGGATACAGCGTCAATATCGTCGCGGCGAAGGACATGCGCGCTCCCATGTGCGTTCATCCCGGCAATGGCAAGGCCGCAGGACATGCCCGAAGCAGACGATTGCATCATCATCGGCGCCGGTCCGGCGGGGCTGACGGCCGCGATCTATCTGGCGCGCTATCACCTTTCGATCCGCCTGTTCGATTGCGGAACGAGCCGTGCGGCACTGATCCCCAGGACACGCAATCACGCCGGGTTTCCCGACGGCATCGCGGGGCGCGAGCTGTTGCGCCGGATGCGGGACCAGGCCGGGCATTTCGGGGCGGTCCGCGTCGCGGCGGAGGTTACGCAGATCGTTCCCGAAGACGACGGGAACTTCCTGGTGGCGGTCGGCGCCGAGGGCTATCAGGCGCGCAGCGTCCTCCTGGCAACCGGCGTCGTCAACCACCGGCCGGAAATGGACATGGCCGTCCATGACGAAGCGCTGGCGCGCGGGATGCTGCGCTATTGCCCGGTTTGCGACGGCTATGAGGTCACCGACCTGCGCGTGGCGGTGATCGGCACCGGCGAACACGGCATGCGTGAGGCGCTGTTCGTGCGCGGCTTCACCCGCGACGTGACGCTGGTGGCGCCGGGCGCGGAGCATGACCTGGATGCGCCCTGCCGACAGGCGCTCGACGATGCCGGCATCGGGCGCGTCGACGGCCCGTGCGGCGGGTGGCGGATCGAAGGGGAGCGGCTGGGATTCGATACGGCGGACGGGCGCATGGCGTTCGACAGCGTCTATCCCGCGCTGGGTTCGACCATCCGATCGCAGCTTGCGGTCCATGCCGGGGCGAAGGCATCGGACGAAGGCTGTCTGGAGGTGGACGCGCACCAGCGGACGTCCATTCCCGGCCTCTATGCCGCGGGCGACGTGGTGCTGGGGCTGGACCAGATCAGCCACGCAATGGGCGAAGCGGGCGTGGCGTCGACGACGATTCGCAACGACCTCGACAAGCGGCAGCCGATCCGGCGATAGGCTCGCGCAAGCGTGAGCGCAACAGACGCGTGGACTGTGGACTACCGAACCTGCCGTTCAAGCGGACTGCTGCGCTGAGGCAGAACGCCAATCGAACACTCCCGCGCCGTCGTTTCAGACTCGATCCGGGGTCCACGACGCAACATCGACCGGAGCCCCTTCGCGCGCATGTCGACTCATGGTCGGAACGGGAAATCCTCGTCCGCTCGCCGCTTCGCGGCGCCCCTCCACCGCCTTCGGCGGTCCCCCTCCCCAAGCGAGCTTGGGGAGGAATTGGTTGGCTATGCCTCGGCGAAGGCGGCGGTAACCACCAGGCATTCTTCGCTCCATTCGGGGACCGCCTCGGGGCGCATGGGGACCATGAAGCGTTTGCCCGTGGGGCGCTCGATCTCGACGACATCGCCGGCGCCGAAATCGTCGACCGCGACGACGCGGCCGATCGGCTCGCCCTCGTCCGAGATCGCGGGCAGGCCGATCAGGTCGACATGATAATATTCGTCCGGCTCCAGCGGCGGCAAAGCGGAGCGCGGGACGGTGAGTTCGGTGCCGCGCAGCGCCTCGGCGGCGGTGCGGTCGGCGATCTCGGCAAAGCGGGCGATGGCGGCGTTGGTGCCGTCGCGCAGGGATCTCAGCGTCAGCGCGCCGCCGTTGAAATGGCGATGTGCGGCCAGATCCTCGGCGAAGACCTTGAGCCGCACCTCGCCCTTGACGCCGTGGGCGCCGATCACGACCGCGAGGGTGATCGGCCGGTTGGCCCGTGGCCCGGAGGAAGACGCCTGGGGAGGGATGTCATCAGCCGGCAACGGTCATGCCCTCCCCTGCCCCCTCCCGCCAGCGGGAGGGGAACTGGATCAACCCTCGGCCTTTTCCTCGCCGGCGTCAGCGGCGGGGGTTTCCTCGGCAGTCGCCTCGGCGACCTGCTCGGCCTCCTCGGTCGGCGTCTCGGTGGCCGCCTCGACGGCGGCCGCGGCGGTTGCCTCGGCCTCGGCGTCCTGCTGCGCCTTCAGCTTCTCGGCGCGTTCTTCCTCGCGCTCCTTCGCCTTTTCGCCCGGCTCGCCCTTTTTCGGGTTGCTGCGCGCGGCACGCTCACGGATGCCGGCGGCATCGAGGAAGCGGGCGACGCGGTCGGTCGGCTGCGCGCCGTGTTCGAGCCAGTGCTTCGCACGGTCGCCGTCGAGCTTCACCCGCTCTTCGCTGTCCTTGGGGAGCAGCGGGTTATAGCTGCCGATCCGCTCGATGAAGCGGCCGTCGCGCGGGGAACGCGCATCGGCCACGACGATCCGGTAATAGGGACGCTTCTTGGAGCCGCCCCGCGACAAACGCATGCTGAGTGCCATTTTCTACAATCTTCCTTCTTCAATCGTCATTCCGGCACGGGCCGGAATTGCTTCAAAATCCCTGTCCGTCCCGGCAGGACGGGCCTATTTCTTGCGGTTCTTCACCATGTCCTCGAAACCGGGCGGAAGCTGCGGCGCACCGCCCTCTCCGCCCGGCAGGCCGGGCAGACCGCCGCCCATCCTGCCCATGGCGTCGCCCAGATCGGCACCGCCAAGCGCCTTGCCGATGCCGCCCATGCCGCCGCCGGGTCCGCCCTTTCCGAGCATGGCCATCATGCCCTTGATGCCGCCCATCTTCTTCATCTTCTTCATGGCGGTGGCCATTTCCTGATGCATCTTCATCAGGCGGTTGAGTTCCTGCACCGTTGTGCCGGAACCGTTGGCGACGCGCCGCTTGCGCTTTGCGTTCATCAGCGCCGGCTTGGCGCGCTCCTCCGGCGTCATGGAGGAAATCATCGCGTCCATGCGCAAAAGCAGTTTTTCGTCCACCGCGCCCGAGGCCATCGCCGCCTGCGCCTTCTTCAGGCCGGGGATCATGCCGGCGAGCGCACCGAGGCCGCCCATCTTGCGCATCTGCGCGAGCTGGGCACGCAGGTCGTTCATGTCGAACTTGCCCTTGGCCAGCCGCTCGGCCATCCGCTCGGCATCTTCCTGCTCGATCGAGGCGGCGGCCTTTTCGACAAGGCTGACGACATCGCCCATGCCGAGGATGCGGCCGGCGACGCGTTTCGGGTGAAAGGGCTCGATCGCGTCGAGCTTTTCGCCCATGCCGGCGAATTTGATCGGCTTGCCGGTGACTTCGCGCATCGACAGCGCCGCGCCGCCGCGCGCATCGCCGTCCATGCGGGTGAGGATGACGCCGGTGAGCGGCACCTGTTCGGAAAAGCGCTCCGCAACATTCACCGCGTCCTGCCCGGTCAGCGAATCGACGACGAGCAGGATCTCGGCCGGGTTGGCGACGTCGGCGACGGCCTTCATCTCGTCCATCAGCGCCTGATCGACGTGCAGGCGGCCGGCGGTGTCGAGCATCAGCACGTCATGGCCCTGCAGCTTCGCCGACTGCAGCGCGCGCTTCGCGATGTCGACGGGCTGCTGCCCCTCGACGATCGGCAGCGTCGCGACCTCGGTCTGGGTGCCGAGCGTGGCGAGCTGTTCCTGCGCGGCCGGGCGGTTGACGTCGAGCGACGCCATGAGAACCTTCTTGTTCTCCTTGCCGCGCAGCATCTTCGCCAGCTTGGCCGTGGTCGTCGTCTTGCCCGACCCCTGCAACCCGACGAGCATGACGACGGCGGGCGGCGTCTTGTTGAGGTCAAGCTCGGCCGTGTCCGGCCCCAGCATCTCGACCAGTTCGTCATGGACGATCTTGACGACCTGCTGGCCCGGCGTGACCGAGCGCAGCACGTCCTGGCCGATCGCCTTTTCGGTGGCGCGTTCGACGAAGGCGCGCGCGACCGGCAGCGCCACGTCCGCTTCGAGCAGCGCCACGCGCACTTCGCGCATGGCGGTGCGGACATCGGCCTCGGTCAGCGCACCGCGCCCCCGAAGCCGATCGAAGACACCACCAAGCCTGTCGCTCAAACTGTCGAACATGCGCGCTCCAAAATCTGCACGATCCGCGTAACGCAAAACACGCCGGCGGACGAAACCTCGTCGGCCGGCGTCGCCCCGTGGAGCGGCATATCTGCGTTTCCGCGAATTTGCGGTCGGCAGGCCATAGCGCCGGTCGCGATAAAGCGCAAGGGCGCAGGCCCTTTAACGCTATCTACACCGTGGGCGGCAGATAACCGCATATATGAGGGAAGGAGACATGCTGCGCCCCGGCGCCTCGGCCGATGCCGGCACAGCGCCGGACGGCGGCAACGACATCTGGACGGGCGCGGTCAGCATCGCCGCGATCCTGCTGTTCGTCGGCACGGGCAGCCAGGTCCTTTCCGCCGCGCTGGACCACATTGTCAACGACGCGCCGCCGGTCGATCGCGGCATCGTCATCGCGCTGTTGCTCAACGTGGCGCTGATCCTGATCGGCTGGCGCCGGCACCGCCGCCTGTCCGACCAGATCCGGATGCGCACGGCGGCGGAGGAACGCGCCCGGCAATTGGCGGCGCGCGACCCGCTGACGGGCTTCTTAAACCGGCGCAGCCTGTCCGAGGAAGGCGCCGCCATGTTCGTCCAGGCCGAACGGCGCGGCAAGGCGACGGTCGCGCTGCTGCTGGACCTCGACCATTTCAAGACGATCAACGACATGCACGGCCATACGGTGGGGGACACGCTGTTGCGCACGGTGGCGGCCTGCATTCGCGAAATCGTCCCCAACAGCGCCCTGATCGCGCGGTTCGGCGGCGACGAGTTCGCCTGCGTCTTCCTGTTCGATCCGGCGCATCCGGAAACAGTCGACCGCGTGGCCAACCGCCTGGTCAGCCGCATGGCGCAACCGTTCGAGGCGGACGGCATATGCTGCCACATCTCCTGCTCGCTGGGGCTCGCCCGGTCCGATTTCCACCGCGGCACGATGGATGCGCTGCTGCGCTGTGCCGATATCGCGATGTATGCGGCCAAGAAGGCCGGGCGCAACCGCTTCGCCTGGTTCGATCACTCCATGGAGCACGAACTGCGCACGCGCAACGAACTGGAAAACGGGCTGCGGATCGCCATCCCGAGGGACGAGGTGATCCCGTATTTCGAGCAGCAGATCGACCTGGCGACCGGCAGGCTGACGGGCCTGGAAGTGCTGGCGCGCTGGAGCCACCCCGATCATGGCGCCGTGGCACCCGATACGTTCATCCCGATCGCCGAGGAAACCGGGATGATCGCGGAGCTTTCCCTCTCCGTCATGCGCCAGGCGCTCACCGCCGCGCGGCACTGGGATTCCTCGCTCACGATCGCGGTGAACATTTCGCCTTGGCAGCTCCGCGATGCGTGGCTGGCGCAAAAGATCATCAAGCTGCTGACCGAAACCGGCTTTCCGGCCAACCGGCTGGAGGTCGAGATCACCGAAAGCGCGCTGTTCGAGAATATGGCGCTGGCCCAGTCGATCGTGGGGAGCCTGAAGAACCAGGGCGTGCGGCTGGCGCTCGACGATTTCGGCACGGGCTACAGTTCGCTCGCCCATCTTCGCGCCCTGCCCTTCGACCGCGTCAAGATCGACCGCAGCTTCGTCGCGTCGCTCAACGACAGCCCGGACAGCGCGGCGATCGTGACCGCCATCGTGGGACTGGGCAGCAGCCTGAACCTGCCGATCACCGCCGAGGGAATCGAGGACGCGCGTACCCAGGAGCGGCTGCGCGCGATCGGATGCGCGGTCGGCCAGGGATGGCATTACGGCAGGCCGCTGCCGACGACGGGCGTGCGCCGCCTCCTCGCCGAAAAGCGCCTCGTTTCCCACGGCCGGCGGGAAGCGCAGGCCGATGGCGCCGCCCTCACCAACCCGCGCCGGGCCGGCTGAGATAGTCCCGTTCCGCCGGGGTCGAGGGCCGGCCGAGCGCGGCGTTGCGGCTGGGAAAGCGACCGTAACGAGCGATGGCGTCGCGGTGCTCGCGCGCGGCCGCCACGGCTTCGGGCACCGAAAGCCGCTCGAACAAAGCGAGCCCGCGGTCCTGCAGCGCGAGATCTTCGGCATGCATCAGAGGCATGTAGAGGAATTGGCGCTCGTGATCCGTCATCGCGCCGTCCCAGCCCCGCTTCAGCGCCGTCAGCGTCAGCTCGCGCGCCAGGGCGTCGCCGGCGAAGGCGGCGGCGGTTCCGCGGTGGATGTTGCGCGAGAACTGGTCGATCGCGATGACTGCCGCAAGCAGGGTGCGCGGTTCCTCGCGCCAGCCGGCCGCGCCGTTGGCGATCAGCGTGTCTCGCAGCGTGGCGAAACGTGCGGCGACGCGCGAATCGAGCGCCGCGTCCTTTGCGAACCATTGCTCGGGTGAAAGCTCGTCGAACCAGAAGTCCAGCACCGCGCGGGCTGCTGCGTGGACTTCGACCGTCGTCGCGCCTAGATCGCGTGCCATGAGTGCATCTCCCCTGCCCTTGCAATTGCGCCACCATGGCTGACGTCATCAGCCTGGGATGCCGGCTGAATATCGCGGAAAGCGAATCGATCCGCGCCATGCTCGGCGACCGCGACATGGTCGTGGTGAACAGTTGCGCCGTGACCAACGAGGCCGTGCGCCGGACCCGCCAGACGATCCGACGCGCCCGGCGCGAGCGGCCGGACAGCCAGATCGTCGTCACCGGCTGCGCCGCGCAGATCGAACCGGGCACCTTCGCCGGCATGGCCGAGGTGGACCGCGTCATCGGCAATTCCGACAAGCTGCGCCCCGAAGCATGGCGGGCGGCGGACGCGGTGACGGTGCGCGACATCATGGCGATCGAGCGCACCGCGCGGCATCTGGCGGCAAGCTTCGGCGGCCATGCGCGGGCCTTCGTCGAAATCCAGAATGGCTGTGATCATCGCTGTACCTTCTGCGCCATCCCCTATGGACGGGGGAACAGCCGATCGGTTCCCGCCGGTGCGGTGGTGGAGCGGATCGCGGGGCTGGTCGACGCCGGCCACCGCGAGATCGTGCTGACGGGCGTCGACCTGACGAGCTACGGCCCCGACCTGCCGGGCGCGCCGACACTGGGCGGGCTGGTGGAGCGTATCCTGGCCGAGGTTCCGAAGCTGGAGCGACTGCGCCTGTCATCGCTCGATTCGATCGAAATCGACGACCGGCTGTTCGCGCTGCTGACCCAGGAGCCGCGCGTGATGCCGCATGTCCATCTGTCGCTGCAGGCGGGCGACGACATGATCCTGAAGCGGATGAAGCGGCGCCACAGCCGCGCGCAAGCGGTCGCGATCGTCGATCGGCTGAAGCGCGCGCGCCCCGAGATCGCCATCGGCGCGGACCTGATCGCGGGCTTTCCCACCGAAAGCGAGGCCATGGCGGCGAACACGCTGGCGCTGATCCGCGATTGCGACATCGTGCAGGCGCACATCTTTCCCTTCTCGCCGCGCGCCGGTACGCTGGCGGCGCGGATGCCGCAGGTGCCCGGCGACGTGGTGAAAGCGCGAGCGGCGGCGTTGCGCGCCGAAGGAAAGAAGCGCCGCGACGCCTGGCTCGCCACCCAGCGGGGCGCGGCCGGAAAGCTGCTGGTGGAAAGACCGGGGGACCGGGGCCATGTCGAGAATTTCGCCGAAGTCCGGCTTACCGGACCGAAACAGGAAATCGGGAGTATCGTCGAGGTGATCATCACGGGTGCAAGCGACGGGCGGCTGATCGGACGGCCGGCATGAGCAACGGCGGCTGGCACGACCGCCTGCTGGGCGGATTCAAGCGCACGTCCGACCGGCTGATGGGCAATCTCGCCGGCCTATCGGCGGGGCGTCTCGATACCGAAACGCTCGACGAGATCGAAGAGGCGCTGATCGCGTCCGATCTCGGCCCGGAAACCGCCGCTCGGGTGCGCAAGCGGCTCGCCGAGGGTCAGTTCGAGCGCAACATGGAAGACCTCGGCATCCGCCTGGTCGTGGCCGAGGAGGTCGAAAAAAGCCTCGAACCCGTTGCCGAACCGCTGGAGGTCGACGCCTTTCCGCGGCCGCAGGTGATCCTCGTCGTCGGCGTCAACGGATCGGGCAAGACCACGACCATCGCCAAGATCGCGAACCTGTTCCTGGAACAGGATTACAGTGTCCTGCTGGCCGCCGGCGACACGTTTCGCGCCGCCGCCATCGGCCAGTTGCGGACCTGGGCGGAGCGGATCGGGGTGCCGATCGTATCCGGGCCGGAAGGCGGCGACGCGGCCGGCATCGTCTATGACGCGGTGAAGAAGGCGACCGCCGAAGGCACCGACGTGCTGATCGTCGACACCGCCGGGCGGCTTCAAAACAAGCGCGAGCTGATGGACGAATTGGCGAAGATCCGGCGCGTGCTGGGCCGCCTGAACCCGGAAGCGCCGCATGACGTGGTGCTCGTGCTCGACGCGACGACGGGGCAGAACGCGCTCAACCAGATCGAGGTGTTCCGGGAAGTCGCCGGCGTCACCGGCCTCGTCATGACCAAGCTGGACGGCACCGCGCGCGGCGGCGTGCTGGTGAATGCGGCCGAGACATACGGCCTGCCGATCCATGCCATCGGCGTCGGCGAGACGATCGACGACCTGCGCCCGTTCGACGCGCACGAAGTGTCGCGGATCATCGCCGGCGTGGACAGCGCGATAAAATAACCCGCTGATGACAAGACTCGTTCGTGCTGAGCTTGTCGAGGCACCATTCCTGACGGGTCAAGGAAGAACAGCCCTTCGACAGGCTCAGGGCGAACGGAGAATGTGTTGACCAAATCTGCCTCCACTCCCGAAACCGCCAATTCCCCCGGCCTGCGCATGCTGATCGATTTCGGTCCGCTGGCCGTGTTCTTTGCCGTCAACACGCTGATGAAAGGGCCGCAGATCGAGCGCGTTCTCGCGGCGACGGCGGCGTTCATGGTGGCGATCGTCGTCGCGATGGCGGCGTCCTGGGTGAAGGCGCGCCACATCTCGCCCATGTTGTGGATTTCGGGGGTGCTGGTGCTCGTCTTCGGGGGGCTGACGCTGTATTTCCACGACGAAACCTTCATCAAGGTGAAGCCCACCATCGTCTATACGATGTTCGCCGCCGTGCTGACCTATGGCCTGATCACCGGAAAGCCGCTGCTGCAATCGCTGCTGGAAACCGCCTATCCGGGCCTGTCCGCCAAAGGGTGGCGCAAGCTGACGGTCAACTGGGCCATATTCTTCGCCTTCATGGCCGTGCTGAACGAACTCGTCTGGCGCAATACGAGCTGGGATTTCTGGGTCGGGTTCAAATTGTGGGGCGCGATGCCGCTCACCGTGCTTTTCGCCCTCGCCAATATTCCGATGCTGTTGAAACACGGCCTCGACACCGGCTCGGCGCGCGACGAACCGCCGCTGCCGCCGGAAGGGTAAGGAAAGGCTGCCGCCGCAGCGCATTTGCGGCCCTGGATTCGATGCTTTCGCAAGAACATGGGCTCCACGCGCGCCGTTCGGGGGTATGTTTCGGCTGGCTCGCCCCTTTCGTCATGCTGAACTTGATTCAGCATCCAGAGCCACCATCGTTTCGGACTCCGGCTTCCGAATTTTGTCAGAATGACGATTTCAGGCAGACAGGATTGGCTCAAGCGTCGAATTCTAAACGCCGCTCGTCGCCCTGAACTTGTTTCAGGATCGCCGATCAACAGGCACTGGTGAAGCATGAAGAAGAGTGGATGCTGAAACAAGTTCAGCATGACGGTTAAAGCCGGTCGAATGTAACTCTAGATCCCCGCCTGCGCGGGGATGACGAAAGGAGAAGCGGCTTGGCGGATGGATGAGCACCATCGTGCGCGCCGCCGGGCGAAACGAAAAAGGGGCGCCGGATCGACGCCCCTTTCCTTGCGAACAGCGCCGTGGCTCAGCCGAGCGCGGCTTCGTAATTCTTGTTGGCCTGATCCCAGTTCACGACGTCCCACCACGCCTTGAGATAGGCGCCGCGGTCGTTGCGATAGGTCAGGTAATATGCGTGCTCCCACACGTCGTTGCCGAGCACGGGCGTCCCCGAGACGTCGCACGCGTCCATCAGCGGATTGTCCTGGTTGGGCGTGCTGGCGATCGAGAGCTTGCCGCTCTTGTCGGTGAGAAGCCAGGCCCAGCCGGAGCCGAACTGGCCCGCGCCCTTGTTGTTGAACTCTTCCTTCAGCTTGTCGAGACCACCGAAATCGGCAACCGCGTCGGCAAGCCTGCCGGAGGGCTGGCTGCCGCCCGGCGTCATGATCTTCCAGAAGAAGTCGTGGTTCCAGAAGCCGCCGCCATTGTTGCGCGCCTTGGTCGAATATTTCGAGATCTGCGCCAGGACGTCCTCGGCCGATTGCCCGTCGAAACCCTCGTCCTTCGCAGCCTCGTTGAACTTGGTCGTATAGGCGTTGTGGTGCTTGTCGTGGTGGAGCTTCATCGTCTCTTCATTGATGGTCGGCTCCAGCGCGTTGTAATCATATGGGAGGGCGGGAAGTTCGAAAGCCATGAAATCCTCCTTTGGCGTAAGAGTGAGCGGAAATACGTCCAAGGAACGCCGCACATCGCTAATGGGTCCGCCGATATCGTTTCGCAATCGATTCAGTTCAAAACTCGGAAATTCAGCCCGCCGCGGACAGAAGATCGTGCTTGCGCAAAGCGTGGCGCAACTGGTCGTAGCTGAGCCCGAGCGCGTCGGCCGTCGCGCGCTGGTTGAACCGTTGTTCCGACAGCGCCTGATAGAGCAGCCGCCGCTCGAACCGGGCCACGCGCGTCTTGAAGTCGAGATCCGTTTCCGGCGCGGGTTCCTCGATCGGCTCCGCCGGTGCGTCCGGCAGGGCGGGCGCAGCCGCCGATGCCGCGGGGACGGTCGCCGAAGCCGGGCGATAGGGCGAGGCGAAGGGATCGATCTGGATGGCATCGACCGGCCCCGCGCGATCCCAGCGATATACGGCGCGTTCGACGACGTTGCGGACTTCGCGCACATTGCCCGGCCAGCTATGGGACTGGAGGGCGTCGATCGCGTTCGGGCCGAAGCCCGGCCATTCCTCCAACCCGATTTCCGCCGCCATCCGCCGGCCGAAATGATCCGCCAGCACCATGATGTCCTCGGTCCGCGCGCGCAGCGGCGGCAGGGTCACCACCTCGAAGGACAGCCGGTCGAGCAGATCGGCGCGAAACGTGCCGCGCTCCACCTGATCGGGCAGATGCACGTTCGTCGCGGCGACGATGCGCGTGTCCACGGTCAACGGCCGCGACGACCCGATCCGGGTCACCTCGCCATATTCGATCGCGCGCAGCAACCTGTCCTGCGCCGCCATGGACAGCGTGCCCAGTTCGTCGAGGAACAGGGTTCCGCCATCCGCCTCCTCGAACCGGCCGGCGCGCGCCTTGGTCGCGCCGGTGAAGGCGCCGGCTTCATGGCCGAACAGTTCCGCCTCGATCAGCGTTTCCGGAAGCGCCGCGCAGTTCATGATGACGAGCGGCTGATCCCAGCGCGGACTGAGGCGGTGCAGGCGCTCGGCGACCAATTCCTTGCCGGTGCCGCGCTCGCCGATGACGAGCACCGGCCGGTCCAGCGCGGCGGCCCGGCTCGCACGCTCCAGCGCGTCGAGAAACGCGCTCGACTGGCCGATAACCTGGGTTACGCGATCCATGTGCGACACCTTGGCGTATTTTACCAAATCTTGGCAAGAACGAAATGCGCTCTATGGCCGCACCCCCTTTCAAGAGACTGATTCTGCTACACTTCCTGGAATTGGCACGCGGGATGCAAAGCATGGGACACCACCCGCAAGTGGTGGACAGATACGCCAAGGTTCAGGGAGTTCAGCCATGACTAGCAAGGTGCAGATCGTTCGGTGTCTTTCCAGTGCCGCGCTGGCGGCGGTTTTCGGATCGGCCCTGTTGATGGGCTCGGTTTCGCCGGCGATCGCCGCCGAGCGCGAGGTCGACGCCGCGACATGGGCCAGGATGGTGGATGCCAGGCTCGATCGTTCGATCCGTCTGGTTCGTGCGGTCCCCGACAGCATCCGCGCCGAAAAGGGCGCGGTCGTCGCGGCCCGGTTCGATGCCGAAGGCAATTTCGTCGACGCGTCGCTGGAACAGGGCACCGGCAACCGGCTGCTCGACCGCGAAGCCGTCCGCGCGGTAAAGGCGATCCGCTATCCGCGCCTGCCGCTGGAAAAGCGGGGCACGACCCGGGTGGTGGCGATGGAGGTGTTTTTCGCCGACCCGATAGACCACCGTCTGGCCGGACGGGTCCGCACGGCTTCGCAGCGGATGCTCGCCAAGTATCATGGCGCGGAAAATCAGAATATCATGGTCGCCGCCACGCAGGAGTGACGGCAACCCGGCCGGGGCGCGAGCCCCAACCGCCCCGGCCTTTCGATTGCACGAAGGAGTGAACGCAATGGGTATCTTTTCACGAACGCGCGACATCATCGCGGCCAACGTCACCGACCTGCTCGACAAGGCGGAGGACCCGGCGAAGATGATCCGCATGATCATTCTCGAGATGGAGGAAACGCTGGTCGAGGTTCGCGCCTCCGCCGCGCGCACCATCGCCGATCAGAAGGAGATGCGCCGCCATATCGCCAAGCTGGAAAAGCTTCAGGAAAGCTGGACCGAAAAGGCCGAGCTGGCGCTGTCCAAGGGGCGCGAGGATCTGGCCAAGCAGGCGCTGGTCGAGCGGCAGAAGGCCGCCGACATGAGCGATCAGCTACGCGGCGAGATTTCGGTTCTCGACGACGCGCTGAGAAGCTCGGAAGAGGACATCGCCAAGCTGCAGAACAAGCTGCGCGAGGCGCGCACCCGCCAGAACTCGATCATGACGCGACTGGAATCGGCCAACAACCGTACCCGCATGCGCGAAATGTATTCGGGCTCGAAGATGCAGGACGCCTTTTCCCGCTTCGACGTGATGGAGCGCCGGGTCGACATGGCCGAGGGCCGCGCCGAAGCCGCCGGCATCGGCGAAAGCCCCAAGAGCCTGGAAGAGGAAATCGCCGAGTTGAAGTCTTCGGACAAGGTCGAGGCCGACCTCGCCGAGCTGAAGGCGCGGATGAACAAGGAGGGCTGATCCGATGGAAGACGTCTTCCTTCCCATCATCATCGTCGGGATGCTGTTCATCGGCCTTCCCTGGGTGGTCATGCACTATGTCACCAAATGGAAGCAGTCGGCGACGCTGACCGGCGAGGACGAAAAACTCCTCGACGAACTGCACTACACCGCCCGCAGGCTGGAAGACCGCCTGCAGACGATCGAGCGCATCATCGCCGCCGACAACCCCGATTTCCGTCCGCAGGTGCCCAGCACTCCGCCGATGTCCGAAATCGACTATTCCCGGAGGAACTGAACCATGTCCGCAAGCCGCACCAAATTCTATCTCGACAAGCAGAACGGCAAATGGTCGGGCGTGTGCGCCGGCATCGCCGACTATACCGGGCTCGACGTTCTGTGGATCCGCATCGCCGCGGTGATCCTGACGCTCGCCGGCGGCTTTCCCTGGACGCTGATCGCCTATTTCATGGCCGCCTGGATGGCGCCGACCAAGCCGGTCGACCTGTACGAATCGCCGGAGAGCCAGAAATTCTGGCAGGGCGTGCGCTCCAATCCGAAGCGCACCACCAGCGAGGTCCGCTCGACCTTCCGCGACATCGACCGCCGGCTCGCCGACATCGAGATGTATTATACGAGCCGCAACACCCGGCTCGCCAACGAGATCGACAGCCTGCGCTGAGGCCCGGCCGCTATCCGAGGAGACAACGCCATGTTCCCGCTAGCCGAATCCACGCCCCTGTTCGCCATCATCGCCATCGTCGCGGTCGGCGGCTGGGTGCTGACCACCTGGATGCGCATCAAGAACGGATATCCGCTCGACGGCGCCTGGGGCCAGGCGATGTATCCGAAGAAGAATGAGGAGATGGTCGAGCGCGTCCGTCTTCTCAGCCAGGAGAATGCGCAGCTTCGCGCTGAGCTGGGATCGGTCAAGGACCGCCTGGCCACCGTCGAGCGCATCGTCACCGACCGCGGCACCCTGCTCGATCGCGAGATCGAGGAACTGCGCGGCAAGGCGAACTGAGGGAGGATGGAATGAACGGTTTCACGGTATTCATGCTCGCGCTGGTCGTCATCGGCCTTCCCGTGGGCGGCGGCCTGATCTTCGCGGCGTATGAGCGGATGCTGAAGCACCGCGAGAACATGGCCGGATCGCTGAACGCGCAGGCGGCCGAAAAGGCGGCGCAATATGCAGCGCAGACCGAACGGCTGGAACAGCGCGTCCGGGTTCTGGAGCGCATCGTGACCGAAAAGGGCATCGACGTCGCCGACGAGATCGAGCGGCTGCGCGATCGCCCGCTCAACTGAGAACAAGACAAGGCAACAACGAGAATAAAAGGGAGACCGACATGAACCCGTTTGAAATGGTCGTGGCGATCATCGTCATCGTGACGATCGGCCGCATCATTCAGACCCGGATGAAGGTGGACGGAGAGCGCGGCGCGCGGACCGAGGATACGGCCGAAGCGATGCGGATGCGCGACGAGATCCGGTCGCTGAAGGAACGAATCGCCGTTCTGGAGCGGGTCATCACCGACAACCACAACAGCATCAATCTCGATCGCGAAATCGAGCGGCTGCGCGACAGCGACCGCATCTGACACGAGGGAGAACCGCCATGCAGAATGCCGATTTCTACATGACCATGGCGATTGCCGGCCTGGCCGGCCTGGCCATGATCACCGCCGGGGCGCTGATCGGATGGCGCGGGTGGCTGACGCTGAAGACGCAGGAACTGGCGAATGCCGGCCACGAGCAGAAACTGACGCCGCCGTCATCGGCCAGCGCCCGCATCGAGATCGCCGACCTGAAGGAACGCATCCGCAAGCTGGAAGCCATCGCCGCCGGCGTCGACCTATAGGGTCGGCGCCCGCGCCGCCGGCGGTTTCAATCGCGCGGCGCCTCGCTATATCCGCGGATATGCGAACGCTCGAAGACATCCGCGACGAATATGAATTTCTCGACGGCGACGACCGCTACCGCCTGCTGATCGACTTGGGCCGCGAGTTGGAGCCCATGCCCGACGCGCTCAAGACCGATGCGACGCTGGTGCGCGGCTGTTCCGCCGCCGTATGGGTCTATCCCACCGCGGCCGGCGACGGCACGCTGCATTTCCTCGCCGACAGCAACGCCGCGATCACCAAGGGCATCATCGCCCTCGTCCTGACGACGGTGCAGGATTGCCCGGCCGACGCCATCCGCGACACCGACATCGAAGGAAAGCTCGCTCCGTTCGACCTGCGCAATCAGCTCAGCTCCAACCGGACGCAGGGCATTCCCAACATGATCGCGCTGATCCGGCAGACCGCCGAACGCTACGCTTAGGAAGGGCGCGGAAGGCCTGGGACGAGCGGTGCGATAATCCGCCGCGCAGGCGGGAATCCAGGGCCTCAATCGCCGCGTAAGGTGCTCTGGACCACCGCCTGCGCGGGGGTACGAAACCGGCGGAGATACAGGAAGGCGGAATGGAATGGGCGGGAGGGGCATACGCGACCTGATGCCGGCCTCTGCCGATTTCCGCGCAAGCCCGATTTCAAGGTCACGCGGTGCACCGAAAAGCGGCGGCGACCGGCCAGCCGACCGCTGGCCCTGGCCGCTTATCCCATCAATCAGGCCGCCACTGCCGCCGGTCCTCCGCCGCCTTCAACACTTCGAAGGCAGCCTGAACGGCATGGAACCGCCGCGCCGCCTCCGGATCGTCCGGGCGCACGTCGGGGTGGTTTTCCTTGGCCAGCCGGCGCCAGGCCGCGCGGGCGTCGGCGAAATCGGCGTCGACCTCCAGCTCCAGCACCTCGAGCGCGCGCATTTCGTCGCGCGAGCGCGACCCGTCGCCCGGCCCTGCCCAGCCATGATGGCTCGATTCGCTGAAGCCGGCGGCTTCGCGCCGTTCCTTCGCCTCGCGCTGCTTCGCTTCCTCTTCGCTCAACCCTTCGAAGTAATTCCAGTTGCGGTTGTATTCGGCCGCATGCGTTTCGCAGAAATACCAGCGTTCGTTGCTGTTGGGCGATTTGGGTGCAGGCCGGTCGCCCGGTTCGCTGCACCCTTCCCGGTCGCACAGACGCACGCGAACGGCCTCGCGCTCGCTGCCGTAACTGCGCCAGCGGGGAAATCCCCAGTCGATGGATCGCGAAGATCGAGGCATGGCTCACGACATAAGCGCTTGCCGCCGCCGCGCAAGCGATCAGTCGATCCGATAGTGGATGCCCTTCATCATCCCGCCGCACCCCGCACCGCCATCGGGTCGGTAGGTCTTGGTATAATGAAGGCCGCGGAAGACATCTTCGCTCGCTTCGGTGAAGACGAAGGGCGGGTAAGAGGCGACCGCCCGCACCCGGTCGGTATGGCCGTCGGCGGTCACGTCATATTGCAACCGGACCCATCCCTCGAACCCCCAGCGCCGCGCTTCTCGCGGGAATGCGTTGCTGCCGACGCTACTATCCGACGTCGGAGGCGCGTCGAGCATCGCGCATTGATCGGCGGCCAGGCCCGTCTTTTCGAACGCCGCCCGGGCAGCGGCGGTATCACCGCGATCCGCCCGTATCGAGGCCGTACGGACCAGCGCCCCGATCCGCAGCGGGTCCTTGTCCGCGAGGCCGGAGCCGGACGCGGCATCGGAGAGATAGGCCAAAGCGGCCTCCTGATCCTTCCTGCCGGCTTCCTCTGCAGCGATCAGATCGAGCGCGGCGCGCGCCTGTCCGTCCGCGCTGTAGAACGGATCTTGCAACGCTTGCTCGAGCGCCTGGCGATAATCCTCGCCGCGTTGCCACAACTGGAGCGCGATCGCGAGCCGGGGAAGCGGCGGCGCATCATGGGCCTTCGCGGTTTCCAGCGCTTCTTCGGCGAGCGCGGCGCGTTCCCCATAGGGCGTCACGCGGTTCGTCATCATGTCGAACAGGATCGGCAGCCGCGCCAGCGCATTCTGCGGGTCGGTCGCGGCGAGCCGCCGACGATCGGCCGCCAGGCGCCGCGCATCCGAGGGATCATCGGCAGGTACGGTCGCCACCCCCTGATCGGCGATCCAATCGGTCAGTGCGCCGTCGAGGAAGTTCCACACGTCAGGCCGCTCGGCCACGGTGGCGCAGCGAAGTTCGACCCGCGCGCGTGCACGGAAGAATGCCGGCATTTCCGCGACCTGTTCCGCCGACCAAGACCATTGGCGCACGGCGCGGGCAAAGGGCAGACCGACACCCTGCCTGTTGGCGTACACCGGACGGGCATAGGGCACCGAACCGTCCGCGCCCACGAAGAATTCGACCACCGCGACATCATCGGGCCGGAAGCCCTCCGGCCCGCCGCAATCAGGCGGCACGATCTGGCTTGCACTGTCCAGGCCCAACTCGTTCGACTGGACGGTATAAGCGAGATATTTGCGGGCAAGCTGGTCCTTCCCCTCCTTCAGCGCGGCGATGGCGAAGTCGGAGCGCGCGGCAACGTCGTCGATGTCGGTCCTGGGCGTCAGTCCGCCCAGTTCGGAGACCGCTTCTTTGGCATGATCGCCGGCGCGTTCGAACTGCCCGAGATTGAGGTACAGTTCGGAGATCGCCATTTCGACGGTCGCCCGCGCCTTTCCGTCGAACGCATCGTCCGCCTTGAGAAGTGCCTCCGCCTCCTTCGCCCGGGGCGCCATTTCGTTGGGCGCGATATAGGTGCCGGTGGCGATCATGCCGCGCAGGGCAGCCATCCGCTCCGCCGATGTCGACGAGAGATCCAGCGCCGCGCGATAGGCATCCAGCGCGCCGGCATAATCCAGCCGCCCTTCCTCGATGACGCCCATCATCACGAAGCCGCGCCGGCGATCCTCCGCAAGCGACGGGTCGTCGTCCGGAAGCGCATCGAGCGCGGCCCGAAGATCGGCGAGCGCTTCGTCCGAGCGATGCAGGGCGACGAGCGAATCGCTCTTGCGCAAACGGACGACGGCAACGCTGCGCGGATTGTTTCCCACGCGCTGTTCGAGGCGTTCCCACGCGGCGAGGGCTTCGGCGTCCTTTCCGCTGTCGGTGAGCTTCGTCGCATGTTCGAACGCCTGCTGCACCGTCATGCCGGAACCCGTGTCCTGCACCGGCGCCGCATCGGCGCCCACTGTCACGATGCCCGCCAACGCCATGCCGCAGGCAAGAACGCGTAATGCCATGAGATCCCTTCCCCCCTTTGTACGGGGAGCTTGGCGGGTCCACCACGCGATGTAAAGCGCCAGAGGGCCTGTAAGCCGGGTTCTGTCCCCCGCCCCTGCGGGCGGATGGGCGACCATTCCTCTAGGACGATGCTTGCGCAACGCCTCCAGCAACCAACCCGGGCGGCGGGCCGGAACAAAGCCCATATGCCGCCCCTATTCGGTCTTGCTCCCGGTGGGGTTTGCCGTGCCGCGACCGTTGCCGGCCACGCGGTGCGCTCTTACCGCACCCTTTCACCATGACGCTGCCGAAGCATTGGGCCGAAGCCGCACGCCGTCTGCTCTCTGTGGCACTTTCCCTGGGGTCGCCCCCGCCGGGCGTTACCCGGCACCGTCGCTTCCGTGGAGCCCGGACTTTCCTCGTGGGAGTTCCCACGCGGCCGCCCGGCCCTCTGACACGTCCCCGTTACTCCGCCCCGCGCGGTTTGGGCAAGAGCAGCGACAGCAGAAGCATCCGGCATTCGCGGTCGATGACGCCGTCGACCCGTTCGGGTCGAAAGCGGCGCTGGAACGCGATGACCGCCGCCTCCGGCGCTGCGATGTCGTATCCGAAGCATTCCAGGGCGCGCAGAAAGCCGGCGTCGCTCCAGTGCGGATCGGCCAGGCCGAAAGCGGGCCGCGGCAGTGCCAGCCGGTGATGCGCCAGCCGCGACCAGGGAAAGCGTTCGCCGGGATCCTGCTTGCGCGCCGGTGCGACGTCGGAATGCCCGACGATGTCGCCACGCCCGACACCGTGGCGACGCTTGATATCGGCGAGCAGCGGTATCAACGCCGCGATCTGGGCCTCGGGAAAATCGCGATATCCCCATTCATGGCCGGGATTGACGATCTCGATGCCGACCGACGCGCTGTTCACGTCGGCAATGCCGCGCCACCAGGATCGCCCGGCGTGCCATGCCCGCCGGCTTTCGTCGACCAGCTTCAGGATGCTGCCGTCTTCGTCGACGACATAATGGGCGGAAACCTTCGCCGCCGGATCGCGCAGGCGAGCGATGGCCGAGCCGGCATCCTGCATGCCGGTATAGTGCAGGACGACCATGGATACGGGCAGCGCCCGATCGTCGAAATTGGGCGACGGCGCATCGATCATGCGCATGAAGGGCGGAACCGGCAAGCGACCATATCCCCCTGATGCCGCGCCCGCGCGATCAAGGCAATCGGGTTAAGGCCACCTGCGAAGCGGCGGCGCCGGCCGCGTCCGGACGATACATTCCGCGGTGCCGCTCGCTCGGCACCAGGGCCTCGGTCTGGCCGATGACCGTCTCGCCCGCCCCCATGATCAGCAGGCCCTGCGGCCGCAGCACCGAGGCCAGGCTGTCCAGCGTGCTCCGGCGCAGCGCGCTCGGGAAATACATGAGAACATTGCGGCACAGGATGATGTCGAACCGCCCGGCAGGCGGAGGGTCCTCGACCAGGTTGTTGCGGCGGAACTGCACCAGGCGCTTCAGCTCCGGCCTCGCCGACCATTGTTCGCCGCCCTCAACGAACCACCGGATCATCTGTCGCACCGGCAGGCCGCGCTGGATTTCGAACTGGGAATAGCTCCCCGTGCGCGCGCGATCGATCGCAGCGGCGGAGATGTCCGTGGCAACGATTTCCGGCATCGGCCGGCCTTCCGGCCATTCGGCGAACAACATCGCCAGCGAATAGGGTTCCTGACCGGTGGAACAGCCGGCACACCAGATCCGCAGCCGGCGATCGCCCGCTTGCTGCTGCATCGCGGCCGCGGCGCCGACGATCTGTTGCAGCACCGTGCCATCCCGGAAAAAGGATGTTTCCTGATTCAAGATCGCCTCCACCACCTTATCGGCAAGATTGCCCCGTTCGCCGGCAAGCAGGACCGACACCAATTCTTCCAGACTGGCCAGACCGTTGTCGCGCAGGATCGGCTTCAACGCCATCTCTACCCGCCAGCTCCGGCCGGATGCGAGCTGCTGGCCGGTCTTCCTTTCCAGCAAGGCGGAAATAACCGCCATTCCGCGGGTCGGCGCCCTGGGAACGGGTGTGCTCAGCATGCGGGCCGACGTCGCCGGGCGATCATCGCACCGATCTCTTCGGGCCGCAGCACGACATGGGCGTGACCATCCGCGACGATAGAGCCCGGCATTCCCCACACCACCGAACTCGCCTGATCCTGGACCGCGACGATTCCGCCGGCACGATGGACCGCCTTCGCACCCAGGCAGCCGTCGCGTCCCATCCCGCTGAGGATGACGGCCAGCGCGCGGGCGCCATATACGTCGGCGACCGAGCGCAACATCGGATCGACCGACGGCATGCAGCCGCTCGGCGCGGCCGTCTCGATCAGACGCACCGCCGCGCCGTCGGAAAGGCGCACGCATCGTAGATGCGCGTTGCCCGGTGCAACCAGAATTCGCCCCGACTTGATCCGGCTCAGATCGTGCGCGACCTCGCAGGGCCGGTTGGCGAGCATCGCCAGTTGCGCGGCGAAATAGGGCATAAAGGACGCCGGCAGGTGCTGGGTTACGAGAATCGGCAGGTCGAGCCTGTCCGGAATGGCCCGCATCAGCTTCGTCAGCGCGTGGATCCCGCCGGTCGAGGCGCCGATCGCGACGATATCGAAGTCCAGAATCTCGTCCGGCCCGACCTTCGCGGGCAGCGGCGGGCACCCCTCGGGTTCGTCGAGCAACCGAAGCAGACGGGCACGAAGAACATCGTGAAAGCGGCCGGCCGGCGCGCCGATGCCGGGCTTTACCAGCGTGTCGGCCGCGCCGAGCGCCAGCGCCTGCACCGCGGTCGCGCCGCCCTCGTCGCAATTGGAGGATACCACCAGGATGCGGGCGCCATCGCCGGCACGCAACAGGTCCGGCAACGCCGTAAGGCCATTGGTGACCGGCATTTCCAGATCGAGCAGGATGGCATCGACCCGCCGTTCGCGCAGGATGTCGAACGCGGCGTCGCAATCACCGACGGCGCCGGCGACCCCGAACCCCGGCATCGCCTCGACCATGCGGCTGAGGACCGCGCGCGCGACGGCGGAATCGTCGACGATCAATACGCTGCGCTGCGCAGGCGATGCGTCGATCGCCGCTACCGCGATGCCGGCGGGAACATTCATGGCGCCGGGCCGTCAGCCGAGGCCGACGATCTGAAGCTTGCTCTCCAGCGTTTCGCGATCGAACGGCTTCATGACATATTCGTCGGCGCCCGCTTCGATGGCGGCGCGGATATGGGCCATGCCGTTTTCCGTGGTGCAGAACACGACCTTGGGGCGCGCCGTCATTCCGCTGTCGCCGAGCGCGCGCAGGAAATCCATCCCGCTCATGATCGGCATGTTCCAGTCCAGAAGGACGACATCGGGCGGCGTGGCCATGCAGGCGTCCAGCGCTTCGCGGCCGTCACCCGCCTCGCGGACTTCGAAATCGAGCGTTTCGAGGATGTGCCGGGCAACCTTGCGGATGACCTTCGAATCATCGACGACGAGACAAGATTTCATAGTGAATCACATCCTGTTGACTTGATACCGGCTGATAGTGCCACACGGGTCGTAAGCACGGTGTTAATCGCAGACCGTGTCACGCGGCGATTTTCGGGCCGGGAACGAGCGCCGCGATGTCGATGATCAGCACCGCTTCACGGTCGCGTTCGATCATCCCCCTGGCGACCGCTCCCCAATCGCCGTCGAGCGCCACGCCGTTGGGCAAAGGCTGCTCCTCGAACGCCACCACGTCGTCGAGCGCTTCCACCAGCACCGCATAATGATGCCCGTCGACCCGGGTGACGACCGCGCGGCCATCCGGCGCATCGCCGGGTGCGCCGAGCGCGCGGCGGCTGTCGATCACGGTGACGACCCTGCTGCGCAGCGCCGCGAGGCCGCGAATATGGTCCGCCGCGAGCGGAATGGGCGTCACCGCGTCGATATCGACGACCGATTCGACCTGGTCGGAGGGAATGGCGACGGTGCGCCCGGCGACAGTGGCGAGGAGAAACAGCGACGACATCAGACGGCCCCCTCGATACGTGCAGCGACGGCAGAGAGCAGCGCCTTTCGGTCGTAGCGGAATATATGATCTCCGCTCCGTCCGCCGGACGTGCGGTGGGAGGAAAGGCGCAGGACCGCCGCGCCCAGCGACGCATAGCGCTCGTCGTCCTCGTCATCGCCGGTCAGGATCACCGCCGCACGCGCTCCTTCCGGCAGGCGACGGACGACGCGGTAGCCCGCCTGTTCGAGCAACGGACGGACGAAGCCGTGCATCCAGCCGTCATCCCTGCCGGCAAGCAGACAGATCGGATCGCCGTCAGCGCGGTGGACGGCTTCCTCGTCGCCCGCCAGGATCCAGTTGGCGTCCACGATCTCGACCTGCCGCCCGTCGTGCAGCACGGCGCCGGCCACGGGGCCGTCCTCGTCCGCCGGCACGATGTCGCCGTCGATCGCGACGATGTCGAGCGCCTCCGATACCGCATAGGCGACCTCGTCCGCGCCGTCCCGGAGCCGAAGAACCGCTATCCGGTCCCTGCCCGCCGGATCGCCGATCGCGCGGACCGGCACGATCCGGCCATCGATCGCGATACGCAGCCGGCCCGCCGAATAGCGGACGGCGTCGCCCGCGACGTGCTCGATACGGTCGACTACGGCCAGCGGAATGGCGCGGGTGCTGCCGTCGAGGTCGACGAACAGCAGTGCCGGCATCCCCGGCGCCTGCTCTTCCTTGTCGGCGTCCTCTTCGAGCGCCTCGGCGGCGAGGCCGAAGCGCATGCCGCTGGTGGCGGCGATCCCGGCGCAATCGAGCACCAGCATGGGCATGCCGTTGTCGGGCAATGTCTGTCCGCCATAGACGCCGGTCGCCATCACGTCCGGAGCCGCGGGCTTGATCACCAGTTCCTCGTTGTCGAGCACGCCGTCGACCCCGATGGCGAAGCTGCCCGTGCCGATGCTGACGATCAGGAGCATTGCGTCGGCACGATCGGCCCGGTCCGGCAGCCGCATCAGTTCGGCGAGATCGACCAGCGGCAGCTTGCGGTCGCGCACCATCACCACGGCGCCGCTACCCAGCCTGTCGATGCGGATATTGTCCGCCTGCGCGCTCACGATTTCCTCTATCGCCTGACGCGGCACGGCGAAACGCTGATCGCCGAGCCGCACGACCACGGCGGAGATGATCGAAAGCGTCAGCGGCACATGGATCGCGATGCGCAGCCCCTTGCCCGGCGCATTGTCGAGATCGATCCGTCCGCCGATATGGTTGATCGCCGCACGCACGACGTCCATGCCGACGCCGCGGCCGGAGATGTCGGACACCTCCTCTTTCGTCGTGAGGCCGGGTTCGAAAATGAGCGCCAGCTTGGCCCGGTCGGGAAGCGCGCGCATCTCCTGTTCATCGCGCGCGCCGGCGGATGCGAGCTTGGCGATCACCTTCGCCGTGTCGATGCCGCGCCCGTCGTCGACGATCTCGATCACGATCTGATTGCCGGACTGGCGCGCCGCGACCGTCAGCCGGCCGTTTTCGCGCTTGCCCGCGGCACGCCGTTCCTCCGGCGTTTCCAGTCCGTGGTCGATGGCGTTGCGGATCATGTGGACGAGCGGGTCGCGCATCGCCTCGATCATTTCGCGGTCGAGTTCGACATCGGCGCCCTCGATATTGAGCACCACCGATTTGCCGAGGGTCGCCGCCGTATCGCGCACGACGCGCGGAATGACGGAGAACAACGTGTCGAGCTTTTGCATGCGCGTCCGCGTCACCGCCTCGCGCATATCGGCAACGCTCGCCGACATCCGTTCCAGCGCCGCCTCTACGGTCGGATCGACATCATCGGCGCGCAGGCGACGGGCAAGTTCGTTGCGGGCAAGCACCATGTCGGACATGCCGCTCATCATCCGGTCGAGCAGATCGACGTTGAGCCGCACGCTGCGCGATGCGGCCCGCGGCGTCGGGGTCGCGGCGGCGGCGCTCGATTCCGCACCCTTTTCGAGTGCTGCGATCAGCATGTCCTCGCCCGAATCGTCCAGCGCATTGCCGGCGTCGATCGCCTCGACGATGTCGCCGATCCGGTCAACGACGGCGAGCACCGCATTCACCAGCGGCGGGTCGGGAATGCGTTCGCCTTCGCGAACCTGGGCCAGCACGTCCTCGGCCGCGTGGCTGAGCCGCTGCAGGCGGGGAAGATCGAGAAAGCCGCAGCTTCCCTTGACGGTGTGGACGAAGCGAAAGATCGCGTCGAGCCGCGCACAATCCTGCGGCGCGGCTTCCCACGCGATGATTTCGCCCGACAGCGTTTCGAGCGTTTCACGCGTTTCGGCGATGAATTCTTGCAGTAGGTCGTCCATGGTTCCCCGCGCCTTGGCCGGGAGACCTTTGCCGAGGGAGGGTTAAGGCCCGGTTTACTCCGTGCGAAAGGAGGCGCCGAAGACGAGAATGTCGTCTTCGGGCGGCGAAATCTGCAGGCGGCCGCCGACGTCCGCCACCAGATCCCGCACCAGGTGCGCCGCCGCCGCCCGCGGCGTAGGCGCGGTGTCGTTCGCGCCACCCGACAGGGCGCCGCGAAGCTCGGTATCGAGCACGATCTTCGGGCCTTCGGCGCGCACACCGATTTCGAGGGCGCCGTCCTGCGCCTCTGCACCGATATCGAGCCGTCCGCCGCGCACCAGCGCATCGCCCCCGATCAGGGCGAGGTTGAGCAGGATCTTGATCGCGTGTTTGGGCAACACGCTTTCACCCACCATCCAGCCGATCTTCACGCGCTGATTGTCGCCGAACAACCCTTCGATGGCGGTCTGCGCCTCCCGCGTGTCCACCGTTTCCCCGAAGCCGCCGGCGGCGCCGAATGCCAGGCGGAAGAATTTCAGCTTGTTCGCCGACGCCCTCGCACTGTCGGCGAGCAGTTCCAGGCAGCGCGCGCGCATTTCCGGGTCGTGTTCGTCGGCCAGAAGCTCGAGACCGTTGTTGAGCGCCCCGACGGGGCTGAGCAGATCATGACAGAGACGAGAGCACAGCAGGCTTGCGAATTCAGTCGAGGAAATATTCAATCGCCAGGCTCCCAGGCTCGTCATCGTCCCACGCGACCGCGCTCACCGATCGCACGACTCGCTTACCAGTCATGATATCGAAAGCAACCGGATCGAACCGGCCGTGAACGGCGCCTTGCGACACGGCGCGCCAGAGTCGGGCCGTATCCCCGCCGAGGATCAGCCACAGGCGCCCGTCCGCCGCCGCAGCCGCCGCATCGCGCGGCGACGGCGCGGGACGGCCGCCGGGATGGGAATGATAACAGCCCAGAATGTCGAAGCCGCCCGGCGCGCGCGAAAGGCGGTGGACGCGCAGCAACGCGCCGGCGTCGATCTCGAAGCTGTCGGCCGGGCGCGAAGCGACGTTCGCGGTGGCCATCGCATGCCGGACGACGTCGTTCGTGCCGCGCAGAATGCCGCAGATCTCCTCGGCGGGACGCGCACGGGCCGCGAGCAGCAAATTTCGCAGGGTCGCACTTGTAATCAGGGGCGCCATTCCCATCTTCGCTAGCGCATGGGCCGGGGGGTTTCCACAATCGAAGCGCAGATCGCGGAGCAGGCGCACGGCTGGCGGCTCGACCGCGCCCTGGCAGAGGCGATCCCCACCCTGTCCCGCGAGCGGCTGAAGACGCTGATCGCCAGCGGCATGGTGTTCGATCCGAAGGGCGTGCCGCAGCGCAACCCTTCGTCCAAGGCTTCCGCCGGCGCCATTTACAGCGTCACCCTGCCCGAACCGGAGCCGGCGCATAATACGCCGCAGGCGATCGCCCTGAACGTCGTCTATGAGGACGAGCACCTGATCGTGATCGACAAGCCGGCGGGCATGGTCGTCCACCCCGCCGCGGGCAATGCCGACGGAACGCTGGTGAATGCCTTGCTGCACCAGTGCGCGGGACAGCTTTCCGGCATCGGCGGCGTCGCACGGCCGGGAATCGTGCACCGTATCGACAAGGATACGTCGGGCCTGATCGTCGCTGCGAAGCACGACCGCGCGCATGAAGGGCTGGCCCGGCAGTTCAAGGCGCATTCCATCGATCGCCGCTATCTCGCCATCGTCGGCGGCCGGCTGGCGACAGGCGAAGGAACGATCGAGGCGCCGCTCGGACGATCACCCGCCAACCGCAAGAAGATGGCGATCGTGCCGGGCGGCAAGAATGCACGGACGCATTATCGCCTGGTCGAACCATTGCGGGAGGCGGCGCTGGTCGAATGCCGGCTTGAAACCGGCCGAACGCACCAGGTTCGGGTCCATATGGCGTCGATCGGTCATCCCCTGCTGGGCGATCCCGTATATGGACGGAGCAGACCGGCGCACCGGGCGTTGTTGGCAACGCTGGGTTTCCGGCGCCAGGCCTTGCACGCGGCGCATCTTGGGTTCATTCATCCCGTCGATAGCAACGCTTTGGCGTTCGATAGTGAAATGCCTGCGGACATGCAGGAACTGTTCAACCAACTTCACGTATAGTCAATGCGGCTTTCCGATGACGGGCATCGGGGCGGCGAAAGGGAGAAACGGCAATGGCCAGCGGCAGCAACGTCCCCGCGACGATTCCCGCGCTCGGCGGAGAGGCGAGCCTCAACCGCTATCTGTCCGAGATCAAGAAATTCCCGATCCTGACGCCAGAGCAGGAATATATGCTCGCCAAGCGCTTTCAGCAGCATGGCGATACCGAGGCGGCCGCCCAGCTCGTCACCTCGCACCTGCGACTGGTGGCCAAGATCGCGATGGGATATCGCGGATACGGCCTGCCGGTGTCCGAGTTGATTTCCGAAGGCAATATCGGCCTGATGCAGGGCGTGAAGAAGTTCGAGCCGGACCGCGGTTTCCGCCTCGCCACCTATGCCATGTGGTGGATCCGCGCCTCGATCCAGGAGTTCATCCTGCGTTCCTGGAGCCTGGTGAAGATGGGCACGACCGCCGCGCAGAAGAAATTGTTCTTCAACCTGCGGCGGATGAAGGCGAAGCTGGACGCGTTCGAGGACGGCGACCTGAAGCCCGAGGACGTGCAGAAGATCGCCAGCGATCTGGGCGTCACCACCGACGAAGTCACCAGCATGAATCGCCGCATGGCGATGGGCGGCGACACCTCGCTCAACGTACCGATGCGCGAAGAGGGCGAAAGCCAGTGGCAGGACTGGCTGACCGACGAGGAACCGTTGCAGGACGAACGGGTCGCCGATGCGCAAGAGGCCGATGTCCGCCACGACATGCTGGTCGAGGCGATGGAGGATCTGAACGATCGCGAACGCCATATCCTGACCGAAAGGCGGCTGACCGACAATCCGCAGACGCTGGAGGAACTGAGCCAGGTTTACGGCGTAAGCCGGGAACGGGTGCGCCAGATCGAGGTGCGCGCGTTCGAGAAGCTGCAAAAGGCGATGATGCGCCTTGCCGGCGAGAAGCGGTTGCTCAGCGCCGCCTGATCCGCTTATGCCGCCCTTGATGGGCAATCGCGCAAAGCGTCGATCGAAAGCGCGCCGCCGGCACGGGCCGGTTCGGCGCGCTCTGTTTTTTCTCGCCAAGCTGGTGCTGGCCTTCGTCCTGGTGTCGGTCGTCTGGGTCGGCGTCTATCGCTTCGTACCGCCGCCGATTACCGCAACGATGGTCGGCGACATGATCTCGGGCCGCGGCGTCACGAAGGACTGGACGGCGCTGTCGCATATCGATCCCGATATGCCGCGCGCGGCGATGGCCGGCGAGGATACGCGCTTCTGCCAGCATGACGGCTTCGACTATGAAGCGATCCGCAAGGCGTTCGAGCGCAACGAGAAAGCCGGCCGCGTCGTTCGCGGCGGCTCGACCATCAGCCAGCAGACGGCGAAGAACGCCTTTCTGTGGCAAGGCGGCGGCTATTTCCGAAAAGGCCTGGAGGCCTGGTTCACCTTTCTGATCGAAACGCTGTGGACCAAGCAGCGGATCATGACGGTTTATCTGAACGTCGCCGAAACCGGGATCGGCACCTATGGCGTCGAAGCCGGGGCGCAGCGATATTTCGGCCACGGCGCGGGCACGCTCAGCAGGCGTGAAGCCGCGCAGATCGCGGCGGTCCTGCCGCTGCCAAAGCGGCGGGCGGGAACGGCGCCGACCGGTTTCACCCGGCGTTACGGCAACACGATCCAGCGCCGCATGGGCGTCATCCGCCGCGGCGGACTGGATAGCTGCCTGCGCTGAGCGCGATCGCCGGCGCAGGCAGCCGTCGCAATCACGCCGCCATCAATTCTCGTCGACGGCATCGCCGGCCTGCTGCGCCGTATCGCCTACCGTGTCGCCGGCCTGTTGCGCGGTATCGCCCACCTTGTCGGCGGCATCGCTGACGCTTTGTGCCGCGCCGTCGATCGCCTGCGTCTGGACATCGTCGTTCCGGCTCTGGTTGAGCAGGAAATAAGCGCCGACGATCACCAGGATCAGCACCGCAATGCCGATCAGCAGCCCGCCGCCGCCACTACGACGCTCGACGACGGTGGTGTGCGGCCCCTCGCCCGTCGTCGTGGTTTCGGTTTCGGTTACGCGTTCGTCACTCATGGCCATCCCTCCGTTCAAAGTGCGCGGTCAACGGCGGGGGCGCGAATATTGTTCCCGGAGCGGAATGGTCACGCGACGCTGCGGCGATGCGTGCAGAGGCGATCGGTCCTGCTGCGCCGTCGCCCCGGAAGGAGCGCATTCCCGCAAGGGCGGGAACCAGGGCCGCAAGCGCCGCGCCCGAAGCCCTGGTTCCTGCTTTCGCAAGAGCACAGCGAGGCGACCCGGCCCGACGCGCTCCGGCCATTCCGGACACTTGCCGCGCCTGCAGAGCGGCAGAGACTTTAGAAGGGGAGCTTGAAACCAGGGGGAAGCTGCATGCCGCTGGTCATCTTGGACATCTCCTCCTGCGAAGCGGCATCGGCCTTGGCGCGGGCGTCGTTGAAGGCGGCGATGACCAGATCCTCCAGCATGCCTTTTTCCGACGGCTGCAGCAGCGATTCGTCGATGTCCAGGCCGATGACGCGGCCCTTGGCGGACGCGCGGACCTTGACCATGCCGCCGCCGGCCGCGCCCTCCACCTCGATATCGTCGAGCTTCGACTGCGCTTCCTCAAGCTGGTTCTGGACGTTTTGCGCCATTGCCATGATGTCTTCGAGATTCTGCATCGTCATGCACTCCGTTTGGTCTTGTCCCAGTCGATCCGGGCGTCCGGAAAGGCCTCCAGCGCAGCGGCGACGACCGGATCGGCGCGTACCTGCGCCCGGAAATCCTCCTCGTCCTGCTGCTCGCGCTCGCGCAGCGTCGCCCCGCCCGGCGCATTGGCGGTCGCGATCTTCCAGCTCGTGCCCGTAATCTGGCGCAATTCGTTCGCGAGATCACGGGCGAAATCGGCTGGAAGGGGCCGAGCCGCGCTGATTTCGAGTTCGGGCGGGGCGAACCGGATGGGCCGCAGGTGATTGCGCACCTGGGCCTGCATCTCGTGCCGGCCATGTTCCCCCAGCAGCGCCCATAATGCGTCCGGATCGGACGGCAGCGCCACCGGTTCGAGGCCGAGCGCGGGAGCCGGGGAAGCCGCCATATCGCCGCGCGGTGCGGCCGAGGCGGCGGACGCCCCCGCCGGCGCCCCCGCCGGGGCGACAGCCGGTGCGGCCGGAGCCGCCGTCTGCCCGCTCCCATCGGCCAGCTTGCGGGCGAGTTCGCCCGGATCCGGCAGCGTCGCGGCGTGCACGATGCGCAAGAGCGCCATCTCGCACGCCTCGATCGGCAGCGCGGCGCTCGACACCTCTTCATGCCCCTTCAACAGCAATTGCCAGAGCCGGTGCAGCATCGGATAGGAAAGCCGCGTGCCCCAATGGGCCAGCGCCTCGCGCTCCTCACCCGACAGCGCCGGATCGGGGCGGCTGCCCACCTTCGCCAGCGTCGCGCCATGCACGGTTTCGAGCAGGGTCTTCAGCACCGCCTGCGGATCGACGCCATATTCATATTGCCGGCGCAGCGCGTCCAGCACCGCCGGGGCATCGCCGGCGAGCAGCAGGCCGAACAGGTCGCGGATGGCCCCGCGATCGGACAGGCCGAGCATCTGCCGCACCGCATCGGCACGCACGCCGCCGCCTTCCATCCCGGCATGGGCGATCGCCTGATCGAGGATCGACAGCCCATCGCGCGCCGACCCTTCGGCCGCGCGCGCCACCAGCGCCAGCGCCTCCGGCTCCGCCTCCACGCCTTCGGATTGCGCGACATGGGCGAAATGTTCGGTCAGACGATCGGCCGGAATGCGCCGCAGGTCGAAACGCTGACAGCGCGACAGCACCGTCACCGGCACCTTGTTCACCTCCGTCGTGGCGAACAGGAACTTCACATGCGCCGGCGGCTCCTCCAGCGTCTTCAAGAGGCCGTTGAACGCCTGTTTCGACAGCATGTGGACTTCGTCGATGATGTAGATCTTGTAGCGCGCCGATACGGCGGCATAGCGCGACCCTTCGATGATCTCGCGCACATCGTCGATGCCGGTATGGCTGGCCGCGTCCATTTCGATCACGTCGATATGCCGGCCTTCGGAAATGGCGCGGCAAGGCTCGCAGACGCCGCACGGATCGATGGTCGGCCCGCCCTCGCCATCCGGCCCGACGCAATTGAGCGCCTTGGCGATCAGGCGCGCGGTCGACGTCTTGCCGACGCCGCGCACGCCGGTGAGAAGGAAGGCATGCGCCAGCCGATCGCGGCGGATCGCGTTGGCGAGCGTCGTCACCATCGCGTCCTGGCCGATCAGTTGCGAGAAGGTCTTCGGGCGATATTTGCGGGCGAGCACCTGATAGGCATCGGCCTTTTGCGGCTGCTGCGGCTCGCCGAGATCGAGGGCGGAATCGGTCATCACGGCCAATCTAGGCGCTCGGCCCCGCGAAGTCGAAGGGTATCGCCGCAGCCCGCACCAAACCGCCAAAGGTCGCACAGAGTCGCACCTCAACGCGGGCGCGTGCAGGTGCGCGGGTGCGCGGGTGCGCGCGCGGGAGAGTATAACCGATATCAAAGAGCAGTGCCGGTGGTGGCACAGACCGGTGGGTGTAGGAAAATGGTTTCTGCGGCCGGGCGGGTTCCGGAAGGCAGGCGGTCGGTCGGCGCCGGTCCTGCCGGACGGCGAGCGGGCGCAGCGGTGCCGCTCTTGCACAGGTGGGGCTGGTCTGTGGTGCTTCGGGCGGTGTGGGTGCGGCGAGAGACATGGGTTCCTGCCTTCGCAGGAACGACGGGTTGGGGTGCTGCCATCCACCTGCCCTCCTTTCGAGGGAGGGGATCAAGGGATGGGTTCAGCGAAGGCGAGGCTCGATGCCTCGGCTTTGCTTTGCTTTGGCTGGCGTTGAAGCTCGCTGCGCTCGCACCCGCCCCCGACCCCTCCCTTGAAAGGGAGGGGAGAAGGCGGCGGGGGGTGGGAGCCGGAACGACCCGCAGCGAAATCGTTACGGCTGCTTCCTTCCGGACCTGACCGGGTTGGCGACGACTGCGTCCGCCCGACTCCCGCGCGGCCATATGGTCGATCCGCTCCCCCGGCGCAAGGCCCGGATCGCGGGCGTCCCGGCTGCGCTCAGCGCCTCAGCGGCAGGATCACCTCGGTACGGCGCAGGCGCGCGGGCTTCATCGGCGGGTCGTAATAGGCATGTTCCGCCGTCCCCATCGGATCGTGGCCGTGCATGGCGAGCCAGTCGCGCAGTTCGCGTTCCTTGTCGCGCAGAACGGCGTCGGTGGCCTTTCCCTTGAACCGGATGACGCCGACCCGCCGCGCAGGGACGACCGCAATTTCCACCTCCGGCGTCGGATCGGGCAGGGTTTCGCGGCGAAAGCGCGCGGGCATGACGAAGCGGGTGCGCCAGCGCCGGCTGTCGATCGCATTGTCCGACAGCACCGGCACCGTCATCGGGATCTTCCGCCCGTCGCGGTCCTTCGCGAAGATATAGTCGGCCAGCCGGCGAAAGCCCGTCCGCAGCGACGGTTCGCGCGCGCCGGTCTCCGTGGTTTCGACGACCAGCAATTCGGGATAGTCGCGGACTTCGGCCGCGCCGTCCTTTTCGCGCACGCGGTAGTCCGGCCGCTCGACTGCGCATCCCCTGAGCTTGAAATAGCCGGCAAGGCCCGCCGCGGCGGTGAGCCCCGCGCCGAGCAACGTCCATCGGGTCTGCTTGCGCATCCTCTCTGCCCTTTCCTTTGCCAATGCGCGACCAACGTCACGACCCGGCGGGAGTTCAACCATTTCGCACCGGCGCAGGCGGGCTGGCGCGTCAGACCTCGGCCGGCCGGGTGGTCCAGCCGAGATGCGGCAGGCTGATCGAGCGCTTGCCGGCGAGATCGACCCGGCTGACGAACAGGTCGCGGCTCTCGATATAGCCGAGCAGGCGGCGGACGCGACCGAGCGAGCTGGTGCCGTAGGTTTCAGCGATCTCGGCGTCGCTGGGACACGGCGCGCCCTCTCGCGCGGCGCGGGCGACGAGGAGGAACGCGCCGAGCATGTCGTCGGGCAGGCTTTCGGCCAGATCGAGCGCAGGCGCCCAATCCTCGCCCGGCGCATCGAAGATGCCGGCGCGGGCGCAGGCGAGCCGGCGGGTGAAGCCGGCGAGGTCGAGCGGCGGCGGGCTGAGCCCCTCCATCCGGCAACGGACCTGGAAATCCTGGAACAGCACGGCGGGCGCGCGATAGGCGGAATCGGCATCGGCGACGATCGCGCGCAGCACCGACGCGGTGATCGCCGCCACCTCTTCCGGTTCCTTGTCGGGCAGCGACGGCTGCGCCGCCGGGCGCGAGGCGGCGAGCCTTTCCATGAGCGCTTCGGAAGCCGGCTGTTTCGGCGGCGCCGGCGGCGGTGGCGGTGGCGGTGGTGCCTCTTCGGCGAAAGAGAAGAGCAGTTCCTTCATGTCCTCGGGCGGCGCGTCGGGCAGCGGCGTGAGCTTGGGACTGCCGCCGCGCGCGGAGGTTTCCACCGCGCCGATGGTGACCGAGACGGCCCGGCGCGACACCGCCGGGCCGAGCGCGAGGAAGGTGCCGCGCTGCAAATCGCGGATCTGCTCGGCCTGGCGCCGCTCCATGCCGAGCAGATCGGCGGCGCGGGCCATGTCGATGTCGAGGAAGGTGCGCCCCATCAGGAAGTTCGACGCCTCGGCCGCGACATTCTTGGCGAGCTTGGCGAGGCGCTGGGTGGCGATGATGCCGGCGAGGCCGCGCTTGCGCCCACGGCACATCAGGTTGGTCATGGCGCCCAGCGAGGCGCGGCGCACCTCTTCCGACACCTCGCCGCCGCCGGTGGGCGCGAAAAGCTGCGCCTCGTCCACGACGACGAGCACCGGATACCAATGCTCGCGCGGCGCTTCGAACATGCCGGAAAGGAAGGCGGCGGCGCAGCGCATCTGTCCTTCCGCCTCCAGCCCCTCCAGGTTGAGGATGACGGAGGCTCGGTGTTCGCGGATGCGCTCGGCCAGGGCCGCGACCTCGCGCTCGCTATGGTCCAGCCCGTCGATGACGACATGGCCATAGGGTTCGGCAAGCGTGACGAAATCGCCCTCGGGGTCGATGACGACCTGCTGCACCTGGCCGGCGCTCTTTTCGAGCAGGCGGCGCAACAGGTGCGACTTGCCGGAGCCGGAATTGCCCTGCACCAGCAGCCGCGTCGCCAGCAGTTCCTCGAGGTCGATCGGCACCGACTGGCCCGTCCGGTCGGTGCCCATGTCCACAAGAATCGTCATCGGGTCGCTTTTGGCCGATGGGGTGTGGGAGGGGCAAGGGTGCACATGCGCGCGATTGTCGTGGCGGCGCGGATGACGCTGTGTCGCCCCTGTGTCGAGCAGAGCCCGCGTTCCTGCGGATGCGGGAACCCAGAGCTGCAAGCGCTGTGCCCGAAGCTCTGGGCTGCTGCCTGCGCAGGAGCACGAGGATGGCGGCAGGCACGTCGACTCCGCCTTCCCTGCGGAGACGCGATGAAGGCCGTTCAGCGCTGGGCGAAGAGGCGGCCGACGAGCGAGCCGACGCGCTGGTGGGCCTTGTTCGCGGCCTCCGCGTCCAGCCCCGGCGCGTCGAGATAGCAGGCGATCAGGATCGGCTTGCGGCCCGGCGGATAGGCGATCGCCACATCGTTGAAATTGTGCGCCCCCGTGCCCGTCTTGTCGCCCACGCGCCAATCGTCGGGAAGGCGGGCGCGCAGGCGCTGGTCGCCGGTCCTGCTCGCGACCATCCAGCCGATCAGCTTTTCACGCGATTGCGGCGTCAGGACATTGCCGACCAGCAGGTCCTGCATCAGCGTGACCATGGCGCCGGGCGTCGTGGTGTCGCGCGGGTCGTCGGGCTTCACATCGTTGAGGTCGGGCTCCGGCCGGTCGAGGCGGGTGATCTGATCGCCCTGTTCGCGGATGAAGCGGGTCAGGCCGCCCGGTCCGCCGACCTGCGGCAACAGGAGGTTGGCGGCGCTGTTGTCGCTCAGTTCGACAGCGGCCTGGGCGAGCTGTTCGACTGTCATGCCGCCCTGGGCGAGATTGGCCTTCACCACGGGCGCATAGTCCAGAAGATCGGCCTGGCCGAACTTCACCTGGCGATCCAGCGGCAGGTCGCCGCGCTGCGCCTTCACCAGCACCGCGGCGGCGAGCAGGATCTTGAAGGTGGAGCACAGCGCGAAGCGTTCCTGCGCATTCCACAGCAGGCGGTGGCCGTTGCCGGTGTCGATCGCGGCGATGCCGAGCCGGCCGCCCGAGCTGCGCTCCAGCACGTCGAAGATCGACTTGCGGGCCTGGCCGAATAGGGGCGTGGCGGCGGTGAAGCCGAGCGCGCCGGCGCCGGCGATCCAGTGTCTGCGGTTGATCATGGTCATCGTCCCTGCATGTCGTGGGCCTCGGCCGGGATGCGCACGGTGAGGCCGTCGAGATGGTCGGTGAGTTCGATCTGACAGGCAAGCCGGCTGGTGCGCGCGGCCCCGGCGGCGAGATCGAGCATATCCTCTTCCTCTTCGCTGGCGGGCGGCAGCTTTCCGAAATCCTCGGCCGCGACGATCACATGGCAGGTGGAGCAGGCCATCTGCCCCTCGCACGTGCCCTCCAGCGGCTGCCCCTCGCCCTGTGCCACGCGGAGCAGCGTGTCGCCGGGCGCGGCCGTCGTCTCGCGCACCTGCTCGCCGTCGCGTTCGATGAAGCGCACGCGGATCATGCGTTCTGCACCTGCATTGCGGCGGCCCGTTCGATCCGGTCGAGTGCGTTCACCAAGTCTTCCCTTTCCGTATAGCGGCCGAAGCCGAGGCGGATGCTCGACCGCGCCTCGGCGTCGGTCAAGCCGATCGCGCGCAGCACATGGCTCGACCGTCCCGATCCGCTGGCGCAGGCCGATCCGGCCGAAAAGGCGATGTCGCGCAGTTCGCTCATCAGCCGGTTCACGTCGAGCCCCTCGCGGCGGATATTGAGGTTGCCGCAGTAGCGCCGATCGACTGAACCGTTGATGACCCAGGCCGGATCGAGCCGCGCCGTGGCGGCCTCGAACAGACGGGCGACATGGGCGGCATCGGCATCGCGGCGCTCCGCCGCCAGTACCGCGGCAGCGCCGAAGCCGGCACAGAGCGCGGGCGACAGCGTGCCGGAGCGGCCGCCCGCCTCCTGTCCGCCGCCGTGGAGCAGCGGCGCGAGCGTGACGCCGTCCCGGATCCACAGCGCGCCGATGCCTTTCGGCCCGTGGATCTTGTGCGCCGACAGCGCGATCAGGTCGCAGCCTTGCGGAATATCGACGCGGCCATAGCCCTGCACCGCATCGCACAGCATCCGTGCGCCGGCCGCGTGCGCCAGTTCGGCGAGATCGGCGACGGGCTGAATCGTGCCGATCTCGTTGTTGACCAGCATCGCCTCGACCAGTGCGGTGCCGGGGACGATCGCATCGCGCGCGGCGTCCATATCGACCAGACCGTCGCGGTCGACGGGCAGAATGACGATCTCGCGGCCCTGAGCGCGCAACGCCCCAACCGTGTCGAGCACCGCGGCATGTTCGCTGGCGATGGTGACGATACGCCCCTGCCCCGCCCCCTTCAGCGCCCAGTTGAGCGCCTCGGTCGCGCCGCTGGTGAAGGCGAGCGTGCCGCCGGTCGGAAGCAGCGCCGCGACCTGATCGCGCGCGACCTCGATCGCCGCGCGCGCGCTGCGGCCGGCGGCGTGGGCCGAATGCGGATTGGCGTGCTGGCGCTCCAGCCAGGGCAGCATCGCGGCGAGCGCTCGCGGTGCCAGCGGCGTCGTCGCCTGATAGTCGCAATAGATCATGCCGCCCGGCTCCGCGCGTCCTGTGCGATCCCGGTCCACGCTTCGGCGAAACGGGCGATGTCGCCGGGCGTGGTGGTCCAGCCGACGCTCACCCGGATCGCGCTGTCGGCCAGATCGGCCGGCGCGCGGATCGCATCGAGCACATGGCTGGTCTTGAGCGAGCCCGAGGAACAGGCGCTGCCGGCGGAGACCGCGATGCCGGCGAGGTCGAACCGGATGAGCTGCGCCGCGGCCTTCATGCCGGGCATGGCGATGGAAAGAATAGCCGCCGGCCGGCCGGGATCGGCGAGCACCGTGCCGCCCTGGTCGGCGACCTTCATCCTGAGGTCGAGCAGCGCCGGCTGCAGCTCGGCGAGCCATGCCGCCGTGCCGTCGTCCAGGCGATCCGCCGCCTCCAGCGCCGCGGCCATGGCGAGCGCGCCGGGCAGGTTCTCGGTGCCGCCGCGATAGCCGAATTCCTGCCCGCCCGTGGCCCGCAGCATGGCGAAGTCGCGCACCAGCAGCGCGCCGATGCCGGGCGGGCCGCCGAATTTATGCGCGGAAACAGCCATGAGATCCGCATCGGGCAGCGGCACCTTTCCGGCAGACTGGGCGCAATCGGCGAAGAGCAGACCGCCGGCGTCGCGGACGATCGCCGCGATGCCCGCCAGATCCTGCGCGGTGCCGAGTTCGGAATTGACCGCCTGGACCGCCACCAGCGGCCGTTCGCCGCGCCCGACGACGGCGGCGAGAACATCCATGTCGAGGGCGCCGTTCGGCCTTACCGGCAGGCGGGTGGCGTCGCCCGCCGCGCGCAGGACCGAATCGTGTTCGATGGCGCTCACGGCGCGGCCGGTGCAATCGGCGTGTGCAAGCGCGATGGCGATGGACTCGGTCGCGCCGCTGGTGAAGATCAGTTCGCCGTCCCAATCAAGGACGGACCGGATCCGTGCCCGCGCATCCTCCAGCGCGGCGCGCGCGGCGCGGCCGGCGGCGTGCGGCGAGGACGGATTGGCCCAGTCCCGCAGCCCTTCGGCCACCGCCGCCTGCGCTTCGGGCCGGACGGGCGTGGTGGCGGCATGGTCGAGATGGGTGCGCTCAGCCACCATGGGTTCCGATGATTGCGCGGATCGTCACCGGGCCTATATAGCGCCTGTGTTTTCGCGTACCACCGCGCCTATCCTATCCTTGCCAGCAGGTACTGATGCCCGAAGTCATTTTTCCCGGTCCCGAAGGTCGCCTCGAAGGCCGGTTCTCCCCCGCTCCCAAGCCGCGCGCGCCGGTCGCGCTGATCCTGCATCCGCACCCGGCGTCGGGCGGCACGATGAACAATCACATCTCGCTGGCGCTCTATAAGACGTTCCAGCAGCGCGGGTTTGCGACGCTCCGCTTCAATTTCCGCGGCGTCGGGCGCAGCCAGGGAACGTTCGACAACGGCATCGGCGAACTGTCCGACGCGGCGAGCGCGCTCGACTGGGTGCAGAGCTTCCACCCGGAAGCATCGACGACCTGGGTGGCGGCACCCAGCTTCGGTGCGTGGATCGGCATGCAGCTATTGATGCGGCGGCCCGAGATCCGCGGCTTCATTTCGGTCGCGCCGCCGGCGAACCTGTACGATTTCAGCTTCCTCGCGCCCTGCCCGTCGTCGGGCATCATCATCAACGGCGAGGCGGACGAAGTGGTGACGCCCTCGGGCGTGCAGCGGCTGGTCGACAAGCTGAGGACGCAGAAGCACATCACCATCCATCACGAGACGATCCCCGGCGCCAACCACTTCTTCCAAAACGAGATGGATCAGCTCATGAGGGTCGTGAACGACTATCTCGACATGCGGCTGGACCCGAATTCGCCGATCAAGTGACGGCCGCTCCGGTCGTCCCGACCGGCCCCGTTACCGTGCCGCCGACTTCGCCATTCCGGCGAACGTCGAAGATCCATTCCCGGCGCCGCCGGAATTGTTTGCGGAGCGGGAATGGATGCTGAATCAAGTTCAGCATGACGAAGGGGGGAAGCGGTTCGGGTTGCCGCTTTATTCCTTCTTCAGGTCGGCGTCGGACAAGTGCCAGCGGCGCTGTTCCGCCGTGGAGCCGGGAACGTCGTTGACGCGGCGCAGCGTATAGCTGCCGCTGAAATGCTGGTTCGTGCCGTCCTTCAGTTCGGCATCGACCGTCACCGGGATCTCGATATAGATCGACCCTGCCGCACCCTCCGCGCGGCCGGGGGTGCCGACGGTCACGTCGCTGCGCGCCGTGCTCGCGAAACCGTCGCGGAACTGCACGAAGCTCTGGCCGCTCGCTTCGCCGTCATTGCCCCACAGTTCGTAGGCGGTACGGAAATCGCCCCGGTCGATGGCGTCGTAATAGTGTCGGACGACGGCGACCGCCGCTTCCGCCGTTCCGGGATCGGCGTCCGCATCCGTCGCGGGATCGGCGGTATCCACGGGCGTGGGCGTCGCTTCCGCGTTCGCCGATATCGCGGCGCCATCGCCGGTGGCGGCGGGCGCGGCACCACCGCCTGCATCCACGGTCGCGGGCGTGTTGCCGCCACCCGCGGCCGGGGAGCCGCCACAGGCGGCGAGCGTGAGGGCGATCGCGCTCACGGAAGCGGAAAGGGACAGAATGCGCATCATTACGTTCTCGTCATCATTGCCTGGACGGCCCCAACGGGCGAGCCCGGCGCGAGGTTCATCCCTGCCCGATTTTCGGTCGCATTTTCCCGAGCCACCCGGCGCGGACCGGGCGCCCGTCCGATGTCGGCGTCAAAGCGTCCAGATCAGCACATTGGCGAACACGACACCGGCGCAGACGAGCATGAGCACGCCCTTGCTTCGATCGGGTCCGCCGCGCCTGAGCAGCGTCACGCCGCCGAGGACGAGCGCGAAGACGGCGATCATCGCGATGGCGGGGGCGGCGCGGGCTATTCCGGTCATGGTCTCGGGCACGGCGACGCTATAATACGCCACCGGCGGGAGGGAAACCGGCGTCCAAACACCCATTCTCGCCCCGGCGAAGGCGGGGGTCCACCGAGCCGCTTAGCCTAAGCGTTTGATATTACGGCCAAGTGGATGCTGAAACAAGTTCAGCATGACGAAAAAGGCCTCTGTTTCGCGCTCTTCGCAGAAGATTCGCCCGCGCGGGAATATGGATCGTCACTCGGTCGCCAGCGCGCGGGCATAGGCGTCGATATCGACATTGCCGCCCGACAGCACGACCACCAGCCCCGGTTCGGGCGCCACCCGGCCGGAAAGCAGTGCGGCGAGCGCGACCGCTCCGCCCGGCTCCACGACCAGGCGCAGCCTGCCCGCGGCCCAGCGCTGCGCCGCGCGGATTTCCGATTCGGTGACGGCAACGCCCCTGGCATCGTGCTTGGCGAGCACGTTGAAGGTGCGCTCGCTGACCTGCTTCGTCTGGAGCGCGTCGCAGGCGGTGGGCGGCGGATCGTCGCCTACGGGTTCGATCCAGCCCGCCTCCAGGCTGCGGCGCATGTCGTCCCATCCGGCGGGTTCGACGACGGTGACGCGGGCTTCGGGAACCGCGAGCGCGATCCCGGCGCTCAGCCCTCCGCCGCCGCACGGCACGACGAAATGCGCAGGGTCGGGCAGGTCGCGCTCGACCATCTGGCTCATCACCTCCAGCCCGACCGTCCCCTGCCCTTCGATCACCCAGGGATCGTCGAAGCTGGGCACCAGCGCGGCGCCGCGCGCATGGGCGAGATGCGCCGCGATCTTTTCCCGGCTTTCGGTCGCCCGGTCATAGCTGACGACCTCCGCGCCCAGCGCCATGGTGGCGTCGCGCTTCGCCTTCGGCGCGTCGGACGGCATGACGATGACTGCGGGCATGCCCAGCCGCTTCGCCGCCCAGGCCACCCCTTGCGCATGGTTGCCGGAGGAAAAGGCGACGACGCCGCGAGTCCGCTCTTTCGGGTCGATCGCGGTGAGTCGGTGCCAGGCGCCGCGCAGCTTGAACGCACCGATCGGCTGCAGGCACTCCGCCTTGAACGCGACGGCCACCCCGTCCATGTCATGGGTGTAGAGCGGCGAACGGGGCAGGATTTCCGCCAATTTTCCGGCGGCATCGCGTATTCCGGCCCGGGTCGGCTGTCGTACGATGGTCACATGTCCTCCCTGCGCTGGAACGCGGTGATACCGAAACGCTTTACATGACGATAGGTCGTCCCTATGTGGCGCTTCCGCTGCCCCAAGGGACTTCCAAACCGCAAGGCAGCAATTCGTGTCGAACTACCGCCGTGGAGGTCCCTTGAATTGGCCGAGCATCATAGCGCGCTGGGGCTAGCAACCGCCCCCTTCCATGTCACCCGTGGCTTGGACATCGCAAAGAGCGCACCGGTTCAGCCGGTCACGCTTATCCGTCCGCACGCCGCACAGCGGGCGGCCCGATATTTCGTCCGGAATTTTCCCGGCCGGTCGATGTATGCGGTGAAGGCGAATCCGTCGCCCGAACTGATCCAGACCCTGTGGGACGCCGGCATCACCCATTACGACGTCGCCTCGATCGGCGAGGTGCGCATGGTCGCGCGCGCGCTGCCCGACGCGACGCTGTGCTTCATGCATCCGGTCAAGGCCGAAGAGGCGATCGCCGAGGCGTATCACACGCACGGCGTGCGCACCTTTTCGCTCGACACGATGGAGGAGCTGGACAAGATCCTGCGCGCGACGGACCATGCCGAGGACCTGACGCTGTGCGTGCGCCTGCGCGTATCGTCGGACCTGTCGCGCCTCAGCCTCGCGTCCAAGTTCGGCGCGCATCCGCATGAAAGCAAACAGCTTCTGTTCGCGGCGCGCCAGGCGGCCGACGCGCTCGGCATCTGCTTTCACGTCGGCAGCCAGGCCATGAGCCCGGATGCGTATTCCAACGCCATGGAGCTGGTGCGCCAGGCGATCGTGGAGGCATCCGTCACGGTCGACGTGGTCGATGTCGGCGGCGGCTTTCCCTCCAGCTATCCGGGCATGGAGCCGCCCGAGCTGGAGCGGTATTTCGACGCCATCTATCGCGGGTTCGAAAGCCTGCCGATTTCCTATTCGGCCGAATTGTGGGCAGAGCCCGGCCGCGCGCTGTGCGCCGAATACAGCTCGCTGATCGTGCGCGTGGAAAAACGCCGCGGCGACGAGCTCTATATCAACGACGGCGCATATGGCGCATTGTTCGACGCAGCGCATATCGGCTGGCGCTTTCCCGTCCGCCTGCTGCGCGAGACGCGGTCGGAGGTGCGGGACATGGAATTCAGCTTCTATGGTCCGACCTGCGACGATCTCGACCATATGACCGGCCCGTTCGAACTGCCCGGCGACGTGCGGGCCGGCGATTATATCGAGATCGGCATGCTCGGCGCATATGGCGCGGCGATGCGCACCGCCTTCAACGGCTTCGGGTCGGATGAGACGGTGATCGTCGACGACGAGCCGATGGCGAGCCTGTATCTCGTCGGCGAGGATCGGCGCATTCCATCGAACGTCGTAACGCTGTAACAAAGCGTTCTACTCTCTCGTCATTCCGGCGAACGCCGGAATCCAGAGCCGTACGCGCCGCGTTTGCGGCCCTGGACCCCGGATCAAGTCCGGGGTGACGATCCTTTGTCAGGAAGGACATTATGACCGACACGCAGATCAACGACACGCGCAAGAAGGAACTCCTTTCTCGCCAGGTCGAACATATCGACATCAAGAGCTTCGACGCGCGCCCGATTATCGATTCGATGGGCAAGATGAGCTTCACCAGCCGCGACCTTTCGCGCGCGACCGGCATCTACAACCAGATGCTGAAGGACAAGGACTGCACCATCTTTCTGGTGGTGGCGGGATCGACCTCGGCCGCCGGCTGTATGGACCTCTATGCCGAGCTGGTGCGCAACAACATGGTCGACTGCGTCGTCGCCACCGGCGCCACCATCGTCGACATGGACTTCTTTGAAGGGCTTGGCCACAAACACTATCAAGCGCTTGAAATTCCCGACGATAACACGCTGCGCTCGCTCTATATCGATCGCATCTACGACACCTATATCGACGAGGAACAGCTCCAGGACTGCGACCACACGATCGGCGCCATCGCCGACGGGCTGGAGCCGCGCGGCTATTCCAGCCGCGAGTTCATTCGCGCGATGGGCAAGTATCTGGTCGAGCATGGCAAGAAGGAGAACAGCCTCGTCAAGCTCGCATACGAGCATGACGTGCCGATCTTCTGCCCGGCATTCGTCGACTCGTCCGCCGGTTTCGGGCTGGTGAAGCATCAGGTCGAGCGGATGAAGGCGGGCAAGCCGTATCTGTCGATCGACGCGGTCGCGGATTTCCGCGAACTGACCGACGTCAAGATCAAGGCGGGCGCGTCGGGCCTCCTCATGATCGGCGGCGGCGTGCCCAAGAACTTCATCCAGGACACCGTCGTCTGCGCGGAAATCCTGGGCCATGACGATGTCGAAATGCACAAATACGCCGTGCAGATCACCGTCGCCGACACTCGCGACGGGGCGTGCTCCTCCTCGACGCTGCAGGAGGCGGCGAGCTGGGGCAAGGTGCAGACGACCGAGGAACAGATGGTCTTTGCCGAGGCCGGCTCGGTCATGCCGCTGCTCGCCTCCGACGCCTATCACCGCGGCTATTGGAAGGACCGCGAGAAGCGGCGCTGGGCGAAGCTGTTCGCGTAAGCGGCCGCGCGCCACCGTTGCTGCCGAAAAGGCGTTGGCATTGCAGCGTGACGGCGCCTAGAGCGGCGGCGATGCCCTATCTTCCGCCACCATCGCAGGCGCCTTGTGGCTGACGCACCGCTTTCATCCGAAATCTACCCCATCTGGCCCGGAAAGCAGCCGGGTGGTCCGCCCCTGCCCGACGGGCAGCGCAAGGGCACGGCGCGGCCGACGCTTGCCGTCTATCGGCCGCAACGGCCCGACGGGCGCGCGGCGCTCGTGCTGCCGGGCGGCGGCTATGCCTTCGTGTCGCTGACCGGCGAGGGCGCCAATATCGGCCGCGCGCTGGGCGCGTTCGGCATTACGAGTTTCGTCCTGGACTATCGCCTGCCGGTCGACGGCTGGGGAGATCGCGCCGACGTGCCGCTGCAGGATGCGCAGCGGGCGATGCGGCTCATCCGCTTCAATGCCGGGCGCTTCGGCATCGACCCGGCGAAGCTGGGCGTGATCGGGTTCAGCGCCGGCGGGCACCTGGCGGCGAGCATCGTGACGGCTTATGACGACGCGGTCTATGCGCCGGTGGGGGCCGCCGACAAGTTGTCGGCGCGGCCGGCGTTCGGGGGCCTGTTCTATCCGGTGACGACCTTTCGCATCGTCCCGCCGCGCAGCCAGTCGCGCAGGAACCTGCTGGGGCCGAACTTCACCGCAGCGCAGATCGACCGCTACAGCGCGATCGACCGCGTGACGCTGCGCACGCCGCCCCTGTTCCTTGTCCATGCGATGGACGATCCGATCATCCCCTATTGGATGAGCACGCGGATGCTGGCGGCGGCGCGGGCGAAGGCGGTGCCGAGCGAGCTGCACCTGCTGGAGAGGGGCGGGCACGGTTTCGGCGCGGGGCTGTCGGCGGACAATCCGGGCTCGCTTTGGCCCCGGCTATTTGCATTATGGACCGCGCGCCACCTGAAATCGAAGGAGACACAGCCATGACCATCGACCGCCGCACGCTGATCGGGGGCGCGCTCGCTTTGTCCTTCGCAGGCACGGCGCGGGCGCAGGAATGGGGCGAGCCGACCCCCGCCGCCGGCGCCGCCGACCGCCCGGAATGGCCGCCGCGCGAGCATTTCGCGCTCTGGCCCGGCACCGCGCCGGGGACGCCTGCCACGCTGCCCGAGCCGCACAACACGATGAACGGGCCGGCGGGCGACCGACAGCTCTGGCTGTACGGCATCCCGGAAGCGTTCGTGTCGGTCTATCGCCCCGCACAGCCCAACGGCCGCGGCCTCCTGTCCATTCCCGGCGGCGGCTATGGTTTCGTGTCGGTACAGAATGAAGGCATCGACGTGGCGCAGGAATATGCGCGGCGCGGCTATACCGTATTCGTGCTGACCTATCGCCTGCCCGGCGAAGGCTGGGCACAGCGCTGGGACGTGCCGCTGCAGGACGCGCAGCGGGCCATGCGCCTCATCCGCGCGCGCGCCGATACGTGGAATATCGACCCCGACACGCTGGGCATCGTCGGCTTCTCCGCCGGCGGGCACCTCGCCGCGTCGCTCGCCACCAGCTACGACGCATCGGTCTATGACCGTGTCGACGGCGACGACGCGCGATCGGCCAAACCGGCCTTTGCCGGACTGATCTATCCGGTCATCAACCTGTCGATCGACAAGAGCAATTCCTCGCAGAACCTGCTCGGCCCGCAACCGCCGGCCGACGCGGTCGCACGCTACGATACCGCCAACCGGGTGACGGCCGAGACGCCGCCGGTGTTCCTGGTGCAGGCGATGGACGACGGGCTGGTCAACCCGGACAATACGCTGGCCATGGTCGAGGCCGCGCGGGCGGCGAAGGTCCCGGTCGAGGCGCATCTGTTCGAGGAGGGCGGGCACGGCTTCGGCATCAGGCACCTGCCCGAGGGCGCGCCGGCGACGCTGTGGCCGGAGCTGTTCGCCCTGTGGATAGCGCGGCATGTGACGGGTTGAGGGGGAGTCTCTGCATATCTGGCTTCGGACGCTCGCGCTCGCGACCCAATCCTTGATCCCCTCCCTATGAGGATGCCTCTGCGAAAGGTGGGCGTACCCTTTTCCATTTTTCGTCATGCCGGACTTGTTCCGGCATCACGGTGCAGCAAACCAGCACCGTACGGGTTCGTGGCTCCGTGGACCCCAGAACAAGTCCGGGGTGACGGGGGAGGTTTCGCAGAAGTCTACTAGGAGGGAGGGAGGGGAGACCGCTTCATCCGAACAGGCGCCTGGTGGCGCGTTCGAGCATCATCAACTGCCACAGGGTGCGGCCGTGGTCGGCGCGGCCGGTACGGTGGTCGTTGGCGAGACGGGTCAGCGCCTTGCGGTCGAACCAGGCGCTGAGCATCGGCGAGCGGGCGAGGTTCGCGGCATCGTCGGCAAGCGCCTTGCGGAACCAGGCGGCGACCGGCGTCACGAAGCCCATTTTGGGGCGGTGCAGGATGTCGCGGGGCAGCCACGGCTCCATCGCCTTTTTCATCAGCCACTTGCCCTCGCCGCGCTTCAGGCGGAGCGACACGGGCAGGCTGGCGGCGAATTCGACGAGGCGGTGGTCGAGCAGCGGTTCGCGCGCCTCCAGCCCGACGGCCATGCTCGTGCGGTCGATCTTGGTCAGGATGTCGCCGGGCAGCCAGTGCTGGAAATCGGCATATTGCGCCCGATCGAGCGGCTCGCGCGCGGGCGCGTCGCGCATCGCGTCGAGGTAGCGCGTCTCCGCACGGTGCCCCGCGAGCCGCTTCACCATGCTGTCGCTGTAGAGGCGGTCGCGCACCGCCGGCCGGGTGACGCCGACCGCCTCCGCATAGGCGGCATCGCCCTCGCCCGCCAGCGCGAGGAGCGTCGTCTTCGCGCGCAGCGGCCGCGGCGCCCAATCGGCCTTGGGATAGATGCTCCCGAGCGTTCCCAGCACGTTCCGGCGAAGCCCGGCGGGAAGCAGGTGGCGGACCCGTTCCTCGGCATCCTGGAACTTGTAGCGGCGATAGCCCGCCATGGCCTCGTCCGCGCCGTCGCCCGACAGCGCGACGGTGACGTTTTCGCGGGCGAGCGCGCAGACCTGATAGGTGGCGAGCGCGGAGGCGTCGGCGAAGGGTTCGTCGAACGCCGCCACCAGCCGGTCGATCAGCGGAAAGTCGCCCGCGGCGACGGTGCGGGTGCGGTGGTCGGTGGCGAAGCGTTCGGCGACCTGCGCGGCATAAGCGGTTTCGTCATGGTCCGCCTCGTCGAAGCCGATGGTGCAGGTGGCGACCGGGTGACGGCTGGTCTCGGCCATCAGCGCCACCACCGCCGAACTGTCGACACCGCCGGACAGGAATGCCCCCACCGGCACGTCTGCGACCATGCGCGAACGGACCGCCGCGCGCAGGCGCTCGGCCATCTCCGCCTCCAGGTCGCGCGGCGATCCCTTTGCTCGCCTGGAAAAGTCGATCCGCCACCAGCAGGTCGGGCGCGGCACCGGCCGGCCGCGCTCCAGCAGCAGGAAATGGCCCGCCGGCAGCTTCTCCACCCCGGCGACGAGGCAGGTGTCGTCGGGCACATAGCCCAGCCCCATGAAATCCTCGATCGCGCCGAGATCGGGGTCGCGGCGCACGAGCGGATGGGCGAGCAGGCCCTTCAATTCGCTGGCAAAGGCGACCGCGCCGTCCGACAGGCGGACATAATGGAGCGGCTTCACCCCCATCCGATCGCGCGCGAGAAACAGGCTGCGGCGGTCGGCATCGTACAGGGCCAGCGCGAACATGCCGTTCAGGCGCGACAGCATGTCCGGCCCCCAGGCGCGCCAGGCGTGGAGCAGCACCTCGGTATCGCTGTCGGTGCGGAACTGCGCGCCCGCCGCCTCCAATTCGGTACGGATGTCGCGGAAATTGTAGATCTCGCCGTTGAAGCTGACGACGCATTGCCCGTCGCCGCTCGCCATCGGCTGGGCGCCGCCATCCAGATCGATGATCGACAGCCGGCGGTGGCCCAGGCCGATGCCGGGCGCGGTCCATATGCCGGAGCCGTCCGGGCCGCGATGGGCAAGAACATCCGTCATCGCGACAATGCGCTGTGGGTCGATCGGCTTGGGCGTTTCGGGATAGAACAGCCCGGCAATGCCGCACATTCAGCGCCCCCCCGCCGCGCGATCGGCCAGCGCGGCGATCGGCGGCGCCTTCGCCAGGAAGCGCCGTATCGCGGCGCGCGGGGCGACGCCTTCGCGCTTTTGCGCCGAGACCAGCACCGCCACCGCGCGCTGGCGGCCGCCCAGCAATTTCGCCTTCAGGGTTTCAAGCTTCACGTCGCTCTCGCTTGCCGTCACGATGTCGCCGATGCGATACCAGAGGACCACCTCGCGCTCCACCGGCCCCGGTGCGCGAATGCGCAGGGCCTTGCCGCCATGCAGGGCGGGCTCGTCGGCGACGCGGACCCATTTGTCGTTCTCCCGGACGGGGCCGAGGCCGAAGCCGACCAGTTCCCTGCCCTCTTCCTGATGGCCGAACACGGCGATGGCGAGATCGACGGTGGCCCCCGACCCGTCGGCATAGCGCGCCATGACGAAGCGGTCGGCGCCGGGATAGTTGGGCACCCATTTCGGCCCGTCGTCCGCCGCCACCCGGTGCCAGCCGGGCATGTCGGGCAAGGCGACGCGCGTCGGCAGCGCATCGGCACGATCGGCAATCGCGCCGGCCCACATAGCGAACAGGAGGATGATGCCGAGCGTCAGCCCCGCGCCGGTCGTCACGGCGACGCGCCCGCGCCGGACCTGCGGCAGTCGGTCGGGATCGAACCAGGGCGCATCGGGATCGCGGTCGAACCAGCGCCAGCCGAGCGCCAGCACCGCCGCCATGACGAGGGCGAAGAAGATCCAGCCGTAAACGATGTGGTCGAACCCGGTCGCCGCCTCCACCGAGGTCCACCATGCCGCATAGATGGTGCCGAAGGCGCGCAGGCCGTTGGCGATGACCGGCACGACGAGCGCCGCGGCCATGAACACCGCGCGCCGCCGCCACGAGACGAAGCAGACATTGGCGACCAGCGTGCCGAAGGCGATCATCGCGATCAGGAACTTCGCGCCTGAGCAGGCTTCGGCCACTTCGAAATAGCCGTTCGGAATGGTGATCAGGACGCCGTCGACGCTTGCCGGCACATGGAAGGCGTGCAGCAGGTGCATGACCATCGTCACGGTGACGGATTGGAGCGGCGCCTCGAACGCCTCGCCAAAGGGAATGAGGAACAGCATGTAGCCGAGCGGGAACAGCAATCCGCGCGCGACCTGCGGACCGAGCAGCGTGACGACCGATCCCTGCAGCATCACGACGAGGCCGAGATGCCGGAACAGGGCGACGCCCGCCGCCTGCCCCGCCAGCCAGCAAAAGCCGCCGCCCGCCACGATCGCCAGGGCCGGCCACCAGGCGACGGGCGCCAGCCGCGACACCTCGCCGCGCCGCTGCCAGACCAGCCAGGCGACGACCGGTGCGATGAACAGGCAGTGGCCGAAGGTCGTGCTGTTCCAATAGATATGCGCAAGATCGCCGACGTCGCGGCGGAACAGCAGCAGGACCAGCGCCCAGACGCCGGCGAGCGCCGCCAGATGCCGGCGCCATGCGGCCTGGCCGTCGTCGCGCGCGCCGAGGAAGATGCTTGATGGCCAGGCGATGCTCATGCCGCGGATGCTTCCGGCCGCCAGCTCATCAGCGCATCGAGCGGGGCCATGCACGCATCCCAGCCATAGCGCCCGCGGACCCGGTTGCGCGCGGCGGTGCCGAGGCGGTCGGCAGCATCGCGATCCGCGAGCAGCGTGTCGATTTCACCGACCATGGCGGCGGCCGTTCCGGCGACGCGGATCGTGCCGGCATGGTCGATCCCCTCGGCCGCCGGTTCGGACGCGACGACGGGCCGGGCCATGGCCATCGCCTCCAGCACCTTGTTCTGGATACCGCGCGCCAGCCGAAGCGGTGCGACCGAAACCGCCGCGGCGGCGAGCCAGCCGCGCACGTCGGCGACCTCGCCGGTGACGATCACGTCCGCACGCTCGCCAAGGCTGCGGACCGCCTCCGTCGGTTTGCGGCCAACGATGGCGAAGCGGGCGGCGGGATGGCGCTCGCGCAATCGGGGCAGCACTTCGTCCGCGAACCATGCCACCGCCTCGACATTGGGGCGATAGTCCATCTGACCGGTGAAAACGAGGAGCGGCCCCGCTTCGCCGACCGCCGGAAACCCGGCGGCGGGATCGTAGAAGCGCGTATCGATGCCGTTTTCCAGCACGGCGACGCGGCCGTCGGGCGAACGCGCGCGGAACAGCTCCGCCTCGGCGGCGCTGACGAACAGGCTGGCATCGGCGCGGGCGGCAACCGACCGCTCGAACGCGCCCAGCATCCGTGCCTCGCGCGCGTGCATCCAGGCGACGGGTCCGCGCGCCGCGTCGGCATAAGCGGCGAATTTCGCCGAATCGAGGTCGACGAAATCCATGATGGCGCGGACGGGGCCGGTCGGCAGATACTGCGCCATCTGCCCGGAAAAGGCGTAGGCGGCGTCGATCGGATGATCGGCCACGATGCGGCCGACGGCCCGCTTGAGCGCGGGATGATGAAAGGCGGAAAGCGAGACCGGTCGATTGCCGACCAGCGCTTCCGCTGCCGCGCGCAGGTTGGACTTGGTGCGCCGGACAACCGTGACGCTCTCGACATAGCCGCGCAGCGCCCCGGCATAATGCTCGTCGCGGGCATCCTCGGCAAAGGCGGCGACGTGGACCCGCGCCCGCCGGCCGAGATGGCGGACGATGTGGAACCCCCGCATCTTGTCGCCGCGATCCGGCGGATAGGGAATGCGGTGGGCGAGAAACAGGATGTCGCCCATCAGCCGAGTCCACGTGCGATGAACGGCCCCACCCGGTTGGCGACGAACAGCGGCAGTTTTTGCCACAGGGCGACCTGCACGCGGTATTTCGGATCGTCGGGATTGATGCTGCGCGGCTCGGCGCCGTCGGTACTGCGCTTGTAATAGGTGAGCGGTGCGGGTTCGAACCCCCAGTTCTTCTTGAAGGCGGCGGCGCCGGTGCCGGCCTTGGACCGGCCGAAGTCGAAGCGGGTGCAGCCGCGCGCGCGGGCATGGCCCATCAGCGCGAAATACATGCGGTCGTTGGCGCGCAGCCCCCGCGCCGCGGCCGTGCCGCCGCCCCAGAAGGGATAGACCGTGCCGCGCCAGTACAGGCTGAACACCGCCGCCACCGGCGCGCCGTCCTTCCACACGACGAGGATGTCGGCATCGTCGCCGAACGCTTCCAGCACCGACACGAACAGGTGCCGGGGAAAGACCGGAGTGCCGAGGTTGCGCACCGATTCAGCATAGACCGCATAATGCGCGCGCAGATGCGCCGCGTCGCGGCCGGTGGTGACGGTCAGGTCGCTGCCCAGCGCCTTGCGGATTTCGGCGCGCTGCTTGCGCGGCACCGCCTTCAGCTCGGCCGCCTCGTCCGGCTGGAGATCGCGGGCGAACCCGACATAGGTTTCGGTGTCGGCCTGCCAGCCCGCCCCCGGATGCGGGCCGCCGCGCAGTTCCACGGTCGCGCATCCGGTTTCGCGGGCGAGCGCGACGGCGGCTTCGGCCAGCGGGGCGACCGCGCCCGCATCGCTCGCCAGCACGCCGCCGCCGACCGCGAACCCGCTCGACACCAGCGCATTGCCGAAGATCGGCGAGCGGATCTCGGTCAGCGACAACAATCCGGCGAGGCCGTCCGGCCGCTCGGCCAGCAGGCAATGGGAGCGCTGGCCGCAGCCATAAGCGACCGCCCTGCCCCAGCGCGACAGGTGGAAGGGAGAGGTCTGCGAATGCGCGTCGAGATAGGTGGCGATGCGCGCCGCGTCGCTGGTCTCGGCGGCGCGCACGCGCACGAGCGAGGGCACGGCCATGTTCATCGCGGTGCCTCCGCGTCGGCGAGGACGCGGTCCATGCGGCCCCAGGCATGATCGGCCATCAACCGGCGCAGCTTGCCCGACATCGCCGACAGCCGGCTATACTGGCGCAGGCGCGATCGCAGCGGCGCCCCGGCGACGCGGGGCTGGCCGGGATCGACCTCCCACGGGTGAAAGAAGAAGATCGCGGGCTGCCTTTCGCGGCTGTTGACGGCAGCGACGGCGCGGCGGGTGATGCCGCCCGGCAGCACGCGGAAGAAGCCGCCGCCCGTCGGCATCGACCGCCCGCCCAGCCGCGCCGTGGTGATCGGCACTTCCACGAGGCCGGAATCGGCGACCGGGCGATAGGCGAAGCGCGGCGCTTCCGGCCAGCCGTAATGATCGTGCACCACGGGCGCGACGCTGGAGGAATAGGCATAGCCCTCCTCCGCCAGGATCGTGTGCGCCCAGGGCGTGCGCCGGTCGATCGAGAAGCTGGGCGCGCGATAGGCGGTGACCGCCACGCCGCCGGCATCTTCCAGCACACCGCGCGCGCGCGCCAGATCGGCGCGAAACGCCTCCGCCCGCATGGTGAAGACGCGCTGATGATCCCAGCCGTGGCTGGCCAGTTCATGGCCGCGGTCGACGATCCGGCGGATGAGCGGGCCGTGCCGCGCCGCCACCCAGCCGAGCGTGAAGAAGGTCGCCTGAACGCCCGCTTCCTCGAACAGGTCGAGCACGGCGTCGGTGTTGCGCTCAACACGGGATTCGAGGCCGCCCCAGTCGGCCTTCGCGATCACCCGCTCGAACGCACCGACCTGGAACCAGTCCTCGACGTCGACGGACATCGCATTGAGCATGTCCGTTCCTTTCAGGCCGCGGCCACGTCTCGTACGGAGGCGATGTCGGGCCGGCTGCGATCGCCCTCGACCCAGTCGACCAGCAGGGTGAGGACGCGGCGCAGCGCCTTGTCCTGTTCCTCCAGTCGCGATTCCAGCGATGCGATGCGCGCTTCCTGCGCATCCATGCGTTCCGCCAACGCGCCGTCCGCGGGTTGCGGCGCGATCGTTGCGTCTTCGCCCCGGCGGACGGGGCGATAGCTGGCGGCGTGATCGGCGGAGGCGGCAGGTTTGGATTCGGCCGCCATGTCTTCCAGCACCACCGCGACGTCTTCGCCGGTGAAGGTCTCGATCTGCTCGATCGCGCCGAACAGGAGCAGGCGGCTGGCGATCTGGTTCAGGCGGCGCGGCAGGCCGCCGGAGCCGTGATAGAGCGCCTCAAGCGCGTCGTCGGTGAAATCGGGCCGGCCCTGCCAGCCGACGACCGACAGGCGGTGGGCGATATAGGCCTCCACCTCATGCGGTTCCATCGGATCGAGATGGTGGGTCGCGATCACGCGCTGGCGGAGCTGTTCCAGCCGGTCGGTGCCGTGCAGCAGCTCGCGGAATTCGGGCTGGCCGAGCAGGAAGATCTGGAGCAGCGAATGGCCGCCGGCCTGGAAGTTGGACAGCATCCGCAATTCCTCGACCGAGGATGGCGGCAGCGACTGCGCCTCGTCGATGATCAGGAGCGTGCGCCGGCCGGTGCGCGCGACGGCGTGCAGGCCGCGCTCGATCGCGCCCAGCAGTTGCGCCTTGTTCAACCCCTGCGCTTCCGCGCCCAGCCCCTGCGCGACGATGCGCAGCAGGTCGTCGGCCTCGATCTGGGTGGTGACGATACGGATCACGTTCAACCGTTCGGGGTCGATCGTGCTCATCACATGGCCGACCAGCGTCGTCTTGCCGGCACCGGGCTCGCCGGTGATGACGATGAACCCCTCGCCCTGGCTGAGGCCGTAGCCCAGATAGGCCATCGCCTTCTTGTGCGTCGCCGTGTCGAACCAGAATTTCGGGTCCGGCGTAAGCTGGAACGGGCGGCCGGTCAGGCCGTAATGCTCGTCATACATCGTCTGCTCTCCGCAAACCTGGGCCCGGCCTAGAAAACATAGCCGAGCGCCACCTCGGCCTGGGCCGAGACATCGTCATTGTCGGGACCTTCGGAATCGAAGGCATAGATACCGGCCGATGCGATAGCGTTAAGACGGCCGAAATTTCGGTAATAGGACGCCGTGCCGCCCAGCCCGGTGACATCGGGCGCGGCGACGACGCCGCTGCGGAAATGGTTGGCGTACACATTGGCGCTGAAGCTCGACTGCGCGGTCAGCGAGCGGGCATAGAAGGCCTGGGCGTAATAGCCCTCGTCCTCCAGCCCGTCGATCAGAAAGCCCTGATCGGCGGCGTCCGGGGCGTAGAAGCGGCGGTTGGCATAGCCCAGGCCGACGCCGAAGCGATTGCCCGCCCGGTTGAAGGCGGCCACGGCATCGACGCCGCGCGCCCGGTAGTTGGCGGTCACGATCGACTGGAAGATGCCGTTCAGGCATCCGCCGGCGGCGTTGCCGACGGTGCCGAAGACGCAGCCATTGTAATTGTCGCCGAACGTGTCAGGCGCGGTGTTGAAGCGCGTCGGCAGGTCGGCAAGCGCGCCGTTCAACTGTCGGCCGAAGCTCTGCACCTGATCGTACACGCCGACCTGAAGCCCGGAACCGGGGCCGATCTGATGGCTGAGCGAACCGGTATAGGTCCAGCTATCGTACCGCCGGCCCACGCGCGCCTCCAGCGTGGTGCGCCGGCTGGGACGCCACAGGACGCCGGCGTCCCAGAATAGCGGATTGTCGGTTTCATAGGCGATGCGGCGCGGCGAATCGGGATCGGTGACGAAGCGGCCATGGCCGTCGAGCACCGGATCGCCGTCGCCGTCCAGCAGCGGATCGCGCTGGCTGATGCGGATATCCTCCCACCCCGCGCCGGCGACCAGGGCGAGCACCCGGCTGACCGGCAGCACGATGTCGCCGCGCACGAACGCGCCGGTATATCGCTGGTCGAGCTGGCCGGCATCCTCGCGCTCTGCCGCGGCGCTCAGCGTCATGCCGATCGGCGCGATACGGCCGGCGGGCACGCCGATGCTGGCCATGGCGAGCTGGCCGACGGAATCGTCGTAATAATCGCGCCGCTGCTGCCCGTCGGGAAGATCGAAGGCGCTCGGCGCCTCCACCTTGGTATAGCCGAGCCGGTAGAGGGCGGACAGGCTCGCCGGCCCGACCTGAGTCTGCACGTTCGGCCCGACATAGCCGGAAAAGACCTGGGCGACATTGTCGACATTGCCGGCGAGGTTGCCGGGTGCGGGGCCGCGAATGTCGGAACGCGCGCGCGTGGCGATGGCGCCGCCTTCCAGCGTCACGCCGCGCGCGACGTCCACCGCCGCGCGGGCCAGGCCGCTATGCACGTCGCTGTCGCCGATATCGTCGTCCCAGGCGATGCGGTGTTCGTATTGATAGCTGAGCTGCACCTCGACCCGGCGGGTGTGGATCGACGCGTCCACGCCGGCGCCCAGCGTGGTGTAGGTCAGCACGTCGCCCGATTGCAGGTCGGCGGTCAGCACCTGGCCGATTTCCACATGCGGGGTGATCTGCCTTTCCTGCGCATGCGCGGGAAAAGCAGCGGGCAGCGTCAGCAGGAATATCAGGCAGGCAAGGCCCTTCATTCCGGTGATTCCCCGCCATAATAGCTGCCGAAACGAGGGCCGCCGGAATTGAAGGTGGCGCGGTTGAGCAGGAGCTGGATATGTTCGCATCCGTCCAGCATCTGCACCGACTGGCGCAGATCGGATTCGCTGGTGGCGTCGGCGCGGACGACCAGCAGCGTCTGTCCGACATGCAGCGCCAGCGTGGAAGCGGGCGAGGCGGCGAGCACCGGCGGGGAATCGAAGATCACGATCCGGCGGCGATCGGCGGCGGCCATCGCATCGAGCAGCGTGGCCGCCTTGTCGCTCGCGAGCAATTCGGTGTCGCTGTTGGACCGCGCCCCCGCCGGCAGCACCGAAAGGTGCGGCAGATCGGTGTCGATGATGCAGTCGTCGAGCGAATGGGTGGGGTCCGCCAGCACGTCGAGCAGGCCCGGCCCTTCGGGAAGGCCCAGCGTGTCGAGCAGCGCGGGCTTGGCGAAGTCGGCGTCGACCAGCAGGATGTCGATGTCCTGCTCCGCCGCCATGGAGAGCGCGAGGTTGACGGCGCAGAAGGTCTTGCCCTCGTCCGGATTGGCCGAGGTGACGAGAACCTTGCGCGCCTTGCCCGCGTCCCCACCGGCGACCGCGCGCGCCGTGAGGAGGAGCTGGCGCTTCACCAGGCGGAATTCCTCCGCCAGGACGCCGATCGGCGCGCCCGGAATCAACATGCCCCGCGCCGCCAGCAGATCGTGATCGATGGCGGCGCGCCGGTGCGTGCCGGGCACCAGCGCCGTCCCGAAATCGACGGCAGCGTCGCCACGGCGAAGGATCGGCGCGTCGTCGACCGGCGCCGCCGCACCGCCCGCGACATCGTCCGCCGGGACGACCGGAGGCAGGCCGTAGTCGAAGGCCGCCGCACCGCGTTCGATCAGCGAGCCGCGATATTCGCGTGGCGTGGCGTCGTTCATTGCCGCTTCCCCTTCACGCGACCAGGCCGCGCTGGACGAATTCCACGCCCAGCAGCAGCACATAGGCCGCACCCAGGCCGGCCGCGCCGCCCAGGAACCATTTCATCCGCCGCCGCAGCAATTGCGCCCGCGCCTCCGTCACCACCTCGCCGATCGAACCGATCACGGGCAGGCCGCTCGCGCGCTCCAGCTTGTTCGTGGTGGCGAAGCTCGTCCTGATCTGCGCCAGGCCGAAGGCGGTGCCGACACCGCCGGCAAGGCCCAGCACCAACACCGCCGTCAGCAGCAGCGGACGGTTGGGCGATGCGGGCGCGGTCGGGCTGGTCGGCGGGTCGATCACGGAGAACTTCACCGCGTCGGTCTGGTTCTGCACCTGGCTTTGCAGCTTCACCTGCTCGCGGTCGGCGAGAAGCTGGTCATACTGGTTCTTCAGCACCACATAATCGCGCTCGATCTGCGCCTGGGTTGCGGCGGCGGCCGGATCGGCATCGAGCTTCGCCTGCAATTGCTGCAGATTGGTTTCCAGCCGGGCCTTGCGCTGTTGGAGCTGGGCCACCTGCGACGCCTGCTGCGCCTGCATCGACTGGAGCTGGACGTAGAGCGGATTGGCCGCGCCGCCGCCGGTATAGACCGGCGCGTCCTTCGCCGCCGCCTTCGCCGCGGCGAGCTGGCGCTTGAGCGCGATGACATCGGGATGGTCGTCGGTCCAGCCCCGCGCCCGCGCATCGGCCAACTGCCCCTCGATCGTCGCGACGCGCGCCTGGGCCGGCCCCGCCGCGGCGCCCGAGGCGGCGGTGCGGCTGCCGGTGGCCGCCATCTGCGACTGGGTCGCGTGCAGGCTGCTCCGCGCGGCGGCGAGATCGGATTCGACATCGGCCAGTTCGGATTGCGACGCGTCGATACGGTCGCTCAGCGAGCCGGTGCCCGGCAGGCCGGAGAGGTAGCGATTGCGGAATTCGGTGCGCTTGGCATCGGCTTCCTGCAACTGCTTTTCGCGCTGGGCGAGCTGCTGATTGAGGAAATCGAGCGACTGGCTCGTCTCCGCACGGTCGTCGGCGAGATTTTCCTCGACGAAGATGTCGATCATCTTCTGGACGATCTGCTTCGACAATGTGGCGCTCCGCGCATCGGAACCGCCGGCGACCGTCGCCGAGATGCGGAACAGATTGTCCTGCTGGGCCGTGACCTCGATCATGTCCTGCAGCGCCGCCACGCGCGCCGCCACGTCGGCGTCGCTCGACACCGTACGGGCCAGGTCGGTGCCGCGCACGACCTTTTCCAGGTTGACGGCGGAGGTCAGCGTTTGGCGCACCCGATCAATGTCCTTCGCCTGCTCGATCCGGGCGGCGCCGGCCGCGGCGTTCGGCAGGATGGTGCGAAGCTGTACGAAGACGCGCGCGCTCGATTGATAGGCGTTGGGGATCTGCGACACCACGAGCCAGCCCGCCAGGCAGATCGCCCAGGCGACCGCGAGCGCGATCCAGCGGCGGGTCCAGATGGCGTGCAGCGCCGCCTTCAGCTCTTCGTACATCCCGCCCATGATCAGAACATGCTTTCCGGGATGATGATGACGTCACCCGGCCGCAGCTCGACATTGGCCGAGGTGTCGCCGTCCTTCAGCAGGCTATCGATATGCAGGCCGTATTCGCGCTGCTTGCCGGTTTCGCGGTCGTAGCGCACGAGCCGTGCCTTGTTGCCCGCGGCGAAATCGTTGAGCCCGCCCACCGCGATCATCGCGTCGAGCAGCGTCATGTTGGCGCGATAGGGAATCGCCGCCGGTTTCTCGGTGGCGCCGACGACGCGGATCTGTTGCGAAAAGGTGCCGGAAAAGTCTTCCACGATGACCGAGACGATCGGGTCCTGGATATACTGGCTGAGCGCGATCTTCATGTCGTCGGCCAGCATTTCCGGCGTCTTGCCGACAGCGGGCATATCGCTGACCAGCGGCGTCGTGATGCGGCCGTCGGGGCGGACCTGGACGGTCGCCGACAATTCGGGATTGCGCCAGACGAAGACGTTCAGCTTGTCGAGCGGGCCGATGACATATTCCTCGCCCGGTCCCTGATTCTCGGCGACGAAGCCGGCGGGGGGAAGCTGCGGCCGATCGGCGGCGGCGCATCCGGCAAGCAGGGCGCCGATCAGCGCCAACCCTGCGGAATTCCTGCCCAGACGAACGTTGCGCATCGCGGCCAATCTCCCTCATCGTCCAGCCATGCCCCGAACGGCACCGTCGCCGGCGGGCAGGCTGATTCAGGCTTGGCTATGCAGGGCGCAGGTTAAATTTGCGTTAGGTCTGAGCGGGAAGCGCCAGTATCTCGGGCGGCTGCGGGTGGCCGAGAAACGCGGCGGGACTGGCGCTGAGGCCGTAGGCGCCGGCGCAGAAGATCGCGATGACGTCACCCACCTCGGCGCGCGGCAGGGCGACCCGGTCCGCCAGCCGGTCGAGCGGCGTGCAGAGGCAGCCGACGATGCTGACCGTTTCGTCCGGGGCGGCATTCATCCGCGCGGCGAGCGCGACCGGGTAGTTGCGGCGCACCACCGTGCCGAAATTGCCGCTGGCCGCGAGCTGGTGGTGCAAGCCGCCGTCAGTGACGAGAAACGTCTCCTCGCGGCTTCGTTTCCGGTCGACCACGCGCGTCAGGTACACGCCTGCCTGCCCCGCGATCCAGCGACCGAGTTCCAGCGCGAATTCCGTATCTTGCAGGATACTCCTCACATTACCTATCGCCTGTGCGAGGGCCGCGCCGATGCCGTGCGTGTCGACGGGGGTATCGCCGGGGAAATAGGGGATGCCGAACCCGCCGCCGAGATTGACGAGCGGGGGAACCGCGCCCGATCGTTCCGTCAGATCGGCGGCGAGCGCGAGGGTGGCGGCCTGGCTTTCGACGATGGCGTCGGTATCCAGCGACTGCGACCCCGCGAAGATATGGAAGCCGCGCCAATCCGCCCCGGCGTCGCGGACCCGGCGGACGAGCGCCGGCACGCGGTCCGCATCCACGCCGAAGGGCGAGGCGCGGCCGCCCATCTTCATGCCCGACCCGCGCAGTTCGAAATCCGGGTTGACGCGCACGGCGAGTCGCGGGCGCCGGTCGAGCCGGGCGGCGATGGCCAGGGCACGTTCCGCCTCCCCTTCCGATTCGAGGTTGATGGTGGCGCCGGCGGCGATCGCGGCTTCGAGTTCAACATCGCGCTTGCCCGGTCCGGCGAAACTGATGCGCTCGGCCGGGACCCGGTCGAGCGCCATCGCCAATTCGCCCGCCGAGGCGACGTCCAGCCCGTCCACTGTCGGCGCGAGCGCATCAAGCAGATCGCCGAAGGGATTGGCCTTCACCGCATAATGGATGGCGACGCCCGGCGGCAGATCGGCGCGCAGCCGCGCCAGCCGGTCGGCGACGACGGTCATGTCGTAGACGAACAGCGGCGTCGTGCCGCCGGCGCGCTCGATCCAGTGCGCATGGTCGAATCCCGCCAGCGTCAGCCGCGGCGCGGCGGCGTAATCGGGCGGAAGGGGGCCAGCCGGCTTCATGGCGTCACCTCCGCCTTGAGCCGCGCCCGGTCGAGCTTTCCATTGGCGTTGCGCGGCAGGGCGTCCAACCAGACATAGCGTGCCGGCTGCATGAAGCTTGGCAGCTCCGTACGCAAGCGTTGGCGCAATACGGCCTCGACCTGCCCGGTATCGCCGTCCGCCCTCGCCACGACCACGATGGCCTGGCCGAGCCGGTCGTCGGGAATGCCGAAGGCGGCGGCTTCCAGCACGTCGCCGCCGGCGAGCACCGCCTCTTCGATCTCGGTCGGGCTGATGCGGGTTCCCGCGCTCTTGATCATCTCGTCCGCGCGGCCGACGAAGCGGAGCAGCCCGTCCGCCCCTGCGACGACCGTGTCGCCGGACCAGACCGCCATGCCGCCGCTTTCGGCATGATCGGGCGCGGGGCGGAAGCGTTCCGCGGTGCGTTGCGGGTCGCGCCAATAGCCTTGCGCGACGAGCGGACCGGCATGGACGAGTTCGCCCGCCTCCCCGGCCGCCGCGCGGCTGCCGTCGGGGCGCAGCACCATGACCTCCGCGAAAGGCACTGCGCGGCCCATGGCGTCGGGATGGTCGTCGACGAGCTCGGGCGCGAGATAGGTCGAGCGGAAGGCCTCCGTCAGGCCGTACATCGGGTAGAGCGCGGCATTGGGGAAGCGGCCGCGCAAGGCACGCACCAGGCGCGGCGTCAGCGCGCCGCCCGAATTGGTGAGCCGTTTCAGCGTGGCAGCGACCGGTATCGGCCAGTCCACTTCCAGCAACTGCACCCAGAGCGGCGGCACCCCGGCGAGCGTGGTGATGGCGTGCCGTTCCACCGCCCGCACCACGTCGCGCGGCAACAGATAGTCGAACGGCACCACGCGGCCACCCGCGGCCCAGGTCGAGAAAAGCTGGTTCTGGCCATAATCGAAGCTGAACGGCAGCAGGCCGAGCACCCGGTCTTCGGGCGTCAGCCGCAGATAATGCGCCACCGAAATCGCGCCGAGCCAGAGATTGGCATGGCTGAGCATCACCCCCTTGGGCCTGCCGGTGGAGCCGGAGGTATAGAGGATGGCGGCGAGATCGCCCGTATCGGCGCGCGAGGGCGGCATGACGTCGTCGGCGTCCAGCGCGTCTTCCGCCACCGCCCGGCATCCATCCGGCACATCCCCCGCCTCCAGCGATTGCAGGCGTGGCGGCTGCGACACCAGGAGCGCCGCGCCGCTATGGGCAAGGATATGCGCGAGCTGTGCCCGCTTCAGCACGGGATTGACGGGAACATGGATCAGGCCGGCGCGCGCGGCGGCCAGCGGCAGCAGGCTCGCCAGGCGGGTCTTGGGCAGCCAGCTCGCCACCCGGTCGCCGGGGGCAAGCCCCGTGCGGCGCAGCGCCAGCGCGATCCGCCCGACCGCCCCTTCGAGCCCGGCGAAGTCGAGCGCGCCTGCGCGATCGGCAAGCGCGACCGCGTCGGATCGGCCGCGCGCCGGCAGATGGTCGATCGGCCGGGGATCGGGATCGGGTGCTGTCATGGCGTCCTTGATAGTACCGATCCGGCGCCCCACAAGCCCCGGCCACTTGGCAGCGCGGGGCGGCACCTGTAACGCAGCCTGCGCGAACACGGGCAACGATATGGGGGTCGCGAGTGCAGCCGGAAGGTGTAGCGCAGATTGAGGACACGGTTCGGGCGACGCTGCGCGACGTGCTGGGACTGACGGCCGAACGCGTCGCGGCGTTCGATGCCACCACGCCGTTGTTCGGCGCGCTGCCCGAGCTGGATTCCATGGCGGTGGCAGGGTTGCTGACCGAATTGGAGGACCGCCTCGGCATCCTGATCGAGGACGACGATGTCGACGCCGACATGCTGGAGACGTTCGGCGCGCTCACCCGCTTCGCGAGCGACAAGGCGCTGCAGTGATCGCCGCCTATGACTGGGCCGGCGGGCGGGAAGCGGTGTTGCGCTTCGGCCCCGCCGACGGCCCGGTCGTAATCGCGGCCCTGCCGCCGCTGGAGGAAGCGAACCGTACCCGCGCCCTGGTCGTGACGATGCTTCGGATGCTGGCGGAACGGGGCGTAGGCGGGTGCCTGCCCGATCTTCCCGGCCAGGGCGAAAGCGAGATCGCACTTGAAGAAACGACCCTAAGCGACTGGCGAAACGCATTTTTCAGCGCTGCTTCCACCATCGCCGCCGACCGCGTTTTCGGGATCGGGATTCGCGCGGGCGCGCTGATCGACGCGACCGCGACACTGTGCGGACGGTGGCGACTGGCGCCCCAGAGCGGCGCCCGGCTGGTGCGCGAGCTGGAGCGGACGGCGGCGCTTGCCGCACGCGAGGACGGCGTACCGCCGCCCGCCGGCCTGTATGCCGGCAACCGATTGAACGACACCATGCTGGCGGAACTCGCCGCCGCCCGGATCGCGGACGGCGGATACCTTCGCACCGTGCGGCTGGCGGGCGATCCGGCGCCCGCCGACGCCGTCTTCGATGCGCCGCCGCCCTGGCGCCGCGCCGAACCGGACGGGGCGCCGGCGCTGGCGGAAATGCTCGCCGAGGATATTGCGCACTGGATCGGCCGATGCGCCGGCTGATCCCCTTCGATTGCGCCGGCGAAACGCTGTTCGGAACGCTCGACGAGGGTATGTGCGAGGTGGGATTGCTGATCGTATCCGGCGGCAACGAAATCCGCATGGGCGCGCACCGCGGCATGGCGACGCTGGCGCAGCGCCTTTCCCATGCGGGATTTCCCTGTTTCCGGTTCGACCGGCGCGGGGTCGGCGATTCGTCGGGCGAAAATCGCGGCTTTGAACATTCGCGCGAGGATATCGCTGCGGCGTTGCGCGAGTTCCGGCGGCAAGCACCGCGGCTTCGCCGGATCGTCGCGTTCGGCAATTGCGACGCGGCCACGGCGCTCGCCCTGTTCCACGGTGATCTGGGCATCGACGCGCTGGTGCTCGCCAACCCCTGGATCGTGGAGACCGGCGACGACGCCCTGCCCCCGCCGGCCGCCATTCGCGCCCGCTATCTCGAACGGCTGCGCGATCCCGGCGCCTGGCTGCGGCTGCTGCGTGGCGGCGTGGATCTGCGCAAGGCCTGGCGCGGTATCCGGCGGCTGACGGCGGAACGCGGCGCGGGCGATGCCCTTGGCACACGCTTTGCGGACGCGCTGGCGACGAGCGCGGCGCCGGTCACCATCCTGCTGGCGGAGCGCGACAATACCGCCCGCGCATTTTCCGCCGCGTGGGGCCGCCTGGCCGATCGCGGGTTGCGCGCGCGGATCGCCCTGCGCCGGTTGCCCAGCGCCAGCCACAGCTTCGCGCCGCCCGCCGACAAGGCATGGCTGGAGCAGCAGATCATCGCGGCGCTCGAAAGCGCGGCGCGCTGAGCGTCAGCCGGGTTCGACCGCGACCAGCGTTTCGCCCGCATATCGTTCCGCCTCCGGCTCGAACAGCGGATTGATGTCGAAACCGGTCTGCGTCAGGTTCAGGTCGCCCAGCCCGTCCAGCTTGAACGTGCCCAGCTTCGTCTCGCGCGGCGGCGCGCCGTTGCGCGTGATGGTAATGGCGTCGACATACATCTCCCCATGCCGGGTATAGATGATGTGGGGCGCGAGGATCAGCTCGCCACGGTTATAGGTCGCCGATACGCATTGCCGCCGCACGATCGCGGCGAAGATCGTCGGCGCCGGTCCGCTCGGCGCGGCTTCGGTCATGGTTTCGCTCCGGTACATGCCGCGAAATATAAGACGAATGCTGCACCGCAACAAGGACTTTCCCGGCGGGAAAGCAGGCGCGGCGATCAGAAGACCGCGCGCGCCGTCTTTTCCCCCATCATCTGCTGCCGCACCAGCGGAATCGGCGGGCCGCCATAGCTGAGGAACTTGTCGTGGAACGCCTTCCACGCCTTGCGCCCGCCATGTTGCGCCGTCCAGTCCTGCCGCAGCTTGCGGATCATCAGCTTGCCAAGGGTGTAGTTGAGATAGGCGGGATCATAGGTTCCGCGCGCCGCCTGCTGTTCCGCATTGCCCGGATCGGTATAGCATTGCTGCTCGAACATCTGTTGCGACTGGGCCTGGGTCATGCCGCGGGCGTGCAGGCCGATCGCCGACAGGAACCGGCAGTCGCGCAGCAAGGCGTTGGAAAGCTGGCCGATATGCGTTTCGGGGTCGCCTTTGTGCAGGCCGGCCTCCCACATCATCTCTTCGGCGTAATGCGCCCAGCCCTCGGCAAAGGCATAGCCGACGAACAACCGGCCGAACATGAAGTTCGAATTGTTGGAGTGCAGGAACTGCACGAAATGGCCGGGCATCACCTCGTGAACGGTGGTGAACAGCAGATCGTCCTTGGCCGGGATATAGGCCTGGCGCTTCTCCTCCGACCAGGACGGATCGGGCGGAGAGATGTAATAGACCGAAGGAATGCCTTCCTCATACGGCCCCGGCGGATCGATATAGGCCGAGTTCTGCCGGTTATAAGGCGGTGATTCCGCGACATGCGCTTCTTCGGTGCCGGGGATCGAGACCAGATCGTGCTCCTCGACGAACTTGCGCAGTTCGGGGATCTGTTCGCGCGCGGCCTCCACCGGGCCGCCGTCGGGCTTGTCCGCCTGCATCTTTTCGACGCAGCCGGCGACCGTCGCGTCCGGGGCGAACTCGGCGCACGCCGCCTTCAGCGCCTGCTGATTGCGGTGCAGGTCGGCCTGGCCGATCGCCTCCAGCCTGTCGAGCGGTATGTCGACCATCTCGGTCGTCTTGAGCATACGCGCGAACCGTTCCGGGCCCAGCGCGAAGTCGCGCGATGCACCGTCCCGGTGCTGCTTCATCCAGTCGGCCAGCCCCTGCATCGCCTGCGCCGCCCGCGCCGAGGATGCCATGAATTCCTTCGTCAGGCGCGGGTCCTCCACATCGGCGAAGGCCTGCCGCGCGCCGCCCGTATAATATTGCGCCAGGCCGCCGAAACCGGCGATGGCGTATTTGCTGAAGCTCGCCGGCAGCGGCATTTCCAGGTTGGCGCGAATGTTCTTCGCCGCCTGAGGCACGGCATTGAAGAAATCGATCAGCGCGCGCATCCGCACTTCCGGGTCGGCATAATTGCGCGCGACATAGACATTGGGATCGAGCCCGCCGCCGATATAATAGGCCGGATTGCGATGCGGCTGGTCGGCGTCCTCGAGCCAGAAGAGCTGCCCTTCGGCGACCTTGATGATATATTCGCGCTGAAACTGCTGTTGCGGCGTCAGGTTGCTGTAGGTCCGGGCCTTCTGCACGACGTTCTTCAGGAAGTCGGCCTTGCGCTTCAGCCCGGCCTCGCTCCAGTCCGGCAGCTTGCCGTCGAAATCATGGCGCCCCTGATAGACGGCGAAGGCGGGATCGAGCGCGAACCATTGCTCGATCGTGTTGCTAACGAACCCGTCCCAGGTCGCCACCGCCTGCGCAGTGTCGTTGCCGCCCGCGACCGGTTCGTCCGCGGTGGAACAGGCCGCGAGCAGACATGCTCCGATCGCGGTCAACGCCTTCAAACGCATCCAAACCCTCCAATTTCCTGCCACCGGCGCGACTGTGGCAGACGTATCCCCGGTACGCCAGTGCTCCCGGACATAAAATTGCGGGAACGCCGGACATTTTTGCCGCGTTGGGGCTGCGAATCCGCAATCAGGAGAACGCCATGCCCCGCTGCACCACGAAGGACGGAGTCGAACTCCATTACAAGCAATGGGGCGCGACCGGGCGTCCGGTCGTCCTGATCCACGGTTGGCCGCTGTCTTCCGATAGCTGGGACCCGATCGCCCTGGCGCTGGCGGAAGCCGGACACAAGGTGGTTGCCTATGACCGCCGCGGTTTCGGCCGGTCCGACCAGCCGTGGGAGGGCTATGACTATGACACCATGGCCGACGACCTGCGCGACGTGATGCAGGCGGCCGGCATCCAGGCCCACGCCGCGATCGTCGGATTCTCCATGGGCGGCGGCGAAGTCGCGCGCTATATGTCGCGACACCGGGGCCGGGGCGTCGAAAAGGCGGTGCTGATAAGTTCCGTCGTCCCCTACATGCTGAAGACCGACGACAATCCGGACGGCGTGTCCGAAGACCAGCTTGCCGAGATCGCGGGAAATCTGCGCAAGGACCGGCCGGCCTTCTTCAAGACCTTCTTCAAGGATTTCTTCGGCGTCGGCATGGTGCAGAGCCCCGTCAGCGACGCGACGCTCGACTGGGCGTGGCGGCTGGCGATGCAGGCCGGCCTGCGCGCTACGCTGGAATGCGCCAAGGCGTTCGGCTTCACCGACTTCCGGCCCGACCTCGCAGCGTTCGACGTGCCGACGCTCGTCATCCACGGCACCGGCGACAAGACCGTGCCGATCGACACCGCCGGCCGCGCCGCGGCGAAGGGCATCCGGGATGCGAAGCTGATCGAATATGACGGCGCGCCGCATGGCCTGTTCAAGAGCCATCAGGACCGGCTGATCGAGGATCTGAAGGCGTTTATCGGGTAAGGCGGGTGCGCGGGGGCGCCAACGGGGTCGGCGCTCCCTTCCGCTTGCCTGAGGGCGGAAAGGGCTGCGTCGAAGGACGGTGCTTCGACAAGCTCAGCACAAACGGGGGGTGCGGAAACCAGTTGGCAAGGTTCCGCTTTCGCCCCCGCAGCAAAGCTACGTTGCGCTTTGGCCGCGAACCTGACTAGAGCAATGGGCCATGGCCGCCCATCCCTTCACCATCCACAATTTCCGCGCCTATTTCCTGGCGCGGCTGGCGACGACGCTGGCGCAGATGGCGATGGTGATCGTCATCGGCTGGCAGGTGTACGACCTTGCCCGCGAGACGATGGGGGTGAAGGCGGCCGCCTTCCAGCTCGGCCTGATCGGCGTCGCGCAGTTCCTGCCGCTGCTGGTGCTGACGCTGTTCGCCGGCTGGGTCGCGGACCGGATCGACCGGCGTTGGATCGCCCGCGCCTCGGTGGGACTGGAGGCGATATGTGCGGTGACGCTCGCCTGGACGACCTATCACGGTACGGTGACACTGGGCATCCTGTTCGCGGTTGCGGCCCTGCTGGGCGTGGCGCGCGCCTTTGCCAGTCCCGCGCTTCAGGCGCTTTCACCCAATCTGGTGCCGCCGGCGGTGCTTCCCACCGCCATCGCGATGAGTTCGATCGCGTGGCAGAGCGGATCGGTGATCGGGCCGGCGATGGGCGGCTATCTCTATGCCGCGGCGCAGTGGCTGCCTTACGCGGTGTCGGCCGGCCTGTTCGGCTTCGCGTTCGTCATGCTGTTACTCATCACGCCGGTCAGGCGGTCGCGGATCGCGCGGCGCAACCCCTGGGCACAGATGATCGACGGCCTGGCCTATGTCCGCCGCAACAAGCTGGTGCTGGGCGCGATCTCGCTCGACCTGTTCGCGGTGCTTTTGGGCGGGGCGACGGCGATGCTGCCGGTCTATGCCCGCGACATCCTGCATATCGGCGCCGACGGGCTCGGCCATCTGCGCGCCGCGCCGGCGCTTGGGGCGGTCGCGACGGCGCTCGTCTTCTCGTGGAAGCCGCTTCGGACCAATGTCGGGGTGAAGATGCTGTTCGGCGTGGCCACCTTCGGCGTGGCGACCGTCGTCTTCGGGCTGTCGGCGGCGCTCACCACGCCGATCTTCGGCGCGAATGCGGTGGGCAGCGATTTCGCGCCGGCCGCGCTCGTCTCGCTTGCCGCGCTGTTCGTCCTGGGCGCGGCCGACATGGTGTCGGTCTATGTCCGCCAGACGCTGATCCAGCTTTATACCCCCGACGACATGCGGGGACGCGTCGGCGCGGTGTCGACGCTGTTCGTTTCCGGATCGAACGAGATGGGCGAGGCCGAGTCCGGTTTCCTCGCCGCGCTGGTCGGGCCGGTCACGGCGGTTGTCGCGGGCGGAATCGGGGCCATATTGATCACCGCGGCCTGGGCACGGCTGTTCCCGCAGCTTCGCCACGCCCGCACGTTCGACCCGCCGGAAACACTGGAATTCACCGAACCCGAGGAGAAGGCAGCATGAAGGCCAACACCATCCTGGAAACCATCGGCAACACCCCGCATATCCGCGTGCAGCGGCTGTTCGGCGATGCGGAAGTGTGGATCAAGTCGGAACGGTCCAACCCCGGCGGATCGATCAAGGACCGGATCGCGCTCGCCATGATCGAGGATGCCGAAAAGACGGGCAAGCTGAAGCCCGGCGGCACGATCATCGAGCCGACGAGCGGCAATACCGGCGTCGGCCTCGCCATGGTCGCGGCGGTCAAGGGATATAAGCTGATCCTCGTCATGCCCGAGAGCATGTCGGTCGAGCGCCGGAGGCTGATGCTGGCTTATGGCGCGAAATTCGACCTGACGCCGCGCGAGGGCGGCATGAAGGGCGCGATCGAACGGGCGCAGGAACTGGTCGATCAGACCGACGGCGCCTGGATGCCGCAGCAGTTCGACAACCCGGCCAATGTCGACGTCCATGTCCGCACCACCGCGCAGGAAATCCTGAACGATTTCCGCGACGACCCCATCGACGTGATCATCACCGGCGTCGGCACCGGCGGTCATATCACCGGCGTCGCCGAGGCGCTGAAAAAGGAATGGCCGAATCTGAAGGTCTATGCCGTCGAGCCGGAACAGTCGCCGGTCATCTCCGGCGGCCAGCCCGGCCCGCATCCGATCCAGGGCATCGGCGCGGGCTTCATCCCGGCGAACCTCCACACCCAGGCGATCGACGGCGCGATCAAGGTGGAAGCCGAAGTCGCCAAGGACATGGCCCGCCGCGCGGCAAGCGAGGAAGGAATGCTGGTAGGGCTGAGTTCGGGCGCGACGCTGGCCGCGATCCTGCACAAGCTGCCCGACCTGCACGACGGAAGCCGGGTGCTCGGCTTCAACTACGACACCGGCGAACGGTATCTGTCGGTGCCGGATTTCCTGCCCGAGAACTGACGGGGTGGCGTTAACCACCGGTCAACGATAGGTGTGCAGCGTGTGAAGCACGGTCCTTCCGGGGGGAAACCATGCGTAATGCGTTTATCTGTGTTGCAGTGATGCTGGCCGTTTTCCTGTCCTGGCCGTTCGTATTCGGCCAGGGCGCGGCGGGCGTGCGGGCGGCCCAGCCGAAGACGGTGACGACCGCGAGCGTGCAACTGGCCGCGCTCGATCCCGCGCCGCCCGCCCGCATCAGCCTGACGGTGCCGCCGCCGGCGCCGCCGCGCGCGGAATGCGCTCGCGGCTTTCGCCACCGGATCGCGGGCTGCAGCACCGGTCGCTGCCGCGCCGCGCTGGCGACCAAGCGCGACCTGTGCGACGCAACCGGCAACTGGCCGCGCTGAGGCCGTGATCCTTCCGACATCGCTGCCGCACCCGTCATCCGGTGGATTGACGCGTGCGGGAATCGGCGTATGGGCGTCGATCCGCGCCGACGCGCATACCGCTTGACCTGGATCGGATCGAATGCGGTGACGAGGATTGCGAGCGAAGATCCTGCCGGAGCGCCGCCCCTGTCCTGGCGGTTGCGGATCGCGCTTTCGGCGCTTTCGGTAATCGCCGTCGCCATACCGGCCCTGATCGTGGCCACCGTTCCGGTTCCGCATCATGCCGGGATCGCGGCGCAGGAAGACGCCACCGGACCGAGGCGCGTCGTCCCCCGAAAAACCCTGCCCCCGGTGGAGCCGATCCGGTTCGAAGCGCTGACGCCCGATGCCGCGCGGGCCTATAACGCGTCCATCCCCTTTTCCGACGCGCCCAGGTCGGCGGCGCGCGCCTTCCACCTGACGGGCGCCGGCGAAGATCGTACGCGCGCGACCGAATGCCTCGCCACCGCCGCGCTCTACGAAGCGGGAGACGACAGCACGGGCGAACGCGCCGTGGCGCAGGTCGTCCTCAACCGCGTGCGGCACCCGGCCTTTCCGAACAGCGTGTGCGGCGTCGTGTTCCAGGGCGCGGAGCGCGCCACCGGATGCCAGTTCACCTTTACCTGCGACGGGTCGCTCGCGCGCGACTATTCCGAAGCGGCGTGGGAGCGGGCGCGCACCGTCGCGCGCGAGGCGCTTGCCGGGCATGTCGACAAGCGGGTCGGCAACGCGACGCACTATCATACCGACCGGGTGGTGCCCTATTGGAGCGCGAGCCTGGACAAGATCGCGGCGGTCGAGAGCCATCTGTTCTTCCGCTGGACCGGCTGGTGGGGGACGCCACCGGCTTTCGCTATGCACTATGCCGGCGCGGAACCGCGGGTCGAACAGCTCGCCCGCCTGTTCGACGATCACAAGACGCCCGCCGATCCGACGGGCGAAACCGGGGGAACAGTGGATGCCGCGTCGATCGGCGATGCGGGCATTCCCGCCCCGACACCGGGCGATCCGGACGTCTTCCTCGTCACGCTCGATCCCGCGCTCGATCCCGCGACGCTGCCGATACTGGCGGCTCGCGCCTGCGGTGAGCGGGCCTATTGCAAGTTCATGGCCTGGACCGATGCCGCCGATACGCCCGCCACGCCGTTGCTGAGCGCGCAGGCGATTGCGGCCATGGCGTTCAGCTATCTGCGCGACAGGAAGCGCGGTTTCGACAAGGCATTGTGGGATTGCGATACCTTCGCCCGCCCCGCGGACGAGCAGTGCATGCGCCGGACCGCGCGGATCGCGGCCCGCCCGACGAGCACGGTCCGGCTCGACGCGCTCCCCGGATCGACCCCGGTCGAAAGGCCCGCCCCGTTGCAGGGCGTGCGACGCAAGACCGGGACCTTCGCCGCGCCCCAACCGACGCCGACGCCTACGTCCGGCCGGTAGCCGCTGCCCTCAGGCGGCGCGGAACATTGCCGGATCGAGCGCCATCACGCTTTCGCTGCCGCCTTCGATCTTGCGGCGCAGCGCACCGGCATCGGGCATGATCCGTTCGGCGAAGAAGCGCGCGGTGACGAGCTTGGCCTCCAAAAAGGCCGCGTCGCCTTCGCCCGACGCCAGCCCGTCCGCCGCCGCCTTCGCCATGCGCAGCCACATCAGGCCGGTCGCGACGATGCCGAGCAGGTGCATATAGCTGTGTGCGCCGGCGCCGACCTGGTCGGGGTTCTGTGTGCCGCTGGCCATGAACCACATCGTCGCGGCCTGTAGCTGACCCAGCGCCTTTTCGAGCGCCACGGCGAAATCGCCGATCTTTTCGTCGTCCTTCGCGGCGGCGGTTTCCTCCGTCACGACCTTGAAGAACGCCTGGATCGCGCGGCCCCCGTTCCGGGCGAGCTTGCGACCGACCAGGTCCATCGCCTGCACGCCGTTGGTGCCTTCATAGATCATCGCGATCCGCGCATCGCGGACATATTGCTCCATCCCCCATTCGGCGATGTAGCCATGCCCGCCATAGACCTGTTGCGCATCCGTCGCGATCCGGTAGCCCATGTCGGTGCCGTAGCCCTTGATGACGGGCGTCAACAGGCCGACCAGATCGCCGGCGAGCTGGCGCGCCTCCTCGTCATCGGCGGCATGTTCCAGATCGACCTGGAGCGCCGCCCACAGGCACAGCGCGCGCAAGCCCTCGGTCAGCGCCTTGCCTTCCATCAACATGCGGCGCACGTCCGGGTGGACGAACAGCGTATCGGCCTTTTCCTCCGGCTCGGCCGGGCCGGTAAGCGCCCTGCCCTGCCGCCGGTCGCCGGCATATTGGACGGCGTTCTGATAGGCGGTTTCGGCCACGCCCAGCCCCTGCAGCCCGACGCCGAGCCGCGCCGCGTTCATCATAATGAACATCGCGGCCAGGCCCTTCATCTCCTCGCCGACCAGCCAGCCGGTCGCGCCGTCATAGTTCATCACGCAGGTCGAATTGGCGTGGATGCCCATCTTGCGCTCGATCGAGCCGCAGGTCACCGCATTGCGCGCCCCCGGCGAGCCGTCCTCGTTCACCAGGAATTTCGGCACGATGAACAGCGAGATGCCCTTCGAACTGTCGGGGGCGCCCGGAGTCTTGGCCAATACCAGGTGGATGATGTTGCTCGTCAGGTCGTGCTCGCCCGAGGAGATGAAGATCTTGGTGCCCGTGACCTTGTAGCTGCCGTCGGCCTGCGGTTCGGCCCTGGTGGTGATCAGGCCGAGATCGGTCCCGCATTGCGGCTCCGTCAGGTTCATGGTGCCGCCCCATTCGCCCGACACCATCTTCGGCAGATAGATCTCCTTCTGCGCCTGCGATCCCTTGGCAAGGATCGCGGCGATCGCGCCGTGGGTCAGTCCCGGATACATGGCAAAGGCCATGTTGGCGGAGATCATATATTCCTGGAACGCGGTGGCGACGACGTGCGGCATCGCCTGGCCGCCGAACTCCTCGGGCGCCGACAGGGTCGCCCAGCCGCTCTCGACGAACTGCCGATACGCTTCCTTGAAGCCGTCGGGCGTGGTCACGCTGCCATCGTCGTGGCGCGTACACCCCTGGCTGTCGCCCACCTGATTGAGCGGGAACAGTATCTCGGCAACGAACCTGCCGCCTTCTTCCAGCACGGCGTTCACCACGTCCGGCGTGGCATTGGCGAAGCCGGGCAGGTTCGCACAGCGTTCCAGCCCGATGACATGATCGAGAATGAAACGGGTATCGCGGACGGGGGGCGTATATTGCGGCATGGGCGGTCCTATTCGTTCTCGCTGGCGCGGACATCTTCGAGCATGTCCACGAATTCCCGAAGTTCCGAGATGGCGGCGTCGATGTCCTTGCGCTGCTGCTGTAACAGGTCGATCCGTTCGCGACAGCGCTGGATCGTCACCGCGCGCTGCAGCTTGCGCCCCTCGCCAACGTCGTAAAGGTCGATCATCTCGCGGATCTCGGCAAGGCTGAAGCCGACGCGCTTGCCGCGCAGGATCCAGGCCAGCCGGGCACGGTCGCGGTGCGAATAGACGCGCGCAGTGCCGCGCCGCTCCGGCGCGATCAGGCCCTCATCCTCATAGAAACGAAGCGCGCGGGCCGTGACGCCGAATTCGGCGCCGAGATCGGAAATGGAAAAGCTTTCGCGATCCGGCCGCGGTTCGATCGGCGCCAGCGCCACGCTGGAGGGATTGGTGCCAGTCATGGCGCTGCAATCTGCCTTACCTTTACGTCAACGTCAATCCTTGCCGGCGCGTGCAGCGGTCGGGCAGAGCGGCCGGCCGCGATCGTCGCGGAGGGCCGCGGCCTCCGACCGGGATTCGCTCAACCGCGACACGTCGAGCCCGGTCAGCGACGCCCGGCCGCCGCAATAGGCGTCGCACCCGTTCGGCAGATCGCCGGGCAGGACGACATGCTCGCCATCGGCGCGCGCGTCGAAGCTGCATGCGCCCCTGCCGCCCAGTTCGACATGGAGCGCCTCGCCGGAACGGCTCGCCCGTCCGGTGCCGCTGCACTGGACGGTGCCGTAATCCACGAAGACGCCGATCCGATAACCATCCGCCCGGCGCACCAGGCACAAGCGGTCGGTATCGCGTGCGTAGAGCCCCTCGATGCCGCTGTCCTCGGGATCCCGGATCACGCCGCGCGCGATGGCCGCCTGCTCGAGCCCGGGCGGTTCATTCGAGCGGTTCTTTCCCGCCGTCCCGCCGCCGCCCGAGCACGCGGCGAGTGCGACGAGCGCGATCGGCCAGCCGCGCTTCATTCCTCGCGCATCAGCATTTCGCCCTCGATACGGCGGTAAAAGCAGCTACGCGCGCCGGTATGACAGGCGGGTCCCGCCGGTTCGCAGCGCAGCCAGACCGCGTCCTGATCGCAGTCGACGCGCGCTTCCACCACGCGCAGGACGTTGCCCGAAGACTCCCCCTTCTTCCAGAGCCGCTGTCGGCTGCGCGACCAGAAGGTCGCCTCGCCCGTATCGAGCGTGCGCGCCAGGGCATCGGCGTTCATATGCGCGAGCATCAGCACGGCGCCATCCGCTACATCGGTGACGACGGCGGTGATCAGCCCGGCGGAATCGAATTTCGGATCGAGGCGGTTTCCGGTTTCGCGGTTCATGCCGAAGCCTTACCGCGATTGCGGCACCACGGAAATGGCCCCGGCATTCCCCGTCAGTGCGAGCGGATCGCCTTGACCAGTTCGTCCTTGGTCATGTCGGACCTGCCCTCGATGCCGATCTCCTGCGCTTCCTCGTAAAGCTCGTCCTTGGTTCGATCCTCGAGCTGGGTGCTCTTGTGGTCGAGGCTGCCGCCCGCCTTTGCATTGGCGATGCGGGCGGCCTTTTCCTTCGATTCGCCCTTGTCGCGCAGATCCTCGTACAATTTGTCGTCCTTGATCTGGTTGCCGTGATTCTTCGCCATCACAAATCCTCCTGCAAAACCCTAAAAACGCACCGATAAACCGCAGGTTCAGTGCGTTGTGACAAAAGGGCGACAAACCGTGCGCCAATCCCTATATGGCGGGCACGGCACGCAACCCCGTGGGATCGCATGTTCAGCACCAACCCTTTCGACGACGACAAGCTGCGCGAAGAGTGCGGCGTTTTCGGTATTGCCGGCGCAGAGGACGCAGCCGCCCTGACGGCGCTCGGCCTGCACGCGCTGCAGCATCGCGGGCAGGAGGCCGCCGGCATCTGCAGCTATGACGGCACGCAGTTCCACACGCACCGCGCGATGGGGCACATCGCCGGCAATTTCGACCGGGACGAAGTGATTCGCGCGCTTCCCGGCGATGTGGCGGTCGGCCATGTCCGCTATTCGACCACCGGCGAGACGGCGCTGAGAAACGTTCAGCCGCTATATGCCGAACTGTCGAGCGGCGGCTTTGCGGTCGCACATAACGGCAACCTGTCGAACGCGATGCGCCTGCGCCGCGATCTGGTGCGCGCGGGGTCGATCTTTCAGTCGACCTCGGACACCGAGACGATCATCCATCTGGTCGCGACGTCGAGCTATCGGACGCTGCTCGACCGGTTCATCGACGCGCTGAAGCAGGTCGAAGGCGCCTATTCGCTGATCTGCATGACGCCCGAGGGCATGATCGCCTGCCGCGACCCGCTCGGCATCCGTCCGCTGGTGATGGGGCGCCTGGGCGACTCGGTCATCTTCGCGTCCGAATCGGTCGCCCTCGACGTGGTCGGCGCGACCTATGAGCGCGAGGTCGATCCCGGCGAACTGGTGATCGTCCAGAATGGCGAGATTCGCTCGATCCGCCCCTTCGCCCCGCAGGCCGCGCGGCCGTGCATCTTCGAATGGGTCTATTTCTCGCGGCCCGATTCGATCGCGGACGAACGTTCCATCTATTCGGTGCGCAAGGCGATCGGCGCGCAGCTCGCGATAGAGGACCCGGTCGACGCCGATCTCGTCATCCCGGTGCCCGATTCGGGCACGCCGGCGGCAATCGGCTATGCGCAGGAATCGGGCATTCCGTTCGAACTGGGCATCATCCGTTCGCATTATGTCGGGCGCACCTTCATCCAGCCGCGCGACGAGGTCCGCCATCTGGGCGTGAAGCTGAAGCACAATGCCAACAGCGCGCTGATCAAGGGCAAGCGCGTCGTGCTGATCGACGATTCGATCGTGCGCGGCACGACCAGCCTGAAAATCGTGCAGATGATGCGCGACGCCGGCGCGACAGAGGTGCATATGCGCATCGCCAGCCCGCCCACACGGCATAGCTGCTTCTATGGCGTGGATACGCCCGAGCGCGCCAAGCTGCTCGCCGCCAAGCACGATACCCAGGGCATGCGCGATTATATCCATGCCGACAGCCTGGCCTTCGTCTCGATCGACGGCCTGTACAAGGCACTGGGCGAGGAAGGCCGCGCGAAAATCCGGCCGAAATATTGCGACGCATGCTTCACCGGCGACTATCCCACCACGCTGACCGATCAGGACGATGTCTCCGCGGTCGACCAGTTCGCGATGCTCGAAGAGCGGGTAAGCTGACGGGCGACGCCGCCCCCCTTGATCCGCCGCCCATCCCCGGCCATTCGGTCGAGCGACTGAAACCGGCGCCGACGCGTGTCGGCGATCGAGGGAGAATCATGTGACCGACAAGCCGTTAGCCGACCGCCTCGCCCTCGTTACCGGAGCCAGCCGCGGCATCGGCGCTGCGACCGCGAAGGCGCTGGGGGCCGCCGGCGCGCATGTCGTGCTCACCGCGCGCACCCCCGGCGGCCTGGAGGAGACGGAGGACGCCATCCACCGGACGGGCGGTTCCGCCACCATCGCGCCGCTGGACCTGACCGAAACCGACAGCGTCGCACGGCTGGGCGCCGCCATCGCCGACCGCTGGCAGGCGCTCGACATCCTCGTCCTCAACGCCGCGGCGCTGGGCACGCTCGGCACCGTCGGTTCGTTCGACGCGAAGGAGTTTTCGCGCGTGATGACGCTGAACGTCAGTGCACAGGCGGCACTGATCGGATCGTTCGACCAGATGCTGCGCAATTCCGTCCAGGGCCGCGTGATCGGCCTGACCACGACGCCGGCCCGCGAACCGCGTGCCTATTGGGGCATGTACGGCGCGTCCAAGGCGGCGTTCGAGAATTTGCTGCTGTCCTACGGCGCGGAGGTGCGGCATATCAGCGCGGTCCGTACCGCCCTGCTGAACCCCGGCGCCACGCGCACCGCGATGCGCCAGCGCGCCTATCCGGGCGAGGACCCGGCGACGGTGAAGCCGCCCGAGGATGTCGCCGAGCGCATCGTTTCGCTGCTGACGGACGATTTCGAGACGGGGCATTACGAGCGGCTCGACTGAAGCGATCACCAGGACCGATCGACATTCAGCCTTGACGGCTGCGCAAATGGCGGCCTTTCGTGCCGGAGCGAACGGGTCGCCGCCGCTTCAGTACTTCGGCACGACTGCGGTAAAGGTCGTCCCGCTGTCGGGGCCGGAGTCCACTGAGAGAGTCCCACCGTGCGCGGCCACAATCTTATGCGCGATGAAGAGACCCAGGCCGAGATTTGTCGAACCGGCTCCCTGAAAACCGCGGTCGACGCCGCGCGCCAGTGACTGGAAGATCGTCTTTTGCTTGTCGGCGGGGATGGGATCGCCTTCGTTGTGCACCGATACGCAGACCCGATCCTCCTGGTCGGATATCGTCACCGTTATTGAGCCGTCTTCAGGGCTGTACTGGAGGGCGTTCCCGATCAGGTTCGAAAACACCTGTCCCATTCTGGCCCTATCCCACTCGCCCTGCGTGTCGCCCAGCGTTTCGATTTCAATCTGTCTGCCGTTGGAAAGCGTACGCATCTCTTCGACGAGCTGAGCGCCAAGCTCATCCATTTTCATGGGAGTCCTGACGAGGGGGATCTCCATGCCGAAAGCTGAGCGCGTAAGCTCAAGAAGGTCGTCAAGAATGGAGGTTGCCCGTTCCATCGCTTTAGCAATCTGGCCGCCAAGCATGCCCTGCCTGCTGTCCACTGTACCGCGCTCCAACATCGTCCGTGCCGTCATCAAGACTGCTCCGATTGGGTTTCGCAGGTCATGTCCGAGCACGCCGAGGAACATGTCCCGGGACTGATTGATCATCTTCGTATACTCGGCAACCGACTCCGTCAGGGCCTGGTCGATCGCCTCGTTGAAGCGCGTCAGGTCCTCAAGATCAGTTGTAGGGAGCACCAGGTCCGTGGCCGTCCACTGCTTCACAACGCTTGCCCGCAAGGCGCGGTACTCCGAGACCATCTGGTCGATGTTGAAGCCATCGGATAGCCGGAGCGTTGCATGGATTTCTGCCGCACTCCGGGTAAACTGCCCGTCTGCACTACCGAGACCACGAGACTTTTGGAACTGTTCCTTCTTCGTTTGAGGAGTTTCGAGATCGTCGGCAATGAATGCGAGAAGCTCGACGATGTGGTCCTTCAGGGCCGGCTCCGTCATGCTTTCGCTGGCCGGTTCGCGCGTTCGTGCGAACCGTACCCACTCTGCGACGATAGGCTCGATGTTCGCGCGGATGAAATCTGCGAGCCGAAGAGGCCTTGCGGAGGGCTTTGGAATTGCTGGATCAGGCACGATAGCTCGCCTTTTTTAAGCAGAAGCGCGCTTCTGCTGTCATTCCTACCTGCTCTTGTGAAACCTGGACGCGTTGCTGTGAGGACAGAAGTCTTTCAAATCAATAATCCGCCGATGCCTACCAAAATGAGGGGCCCGTCGCCAGTTTCATCACGAGCCTTGAAAGCTGACGCGGCCCTGGCCTCTTCAATGCAGATTCTCCGGCAGGCTTTTGCAGAATTCCGGGGCGTCGTGCAGTGCTCGCTGCCGATGCGAGCAGGTATGACGCTTGCCGCGTCGGATAAATCAGGCCGATCCGGTTGCTCGTTGTTGTGATGAACGACCGACGGGTTTCGGAATACGACGAAGACGAAGCACATGACCGATATTGAGGCGTTCGCCGACGAACTGCCTTTTGGTCGAAGGTCACAAAAATCCGTTGCCGGAGCCGCAATCGAATTTTCCCGCGTCCTGGCCTTATTTTACCAGCGTCACCTGTGCCACGTCGATTCCGCCGCCGCGGAATCCGCCTTCGCAATACATCAGGTAATAGCGCCAGAGATCAATGAAGCCGCGGTCGAAATCCGGCGGCAGGCGACCGGCGTCGACCGCGTCGTCCAGCCGTTCGCGCCAGCGCTTGAGCGTCTCGGCATAGCTCTGTCCGAAACCGCGCCGGTCCCGCCAGCGAAGGCCGGCGGACTCGGCGATCTTTCGAAAGCGCGATTCGGAGATCAGCATCCCGCCGGGGAAGACATAGGCCTGGATGAAGTCGACATTGCTGGAATAGGCATCGAAGATGTCGTCGTCGATCGAGATGAACTGGACCGCGGCGTGGCCGCCCGGTTTCAGCACCCTGGCGATCGTTTGCAGATAGATCGGCCAATATTCCTCGCCCACGGCCTCGACCATCTCGATGCTGGCGACCGCATCATAGGTGCCGTCGATGTCGCGATAGTCGGTCAGCGACACCGTGACCCCGGCGAGCCCCGCCTCGTCCATGCGCTGATCGACATGGACCTTCTGCTCTCTCGACAGCGTCAGGCCGTGGATCTTGCGCCCCGCGCGGGCCGCAACCTCGGCAAAGGAGCCCCAGCCGCATCCGATTTCGAGGATGGTGTCGCCCGGCTTTGTTCCGGTGCGATCCAGCACCGCCTGCAGCTTGGCTTCCTGTGCCGCTTCCAGCGTCTGTTCGCCGCCGGCGCCGAACAACGCGCTGGAATAGGTCATGCCGCGATCGAGCCACAGCGAATAGAAGTCGTTGCCAAGATCGTAATGATATTCGATGTTGCGCCGCGCGCCCGTCCGATCGTTGCGGTTGAGCGCATGTGCCAGACGGCGGCCCAGGCGCGTCCAGCGGCTCGCGCGGCCGGCGCCGCCGAGCCCGTGGCGGTTGCGCACGAACAATTCGAACAGCGGCACGGGGTCGGGACTCGTCCATTCGCCCAGCGACCATGCTTCATACCAGCCGGCGGAGCCGCCGCTCATCAGCCGCCACAGGGCACGCCACCTAGCGATGGTGACGATCGCCAAAGGTCCGTCGCGCCGACCACCCAGGATGCGCCGCTCGCCCCCCGGCAGGGTCGCGTCGATGGCGCCTTCGATCAGCCCGCGATCAATCCGGTCGAGCAACCGCCGCAGCACGGGATGCAGCGCCGCCGTCCATAGCCGGTCGCCGATACCGACGCTCCGCTCCCCGCCGAACCGCCGTCCCCTGTTCCGCTCGCTCGCCTGCATGCGCGCCTTCATGCACGCGGACGCGCGAAGGGCAAGAGGCAGATACGCGCCGATCGGTGGCGGCAACCATCCCGAATTCCGTTGACGCCGAACTTGCCGAGGCAGTGCCTTGCCCGTTCAACGGCAAAAAAGGGCACAAGATCAGGACGAACGGAAAGAAGGGAAACGCGGCTGCGGCGTCCGCTGCCCTGTGACGGGGGACTAGATCGCGCCGCCGCGCTGCATCACGGCCTTCGCGGCCCGGAACTCGGCTTCCTGCAAATAGGTATCGCCGTCGGTATCGATCAGATCTCGTGCGGCTGCTTGGTCACCTGCCAGGTCTGCCCCTTGGCGACCAGCTTTTGCAGGTCCGGGGTCTTGCCCTCGGCAGCCGCGCGGTTCTGTTCGACCACGACGCTTTCGAAGGTCGGGGCGGGATCGTCATAGAGCACGCCCAGCGCCATCGGGAATTCGCCGAAGGGCATCTCGACCAGCAGATGCGCGATCATGCGATTGGTCTGGTCGTGAACCAGCACGCCCGCGCCCTGCCAATCGCCGTCGACGACATCGACCACCTTCAACGCCAGCGTGTCGCGGTCGAGCGCGATGCCCTTCGTGCCCTTGTCGAACAGCATCGGTTCGCCATGCGCGACCCAGAGCTGGTTCGTCGCCGCGTTGGGTTTCGCCGCGAACGGCGCGAACACATCGTCATTATAGACGATGCAGTTCTGGAAGATCTCGACGAAGGCCGCGCCCTGGTGCGCATGCGCGGCCTTCAGCACGGCCGGCAGGTTCTTGTTCACGTCGATGCCGCGCGCCACGAACCGCGCGCCCGACCCGAGCGCGAAGGCGCAGGGGCTTGCCGGCCGGTCGACCGACCCGAACGGCGTGGACGGACTCTTCGTGCCCACCCGGCTGGTCGGCGAATATTGCCCCTTGGTCAGGCCGTATATCTCGTTGTTGAACAACAGGACCTGGGTGTTCAGGTTGCGCCTGAGCAGGTGCATCATGTGGTTGCCGCCGATCGACAGCGCGTCGCCGTCGCCGGTGATGATCCACACGTCGAGGTTCGGGTTGGCGAGCTTCACCCCCGTCGCCACCGCCGGCGCGCGGCCGTGGATGGTGTGGAAGCCGTAGGTTTCCATGTAATAGGGAAACCGGCTGGAACAGCCGATGCCGCTGATGAAAACGGTATTTTCGCGCGCGACGCCCAGATCGGGCATGGTCCGCTGCACCGCCTTCAGCACCGCATAGTCGCCGCAGCCGGGGCACCAGCGGACCTCCTGGTCGCTTTCCCAGTCCTTCAGCGTGGTCTTGACGGGGGTCATCTCGTTCATGGTCGTGTCCTGGCGTTCATTCTGACTGCGGCGACGTCACGTCGCGCAGCCGGCCTTCATCATGTCCCGACCGAGGCTCGGGCAATTGCGTCGTATCGGCGGGCAGCTCGCCGCCCTCATTGCCGGGAATATCGTCGAAAAAGGCCGCGATCGCCTCCTCGATCTCGGCGATGCGAAAGGGTTGGCCAGACACCTTGCCCAGCGGTTTCGCATCGACCAGAAACTGGTCGCGCAGAAGCGTCTTCAACTGGCCGGTGTTCATTTCGGGCACGAGGATATGCTCATACCCCTTGAGCAACTCACCCAAATTCTTCGGCAGCGGCCAGATATGGCGGATATGGATATGCGCCACGTCCATCCCGTTCCTGCGCGCGCGCCGCACCGCCTGCGTGATCGGGCCATAGGACGATCCCCAGCCGACAACCGCCAGCTTGCCCGATGTCCCGCCCTGCTCGACCGCCTGATCGGGCACCGAAATCCCGGCCACCTTGTCGCGGCGCAAGTCGGTCATCTCCTGATGGTTTTCAGGGCTGTAGTCGATATTGCCGGTGCCCGTCTTCTTCTCGATACCGCCGATGCGATGCAGAAGCCCCGGCGTCCCCGGCCTGACCCAGGGTCGCGCCAGCTTCTCATCGCGCGCATAGGGCAGAAATCCGTCCTCGGGCGCCTCTTCGAGGAACTCGACCGGGAACCGGTCATAGGCGTCCATGTCGGGCACCCTCCACGGCTCGGCCGCGTTGGCGATATAGCCGTCGGTCAAGAGCATCACCGGCGTCATATATTGCGTGGCGATACGGCACGCCTCGATCGCGACATCGAAGCAATCGGCGGCCGAGCGCGCGGCGATCACCGGCATCGGCGCGTCGCCGTTGCGGCCATAGACCGCCTGATAGAGATCCGACTGCTCGGTCTTGGTCGGCAGGCCGGTCGACGGCCCGCCGCGCTGGCTGTTGACGACCACCAGCGGCAGCTCGGTCATGATCGCCAGTCCGATCGCCTCGGTCTTGAGCGCGATGCCCGGCCCCGACGAACTCGTCACGCCCAGCGACCCGGCATAGCTCGCGCCGATCGCCGCGGCGACGGCGGCGATCTCGTCCTCCGCCTGGAAGGTCGTCACGCCGAATTCCTTGAAGCGCGACAGATGATGCAGGATCGCCGATGCCGGCGTGATCGGATAGCCGCCGAAGAACATCGGCAACTCGGCCAGCTTCCCGCCGGCAACGAGGCCCAGCGAAATCGATTCCGCGCCGGTGACGGTGCGGTACAGCCCCGGTTCGACCGGCGCCGCCGGCATGTGGAGCTGGCCCACCTGCCCGCCGATCTCCGCCGTCTCGCCGTAAGCATGGCCGGCGTTGAGTGCGGCGATATTGGCCTCGGCGACGCCCGGCGCCCTGGCGAACTTCGCCTTCAGCCAGTCGACAATCGCCGTGCGGTCGCGGTCGAACATCCACAGCGCCAGGCCCAACGTCCACATATTCTTGCAGCGCAGCGCCTCCTTGTTGCCGAGGCCATAGGGCTTCACGGCATCGAGCGTCAGTTGCGAGATGTTGAGCTTCATCAACTGCCATTTGGCGAGGCTGTCGTCCTCAAGCGGATTGGCGTCGTACTTCGCTTTGGCGAGGTTGCGCTCGGTAAACTCGCCCTCGTCGGCGATGATCAGGCCGCCGGGCTTGAGCGCATCGACATTCACCGCGAGCGCGGCCGGGTTCATCGCGATCAGCACGTCGGGCGCGTCGCCCGCCGTTTCGATCGAGGCCGAGCCGAAATTGATCTGAAACGCCGACACGCCGAACAGCGTGCCCTGCGGCGCGCGGATTTCGGCCGGGAAATCGGGAAAGGTCGCAAGATCGTTGCCGGCCAGCGCGGTCGACAGCGTGAACTGTCCGCCGGTCAACTGCATACCGTCGCCCGAGTCGCCGGCGAAGCGCACCACGACCGCCTCGGGCGGCGGATTGGCGCTTGCTTCTTCGGGGGTAACCTTGTGGGCGGCGGTTGCCATATCGGCGCTTCCTGCTGTCATATTCATGGTATGTCGGGGCGCACCTCTACGCCCGTGACGCATTCATCTAAAGGTAGAAAAGCGCGGGGCCGGTGCAATCTGTGCTTTGCGAACCCGCCGCCGGGGGCAATGGTCGCATCGACGTGGCGGCGCGCCACTTTTATCGCATCGGTCCCGTATCCGCCGCCTACCGCACTTGCCGAGGGCATATGGCGATCGACCGCGGCCTGCGCAATGAACCGCCCGCGCCGCGCCGTCGGCAGCGAGCGCGAACCGTGCGGCGCGGGCGCAACGCAACCGGGATGATGGACGACCGCGACCATGTTTCCTAACTAGGGACCCGTGCGGCGATTTTCCAACTGCGTCGCGGGCGCGCTTTGCGTGCTGCGCGAGATCATTGCCGGGGCCGAAGGCGACCGCGTGATGGCGCAGGCCGCCGAGTGACCAATCCAACCGGACGATGCAACCGATGAACGACCATAATGCCCACCTTCCCTACCGCCCGTGCGCCGGCATCGTGCTCGTCAACCGCGAGGGCAAGGTCTTCGTCGGACAGCGGCTCGATTCCACGCTGGAGGCCTGGCAGATGCCGCAGGGCGGGATCGACAAGGGGGAAGCGCCGGAAGCGGCGGCGCTGCGCGAGCTGATGGAGGAAACCGGCGTCACGCCCGACAAGGTGGCGTTGGTCGCGACCGCCGAGGAAGAGCTTTACTACGACCTTCCCGACGACCTGATCGGCAAGATCTGGGGCGGGCGCTATCGCGGACAGCGCCAGCGCTGGTTCCTTTATCGCTTTCTCGGCGAGGACCACGACATCGACATCCGTACGCCCCATCCCGAATTCCGAGCCTGGCGCTGGGCCGAGCCGCAGGAGGTGCCGCATGCGATCGTCGGCTTCAAGAAGGCGCTGTACGAGCGCATCTTCGAGATATTCGCGGATCCGCTGTCGCGTCTTCCCACAGGTTAGGGCATTTCCCGGCACGATGGAGTCGTGTTCCTGCGAAGGGGCGCGAAAGGGTAATCCAACCTGACCGGGAAATACCCGAGATGACGCGTAGGCGCGGCGAAAAGCCTTGCCCCCGCGCCGCATCGCACCATAAAAGCGCGGCCGTGCGCAGTCTGCTTCTCCTCCCCGCTTCCCTTCTGCTGATCGGCAATACCGATCCGCAGGAGATACCCGACGACGTTCCGCCGACGATCGCGGCGATGCTGCGCGAGGCGATGAAGTCGGGCAATGAGGGCGAGGTCGCGACGATCGTCAAATATGCGCGCAAGGCGGCCCCCGACGTTTCAAGGGAAATCGCGGAAATCGCTTCGGACTGGACGCGCGCGCGCCGGGAGGCGGCGACACGGCGGCTTCGCGAATCGGACTTTTTCGATCTGGTGAAGGGCCGCGCCGAGGTCGGTGGCTTCCTGACGACGGGCAATACCAACCAGATCGGCGTGACCGCGACCGTGGACCTGAAGCGCGAGGGGTTCCACTGGCGCCACAAGGTGCATTTGCAGGCGGATTACCAGAAGAGTTCGGGCGTGGAGACGCGCGAACATTATCTCGCCGCCTACGAACCGAACTACAAGATCAACGACCGGGCCTATGTGTACGGCGCGCTGCAATATGAAAGCGACCGGTTCCTGGGCTATTACGACCGTTATTCGTTCTCGAGCGGCGCGGGCTACAGCGTCATCAAGGATCCGGACATGACGCTCGACCTCGAACTCGGGCCGGCCTACCGCTATACCAACTTCACCGACGATACGATCGAATCGAACGTCGCCGGCCGCGGATCGATGGCGTTCAAGTGGAAACTGTCCTCGTCCGTGACGCTGCGGCAGGACGCGTCGGCCTATATCCAGGCCGCCAACAGCACGGGGACGGCCAAGACATCGCTGAGTGCGAAACTGTTCGGGCCGGTTTCGGGCCAGCTTTCCTATCAGGTCCAGTATGAAAGCATGCCGCCGGAGGGGCGGGAGACAACCGACACCACCAGCCGCGCCTCGATCGTCTACGACTTCTGAAGCGGTCGGGCCGATGGCCCTTCACCCGCCACGCGGTTCGCACTACACCGTGCGTCCATGACGCTATCCAATCACGAGCGCACCGCGATGGAGGTGATCGCGGGCGAACGCATCCTGGCCGATGTCGAACGCTGGGTCGCGGTGAACAGCGGCACGGCGAATCTCGACGGCCTCACGACGATGGCCGGCCTGCTCGGCGATGCCTTCGGCGCGCTGCCCGGCACGCTCGAACTGGTCGCGCCCGAACCGCATGAAGCGGTGACGCCGGCCGGAGAGACGGTCGCGCTCGACCATGGCAAGCACCTTCACCTGACGGTCCGGCCGGAGGCGCCGGTGCAGATGCTGTTCACCGGCCATATGGACACGGTCTATCCGGTCGATCACCCGTTCCAGACGGCGACATGGCTGGAAGACGGCAGCCTCAACGGCCCCGGCGCCGCCGATATGAAGGGCGGTCTGGCACTGCTGCTCGCCGCGCTGAAGGGGGTGGAGGCGACGCCGCTCGCCGAGCGGATCGGCTATGAGATCGTCATCAATTCGGACGAGGAAACCGGCAGCTTCTCCTCGCGCGCGCTGCTCGAACGCGCCGCGCGCGGCAAGGTGGCCGCCCTCACCTATGAACCCGCGCTGGCCGACGGCACGCTCGCCGGCGCGCGGGGCGGAACGGGCAATTTCTCCATCGTCGTCCACGGCAAAAGCGCACATGCCGGCCGCAACCCCGATGACGGACGCAACGCCATCGTCGCCGCCGCCGACATCGCGCTGCGCCTGATGACGGCAAAGGCGCCGACCCTTTCGGTCAATCCGGCGAAGATCGACGGCGGCGGGCCGAACAATGTCGTGCCCGAACTCGCCGTGCTGCGCGTCAATTTCCGCCCCAAAGCGCAGGAGGAAATCAACCGTGCACAGGCGCATATCGACGCCACCGTCGCCGCCGTCGCGAAGGAGCATGATGTCCGTATCGAGGTGCATGGCAGCTTCAACCGCCCGCCAAAGCCGATCGACGATGCTGCCGAACGGCTGTTCGCGCTGGTCAGGCAAAGCGGCGCCGATCTCGACATCCCCGTTTCGTGGCGCGACACCGGCGGCGTGTGCGACGGCAACAACATCGCCGCATGCGGCGTTCCCGTGGTCGACACCATGGGCGCGCGCGGCGGTTCCATCCATTCGAGCGAAGAGTTCATGATCCCCGAAAGCCTGCAAGAACGCGCGCGTTTGTCGGCGCTGACCATCCTGCGCATCGCCGAGCGGGGCCGCCCGTGAAGGAAGCAGCGCACCCCTTCCGCATCCGCGCCGCACAGGACGGCGATCTCCAGCATCTGTACGAGATGGCGAAGCTCACCGGCGGCGGCTTCACCAACCTGCCGCCCGACCGCGACGCGCTGCGCGGCAAGCTCGCGCGCAGCAATGCAGCATTCGAGCGCGCCGAGGATATACTGGGCGACGACCTGTTCGTGCTGGTGCTCGAAAATGTCGTGACCGGCGAAGTGCGCGGCACCTGCCAGATCTTCACCCAGGTCGGCCAGCACTGGCCCTTCTACAGCTACCGCATCGGCACGCTGACCAAGCACAGCGAGGCGCTGAACCGCACCTTCCGCGCGGAACTCCTCAACCTGACCAACGACCTGGAGGGCTGTTCGGAGGTCGGCGGGCTGTTCCTCCACCCGAACGAGCGCGCCGGCGGACTGGGCATGCTGCTCGCGCGCAGCCGCTACCTCTTCATCCGCGCGCACCGGGCGCGCTTTGCCGAGCGAGTGCTGGCCGAGCTTCGCGGCATCATCGACGAAAGCGGCGGATCGCCCTTCTGGGACGGCGTCGCCGGGCGGTTCTTCGGCATGAGCTTTCAGGAAGCCGACGAGTTCAACGCCATCCACGGCAACCAGTTCATCGCCGACCTGATGCCCAAGCACCCGGTTTATGTGGCGATGCTGCCCGAGTCCGCGCGGCAGGTGATCGGTCTGCCCCACCCCTCCGGCCGAGCGGCGATGCGGATGCTGGAGAAAGAAGGCTTCGCATACGAAAACTATGTAGACATCTTCGACGGCGGGCCGACGATGATCGCGCGCACCGATCAGGTGAAGACGATCCAGCACGCACGCGATGCGCAGGTGGCGCGCATCGCGGAGGGCGGGGAGCAGACGCTGGTTTCGACCGGCCGGCTCGCCGATTTCCGCTGCGCCTATGGCTGCGTGACGGCCGACGGGGACGGCGTGACGCTCGACCCGGCGGCGGCGAGCACACTCGACGTGGCGGAAGGCGCCGACATCGCCTGGGTGGCACGCTGATGGCCGTCACCGAGATCAATTTCGACGGCATCGTCGGGCCAAGCCACAATTATGCCGGCCTCAGCCCCGGCAACCTCGCCGCGACGCGCAATCGCGGCACCGCCTCCGCCCCGCGCGCCGCCGCGCTGGAGGGCATCGCCAAGATGCGCGCCAATCTCGCGCTCGGGCTGACACAGGGCTTCTTGCTGCCGCAGCCGCGCCCCGATCATCGCTGGCTGGAATGCCTCGCGACCAGCTATGCCGAGGCGCCGCCGTACCTCCAGGCGCAGGCGCTTTCGGCATCGTCGATGTGGGCGGCGAATGCGGCGACCGTCTCGCCCGCGCCCGACACACTCGACGGCAAATGCCATCTTACCGTCGCCAACCTCGTCACCATGCCGCACCGCAGCCATGAATGGCGCTTCACGCTCGCGCAGTTGCAGGCGGCCTTCGCCGACCCTGCGTTCACGGTCCACGGCCCCGTCACGCCGCCCTTCGGCGACGAGGGCGCGGCCAACCATATGCGGCTGACGGCCGGCCATGACAGGTCGGGGGTGGAGGTGTTCGTCTATGGCCTGACCGGCGGCCCCTTCCCCGCCCGCCAGCACCGCGACGCCAGCGAGGCGATCGCGCGGATGCACCGGCTCGATCCGGCGCAGACGATCTTCGTCCAGCAGTCCGAAGCGGCGATTGCCGCCGGTGCGTTCCACAACGACGTGGTCGCGGTCGCCAACGAACGGGTGCTGTTCGCGCACGAACTGGCCTATCAGGACCGTGACGGCTTCCACACCGAGTTGCGGGACAAGATGCCGGGTGTCGAGATCATCGAGGTGCCCGCCGCACGCGTCAGCCTCGAAGACGCCGTTGCCTCTTATCTGTTTAACGCGCAGCTCGTCACGATGCCGCAGGGCGGGATGGCGCTCGTCCTGCCCGCCGAGGCGCGCGAGACGGAAAGCGTCTGGAACTGGCTGCAGGACCTCATCGCCGGCAACGGCCCGATCCGCCATCTCGAAGTGGTCGATGTCCGCCAGTCGATGGCCAATGGCGGCGGCCCCGCCTGCCTGCGCCTGCGCGTCGTCGCCGATCCCGCCACGATCGACCCGCGCTTTCTGGCCGATGATGCAACGCTCGACCGGCTGGCCGCGGTAATCGAGGCGCATTGGCCCGAGCGCATCGCGCCCGAGGCGATCGCCGACCCCGCACTGATCGGGCAGATCGAACGCGCCCAGCGCGCGCTGATCGAGGCTACCGATTGTGTCGGCTTACTTGACAATTAACCGCGTCTGATAATCCGCGACGACGGATTTTCGCCATTGGTACGGGGCTTGCTTAACTTTTAGCATGTGGACCAGGGTTAAGCGGCTCTTCACCATCAAAACCAAGTTCGAGGCCTTCCTCGTCATCTACGGCCTCGGCACCGGCGCGGTGGAGCGGGGCTTTCACTACCTCCAGCAGTTCCCCGGCTATGGCGGCTACATGCTGTTCGCCGTGTGTCCGATCGCGGTGTTCATGGCCGGCGGCAGGCTGCTGGATTCGGTGGAGCGCGGCTATGGGGGGTGACCTCCCGACGTCATCCTGACGCACGTCAGGATTCAAAACCCGCAGCGCTTGCAACTCTGGATGCTGAAGCAAGTTCAGCATGACGATCAGGGCAGCAGGTCCTTCAATAGAACATCCGTATCGGCGAGCTTTGCCGTGTCCGGCATCGCGCGCGCTTCGACCAGCTTGCGGCCCTGCACATAATCCTTGACGGTGTTGACGCAGTCGAGCGCGATCACCCGCCCCCGCTTCAAATACACCACCGAGAATTTCCGCGAATCCGGGTCCCCGCGCAGTACCGTGGCATCGTGCTCCAGCGACAGCCCGACGGTCTGCAGCTTGAGGTCGTACTGGTTCGACCAGAACCACGGCACCGCCGCATAGGCGGCCTCTGTTCCGCACAGCGCCTTCGCCACCACCGCCGCCTGATCGTGGGCATTCTGCACCGATTCCAGCCGCACCAGTGCGTCGTCGGCGAAGGCGTTGCGGTGATAGGCACAGTCGCCGATCGCGAAGATGTCAGGAAGCGAGGTACGGCACCGGGCGTCGACCAGCACGCCGTTGCCGCCTTGCGCGCCGGCGTCGACAAGCGGCGCAACCGATGGCGTGATGCCGATGCCGACAATCACCATCCCGCAGGGCAGTTCGCTCCCGTCATGCAGGCGCACGGCGCGCACGCGGCCGCCATCGCCCAGGATGCAGTCGACCTGCGTCGAAAGCCGGACATCGACACCGCGCCCGCGGTGCTCGGCCTCGAAAAAGCGCGACAGTTCCTCGCCCGCGACGCGCGCCAGCACCCGGTCCTGTGCCTCGACCAGCGCCACCTGCTTGCCGAGCCCGGTCAGGACGGCCGCCGCCTCCAGCCCGATATAGCCGCCGCCGATCACGACGATGCGTGCCGTGTCGCCGAGTTCGCCCATCATCGCATCGACATCGGCGCGCGAACGTACGCTATGGACACCGGCAAGATCGCCGCCGGTGCACGGCAGGCGCCGCGGCTCACCGCCCGCCGCCCAGATCAGCGTGCCGTAGCCGAGCACCGCCGCCTGGTCGGTCGTCACCCGGTGCGCGTCCGCGTCGACCGCCGTCACGCGATCGCCAAGCCGGAACGAAATGCCGCGCTCCGCCCAGAACTTTTCCGGACGGATCAGCAACCGCTCGAACGGCTTTTCACCGGCGAGATATTCCTTCGACAGCGGCGGCCGTTCGTAGGGCAGCTCCTCCTCCGCCCCGATCATCGTGATCGAACCCGCAAACCCGTTCTGGCGAAGCGCGATCGCCGCCTGCGCGCCGCCATGGCCCGTTCCGACGATCAGGACGTCGGGGTCGCTCACGCCTTCAGCCGCGCCGCGTGCCAGGCGACATGTTCGCCCAGGAAGGACGAGATGAAGTAATAGCTGTGGTCGTAGCCCGGCTGCATGCGCAGCGTCAGGTCGATTCCCGCCGCCTCGCAGGCATCGCGCAGGAGCTGCGGCCTGAGCTGCTCTTCGAGGAAATTGTCGGCATCGCCCTGGTCGACCAGCAGTTCGGCCACCCGCGCGCCGTCGGCGATCAGCGCGCAGGCGTCATAGCGGCGCCAGTCAGCCCTATCCTCGCCGATATAGCGGCCGAGCGCCTTGTGCCCCCAGGGACAGTTGATCGGCGACACCACCGGCGCGAACGCGGAAATGCTGCGGAACCGGTCCGGATTGCGCAAGCCTGTCGTCAGCGCGCCGTGCCCGCCCATCGAATGGCCGGTGATCGACTGGCGCGCCATGTCGGCCATCGGAAACTCCGCCGCGATCAGCGCCGGCAGCTCGTCCTCGACATAGCTGCGCATACGGTAATTCGCCGACCACGGCGCCTCTGTCGCGTCGACATAGAAGCCTGCGCCCTTGCCGAAGTCGTAGCTGTCCTCGTCGGGCACGGCGTCACCGCGCGGACTGGTATCGGGCGCGACGAATATGACGCCGTGCTCGGCACAGGCGGCGCGATATTCGCCTTTTTCGGTGACGTTGGCATGGCTGCAGGTCAGGCCCGACAGATACCAGAGCACGGGAAGTTTTCGCCCATCCTCGTGCGGCGGAACATAGACCGAAAAGGTCATCTCGGTCCCGGTCGCCATGGATGCGTGTCCGTAAACGCCCTGCACGCCGCCATGCGCCTTGTTGGTGGATAGCGTCTGCATCATTTGATCCTGTACGTCGCGCAAAGCTTGTTGCCGGCGGGATCGCGCAGATAGGCGAGATAGACGATCCTGCCATCCGGCGGGCGACGCTCGCCCGGCGGGTCTTCGATCGCGACGCCGCCATAAGCGAGCCCGGCGGCATGCCAGGCATCCACCGCCTCGGCCGATTCCGCCGCGAAGCCGATGGTGCCGCCATTGGCCGCGTTCGCCGGATTGCCGTCGATCGGCCGCGTTACCAGGAAGCGCATGCCGTCCCTGGTGTAGACCAGCCGCCCCTTCGGATCGATTGTTCCCGGAGCGACATCCAGCGCTCCGAGCGCGGCGTCATAGAAAGCCTTCGCGGCGTCCAGGTCGTCCGCGCCGACCACGACATGCCGGAACATCCTGTCTCTCCCCGGATCAATACACCACCACACTGCGGATGCTTTCGCCCGCGTGCATCAGGTCGAACGCCTTGTTGATGTCTTCCAGCTTGAACGTGTGCGTGATCATCGGATCAATCGCGATCTTGCCGTCCATGTACCAGTCGACGATCTTCGGCACGTCGGTCCGCCCGCGCGCGCCGCCGAAGGCCGTGCCCTTCCACACCCGCCCGGTGACGAGCTGGAACGGTCGCGTGGCGATTTCCTTGCCCGCCTCGGCCACGCCGATGATGATCGATTCGCCCCAGCCGCGATGTGCGCATTCCAGCGCGGTGCGCATCACCTCGACATTGCCGGTCGCGTCGAAGGTATAATCGGCGCCGCCATCGGTCAGTTCCAGCACCTTGGCGATGATCTGGTCGCGGCTCATGCCCGTGGTGTCGAGAAAGTCCGTCATGCCGAACTTGCGGCCCCATTCCTCGCGCTCGGGGTTCAGGTCGACGCCGATGATGCGGTTCGCGCCGACCATCTTCGCACCCTGGATGACATTCAGGCCGATGCCGCCGAGCCCGAACACGACGACGTTGCTGCCCGGCTCCACCTTGGCGGTGTTCACGACCGCGCCGACACCGGTCGTCACGCCGCAACCGATATAGCAGCTCGTCTCGAACGGGGCGTCGTCGCGGATCTTCGCCACCGCGATCTCGGGCATGACGGTGAAGTTGGAGAAGGTCGAGCAGCCCATATAATGATGGATCGTCTGCCCCTTATAGCTGAACCGGCTGGTGCCGTCGGGCATCACCCCCCTGCCCTGCGTCGAACGGATCGCGGTGCAGAGGTTGGTCTTCTGGCTGAGGCACGACTTACACTGGCGGCATTCGGGCGTATAGAGCGGGATGACGTGGTCGCCCTCCTTCACCGAGGTCACGCCCGGCCCGACCTCGCGCACGATGCCGGCGCCTTCATGGCCGAGGATGCTGGGGAACAGTCCTTCCGAGTCGAGTCCGTCGAGCGTGTAGGCATCGGTGTGGCAGATACCGGTCGCCATCACCTCGACCAGCACCTCGCCGGCCTTGGGCCCTTCAAGATCGAGCTCGACGATTTCCAGCGGCTGCTTGGGCGCGAACGCCACGGCGGCACGGGTCTTCATCACGGCTCTCCATATTGCTGCTGTCGCACATGGAACTGGAGAGCGGCCCGCCTCGCGTCAAGCGAAAGCCGTTTGCATCGCGGAGCTGGTATCGCTCACAATGTATGCGCCGAATTTGCGAATTGCGGTTGTTTCATATTCAAACCCGTGTTTCAAATGCACCAAACAACCCGCCGGGCGGCGGGAACCGAGAGGAGAGCGGGAATGGCTTTTCGACACCACATCATCCGGTCGGGCCTGGCCCTTGCCACCGCCGCGCTTGCAGCGACGCCGGCCGCGGCCCAGACCAAGGTTCCCGGCGATCCGTATGCCGGCGACCCTTCCGGCATCGTCGCCAATCCCTGCCCGGAGCATGAACCGCCGAAGGACGGCCAGGGCTGGCAGATGTGGAACCTCCACATGCTGACGCGCGACTTCGGCCAGCTCTGCCGCTACCGCGACGCCAATGCCGAACTGGCGCGCTCGGGCAAGCCGGTGCGCGTCGTCTTCATGGGCGATTCGATCACCGACAACTGGATCAACCTCGCCCCGCACCTGTTCGAGGAGGGCCGTATCGACCGCGGCATCAGCGGCCAGACCACGCCGCAGATGCTCGTCCGTTTCCGCCAGGACGTGATCGACCTGCACCCGGAGGCGGTTCACATCATGGCCGGCACCAACGACATCGCGGGCAATACGGGCGCGGAGACGATCGAAACGCTGAAGGGCCATATCCGCAGCATGGCCGAACTGGCGCAGGCGCACGGTATCGCGGTGATCCTCGCCTCGATCCCGCCGGCGGGCGAATTTCCCTGGGCGAAGGACAAGCGACCCGTGCCCGTCATCCGCGCGATGAACGACTGGCTAAGACGTTATGCCGCGGAAAACGGCTTCACCTATGTCGATTACTTTTCGGCGATGGCGACCCCGGACGGCGCGATGAAGGACGGCCTGTCGAGCGACGGCGTCCATCCCACGGCCAGGGGCTATGCCGTCATGCGCCCGCTGACCCTTGCCGCGATCGACGAGGCGCTGGGCGAGTGACAGGCTTCGATCGCCGATCCGTTCTCGCCGGCATGGCGGCACTGGGCGCCTCGCGCACCGCCGCGGCGCGCGGCGTCCAGGGCATCGCCACCGGCCCGGTCCAGCCGAACTGGGCGTCGTTCGTCAACGCCTACCGCTTTCCCGACTGGTTCCGCGACGCGAAGCTCGGGCTGTGGGCGCATTGGGGGCCGCAGTCCGTGCCGGAGCAGGGCGATTGGTATGGCCGCTTCATGTACATGCAGGGCCATCCAATGTACGAGCACCACCTGAAAACCTACGGCCATCCGGCCGATACGGGGATGATCGACATCCAGCACCGCTGGACCGCCGACAAATGGGACCCGGACGCGCTGATCGCGCGCTACAAGAAGGCGGGCGCGAAATATTTCGTGTCGCTTGCCTGCCATCACGACAATCTCGACTGCTGGGACAGCGCCCATCACCGCTGGAACGCGACCCGCGTCGGGCCGAAGCGCGACGTGGTCGGCACCTGGGCAAAGGCGGCGCGCAAGGCGGGCCTGCGCTTCGGCGTGTCGAACCACAGCTCTCACGCCTGGCACTGGTTCCAGACGGCCTATGCCTATGACCCCGTCGGCCCGCGGGCCGGCGAGCGGTACGACGCATACCGCCTGACCGCCGCCGACGGGGCGGACGAATGGTGGAACGGCCTCGATCCGCAGAACCTTTACACCGGCCCGCACATGGTCGCGCCCGACGGCATCGATTCCATCGAGGCGATGAATGCATGGCACGATGCGCATGACGGCAAGTGGATGGAGCACGGCCCGGCGGGCGATCCGGCCTATGTGCGCAAATGGCTGATGCGGCAGATGGATCTGATCGAGAAATACCGGCCCGATTTGTGCTATTTCGACGATCACGGCGTACCGTTCGGCAATATCGGCATGGAAGCGATCGCGGACTACTACAACCGCTCCGTCCGCTGGCACGGCGACATCCAGGTCGTCGCCAACATCAAGAAGCTGGAGCCGTGGCAGCGCCTGGGCATCGTCGATGATGTGGAGCGCGGTTTCATCAATACCATGCGCGAGGTGCCGTGGCAGACCGGCACCTGTATCGGCGACTGGTTCTACAATGCCGCGCGTTTTCGCGACCACGGCTACAAGTCCGCCGAACAGGTGATCCAGCGGCTGGCCGATGTGGTATCGAAGAACGGCAACCTGCTGCTCTCCATCCCGCAGCGCGGCGACGGGTCGATCGATGCCGACGAGGAAGCGATCCTCGATGCGATGGCGGAGTGGATGGCGATCAATGACGAAGCGATCTTCGCGTCCCGGCCGTGGCGCATCTATGGCGAAGGCCCGACCGAGCTGAAAGCGGGCATGCAGAACGAAAGCGACCAGGGCGCCTTCACGCCGCGCGACATCCGCTTCACGACCAAGGGCGACACGCTCTATGCGATCCTGCTCGGCTGGCCCGAGGGCGAGGTTTCGATCCGGGCGCTCGGCACCGGCCGCACGGGCGGCAATATCGAACGGGTTACGCTGCTCGGCGGTGGCGTCATAGGCCACCGCCGTAACGGAACCGCACTGCACGTCACCCTGCCCGCCAACGAGCATGGCCGCTTCGTCCCCGTGCTGCGCATCGAGGGCCGGGGGCTGACGGCATGAGTGCCGAAGCGCAGATGATTGCCCGGCGGCGCTTCGCGCCGTTCGTGCTGATCGTGGCGCTGTTCTTTCTGTGGGGCGTGGCCAACAACCTCAACGACGTGCTGATCGCGCATTTCAAGAAGCTGTTCACCCTGTCCGACCTTCAGGCCGGGCTCGTCCAATCCGCTTTCTATCTCGGTTATTTCTGCCTCGCCATTCCCGCCGCGCTGTTCATGCAAAAGCAGGGCTATCGCGCCGCCGTCACCCTGGGGCTGTGCCTCTACGGCCTCGGCGCCTTCCTGTTCTGGCCGGCGGCGCGCGCTGAAAGCTATCCCTTCTTCCTCGGCGCATTGTTCGTCATCGCCAGCGGCCTTGCCTTTCTGGAAACCTCGGCCAATCCGCTCATCGCGCGGCTGGGGCCGGAGGACAGCGCCTCGCAGCGGCTGAACCTCGCCCAGGCCTTCAACCCGCTGGGTTCGATCGTCGGCGTGGTCATCGGCAGCCGGTTCATCCTCGCCGGCATCGACCACAGCCCCGCCGAGATCGCGCGCATGCCCGACAGCGCGCTTGCCGCCTGGCGTGCCGGTGAAGCAGCGGCGGTGCAGATGCCCTATCTGCTGATCGGCATCGGCGTCGTCGCCTGGGCCGTCCTGATCCGCATCACCCCCTTCCCCGCCATCGCCACCGCCACCAACGTGGAAGAGGACGTGGGCGCGGCATCCGATTTCGGCGCGCTGTTCAGACACCCGCCCTTCCTGCTCGGCGTGGCGGCGCAGTTCTTCTATGTCGGCGCGCAGGTGGGCGTATGGAGTTTCCTGATCCGCTATGCGCAGGATGCCGCGGGCACCAGCGACCGGACCGGCGCCAACTATCTGACGCTGTCGCTGGTGCTGTTCATGCTCGGCCGCTTCGCCGGCTCTGCGCTGATGGCCCGCCTGCCCGCGCTGTCGCTGCTCAAGGGCTTCGCCGCGATCGGATGCTTGCTGTGCGTGTTCGCGACCGCCGTCCATGGGCTGCCGGGCGTCGGCGCGCTGGTGGCCAGCAGCTTCTTCATGTCGATCATGTACCCGACCATCTTCGCGGAATCGGTGCACGGGCTGGGCGCCAAGACCAAGTCCGCCTCGGCCCTGCTCGTCATGGCGATCATCGGCGGCGCGGTGTTCCCGGCGCTGATGGGCTTCGTATCGGACACCAGCGGTTCGATCGCCTTCGCGATGCTCGTGCCTGCCGCCTGCTTCGCCGTGGTGTTCCTGTTCGGCCTGGTAAAAGCGCGGAGGGCGCCGTGATCGAACTTCCCGCCCTTGGCATGGGATGCGCCGGCATCGGCAATCTCTACCGCGTGGTGGAGGATGCGGTGGCGGTCGACACCGTCGCCCATGCCCTTGCCCGCGGCATCCGCTTCTTCGACGTGGCGCCGCATTACGGATTCGGCCTGGCCGAATGCCGGCTGGGCGATGCCCTGGCCGAATGCGATCCGCAGGGAGAGGCCATCGTGTCGACCAAGGTCGGCCGCGTGCTGGAGCCGACCGACAGCGTAGCGCGCGAGCGGCACGGCTTCGTTCAGGCCCGCCCCTATGGACCGCACTTCGATTATACCGGCGATGCGATCCTGCGCAGCCATGCCGAAAGCCTGGAGCGGTTGAAGCGGGACCGGTTGAACCTGCTGCTCGCCCATGATCTCGGCGCGCTCACGCACGGCGCGGCGAGCGACGGGCATCTGCGCACTTTCCTCGACAGCGGCTATGCGGCGATGACGCGCCTGCGCGACGAAGGCGCGGTGGACGCGATCGGCGTCGGCGTCAACGAGATCGCCATCTGTCTGGCGCTGCTCGACGAGGTCCCGCTCGACGTCATCCTGCTGGCCGGACGCTATACCCTGCTAGAGCCGGAAACGGCGGCGCCGCTGCTGGAACGCTGCGCCGTGACGGGGACCCGGCTGATCGTCGGCGGACCGTTCAACAGCGGCATCCTGATCGACGGCAGCGCCCGGGCCGAACAGTCGCATTATGACTATGCCCCGCCGCCGCGCTGGGTGATCGAGCGGGTCCGAACGCTGGAGGCGCTCTGCGAGAGCCACGGCATTTCCCTGGGCGCGGCGGCTCTGCAATTCTGCGCGCGTGCCGCGCCGATCGCCAGCACCATTCCCGGACTCGTCGGCCGCGATCAGGTCGACGCCACCATAGCCTTTCAGGAGGAACCCATTCCCGATCGTTTCTGGGACGCCGTCCGCGCGAGCAATGCCTGCTCAGAGATTTCAGCCGCATGAGCGCGATCCTGCTCCACCCCGACGACAATATCCTCGTCATCACCGCTGCGGTAAAGCCGGGCGATACGGTGATCGTCGGCGGCACGACCCTGACCGTCGACGCGGCAATCGGCGTGGGCCACAAGATCGCGCGCCGGGCACTGGAACCCGGCGAAAAGGTGCTTAAATACGGTGCATCCATCGGTTCGATGACCCGGCACGCCGCACCCGGCGCCTGGGTCCACCTCCACAACATGAAGAGCGACTATATCGCGAGCACGACCCGCGATGCCGTCGAGCAAAGGAACCCGTCATGATCCCCGCCTGGCAACGCAAGGACGGCCGCAAGGGCATCCGCAACGTCGTCGCCGTCTGCTATCTGGTCGAATGCGCCCATCATGTCGCGCGGCGCATCGTCGACAGGATCGATGCGCCCGACGTGCAGTTGATCGGCTTTCCGGGATGCTATCCCAATGCCTATGCCGACAAGGTGATGCGCGCGATTGCCACCCATCCCAATCTGGGCGGCATGGTGATCGTGTCGCTGGGCTGTGAAAGCTTCAACCGCAACAAGCTGGCGCAAACGGTGAAGGACAGTGGCCGGCCGGTCGAAACCCTCGTCATCCAGGAAACCGGCGGCACCGCCGCGACGATCGAGGCCGGACTGGAAGCGGTACGCCGCGTGCGCGCCGAAGCCGACACCGCCGAGCGAACCGAAATGGGCGTGGACGAACTCGTCATCGGCACCATCTGCGGCGGCTCCGACGGGACCAGCGGCATCACCGCCAACCCCGCCGTCGGCCGCGCCTTCGACCGGTTCGTGGCCGAAGGCGCCACCTGCCTGTTCGAGGAAACGGGCGAACTGGTAGGCTGCGAAACGATCATGGCGGACCGTGCGGTGACGCCCGAACTGGGCCGCGAACTCAAAGCCGCGGTCGCCAAGGCGGAACGCTATTACACCGTCATGGGCTTCGGCAGTTTCGCCGCCGGCAATGCCGAAGGCGGCCTGACGACGCAGGAAGAAAAGTCGATGGGCGCCTATTCCAAATCGGGAAGCTCGCTTATTTCCGGCATCGTCAAGCCGGGCGACGTGCCGCCATCGGGCGGTCTCTACCTGCTCGACGTGGTGCCGGACGGCGAACCGCGCTTCGGCTTTCCCAACATCGCCGACAATGCCGAAATCGTCGAACTGATCGCCTGCGGATCGCACATCATCCTGTTCACCACCGGGCGGGGCTCGGTCGTGGGATCGGCTATCTCGCCGGTCATCAAGATCTGCGCCAACCCGGAAACGGGGCGCCGCCTCGCCGCCGATATGGACGTGAACGCCGGCCGCATCCTGGAAGGCGAGGCGACGATCGAAGAGGTCGGCACCGAAATCTACGACCGCACCATCGCCGTGGCGGAAGGCGGACACAGCGTTTCCGAAGCGTTGGGCCACCAGGAGTTCATCCTCACCTACAAGAGCTTCGAGCCGATCGGCCCCGGTTGCCTGCCGGCGCGCGCGAGCGCGGCATGAGCGGACGGCGTTCGGACAGGGCCGCGCCAATCGCCGCGGCCGGCCAGGGCATCGGCCGGGCATCGGCCGAGCGCTTCTTCACCGAAGGCGCGCACGTAATCGCGATCGACAGGGATGCGGACAGGCTGGCGGAGCTGGGAGGCGGGACCGATGCGGCGCGACATGCGCGGCGCCGATACGATGCCACGGGACAGTCGCCGCGGGTGTTCCTGACGGGTGGCAACGTTGTGGAACTCGGCGTCCAGGACGCGGCGGCGCAGCGCCGGGTGGTCGTCGCCAGCCGATGAACGGAACGGATCGCCACGTCCTGCTATGCGATCTGAAAGACGATCCCGACGCGTTCGGGCATTATGCCGCGTGGCACGCGGCGGGCGCGGTTCCCGCCGCCGTTGTGCGCAGCATTCGTGCAGCAAATATCGTCGCCATGGAAATCTACCGCTGCGGCCCGCGTCTCGTCATGGTGATGGAAACGGGCCCTGGATTCGACCCGGCCGCGAAGGCGGCGGCCGACGCTGCCGACCCCGAGATACAGGCCTGGGAGCGGTTGATGGACCGATTCCAGAAGCGCCTTCCCTGGGCCGGCGATGGCGAGAAGTGGGTGCCGGCGGAGCGGATCTTCGCCCTGGACGAACAGCCCTAGCCGGCGCGATCACCGGTGCGGGAAACCGGTTCCCGGCCCGCCAATTCACACCAGCACCATCCTCACCGCCGCCCCCCCCGATCTCGCCTGAAAAAACAGCCCGGATGCCGCGATCGACATCCGGGCGAGGAGGGGATGATGGCGGGCCGGCGTTGCGCCCGGCTGCGATCCTGGAGGTACGTTCGACCAATTTTGAACGCCCTGCCAGACCCCTTCCGCCGGCTCAGGAAGAGCCTCGCACCTCCACCTTCCTTGTGCTCCCGCGGAGACACAGGCTGTTGGTTCCGCACCGCCCGGAAAGTTCAGGCTGATTGGCATTCGCTTCTAATTGCGGAAGCGGAACGTGATGCCGAAGCGGCGATCGTTGAGTTCGTAGTTCCGCGGTGCGTAGGAATAATATTGATAGCTGTCGTAACGCTCCTTCAGCAGGTTCACCGCATCAAGTGTCACGGAAATCTTCGGCGTAAAGTCATAGCTGATCGAGGCGTCGAGCTGGCCGTAGGAGCGATAGTAGATCGGGATCGCCCCGGTGCCGTTGCCGGTGATCGTGTCGAGATAGTGGCTGCGCCAGTTATAGGCGACCCGCGCCGTCACCCCGTATTTTTCGTACAGGCCGACGAGGTTGTAGTTCCATTTCGACAGGCCGCGTAGTTCCGTCGGCACCGGTTCGCCGTTGGCAAGCTCTCCGCCGTCACCGGCCACGTTGGAATCGACATAAGTGAGATTGGCCTGCACGCCGAAACCGGACAGCGGACCCGGCAGGAAGTCGAAGAAGGTATTGCCGCCGACCTCGAAACCCTTGACCGTGCCTTCGGAGCCGTTGACCAGGCCGGTATAGCTGAATGTGCGCGTACCCTGATCAGGCACCGGATATTCGACGTCGAACACGCGGGTCGTGGTGAAGTCGTGCAGCTTCTTGTAGAACAGCGTGCCGTACAGGAAGCTTGTCGGATTGACGTTCCATTCCAGCGCGACATCGGCCTGATCCACCCGTAGCGGCTTCAGATTGGGATTGCCGCCGTTGCCGGTCGCACCGGTCACATAATACGAACCAGCCGATCCGTCCGGATTGGTCGTCTGCTGATAGTTCACCGACAGGGATCGAAGCGCTCGCAGGTCATAGAAGCTCGGCCGCGAAAGGCCCTTCGACGCCGCCGCGCGGAGCTGAAGGCTCGGAGTCAGGTGTACCCGCGCGTTAATGCTGGGCAGGAAATTGGTATATTCCTGATCGGCCTGGAACGGCTGATCGACGGTCTCAGCTTCATCGCCGGCGTCAAGCGTCGGGCGATAGGTCAGGCGGGTAGAGCCGATCGCCTCATTCTCCGTCCGCACGATGCGGGCGCCGAGATTGACGTCGACCGGCAGGCCGGCATCGAAGCCGAAATAGGCCATTCCCCACGCGGTGTAGGTGTTTTCCTTCTGCGTATTGATATCCTGCGGCCCGAAACCGATGATGTCGCGCCCGCCAAGCGCCTGGAAAGCATAGGCTGGATCGTCGAACAGCGAGAAGGCGGCGAACGGCACCGGCCCCATCAGCGTGCGGTCGCCGAACATGCGGCCGGCATATGGATTTGGGATACCCTGAGACACGGCATCGGCCAATGTCAGCGGATCGCCGTCGGACGAATTGATCGCCGCCGTCCAGTTGTAGGGCGTGCTGCGGTTAACCGCCGATCGCTCGGTATAGCGTAAGCCGCCCTGGAGCGACTTGAGCGGACCTTCGTCGAATTCCCAGTTCAGATTGAACGCCGCCGCCTTCTGATCCGCGTCGCTATCCTCCAGGTGATCCATGACCGCAGTGAAGCGATAAGCCGACAGATCGTAGATCGACTGTGCGCCCGGCGGGCTGAGGAAATCGATCTGCGGAATGCCGCCGCCCAGGTCTATGGTATAGCCGGCCAGGTCCTTCTGACCGAAGGCCGTGTAACTTTCGTCCTCGGCCGTGGCCTTGGTATATTGCAGGTCGAGGTTCAGGTGAACGTTGTGGACCGGTTCCCAGTTCACGCCGCCGGCATAGTCGGTCGTCACCGACTGGCTATAATGCACTTGCGTGTTGTTCTGAACGTTCAGGCCGGTGTTCACATAGGGCGGCACCGTCCAGGGCGGGATGAAACCGGTATAACCGCCGCTCTGGAATCGGCCGTCTTCGCCGAAGCTGAAATCGCCGTAGGGCTCCAGATAGGAAAGCCCCTCCGCGCTGGTGCTGCGGGTGACGAAGCTGGAATAGTTCGGCGTATAGATGTCGTATTTCGAGCGGAAATAGGTGCCGTACACCTCCATATTGTCGCTCGGCTGCCACTGGAGCGCACCGTACAAGCCGAAGCGCTTGCGATGGCCATCGGTAACCTGGATGCCTGCACCATCCGGGATCGAACGCGCTTCGCCGTTCGATCCGGGATAGTTGGTGGTCTCGCGATACGGCTCGATGGTGAGCTGGTCGCGCCGGAACGCACCCTCGAAATAGGAAACGTCGAACAGAACGCCGAAATCGCCGATGCCGGTATCTTCCCAGGTCTTGCTGATCAGGCCCGAGGCGTTGAACCGCGGTTCGTCGGCAAGGTCGTAATAGTTGGCGCCCATCGTGGTCGAGGCCACGAAGCCGCGCTCGTCGAAGGGCATACGCGTGCGCAGGTTGACGAGGCCGCCGATGCCGCCTTCGATCTCCCTGGCGGAAGGATCCTTATAGACGTCAACGCCGGCGAGCAGTTCGGACGGAACATCCTCGAACCCGAGGGCGCGGCCGCTGCTGCCGCCGAAGACATCGCGACCGTTCAGCTCGGTCTTCACCTGGGTCAGGCCACGGATGGCAAGCCCGGAGCCCTCACCATAGCTGCGCTCGATCTGCACGCCCGAAATACGCTGCAGCGCCTCCGCCACATTCTTGTCGGGCAGCTTGCCGATGTCGGTGGCGGTAATGGAATCGACGAACTGGTCGGAATTGAACTTGATCGCCTGCGCTGTCTTGATGCTCTGCCGGATGCCGGTGACCACGATTTCCGTGCCGGCCTGGTCTACGGCGTCGCCCTGATCCTCCCGCACGTTGGGATTGTTGACCGGCTCCTGCCCGGTCTGCTGACCGGTGACGGTCTGCGCCAGCGCGGGTTGCGCGGCCATAACCAGCGCGAGCGCGGATGCGCCTGTCAAGAAGAGCGAAACGCCCCCCCAACACGGTGTCGCGGTGCGAACGATCATTGCAAGTCCTCCCTTGCTCTTCGCTGGAAGCGAAGAGTCCTGACATTTCGGGGAGGCCGGCGACGATGCCGATAACCTCTCCTACGTTCAGAGCCGTCCTTCACGTTGCGCCACGAGGCGGTGCGGGCGGTCTCCGTTGTGATAGCGCTACCGAATCATCTTCGGCAGCGTCACCACGATTAATATGCTAATATGAGCGCCAATTTCAAATATGAATTTTGGCGCCGCTTCGTAAAATACGGCGACTATCTGGACGGCCGGGACGCCAAGCACGCATTGCTCCGCCGCAAACGGCCGGCTACGGCCGCTTCACCGTTACCGGTTCGCCCGACCACTGCACCGTCGCATCCGTCTTGCCGTCGAGGTCGAGCGTGCGGCCTGGCGTGATCCAGCGCACGCGGAACGTCCGGTTCGCAGGCATGGCGGCATAGCCCCGCCCCTCGCGCGCGCCGATGATCACGCTGCCGCTGGCATCGTCGTAGCGGATGGGAATGCGGCTGTACTCGCCCGTGCGATAGCCCTCGCTCGTGCCGTCATCCTCGTACAGCGCAAAGGCGCCATCGGCGCCGGTATAGACGTTGAGGGTGACCGGCGCGTCCGGCTTCTGCCCCGTATATTGCTGGACCGGCCCCAGGGGCACGATCGAGCCTGCCCGTACGAACAGTGGGATACGGCTGGCCGGCGCGGCGAAGTTCACGCTGTCGCCGCCGGCGATGCGCTGGCCGGAATAGAAGTCGTACCAACCGCCGGCGGTGCGCGGCAGATATACCTCGCGGGCGCGCGCCTTATACTCCGTCACCGGCGCCACCAGCAGCGCGCGGCCGAACAGATATTCGTCGTTGATGTTGCGTGCCCGCGCGTCGTCGGGAAAGTCCATGACCAGCCCGCGCATGATGCTGCCATTGTCGAACCAGGTGTCGGCCGCCTGGGTATAGATGTACGGCATCAGGCGGTAGCGCAGCTCGTCATACCACACCATCGCCTTGCGCATCGGCGAGCCGTCGGGCGAAATCTCGTATATTTCGCGGACCGGATACTCGCCGTGGCTGCGGAACAGCGGACTGAACGCGCCGAACTGGAACCAGCGCAGGTTTAGCTCGCGCCATTCGTCGAGATCGTCCGGCTTCGGACTCTTTGCCGAATAGCGGCTTTCCAGCGCGAAGCCGCCGATATCGTGCGTCCAGTTGGGAATGCCCGACATGGACAGGTTCACGCCCGCCGAGATCTGCGCGCGCAGATCGTACCAGCGGCTCGCCACGTCGCCCGACCACAGGGCCGCGCCGGCACGCTGCAATCCGCCGAAGCCGGAACGCGTCAGGATAAAGGGCCGCACGTCCGGCTTGTACCGTCGCCAGCCGTCATGAACCCCCTCGGCATGGACAAGCGGGAAGCTGTTGAAATATTCCGCCGCCGGCCCGCGCGCCGTCGGCCCCATCGTCTTCTTGCGGTCTGCGATCGACAGGTTGGAATGGATGTCGGGCTCGGTCGCATCCATCCACCAGGCGTCGACGCCCAGATCGGCCAGGCTTTCCTTTATCTGCCGCCAGTAGATCCTGCGCGCTTCGGGGGCGTAGGGATCATAGTCGGTGTTCAGATATCCGGGGCCGACCCAGTCCTTGTTCCCCATCTCCAGATTGCCGTGATAGGTATAGCCCTTGGCGTCGAGTTCCTTGTAATTGTCGGTCGTGGGATAGAATTTCGGCCAGACCGAGATCATGAAGTGTGCGTTCAGATCGTGCACCTTGTCGATCATGCCCTGCGGATCGGGATAACGCGCCTTGTCGAATTCGTGGCTGCCCCAGGCGTCCTCCGGCCAGTAGAACCAGTCCTGCACGATATTGTCGAGCGGGATGTCCCGCTTGCGATACTGCTCGACCACGTCGACGAGCTGATCCTGGTTTTCGTAACGCTGGCGCGACTGCCAGAAGCCATAGGCCCATTTCGGCAGCATCACCGCCTTGCCCGTCAGCTTGCGATAGCCGGCGATCACGTCGTCCATGTCCTTGCCCGGCACGAACCAGTAATTGACCGCGCGGCCAACCTCGCTCGTGAACCATACCGAGTGACGGTCGGCATCGGCCAGCGGCTTGTTGTGGAAGAACGCCATATACCCGGCATTCGGCTCCCACTCGATCCGCACCTCGACCGGCTTGCCCCTCGTCATCGGATACTGGAAATTGGCGTACCAGGGATTCCAGTTCTGGCGCCAGCGGTTCAGCACCTCCCTGCCGTCCATGAAGACCTTGAAATAACTCGATCCGTACAGCCGGAACTTGTGCATGCCGGTACGATCGGGCGTCAGCTCGCCGGTCCACACGACGCGCTGCGTCTGCACGGCGTTGCCGGCCGTGTTCTGGCCGCTATCGGCCGCGACCGTATCGGCCTTGGCCGCTGCCGGCCATTTCGCCTGATCCTCGATATACTGATAATCGATCGTCTGTTCGCGCCGCGTCACCGCCAGCTTGTCGCCCAGATAGTATTTCGCGGTGAAGCCCGGCCTGCCGCCGCTCGTGACCTTCAGGCCGTCGCCGACGAACCGATACGGTTCGGGATTGCCGAAACGGGTGATCGAATTGTTGTCCCACAGGATGCCGTAATTGCGCGTCGACACCAGAAAGGGGACGGCGATGTCCATATTGTGCTGGGCGAGTTCGACGTCCTCGCCATTATAATTCATCTGGCTGTTCTGATGCTGGCCCAGGCCGTAGAGCCCTTCGTCGGTGCCGCGGTTGAACTGCTGCGAGACTTCGACATAGCCGTGGCCGTCGATGGTCGTGGGGGTGAAGGCCGGCTGCCCCGCCTGGTCGAGCAGCGTTCGGCCGTCCGCGCCCAGGAACCGCACCTCGCCGGTGCCGAGGTCGATGTCGGCGGTATCGTGCGCGGTCCTGACCAGCACATGGCCGTCGCGCTCGGCAACGGTATAATCCCCCGCTTCGGGTGGCGTCGGGACCATCAGGCTGGTCTCGCGCGTCACGCCCGTCATGCCCTCCGGCGCGGCGATCACGTGGAAGATGCCGCCGCCATGCACCGTCACCGTCACCCGTTTCGCGGAGCCTTGCGCCGGCGTCACCGCCACGCCGCCGTCGATGCGGATATAGCCGCCCGCATCCTGCGCCAGTGCCGCAGCCGGCGTCAGCGCGCTGGCCGCGAACAGCAGCGAAATCGTTATTGCCTTTGTCATAGCATCATCCCCTTGGCACCGACGGTATTTCCCCCAGCGGCGCTATAGTCTCAGCGATAGGACCCCATGGTGACCTTCAGCCACACGGGCCGGTCGGTGAAATTGAGACCGTAATCGGTCTGGTCGCCGTTCCAGATGCGATCCATCACCCACGCGCCGTCCGCGTCGAAATGCCCCTGTTCGGCGCGGACCAGCATGCCGTGTTCCGGCCCGCCCTTCGCGGTGCCGAAGCGGACGCGGACATGGTCGCCGGTCAACAGGAACTGGTTGTCGGAAAGCTGCGCGACGACGACGCCGCCGACCGGATCATCGGCCCATTCGGGCGGCTCTTGCGGCAACCAGTCCCAGCCGGCCTCGCCCATCTGCCATTGGCCCCACTCAGCGGTTATGGTCCAGTCGCCCATCGTCGTGGAGCGTTCCGCTCCGTCATCGGGCTTGGCCGCGCCCCAGGTCGGGCGGGTGAAGGCGAGTTTCGGCCAGACGCGGCCGATCTCCTCGAACGCGGCATATTTGCCGGCGAAGGCGTCGAGCGTTTGTTCGTCGAGCGCCTTTGCGCCCAGCGGATAATTGAAATAGCCCGTGGCATCCATGCCGAAGGGCGAAAAGCCGATCGCGCCCAGCCCCATCGCCGGATAGAAATAACGCGCATATTCGCGGGCATTGCCGATTTCCGGCACCATCAGCGCATTGTCGGGCCGGGCATAGGCATCCAGATAGGCGCGCACGTCCTTGCTCTTGCGATCATAGATGTCGGGTGCCTGGAAATCGACCGCCGGCGCCGCCGCCTTCCAGATGCCCAGCACGTCCTGCTGCGGCCCGCCGCTTGCCACGCCGCCCGGATCCGGCACCTTGAACGGGTCGGCAAGCGAGGCGTTGACGTACATGGGCAGCGGCTTCACCGCCTTGCCGGCGGCCGCGATCTCGTTGATGTAGCGTGCCGTGTACCAGGTGTTGAACGCCCGGTCCGCCTGTTCGCCGAAGATCTGCGTCCAGGTGCCGGGCTTCTTATCCAGCGCCGCGACCAGCTCGGCCGGCACCGGGCCGTCGAACAGCTTCTGCGCCCTGGCGCCGAAATCGCGCGGACTGCCATAGCTGCCCACTTCGTTTTCCGGCTGCACCATGATCACGGTGTTTTGGGGGTCGTGTTCCTTCAGATAGGTCATCAGCGCGACGAAGGCGCGCTTGTCCGCCTCCAGCGTGGCGCGGTACATGGGCGACAGGACATAATGATCCTTGCCGTCCTTCGTCTTCATCCGCGCAAAGCGCTTATTGTCGAGCTTCACCCAATCGGGCGTGTAGCCGGGCGCGGTGTTCTTCCACGTCGCGAACCAAAGAAGCACCACGCGCTTGTCGTGCGCACGCGCCTGATCGAGCAGCGTCTGGATGAACGAGAAGTCGAACTTGCCTTCCTCCGGCTCGATCTGCTGCCAGGCGACGGGCACCTCCGCGGTGTTGGCGTGAATGCGGTCGAGCACCGGCCAGACCTTGGGCAGCGCAAAGGCGTAGTTGCTGGAATTGTTCACCTGTCCGCCCAGGATCGTGAACGGTGCGCCATCGACGATCAGCGCATGTTCGCCATTCCGCGTCTCGATATGCGGAACCGGGCTCGACTGCGCCAGGGCCGGGCCGACCGCGGCTCCGGCGAGGCTGGTAGTCGCCAGCGCCATCATCCAGTATTTCATTCCGTCCTCCCCTGCGCGATCTTCTCGCCGGCTTTGTGATGTTTACGCTATCATGCCGATTTATCAGCATGCGCCGATTACCGGCATCCTCCCCCAACGATACTATAATTTCAAGTATAAATACGATATTCATTTCTGAGCGACACCGAAAAAACACTTGCTCCGTCCGCGCGAGCGGAGAGGGTGAGGAACTGAAAGGGAAGAAAGCCGCGTGACCAACGAAACCAGATACCGTGCGCCTGCCCTTCAGAAAGGGCTGTCGATCCTCGAAACGCTGGCCCATGCCGACGCTCCGATGACCATGTCGGACATTTCCACGGCATTGCAGCGCTCGCGCAACGAGATCTTCCGCATGCTCCAGGTGTTGGAGGATATGCGCTATATCGCCCGCGACGACAGCGGCGGGTACAGCCTCACCAACCGGCTGTTCGCCCTGTCGATGCGCCAGCCGCCGATGCGCGACCTGCTGTCGCTCGCCTATCCGGCGATGACGGCGCTGGCGGACGAGGCCGGCCAGTCCTGTCATCTTGCGGTCGCATCGGGCGCGGAAATGGTCGTCGTCGCGCGGGTCGAGGCGCCGGGGCTGTTGGGCTTCGCCGTCCGTGTCGGATATCGGCGGCCGCTTCACCGGTCCGCCTCCGGCCTGACGTTGCTGGCGTTCGAGCCGATCGCACGCCAGGAGCAGATGCTCGACGAGATCGAACTCCTTGGCGGCGATATCGACCGCGCCGCGCTCAAGCGCGAGCTTGCCGACACGGCGGCGCTCGGCTTCGTCGCGCGCGACAGCACCATGATCCACGGCATCCGCGACATTTCCGCACCGATCCTGGCGGCCGGGGAAGCCCGCGCGGCGTTGACCATACCCTATGTCAGCGGGGCCGGTGCGAAAACGGATGCGGACCGGACAACGACACTCGTCCGCGCAGCCGCCGAAAATATCTCGGCCGCGCTTGACGGCACGCGGATGGAGTGAGGTCGTCAGGCCACCGCGACTACGAGCGAATAACAAGATAATTGGTAGTGTTATCCCCCATCGGGCGCTGCCGTTCGCGGTCGGAAAGCGGATGTCCCGCGCAAAAGAAAGGCCCGGCGGGAGGGAGCCGCCGGGCCGAGGTGGAGGCCGATTGCGGGTCGGCCCCGGGGGACGATCAGGCCGCCAATCGTCGCAGCGGCCCCGATCCGGCCTTTCCTGGAGGGTGATGGAGATCGACCGTATGACCGGCGTCGCGGCGGCGCTGGACCCAGTCGTGGAGATGTTCCGCCGAGGTGTGATCGACCGCGGCGATATTGCTGAGGTCGAGCCGCACCCTGCCTCCGTCCGGCAGCCCTTCCAGCGTCCGGGTCAATTTCGGCAGCGTGATGAACGTCGCCGCGCCGTTCAGCCGCACGGTGTGCGCCTCGTCATGCGCGTCGGTGTCGATCCTCAGGCCGATATTGCGCACGTGCGGGATCAGTTCGAGCAGCGACAGGCCGATGCCGACGAGCACCCCGGTCAGCAGGTCGGTCGCGACCACCATGGCGAGCGTCACGGCCCAGATCACGACCGGTACGGGGCCGTAATGCCGGAACAGGTCCGTGACGTGGCGCAGATTGACCAGCCGGTATCCGACCACCACCAGCACCGCGGCAAGCGCCGCCATCGGGATCATCTGCAGCACGAAGGGCAGCAGGGCGACGAAGGCCAGGATCCAGACGCCGTGGATCATCGCCGATGCGCGCGTCTTGGCCCCGGCCTGCACATTGGCCGAACTGCGGACGATGACGCCGGTCATGGGCAATGCGCCCGCCAGACCGCATAGCAGGTTGCCGATGCCCTGCGCGCGCAATTCCTTGTTGTAATCGGTGCGCACGCCGTCGTGCATCCGGTCCACCGCGGCCGCCGACAGCAGCGTTTCGGCGCTGGCGATGAAGGCGATGGCGACGGCCAACGCCAGTAGCGAGGGTTGCAGCAGATCGGCAAAGCCCGTCATCGCCGGGGGCGCCAGGGCGCCGAGCAGCGAATCCGGCACGCTGACGCGTTCGACGTTGAACCCGATCGACGCGATGCCGGCGGCGGCCGCCGTCCCGGCGATCACACCGACCAGCGCGCCCGGCAGCAGCCGCAGCTTCGCCGGCCGGAGCCTTTCCCAGCCGAGCAGCGACGCGATGGTCACCACGGCGACGGCGAAGGCGGCTTCCGCGCTCGCGATACCCCCCTCGCCCAGGCCCAGCAGACGCCCCGGCATCGCCGCCAGGTTCTGAAAGCCGCTCGCCATCGGTGCGGCGTCGAACATGACGTGGAACTGCCCGACCAGGATCAGGACACCGATCCCCGCCAACATGCCATGCACCACGGCCGGCGAGATCGCGCGGAACAGGCCGCCCAGCCTGAACACGCCGGCAGCGACCTGGATGAGCCCCGCGAGCACGAGCAACGGCCCCAGCATGGCCAGGCCGTATTGCTGCACGAGGTCGAACACGATGACGGCAAGCCCCGCCGCGGGTCCGCTTACCTGAAGCGGCGACCCGGAAAGAAAGCCGACGACGATGCCGCCGATAATGCCGGTGATGAGGCCTTTTTCCGGTGGCACGCCGGATGCGACCGCAATGCCGAGGCAGAGCGGGACGGCAACGAGGAACACCACGATCGACGCGGTGAAATCCCGGGTGAACGCTTCGCGCCTGAAGCCTGCGACGGCCTTCATTCCGCCGCCTCCAGCACTTCGAAGGCACGCCGCGGCGCCGCCGGCAGTGCGACGGGCAACGGCTGATCGGCACGGATGGCGCGAAATTCCCCGGTATCGCCGTCAAGCGCCAGCACCCGGCCGTGCTTGATGTCGAAGAACCAGCCGTGGAGCGCGATGTCGCCGCGGGCGATCCCCGCCGCGACCGAGGGATGGGTACGCAAGTGGCCGAGCTGGGCCACCACGTTTTCCAGGGCGGCGGCGCGCACGGCATCGTCGCCGGTGCAATCGCTATAGGTGCCGACGACGCTGTGCGCGGCATGGCTGTGGCGCAGCCAGGCCGCGACGTTGGGCATGCTGCTTGCCAGTTCGGGGTTCAACAGGCCCTTCATCGCGCCGCAATCGGAATGCCCGCAGACGATGATGTCGCGCACGCCGAGCGCCGCGACGGCGAACTCGACGGTCGAGGACACGCCGCCATTGGCGTGCGAGAAGGGCGGCACGATGTTGCCCGCATTGCGGCACACGAACAGGTCGCCGGGCGATGCGCGGAAAATCTCCTCCGGCACGACGCGCGAATCGGCGCAGGAGATCATCAGCGCCTTGGGGCTCTGCCCGTCGGTCGCGAGCTTGTCGTACAGGGCCTGCTTGTCGGCGAAGGCCCGCTGCTGAAAGTCCGAAACTCGTTCGAGGAATTCGTTCACGCTACGTCTCCGCTTGGCTCCCGCAGGAGCGAGGGAGACAATAGCTAGCGTCGGAATTTTTCCGCAGTGCAGCGCAATTGTAAGAAATTATGTCCCGGCGGCGAAATCATCGCCGCGGCAGCCGAAGCGTGGCGCGCAGCCCGCCCCCGGCGCGGTTTTCCAGGGTCAGTTCGCCGCCTTCGAGCCGCGCGACCCGCTGCACGATCGCCAGCCCCAGGCCGAATCCGATCGTATCGCGGCGGCGGGAGGAATCGAGCCGGACAAAGGGCTGCACCACACGGTAGAGGTCCGCCTCCGGAATGCCGGGGCCGTCATCTTCCACCGTGATCGCGACGACGTCCGCGACGGCCAGCCGCAGGACGATGCGGTCGCCGTGGCGCAGCGCGTTGTCGACCAGGTTCTGAACCGCGCGCTTCAGCGCGGCCACGCGAACCGGCATCTCCAGATGATCGGGGCCGTCATAAACGGCGTCGCGGCCATGATCCTGCGCATCGTCGATCAGTGTTGCGCACAATACGGCGATATCGGCCGATACGGGCTGTTCGGGATCGTCGTCGCCGCCCAGATAGGCGAGCAGCGAGGCGACCATCGCTTCCATCTCGGCAATGTCGGCCTCGATCGCATCGCGCGTTTCGCGGTCGGCCACCCCTTCCGCGCGCAGCCGCAGGCGGGCGAGCGGCGTGCGAAAGTCGTGCCCCACCGCGGCGAGCGCCCGCGTGCGATCGGCGATCAGCCGGTGGATACGCTCCTGCATCCGATTGAAGGCGCGGACCACGCGGACGACCTCGCTCGGCCCCTCCTCCGCAACGGGCGCCTGATCACCGCTGCCGACGCGTTCGGCGGCGGTGGCGAGCTTGCCGAGCGGCTGCAGCGTGCGCCGGATGATCATACCGCCGACGATCATCAGCGCGATCGCCGGAATGAGAGCGAGCAGAATCCGCTCGGTCGCCAAATCGAGCCCTTCGAGTGCGTGCAGCGTCTGGAAATGCAGCCAGCTACCATCGTCCAGCCGCAGGCCGCCGGTCAGCGTCGACCGGCCGCCGGGGGATGCGAGCCGAAGCCGCAGATCTTCGCGCGCCAGCGACGATTCCCAGGCGAGCACCTGTTCCCGCATGTGATCGAGACGCGGGGCGATCGGCGCGGTCGCCGGCGGCAAGCGGTCCCAGTGCATGGCGTACCGGTCCGTGGTGAGTTCGGCCGCCATTGCCGGCCGGCGCGCGGGCTCGCGCTCTTCGACCAGCTTGCGGCTGATGACGAGGTGTTCGGCCAGGCGCCGCGCCTCGTCCTCGCGGACGGCGAACCTGCTGGCCTGCTCGTAGAGAAGCGTGCTGGCGACGAATTCCACCACCAGGGTGATCAGCAGGATCGCGACCAGCCGCCCGATCAGCCCGAGCGAGGGATGCAGGATGCGTCTCAGCAACGCTCCACCGGCACATTGACCATATAGCCCACGCCGCGCACCGTGACGATCGGCGCATCATGGCCCGCGCTCGACAATTTCCGGCGCAGGCGACTGATCAGGACGTCGATGCTGCGATCCGAACTGTCGCCCAGCCGCGTGCGCGACAGCTCGATCAGCCGTTCACGCGCAAGCGCCCTGCCGCCGTGGTCGAGCAGGGTCGCGAGCAGGTCAAATTCCGCACTGGTCAGTTCGACGCTCGCGCCGCTAGGCGAAAGCAGTTCGCGCCGGGGCAGGTTCATCGTCCATCCGCCGAAGCGGCGCGTGCCTGTCTCCCGCCGTTCGTCGGAGCGGTCGAGCGGCGGCCGGCGCAGCACGGCGCGCACCCGCGCGACGAGTTCGCGCGTGCCGAACGGCTTGGCGATATAGTCGTCGGCGCCGAGTTCCAGGCCGACGACGCGGTCCATCTCGCTGCCCCTGGCGCTGATGAAGATGATGGGAATGTTGCTCCTGGCCCGCAGCGCCCGGCAGAGGTCTATCCCGCTCGTCCCCGGCAGCATGATGTCAAGGAGGACGAGGTCGGCCGGCCCCGATTCGAGCGCCAGCCACATCTCCGGCGCGGCATTGGCCTGCCGGACGGCAAAGCCGTTTTCCTGCAGCGCCCGTGCCGTCAGCGTCCGCAGCGAAGGGTCGTCCTCCACCAGGATGATCGTCGGCGCGCCGGCGACCAGATCGCCCATCGGTTCCATATCCATCGTGGAAGCGAGGTAGATAGCGCCCCCGCCCCCGTCAATCGCATCGCTGCGCTTCTTGGCGGCGGCTCAGGTCAGAAGCACCCACAGTCCCATCGCGAACATCATCACATTTTCGGTCAGCGACACGAAGCCGAGCGGCACGTTGGAGCCGCCGCCGACACAGGCGCATTTCAGCTCGCGCTTCTGAATATAGACGGCGTAGAATACCGACACCGCCCCGACGCCGCCGATGAACAGCGCGATCGGAATCGACAGCCAGTCGAGCGCGTGCGCGATCATGAGGCCCCCCGCAAGCCCTTCGCCGAAGGGATAGAGATAGGCGTAGGGGACCCAGCGCCTGGCGAGCAGGTCGTAGCCCAGAAACATCGTGGCGAACCCCTCGACATCCTGCAGCTTCTGGATCGCGAGCAGGCACATTGAGATCGCGATGAAGAGTTCGGCCGTCATGGCCGTCAGCAGCGCGCCCGACGCCAGCCAGCTCGTCGCCAGCGCCATCAGCGCGCCCATGCCAAAGATCGCCACGACCGGCTTGTAGCTGGTCGCCTTCGGGTCCTTCACCGGCTTGCCCAGAAAGCGACGCAGTTCTTCGTAACCGCCGATGCGTTCGCCGCCGACGAAGGTTTGCGGCGTCGTCTTCACGCCGTGCTTTTCCTTGAATGCATCGGTTTCGGCGCGCGTCGTCAGATGGTGGTCGTCGACCCGGTAGCCCTGAGACTTGAGCAGGTGAAGCGTCTTCAGGCCGAACGGGCAAATATGCTTGTCCATCACCATGCGATAGACCGTCGCGGTCCTTTCGCCGGTTCTGTCGCCGGTTTTCGGCGCGGTGCTCAAATCGTTCATCGCTTCACCTTTTCGAACAGCTCGACGAGTTCGCCGAACTTCGTTTCCTGGTCGCCCGGATCGCCGGAACGGATCGCATCGGCGACGCAGTGGGCGGCGTGATCCTTCAGCACCGCGCTCTCCACCTTGCCGAGCGCGGACTTCACCGCCTGGATCTGGTGGAGAATGTCGATGCAATAGCGATCGTCCTCCACCATCTGCGCCAACCCGCGAACCTGTCCTTCGATCCGTTTCAGGCGATTCACCGTCGCCCTGCGCCTGTCGTTCATGCCGGCCTCTTGGAATACCTGGTGGGGGTATATCTGGGCAGTGTCGCGTGAATTTCAAGGAGGCGGCTCGTGAAACCGGGCGGCCCCTGGGACGACCCGGCAAGAGCGTCGTACCTCCACCCTCCTTGTGCTCCCGCAAAGGCAGCAGCCCGGCCCGGGTGCGGCGGGCTTGAACCGGCTCCCCGAAGGCCTCCGGGCCTGCCTGTCGGCTCCGGTAGTACGAATCGCCACAAGCGACTGATCCTGTGCGTTATTCCGGTTCACGCTCGGAAATGACGACGCGATTCAACCCCGCCGGATCGTACTTGGGTTGCAGGTTGGACAAATCCGCTGACAAGCGTCAGATCGACAGCAAGTCCTGCAGCGCCGCGGGTATCTGCGATCCGTATTCGCGAACCCCTTTGTTGAAATCGTGACGCCACTCGGCGAACGGTCCATGCAGTTCCGAATGGTTCTGGCGGGTGTTGACCATATAACCGCCCCACAGGGGAAGGCGTTCAAGCGTGATGCCTTGTGCCGCCGCGTTCTCCGGCCATAGATGGTGCGAACCGAGCTGACCGAAAGGATCGTCGTCGGGCAGGATACGGGCGATCGTGCTCGACCCGCAAAGTTTATGGAACGCACCCTGGAACACTTCCGGATGCGGCAATGCAATGCAGTCTCCGCTCCGCCAGTCGATCGCCACGCCGTTGGCGACCACCGCAGCCCGGACGTTGCCGCGGATATGCGCCTTCGCACAGGCGACGGTGCGCCGGTCGATGACATCGTCGGCATCGAACAGCATCAGAAGGCCGCCGCCCTGATCGCGCACCCGCTTTCGGATGATCCAGCGTTTGACGCCCGCGTCGTCATTGGCGTCGGTAGGGGCTTCCGGTGAATCCTTCAGGCTCACAAAGGTGAATCGATCGTCCTTTTCCACCTCCGCCCAGCAAGCCGGCCGGTCGTTACCGACTACGAGCACGCGAAAATCCTGATCGTCCTGACCACGCAGCGACCGCAGCGTTGCACGAAGCAGTTGGTCGATCCGGTGCCAGTTCTGGGCAGCATCCGCTGCTATGAGGGGAATTCCGAAAGTGAAGCTGTCCTTCATGGCGATATGGATCGTCCGGTCTGGTTGGCAGGGACCTATCGAACGGACCGACACGGACGGCTGTTCCAGGCGTTCCGGCCGCGGCAATATCCTGCGGGATGCGCGGCGATTGCATGAGATCGCAACGAAGCGAGGCAACCCGCCAGTTGTATTGCGCCCTTCCGGTGCAGCGACAATGCTAATCCGCTATTCACCAGCGTCTTCATACACTGCTGGCGAAATGACCGAAGGACAACTCTCGAATCTGCGCATTCTCGTCGCGAACGACGACTATTTCCTTGTACAGCAGATCTGCGAATTGCTGCGTCGGGAAGGCGCGATAATCGTCGGCCCCGCCCCCTCCAACTCGGACGCGATGAAGCTGCTCGAAGCGCAGGACCGATTGCACGATGCCGCCTTGGTGAACGGCAAGCTGCGTGACAGCAGCGCCGCGCCGTTGCTGCGCTTCCTTGCCGTGACCGGTGTGCCGTGCGTGATCGCGACCGACAGGGGGCCGCTCGCGGTCCCCGCCGATCATGGACATTGCGTCGTGGTCAACACCCCGGCAACGCGCGGCGAATTGGCGGCCGCCGTGCGGCGCGCGATCGCGGCGTACCAGGGCCGGACCTGACGTTATCATCGGCAGGGGCGAAGGCCAGCGCGGCGCGCCGCGCCGGCGGAGGCGCGTCCAGGCCGCGTTCCTGATGCGCAACGCTTCTCGTTAACCCACAGCGCCAACCTATGTTATACTTGTTTTTCAGGTAGTTGCTGAAACTCCTGGAGGCGACGCCGCGTTGGGGAAAGGTCGGGCACGTCCACCCCTCGCGTGCCCGGCGCCCTTTTCACGCAAAAGAGAATGGAACCAGAAATGGCACTTTTCGGCAAAGATATCAAAACGCTGGACGATGCGTTCGTCCACACGCTGCAGACCATCTATTACGCGGAAAAGCAGATTACCGAGGCGCTCGGCAAGATGATCGACAAGGCCAGCAACACCAGCCTTCGGCAGGGCTTCGAAACGCACCTGGAAGAAACACGCGGTCAGATCGAAAGACTGGAGCGCGTGTTCGAGATGCACGGCGCCGATGCCGAGGAAAGCAAGTGTCCGGCGATCGACGGCATCATCAAGGCCGGCGATTCCATGGCGAGCGAAAGCGACGACGCGCAGGTGCGCGACGCCTGCCTCGCCGCTTCGGCCCAGTTGGTCGAACATTATGAGATCGCCAAATACGGCACGCTTGTCGCCTGGGCGCAGCAACTGGGCAGACAGGATTGCGCGCGCGTTCTCGAAGAAACGCTGGCCGAGGAAAAGGCAACGGACGAGAAGCTCAACAAACTCGCCAAGGGCGAACTCAACAAGCAGGCCGAGACGGCCCAGGCATAGTACCGCAGCGGCAGGATGGGGCGGGCGCATCCCGGCGGACGCGCCCGTCCCCGCCGGGATTGCCGGTCGGGGCCCGGCAGGCGTCGGTCGAACATACCTCTGCCCGACGGGCGACCGGTTTTCCGTCGCATCAGCCGCCGTTTCTAACCTGTGTAGCTGCAGGATGCTGCCTTAACGTCTAACCATTCGCATATCCGCCGCAGCCGGAGAAAACGTCATCGCCCAGACACCCAACACGATCTTCATCTACATCCTGGCAGCGGCCGCATGTTCGATCGTGCTGGGGGTGATCGGCATCTGGCTGTTCCGCAGTGGCCGGCTGGCCGGCCGCAGGGTCGCGCTGGCCTGGGCGGTTTTCGCACTCCTGCCGCTGTTTGGCGCGGGCGCATACCAGTTCTTCTTCGTCTTCTCCTCGGACACCCACGACACGCTGCGACACGTGGTCCCGGCGGAAGAGTCCTAGACCCGGCGACCACGCCCCGGCCTGAAGGATCACGCAAGCATGCCGATCGCGCTCGACTGGCTGCTGCTGCTCACCAGCGGCACGGTATTGGTTCTCAGCCTTCTGTCGGGCCTGATCGTCAACCGACTGTGGATATCGGAAGTCACGCTGTGCCTGCTGTTCGGCGCCGCGCTGGCGGCAAGCTCCACCTATTGGATGCACGGAATCCTGTCGGCCTCCGGGCAGCTTTCGAATCTCGAACTTGTCGCCCGCCTGACGCTCGGCGTCGCGGTGATGGGGGTGGCGCTGCGCCTCCCGTTCGAATTCTTCCGGACCCGCTGGCGAGATCTGGCCGTCGTCCTCGGGCTCGCGCTTCCTCTCATGTGGTTGACGAGTGCGTTGATAGCCTATGTCTGCCTCGGCCTCGCGATATTGCCTGCGTTGCTGGTGGGCGCGACCGTCGCGCCTACGGACCCGGTCGTGGCGCAGTCGATCGTGTCGGGAAAGATAGCCGAACACAACGTTCCCGGCCGGGTGAGAAGGTTGATTGCGGGCGAAAGCGCGGCAAACGACGCGCTCGGAATCATGATCGTCATGCTGCCGCTGCTCCTGATGCAGCACGAACCGAAAGCGGCGCTTGCGGACTGGCTGGTCGACGTCCTTGTGCGCGATGTCGCCATGTCGATCATCGTGGGCGCCGTTCTCGGCGGGTTCACCGGCGTGCTGTTCGTCAGAGCCAAGACGCGCGATTATTCCGAGGACCGGTCGATGCTGGTCACCGGGGTTGCGCTGGCTTTCACCTCTATCGCCACGCTCCAACTGCTGGGGGGCGACGGAATCGTCGGGTCGTTCGTCGCCGGCCTCGTCTTCAACCGCCGGATTTCCGGCCTGGAAACGCGACAGCATCACCTCAGCGCGGCGTTGAGCCGCTTTTTCGATCTGCCGGTCTTCATTCTCATCGGATTGTACCTTCCCTGGCGAGAATGGATGAAACTCGGCTGGTCCGGACTGATCTTTGCCGCAGCGATCCTGGTTTTCCGCCGTCTTCCCTGGATTCTCCTGCTCGGCGGCTTCACCCGTTCGCTCCGCCACCATGAAGAACGCATCTTCACGGGCTGGTTCGGCCCGATCGGGGTGGCGGCGGCGTTCTACGCGCTCCAGGCCGAAGCCGAGGGCGGGATGGAATGGCTGTGGCCGATCACCAGCCTGGCGATCTTCGCATCCGTGCTGGTTCACGGCACCACGGCGACCCCGCTGGCCCGTCGGCTCGGGTCCCGCCTGGCCCGCCACCGCGACGGCGAATAGTCCTCCTATACCGCCGCGACCCGCGCAACCCGCCGCGTCTCCTTCGCCGGCACGTTCCGCCCGAGTTCGCGCTGGAACCAGGCGACCGTCTTCGCGAGTCCCTCGCTCAATGCCGTTTCCGGATGCCAGCCCAGCACCGCGCGGGCGCGAGAGATGTCCGGCTGTCGGCGTGTCGGATCGTCGACCGGCAGCGGCTTATAGATGATCTCGAGCGGGTGCGGCATGATGGCCTCGATCGCGGCGACCAGCTCGGTGATCGTAAGTTCCTCCGGATTGCCGAGATTGATCGGATCCGGCCCGGCCGCCTCGCTTTCCATCAGCAGCATGAGCGCCTGCACCATATCGGCCACATAACAGAAGCTGCGCGTCTGCCGACCGTCGCCGTACAGCGTAAGCGGCAGTCGCAGCAGCGCCTGGCAGACCAGGTTCGACACCACACGCCCGTCATCGGGGTTCATGTTCGGTCCATAGGTGTTGAAGATGCGCGCCACCCGGACGTCCGCCCTGCCAACCCGCGCGAAGTCCAGCGTCATCGCCTCCGCCGCGCGCTTGCCTTCGTCATAGCAGGCGCGTGGTCCCGTACAGCTCACATAGCCGCGATAGTCCTCGACCTGGGGGTGACGCTCCGGGTCGCCATAGACCTCGCTGGTGGACGTCAGCAGGAAGCGCGCGCCCGTTTGCTCGGCGAACCGCAACAGCTTGTCGGTGCCCACCACATTGGTCAGCATCGTGTGTTCGGGATCGGCCTGGTACAGCGGCGGTGAAGCCGCACAGGCGAGGTTATAGATGCGGGTGATGTCGCCCGCCCGGTCACACAGCTCTTGCGGAAGCGGGTCCAGCACGTCTCCCTCGACGAAGGTGAAGTCCCGTTCCGCTTCCAGCGCGAGCAGGTTCGACCGGCGCGAGGTCAGCAGGTTATCGAGACAGACGACGCGATAGCCCTGCTGCAGCAGGGCGCGGCACAGATGCGATCCGATAAAGCCGGCACCGCCGGCGACGAGAGCAGTTTCTCCATTGTGCTTCTTCACACGCAACTCCTGGTCGAAAGGAAAGTCAGGACGCCACCATCGCCGGGGCGCGGTTTTCGGCACCACGAAGACCGTTCAGAATGTCCTCGAGCTGTTCGGCGCGGCGGGCTGCGCTGTGATCCCTCACGATCCGGTCGCGCAGCGCGCCGCCGCGCGACGATGTGTCCAGTTCCAGCGCGGCGAGTACGTCCTTCGTATCGTCGACGAGCACGACTTCGTGGTTCGGCTCGAACAGGACGCCGATGCCCGGCCAACGGTCGGAAAGGATTGCCGTGCCGCATGCGCCCGCCTCGAACAGCCGCACCGACGGAGACCAGCCGGCCTCGATCATGTCGGCGCGCGTGAGGTTGAGCGTGAAGCGCGATGCGGAATAGAATGCGGCGTGCTCGGCCGGCGGCAGATGGTCGACCCGCTCGACATTTCGCGGCCAGTCGATGCTGTCGGGATATTGCGAACCGGCGACCGCGAAGCGCCGGTCCGGACAGCGGCGCGCCACCTCGATCAGCAGCCGCTCCAGCCCCGGCTGGCGATCGTCGCTATACGTGCCGAGATAGCTGAGGTCCCAGCGCTTCGGCACGTCGAGCGGCCGATACCGGTCGGTGTCGACGGAGCAGAACAACGCCCGCGCGGACGGCGAGCCGAATTCCTGCTCGATCCGCTGCAGCGTCGGCCCGCCGGTGAAGGAAAGATAGCAATCATAGCCGGCGATCAGATCGCGCGAGACATAGTCGCACGTGCCCCGCTCCAGCGCCGCCAGCGTCACCGGCGTGTCGATGTCGTAAAAGGCGGTGGCGCCGCGTGCGGTCTCCTGCACGAACCGGCCCACCGCAATGCCGTCGGGCACGTAGGAGCCGACGATCACGGCGTCGGCGCCGGCGATCTCCTCGCGCCATTCCGCAAGATCGGCGACCTCGTTATAATAACGCAACCGACAGAAATCGGGCACCTTCAGGTCACGATTGTCGGCATACCAGGGACGGTCCCGCTCCAGGAACAGGATATCGTGCCCGCGCGCGGCCATTGCCGCCAGCAGCGCGCGATAGGTCGTCGCATGGCCGTTGCCCCAGGAGGACGAGAGGCTGAGCCCCAGAACCACGATATTCATGCCATCTCCCTTGCTGTTGCATGTGCCTCGCGCAGGACGCGGTCGACCTGCTTCCCGCGCAGCGCATAGCTGTGCTCCCGGCGCACGCGTTCGCACGCCGCGGCGCCGATGGCGCGGGCCCGTTCGGGCGTGAGGCTTTCGAGGATTTCCGCGACGTCGCTCCCGTCGCGCGCGACGAGCACCTCGCGGTCCGGTTCGAGAAACTGTTCGACACCCTTCCACGCGTCGGTGATCAGGCACGCGCCGGCGCCCGCCGCCTCGAACACCCGCGTCGCGGGCGAATAGCCGACACGCGCCATGGAATCGCGCGCCACGTTGAGCACCGCCAGCGGTGTCGAATTGAACGCATTGTGGTCGCCGGTCGCGACATGGCCGAGATGGCGGACATTGCCCGGCATCGCCTTCGTCTCCCAGCCGCTGCCGCCGATCAGGAAGTCGCGGTCCGACATCACGGATGCCGGCTTCAGGAAGAACTCCTCGACGCGCGCTTCGCGGTCGGGCAGCCGATTGCCGAGAAAGGCGAGGTCGCACGCGAACGCCTGGTCCGGATCGGCGGGGAAGTGCGTGGCGGGGTCGACCGCGTTGTAGATGGGCACGCACGCGCGCGCACCGAATGCGCGATACGCCTCGACCACCGGCGGGCCGCCGCCATAGGTAAGCACCAGATCGAGATCGGACAGGGCATGGCGCACCGGATGCCCGGCGTCGGCTTCCATCTCGTCGAGCGTCGCGGCGGCGTCGACATCCCAATAGACGCGCAATGCGTCGCTCCGCGCATTGGCGATCACGCCTTCCAGCAATTCGCGGTCGAACACGCCCACGCCGTTCGCCTTGACGACGATGTCCGCCTCGCCCGCTTCGGCGAGCACCGCGCGCAATCCCTCCTCGGTCGCCGGATAGACGACGGACCGCGCCCAGTCGGGCGGGTCGATGTCGCGGTGCTGCTGCCGGTCGAACGCGTCGGGTTCGTAGAAGGTGATGGCATGGCCTTCCCGCGCGAGCGCGTGGAGGATGCCGCGATAATAGGTCGCCGCGCCGTTCCAGTAGGAGGACAGCAGGCTCGATCCGTAAAAGGCGATCTTCATGCTGCGTCCCTCCCTGCTGTTTCCGGTGCGAGCTGGTGCAGAACCGCCAGCAGTTCGAGCGCGCGGTGCGCGCAGCTATGCCGCTTGCGGATCGTGTCGAGTCCGCTCCGCGCCAGCTCGCCCCGCAACGCAGGGTCGCGCGCGAGTGCGCGCAGATGGGCGGTCATCGTGTCGCCGTCGGGCGCGACCAGATAGTCGGTGCCGGGGCGAAACAGTCCTTCGGCGTCGTCCCACGGGGCCGAAACCAGCGGAATGCCGCACGCCAGCGCCTCGAACACGCGGATCGTCGGAATGCCGGGAAGAACGCTCGCATAATAGCGGCGCGGCACATGGACGGTTGCCATATGCCGCGCAAAGATCGCGGGCGTGTCGGCATTCGCCGCCCAGCCGTGATACCGGGCGCCGTAGCGTTCCAGCATCGCCTTCGCCGCGTCGGGATAGCGCACGCCGTGGATGTCGAGCGTCAGTTCCGCAGCGGCTGCCGGCCGCAGCAGAAACCGTTCGATCTCCTCGCTACGCTCGCCATCGCCCCAGTTGCCGATCCAGACTAGCCCGTTGCGCCCGCCCGCACCGATCGGCGGATGGAAATGCCGAAGGTCGGCCGCTTCGTGCCAGACCCAGACCCGATTCCCCCAGCCCCAGCCGCGATAGACCTCGGCCAGCGCCTCGCCGAACGCCAGCACGCCGTCATAGCCGTCCAGGTCGAATGCGCGCATCTCCTCCGGCGCGCTCACCGCGCGGTGATGCGTGTCGTGGAACAGCAGGCGATACCCCGCCCCGGCTGCGCGTTCGCGCCCCAGGCGTGCGACAAGCTCCGGCTCGTTCCACTCGTGCACGATCACGCAGTCGGCATCGGCCGCCAGCTCCGCCGCGCCTTCCATGCCGTCATAGATAAGCGCCCGCAGCTCGGGATAGGCGTGGCGGAACGCTTCGAGCCCCGCATGGCCGTGGTCGCGCAGCAGGTTTTCCAGGCTCCATGCCCCATCCCGCTCGCAGGCGACGACCTCGTGCCCGCGCGCCTGCAGTTCGCGCAGAACGCCGCGCAGAAAATGGGCATTGCCGTGGTTCCAGCAGGAAAGCAGCGAATGGGTGAAATAGACGATCTTCATGCCGCCGCCCTCCGCTCGACCGTTTGTGCATAGAGCCGGGTCATCCGTTCGCCCATGGCGGCGCTGGTGTAGCGCTGCGCGCGCTCGCGGGCCGCCATGCCGAGGCGCGCCCGCGCCGCCGTGTCGCACACGGCCTGCTCGATCGCCTCGACGAAACCCCGCTCGTCGTCGAGCCCGACGAACAGCGCGGCACCGTCCCACAGCTCGCGAAAGGTATCGATGTCGGACAGGACGAGCGGACACCCCGCAGCCGCCGCTTCGAGCACGGCAAGACCGAACGGTTCGAAACACGCAGCCGAGACGAAAGCCGGACGCCGCGCCAGTTGCCGGCCGAGTTCGGCGCCCGAGAGCCGGCCCAGGCGGTGAAGGTTGCGCACCCGGATACGCTCGCCCTGCGGCCCGCAATCGGCGCCGGCGGCGCGAAAGGGGAAGGACAGCCGCCCCGCCACGCGGTCCAGCAGCCTTACGTTTTTCGCCTGATCCCAGAGCCGTCCGGCGACCAGCGCAAAGTCATGCGCTGCGAGATTCGCGCCGCGTTCGGGAAAATCGCGGCCATTATGCACCACACTCGGCATGCGCGGAAGTTCGTAGGCCTCTTGCAACCTGCGGGCGAAACTGTGCGACGGCGCCACCATCAGCTCGGCCTCGCTCAGGCCGCGCCGCATGAGATGGCGATGCCAGGTCATGCCGGACGGCAACGGCTTCCTTTCATACGCGTCCCACCAGGTTGCGACGCAGCCATGCGCCGCGCAGATCGCCGGCACGGAGAACCACCTTTCGGCATAGAGCGCGGGACTGTTCACCTGGACGAGATCGGCGCCGACCTCGCGCGCCAGAGCGCCGATGACCCTGCCGGCCCGCTCGACGGGTTCGGCCGAGGTGCACATCCAGTCGAGCGGAAGGTCGGTCTCCCTCACCGTGAGGCGTGCAATACGCTCCGCCTCGGCGCGCTGATCGTCGTCCGGCGCCGGACCCAGTATCGCCAAGGTCGCCGAACCGCCCCGCCGCGAGACGGCGCGCGCCAGTTCGAGCGAATATTGCCAGACCCCGCCCACGGCGTCGGCCGTGATCAGGATATGGAACGAGCGCAAATCCGTCATGATGCGGCCGCCTGCCGCTGGGGCGCGCCCACTCCGCCGCGGCTCGTTCCGGCCGACCGGTAATCGCTCAGCCAGCGCAGGAGCGAGGCCACGCCGTCGCGCCAGGCCGTCTTCTCCGGCAGGTCGAGCGCGGAATCGATCGCTCGCGTATCGGCGACGAACCAGCGCTGGTCTCCGGGACGCCAATCGGCGTGGCGGACGGTCACGCTGCGGCCCAACATCGCCTCTAGATGCAGGATCACGTCGCGCAGCCGGACCGCATTGCGCGGCCCGCCGCCCAGATTGAACGCATTGCCCCGCACCGCGTCGATGTTGCGCCATGCGGCGAGATATGCGGCGACGGCGTCGTCGACATCGAGCAGGTCGCGGACCTGTTCGCCGTCGCCGTAAAGCGTGATCGGCTCATCCTCCAGCGCCCGGATCGCGAAATGGGCGACCCATCCCTGATCCTCGGTGCCCATCTGGCGGTGGCCGTAGATGCAACTCATCCTGAGGACGGCCGCCGGCAGGCCGAAACTGCGCGCATAATCGAGCACATACTGGTCCGCCGCGCCCTTGGAGCAGCCATAAGGCGTGTGGAAATCGAGCGGCCGGGCCTCGCTCACCCCGTTGGCGGCCAGATCCGGGTCGGTCGGACCATGCCCATGCTGGCCGAGCGCCATGCCGATATCGCCCAGATCGCCGTAAACCTTGTTGGTGGATGCGAAGACGAGCGGAATTTCCCGTGGTTGCGCGCGCAACGCCTCGAGCAGTTCGAGCGTGCCCTGCGCATTGACGCGGAAATCCTCGCGCGGGTCGATCATGCTGGTGGTCACCGCGACCTGGGCGGCAAAGTGGAAGGCCGCATCGGCCTGCGACACCGCGTCCCACAGGGTGTCACGGTCGGAAAGATCGGCAACGACCGGCACGATCGCCTGCCCGTGCCTCTGCTGCAACCAGCGCAGATTGTCCTCCACGCCCTTGCGAGCAAGTTTGTCGAACACGATGACGCGGCATCCCTCTCGGGCAAGCCGGTCGGCGAGGTTCGATCCGATGAAACCGGCGCCGCCGGTGATGAGAATGGTCTGCTGCCTGTTGCTCATGCCACCAGCCCTCGCCGTTCCAGTTCGTCGCGGGCTCGCTCGACGCCGTCTTCTGCCTCCTGCTCCCGGACCCAGTCGGCGATCTCGGCAAGGCCGGCGTCGAAATCCTCCTTCGCCTCGAAATCGAGCCCCTCGCGCGCCCTGGACGTGTCGGCAAAACAGTGACGGATGTCGCCGGTACGCGTCTTGCCGACGATCTCGGGCTCGATGGTATCGCGGTCCATCGCCCGGCCGAGCTTGATCGCGATCTCGTATATCGACCGGTCGCGGCCGGACCCGATGTTGAACGTCTCACCGGATATGCCGGGCTTCTCAAGCGCGTCGGCGAAAGCGCGGGCGACGTCGCGGACGTGCACGAAATCGCGGCGCTGCTCGCCATCCTCGAAGATCAGCGGTGGTTGTTCGTTCAGATAGCGCGAGGCGAAGATCGCCAGCACGCCGGTATAGGGATTGGATAGCGCCTGGCCGGGTCCGAACACGTTGAACAGACGCAGGCAGACGCTTTCCATGCCGTAAGAGCCGGACAGGATATGGGTCAGCCGCTCCTGAACATATTTGTTCAGCGCATAAACCGATTGCAGCGCCGGACGCTTGGTTTCCGGCGTCGGCAGCGGTTCCAGCGGCCGCCCTTCCGCATCGAGGGGGTTCCACTCCTTTTCACCCTCGCGCATCGCTTCGCGCACGGCATCCTCGACGCGTTCGCCGCCGGCCGTCCGGTACAGCCCCTCGCCATAGATGCTCATCGACGATGCGGTCACCACCCGCCGCACCGGCTGCCCGATCAGTTTCTCGAACAGCGTCGCGGTGCCGAGATCGTTGACGCCGGTATAGCGCGTCACCTCGTACATGGACTGGCCGACGCCGACCTCCGCCGCAAGGTGGATGACGGAACCGACGCCGTCGACGGCACGCGCGACCGCCTCCCCGTCGCGAATATCGCCCCGCAGGAATTCGGCACCCCGGATCATCGGGTCCAGTTCGGGATCGGGTCCATGAACCTGCGGGATGAGGCTGTCGATGATCCGTACCGCATACCCCCGTTCGAGCAGTTCCGCCGTGACATGCCGGCCGATGAAGCCAGCACCACCAGTAACCAAGACCGCTTCGCTCATTCGTGCCTCTCAAATCCCGTTCAACATAAATGTAAGTACAAATCCATGTTATTAATCTATGTTACACGCTTTGTACTTACCTTCGCAGCATCTAATCAGATTAGGTATGTCTTTGTTCCATTACGCATCCGAATTTAATGAATATTCGTGGAACGGAATTCTGGTGCGCAGGTTTGTAGCTGGGACACGGCGCCCTTGCGGCGCCTTCGCTCGCAACCGATCGGAGGGGATTGTTGAACACGCGTATCCTGCTCATTCGCCATGCCGCCCATGAGGACCTCGGGGTTCGCCTGACCGGGCGGCGTTGCGGTGTCGCGCTGACCAAGGCCGGACACGAGCAGGCTTGTCACCTGGCGGAACATGTGGCCGGTGAGGACATCGCGGCCCTGCAGGCCAGCCCCACCCACCGCGCCTTGCAGACGGCGGCCATCGTCGGCGGCCGCACCGGTCTCGGCGTTCAAACCACGGCAGCACTGGACGAGATCGATTTCGGCGGATGGACCGGGCGCCGCTATGCCGAACTGGAGCGCGACAGCCGGTGGCAGGCCTGGAATGTGGAACGCGAAACCGGCGTGACGGCCGGCGGCGAATCCATGGCCGGAGTGCTGCACCGCCTGCGCTGCCACCTGAAACGAACGTCCGAGCGTTTCCATGACCGTACCGTCGCCATGGTGACCCACTGCGACATCATCCGCACGCTGGTTGCCGACATTCTGGGCCTGTCGCTCAACGCGGTCCACCGGTTCGACATTCCGCCCGCATCGGTCAGCCGTATCCTGGCAGGCGATTGCGGCGGCAAGGTTATCAGCCTGAACGAGACGCTCCAATGACCAGTATTTCCAACCTGACCGAAACACGCAGCACGGAAGATCTCCGCCAGCGGGTCCATGCGCTCGCGCCCTGGTTCCAGAACATCGACCTCGGCCAGGGCATTCATACCGCGCCCGATCATTTCCTGGGCGATTATCCGCGGGTGAAGTTCGATCATTTCGCCCATGCGCTGCCGAACGATCTGAACGGCGCCTCGGTGCTCGACATCGGCTGCAATGCAGGCTTCTATTCGGTCGAGATGAAGCGGCGCGGGGCCGGCCGGGTGCTCGGCATCGACAGCGACGACCGTTATCTGGCACAGGCCAGGCTGGTGGCCGAGACGCTCGGCTTCGACGATATCGAGTTCCGCAACCTGTCGGTCTATGACATCGCCACGCTGGGACGGCGCTTCGACCTCGTGATCTTCATGGGGGTGCTCTATCACCTGCGCCACCCGCTGCTCGCCCTGGATCTGATCCGCGAGCATGTGGCCGGCGACCGCATGTTGTTCCAGACGATGCAGCAAGGTTCGGTCGACGTGCTGCAGGTGCCCGAGGACCAGCCCTTTCACCGCCCCGGCACGACCGCGCCGCCGACCTGCTTCGACAATCCCGCTTATCCGAAGATGCATTTCATCGAGCGCGAGTTCGCGCACGACTGGACCAATTGGTGGGCGCCCAACGCCGCGTGCAGCCAGGCCATGCTGCGCGCAGCCGGATTCGCGGTCGAGGCGCAGCCCGAACCGGAAGTCTATCTCTGCCGCATCGCCGACGTGCCCTATGCCGAATACGGGCCGGCCGCGGTTTATCCAGCAAGGGGGACGAACGCGTGATCGAAGCCGCGATGATCTGGAACGAACCCAACAACAAGTCGCACTGGGACCCGGACCTCGATCCCGAATGGGCGATCTATGCCGACACGGTGCGGCGTGCCGGCGCGGCGATCGCCGAAATGAACCCCGACATCACCCGCGTCCTCGGCGGCATGTCGCCCATCGATCCGCACTGGGTCGAGCGGATGCGTGGACATGGCGCGCTGGATGCGGTCGACGCGGTCGCCGTGCACGGCTTTCCCCTCGACTGGAACCTCTGGTCGATCCACGACTGGCCCGACAAAATCGCGGAGATCGAGGCTGTCGTGCCCGACAAGCCCGTCTGGGTAACCGAAGTCGGCGTCGGCTCGTTCGGCGCCGAAGAGGTGCAGGAATTCGGCATACGGCGGACCGCCGAGCTGCTGATCGGCCGCGTGCCGCGCATCTATTGGTATTCGCTGTTCGACCTGCCGCAGGAATGGGGCGCGACCACCCGGCACCGCGAGGCGGAAGGGTCGAGCTATTTCCGTCACTTCTACATGGGGCTGATCCGCGCCGACGGCACGCCCAAGCCGGCGCTCGACCATTATGCCGAGGTCGCGGATCAGATGGGCCTCATGCAATGGTTTCATTTCCAGGACCCGCGCCTGGACGACGCCGTCGCCTGGATGAAGCGCCTGGGCGTGACGAAACTGCGCACCGGCCTGTCCTGGGCCGACAGCTTTCGCGAGGGCGCGATCGACTGGTTCGACCGCCAGATGGAAGCGCTCGCCGATTTCGACGTGACCGTCACCTTCTGCTTCACGCCCGAACATCTCGGCGTCGAACCCCATCACACGAGCTGCGCCAGGGACCCGCAGCAATTTGCCGATTTCTGCGCGTGGATGATCGACCGCTATGCCCCCGCGCGCGCCGAACCGCAAACGCTGGTCCGCACGGGATGAGGAAATCCGACATGCTCTCCACGACTTCCAACCCGATCAATATCGCACTCGTCGGCATCGGCAATTGCGCCAGCTCGCTCGTCCAGGGCCTCGAGCACTACCGCGCCGGGGCCAACGACACGGTCGGCCTCTCGCATTTCGAGCTTGGCGGCTATCGGCCGAGCGACATCCGCGTGGTCGCGGCCTGGGACATCGACCAGCGCAAGGTCGGGCAGGATGTATCGCGCGCGATCTTCGCGAAACCGAACTGCACCCAATCCTTCTGTCCGCATGTCGAAAAGACCGGCACGAAGGTGCAGATGGGGCGCATCCTCGACGGCGTCGCCGAACATATGGCGGATTATCCGGAGGAGCGGACGTTTCTGATCGCCGCCGAGCGGGAAGCCACCCGCGACAGCGTGGTCGCCTGTCTGCGGGACCGGAAGGTCGACGTGCTGGTGAACTATCTTCCCGTCGGCAGCCAGGAAGCGAGCGAGTTCTATGCCGAGTGCGCGCTGGAAGCGGGCGTGGCCTTCGTGAATGCGATTCCGGTCTTCATCGCCAGCGATCCGAGCTGGGCCGCGCGGTTCGAAGAAGCCGGCGTCCCGGTCATCGGCGACGACATCAAGGCGCAGCTCGGCGCCACCATCGTTCACCGGGTGCTGACCGACCTGTTTCACCGGCGCGGGGTGAAGCTCGACCGCACCTATCAGCTCAACACCGGCGGCAATACCGATTTCCTGAACATGGCGAACCGCACGCGGCTGGCGTCGAAGAAGATTTCCAAGACCGAAGCCGTGCAGTCGGTGACGCCCGAGCCGCTCGCCGAACAGGACATCCATATCGGACCCAGCGACTATGTCGCCTGGCAGAACGACAACAAGATCGCCTTCATCCGCATGGAAGGGCAGCTCTTCGGCGGTGTGCCGATGAATCTGGAATTGCGCCTGTCGGTCGAGGACAGCCCCAATTCGGCCGGCGTGGCGATCGACATGATCCGTTGCGCCAAGATTGCGAAGGACCGCGGCCTGGCCGGCCCGATCGACGCGCCCTCGACCTGTTTCTGCAAGCATCCGCGCCGCCAGCTCGCCGATTCCGCCGCCTGGACGGCGCTCGATCAATATCTTGAGGAAGTCTGACCCGCTTATGACGACGACGATGCGCGCAGCCGTTCTGACCGGCCCCCGAACGATACGCGTGGACGAGGTGGAACGTCCCGAACCCGGGCGCGGCGAGGTACGCGTGCGGCTGCAGGGATGTGGTGTCTGCGCCTCCAATCTTACGCCCTGGGAGGGGGCGGACTGGATGGAATACCCCACCCCGCCGGGCGATCTCGGCCACGAAGGCTGGGGGGTGGTCGACGCCGTCGGCCCCGGCGTCGCCGATCCTGCTCCCGGCGACCGGGTGGCGGCCCTGTCGTTCCGCAGCTATGCCGATTACGACATCGCCCTGGCGGACCAGGTCGTGAAGCTGCCGCCCGCTTTGTCGGGCCATCCCTTTCCGGGCGAACCGCTCGGCTGTGCCTTCAACATCTTTCACCGGGCCGATATCGGGCCCCATTCCGTCGTCGCGATCATCGGCGTCGGTTTTCTGGGTGCGGTGCTGACCCGGCTGGCGTGGCTGAAGGGGGCGACGGTGATCGCCATTTCACGCCGGCAATCCTCGCTCGCCCTCGCCCGCGAATACGGCGCCGACCACCTGATCCCGATGGACGATCACCAGGCGATCATCGAGCGGGTGAAGGACATCACCGACGGGCGCATGTGCGACCGCGTGATCGAGGCGGTGGGAAAGCAATGGCCGCTCGACCTTGCCGGCGAACTGGTGGGTTTCGGCGGACGGCTGGTCGTCGCCGGCTATCACCAGGACGGACCGCGCCAGGTCAACATGCAGATGTGGAACTGGAAGGGCATCGACGTCATCAACGCGCATGAGCGCGATCCGAAGATTGCCCTGCGCGGCGTCCGTCAGGCGGTGGATGCGGTGACGGCGGGCGTACTCGATCCGGGCCCGCTCTACACCCACCGATATTCGCTAGAGGAACTGGACGCCGCTCTGGACGACACCCGCGACAAGCCCGACGGTTTCGTCAAGGCGCTGGTGACGCTCGCATGAGCGGGCTGCGCATCGGCTTTCTCGGCACCGGCTGGATCGGGCGGCACCGCATGGCGGCGATATGCGAAACCGGGCTGGCGGCGCAGGTGCTCGTCGCCGACCCGGATCCGGCTTGCCGGGACGAGGCACTGCGTCTTGCACCGGGCGCGCGCGCCGTGGCCGATCTGGCGGCCATGCTGGACGAAGGCGTGGACGGCGTCGCCATCGCCACGCCGAGCGCGCTGCATTCCGAGCAGGCGGTACGGGCGCTGCAGGCGGGAACCGCGGTCTTCTGCCAGAAACCGCTCGGTCGCACCGCCGGGGAAGCGGGTGCCGTCGTCGCCGCCGCGCATGAAGCCGGCCGGTTGCTTGCGGTCGACTTCTCCTACCGGCGCACCCGCGCCGTAGAGGCGATCGTCGAGCGGATCCGCAGAGGCGATATCGGCCGCGTCTTCGCCGTCGACCTGACGTTCCACAACGCGTACGGCCCGGACAAAGCGTGGTTCTACGACCCCGCGCAGTCCGGCGGCGGCTGCATCATGGACCTCGGTGTCCATCTGGTCGACCTGTTGCTGTGGAGCCTCGGCTTCCCCGAGGTGCACGAGGTACGGACGAAGCGGTTTGCCGGCGGAAAGCGGTTGACGGTCGCGGCGACGCCGGAAGATTACGCGCTCGCCACCCTGTCGCTCGGGGATGACGTCGAGGCGCGGCTCGCTTGCTCGTGGAATCTCTCCGCCGGACAGGATGCCGTGATCGAAGCGCGCTTTCACGGCACCGAAGGGGGCCTGGCCATGTGCAATCGGGCCGGGTCCTTCTACGACTTTGATGCCTGGCATTTCCGCGGGACGACGGCAGAACAGATCACCTCCCCGCCCGACGCATGGGGCGGCCGCGCCGCCAGCGACTGGATTCGCCGTCTGGCGCGAGACCGCGGCTACGACGCTTCGGCCGGGGAAATCGTCGCCGTCGCGCAAGTGCTCGACCGGATGTACGGCGAAAGGCCCGGACAAAATCACGGCTCGTCTCAGGCCCGCGCGCATACCGGAACCGAACCGCATCGAAAGCGCTTTCCCGATATGGCAGGCATCCAGGAATGCTGATCTGGACCCGCAACGTAAGGATCGCTCATGACGGACAAGGAAAAACGCCTCAGGGAAGGCGGACGCAAGGATCGTCCCTCCGGTCTGAAGGATCGGGACGATGATGCCGCCCTGCGTCACGAAGGGCGTCAGGCCGTGCGCAACCAGGGCAAGGCCACGCCCGAGGACTATCCCGAGCGGCACGACGTAACCCCCGACTGATTACGGACGATGCGCTGCGCCTGCGCAAATCGGCGCACGGAAATAATCGGGCCGCAGGATCAAGGAGGCTGAGATGAGCGAAGCTGAACGCACCACCGATCACGATACCATCCGCAAATGGGTGGAAGACCGCGACGGCACGCCAAGCGTCGTGGAAGCGACCGCGGACAACGACCAGCCCGGCGCCCTGCTCCGCATCGACTTCCGCGAGCTCGACGAAGGCTTGCGCCCCGTCGAGTGGGATGAGTTCTTCCGTATCTTCGACGAGAACAACCTCGCCTTCCTGTACCAGGATCGCGGCGACGGCGGAGGGCTGAGCCGGTTCAACAAGTTCGTCGACCGCAACCAGAGTTGATGGCGACCAGCATTCCAGAAGCGCGACTAGTCCCGAACGCCACGCCGGACCCTTCGGCCGGCTGAGAAGAGGCCCGTTCCAACTCCACGTTTCTTGGGAGCGAAGGGGACATAAAATACGGTCCCGAACCTCGCCGAAACTCCAGGCCCACAGTGTTCAGGCTGGCAGTATTCGCCCCCAGTCGGTAGCGCAGCCGAGCCGGGTCGCGATCACGCGGCGCGGCGACGAATGTTCGGGGCGCGGCGATGATCGACCAGATGCGCCAGCGCACTCGGATCGTGCAGCGTCACCCGCCCGCCGCAGGCCGAGATCACACCGTCCTTGCGGAGCGCCTGCAAGGTTCGATTGATGTGGACGCTGGTAAGGCCCAGGGCATCCGCCAGGCATTCCTGGGTCAGGGGCATGCGAAACGAATTCTTTTCGGTAAGGCCGGCCAGGCTCATGCGTTCACCGATCTCCAACAGGAAATCGGCACAGCGTTCATATGCGGTCAGCCGCCCCAGACGGGTGATGTGCGACTGCAGATAGAATTCGTCTATCGACGAACTTGCCACATAGGCGGCCGGCAAGCTCGAATCGTCGGGCAATAGTTGCTCGCACGGCGCCTCTGCGACGACCATGTCCTTGAGCGCCAGCACCGTCGAAGAAGCGAGCGCCCCGCGTTGCCGACCGACCCCGATCAGGTCCCCGGGCAACACGAAGGACAGGATCTGCCGCCGGCCATCGGAAAGTACCCTGATCCTGGCGCCCCACCCCGCGAGAATCATGAGTGGCCGCGACACCGGCTCGCCTTCGGATATCAGTTCGCGACGAACGGCGATTTTCCGCTGCGTGCTCGCGCCGGCATTACGCAGAAGATCGCGATCACCCTCCGTCAGTTCGACGATGGCGCTCAAGCGCAGGAGGACGCTTTCGGCGGGGTCGGTAACGGCAGCAAGGTTCCGCATCAGACCATCTCCGCATCCGCGTCGGGAACAGGTCCCACGATCGTCATGCCCGCGTCCGAAAGCCCACGCCGCAGATCGTCTGCAACGAAATATTCGTCCTCGACGATCAGGGCGCACTTTCCATCGAGTGCTTCGGTCTGGATCATGCCAAGTCCTCCTCGCCGGCAGCATCGCGGGAGAAGACCGCATCTGCCATATCATCGATCAATGGAATGTCGATGACGCAACGAACACCACCCGGTCTCAGTTCAAATGCAGTCGTTGCACCCAGTTGATAGGGCAATCCCCGCTCGATCAGTTCGGAGCCGAACCCTTCGCGCGGGATGTCGCCCGACACCATCGGCACCCCCTTTTCCTCCCAGGTGAAATGCAGGCGCCTGGCGGAACCGCTCTGCCCGTCGACGCTCCAGAAGATGTCGATCTCCCCACCGAGGGCGAGCGCTCCGTACTTTACCGCATTGGTGACGAGTTCATGAACGGCCAGGCCGAGGGTTTCGGCCGGTTTGTGGAAAAGATGGACGGACGGCCCCCGGACCCTGATGCGCATTCCGTCCATCGGCGCGTCCACGCTCAGCAGTTCGTCGCGAACCAGTTCCTCCAGTTCGATCTGGCCCTGCGGCGAACGGGCCAGGATGGTCTGCGTCCGCGCCAGTGCGTCGATCCGGCCGCGGAAATGGCTCGCCACCTGCTCGACCGAATCTTCCGCTTCGAGCGTACGGCTGAAGATGGACCGAACCACCGCCAGAATATTCTTCACCCGGTGCTGCAATTCGGCCATCAGCAGTTTCTGGTGTTCGGTCGCGAGCCGCATTTCGCTGATATCCGAAGCGGAGCCGTACCAGCGTTCCACCGCACCGGCCTCGTTCCGCACCGCCTCCGCACGCAGGAGCACCGACCGGAAACCGCCTTCCACGCTTTGAAAGCGCAATTCCGTCTGAAAGATGCCCCCGTGCCTGCCGGCATCCAGCCAGCAGTCCCGGACACGATCCAGGTCGTCCGGGTGCACCGCCGTCATCCAGCCATGCCCCAGCACGCCGCGTTCCGGCATTCCGGTGAACTCGTAGAAGCGTTCGTTGACGTAATCCCAGTGCAAACCGGCATCGGCTGTGAACAGTTCGATCGGCACCGATTTCACCATGCCGCGGAACCGCTCGTCCGACTCCCGAAGCGCCGTCTCCGTGCGGGCCAGGTCGCTGATGTCGAGGAAGGTCAGCACCACGCCGCCGATGAAATTCCCGCCCGAGCGACAGGGCAGGATGCGGACGAGGTATCTCCTGTCGTTCTTCTGATTGTGGACTTCCCGCTCGATCGTCGTGCGCGTGCGCACCACCCGGCGGACATCCTCCGACAAATCGTCGAAATCGATCCGGCCCGCAATGTGCATCAAGGGCCGCCCGAGATCGCTCTCAATCAGGTGGAATATATCGGCGATTGCGGGTGTGAAATTGCGCACCCGAAGGTCGTCGTCCAGAAAGACGGTCGCGATCCGGGTGCTTTCGAGGAAATTTTTGAGGTCGGCATTGGCACGCGCGAGTTCCGCCACGCGCTGCCCCAGTTCTCCGTTGGCCGTCTGCGGTTCCCGGTTCGCGGCTCCCAATTCCTCGGTGGTCTCCTGGCGCCGTTCCCGCATCTGGCGCAGTTCGGATTCGAGGCGCCGATCGTCATCGCCGCGCAGATCCTTGCCCGCCTCCCGATCTCGCGACGACGCCGCGAATTCCGCGGACTGGAAGAGCACGACGAAATTGCGCGGTGCTCCGTCCTCGCAATCGACCGGCTCGACCACGAGGCGCACCATCTCCGTTTCGCCGTCGACCTCCATCGCGAGCGGCGGCGGTCGCACGGCATCCCGGTCGTCTCGCGCTATCCGAAGCGCCGCGTGCAGATCGCTGCGGAGATCGTGGTGCACCAGGAGCGGCAGCGACAGCGAGGCCGTGCCCTGCTTCGGTTCCAGATAACGCCCCATCCGCCCGGAAAAGTGCAAGATGTCGAATCCGTCGTCGACGACGACATAGGCAGGCGCGTACCGGTCGGCGATCCGCGCGGCCCGGCGCGCCAGGTTCGCATCGAGCTGTTCGCCGGTCCGCGCTTCTTCCGCCGGGGCCGATCGTGATCGGGCGCTCCGGCGCAGATGTACGTCATAGCGGGCGATGCACGACGCAATCTCGGACCTCGGCAGCACATAGTCCGCAATCGACTCGATCGGGCGGCTGGCCGGATCCGGGCCGGCGGAATGCGTTTGCTCGACGACGCACATACCGCCATGTTTCTTCACCGCCGCCATGCCCGATGTCGCGGTTCCCGCAACGGGCCGCATCACCAGCCCCACCGCATGATCACCGCAATCTGCCGCCACACCGGTCAAAAGAATATCGCAGCGCCCCGCCTGTCCCGAGCTGCCCGCCCCGTCCCGGACCGACAGGCGTCCTTCGATGGGAACGACCGACCGGCCGTTCGGCACCACCGTCACCCTGCCGGGCACCAGCATTTCGCCGTCGATCGCCGCCACGGCATCGACGCTCCGGCAACGAAGCGTTTCCAGCATCACATCGCTGTCGATCGGGGCCTGATGCACAACGCACAGGATGACGGCGATTTCGGCGAATTCCGGCTGCGCCAGAAAATCGGCAAGCGCATCGTCGAACGTCGCCGCCACAACGCCGAGTACCAGGAACTTGTCCCCGGCAGGACCGGTATCCGCAAGATCGTCGGCCAATCACCTGCCCCGTTCGTTTTGGCGCCGGTCCTTTCCGGCGCCCACGATCGTGTATCTTTCGACGGCGGACTTCGCCACTGCAGCGAAAGCACGCAAAGGTCGCCGCCCCATGCCACCGTTCCGGCTCGGCGGCTGCGCGCTTGCGGTATCGAACGAATTTGCGCGATGCGACGAGCCGGGGTCGCACCGCGCCGAATTCAGGACGTCACACCCCGTCAGGGGCCAGACGGACCGTTACTGCTCGGTGGACTTCGTCCGTCCGGCTCCCGGACCCGCGCCGAGATCCGCACCGGTGATCGGATTGGCATCGGGAGCGGAGGCAAGGCGCCGCTTCATCGCCTCGAGCCGCTGTTGATCGGCCGAATCGAGATTGACCTGCGCGCTGCCCTCGCCATCGTCCGCCGGCAATCCCTCGGGCAGATCCTCGACCATGGTGAATTCCTCTTCATTGTTCCACGGCCCGCGTGCATCCTGCGGATATTGGGAGGTATTCACGTACATGTCGGCATAGGGCTCCTTGCCGGGAAGCTTGCCCGGCGGGAAATTGTCCTTGATTGAATAGAGCGCCTTTTCAAAGGACTTCTGATGCGCGACCTCACGCGTCATCAGAAAGCCCAGCGCATCTTTCACGCCGGGATCGTCGGTGACGTTGATCAGCCGCTCATAGATGATTTTCGCGCGCGCCTCCGCGGCGATGTTGGAGCGCAGATCGCATGTCGGATCGCCGCGACTGTCGACATAGGCGGCCGTCCACGGCACGCCCGATGAATTGGTGAGCGCGGGACCGCCACCATAAAGCAGCGCCTGGGTGTGGCTGTTCCCGCCACGGGTGAGGTCGCGATAGAGTTCCGCCTCCTCCATCTCGCCTTCGGTGATCTTCGTTCGCGCGCCCTTGTTGAGCATCGCCACGACCGACCCGATGACCTCCAGATGGCTCAGTTCCTCGGTCGCGATGTCGATCAGCATATCCTTGCGGCCGGCATCTTCTTCCGCCAGCCCTTGCGTGAAATACCGCATGGCCGCCGCCAGTTCGCCGTCCGGCCCTCCGAACTGCTCGAGAATCAATGATCCCAGCACGGGATCCGGCTCGCTGACACGAACCGTATATTGCAAGGTCTTGTTGTGCATGAACATCGCGTGCTCCTCCTCTTGAATGCCCCGGCTGCAAACCGAAGAGGATGGCGATGCGTTGCATTTCTGATCCACATTGCAAATGCAGGTGAACGTCTTCGCAGAAGCCGACGCCGACGGGAAGAATCCTCCCTCCCTCCCATGAGCAAGCCGCCCGGCAAAAGCGCGCCGCGGGCGCGGCTGGCTACTCCGCGATGGCGTCGATCATCGCGGCGAATTTCACTTTCACGCTGTGATCTGCATGGGAAGCGGCGACCTGTTCGGAGATCCTGTCCAGCCTCGCATCGAATTCGCGCACCAGCGTCGGCAGGCGTTCGGGCCGATAATCGATCAGGCGCGCGGCCTGGCCGGCGAGCGAGACGTCGTCGGGCAGCGGGCTGGGCGAATTCCAGTGATATTTCAGCCATTCGACCGCCGCGGCCGTCCGCTTCATGCGATAGAGCAATCCGTCCAGGTCGACCGGATCACGCCCGTAATCGACCCGCACGTGCATCGATTGGTCCGCGGGCCGGGCCGGGACGACGATCCGTGCGGTGAGCGATCCGCCGTCATAGCTCCAGCTTCCCGCATGGCCGTCTTCCGACCGCTGATAGGCGGCGCCATCCACCGTGACGCGTTCCGGGATCGCGGAAACGGGCAGTTCGACCGTGATCTGCTTTTCGGCAGGCATGCCCGGATAGCGCCCCTCCCGCGGATGCACCGTCACGTCTGCGTCGTCCGCGTCGCGCCGGCTCTCGACCGCGGTGAAGCTGTACTGGTCGCCGCGATAGCCCTCGCTGTCGCCGGCATCGGCATAGACGCGCGCATGACCGGCCCCTCCGGGGAAGACCCGCAATACCAGCTCGCCATTGTCCATGGTCTGCAGCTTGCGCACCGAGTCCGGGTTCATCGGCACCACGGCGCCCGCGCGGACGAATACCGGCACCTCGTCGAGCGTATAGTCCCGCTCGATCATTTGGCCGCCCGCGATCACCTCGCCGCGATTGCTGTCGTACCAGCGGCCCGGCGGCAGCCAGATCGAAACGGTTGCGGAGCCGTCCTTCATCGGCTGGGTGACGGGGGCGACCAGCATGTCGTCGCCGAACATATACTCGCCGGGGGTCTTGTACGCCCGGTCCTCGTCAGGCCAGGCATAATAAAGCGGGCGCAACATCGACACGCCGCTGTCATAGGCTTCGCGCGCAGCGGTATAGATATAGGGCGCCATGGCATAACGCCGGTCGATGGTCTGGCGAATGGCGGCAAACACCTCCGGCGAGAAGCGCCACGGTTCCTTGCGCAGCCCCGCTTCCTTCGACGAATGGGTGCGCAATATCGGGCTGAACGCACCAAACTGCATCCAGCGGACATAAAGCTCCGGATCGATGTGCCGCTCGTCCTCCGGCAGGTCGTCGGGGAACATGTGCCCGCCGATGTCGTGGCTCCAATAGCCGTAGAGCACGTTCGACGCAGTCGCGGTGAAATAGGGCTGATAGGCGAGCGATTCCCACGAAATCACGGAATCGCCCGAAAAGCCGACCTGATAGCGGTGGTTCCCCAGCCCGCCCCACCGATGATAGATCAGCGCGCGGTTCCGGCTGTCGCGCTGCATGTGCGTGTAGAACACATAGTTCAGCCACCAGGTGTTGGACAGGCCCGGCACCTTCTTCGAATCGGGCCATTGCTGCCAATCGAGCCACCAGAAGTTCACGCCGTCGTCGCGCAAGGGGTCCAGCACCTTGTCGAACCACGTGTTCACGAAGCGCTTGTCCGCCGCTTCGAAGGCGATCGGTTTGCCGCCGGTGACGCCCATCGCCTTCGCCGCTTCGTCATATCGCGCCTCGCGCCGTGTGATGCCGGACGCGGGGTGCAGGTTGAGCGTGGTCTTCAGATCCTGCTCGTGCAGCCAGGAGAGGAAGCGCTCCGGCTCAGGGAACAGGCTGCGGTTCCAGGTATAGCCGGTCCAGCCGACGAGCTGGCCGAACGCGTCCTGCTTGGCGTATTTCGGGTCCCAGCTCAGATCGTCCGTGCGGTGCCAGTCCATATCGACGACCAGCACGTCCAGCGGGATGCGGTAGCGCTGGAAATCCCCCACCAGCTTGCGCATTTCGGCATCGGAATAGTTCCAGTAGCGCGACCACCAATAGCCGAAGGCGTATCGCGGCGGCATCGGCTCGCGCCCGGCGATGGCGGCGAAATCGCCCAGCGCCTTTTCATATTGATGGCCATAGCCGAAGAAATAGAGGTCCTGGCAGTCCGAACAGGCGCGCTTCTTCACCCAGCGCCAGTCGCTGTCGTCGAAGAGAAAACTTTTTGAATCGTCGACCAGATGCCAACCCGCGCGCGAGATCAGTCCCCGGCCGAGATCGAGTTTCTCGCCGTCACCCAGGCGGATATTGCCGCGGAACCGGTCCAGCGTACGCGTGGTGCCGTGCAGGTTGCTCGCTTCCGCCATGCCCGGATGCCAGCCAAAGGCGGTGTCGAGGTTGCGGGAACGGACGGAAAGATTGGTCGCGCTGAACCGTCCGCTGCCCAGCTTGTAGGTCAGCCGCAATGCCTCGGTCTCGATGTGCAGAACCCCGCCGCGGACGGTGGAGGTGAAGGCGGGTACGGGCTGTTCGCGGTCGACGAAGACCTGTGACGGGCTGTCTACGAAGCGTCCGTCCGGCGACCATTCCATGCGGATCACCCGGGGCGACAGTACCGTGAATCGGACATGATCCCGCTGAACAATCGCGCCCGGCGCAGCCCTGCCCTGCATCTCCGGCGTATTCGCGGCTGCCGGGACGGCGTTGGCCTGGCACGCGGCAATCGCCCCTATCAACGCCCCTGCGCTCAGAAGATTTCGGATCATGTCGCCTCGATCATTGGTCAGGATTCGGCCGGCACCACAGGCGGCGGCGAGAGCGGGAACCAAGCACGGCTTTCCCGCGCAGCGGTTCATGCACTCGCACGGCCCTTTCCCGCAAGCCGCGCTGTTCGCCTGCGCTATTCGAGTTCGCCGAGCGCGGCTTCCACGCCGTCCATGGTGAAGGGCTTGGCCAGGACGGGTCGGCCGCGATGTTCGGGCACGATCGTGTCGCCCGAGCCGCCGGTGGCGAGCACGAACGGGATGCCGGCTTCGGCCAGCGCGTCGGCGACCGGCCAGCTCCTTTCACCGCCGCGCAGATGCACGTCCAGGATCGCAGCGTCGATCGCGCCGCCGGAAACATGCTCGAGCGCCTCGTTCACCGTTTCCGCGGTTCCCGCTACCTTGCGATCGAGCATGTCGAGGAAATCCTCGAGCATCATCGCGATCAGCGGTTCGTCCTCGACGATGAGTATGTTTCTGAGTGCAGCCATCGCCATGCGCTGAAGCACAATCGGAGCCGCGTGCCAAGCCTCATTCCGCGCGCAGAACGTCGCGCGCGGCCTCTGCAAGTTGCTGCACCGAAAACGGTTTCGGCAGAAAAGCGACATTGTCGATGTCGATCGAGTTGCGAAGCTGCTCCTCGGCATAGCCCGACATGAACAGGATCGGCATGTCGGGATACCGCTTGCGAATGCGGTTCGCCATCGTCGGCCCGTCCATGCCCGGCATCACCACGTCGGAGATCAGGAGATCGAGTTCGGGATTCTCCTCCATCAATTCCAGCGCCGCCTCGCCGTTCTCCGCCGTCAGCACGGTATAGCCCTGCCGGGTGAGCGCGCGTTCGGCGACCGCACGCACCATGTCCTCGTCCTCGACCAGCAGGATCGTTCCACTGCCCCACAGGTCGCCCTTTTTCGGCCTGGCCGACAGCGGAGTCGCCGCCTTGCCCGGCATCTGGGCCGCGTGGACCGGCAGGAAGATGGAAAAACGCGCCCCGCCCCCGGCCGGCGATTCCGCGAAGATATAGCCGCCGGACTGCTTGATGATCCCATAGACCGTCGAAAGCCCCAGCCCCGTTCCCTTGCCGACTTCCTTCGTGGTATAGAAGGGCTCGAAAATCTTGCCGAGCGCCTCCTGCGGAATACCCGTTCCGGTATCCGAAATGATCAGTGCCGTATAATCGCCCACCGGCAGCTCGTCGTCCGCCAGGCGACGCACTTCGGCGGAACTGACCGCGACCGTTTCGATCGTCAGCGTCCCTCCGCCATTGGGATGCTTGGAAAGCATGGCGTCGCGGGCGTTGACGGCAAGGTTGACGACCACCTGCTCCAACTGGCCGGGGTCCGCCCTGACCGGCCCCAGCCCGCGTCCGTGCTGCACCACCAGTTCGACCGTCTCGCCCAGCAGCCGCTTCAGCAGGTTGGAAACCTCCGATATGACGTCGGGAAGCTGGAGCACCTGGGGACGCAGCGTCTGCTGGCGGGAAAAAGCGAGCAACTGTCGCGTCAGGCTGGCGGCGCGGTGCGAATTGGCGCGCACCTGCTGGATATCGTCATAATCACTGTCGCCCGGCGCATGGCGCATCAGCATCAGGTCGCAATGGCCGATAATCGCGGTCAGGATGTTGTTGAAATCGTGCGCGACGCCGCCGGCGAGCTGGCCCACCGCCTGCATCTTCGTCTGTTGCGCGACCTGACGCTTCAGCTTGCTCTCTTCCCCCGAATCCTTGAACGTCACCAGCACCGCCGCCTCGCCCAGGCCGCGCGCGCCGACCAGGGTCACGGCGACCGGCTCGTCCGGCCGTTCCTTCAGACGTACCGGCATGTCCGCGGCATATGCGGCGCCATTGGCGGACCGCCGGATGACGTCGGCGAACGGCGCCTTGTCCTCGCGCACGACCAGATCGCTGGGATAAAGCGGCGGATTGTCGGGATCGATTCCCGCCGACTTGCAGAACGCGCTGTTCATGTGGAGGAAGCGCCCGTCCCGGTCGACCAGCGCGATGCCGAACGGGATCAGCGATACCAGCGACCGGACATGGCCGCCCGCGCTCTGCGGCAGCGGTGCGGGCAGGTTCACCTGTTCTTCGTCCAGCAACGCGACCAGCATCGGCGACTGCTCGCCATCGGCGAACGGCAGATGCAGGACCCGGATCGGATTGCCGTTCATCCCTTCGCGCTCGAACCGAACGAAGCCGCGATTGTCCGTCACGAGGAAACGGGCGAAGTCCCTGCCCTCCATCTCGGCATCGCGATCGCCCATCGCCCGCGCCCGTAAAACGCTGTTGGCCGCCCGCACCCGGCCGTCCGGGCGCAGCACGGCCGCCATGATACCGGCGCCGCCGATCCGGTCGCCGAATTCGCCGGTCAGCATGGCCTGCGCCTTTGCCGGCAGGTCGATCGTCTCGGTGCTTGCGAAGCGCCAGACGAGCATATCGTCGCCGGCGCGGACGAGATGCGCGGTGATGCGCGACGCATCGCTCAGCGAAACCTGCCGGACGGCTTCACCGTCGCGCCATGCCTCCCGGCTCGCGGCATGCAGCAACGCCTCTCCGTCGCCCGACAGCGGCAAGGACGGCGGCGCGGGAAAACCGCCGAAGAGCATTTCGAACGCGGGATTGGCACAAGCGAGCCGTCCCGCCCGATCGGTGACGGCCAGTGCCTCGTGCGCGCTGGCGGCGAGGACATGCGCCACGGACCAGTCGGTCTGCGCGACCGCCACGGGCGCCGGGCGGCGCAGCGCCGCCCAGGCGAACAGCGCAGCGGCGATCAGCAGCCCCGCACCGGCAAACCCCGCCGCGACCGCCGGCTCGCCGACAAGGAAGAACAGCGCCAGCGCGACCGCGACACCGCACAAGGCGGGCAGCCACAGCACGCCCGCCCTGCGGCGCGGCGTATCGGAAAAAGCGGAAGCGAACAGGGTTGCCATGATCGCGACCGTGATGTGCCGCGGCGTCGCTGCGGTCAAGCCGAGGAGCGGCGGGAAAGCGACGGCCGTGCCGCTTTCCCGCGGGCCATCACCAGATCTTCACGCGGTTGTCGGGCGCCAGATACATGCCCGCCCCGGCGCCGACGTCATAGGCGTCGTACCACGGGTCCAGGTTGCGAACGACCCAGACACGCTCGTGCGAGGGCGAATGCGGATCGGTCAGCAGCCGCTGGCGCAGATTCTCCTCGCGATATTTCCGGCGCCAGACCTGCGCCCAGCCGAGATAGAAACGCTGGTCGGCGGTGAACCCGTCGATTACCGGCGGCGCCTTGCCGCCTAGCGAGGCCATATAGGCGTCGTGCGCCACGGTCAGGCCGGCGAGATCGGCGATGTTCTCGCCCAGGGTCAGCTTGCCCCTCACCTTCATGCCGGGCAGCGGCTCATATTGTTCATATTGCTTCACGAGCGCGTCCGTGCGCGCCTCGAACGCCTTCCTGTCCGCCGGCGTCCACCAGCTCACCAGCCGCCCTTCGGCATTGTACTGCGACCCCTGGTCGTCGAAATGGTGGCTCAGTTCGTGCCCGATCACCGCGCCGATACCGCCGTAATTGACCGCCGGATCGGCGTTGGGATCGAAAAAGGGCGGCTGCAGGATCGCGGCGGGGAAGACGATCTCGACCATGCCGGGATTGGCATAGGCGTTGATGGTCATGGGCGTCATGCCCCATTCCCATTTGTAGATCGGCTTGCCCAGCTTGTTGATGTTATAGTCGTTATGCCACTGATTGGCGCGCAGGTTGTTGCCGAACGCGTCGCCCGGCCTGATCACCAGCGACGAATAATCGTGCCAGCGGCTGGGATAGCCGATCTTGGGCGTGAAGGCGGCGAGCTTTTCGTGCGCCTTCTGCTTCGTCTCGGGCGACATCCAGTCGAGCTTGTCGATGCGCCGGCCCATGGCGGCGATGATGTTCCGCACCATGTCGTCGGCCGCCGCCTTGGTTTCGGGCGGGAAATATTTGGCGACATAGATCTTGCTGATGTCGTCCGGCAGCGCGCCTTCGGTGAAGGAAACGGCCCGCTTCCACCGCGCCCGCTGCTCCGGCGTTCCCGACAGCACGGTGCCGTAAAAGGCGAAATTCTCCGTATCGAACGCCTCGGGCAGGACATCGGCATAGGCTTCGAGCGAGCGGACCAGCAACTGATCCTTCAGCACGGACACCGGCGTGCTCGCGATCAGCTTGGCCTCGCCCTCGATGGCGCTCGGCTGCGACACGATCACCGAATTCACGTCGGCGCCGGCCGCCTTCAGATATTGCGCGAAGTCGAAACCGGGGGTTTCGCGCTGCAGTTCGGCGAGGGTCCGCTTGTTGTAGGTCTTGTTGGAATCGCGGCTTTCCGCGCGGGTCCAGTGAACCTTGGCAAAGCCGGTTTCCAGATCCATGATCGCCTGTGCGCGGGCCTGCGCGTTGTCATATCCCGCCAGCGACAGCATCTTGGCGACATGCGCCACATATTTCTGCCGGACCTCGGCGAACTTGGCGTCCTCGTTCAGATAATAATCGCGGTCGGGCAGCCCCAGACCGCCCTGAAAGAAGCGCATCGCATAGACGTCGGGCTGCTTGTCGTCCTGCCCGACATAGCTGCCGAAGGGGATCGACACGCCGTTGCGATCGGCAGCCGCCAGCAGCGCGGGATAATCCGCGCGGCTGTTCAGGGCCTCGATCCGGCCCAGCCACGGCTGGATGGGCGCAAGCCCCTTGGCGTTGATCGCGGCGCGATCGAGATAGGTGGAATAGGCCACGCCGATCTTGTCGTCGCCCTGTTTGGCCGCATCCTCCAGGATACCGCGGGTGCGCTTTTCCGACAGATCGGAAAGCACCGCGAACAGGCCGTAGCTGGCGCGGTCCGCGGGGATTTCCGTTTTCTTCTGCCAGGCGCCATTGGCATAATCATAGAAATCGTTGCCGGGCGCGACGGCCCGGTCCATTCCCGCCTCGTCGAAACCGAACGTGCCGATCTGCGGCGCCGGGGCGTCCTGCGGCTTCACCGTATCGACCGCGGCCTTTTCGAGCGGCGCGGACGCGTCGTCGAGGGCTGCGGACTGGTTCGACGCGGTGGTCGCGCAACCGGCGAGCATCGCAGTGGTGGTCAACAGGACAACGGATAGCAAAGAGCGGTGCATGCAGATCCCCTCGAGACTGTATCAGGTGAGACTATATCTCCCGCTGTACTAACCCCCTGAGACGCCCAGTCAATGTACGCTGCTGCGCAGTCGTCGCCGTGCGCGGCCGAACAGGGCGGGCCGGCCGTAGCTGCGTCAGGATTTCCCGTGGTGGCGCCTGCGCCACTTGCGCGCGATCCACAGACGCCAGCCGATCGTCGCGGCGACATGACCTATGACCGCCCCGATGGCGGCCAGCAGGATGAGCCCGACGATCGTCGCCGGCCCCGCTTCCGCCAGCAACCAGTGCAGCCAGCCCATATGGGCGCCGACCTTTGCCGAGATCGGATGTCCGGGCACGGCAGCGTCGAAGTGCAGCACCCAGCCGCCCAGCCAATAGGCCAGCAGCCAGATCGCCGGCGTCGTGAACGGATTGGTGATGAACGTCGTAAGCGCGGCCGTGGGGATATTCGCCCTGAATGGCAGGGCCAGGAATGCGGAGAGCACGATTTGCGCCACGGGCGCCAGGATGCCCGTCGCCATCCCCAGCGCGACGCCGCGCGGCACCGATCGACGGGTGAACCGCCATAGCGCGGGCGCGAGCACGCGGTGCGCGACGGGGCGCAGCCAGCGGTTCTTCTCGAACTGCTCGCGCCTGGGCAGGTTGCGGCGAATCCAGCCGACACCGCGCAGCCACAGGGCCCGATCAGCCGGTATCTTTGAGGATCCGCTGCTGCTCGCGCTTCCAGTCCCGTTCCTTGATGGTCGCGCGCTTGTCATGCGCCTTCTTGCCCTTTGCCAGCGCCAGTTCGAGCTTCGCCCGCCCTCGCCCGTTGAAATAGATCGAAAGCGGCACCAGCGTCATGCCCTGCCGCGCCACCGCCCCGTGGAGCTTGCGTATCTCCCGGTCGTGCAGGAGCAATTTACGCGGCCGCTTCGGTTCGTGATTGAACCGGTTGCCATGGCTGAATTCGGGAATATTGGAATTGATCAGCCAGACCTGGCCGTCGCGAACCTCGGCATAGCTTTCCGCGATCGACCCTTCGCCGAAGCGCAGGCTCTTCACTTCCGTGCCGGTCAGCACGATTCCCGCCTCGTAAATATCGTCGAGCGCATAATCGAACCGCGCCCGTCGGTTCTCGGCGACGGTCTTCTTCTTATCGAAACTCTGGGTATGCGGTCGTGCCATGACGCCGCCATGTAGTGCGGCCGGCCGATGCGGGGAAGCCCCGCCGGCCTCGCGAGGCGAATTGGCCGGCGCACCCCTGTCGGTCAGACCAGCCCGGCATGCTCCAGCGCCTGATCGACCGCCCAGCGGCTGGGTTCGCCGGCCGGGGTCATCGGCAGGCGAAGCTCGGCCGGAAAACCGGGCCGAACACGGCTCAGGGCATATTTCACCGGTCCGGGGGACGCGTCGCTGAAAAGCGCCCGGTGCAGCGGGAACAGCCGATCCTGGATGGCCAGCGCCTCGCCGTAATCACCTGCCAGACATGCCGCCTGAAACCGGGCACACGGCCCCGGCGCGACATTCGCCGTGACCGAAATGCACCCCCGGCCGCCCGACGCCATGAAGCCCAGCGCCATGTCGTCATTTCCCGACAACTGGCAGAAATCGGCGCCGCATGCCGCCCGTTGTTCGGAAACGCGCTGGACGACGCCGCTTGCATCCTTGACGCCGACGACGTTCGGAAACGCCCCGGCGATGCGCGCCATGGTATCGACATGGATGTCGGTGACGGTTCGCCCCGGCACGTTGTAAAGCACGATCGGAACGTCGCATCCGTTTGCGATCGCCTCGAAATGCCGGAAGATACCTTCCTGATTGGGGCGATTATAATAAGGCGGCACCATCAGCACCGCGTCGGCGCCCGCTTCCTTCGCCGCCCGGGCGTTGGCGAGCGCGACCCGCGTGTCGTTCGATCCCGCGCCGGCGATCACCGGCACCCGGCCGGCGGCCTGGTCGACGCAGATGCGCACCACCCGGAAATGCTCTTCCGCCGGCATCGTCGCGGCCTCGCCCGTGGTTCCACAAGGAACCAGGCCGGACGAGCCCTCGTTAATCTGCCATTCGATGAGGGCGCGATATGCCTTCTCAGCCACCTCGCCGTTTTCAAAGGGCGTGACCAGGGCTGGGATGGAACCTGAAAACATGGGGGACGACGTGCTCCGCAAATATGATAATCTGGGCTGGCAGATTGGGCGGGATTCCGTATTATGTCCAGCATGCTAGTGACCGCGTTGACAAGCTCCGCCCTGCTGGCCGGCATTTCCGGCCCGGCCCTGCAATCCGACCGCCCCCTCGATCTCGTGCCTGCCGGCTATGCCGCCATGGCGCGCCCGGTGACGCAGCCGGCCGCCACGGCGCAGTCCACCGCGCCGGCGCCGCCGATCAGCGACGCCGCGCTCGAACAGGCGATCGCCCAGTGGCAGCGGCTGCAGCAGTCCGACGGCTACCGCTTCAACGAATATGCCGCCTTCCTGCTGGCGCATCCCGGCTGGCCGGGTGAGACCAGCCGCCGTGCCGCGGCCGAGGCGGCGCTCGACATGAACAGCTATTCGCCCGATCTGGCACTGCGTTATTTCGACAAATTCCCGCCCGTCACCGCATCGGGCCGCGCCCGTTACGCCGTGATCCTGCAGCGCGCCGGAAAGGCCGACGCCGCGCGGGAGCAGGCGCGCAAGGCCTGGCATGCCGGTGTAATGCGCAGCGAAGACGAGGCGCTGCTTCTTTCCGCATTCTCCACCGCGCTGCGCCCCGTCGACCATGACGCGCGCATGGACGAGCTTCTGTGGCAGGGCGCATCGAGCGCGGCCGCGCGCGAACTCCCCTTCGTGTCGCCGGCTGCCCGCCCGGTGCTCGCCGCGCGCCTGGCGTTCCGCACCGATTCGGCCCAGGCGGGCGCGCTGGACAGCGCGGTCACCGGCGCCGGCCGGCACGACGCCGGCTTCATCGCCGATCGCGCCGCCTGGCTGCGCAACAACGGTCAGAGCCGCAGCGCGCGGGCCTTCCTGGCCGAGCCGCACCATCTGTCGCGCCGTCCCGGCGATGCCGAGGAATGGTTCGAGGTGCTGCTCGACAATGCCCAGGCGGCCGTTTTTTTTTTCAAGCAGAAGACGGCATACGAGATTGCCCACCAGGTCGACGACGCCTATCATATCGGCACGGACGTCAGCACCCGGCCCCTGGGTGAGCGCGACGACTATACCAGCCTCGTCTGGCTCGCCGGAACGGTGGCGCTGGAAAAGCTCAACCGCCCCGCCGACGCCATGGGCATGTTCGAGCGCTATGCCCGCGCGTCGCAGACGCCGCAGACCCGGTCCAAGGGACTCTACTGGGCCGGGCGCGCCGCGCAGGCCGCCGGCAAGCAGCAGCGCGCGCAGCAATTCCTGGCGGAAGCGGCGGGCTATCCCGACCTCTATTACGGGCAGCTCGCGACCGAACGGCTGGGGCATTCGCTTGCCGCGCCCAGCGGCACCGGCCCCGCCTCCATTCCGGCGGCGGTGCGCCAGGCGTGGTACGACAAACAGATCGTGCGCGCCGCGCAATTGCTGGGCAAGCGCGGGAACTGGAAGGATCAGGGCGCCTTCGTGCGGCAAATCGCCGCGTCGGCGGAAACCGACGCCGATCATGCGCTGGCCTATGAACTCTCCAAGTCGATCAACCGGCCGGACCTGGCGGTGATGGTCGGTCGCAGCGCCCGGCGCGAAGGGCTGAAGGATTTCACCGCGGCCGGTTATCCCACCGTCGGCGTTCCGGGCTCCGAATATGGCAACTGGACGATGATTCACGCCATTGCCCGCCAGGAAAGCCAGTTCGATACCGCCGCGATCAGCTATGCCGGCGCTCGCGGCCTGATGCAGTTGATGCCGGGCACCGCGCGCGAAGCTGCCGGGAAACTCGGCCTTGCCTACAGCTCGGACAATCTGACGACCGATCCGCAATATAACATCCGGCTCGGCTCCTCCTACATTCAGCGGATGCTGAGCTATTATGGCGGCAGCTATCCGCTGGCGGTCGCCGCTTACAATGCCGGGCCGGGCAATGTGAACAAGTGGATCGCCGCCAACGGCGACCCGCGCCTGCCCTCCGTCGACATGGTGAAGTGGATCGAGGAGATCCCGATCTACCAGACCAAGAACTACGTCCAGCGCGTCCTGGAAAACGCGGTGGTCTATGATCTTCTGAACCCCAAACACGCGATATCGGACGGGCCGGCCAACCTTTCCTGGTATCTGGGAAAGAACAAGCCGGGCTGAGCGGTGGAGCGCCCCAACTACATCACGCCACAGGGTTATCACGCCCTGAAGGCGGAATATGATGCGCTGTTCGCGGGCGAGCGGCCCCGGCTGGTGGAAACGATCGCCTGGGCGGCGGGCAATGGCGATCGCTCGGAAAACGGCGATTATATCTATGGCCGCAAGCGCCTTCGCGAGATCGATCGCCGCCTGGGGTGGCTGTCGCGCCGCATGAAGGCGGCCAAGGTGGTCGATCCTTGCCGGCAACCGAATCGCGAACGGGTCTTCTTCGGCGCCACCGTCACCATCGCCGACGAGGACGACCGGGAACGCACGCTCACCATCGTCGGCGACGACGAAGCGGATGCGGGGACGGGCCGGGTAGGCTGGAACGCTCCCCTCGCCCGCGCGCTGCGCGGTGCCGGCGTCGGCGATCTGCGCGTCGTCCGCCTGCCCGGCGGCGACCGGGAATATGAGGTCATGGCGATCACATATCCCGCGGGCTGAAGGAACGCCGGTTCCGCCCGGATCGTTCTCCTGCCGAAAGGCAAGCTATGGAGGACCTGATGGAAAATCGCCGCACCGAAACCGCGCGGGACCATGACGACAAGGACATCATCGACAATGCCGACGAGGCTCCCGACAAGGTCGGCCGCGCCGGCGGCGGTCTGTCGCGCGACGTGGGCACGCAGGACGAAGCCGAGCGGGTCGAGAAGCCCGATACGCACAACCGGGCGACCAAGCAGGACGATATCCGCAACGACGCGGCCTATCCGTCCGATCGCGGGCGGCGGACCTGATCGCTTGCGACGCGCGAGGATGCGTGGTTGAAAGGCGCGCATGACCGATGTTTCACCCAGCGGCAATGTCGCGCTTCTGATCGACGCCGACAACGCATCCCCCGCCTCGATCGACCCGGTGCTGACCGTGCTTGCCGAACTCGGCACGGTCAATATCCGGCGGATTTACGGAAACTGGCGCAAGCCGGCGCTGAAAAGCTGGGCGGACCTGACACTGAAGCACGGTATCGAGCCGTTCCAGCAGTTCGACATCACCAAGGGCAAGAACGCCACCGACATGCGCATGACCATCGATGCGATGGATCTGCTGTTTCGCGGCCGCGTCACCGGGTTCGGCATCCTCTCGTCCGACAGCGATTTCATGCCGCTCGCCATGCGCATCCGGCAGGAGGGGCTGGACGTCTATGGTTTCGGCACCGAACGCACGCCGGAAGGGTTCCGCGAAGCCTGCACGCGATTCATCGAGGTATCCGCCCTCATCAAGGCGCATGAAGCGGAAGCTGCAACCGCTCCGCCCGCTGCCGCGCGCGGCGGCGAGGGCGGCGACGGCGGCGTGGATGACGAACTGCTGCGCCTGCTGATCGATGCGTACAATGCCGCCAAGCGCGACGACCGGGGCTTCGCCAGCCTTTCAGAGGTCGGAAAGCGTGCCGGCAACCGCTCGAGCTTCGATACGCGCAATTTCGGCTATGCCCGCTTGTCCGATCTGTTCGAAGCCGTTCCCAATTTCCAGACCGAACGCCGGGCGGGTGGCGAGCTTTTCGTGAAACGGTTGCGCTGATGGAGGAAGTCGCGCGGCGCCTGATTGTTTCGGGACGCGTTCAGGGCGTATTTTTTCGCGCCTGGACGGTCGAAACGGCCCGCGCGCTCGGTATTCGCGGCTGGGTTCGCAATCGCCGCGACGGCACGGTCGAAATCGTCGCAAATGGCTCACAGGAAAAGATTTCCGAATTGGCGGAGCGGTGCCGAACCGGTCCAGAAAACGCTCGCGTAGACTCCGTCGATATGGAAGAAATAGAACCTTTCGAGGCGCCGGGATTTGCACAGGCACCAACCGCATGATCGGGAACTTGGGTCACAAGGGTTGGCCTAACCGATTCTCTTTGTTAGGTGAGCGCATATGCAAATCGGAACCATTGTAAGCCTCGCTATCTATTTCATCGCGATGCTGGGCATAGGCTTCTATGCCTGGCGCAAATCGACGAGCGACATTGATGGATATGTCCTCGGCGGCCGTTCGCTCGGCCCCGGCGTGACCGCGCTCAGCGCCGGTGCCGCCGACATGTCGGGCTGGCTGATGCTCGGGCTTCCCGGCGCGATGTTCGCCACCGGCCTGTCCGCCGCCTGGATCGGCATCGGTCTGTTCCTCGGTGCGCTGACCAACTGGTTGGTCGTCGCTCCCCGCCTGCGCGACCGCACGGTCGAGGTGGGCGATGCGCTCACCATTCCCGATTATTTCGGCAAGCGCTTCCCGCGCGGCGATGCGCTCCAGGTCGTCTCCTCCGCGGTGATCGTCATTTTCTTCACCCTTTATACCGCGTCGGGCCTCGTCGCGGGCGGCAAGCTGTTCGATACGGCGTTCGGCGAAAGCTATACGCTGGGCCTGCTGCTCACCGGCGGCGTCGTTATCGCCTATACGCTGTTCGGCGGATTTCTGGCAGTCAGCCTGACCGACTTCGTCCAGGGCTGCATCATGTTCGTCGCGATGATCCTGATCCCGATCGTCGCGCTGAGCGGCGCCGGCGGCTGGAACCATGCGGGCGACGTCATCCGCGCGGTCGACCCCAGCCACATGGATTTGTGGGCGGGCATGGGAACGCTGGGCCTTGTCTCCTCGCTCGCCTGGGGCCTGGGATATTTCGGTCAGCCGCACATCATCGTCCGGTTCATGGCGATCCGGTCGCGCGACGAGGTTCCGACCTCGCGCAACATCGGCATGGGATGGATGTTCGTGACGCTGATCGGGTCGCTGTCCACCGGGCTTGCCGGCCTTGCCTATGCGACCGAGAACAACGTCGTCGTCGACGATCCGGAAAAGATCTTCATCATCCTTTCCGACGTGCTGTTCAATCCGTGGATCTCCGGCTTCCTGTTCGCCGCGATCCTGGCCGCGGTGATGTCGACGATCAGCTCGCAGTTGCTGGTGTCGTCCAGCTCGCTGGTCGAGGATTATTACCGGCGCTTCTTCCGCCGCGAGGCGAGCCAGCGCGAACTGGTGTTCGCCGGCCGGTTCTCGGTGCTGCTGGTGGCGGTCGTCGCAATGGTGATCGCCTGGAACCCGGGCGCGTCGGTGCTCAACATCGTCAGCCACGCCTGGGCCGGCTTCGGCGCCGCCTTCGGCCCGCTGGTGATCCTCAGCCTCGTCTGGGAAAAGACGACGCGCAACGGCGCGCTCGCCGGCATGGTGATCGGCGCGCTGACCGTCGGCGTGTGGATCGCGCTCGGCTGGAGCGACTGGCTCTACGAGATCGTGCCGGGCTTCATCCTGGCATGGCTGGCGATCTGGATCATCAGCCTCGCCGAAAGCGGCAAGAACGCCGAAACGGCGCAGCCTATCACCGCGGCCGAATAATCGGCCGGTCGCCAAGGAGGTTCCCATGCGCACTCCGGCTCTGGCCCTCTTGGCGACCGCCATCGCCCTTCCCGCTTCGGCGCAGACGGCGTCGCCATCGGCGGCAAAGGCCGACAATCTGTCGGCGACGGTCAGGACGCTGGCGTCCGACCCCTTCGAGGGGCGCGGTCCGGGCACTCCCGGCGAAGCCCGCACGGTCGACTATCTCGTGAAGCGGCTGAAAGCGCTCGGGCTGCAGCCGGGCGGCGAGGACGGCAAATGGACCCAGGTCGTGCCGATGGTCCACACCCAGGTCGATCCCGCAGGCAAGCTCAAACTGCGCGGTGCCGGGGACGTTGCGCTCAGGCAGGGCGACAATATCAACCTGACGACGGTGAAGGACACCGATCGCGTCACGCTCGAGGACGCGCCGCTGGTCTTCGTCGGCTACGGCACCGACGCGCCGGAAGCGGGCTGGGACGATTACAAGGGCGTCGACCTGCACGGCAAGATCGCCGTCTTCCTGGTCAACGATCCCGATTTCGCGGCGAAAGCCGGCGACGACGCGGCGGGCAGGTTCGGTGATCGCCGCATGACCTATTATGGCCGCTGGACCTACAAGTTCGACCAGGCGGCCGAGCGCGGGGCCGCCGCGGCGCTCATCATCCATGATACGGATGCGGCCGGCTATGGCTGGAGCACGGTGTCCGCCTCCAATGGCGAGAATTACGACATCGTCCGCGGCCCGGACGAGAACGTTCTGCCGCTTCAGGGCTGGGTCCGCGGCGACACGGCGCAGCAGATGTTCGCCGCCGCCGGCCTCGATCTCGCGGCCCTGCGCAAGAAGGCCCGCTCGGCCGATTTTTCGCCGGTGACGCTGACCGGCGTGTCGCTGGACGCCGATCTGCCCGTCACCACGCAGCATATCCGCAGCCGCAACGTGCTGGGCCGGATCGCAGGCACGACCCATCCGGATGAGACCGTGATGTACGGCGCGCATTGGGATGCGTACGGCAAGGGCAAGCCCGATGCGCAGGGTCGCGCCATCCGCCCCGGCGCCAATGACGATGCCCTGGGCGTGGCGGCGGTGCTCGAAACCGCACGCATGTTCAAACAGGCGGCGCGACCGGAACGGTCGGTCGTATTCGCGTTGTGGACGGGCGAGGAGCGTGGGCTGCTCGGCTCGGAATATTATGCCGTCCATCCCGTCTATCCGCTGGAGACGACGGTCGCGGACCTGACCTTCGACATCCTTCAGACGGCCGGCCCGGCCAGGAATCTGGTGCTCATCGGCAAGGGCAATTCCACGCTGGACGACGTGCTCGCCCCCGTTGCCGCCGCGCAGGGCCGCAAGATCGTTCCGGAAACCTTTTCCGAACGCGGGCTGTTCTTCCGCGCCGACCATTTTTCCGTCGCACGGCGCGGCGTGCCGTCCTTGCTGATGATGGCGCTGGGCGGACCACCGGACCTGGAACAGGGCGGCCTGGCCGCCGGCCAGACGTGGCTGGACGCCTATATGGAATGCTATCACCAGACCTGCGATAGCTGGAGCGCCGACTGGAACCTGAAGGGCGCGGCGGAGGATGTGGAAGCGTTCTACAAGGTCGGTCACCGGCTCGCCAATTCGCGCGCGTGGCCCGAATGGCGGCCCGATTTCGCCTTCGCCGAGGTTCGCCGGGAAAGTGCCGACGCACGCCGGCATTGATCGGACGCGCCCGACTGCGCGACACCGGGTGCGGATCGTCACAGGTACGGAACGAAATCGGGGGTCGCCGCTTTCCTCCCTCTAACAGGCAGGGAGGATAGCGATGCGTATTCCACGGACATTGATGCTGTGCGCCGCGCCGGCCGCGCTGGCCGGCTGCACCGCGGGACTGGGCGGCACCACGCCCGTCGTCCCCGGTCAGGCAGCGCCCATTTCCCAGGCGGAGCGTCAGCAGGGCACACAGGCCCGCGACGACATCATCGCCGAATATGGCGGCGTGTACGAGAACGCGCAGGCGCAGGCGATCGCCGAGCGCGTCGGGCAACGTATCGCCGTCCAGTCCGGGCTCTCCGCCGACCCGGACACCTTCACCGTCACCGTGCTCGACAGCCCCGTCAACAACGCCTTCGCCACGCCCGGCGGCTATGTCTACGTCACGCGCGGCCTGATGGCGCTGATGAATGACGAGGCCGAACTCGCCGCCGTGCTCGGCCACGAAGTCGCCCATGTCGCCGCGCGTCACAGCCAGAAACGCCAACAGGCGACGCAGACCAACAGCGTCCTCGGCGCGCTCGGTCAGGTCCTCGCGGGCGCCGTGCTCGGCAATTCCGCCCTGGGCCAGATCGGCAGCCAGATCGCCGGCACCGGCGCGCAGCTCGCGACGCTGGGCTATTCCCGCAGCCAGGAAAGCCAGGCCGACCGTCTGGCCGTCCAGTATCTGAAGAGCGCCGGCTACGACACCGACGCCCTCGCCTCCATGCTGACGAGCCTTGCCGACCAGCAGGCCCTCGATCAGCGGATTTCGGGCGAAACGCGCTCGGTGCCGGAATGGGCGAGCACCCACCCCAATTCAAGCGACCGCATCCGCGCGGCAATCACCGAAGCGCGGCAGGCCGGCGGAACCGAGCTGGCCCGCAACCCGGCCCCGTATCTCGCCGCGATCGACGGTATCCTGTACGGCGACAACCCCGCGCAGGGCGTGATCCGCGGGCGCGACTTCCTGCACCCGAAACTGGGCATCGCCTTCACCGTGCCGCAGGGCTTCACGATGAACAACGGCGCGCAGGCGGTCACGATCACCGGCCCGAACATCCAGGCGCTGTTCGGCACCGGTTCCTATTCGGGCAGCCTCGACACCTATATCGGCAAGGTGCTGCAGGGGCTCGGCACCGGGGCTTCGGTTCCGTCCGGTCAGGTCCGGCGCACGACCGTCAACGGCATTCCCGCCGCTTATACGCAGGTCCGCGCCAATACGCAGCAGGGTCAGGTCGACGTCACCGTCTTCGCCTATGAGACATCACCGAACCGGGCCTATCATTTCGTGGTGCTGACGCCGGCCGGCCAGGGCCTCGGCCAGGCGACGAGCCTGGTCGAATCCTTCCGCAAGCTCTCGCAGCAGGAAGCCGCCGCCATCGATGCCAAACGGGTCGATATCGTCACCGTCGGATCAGGACAGACGGTCTCGTCGCTTGCCGGCCGCATGGCGTTCGACGACTATCAGCAGCAGCGCTTCCTCGTCCTCAACGGCTTTCCCGAGGGCGTGACGCTGAAAAGCGGTCAGAAGGTGAAGATCGTCACCGAGTGACACGAGCGGGGGCGACGACTCCGGCCGCCGCCCCTCCCGCGATCAGCGCGTCAGCTTCTTGTAGGCGAGCCGCGTCGGCCGGTCGGCGGCGTCGCCCATGCGGCGGCGCTTGTCTTCCTCATAGGCCTGGAAGTTGCCCTCGAACCACTCGACATGACTGTCGCCCTCGAAGGCGAGGATGTGCGTCGCCAGCCGGTCGAGGAAGAAACGGTCATGGCTGATGACCACGGCACAGCCGGCGAAATTCTCCACCGCCTCTTCCAGCGCGCCCAGCGTCTCGACATCGAGGTCGTTGGTCGGTTCGTCGAGCAGCAGGACGTTGCCGCCCTCCTTCAGCATCTTGGCGATGTGAACGCGGTTGCGTTCGCCGCCCGATAGCTTGCCGACATTCTTCTGCTGGTCCTGCCCCTTGAAGTTGAACGCGCCGACATAAGCGCGCGTCGACATGTCGTGGCCGTTGACCTTCACGTAATCGAGCCCGTCGGAAATCTCTTCCCAGACATTCTTCTTCGAATCGAGATGATCGCGGCTCTGGTCGACATAGCCGAGGTGCACGGTCGGGCCGATGTCGATCTCGCCGCTATCGGGCTGTTCCTGCCCGGTGATGATGCGGAACAGCGTCGACTTGCCCGCGCCGTTCGGCCCGATCACGCCGACGATGCCGCCCGGCGGCAGACTGAACGACAGGTTCTCGAACAACAGCTTGTCGCCATAGGCTTTGGAGATATTGTTCGCCTCGATCACCTTGTTGCCCAGGCGCTCGGGCACCTGGATGACGATCTGCGCCTTGCCGGGCGCGCGGTTCTGCTGCGCCTCGACGAGCTGGTCGAACTTGGCGATACGCGCCTTCGATTTGGTCTGGCGCCCCCTGGTGCCCTGCCGGATCCAGTCAAGCTCGTCGCGAATCGCCTTCTGGCGACCCGATTCCTCGCGCGATTCCTGTTCGAGCCGCTTGGCCTTCTTTTCCAGATAGGTGGAATAATTGCCCTCGTACGGGAAGTATTTCCCGCGATCGAGTTCGAGGATCCAGTCCACCACATTGTCGAGGAAATAGCGGTCGTGGGTGATCATCAGCACCGCGCCGGCATATTCCTTCAGGTGGTTTTCCAGCCAGTTGACGCTTTCGGCATCCAGATGGTTGGTCGGCTCGTCGAGCAGCAGGATCGACGGCTTCTGGATCAGCAGTCGGGTCAGCGCCACGCGGCGCTTCTCACCGCCCGACAGGTTTTCCACGCCCCAGTCGCCCGGCGGGCAGCGCAGCGCCTCCATGGCGATTTCGAGCTGGTTGTCGAGCGTCCAGCCGTCGACCGCGTCGATCTTTTCCTGAAGGACGCCCATCTCCTCCATCAACGCGTCGAAATCGGTATCGTCCTTGGGATCGCCCATTTCCGCGGAGATGGCATTGAACCGGTCGACCATGTCGGCGACCTCGCGCGCACCGTCGCGGACATTTTCCAGCACCGTCTTTTGGGGGTCGAGCTGCGGCTCCTGCGGCAGATAGCCGACGGTGATGTTCTCCCCCGGCCAGGCCTCGCCCGAATATTCGGTGTCGATGCCGGCCATGATCTTCATCAGGGTCGACTTGCCGACGCCGTTGGGGCCGACGATGCCGATCTTCGCGCCCTGATAGAATTGCAGATTGATGTTGGAGAGCACCGGCTTCTGCGCGCCGGGAAAGCTCTTGGTCATGTCCTTCATCACGAAGGCGTATTGCGCTGACACGGGTGATTGCTCCGTCAGGAAGAAAAGCTGGTTTAAGGAATTCGCGCGCGATGTAGCGATCCACGCGCGCATTGGCAAACCCGCTCCGGACTGTATAGCCTCGCCGCCCATGACAAAGCGCCACCTGCTCGCGGCCGCTGCCGCCGCCCTCGCCCTCCCCGCCGCCGCCGCGCAGGCGCAGGACCGGCTTCCGCCCGCATTGACGGCGACGATCGATCCGAAGGTCGCGCAGTTGCGCGATGCGGCACTCGACGACACGCTCGCTTATGACATCACCAGGGGGCTGACGACGGAAATCGGTCCCCGCCTCGCCGGCACGGCGGCGGAGGCGCGCGCCCGCGAATGGGCGGTGAAGCGGCTGAAGGCCCTCGGCTTCGAGAACGTCCATATCGAGACCTATCGGATGCCGGTCTGGGTCCGCGGTGCGGAAACGGGGGAGGTGGTCGCGCCCTATATGCAGCCGCTCCGCCTCACCGCGCTCGGCAATTCCGGTGCGACGCCGGCCGCCGGCCTGACGGCGCCGGTCGTCTATTTCAGAAGTTTCGCGGATCTCGTCGCCGCGCCGCAAGGCAGCCTGACGGGCAAGATCGCCTTCGTCTCCAACGCGATGCGGCCGACCCAGGACGGCAGCGGATACGGCCAGTACGGCATGGCCCGCTTTGCCGGGCCGAATCTGGCGGCGAAAAAGGGAGCGGCCGCCATCGTCATCCGCTCGATCGGCACGGATCACAGCCGTGCGCCGCATGCCGGCGTCACCAACTTCGACGAGGGCGTGGAACCCATCCCCGCGGCCGCATTGTCGGTGGCGGATGCGGAAAATCTGGCTCGCATGGTCGAAAGCGCGGACGATCCGGTCATGCTACACCTGACGCTCACACCGCGGCGCACCGGCATGCACGAATCGGGAAATGTCATCGCCGAAGTGCCGGGCACCGACCCTGACGCGGGGATCGTCCTGATCGGCGGCCATCTCGATAGCTGGGACCTGGGTACGGGCGCGATCGACGATGCCTCCGGCCTGGCGATCACCACCGCGGCGGCAAAGCGCATCCTCGACGCCGGCGGCGCGCGGCGCACGATCCGCGTCGTGTGGTTCGGCGCGGAGGAGGTCGGCGGCTTCGGCGGGGAAGCCTATGCCCGCGCGCATGGCGACGACCGCCATGTCGTCGCGGCCGAATCGGATTTCGGCGCCGACCGGATCTGGCGCGTGCAGACCAACCTGCCCGACGGCGCGAAGGCGGTCGGCGACCGCCTGGCGCGCGCGCTTGCACCGCTCGGCATCGTTCGCGGCGACGGCGTGGCGGGCGACGGCGCCGATATCGGCCCCATTCTGCGGGGCGGTGTCGCCGCGGTCGATCTCAACCAGTCGGGCCTGCGCTATTTCGATTGGCACCACACGCCCGAGGACGTGCTGGACCGCGTCGATCCCGAACAGTTGCAACAGAACGTCGCTGCCTGGACCGCCATGCTGGCCGTCATCGCCAATGCACCGGAACCGATCGGCGGCGTATCGCGGGATAAATAGGGTAAACATGGACGTTGCGAGCTTGCCCCAAGATGAATTTCCATTGACGACATGGCTGCGCACGCTATTGGAGGCCCTTCGCGACGGCGTTCGGGCCGGATGCGAAATGGATTATTTGGGAGCACGAAATGAAGAAGATCGTTTTTGTCGCTGCTGCCGCCGGCCTGATGTCTTTGGCCGCCTGCAGCCAGCCGGAGTCGGCCGACAACGCCGCGATGGAGAACATGGCCGCGAACTACGAAATGCAGGCCGAAAATTACGACATGATGGCCGAAAACGCCACCATGGAGAGCAACGAGGAAATGCTCGAGAACGCCGAAGTCAATGCCGAGGCGGCTGCCGACAACCTCGAAGGCATGTAATCATTCCGCTTCCCGCGTCGCCATGGGCGATGCGGTTACGTTGATTGCGATAAGGGGCGCCCCGCCGGGGCGCCCCTTTTTCATTGTCCGAAAGCCCGTGACCGGCGGTGACAGGCAACAGCGGCTGCGGCCTTTCTCGGCAAGAGCGAGAGGTCAGTTCGACCACCTTTGAACGCCGCGCCGGACCCTCCGGCCGGCTCTGAAAGCGGTTGGTTCCAGCGTCACCGTCCTTCTGCTCCCGCAAAGGCGGGAACCCGGTCCGGGAGTGGCGGGGACACAGGATACCGGTCCCGAACGTTCGAAAGTCGGGCCGATCGCGTTCAAGGCTGACAGCATTCGCCTCTGGTTACGCCTACCGGCCGTCAGCGGCGGATTGCGCCTACCCCCGCGCCAGCAGCGAAACTCGACCGCCGCGCAAGCCGTCGGCGGCGACGTCGACCCGTATCGCGCCGGCCGCGCCGGGCACCGCGCGGACCACGCCCAACGCCCGACCGGCAAATGCACGGCGCTGCGGCGCGGGAAACGGCGTGAAGTCCGTCGGGTCGCCATTGGCCGTGGCCACCAGTTCGCCCGCGCCCCCGACCGCGAAATCGAGCAGGTTGGAAGCCGCGGGAACCCTGTTGCCGCTATCGTCCAGGATGACGGCCTCGACGAAGGCCAGATCGTCGGCGCCATTCCCCATCAGCTTGCGATTCACCCGCGCCTCGATCCGCGCGGGCTCGCCGGCGGTGGTGATACTGCCGGTGGCCCAGGGCCGGCCGTCCTTATAGGTTACGACCTTCACCGTTCCCGGCTTGTATTCAACATGATCCCAGCGGAAACGATATTGGTACGGCGCCCGCTCCTGCCGCCCCTGCGACACGCCGTTGACGAACAATTCGGCTTCGTCGGCGGAGGAGAATGCGTGTACCGGCGTCACCTCGCCCTCGCGGCCCGGCCAGCTCCAGTGCGGCAGGATGTGAACGAAGGGCAGATCGGGCCGCCAGCGCGACTGGTACAGGTAGAACCGGTCCTTGGAAAAGCCGGCCAGGTCGATGATGCCGAAATAGGAACTGCGTGAGGAATAATAGGGTGTCGGCTCGCCCAGATAATCCCATCCCGTCCAGACGAATTCGCCGGCGACGAAGGGATGCTGGTCTGCTTGCGAGAACGCCTTGTCGGCGGACGACCCGAAATCCGCCGCGAACAGTTCGTAGGCGCTGACCTGGTGTGTGTCGGGATTGCCGCCGACGCCGGGGCGCACGGCGGCGCTGACGGTTCCCGGCACCGGAAACTGATACTGGCCGCGACTGCTCAGCGCGGCGGCGGATTCCGTGCTGACGATCATCTTGTCCGGGAATTTCTCGTGAAACGGCGCGAACTGACCCGGGATCGTGCGCACGCCGATCCCCTGATAGTTGAGGCCGATCGCGTCGAACACCGGCGGCAGGGCCATGTCGGGTTTCGCCCAGTTCATGGCAGAGGTGATCGGGCGGGTGGCGTCCTCCTCCCGCGCGATGGAAACGAGCCTGCGCGCGATCTGCGCGCCCGCCTCGCCATCATGCTGCTCGCCGACCTCGTTGCCGACGCTCCACATGAACACGGAAGGATGATTGCGATCGCGGCGGATCATCGCGCGCAGATCGGCCTCGTGCCAGTCGTCGAAGATCAGGTGAAAATCGAGCGGCGTCTTCTTGTCGCGCCAGACGTCGAATACCTCGTCCAGAACGAGGAAACCCATTTCGTCGGCAAGGTCGAGCAATTCGGGCGCCGGCGGATTATGGCTCATCCGCAAGGCGTTGCAGCCCATTTCCTGCAACGTTTCGAGCTGTCGCCGCGCCGCGTCGAGGTTGAACGCCGCGCCGATGGGGCCGAGGTCGTGATGGTTGTTCGTTCCCCGGATGGGAATATGCTGTCCGTTGACCGACAGGCCGCTATCGCCTTCGCAGCGGATGCCGCGAATGCCGAAGGGCGTTTCGTAGCGGTCGACGATTCCGCCCGCTCCGTCGCCGCGCGAAACCGTCGTCACCGCGACATAGCGGTTGGGCGTCTGTTCGGGCCGCGGCCCCCATAAACGGGGTTCGGACAATGTCGTGCGGCCTTGGATTGTTCGGCTCGATCGCGGCGCGATGCGTATCCGCTGTGGCGCGAAGCGGGCTACTGCATTGCCCGCGCGCGCTCCGGCGCGGGAAAGCGCGAATATCTCGGTCGCCACCGCCGCGTCCGCCGCCTCCTCGCCGTCATTGTCGATCGTGACCGTGCAATCGACGGTCGCACGGCGATCGGAGACATCCGTCGTCGTGATCTGCGTTCCCCAATGCCCCACATGGACCGGGTCGACGGTCACGAGCCAGACGTTGCGGTACAAGCCGCCGCCGGGATACCATCTGGCGGATTCCGGCGGATTGGCGAGCCGAATGGCGAGCTGGTTGATGCCGCCCGGCCGCACATACGGCGTCAGGTCCAGCCGCCAGCCATTATAGCCATAGGGCCATCCGCCGACCAGTTCGCCGTTCAGCCAGACGGCGGCATAGGCCATGGCGCCGTCGATATCGAGAAAGACCGACTTGCCCGCGTCGCCCGCCGGAATGTCGAGGCGGCGGCGATACCAGCCCACGCCCCAGCTCGGCAGGCGTCCCATGCCGCCGACGTCGCCCTCTTCGAGGAACGGGCCGGCGATCGCCCAGTCATGCGGAACCCGCACCGCATCCCAGCCGCTGTCGTCATGGTCGGACCGCGCAAATGGCAACGCGATGTCGGGCTGGCGCGTCGGCACGGGGTGGCGAGCCGCTGGATCGGCGATAAAGGCGTTCGCGGCCGGCAGGATCCACGGCTTCAGCCGGAACTGGTTCTCGCCCTCGATACGCACGGGAGACAGCGAAAGATCGATATCCTCGGTATCCGGAAGTTCGGATCGCGCGTCGTAGATCAGCGAGCGGCCGTCACCGGTCTCCCCGGCATCGCCCCGGCGAAAGCGCCAGCCGGCATCGAGACGGCGGCGCTTGCGCGGGATGGCACGGTCGTCGGCGCGGGTCGTCGCCCAGACGCCGCCGGCGGTGGTCGTGCCCGACAATGGCAGCGTCATCGCCGCGGATGCTTTCAACACGCTGCGGCGGTCGGCGGAACGGGGATCGAACATCTTGGCGCTCTCCTTGCTACGGGATGAATCCCGATCGTCCGGTCGGATGGCGGTCAACGGGGTGTCGCGCAGGAATGGAAGCCGGCCGCACGCCGGCGACCGGCTTCCAGAAGAGCGAATTCAGAATCCCGCGCGCAGGCCGATCAGGATCTGCCGGCCCGGATAATAGACCGAATACGGCACGTTGTCGTAGCTGGCGTCGACGCCCGTCGTCGTGCGCAGCGGCTCGTTGGTGATGTTCAGCGCATCCAGCGTCACCGTCAGCTTGTCGTAGAAGGGCAGCTTGTAGTTGACCGAAAGGTCGAGCTGCCCGCGCGAATCCGCTCGCTGGTCGAACGAACCGATGAAGAACGGCGCGTTGATGGTCACGAACTCGTCGGTCCAGACATAGTTCAGGCTGACCGACAGGCCGTGATTTTCATAATAGCCCTGAAGATTGTACTGCCACGGCGGAATGCCCGTCGCGAACAGACCGGACGACGATTTCTGCGTGATGTGCGTGGCGTTGGCGGAAAAGCCGAGGCCCTCGACCAGGAAATCGAGCGGCTGTACCCAGGTTCCCTCGATACCGCTCAGCGTCAGTTCCTGCAGGTTGATCGGCCGGTTGAGGGAGACGGGCAGATCGGCGATGTCGGTGCCGGTATTCAGCGCCCGGTCCGCCAGCGCCGCCTGCTGCGTCGTGGTCAGCGTCTCATATGGGATGTTGAGCCGGCTGAACGGGACATTCTGCTGCTGCGTCACGGTGAAGCCGTCGACCTTCTTGCGGAAATAGGCGAAGCCGACATAGCCGCTGCCGCCGGTATAATATTCGCCGCCCAGATCGTAGCCGCTCGAAATATAGGGCCGCAGCTCGGGGTTGCCGGAACTCGCCGTCTGGGCCGAGGGGTCGGAGAAGGTCAGCCCCGGAAGGATCAAATTGGCATCCGGCCGCGTGATCGTGCGCGACGCGGCCGCACGCAGCACGAGGTTTTCGATCGGCGACCAGGACAGGTTCAGCGACGGAAGGAACTCGTCATAGGTGGAATTGGCGGTGATATCGACGAGCGCGTCGCCGACCTGGCTCGGCCCGATGACGGTCTGGTCGGTGTGGACGTAGCGCACGCCGCCGGTAAAGCGGAAATCGCCGCCCAGCACCTCCTTGCGGCCGGTGAACTGCAAATAGCCGCCCCAGGTCTCTTCATTGATGTCGCCGGTGGAACCCCCCGTCACGGCGCCGCGCGTTTCCGGCGCATTGTCGCGGTAGGACGCATAGTCCGTGGCATCGAAAATGGCCTGCGTGTCCGGACGGATGATGCTGGTATATCCAACGTCGCCATCGGCAAGATGGCCGAAATTGTCGATGCCCCAGCGCGACAGATATTGGCTCAGCTCGCTGTTCGGGATGATGCCCGTTCCGGTGCCGCCGCAATCCGAGCCGCAGATTGCGTTCTGGAACGCGGTGCTGTTGTCATAGGCGCGGATGCTGCGATCGACCTTGTCGTAGGACGCGCCCGACTGCACGGCAAAGGTGTCGTCGCCCCAGCGCAGGTCGAAACGGCCGCCCTTGGTTTCGTATTCGCGCTTCACGAGCGAGGCGTTGGCACGATACCATTGCCAGCCCAGATCGGGGTCGCCGAGGTCGCGATCGGCGGTGATGATCGGCTGGACGGCGCCTTTCGGGTTGGAATATTCAACGGTGACGCCCGACTGGGGCGACGTCTGGAACAGCAGGCTGGGCTGCTCGCGGGTGAAGTCGCTCTTGCTGTAATTCACCGACACGTTCAGCTCGACCATGTCCGAGGGTTGCCAGTTCAGGTTCGGGTTCACGTTCCAGAACTTGGTCGTCTGGTCGAAAATGTTGTTTTCCAGGAAGAAGGACGAATTGGCGAATGTGCCGGACGTCACGACATTGTTGTCGTCGAGCGTCAGGTCGATCGGCACCATGCCGCCGGTGGACTGGAACGACGTGCCGGGCCCCGAATTGCGCACATACCAGTTCATGTTCAGCCGGTAATAATCACGCTTCGACCAGGCATAGAGCCCGTCCACGGCGAATTTCAGCGTCTCGGTCGGGCGGAACTCCATCGACAGCAGCGCGGAATAGCGTTCGCGATTGCCGTCGGTCAGCGAATTGCGACCCAGCCGGGGAATTTTGGCCAGCGTCAATCGATCGAGCGGCAGACCGGACGTGGCGCTCAGGTCCAGCGGCTGGCCCGGCGTCAGACCATTGCCGACATTCGCCGGCGCCGTCGTGGCAAAGCTGAACCCGTTGCCGTTGTTCGGGCCGTCATTGCATCCCGGCGTCGACGGGCATGCAAGGTTCGCGTCGGTCCAGGCGATGGATTCAAAGCCGTCGATGCGCGTCTGCGTCTTCACGCCGGCGATACCCGCCAGGATGCCGAAGGTATCGCCCCATGTCTTGCTGGCGACCAGCGCGCCGCGCGGGCTGATCTTCTCGTTGGAATCGGTATATTGCCCCTGGGCCACCACCGTCAGGTGCGTACCCGGATTATCGAACGGGCGCGCATTGTGAAGGTTGACGGTGCCGGCGATGCCGCCTTCCAGCAATTCGGGCCGCGCGCTCTTGACCACGTCGATCCGGGTGAACAGCTCGGATGGAAAGAAGTCGAGGTCCACCGCACGGCTGGGCGACCCGCCGTTCGTGCCGCCGTCGGACGCGACGTTGATCGGCGCGCCGTTCAGCAACACGCGTGTGAAATCCGATCCCAGGCCGCGGATCGAAACCCTCACCCCCTCGCCGTTCATATCGCGGTCCAGGCGCACGCCGGGGATGCGGTTCAGCGTTTCCGCCAGGTTGGTGGCGGGAAGCTTGCCGATATCTTCCGCGAAGATGGAATCGGTAAACCCGATGGAATCGCGCTTCGCCTCCGTCGCATTCTCCAGCGACGCACGGATACCGGTAACAACGATTTCGGTGCCGGTGGTCGTTGTCGCGGCGTCCGCGTCGGTCGGCGGCGGCGCCTCCGCATCCTGATCGCGTCGCTGCTCGCCGGTATCCTCGCGCTCCGCGGCGGGTACGGCGGTCTGAGCGAGCGCCACGCCCATCGCTGCATAGATCGTCGAAGCAAGCAGCAATGTGCGGACGGCGGTGTGGGAACCCTTCATCATCTCATCCTCCCAGACATACTTTGCGTATTTGTCTGATGTTATCGCTATCAGTATCAGTTTCTCCGTCAAGGGGGTGCGCGCCGCCAGCGAAGATATTTGCGATCGGACGGCGCTGGAATGCGGCGGGAAGTCGTTGCGAACCCGCTGGCTATCCCACCGCATTTGCGCGGCGGCAACCGGTGCTTTCGGCGTTTGCGCCGCGCGGGGGCACAGATGAAACGGACCGGCTCCGACGAACCCGGCGCCGCGTGCAGGCGCCAGGATGACGATTCAATCGAAGCCGACCCTTTCTATCAGATATATTCCCCGACTCGGGAAAATCGCCGACCGCCTTCCGAGAGGCGACAGCGGCCCTCCCTGTCCTCCCGGCCCCCGAAATCATGTCGCGATCCCGCTGCCGGCGAAGCGGCTCTCAGCGCTCCGCCAGATCGGCCCCGTCATCCTGTGCCGCTCCGGCTCGCGATACCGCACCGGCATCGCCCCAGCCGCCGCCCAGCGCCTCGAACAGGTTGATCTGGTCATCGGCGATGCGCGCGTCGATTGCGGCAAGGTCCGCCCGGGCGTCGGCGAAGGTGCGCTCCGCATCGAGCAGGTCGAGCGAGTTGACCGCGCCCTCACGCTGTTGCGCGCGCGTGATCGTGACGGCGCGTTCCGCTTCCTCATATGCCGCGTTCAGCGCGGTGCGGCGATCCAGATCATGGGCATAAGCGGACAGCGCCGTCTCGGTCTCCCGCAGCGCCGTCAGGACCGTGCCGTCGAACCGGGCGAGCGCCGCCTGGGTATCGGCCCTGGCCCCGGCGACCTTGGCGCGTGCGGCGCTCTGGTTAGGGAAATTCCAGCTAATCAACGGCCCCAACAGCCAGCGCAGCGGCCCGGCGCCGAAGATGTCGCCGAACGAGGTGCTCGTCGAACCGATTGATCCGCCGAGCGAAATATGCGGATAGAGGTCCGCGGTCGCCACGCCGATCCGCGCCGTCGCCGCCGCAAGCCGCCGCTCGGCCGCGTGCACGTCGGGCCGCCGGGCGAGCAGTGCCTGGCCATCGCCGACGGGAATCGGCCGGTCGATCGTCATCGTCGTCTTTCGCTCGGCGGCGATCGGGGGCAGGTCGGCGGGCGCGCGGCCGGTAAGCGTGGCGAGCCGGAACAGCGCGGCATCGCGTTCGGCCGCGATTGCGGGCACGTCGGCGGCGCGCTGGTTGCGCAGCGCGGCGATCCGCGCGGTATCGAGCCCGGTGGCGAGGCCCGCGTCGTGCCGCCGCCCGGTCAGGGTCAACGAACGGTCCAGCAACTCGACAATGTGCCTGGCGACCGCCAGCCGCTCGGCCGCCGAGGCGGCATCGGCATAAGCGCGGGTGGTGTCTGCGACGACCGCGACCCGCACCGCATCGGCATCGGCCTGCGCCGCGCCGACATCGCCGCGCGCCGCCTCGACATTGCGGCTGACGCGCCCGAACAGATCGACCTCATAGGCGACATCGAGCCCGGTATCGACGGTCCAGTCTTCCCGGTCCGCGCCCGGCACGCGCTGGCCTTCGGACTGACGACCATAGGTCGCGCTCGCGCCGATGTCGGTCTGCGGCAGTTCGTCCGAGCGCGCGGCACGCAAACCGGCCCGCGCCTTGGCGATATTCGCGAGCGCCACGCGGATGTCGGTGTTCGCGGCGAGCGCATCCTCGACCAGAGCGTTGAGCACGGGATCGTCGTAGAGCCGCCACCAGTCGGGATCGACCGCCGCGGTCGAGATCGCCGGGCTGTCGGTCGAAAGGAAGGGGCCGGACGCCGTCTGCGGAGGGATCGGCGCGACATAGTCCGGCCCCGCCGCGCAGGCGGCGAGCGCCAGCGCGGACAGCGAGCCGAGCAGGCCCCTCCCCGTGCTCCCGCGAAAGCGGGAGCCCAGGGTTTCAGACGTCGTGGATTGCTGCTCTGGATTCCCGCCTTCGCGGGAATACGAACGGAAATCGAGCATTGGAAACATCCTTTATTCGGCGGGCAACAGCGCGGGATCGGCGTCCGGTTTCGGACGACGGCGCGACAGCCGGTCGCCCAGCGCGCGGCAGACGACGTAGAAGGTCGGCGTGAAGACGAGGCCGAAGCCGGTGACGCCCAGCATTCCGAAGAACACCGCCGTGCCCAGCGCCTGGCGCAGCTCCGCGCCCGCGCCGCTCGCGATCACCAGCGGCACCGAGCCGAGGATGAAGGCGAAGCTGGTCATCAGGATCGGCCGCAACCGGTCCCGCGCCGCACGCACCGCCGCCTCGACCGGCGACAGGCCGTCGTCTTCCTCCGCCTGCTTGGCGAATTCGACCACCAGGATCGCGTTCTTCGCGGCGAGCGCGATCAGCACGATCAGCCCGATCTGCGTCAGGACATTATTGTCCATGCCCCTCAGGTTCACGCCGATCATCGCCGCGAGCAGGCACATCGGCACGATCAGGATGATCGACAGCGGCAGCACCAGGCTTTCATATTGCGCGGCGAGCACCAGGAAGACGAACACCACCGCCAGCGCGAACACCACGCCCGCCGTGTTGCCGGCCAGCTTCTGCTGAAAGGCGATGCCGGTCCATTCATGGCCGTATCCGTCCGCCAGCGTGTCGTCGGCGAGCTTTTCCATCGTCGTCAGCGACTGCCCCGAGGAATATCCCGGCGCGGTGTCGCCATCGACGGCAACGGCGGGGTGCAGGTTGTAGCGCGTTACGCGGTACGGCCCCGTCTTGCTGTCGAAGGTGGCGACCGATCCGATCGGCACCATCGCGCCGCTGTTCGACCGCGTCTTCAGATTGGCGATATCGGCCTCGGTCGCGCGGTGCGCGGCATCGGCCTGCGCCGTCACATGATAGGTGCGGCCCAGCAGGTTGAAATCGTTGATATAGGCCGAGCCGAGATAGACCGACAACGCCTCGAACACGCGTTCCGGCGGCACACCCAGCATATCCGCCTTGCGCCGGTCGATATCGGCGAAGATGCGCGGCGTGGCGGTGTTGAAGAAGGTATAGACCTGGCGTAGCCCATCGGTCTGGTTGGCCTTGCCGAGCACGCCGAACGTCTGCTTGGCAAGCGCCTCCGGCCCGTTGTCGCCCAGATCCTCGATCATCATGCGATAGCCGCCGGCCGAACCGATCCCCTGGATCAGCGGCGGCGGCACGATCATCAGCCGCGCCTCGTTGATATCGGCGGTGCGCTTTTGCGCCTCGGCCATGATGTCGGCGAAGCTTACGCCCAGTTCCTTGCGCTTCTCGAAACTTTCGAGCGGGACATAGGCCGCCGCCGCATTGGGCGCGAGCGTCTGCGACGGGCCGTCGAAGCCCGCCAGCATCACCGATCCTTTTACCCCCGGAATGGGCAGGATGCGCTTGGCGACCTTCTGCATCACCGCGTCGGTACGCTCCAGCGAGGAACCGGGCGGCAACTGGATGACGGTCAGGAAATAGCCCTGGTCCTGCGCCGGAATAAAGCCGGTGGGCGTCGCCCAGAACAGCCCCACCGTCGCTGCGATCAGCCCGGCATAGGCGACCATCATCGCCAGCGGACGCATGACAAGCCGACGCGTCAGCCGGGCATAGCCCTCGCTCAGCCGCTCGAAACCGCGGTTGAAGCGGTCGCCGGCATGGTGCAGCGCGCGCACGACGGCGTGCCGTTCGCCGCGGTGGTCGTTGGGCTTCAGCAGCAGCGCGGCAAGCGCGGGCGACAGTGTCAGCGACAGGATCAGCGAGATGACCGTCGCGGTCGCGATCGTGACCGCGAACTGCTGATAGAAGGCGCCCGACAGCCCGGCGAGGAACAGTGTCGGCACGAACACCGCGCACAACACCAGCACGATCGCCACCAGCGCCCCGGAAACCTCGTCCATCGACGTCTTGGCCGCCTCGATCGCCGACAGGCCGCGCTCCAGATTGCGCTCGACATTCTCGACCACGACGATGGCGTCGTCGACGACGATGCCGATGGCCAGCACCATGCCGAACAGCGACAGGTTGTTGAGCGAATAGCCAAACGCGGCGAGCACGATGCAGCTACCGATCAGCGATACGGGGATCGCCACCACCGGGATGATCGCCGCGCGCCATTTCTGCAAGAAGACGACGATCACCAGCACGACGAGCAGCACCGCCTCGAACAGCGTGTGCATCACCGCGTCCACCGACTGCGAAATGAACTCCGTGGGGTTGTAGATGACCTTGTATGCCAGCCCCTTGGGGAAGTCCTGGGAGACGGCCTCCATTTCCTTGTTCACCGCCTGCGCGGCGGCGAGGGCGTTGGAGCCGGGGCGCTGGAACACCGCCATGATGACGGTCGGCTTTCCCGACAGATAGGTGTTCGACGAATAATCCGCCGCGCCCAGTTCGACCCGCGCCACGTCGCGCACGCGCACCTGCCCGCCATCGGCGTCGGACCGGATGATGATATTCTCGAACTGGTCGGGATCGGCGAAGCGGCCCTGCGCCTCGACATTCACCTGAAACGCATTGCCCTGACTCTCTGGCGGCTGGCCCAGCGTGCCGGCGGCGACCTGCACATTCTGCGAACGCAGCGCGGCGACGATGTCGCCCGCCGTCAGGTTGAGCGCCGCCGCGCGGCCGGGGTCGATCCACACCCGCATCGCATAGTCGCGGCTGCCGAACAGGCGCACGTCGCCCACCCCGTCGATCCGGGTCAGCCGGTCGCGGATGCGCGTCAGCGCATAGTTGGAGATATAGCCGCGATCGAGCGAGTTGTCGGGCGACACCAGATTGACGACCATCAGGAAGTCGGGCGAGGTCTTCTGCGTCACCACGCCCTGTCGCCGCACCGCCTCGGGCAGGTTCGGTTCGGCGATCGCGACGCGGTTCTGCACCAGCACCTGCGCGGCATCGAGGTCGGTGCCGATCTTGAAGGTGACGGTGATGGTCAGCTTGCCGTCACCGGTCGATTCCGACGACATGTAGAGCATGTCGTCGACGCCGTTGATCTGCTGCTCGATGGGCGCCGCCACCGTGTCCGCCACCGTCTGCGCGGTCGCGCCGGGATAGTTGGCGGTCACCGTCACGGTCGGCGGCACGATGTCGGGATATTGCGACACCGGCAGCCCCAGATAGGCGATCGCGCCGACGATGGTGATGACGATCGCGATGACCGCGGCGAAGATCGGCCGCGTGATGAAGAAACGCGAGAGGCGCATGATGCCTGCTCCTGTTGCGGGTTCGACGAACCCTTTGCATTCAATGGCATCCGCTCGTGCTGAGTTTGTCGAAGCGCTGCTCTTCCTCTTGGAAGAAGCAGAACGGCCCTTCGACAGGCTCAGGGCGAACGGCGACGCGGATGGCTTCGGGGTCTAGCTCGCGGCGAAACTGGCGCCGCCGGCGATCGACTCCGCGACCGGCGGCGCGGACTTCGCCTCGACCGGCGTGATCTTGCCCGGCTTGGTCTTCACCGCCGTGCCCGGCTGCGCCAGTTCGGGGTCGCTGATGATGACCCTGGCATCGGGCGCCAGCCCGCTGCGCACGACGCGCAGACCGTTCAGCACCGGCCCCAGCTCGACGGGCGTGGCCTGCGCCTTGCCGTCCTTGCCGACGGTCATCACCAGCTTGCGCGCCTGATCGGTGGTGACTGCCGCGTCGGGCACCAGCATCGCCTTCGCCACGCCGCCGCTCGACAGCCGCGCGTCGCCGAACATGCCCGGCGTCAGGAACAGCTCGGGATTGCTGACCACCGCCCGGATGCGGATCGTGCCCGAACTGGGATCGAGCCCGTTGTCGGTGAAATCGAGCCGCCCGTGCCAGCGATACTGGTTTTCATCCTGCAGCTTGATATCGATCGGCGTCGGCCCCTTGCCCGCCTCCTGCGCCCGCTTCGATTTCAGGAACAGCGCCTCCGAGGCGTCGAAGCTGAAATAGATCGGGTCGAGCGCGTTGATCGTGGTGAGCAGCGTCGCCTGCGCGCCCTCGCCGCCGCCGACAAGGTTGCCCGCGTCGACCCGCCGGTCCGAAATCCGTCCGGTGATCGGCGCGTGCACGCGGGTGAAGCTCAGGTCGAGCGAGCGTGCCCGCACGTCCGCCTGCGCCGCCGCCAGCGACGCCTGGGCCGCCTGCCGCCTGGCGCGAAGCTGGTCGATCTGGCTCTGCGATACCGCATCGACATCGACCAGCTTCTCCGCACGCGCCAGGTCCGCCTTGGCCAGCGCCAGGTCGCTGTTCGCACTGGCGACGCGCGCCTGCGCCTCGGCCAGCGCGGCACGGAACGGCCGCTGGTCGATGGTGAACAGCAGGTCGCCCTTATGGACGATGGCACCGTCCTTGAAATGGACGCCAGTGATCTCGCCCGACACGCGCGGGCGCACCTCGACCGTCTTCGACGCCGCGAAGCGGCCGACATAATCGTCCCATTCGCTGACCGAACGCACCAGCGGCGTCGCCACGGTGACGGTCGGCGGCGGCGGCGCGGCCTGGGCCGGCCCCGCGTCGTGGGTAAGTTCATACCCGCCCCACAGGACGAGCGCGGCAGGCACGGCGATCATCGCGCCGCGCCGCCAGCGCGATCGGCGCTGTGCGGGTTCCGGCGTCGCCGCGTCGGTGCGACTGATCTTGCTCGGCATATTCATACATGGGCTCGCTGATTGTTGCGCGCGTTGCGGCTACGGCTGATGCTGGCGAGCACGAGTTCGTACTGCGCGAGCGTGAAGCCGGCGGCCTTGAAAGCGCGGATTTCGTGAGAGGCGATCGCATAGCCGCGATGCCAGGCGAGAACGGCGATGCGGCGCAGCGCCTCCAGCTTCGCATCGGCAAGCTCGGGATTGGGCCGGCTGCCGAACAGCCTGCCCATGGCCAGCGCGACCCGCCCCGGCTTGTTCAGGCTCGACAGCCGGTCCCGCTGCGCCAGCGCCACGACCGACCATTCGAGCGGCGACAGCGTGGCCGTGTCGGCATCCGCCATCGCCTTTCCGGCGACGACGGCGCCGATATCATAGCTCTGCGTTAGGTCGAGATAAGCCATCGGTGATCTCCCTGAAGTCGACGGACAGGGCGCACCCCGCCCGTTTCCGGGAAACCATCTTCGGCCGCCCGGCAAATATACGGACACAGGTCTCCAGCCGCCGACACGACGGTCGCCGAAGACTCGCCAGCAATGTCGAAAAGCCGATCCGCGCCGGATCAGCCGAGCCCGGTCACTCCCGCATGCGTGGAAGCGGCCGCGATCTTATTCGGATCGGATGAGGTTGGAACGATACCGCATCGCGCGTCCCCCTTCTCGTTGTTTCGTACCGACCGGTATATAAATAACCGATGAACAACGTCAAGGGGCTTTTTTATACCACCCGGTATTTATTGTCCACTACGCTCAGGCGCCCGGCCACATGGCCAGGGTCATGTCCACAACCCGGTCCAGGTCCTCGCGCTTCGCACCGGCTCCGGCCTGCACCGCCATGCCCTGCAATACCGCCAGCAGATAACTGGTCAGCGCGTCGACATCGGTTTCGGCCGGCAGATCTCCGTCTTTCTTGCCCCTTTCGAACCGGTCGACGATCGCCTGGCGCGACGATGCGCGACGCCGGATCACCTCTTCGCGGATGGTTTCCGCCTCCGCACCGCAGGCGACCGAGCTGATCACGCCCAGGCATCCGCGCGGCTCGCACTCGCTGCACTGCGCCGCAATGGCGCCGCGCATAAATCGCTCGGCGACTTCGCGCACGGTGGGCGCCTCCAGCGCGTTGCGGGTATAAGCGAGCTTTTCCCGCTCATAGAGGTCGAGCGCCTTGCAGAAGAGCTGTTCCTTGTTGCCGAACGCGGCATAGAGGCTGGGCTTGGTAATCCCCATGGCCTCGGTAAGGTCCGCCAGCGACGCGCCCTCATAGCCCTTGCTCCAGAATATCCGGAGCGCGGCGGCAAGCGCGTCATCGACATCGAATTCCCGCGGGCGACCTCGCGAAGCGGTACAAATGTCCAGTTTCATAATGTTCGGTATATAATTTGCCGCAGGGAAAAGTCCAGCGAAGGTCAAGGACTTCGCCGCACCGATCCCCGCCGACAGCCGCGTGCCCGGCCCCCGCGTTCAGTGATAGGACGGCGGCGCCTCTTCCGTTCCCCAGTCGCGATCGGCCGTCGTGCCGAGCGTGAAGTCCAGCGTTCCGCCCTTCGTCACGAACTCCGCCGGCAGCCAGCTTCGCTCGCTCGTCCTGCCGTTCACCCGCAGGGCCTGCACATAGGGGGCATCGGGCGCGGCGCCCTCCGCGCGGATCACGATTCGGCCACCCGGCCGCTCGATCGTCGCGGACGGAAACAGGGGGCTGCCGATCACCAGTTCGGCGCGGCCGGGATATAAGGGGTACAGGCCCAGCGCCGACCACACATACCAGGACGACATCTGCCCCAGATCGTCATTGCCCGATATGCCGTCGGGGCTGTTGGTCCAGATCTGTCGCATCGCCGCGCGCACTGTCTCCTGCGTCTTCCACGGCTGGCCGACGAAATTATAGAGCCAGGGCGAAGCGATCGACGGCTCGTTGTCGAGTTCGGCGTGCAGCGGGCCGGACTTGGTCACCGCCCAGCCGCCGTCCGCGTCCTTGAAGAAGGCGTCGAGCCGCCGCGTCGTCGCCGCCCTGCCGCCCAGCGCATCGATCAGGCCGGCCGGGTCGAACGGCACCATCCAGAGATATTGCGCGCCGCTGCCCTCGACGAACTCATCATAGGAGGCGGGGTCGAATTCGGGCCAGCTTCCATCGGCGTTGCGCGGCTGGATATAGCCGCCCTGCGGCGTCGCATCCGGATTGAAGAGGTTGCGCCAATAGCCGGACCGCTTCCGGAACATGCGCTCGCCCGCCGCATCACCGGCCGCGCGCGCAAGCTCGGCCATGCCGAAATCGGCCGCCGCCAGCTCCAGCGTGTCCGCCGCGCTGCCCCAGCCGGGCGCGCCGACCGGCATGTAATGCAGCTTCAGCCACCGGTCGAGGCCGGGGCGCTGGCCGATGCACAGCACCGGGCATCCCTTGCGGCTCAGATCCTTTTCCGTCGGCACCGTTGCCGCGCGCTTGAGCGAGGCATAGGCACGCTCCAGGTCGAACGACCGCCCGCCGAACGCGTGGATGGCGGCGAGCGACGGCGGCGACGGATCGCCGTTCATCACGCTCGTCGCGCCGGTCAGGTGGGTCCAGCGGTCCCAGACGCCGCCATTCTGATCGGCCTGGTTCAGCAGCGACTGGGCGATGTCCGATCCGCGCTGCGGATCGAGCAGCGTCACCAGTTGCAATTGCGAGCGATAGACATCCCAGCCCGAATAATTGGCGTACTGCGCCTGCTGGCCGTCGGACAGGCGATGCACCTCGCCATCGAAACCGCGATAGCGGCCGTCGGTATCGCTATAGAGATTGGGCTCCAGCAACGTGTGGTAAAGCGCGGTATAGAATACGGTACGATCGTCGCGGCTCCCGCCCTCGATCGCGCTCTGCCCGAGCGCGCGGTTCCAGGCGGCGCGGGCCGCGGCCTGCGTGGCTTCCACGGTCGTACCGGCCGGGCTTTCGGCGGCAAGATTGGCGCGCGCGCCGGCTTCGTCGACATAGGAGACGCCGATACGGACATTGACGGCCGCCGACCGCCCGGGATCGAAGCTGATCCATCCGCCCGCGCCCTTGCCCGCCGGCGGATGGCCGCGCTCGCCATAGGTCGTGCCGCCCTGCCCGTCGGCCGCGCCCTTCGTCACCTGGTCGTCGCGCCAGGTCCCGCCGACCTCGAAAGGCTGGTCGAACACGGCCACGAAATGCAGCGTGTAATAGCTCTCGCGCCGGTCCTCGGCCAGATAGCCGCAAAAATTGCCGGCGGTCACCGTGCCCGTGACGGTGCGATGCTCGGCGTCGATATGGATGGTGGACGCGGTGCTGCCGACCTCGCTGTCCGATGTACGGAACAGCAGATTGGCCGGGCGGTCTTCGGGAAAGGTGAAACGGCCGACGGCGGTGCGGTCCGTCGCGCCCAGCCTTACCGCGACGCCATTGTCCAGCGTCACCGAATAGGCGCCGGGGCTGGCGCGTTCCTTGTCGTGTTCCAGGATGCTGGAATACATCATGCCCGCCGCGACGGCGGAAGGCGACGTATCCACCGGAACGGTGACCGGCATGATCGGAATGTCGCCGCTGGCGCCGGCGCAACCGGTGCCGGAAAGGTGCGTCAGGCTGAATCCGCGGATGCCGTTGGCGCGCCATTCATAGCCGCCGGGTGCTGCGATCGGAAAGCGCTTGCCGGGCAGCGGCGTCGCCTCCGGGCTGAACGCCACCATCCCGAACGGCAGCGTCGCGCCGGGATAGACGTTGCCGCCATTGGTGGTGCCGATGAACGGATTGACCTCCGCCGCCGGATCGGGGGTATCGCGCGCGAAGCCTTGCGCCGATGCCAGCAGCAACGGTGCGGCGATTGCCAGTCTTGCGATCATCGTTTCCTCCCGAAAAAATGGCCCGACAACGCCCCGTGCGACGTCAGGCGTGCGCCGCGGCGGCGCCCATCGCCAGCGCGATCGCCCCCATCGGCCCGGCCACCGTGCCCAGTTGCGGCGCGACGACATAGTTTCCGTCGCCCGGCAGCGGCAGATAGCCGGCAAGGCTTTCTTCCACCTTCGCGTTGATGCGGGGCAGCAGGTGCGGCTGGCCCGAAATCACCCCGCCGCCCATCGCGACGCGCAGCGGCCCCGTGGTGCAGGCGAGATCATGGACCATCACCGCCAGGCAGTGCACGATCGGCTCCCATACCGGATCGTCCGGCCCCACGTCGGACAGCGAACGCCCGTCCAGACGCGCCTGGAGCGCGGTTCCCGACGCCAGGCCCTCGATACAGTCGTCGTGAAAGCGGCAGACGCTGGCGCTGTCATCGCCGGCGAGCCGCGGCACGCGAAGGTGCCCGATCTCGCTATGGCTGAACCCGCGCGTCGGGCGGCCGTGGACGATCAGGCCGACACCGACGCCGGTGCCGACCGTAACATAGGCGAAATCGTCGAGCCCCTGCCCGCAACCCCAGCGCATCTCGGCAAGCGCCGCGCCGTTGACATCGGTGTCGAACCCGATCGGGACGCCGAACGCGCGTAGCGGCGCCAGCAGGTCCGCTCCCTCCCAATCCGGCTTGTTGGTCGCGCCGATCCGGCCGTAGCGCGGTTGGTCCCGGTGCAGATGAACCGGTCCGAACGACGCCACGCCCAGCCCCGCAAACCCCGACGACGCGAACCATTGGTCGAGGACACGCTTGATCGTGGGAAGCGTTTCCGAAGGAACGGTCGTCGGAATCGTCTGCTGGTCGCGAATGTCGCCGGGGCCGGCCGCCAGCGTACAGATACATTTGGTCCCGCCCAATTCGATTCCGGCGAAGACCGGGTCCGCATCGCCGCCCTTCGTTTCCGCGCGCGCCATCACCGCGCCTCCGCCGCACAGCCGCGCCGCGCCGGGCGAAAACGAAAGGGCAAGCAAACAGCGTGGATCATGACTTCTCCGATGGACGGCCCGCTGCCCCGCCGGGCGCAGTCGACAGGCTCGACACTTTTCATATTGTTGTTTTTCATTGCTTTTCTTCTACGGCACACCCTTCTGGCGGTAAGATGGGCTTATCCCGGTGCCGTCGCGAAGGACGGCGGTCGATCCGCCTTGGCGGTGCCGAATTGCGACGGTTTGTCGCCCAGTACGAAAACCAGCTCGCCGCCCTTCACCAGATCGGCATGGGCGATCCAGTTCTTCGTCCATTCCTCGCCGTTCCAGCGCACCGACTGGACATAGGGGCGGTCCGGGGCATTGCCCTCGGCACGCACGGTCAGCGTCCGTCCGCCGCCGACATCCATTTCGGCCCGGTCGAACAGCGGCGATCCGAAGACATAGACCGCGCTCACCGGGTCGACGGGGTAGAAGCCGAGCGCCGACAGGATGAACCACGCGCTCATCTGACCGCAATCGTCGTTGCCGATGACGCCGTCGGGGTCGTTCTTGTACATCTCCGTCAGAAGCCGGCGGATCATCGCCTGCGTCTTATGGGGCGCGCCGCAATAGGCGTACATATAGGCGACATGATGGTTCGGCTCGTTGCCATGGGCATATTGGCCGACCAGCCCCGAAATATCGGGCGGCGCGTTGTCGGGCAGCGTCGACGGACCGTTGAACAGCGCGTCGAGCTTTTTCTCGAACGCCGCATCGCCGCCGAAATGCGCGATCAGGCCGTACAGGTCGTGCTGGTTCAGGAATGTCGCCTGCCAGCCATTGGCCTCGGTATAATCGCGCCACTTGTCGACATCGTGGCCGATCTGGACGGGGTCATAGTCCTTCCACCAATGCCCGTCCTCGAAGCGCGGCCGCGCGAAACCGGTGCCGGCGTCGATAACGTTGCGATAGTTTTGCGACCGCTTGCGCAACGCTTCGGCATCATCCTTGGCGCCGACGGCATCGGCGATGTGCGCCATCGCCCAGTCGTCATAGGCATATTCCTGTGTGCGGCTGACCGATTCCCACACCTGGTCGCACGGGATGTAGCCGAGATCGTAATAGAAGCCGCGGCCGAGCGTGCTGTCGATATCCTTGAAATCGCGGTCGAAGGCGCGGCGGCGGATGTTGGGCCAGGCGGCGGCATAATCGGCCTCGATGCCCTTGGCGTGCGCCTCGGCGAGCACCGAGACCGCGTGCCAGCCGATCATCGTGCCCGTCTCGACGCCCTGCAATGGCCAGACCGGCGGGCCGACCGAACTTTCGGCGGTCTGGCGCACGAGGTCGCGCGTCAGCAGCGCGGCGCGGTCCGGGTCGATCAGCGTCAGCAGCGGATGCAGCGCGCGATAGGTGTCCCACAACGAATAGGTGCTGTACGCTTCCTCCCCCTTCGGCGCCTGATGCACCTTGCGGTCCAGCCCGACATAGCGGCCGTCGCGGTCGGTGAAGAGCGTCGGCGCGAGCTGCGCATGATAGAGCGCGCTCGCCATGATCGTGCGCTGCGCCTCGGTGCCGCCCGACACGCGCACGCCGTCCAGCGATTTCGCCCAGATGGTGCGCGCCCGCCTGGTCGCGCCGTCGAAGTCCCAGCCCTTCGCCTCCTGCGCCAGCGCGTCGCGCGCGCCCTTGACGTCGACCGCCGAGAGGCCGGTCTTGATCAGGATCGGATCGCCGCCGGCATCGTCGAAGAACAACGCGACCTTGGTGCTATTGCCCTTGACCGATGTCGCACTGTCGGGCGCGGGCTTGTCGCCGTCGCCGAAGAACCGGACGCGGTCGGGCTTGCGCGACAATTGCATCGCGAAATGGATGTGGCGTCCCTTGGCCCACCGATTGACCTGACGGCTGCCGGTCAGCAGGCCGTCCTCGTTCAGCGTCAGCGTGGCGTCCTCGACCACCACGCCCTTGTCCCAATCATCCTCGATCGCATGCGCGAAGTCGATCAGGATATGCGCCGGCCCCTCGGGGAAATGATAGCGGTGCAGGCCGCAGCGTTCGGTCACGGTCAGTTCCGCGAGCACGCCGGATTCGAGCTTCACCCGGTAATAGCCGGGCTCGGCATGTTCCTCCGAATAGCGCTGGCGATAGCCCGCATCGGGATTTTCGGTGCTGCCGGGCGTCAGCTTCAGTTCCTGCCGCGTCGGCACCACCAGCACGTCGAGCATGTCGCCGATGCCCGTGCCCGACAGATGGGTATGGCTGAACCCCATGATCGAGCCGTCTTTCTGGTGATAGCCCGAACAGGCATCCCAGCCATGGGTATTGGTGTCGGGGCTGAGCTGCGCCATCCCGAACGGCAGCGACGCGCCGGGAAAGGTGTGACCATGCCCGCCGGTGCCGACGAACAGATTCGGCGTGCCGGGCTCGATCGGCGCGGTGTCGCCGGTAGCCTTGGTGCAGCCGGAGACGGCGCCACCCAGCGCGACCAGACCGGTGGTGGCGAGAAGCTGGCGGCGGTTTGCGGTAATCATCATGGTTTCGTGCTCCGGGAGCATTGGTCGCCCTCACCCTTCCCACTCGGCTTCGCCTCGCGGGCCCCTTCCCTCTCCCAATGGGAGAGGGAAAGAGCGCCGAAGGCGCGAAAGGGTGAGGGCGACCGCATTCTCAGATCTGGCGCGACAGCAGCGCCGGGCGCCTGTCCGCGACTTCGACGATCAACTGCCCGAACAGCGCATTGGCCCAGGCGAACCAGCTTCGCGTGAAGTCGCTCGGATCGTCCTTGTTGAAGCTTTCGTGCATGAAGCCGGTGCCGCCATGCGTGTTCTTCAGCCAGCGCAGGCACTGGGCGACCGTCGCATCGTCCTCGGCGTTCATCGCATGGGTGATGATCGACATCGGCCAGATCATGTCGAGGCCGATATGCGGCCCGCCGATCCCTTCCGCCGCCTTGCCCTTGAAGAAATAGGGATTGCGGTCGGACCAGGCGAGTTCCGCGGTGCGGCGGAACAGCGGGTCGTCGCGCTTAACCACATCGATCAGCGCGAGACCCGACAGGCTCGGCACATTGGCGTCGTCCATGAAGACATAGTTGCCGAAGCCGTCGATCTCGTACGCCCAGACCTGACCGCCCTTCCCGTCCGGGATGAGCGCATGCTGCTTGAGCACCGTCTCGACCTCGTCGGCGAGCGCTTCAGCGTCGGTCGCTGCCGCATTGTCGCCGCGCGCCTCCCGGTGGATCTGCGCGATCTTCCTGAGCACCGACACCGCGAACAGGTTCGACGGGATCAGGAACGGGTACAGGCACGCATCGTCCGACGGGCGGAACATGGAATGGATCAGGCCGATCTTCTTCGTCGGCCGCCCATAGCCGCCCAGCATCAGGCTGTCGGTGGGATTGAGCGCCTTGCGCTGGAAATGATACGGTCCGCGATCGTCCTTGCGCTGCTGCACGCGAAAGGTCTGGACGGCGAGCTTCATCGCCTCGCTCCAGCGATCGTCGAACGGCGTCTTGTCGTGCGTGCGCTTCCAATATTCATGGCTCAGGCGCATCGGATAGCAGAGCGAATCGATCTCCCACTTCCGCTCGGCGACGCCCGGCTTCATGTCGGTCTGGTCGGTTTCCGACCATTCGAGCTTCGACGGCGCGGTCGGGTCCTTGTCGAAGGCGTTGGCGTAAGGGTCGATCAGGATGCAGCGCGCCTGACGCTGGATCAGACCCTGGAACAGCCGCTTGAGCTTCGCGTCCTTCGCGACGAGGTGGATATAGGGCTGCACCTGCGCCGAACTGTCGCGCAGCCACATCGCCTCGATATCGCCGGTGATGACGAACGTGTCGGGCCGGCCGTCGAGCGTACCCGTCTGCACCGTGGTATCGAGCGTGTTGGGATAGCAATTCTCGAACATCCAGGCGAGTTCGGGATCGGCGATCTTCGCCTTCACCCGCGCGATCTCCGCCTCGATGGCCGGGCTAGTGAAGTTGCGCTCCGCCGGCGCCGGACGCTTGCTGACGAACTGCGCGGCGCGCGCGGCGCCCGGCAGTGCGGCCGTGAACGCTACCGCGCCCGCACCTGCCATGATCTCGCGACGATTGGGGGTCATATTCGCTCTCCGGATCAGTTGGCGGGCGCGCTCAGTGAAAAGGGCGCGTCGGCGGGGGCGCTGCCCCATTCCTTGTTCGGCGTCGGCCCCATGACGAAACTCAGCGTGCCGCCCTGTTCCAGCGCGTCATGCGTCAGATACGTCTTGGCGTGCGGTTTGCCGTTGAACGTGACGGACTGCACATAGACGTTTTCCGGGCTGTTGTTCTCCGCCACGATGCGCAGCGTCTTGCCCGTCGGCATCTGCAGCGTGACGTCCCGGAACAGCGGGCTGCCGATCGCATATTGCCCTGTCGCCGACGCGACCGGATAAAAGCCGAGCGCGGAGAAAACGTACCAGGCCGAAGTCTGGCCGTTATCCTCGTCGCCCGGATAGCCGTCGGGCGCCGGTGAGTAGAGCTTCGCCATGATGTCGCGCACATGATATTGCGTCTTCCACGGCGCGCCGGCCCAGTCATAGAGATAGGGCATGTGCTGGATCGGCTGGTTGCCGTGCGCATATTGCCCCATGTCGACGATCTGCATCTCGCGGATCTCGTGGATCACCTGGCCGTAATAGCTGTCGTCGAAGATCGGCGGTCGGGTGAAGATCGAATCGAGCCGGTCGACGAACTTGTCGCGCCCGCCCATCAGGTTGATCAGCCCCTGCGGGTCCTGCATCACCGCCCAGCTATAATGCAGCGCGTTGCCCTCGGTGAAGGCGTCGCCCCATTTGTACGGGTTGAACGGCGTCTCCCACGACCCGTCCTTGTTGCGGCCGCGGATCCAGCCGCTTTCCGGATCGTAGAGCCTGCGGTAATTCAGCGCCCGTTCGGCATATTTCTTCGCATCGGCGTCCTTGCCGAGCGCCTTCGCCATTTGCGAGATGGAAAAATCGGCCGTGGCATATTCCAGCGTGCGCGCCGCATTCTCGTTGATGCCGACATCATAGGGGACATAACCCAGCCGGTTGTAATATTCCGCACCCTCGCGCCCCACCGCGTTCACGACGTTGCCGCGCTTGTCGGTCGGCCGCCCCTCGCTGGTCGTCGCGTTCTTGATCATCGCTTCATAGAGCGTCTCGGCATCGAAGCCGCGCACGCCGTTGACATAGGCGTCGGCGATCAGGTTCGCGGAATTCGACCCGATCATCACGTTGCGATAGCCGGGGCTCGCCCATTCGGGCAGCCAGCCGCCCTCCTGATAGGTGTTGACCAGCCCCTGCATGATGTGGCTGTCCAGTTCCGGATACATCAGCGCGAAGAAGGGAAAGACCGCGCGCCAGGTGTCCCAGAAACCGTTGTCGGTGAACATGTACCCGTCATGCACCTTGCCGTCATACGGGCTGTAATGGACGATCTTCCCGTCGGCGCCCTTTTCATAGAATTTGCGCGGAAATTGCAGCATCCGGTACAGCGCCGAATAGAAGGTGCGCGCATTTTCCCGCTGCGGATTCCGGATGCGGATGCGCGACAGCTCCTTTTCCCACGCGGCCTTCGCCTTGGCCCTGGTCGCCTCGAAATCGTCGCTGCCGATTTCGGTGCGCAGGTTGCGCAGCGCCTGTTCGGGGCTGATGAAGGACGACGCCACCTTGACGTGGACCTGCTCGCCTTCATCCGTCCTGAAGCTCACCACCGCGCCGACATGGTCGCCTTCGCGCGTGCGGTCGGCGGTCAGTTGGCCGTTGTCGTCCCAGGTGCGCGTGACGGTGAAGTCATGGTCGAACTCGGCGACGAAATAGTTGTGGAAATTGTCCGGCACGCCGCCGTGATTGTTGCGGACATAGCCGATGATGCGCCGGTTTTTCGCATCCACCTTGACCATCGACCCGCCGGCCAGGCCGTCGAGCAGGATATGCGCATCGTCGCTGTCGGGAAAGGTGAAGCGGAATTGCGCGGCACGCGCGGTCGGCGCGACTTCGGCCGTCACGTCATAGTCGGCGAGATAGACCTTGTAGGAATAGGGATGCGCCACCTCGGCCTTGTGGCTGTACCAGCTTCCACGCTCCTCCTGCTCGATCTTGAGCGGCCCCGTCTCGGCAAACAGCGAAAAGGCGGCGTAATCGTTCATCCACGGGCTGGGCTGGTGCGTCTGCTTGATGCCGTTGATCTTTTCGGCGTCGTAGGTGTAGCCCCAGCCGCTTCCCGGCTCGCCCGTCACCGGCGTCCAGCTATTCATGCCGAACGGCACGGTTACCGCCGGATAGGTATTGCCATAGGACAGCCGGTAGCTGGAATCGGTTCCCATCAGCGGGTTGACGAGGTCCGCCAGCACCGGCTGCGCGTCCGCGCCGGCCGATGCCGACTGCGCCAGTGCGGTGGGCGCGCCGGCGCCGCCAAGGGTCAGCGCGGCAGCCGCGGTGCCGAGCGCCATGCGCCTGATCGTTTTCACTAGAGCTTCTCCCCTTCTGCCGGTCACTGCGGCAACGGGCGCGGCTTCACGCCCTCGTTCGTCATTTTCACCGGACGGATCGTCCCGTCCGCGTTGAAGTTCATCCGGTCGATGGCGAGCTGCCGGTGCTCGCCCTTCGTCTCGTCCAGCGGACGGCGGTGATAGGCGATATACCAGTCGTCGGTGCCGGGAATGTTGACCACCGAATGATGCCCCGCCCCGCGCGCGATCTCAAAGTCCTGGGTCAGGATCTTCCCCATCGGCTTGAACGGCCCCGTCGGCGAAGGCCCCATGGCATAGGCGACCGAATAATCGGGGCCGGTCCAGCCGCCCTCCGACCACATCAGGTAATAGACGCCCTTGCGCTTGATGACGAAAGAGCCCTCGACATAGCCGGGCGGCGTGATTTCCTTGAAGGTGCTGCCGTCCGGGAATGTCTCGACCGAACGCAGATCGTCGGAAAGGCGCACCACGTTGCAGTGCTGCCAGCCGCCATAATAGAGATAGACCTGCCCGTCGTCGTCGCGAAACACGAACGGGTCGATCGGCTGCGCGCCATTGTGGAAGGCGGAGATCAGCGGCTTGCCGATCGCATCCTTGAACGGCCCGCCGGGATCGTCCGACACCGCCACGCCGATGCCGCCGGTCTCGCCGTCCTTCTGAATATCGTTGGCGCCGAAGAAAAGGTAATATTGGCCGTCCTTCTCGATCGCCGAGGGCGCCCACACGGCATAGGCCGCCCAGGAAACATTCTCGACGTCCAGGACGTGCTCGTGCTTGGTCCAGTGGACGAGGTCGGGCGAGGAAAAGGCGTTGAAGAAGGTCTGGATGCCATAGGACGGCCGGACCATCTTGTTCTCGCGCAATTGTTTCTGCGCGTCGCTGAAATGCTTCGACCGGTCGGGCGTCTTATAATCGTCCGAATAGGTGGGATAGATCCAGTATTGCCCGTCGAAGACCCGGATTTCGGGATCGGCGTACCAGCCCTTCACGATCGGATTGTCGGCGAGCGCCGGAACCGCGGCCAGCGCACACAGGGCGCCGATCGCAACCGTCGAAAATTTCAGCCTCATACTGCTTCGGCCCCCCGCGGCCCAGGTGATAAAAGGATGGGACGGCCGGCCGTGGCGGGCCGTCCCAGGTTGGGGATGCTCTAAACCAGGTCAGAAATTGTACGAAACACCGACATAGGCCCGCCGCCCGGAATAGGCGTTCGAGATGAACCGTGCCTTTGTGTCGTTTCCGAGATGCTGACGCTGCTCCGACTTGGTCAGGTTGATGACCGAGGCAGTCAGTTGAACGTTTTCGAACAGAGCGTACGAAGCGTTCAAATCCACCTGTTCATACGGATCCGAATAAATGTTCAGCCCGGACGAAAGTCCCCCGACAACCTCGCCCCGACGATTGTAGGACGCACGCAGCAGCACCGGGCCGTGCTCGTAGAATATCGAGGCATTGACCTGCGTCTTGGCGCTTCCGACCAGCGGTGACGTGCCGACCTTTTCTCCGTTCAGGCTGACATCCGCAACGGACGTGTCGTTGTAGGTGAAGTTCACCTGCGCACCCAGCCCGAAGTCGAGCGTGTGCTGCGCATAGAGTTCGATGCCCTGCGACACCGCCGATGATCCGTTCGCCTGCGTCGAATATTGCTGGACCGTCACCGTTTCGCCGGCGACTTCCTGCTGCACGTCCAGCACCAGCGGCACGATGAAATCGCTCACATCCTTGCGGAACGCCGACGCGCCGATCACCGATCCGGGCTGGAAATACCATTCCACGCCAATGTCGTACTGCCATGCGTTGAACGGCTTCAGGTCAAAATTACCGCCATTGCCGAACCAGCCGGGCAGCGCGCCGTACTGCGCCCGATCGAACACGAACGGGTCCGCGTTGAAGGTCAGCGAGCGCGCACCGGCCAGATCGCCGTAGCCGGGACGCGAGATCACCTTCGACACCGCGCCGCGGACCAACAGGTCAGGCGTTACGTTCCACGCGATGTTGAAGCTCGGCAGGACGTTCGTGTAGCTCTTCGATTCCGAATTCTGGTCATAGACCCGCACCTCGCGCTGATCTTGCGGGATCACGAGACAGTTGCCGTCTTCACCTACGGGCTTGTTGGGATCGAACGGGCCGTCCGGGCCGTCTACGCAATAATCGTTTTCGTAATAGAGCGTATCGGTCGAAACGCCGTTTTGCTTGGTGTTTACAACCCGCACGCCGATATTGCCGCGGATGGTGTCGGTCTTGTAGTTGAGCTGGGCATAGCCCGCCCAGATCCGCTCGCCGATATCGTACCGGTTCTGCGGCTCGGGCACGCGGATCGGCCCGTTATACGTCTCGTTCAGATACGAGATGTAGTTTTCCATGTTGATCGCCGGGAAGGCGTTCGTCTCGAACCCGCCGGCGATATTGCCGAGCGACTGGGGATAGAAGAATTCCGGCAGTGCCAGCGCGCCACCCGGCGTATCCTGGAAGCGCAGCGTGTTGGCCGCGTCCGAATACCATTCGAACCTTCCGGTTTCGCGGTGGATCGACGTATCGCGCCATTTGGCGCCGGCCTGGATCGAATCGATGAACGAGTCGAAATGCCGCGTGACGTCGACCTGAGCATAGCGGTGCGACAGCGTGCTGTTGGAAAAGCCCGAACCGGTCGACCCAAGGTCGATCTGCGCGGTGCCGTCGAGCATGTTCTGCAACACGTCGGGCGAGAATTCCATCGCCAGACCCTGGTTGGTGAAATTCCACCCGCTGAAGAGATTGCCGTTGTCGTTGCCGTTGCGCGGCTTGGCCTGCGCGAAGAACTGAAACGACGGACCACCCTTCGACTTCGTCTTGCCCAGCGCGAAATGAACGTCGAGGCTGTCGGTGTTCCAGTCGCCCTGCACGTCATAGGTGTTGGAGACGCTCTTTTGACGCGTCAGCGTGTTTTGCGGCGCGGGCGTTTCCATCGTGCAAAGATTCGAATTGTCCGCGGTGGGTTCGCGGCATTCGGTGCCTTCGGGCGGAACCTCGAACGACGCGCCGGTAAAGATCGTGCCGCTGGGGTCCAGCGTCGCACCGGTGAAGAAATTGCCATAGCCCCATTCCGGGATCTTGACGGTGCTCGACTTGTAATCGCCGTCCAACTGGAACCGGAAATAGTTCGCCGTGATCGTCAGGTTGTCGAACGGCTTCATCTGGGCGGTCGCCTGGATGCCGAGCCGCTTGCGCTTCTGGTCGAAGATGTTCGCGTCGACCGATTGCGGCGCCCAATAACCGCTATAGTGCTGACCGTCGCGCGTCGTCACCCCCTCGCCCGGCCAATAGGCAATGCCGTCATTGTCCGCGAGCGAATTGCCGTTGACGTCGGTCGCGGGCGTGATGATGTCGCCATTCTCGTCGCGGTCGCTCCACCAGTGCCAGGCCGATCCGTTGGAACTCAGCGTGCGGTTGGTCCGCTCCTGATAGGTGGCGCCGACCAGAAAGCCGAGCCGCTCGCTCGGGTCCTTCCACGAAAGCAGGCCGGAGATGTTCGGTTCGACCTTTTCGGTAACGTCGGCATATGTGCCTTCCACCGAAATGTTTCCCGACCAGGGCTCGAGATCGAACGGCTTGCGCGTGTGATTGATGATGACGCCGCCGACACCGCCCTCGTCGAGCCGTGCCTCGGAAGATTTGTACACTTCGACGCTGCCGATGAAGGTGGACGGCAGCAGCAGGTAATCGAATGAACGCGACGGATTGTCGCCGCTCGACGCGATGAAGTTGCCGTTGAGTTCGGTGAGCGTCAGATCGGAACTGAGTCCGCGGATGCTGACGCGACTACCCTCGCCGCCATCGCGGGTGATGACGACACCCGGCACGCGCTGCAGGGAATCGGCGACGTTCTTGTCGGGGAACTTGCCGACATCCTCTGCCGTGATGACGTCGATAAATGCGTTCGCCTCACGCTTCTGCGTAAGGCTTTCCTCGATCGACTGGCGGTAACCGGTCACGACGATCTCGGAGCCGGTAGGCGCGGCGGCCTGCCCGGCCGGCGGCTGGTTCGAAGGCGCGTCCTGCGCCGGCACCTGCTGGTCCTGCGCGTTGGTCGCCGCCGCGTCCTGCGCGTGTGCAACGCCTGCGAAACCCACGACGGCGCTCGCCGTCAGCATCAGATTTCGGACCAGGCGCTCGCGCCCGCTCAGCGTCGATAGGTGAAACTGTCCTGCCCTTTTCATGCCTTCCCTCCCTGGTTTCGGGACGCTCCCCGTCCCAACTGCGCGTGGCTCAGTTTGCTTACCGGGCGGTCGCCCGTGAGCCATCGAGCAGGACTTCATAATATAAAAAGCAATTTGTCAAATGAATGTTTCAGCTTTGCGTCGGAATGCACCAGGGCTGTTGCACAGGTTCAACAACGGGCGCATTTCCGCCGATTTCCGCATGGTGACGACAGATCGCCCGCCGCGACTGGTTTGCGCGGCGGCCAGGTCGTTTCGGGCGATCGGCGACGTCCGGGAAGTTATTCTCGCGACTCTGCCGGCCACAGCGGCGCGGCGATCCGCGACAGCGTTTCGGCCGGCGCCTTCGGTTCCGCCCGGTCATAGGTCAGCAGGCCGTTGATCTCGTCCTCGACATCGGTCGTCTGCGTATAGACCGCCGCGCTCAGGCCCGCCGCCTTCGCCTGGCGAATCACCTCGTCCATCTTGCGGCGGAAGCGGGCGACATAGTCCGCTTCGTCCCGCGCCACCTGATAGCCCCAGTTCTTCTTGCCGGGGCGCCAGATATGGCCGTCGACCGGAAGGCCGATGCCGCCATATTCGCCCAGCACCAGCGCCCGGTTGGCCTGATGCGCCGGCGTCTTCGGCACGTCTTCATAGGTGTGGATGTCATATACGTCCGAAATCTCGGGCGCGACGTCGACCCAGCCCGAATCGGCATCGATCAGGCGGCTGGGATCGAGCCCCTTCACGAAGCGCGCCAGCGTCGCCGAATCATATTCGCCCCACCCTTCGTTGTTGATCACCCACAGCACGATCGACGGAAAGGCACGCAGGTCGCCGATCATGTCGGACAGTTCCTTCTGCTGCTGCGCCATCGTTTCGGACGGGAAGACCGCCTGATACTGGCTGGTGCCGGCCAGGAACTGATCCTCGCCGCCGCCCGACGGCATGTCCTGCCAGATCAGCATGCCCAGGTGATCGGCGTCGTAATAATAGCGCGCCGGCTCCACCTTGATATGCTTGCGCACCATGTTGAACCCTGCCTTCTTCAGAAAGACGAGGTCGTATTTCATCGCCGCTTCCGACGGCGGCGTATAGAGCCCGTCCGGCCACCAGCCCTGGTCGAGCGTACCGTTCTGGAAGACCGGCTTGTTGTTGAGCAGGATCGCGGGCTGGCCCTTCACCCGGCCCGGCCCGATCGAGATCTTGCGCATCGCGAAATAGGCATCGACGCTGTCGCGCGGCGCGCCCGTCACCTGCGCATCGGCATAGACTGCGCTCTCATGCGCGGTGAAGCGCGAGTCGTAGGCCGCGCGGTCGCGCTCCTTTTCCCCGGCATAGGGATCGCGCACCGTCACCAGCTCCGCCTTCAGGTCGTAGAGATAGGGATCGTCGGGCGACCAGAGGTGCGCATCCGGAATTGGGAGCGTCGCCCGGCGATTGGCGCGGATGATCGTGGAGGCGACCGGCTTGCCCCCGGCGCTCGCGGTCAGCCGGACGGCGTCGGTATCGCTCGCCCAGCCGCTCAGCGCGACGGCGATGTCGACGACCCCGCGATCGATGTCCGGCGTCGCGCGCACGTCGGCGATATGGAGTTCGGGCACCGGCTCCAGCCACACCGTCTGCCAGATGCCGCTGACGGCCGTGTACCAGATGCCTGCGGGATCGAGGATCTGCTTGCCGCGCGGCTGCGTGCCCGCGCTGGTCGGGTCGGTGACCTGGACGACGAGTTCGTTCTCGCCCGGCTTCAGATAGCGGGTGATGTCGAAACCGAAAGTGTCGAAGCCGCCCTTGTGCGAACCGACGACGGAACCGTTGACCAGGATCGTCGCGGCATAATCGACCGCGCCGAAATTCAGCATGACGTGTTCGCCGCGCCAGTCGGCGGGCACGGTGAAGCTGCGGCGATACCAGATGCGGTCGTCGGGCGTCACCTTGCGGGCCACGCGCGACAGCTTGGATTCAACGGGGAACGGCACCAGGATGCGGCCGTCCATGCGCTCCGGCCGGGCGTCCGCCTTCGGCGCGATCGCATAATCCCACAGGCCGTTCAGGTTTTTCCACCGCGCGCGCTTCATCTGCGGACGGGGATAGCTCCGCCACGCATTGTCGGGCGTCACCTCCCTGCCCCAGCGCGTCGTCAGGTCGCTGGTATAGACATGGTCCGCGCCCGGCGTCGCCGGCTGGGCGTGCGCCATCGCCGGGGCAAGCGCGAGAAGCGGGATAATGGCGGTCAGGCTGCGCACGATGTTCTCCCTATTTCGGCGCTGGTCGCGCCCTGATGATGTTGGAGCCCGGGATCCTGTGGAGAGGGCCAGGTCGTTTCCCGGGCTCCGACCTCCGCACAAGGGTGGGGGGTGGCGGAGGTATGCTTGCCGGCGCCTCAGGGCCGGGACGACATGGACGGCGGCGCTGCGTCGGGCGCGGCGCCCCATTTCCGGTTCGGCTGCGGCCCCATGGTGAAGACGAAGGTCGCCCCGTCCTTGATGTCGTCATGGCTGAACCACGGCTTGTTCCACGGCTTTCCGTCGAGCGTCGCGGACTGGATATAGACGTTTTCGGACGAATTGTTCTTCGCCACGATGCGAAGCGTCTTGCCGTTGCCCATATCCAGGTTCACGTCATCGAAGACGGGGCTGCCGATGATATAGGTCTGGCTGGACGGATCGACGGGATAGAAGCCCATCGCGCTCAGCGCGTACCAGGACGATGTCGCGCCCTGGTCGTCCATGCCCGGATAGCCGTAACCGGCGGCGTCGCTGCCATAGGTCCGGTCGAGGATCTTGCGCACCAGTGCCTGCGTCTTCCAGGGCTGCCCGCTCCAGTTGTAATAATAAGGCGCCTGCTGGTCGGGCTGGTTGCCCTGCACATATTGCCCGATCAGCCCGGTACAGTCGCGGCAGATGCCGGTCGGGTCATAGGGCTTGGTGAAGAAGGTATCGAGCTTGGCGTTGAACGCCTCGCGGCCGCCGATCAAGTCGATCAGGCCCTGCACGTCGTGCGGCACCAGCCATAGCGTCGACCAGCCCGAGGCTTCCTTCATCATGAAATTGTAATAGGGCTCTTCCGGGTCGAACGGAGAGATCCACGCGCCGTTTCCGGTCCGTCCGCGCATGAACCCGATCGACTTGTCGAACACGTTGGCATAGTTGTGCGCGCGTTTCAGGAACATGCCGTAATCATCGGTCTTGCCGAGCTTTTTCGCATATTGCGCGAGCGCGTAATCGTCCCAGGCATATTCCAGCGTGGTCGCGACCCCGGCCTTGCCGCCCGCATAAGGCGGGCTGGGATTGTGATCGGGCACGATGTCCGAAATCCAGCCCTGCTTCATATATTCGGCCAGGTAGCCGCGCGGCCCCTTGGGGTCGGTCGCGTTCTTGCGCAGATATTCATACGCCGCCTCATAATCGAACGGGATGCCCCGCTCCCACGCGCCGAGATAGAGGAACACCGCATTGTCGCCGTGGAAGGAGGTGTTCATGAACCCTTTTTCACGCGCCATGTCGAGTTCGGACGCCATGATGTTCTGGACGACCTTCGGCTCCATCAGCTCCAGCAGGACGATCTGGTTGCGGCCGGTATCCCAGAACGGCACCGGGCCGTAGCGGTCATGCTCGGCGACCTTCACCTTGCCGTTGGTGTCGGCGAACTTCTCGCCCTTGGCGGCGATCAGGCGCGGCGAGGCGAAGGACTGGAACAGCGTCGAATAGAACAGCTTACGCTGCTTCTCCGTCCCGCCGGACACGCGCACGCGGTCCAGCAGGTTGGCCCATTCGCCGCGCGCGGCGGCGTGGACACGGTCGAAATCCCAGCCGGGCACTTCATCGCGCAGCCGCTGCTCGGCCTGTTCATAGCTGGTGCCGTGCGCCATCTTCATCAGCACCTGCTCGCCGGCCTGCGTGCTGAAATCGACATAGCTGCCGGCATAGCTGCCCGACATGGTGCGCGCGCCCGGATCGACGTCGCTGACGCCGATGCCCCAGCCCTGGTTGTCGCCCGGCGCCTTGCGAAAGGTGCCCAGTCCGGTGAACGGTTTCGAGAATTCCGCGACGAAATAGGCGCCGTCGGTGCTGTGGCTGTCCTTCGACTTGCCGCGCACGGTCCGATCGCCGACCACCTCGATCTCGCCGCCATGGCGCGGAAAGTTGATGATGACGTGCGACCGCTCGCTTTCGGGAAAGGTGAAGCGCATCACGCTGGCCCAGCGCGTCGCCGTCATTTCCGCCTTGGTGTCGAACGTGTTCAGATAGACCGAATAATAGCCCGGCGACGCCTTCTCGCGCGCCTTGTCGTACCAGGACTGGCTATAGGCGGGCGGCGGCGACCAGTCGCCCACCACCGGCATGATGATCGGTTCGGCATTGCCGCCATAGGTCGGCCCGCCGCCGCCGGTGAAACCGATCATCGTCGGATTGGTGTAGTAATAGGGAACGGGAACGCCGTTCGGATAGCTCAGCTCGATATTGTTGTTGACCGGCGATGCGGCGACCGATCCGTGCGGCAGGCGCGCACCCGGCGAGGTCTGCCCGGAATAGACCGGTTCGCCCGGCGGCGGCGCGTTGCCGATCACGTCCGGGTCGTCCAGCGGCGCAGTGCCGACGAGCGGGTCGGCAAGCGCTACCGGCGATTGCCCTGTGTCGCGCGGCGCGGCGGCAGGAGCGCCCTGGGCCAGCGCGAGCGGGGAGGAGAAGGATAGACCAATTCCGACAGCCGCCGACACGAATGCCGACCCGTTCCGCAAATGCGCCCCGTTCGAGCGCCTCGATCCCGCATTCCACCGCTTCATCATCGCCTCCCCTGCCATTTCTGCCCGTCGGCGCGGACACTCTATCGGCTGCTGGCCAGAACGATAAATAAACCAATTTGCTTGTCAAATTAAAAGTCGCAGCCGCCAAAGGCCGATGACCGCCGGCACCACAGCATTGCACAGCGTTGCGCGCGCCGCGAAAAGGTGCGACGCGCGGTATCCGGCGCTAAAGGCGAATCCGATCAGCTTTGATCGTCATGCCGAACGTGTTTCAGCATCCACTTTCGTCTTGCTCCGCTGGCGCTTGTTGATCGGTGGCCCCTGAAACAAGTTCAGGGTGACGAACGTGTTCAGAGCTGATCGATTTCACCTCTAATATTCCTGCTGTGCCGCTTCGCTCGCGCCGCCGGGTGCTCCTTGGCGGGGCGCGGCGGCACCGGTCGCGCGATCAGTGCGGCGACACTTCCCGCTTGTCGACATCGCGCACCGGCGCGCGCGCGGCGCGCAGGCCGAAGGTCGCGATCACGATATAGCAGACCATCGGCACCAGGAAGGCGATGAAGCGGCTGCCGCTCGCATCCGCCACCTGAGCAAAGACCAGCGGCACCAGCGCGCCGCCGACGATCGCCATGCACAACAGTCCCGACGTGGCGGAGGACGGCGCGGTCGAGCGCTCGATCGTCAGGGAGAAGATCACCGGGAACATGATCGAATTGAACAAGCCGATGGAGATCGCCAGCACGCCCGCCACGGGGCCGGTCACCTGGCTGACGGTCAGGCACATCAGCGCCGCCAGGCCCGCCGCGGCGGAAAGAAGCGGCCCCGCCGGCAGCTTGTAGAGCAGGCCCGATCCGATGAAGCGCCCCACCATCGCGCCCAGCCAGTACAGGCTGACGAGGCTTCCCGCCCGCACCGCCGTCACCGCCAGCACGTCGGGCTGCTCCAGGAAGTTCACCATGGTACTGCCGATCGTCACCTCCGCACCGACGTACAGGAAGATCGACAGCGCCCCCGCCAGCGCCCAGGGCGAGGAAAAGGCGCTCGACACCTTCGTGCCCACCTCGGGCGGCGGTGCCGCGGCGGTGATGCGGCCGCGCACGCGGTACAGGAACAGCGCCAGCACGCCGATCACCACGGCGATGAAGATGTAGGCGACGTCGATCCGGCCGAGCGAATAGGCGATCTTCGCCTCGGTCACCGGACCCCCGTCGAACAGGCCGCCCTGCAACAGGGTACGCGCGGCGAGATAGGGCGCGACGACGGTGCCGAGCGAATTGAACGCCTGGCTGAGGACGAGGCGGAAATGCGACTTTTCAGGGCTGCCCAGCGCCGCCGACAGCGGGTTGGCCGCCACCTGCAGCAAGGTGATGCCGGACGCGATGATGAACAATCCCGCCAGCACGATCGGATAGGCCTGGACGAAGGTCGCCAGCGGCATGACGAGGCAGCCGACAATCATCGTCGCCAGCGCAACGATCAACGAATTGGCCGCGCCCAGGCGCCCCATCAGCGCGGCAGCCGGCAGCGATACGACGCCGTAGGCCATGAAGAAGGCGAACTGGGTGAGAAAGCTTTCCGTGTCGGTGAGCGAGAAGATCTCCTTCACCGCCGGGATCAGGATGTCGTTGACCGCGGTCACGGCACCCCAGATGAAGAACAGCATCGTGATATAGGCGAACGTCCAGCCCGAGCCCGCGCGATTATCCTTCATCATACCTCCCTAAAACCCGACTCGGTTCCGAACGCCGACGCGCGCCTATACCGGCACCTGCGCGCCCGTGAACAGGCCCCGGCGCGAAAATCCTGCGCGCGCGCCGTCCCCTGTCCATCGGCACAGGCGTGCGGCCGACGCGCCGCTTCGATATCCGCCGGCAGGCGACGTTCGTCCGCAACGGCGCGGATCGTGTAGCCGGCCGCACCCATGGTCAAGGCGATAACGAAAATTAATTTATTTGTTCGCCGCGACCCGTTATCCGGGGTGCAGACGAAAAGATCCAGACGGATGGTCGCCGCACGGGAGAGAGAGCAATGCCGGACCATATCCACGCTTCGACACTGCCGGAGGGCCGGCACCGCGCCGGCGGCGCCACGCTAGCCGCGGCGATCGGCACGGCAGCGCTGGCCGGCCTGCTGTTCGGCTTCGACACCGCCGTGATCGCCGGCGTGACCGGCGACCTCACGGACCTGTTCCGCCTGACGCCCGAAACGCTGGGCATCACGGTTTCGGCCGCTTTATGGGGGACGCTCGTCGGCGCATTGGGCACCGGCAAGCCCGGCGACGCCCTGGGCAGCCGGAACTGCCTGCGCGTGCTTGCGGCATTCTATTTCATCGCCGGGCTCGGCTGCGCGCTCGTCTCCGCATGGGTGCCGTTCCTCGCCTTCCGCTTCGTCTGCGGCCTCGCAATCGGCGGCTCGTCGGTGCTCGCACCGGTATATATCGCCGAAATCGCCCCGCCCCGGCGGCGCGGGCTGCTCGTCGGCCTGTTCCAGCTCATGATCGTCATCGGCATTCTCGTCGCCTATCTCAGCAATGCCGTGATCGCCGGCCTGGTCGAAGGCGACGCCGCCTGGCGGTGGAAGCTGGGCGTGACGGCGGCGCCCGCCCTCCTCTTCTTCGTCCTCCTGTTCGCCATCCCCAACAGCCCGCGCTGGCTGATGGTGAAGGGACGCCGCGAAGAGGCCGCGGCCGCGCTCGCCCGCATCGGCATGTCCGCTCCGGCTGCGGCGGCGGAACTGGCGGGCGTGGAGCGGGCGCTGGAACGCGATCCGCCCGACGAGAAACTGTCCTGGCGCCGCCACCGCCGCCCGATCATGCTCGCCATCCTGGTCGCCATGTTCAACCAGCTCGCCGGCATCAATGCCGTCCTTTATTATCTCAACGATATTTTCGCCCGGGCCGGATCGCTGTCGCCCGACCGGCAGGCCGTCCTCATCGGCGTCGCCAACCTCGTCTTCACGCTGGTCGGCATGGCGTTGATCGACCGGCTGGGGCGAAAGACGCTGCTGCTGATCGGCGCGGCGGGCATGACGCTGTGCCTCGGCACCGCGGCGGGCGTGATGTTCGACCTGTTGCGGTCGCCGTGGATGCTTCCCGCGCTCGCCGGTTTCATCGCCTTCTTCGCCACCAGCCAGGGCGCCGTGATCTGGGTCTATATTTCCGAAGTGTTCCCCACGCCGGTGCGCGGACGGGGCAGCGCGCTCGGCGCCAGCACCCATTGGCTGATGAACGCCCTGATCGCCGGCGTCTTTCCGGTGCTGGTGGCCTGGTCGCCCGGCGCCCCGTTCGCGATCTTCGCCGCCGCCATGGTGGTGCAGTTCATCGTCGTCGCGACCTTCTTTCCCGAAACGCGCGGCGTCGACCTCGACGACATGGCACAGCGGATGGAGCGGCGCTGACCGCGCCCTCCTGCGTCCGTGCCGCCGGTCCTCAGCGACCGGCCTGCATCAGGATCGATTCGGACGGCAGGACATGGTCGAGGAACGGAATGATCGCGGCGCCGATGGCGGAGGCGTCATCGGCCGTCTCCCCCCGCCGCACCGGCGCCACGGCCGGCAGGTCGCGCTCGGCCATCCGCGTGTTGAGCCGGTCGACCAGGCCGTCGGCCAGCTTGCCGGGCAGGCGCCCGCCGATCAGGATGGCCGACGGATTGATCAGGCAGTTCACCGCGATCAGCGGCGGCATCAGCACCTCGGCCGCGTCGTCCAGCCAGGCGGTGATCACGGCGTCGCGTTCCGGCGATCCCTCGACCAGCGCCCGGGGCCGCTCGACGGCATGGCCGGCCGCCTCCAGACGCGCATACAGGGCCGACAGGGACACGGTGTCCTGAACGTTCGCGCCTTCCCCGCCCCTGGGATCGGGCATGGCCCAGATCTCGCCGGACCGGGAATCGGCGCCGCGGACATAGCTGCGGTCGATCACCAGGCCGCCGCCCAGGCCGGCGCTGATCAACAGATAGAAAAAGCTGGGCAGCGCGATGCCGTTGCCGAGATGCGCCTCGCCCAGCGCGGCCGACGCCGCGTCGTTGTCGGCGTAAAGCGGCCAGGGCAACACCTCATGCAACAACGCGCCGAGGTCGATGCCGTCCCACGCATCATAGTCCTTCGGCCGGTGCGGCAGGCTGATACGGCCCAGGTCGTCGGGAAGCGCGATCCCCACGCCCAGCACGCGGTCGCGGTCGATTCCGCCGGCTTCCAGCAATTTCGGCAGCACGTCGCGAATATACTCGACCACTGCGCCGGGAAGCGCAAAGGCGATCTCGCAGGTCTGCCGGCTGCGGATCTTCCCCGCCAGGTCGAGCGTCACCATGGTGATATGGTCGCGGTCGATGTTGAGGCCGATCGCAAAGGCGCCGTCGGGATTGATGACGATCCGCATCGCCGGCTGGCCCCGCCTGCCCTGCAGCCGTCCCGCCGGGGTCACCAGATCCAGATCGGCCAGGCGCTTGGTGATGTTGGCGATCGTCGGCGCGGTCAGCCCGGTCACGCGCGCCAGTTCGCTCCGCGTCGTTTCTCCCGCCAGGCGGATCGCCTGCAACACGATACGCTGATTGTAATCGCCGGCGCGTTCCAGGTTGGTGCCGGAAAGGCTCAGGGTCAGGCGCGCGGTGCGGCTGTCGCTGCCGTTGGTGACCGGCTGGCGGCGGCCGGGGCCCGGAATGCTGAACGTCATCTGGAAATCGTCTCCCAGTGCGAAGGAATGCTCACCCCCCCTGCTAGGGCATAAAGCCGAACCAGCATAGCGTTTTAATAATCTCGATTTCTTAATATGGCGGAATCGCCGCGCGCGATCCAATCACCAGCGGGCGGGCCTCACCGGCTGGTCCCCCGTTCCGCAAAGCCCCGCAACCGCATCTATGTGTCCCCGCGAAGGCGGGGACCCAGACCGGGCTCCCGCCTTCCGCGGGAGCACAAGAAGGTGGAACAAGACGCCCAGGGCGCCGACGCGTCACACATGGTCGCGCGGGATGGCGCAGTTCCAGGTCCGGCAAAAGACGCGACCGTCGCCCTCATAGGCGTCCAGTTCGCCCTGCAGGTAGAAATTGGCGTCGTCCGACGTCATCCGCGTATGCGTCCGCGTGCGGATGCGCCAGTCGTCACGCGCCATGCTGCGATGCCATTCGGTCTCGCCGGCCACCGAGTGGACGTCGTTGTCCTGCACGCGGTAGCGTTCGACCGCGCGCGTGCCGACGACGAGGCCCGTCGCTTCGTGGTGGTGCACGCCGCGATTGTCGACGACCTCCAGCACCGATTCGTCGGTCGCCAGGTCGCGGTGGACGAACCAGTCGTGCCGTTCGGGCTCCAGCAGCTCGCGCGCGTTCGGCCGCGCCATCTGCGGTTTGCCCAGCGAACGGATATCGTCGTCCTCCGCGCGCGGCTCGCGCACCGGCACCTCGAGGACGCTGTCGGCAAGGTGCACGTCGAGGAAGAACGGCTCCGGCGACGGCCATGCGAGCGGCCAATAGGAGGTCGACAGCGACAGGCGCAGCCGGTGCCCCGCCGGGATCACCTGCCCGATATTGTTGAGCTGGATCTCCACCGTTTCCGGCTCGCCCGGCTCCATCGGTTCGGGATGCTGGCGACTCTTGCGATGCGTCAGGTTGAGCAGGCCGAAGGTGAAGCGCGTTACCGATCCGTTGGGCAGCACGTCGCACAGCCGCGCCGCGATCATCGCCACGGGCCGGTCCACCGCCACGCGCAGGCGGAGCTTCGCCGCGCCCAGTATCTCGATCGGACGGTCGAGCGGCCTGGTCTGGAAAACCAGCGCGCCCCCATCTTCCTGGCGCTGGTCATGGGCGAGATCGGGTCCGGAGGCATAGGAACACCATTTGCCCGCGAACAGCCCGGTGGTGAGCGGCGACCGGATCGTCTCCTTCGCCGGCTCCGGCGCGCCGATGTCGCCGTCCGCCGGCAGCAGCCGGCCGCGCCGCAGGGCGAACGCCCGGTTCCCGATCTTGGGCGACGGCCAGCTATCCTCGCCCACCCATCGGCCGGTGCGTTCGGTATAGCTGGTCGTCGGCGGCTCGCTGTCCTGCATGTAGGCGAGGAGCTGCGGCCCATCCATCGCGCCGTTGTCCTCGCCCTTCAGCCAGTGATCCCACCAGCGTTTCAGCTCGCCCAGAAAGTCGATCGCCGGCCCCGGACTGCCGAGGTGGGGATAGGTATGCGCCCACGGGCCGACCAGCCCGCGACGCGGCACGTCGAGATGTTCGAGCAGGCGGAACACCGAATTGGTATAGCCGTCCGCCCAGCCGCTGACCGTCATCACCGGGATGTCGATATCGGCATAGTTCTCGCACACCGACCCGTGCCGCCAATAGGCGTCGCGACGCTGGTGGCGCAGCCATTTCTCCAACCAGAAGCCGCTGCCCTCCAGCCGGTCGAACCACATCTTGCGCCACTTGTCGCCGACCAGCGCGGGATCGGGCGGCAGGCTGTTATAGGCGAACATCACCGACGCCCAGGACAGGTTGTCGCCCAGCACGCAGCCGCCCATGTGATGCACGTCGTCGGCATAGCGATCGTCGGTCGCCGAACAGGCCATGATCGCCTTCAGCGGCTTCGGCCGGAGCGCGGCGATCTGCAGCGCGTTGAACCCGCCCCAGCTTATCCCCATCATCCCGATATTGCCGTCGCACCAGGGCTGCGCCGCGATCCAGTCGAGGATCGCGACGCCGTCCTGCAGTTCCTGCGCCAGATATTCGTCGGTCAGCACCCCTTCGGATTCGCCGCTGCCGCGAATGTCGACGCGCACGCAGGCATAGCCGTGGCCCGCCATATAGCCGTGCGTCATCTCGTCGCGCGGGGCGGAGCCGAACCGCTTACGATAGGGGATATATTCCAGGATCGCGGGCACCGGCCTGCCATGGGCGCAGGCCGGCATCCAGATCCGCGCCGACAACGCCACGCCGTCGGCCATGCGGATGACGACATGATCCTGGATTTCGACGCTTTCGGGGAAATCATCGATAAAGGTCATTGCGGCGCGGGTGCCGTCAGATCGACCTCGAAGGGCAGGCAATCCATCATATCGGTATATTTGTCGACGAGTTCCTCGTTGCTGCGCCCGCCGATGAAGATGTCCGCCACCTCGAAGCTGTAGCTGTCCTGAAAGGCCAGGTGCGACAGGCGCTGCCCTTCCTCGACCAGCACCTGCACCATCGCTTCCGGATAGCGCGTCTGCATGTGGTGGATTTCCGTTGCCGACGGCACGCGCTTGATCTTGCCGTCCTGGAACAGGCGGACCATGAACTTGGCGGCATAGGGCCAGTCGCCGGCGCCCTTTTGAAATTGCGGCCGCCGCCCGAGCGCAAGGTCGAGTCCGATCTTCTGATGGCTGCGCCCGTCGACGTCGCGGAACAGCGGCGCATGGCTCTTGGACAGGCGCGTATTCACCTCCAGCAGGCTGATCCGGTCGCTTTCCCGGTCCCAAAAGAACTCGACGTTGAAGGCGCTATTGTCGAGGCCGACATGCCTCAGATATCTCTTCGTCGTCTCGCTCATGCGCTCGATCAGCTCGCTCGGCAGAGCGGACGGATATTCGTAGCGGGAGAAGGAAGAGCCCGCGCCGCCTTCGCGCACGCTGTCGACCGCGCCATAGACGACCACGTCGCCGTCGAAGGCATAGCCTTCCAGCGTCACCTGCGCATCGGCCGCGATGCTTTCCTCGGCAATGCAGTGGCGACCGCCGATATTCTTCAGATCCTCGGGCATGTCGACCTTGTCGAGGAACTCGTTGAACGGGTCGCCGAACAGGCCGATCCCCTCGCGGATCGCCTGGATCGCGGTGTTGAAATCCTCCTCGCCCGATATCTTGAAGCCGAGATAGGAGGAGTGGGATACGAACGGCTTGATCCAATAGGGATATTTCAGATCAACCTGCGACCGCGGATCGTCGGCGAACGGATCGACCGCGCAATAGCGGGTCGATGCCTCGGGGATGACCTTCTCCATCTCGCGCCGCGCCCAGTATTTGTGCTCCAGCGTCGCGACCGATTCCAGGCTCGGGCCCGGCAGGCCGTTGCGCTTCGCCAGCATCGGGCCGAGGCAGGCGCCGGGAAAGTCCCAATAGTTCAGGATGCCGTCGGCCGGGCCGTATTCGTCCATCCGCTGTTCGGCGAGCTGGATCAGGTCGTGCAGCTTGAACGGGCCGTCGACATTGACCGCCTCGTCCGCGCTGAGCGCCTCGTGGAACTCGATGTCCTCATCGCCCACCAGGGCGTCCAGCATCTCGAGGTTAAAGGGCTCCAGCCCGATGACAAAGACTTTCTTCATGGCGCGATACGGACCCCTCGGCGTGATTTCTCAACGACTTCGCAGAGCCTCGTCAATGCGTATGACCGGGCTGTGTTCCGCCGGGCGCGCGAATTTCGACAGGGCGGGCCGAATCGCCGCACGGTCGGGCGCGGCGCGTGCGGGCGGCGATTACCGCCCGCCGGTGATGAAGCGATAGACCATTGTGTTGCGATAGAGCTGGCCTGGGTCGAGCCGCGCCGATCCGAAATCGGGCCGGTTGGGCGTATCGGGAAAGCGTTGCGGCTCCAGCGCCACGGCGTCGCCCTGGCGATAGAGGCGATCCGACTTGCCGGCAATCGTTCCGTCGAAATGGTTGGCCGTATAGAATTGCAGGCCCGGCTGGTCCGACCAGAGTTCAAAGCCGCGCCCGGATTCCGGCTCGCGCAGCTCGGCGATGCGGCGCAGTCCGTGGTCCCCGGCCGGGGACAGCACGAAATTGTGGTCATAGCCGCCGACCATGGCGATCTGCGGTTCGTCGGCGTTGCGGATATGCTCGGCGATGCGGCGCGGCGTGCGGAAATCGAACGAGGTGCCGGCCACGCCGCTGACCTCGCCCGTCGGGATCAGGTCGTGCCCCACGGGCGTGATCGCATCCGCCGCCACCGCCAGCAGGTGCCCCAGTGCGCTGCCGCTGCCTTCGCCGGCAAGGTTCCAATAGGTATGGTTGGTCAGGTTGACGATCGTCGGCGCATCGGTACGCGCGGCATAAGCGATGGTCAGCCGTCCGGCATCGTCGAGCGAGAACCGCGCCGTCACCGAGAGCATGCCGGGAAAGCCCATGTCCCCATCTGCGCTTTCCAGGCGCAGCGTCACCGAAGGCTCCGGCGCACCGGCCGTCTCCACCACGTCCCACAGCCGCTTGTCGAAACCTTCCGGACCGCCGTGCAGGACGTTCGCACCTTCGTTGGTCGCGATCCGGTGCGTCTCGCCGTCCAGAGTGAAACACCCCCCGGCGATGCGATTGGCATAGCGGCCGATCGTGGCGCCGAGATATTGCGGCTCGTCCAGATAGCGCTGGAGGTCGGGATAGCCCAGCGCGACATCGGCGGCCTCTCCGCGCCGATCGGGCAGCATCAGCCGTTGCAGCGTCGCGCCATAGGTGATGATCGTCGCCTCGATCCCGTGACCGTTGGAAAGCGTGATCGCCTCCACCACCCGGCCGCCGGGCAGCGTGCCGAATGATTCCCGCCGCAATTCCGTCATCGCCGCTCCTGGTTCGCGCCCGCTGCATACCGGGCCCTGATCGCATGCGGCCCCGCCAGCCGGCCGCCAATGGCGAACGGCTACAGCAACACGGCGCGGCACTCAAACACGGCGATGGGAGCAAATGGGTCGCCCAGGCCGTTGCCGAGGGCATGAGCAGAGCATTCGTAAAGGAAGACAGCGACGCGCCGCCGCCCCCGCCGCGCCCGCGCCGGATCAGCGACGCGCCCAATCTGGTGACCGAACGCGGTGCGGAGCTGATCGAGCGGACCGTCGCCCGGCTGGAAGCGGACCTTGCCGACGCCGATGACACCGACCGTCCCCTCATCGAGCGCGACCTCGATTACTGGCGCGTGCGCAAGAGCAGCATGCGTATCATGCCCGCGCCCGACGCGCCCGATACGGTCGCGTTCGGCATTACCGTGACCCTCTCGCGCGGCGGTCGGCGCGAACGCCTGCGGATCGTGGGCGAGGACGAGGCGGAACCGCGCTCGGGCCGCATCGCCTGGACGTCGCCGCTCGCCCGCGCGATCGACGGGCTGGAGGTCGGCGACGTCACGCAATTCGTCGCGGGCGGGAAGGAACAGGACCTCGAAATCCTGGAAATCGTGAACGCCCCCGACGCCTGACCACGAAGCATCGCCGCTCCCGACACGCGGGATTTTTGCACCCGTCCTCATCACTCGCGCCGGCCCCGTCATCCCCGCTACGCCCAGTCATCCGCCACGCCCACCCGTCATACCCGCGAAGGCGGGGATCCACCTTCCGCGCGGTTGCGCTTCGATCCGGGACGGGTGAATAGGGTCGCCGCCCTCGCACGGATAAGGGGGCTTTCCCGCGGCGATCGTGGATCGCAATCGGGTTCCACCGGTTGACCGCCGCGACCGGACGCATTCGAAACGACCTTCAGGAGACCGCATGGCCGCCGACAGCAACTGGCAATTCTGGATCGACCGCGGCGGCACCTTCACCGATGTGGTGGCGCGCGAACCCGGCGGCACGATCCGCTCGATGAAGCTGCTGTCGGAAAATGCCGAGCAATATGACGATGCCGCCGTCGAGGGCATCCGCCGCATCACCGCCCAGGCGGGCGCCGCACTGTCCGATGTCGCGGCGGTCAAGATGGGCACCACGGTCGCCACCAACGCGCTGCTCGAACACAAGGGCGAACCGACGCTGCTCGCGATCACGAAGGGCTTCGGCGATGCCCTGCGCATCGGCTATCAGGATCGCCCCGATCTCTTCGCCCGCGAAATCAGGCTGCCCGACCAGGCCTATGATCGCGTCGTCGAGATCGACGAACGCGTTACGGCGGATGGTGAGGTACTGACCCCGCTCGATGAAGACGCCGCCCGCGCCGACCTGCAACGTGCATACGACGCCGGCCTGCGCAGCATCGCCATCGTCCTGATGCACGGCTACCGCTACACCGATCACGAAAAGCGGCTTGAGGGAATCGCCCGCGACATCGGCTTCACCCAGATCTCCACCGGGCACGAGGTCGCGGCGCTGGTAAAGCTGGTCGGGCGCGGCGAAACCACCGTCATCGACGCCTATCTCTCGCCCGTGCTGCGCCGCTATGTCGACCGCGTGGCCGGCGCGCTCGGCGACGACACGCAACTCCTGTTCATGCAATCGAACGGCGGCTTGGCCGAGGCGCAGTCCTTTCGCGGCAAGGACGCGATCCTGTCCGGCCCGGCCGGCGGCATCGTCGGCATGGCCGCGACCGCCAATTCCGCCGGCATCGACCGTGTCATCGGCTTCGACATGGGCGGCACCTCAACCGACGTTTCGCACCATGCCGGCGAATATGAGCGCACTGGCGAGGCGATCGTCGCCGGCATGCGGGTGCGCGCGCCGATGCTCCAGATCCACACGGTCGCGGCCGGCGGCGGCTCGATCTGTAGCTTCGACGGGATGCGCCTGACGGTCGGTCCCGAATCCGCCGGCGCCGATCCGGGGCCTGCCTGCTATCGCAAGGGCGGCCCGCTGACCGTCACCGACTGCAACGTCCTGCTCGGCCGCATCCAGGCCGACCATTTCCCCCGCGTCTTCGGCCCCGACGCGGACCAGCCGATCGACACCCGAGCGGTACGTAAGCGCTTCGAGGAACTGGCGGACGAGGTCGAGCGCGCCACCGGCAAACGCCAGAGCCCGGAGGAACTGGCCGAGGGCTTTCTGGCCATCGCCGTCGCCGCCATGGCGAACGCGATCAAGACCATCTCCGTTGCCAAGGGCCACGATCTCGCCCGCTACACCCTCGCCAGCTTCGGCGGCGCGGGCGGGCAACATGCGTGCCTCGTCGCGGACACACTCGGCATCGACCGGGTGATGATCCATCCGCTCGCCGGTGTGCTCTCCGCCTTCGGCATGGGGCTGGCGACGCAGCGCGTCATGCGCGAAGCCACCGTCGCCGAACCGCTGGACGGCGGCAGCGAGCGCGGTCTGGAGACGCTCGCGGCGCTCGAACGCGATGCAAGCGCGGATCTTGCCGAACAGGGCGCCGGGACCGAGCGCGTCGAGCGCCGCTTCAAGCTGCGCTACGCAGGCGCCGACAGCGTCCTCACCCTGCCGGCCGAGCCGCTCGATACGCTCGCCGCGCGATTTACCGAGCGCCACCGCACCCGCTTCGGCTTCGCGCAGGAAGACACCCCGCTCGTCATCGACAGTGCAGAGGTCGAGGCGATCGGCCCCGCCCTCGCCGCCGAAGCCGGCTTTCCCACCGGCGCCGGCGCCGATCCGGCCATCGTCGCCACGCACATCCACGGCGAAAGCCGGGACGTGCCGCTGTTCGACCGCGAACACCTTCCCGCCGGCTGGACGCAGGACGGACCGGCGATCGTCGTCGACGGCTCGGGAACCACGCTGATCGCGCCGGGCTGGCGCGGCGAAATCGACGATGCGGCCAACCTGATGATCGCCCGCGTCGCCGCGCGCCGGGCCGTCACCGCCGCCGGGACCGAGGTCGATCCCGTCCGCCTCGAACTCTTCAACAACCTGTTCATGGCGATCGCGCAGCAGATGGGCGTGGCGCTGCAACAGACCGCCTATTCGGTGAACATCAAGGAACGGCTCGACTTCTCCTGCGCGGTCTTCGACCGGTCCGGCAATCTCGTCGCCAACGCGCCGCACATGCCGGTGCATCTCGGCTCGATGGGCGAAAGCATCCGCGCCGTCATGGCAAACCGAGGGAGCAGCGCCGATGGCCGCGGCATCCGGCGCGGCGACGTCTATGCCCTCAACAATCCCTATCATGGCGGCACGCACCTGCCCGACGTGACCGTCATCATGCCCGTCTTCGCCACCGAAGCGGCGACCGCGCCCGACTTCTACGTCGCCGCCCGCGGGCACCAGGCCGATATCGGCGGCAAGACGCCCGGCTCCATGCCCTCGGACAGCCGCACGATCGAGGAGGAAGGCATTTTGATCGACGATTTTCTCCTCGTCGACGAAGGCCGCTTCCGCGAGGCCGACCTGCGCGAGCTGCTCGCCTCCGGCCCCATGCCGGCGCGCAACCCGGATCAGAATGCCGGCGACATCCGCGCCCAGATCGCGGCATGCGCGCGCGGGGCGAACGAGCTACTGCGCATCGCCGGGGATCAGGGGCTCGACGTGCTCACCGCCTATATGGGCCATGTGCAGGACAATGCGGAGGAAATGGTCCGCCAGCGCCTCGCGCGCATCTCCGATGGGCAGTTCCGCTACGAAATGGACAATGGCGCCCATGTCGCCGTCGCGGTTACGGTGGACCCGCAGGCCCGCAGCGCGCGGATCGACTTCACCGGCTCCAGCGACCAGCGCGGCGACAATTTCAACGCGCCCTTCTCGATCGTGCGTGCCGCCCTGCTCTACGTCGCGCGCACGCTGGTGGACGAGGACATTCCGATGAACGACGGCTGCCTCGCTCCGTTCGACATCGTGGTGAGCGAAAATTCCATGCTCAACCCGGCCTATCCGGCCGCCGTCGTCGCCGGCAATGTAGAGGTCAGCCAGGTCGTCACCGACGCGCTGTTCGGCGCCTTCCGCGCCTGCGCCGCCGCGCAGGGGACGATGAACAACTTCACCTTCGGCGACGACCGCTATCAATATTACGAGACGATCTGCGGCGGCTCCGGCGCCGGCGAGGGCTATGCCGGCACGAGCGCCGTGCAGACCAACATGACCAACAGCCGCATGACCGATCCCGAGATTTTCGAGACGCGCTTTCCGGTCCTGCTGGAGGAATTTTCCATCCGCCGCGGCTCGGGCGGCGCGGGCACATGGCGCGGCGGCGACGGCACCGTCCGCCGCATCCGCTTCACCGCGCCCGTCACCGCCAGCATCCTCTCGAACCGCCGCAAGGTGCCGCCCTTCGGCCTTGCCGGCGGCGAAACGGGCGCGCCGGGCCGGAACCGCGTGGAGCGCGCCGATGGAAGCATCGAGCAACTTGAATCCTGCGCTACAGTGGAAATGCGGCGAGGCGACGTTTTCATCATCGAAACGCCCGGCGGCGGCGGCTACGGCGAACCATAGCATCCGCTCGGCCATGTGTGTCCCCGCGCAGGCGGGAACCCAGGCTGGGCTCCCGCCTTCGCGGGAGCACAAACACTCCCGGTCCGGGCGAAAGCAGGAGCGCCGCGGGGAGCCCTTCCTTTGGCCTGCGCGTTCCGATAGTTACAATCGCAACGAACCGATACCGCCCCGCAGGAGAGACGATGCAACCGACCATGGACTTCGCGCTCGGCGAAACCGCCGACATGATCCGCGAAACCACGCAGCGCTTCGCCGCCGACAAGATCGCGCCGATCGCGGCGCAAGTGGACGAGACCAACAAATTCCCCCGCGATCTCTGGCCGCTGATGGGCGAGCTGGGCCTGCACGGCATCACGGTGGAGGAGGAGTATGGCGGCCTGGGCCTCGGCTATCTCGAACACTGCGTGGCGATGGAGGAAATCTCGCGCGCCTCGGCGTCGATCGGGCTTTCCTACGGCGCGCACTCCAATCTGTGCATCAACCAGATCCGCCGCTGGGGCAGCGATGAACAGAAGCGGAAATACCTGCCCAAGCTCATCTCCGGCGAGCATATCGGCAGCCTCGCCATGTCGGAAGCCGGCTCCGGCTCCGACGTCGTCTCGATGAAGCTGCGCGCCGAGCGACGCGGCAATGACGCCTATGTCCTGAACGGCACGAAATTCTGGATCACCAACGCGCCGGAAGCCTCGACGCTGGTCGTCTATGCCAAGACCGAGCCGGACGCCAGCGCGAAGGGCATCACCGCCTTCCTGATCGAGCGCGACATGCCCGGCTTCTCCGTTTCCGGAAAGCTCGACAAGATGGGCATGCGCGGCTCGGACACGGCCGAGCTGGTATTCGACGACTGCGAAGTTCCTGCCGAAAACGTGCTGGGCGAGGTCAATCAGGGCGCGAAGGTGCTGATGAGCGGCCTTGATTACGAGCGCGCGGTGCTCGCCGCCGGCCCGCTCGGCATCATGCAGGCCTGCCTCGACACAGTCCTGCCCTATGTCCGCGAACGCAGCCAGTTCGGCCAGCCCATCGGCAGCTTTCAGCTCGTCCAGGCCAAGGTCGCGGACATGTATGTCGCGCTCAATTCGGCGCGGAGCTACGTCTATTCGGTTGCGCGTGCCTGCGACGCGGGAAAAACGACGCGTTTCGATGCGGCGGGCGCGATCCTGCTCGCCTCGGAAAATGCCGTGAAATCAGCGCTGGAGGCGATCCAGGCGCTGGGCGGCGCGGGCTATACGAAGGAATGGCCCGTCGAACGCCTCTTGCGCGACGCGAAACTTTACGACATCGGCGCGGGAACCAATGAAATACGTCGGTATTTGATTGGTCGAGAGCTGATCGGGGTCTGATAGCCCTGTCAGCCGGACTTCTTGCTGAATCCGCTTCAGCACCCATGCGCGGCCGCGCGTTCTTTTTTGTCCTACGTACAGAGCAACCGGCCGCGCATGGAATTTCCGCCTGCCGATGGCCACCGGATGGACCCGACGCCTTTCGCTCGCGCGCCGTCGCGGCTAGTCAGGCGATCGACCTTGGAGAGGACATGACAGCACGATGAGCGGCCCGGCACTGGACACGAAGATCGCGCCCGATAGCGAGGGCTTCCGCGCCAACGCCGCGCATAACCGCCATCTGGTCGAAAAGCTGCGCGCCGATGTCGCGGCGGCGGCCGGGGGCGGCGGCACACGCTCGCGCGAACGTCATGTCGGCCGCGGCAAGCTGCTCCCGCGCGACCGGGTCGAACGCCTGCTCGACGCGCAAGCGCCCTTCCTGGAAATCGGTCAGCTCGCCGCCTTCGGCATGTATGGCGGAGAGGTGCCCGGCGCCGGCATGATCGCCGGCATCGGCCGCGTCTCCGGCCGGCTGTGCATGATCGTGTGCAACGACGCGACCGTGAAGGGCGGCACCTATTACCCGATGACGGTGAAGAAGCATCTGCGCGCGCAGGAGATCGCGGCGCAGAACCGCCTGCCGTGCATCTATCTGGTTGATTCCGGCGGCGCCAACCTGCCGCACCAGGCGGAGGTCTTTCCCGACCGCGACCATTTCGGCCGCATCTTCTTCAACCAGGCGCAGATGTCGTCGCAAGGGATTCCCCAGATCGCCTGCGTCATGGGAAGCTGCACCGCCGGCGGCGCCTATGTGCCGGCCATGTCCGACGAAAGCGTCATCGTGCGCGAACAGGGCACCATCTTCCTCGCCGGCCCGCCGCTGGTGAAGGCCGCGACGGGCGAGGAGATCTCGGCCGAGGATCTGGGCGGCGGCGACCTGCACGGACGCAGGTCGGGCGTGGTCGATCACGTCGCCGAAAACGACGATCACGCCCTGGTCATCGTCCGCGACATCGTCGCCACCCTGCCCGCCCCGCGCGACCCCGACATCGCCCTGCGCGAGCCGGTGGAGCCGCGCTACGCGGCCGAGGAACTGTACGGCCTCATTCCGCAGGACGTGCGCGCGCCCTACGACGTGCACGAGGTGATCGCCCGCCTGGTCGACGACAGCGCCTTTCACGAATTCAAGGCGCTGTACGGCACATCGCTGGTCTGCGGCTTCGCCCATATCTGGGGTATGCCGGTCGCGATCCTCGCCAATAACGGCGTGCTGTTCTCCGAAAGCGCGGTGAAGGGCGCGCATTTCATCGAACTCGCGCAACAGCGCCGCATTCCGCTCCTGTTCCTCCAGAACATCTCCGGCTTCATGGTCGGCGGCAAGTACGAGGCGGAGGGCATCGCCAAGGACGGCGCCAAGCTCGTGACGGCGGTGGCGACGGCGAGCGTGCCCAAAGTCACCATCCTGATCGGCGGCAGCTTCGGCGCCGGCAACTACGGCATGTGCGGCCGCGCCTATTCGCCGAATTTCCTGTTCACCTGGCCGAACAGCCGCATCAGCGTGATGGGCGGCGAACAGGCGGCGAGCGTGCTGGCCACGGTCCACCGCGACGCCGATAGCTGGAGCGAGGAAGAAGCGGAGGCGTTCAAGAACCCGATCCGCAGGAAGTATGAAGACGAAGGCAATCCCTGGCACGCCACCGCGCGGCTATGGGATGACGGGATCATCGACCCCGCCGAAACCCGAGACGTCCTGGGCCTGGCCTTCGCCGCCACCCTGGGCGCTCCCATCCCCGAACGCCCGCAGTTCGGCGTCTTCCGGATGTGAGGATGGGAAGCGCTTCGGGCACCTCAATCCTCCCCGAGCTCGTCTCGGGGAGGGGGACCGCCCGGCGAAGCCGGGTGGTGGAGGGGCAAGCGCACCCGACAGGCGGCAACGATGGCATCGACGGTCGTCCCGACATCGTGCAGCACGTCGCGGGCCGGAACGCGCAATGTGTGGATACCCTTTGCCGCAAAGAACGCGTCACGCCGAGCATCACGCGCCGCGGGCGCGGGTCCGGAATGCGCCTCCCCATCCACCTCGATCGCCAGCCGTGCATCGCTGCAATAGAAATCGAGCACGTACGGCCCCGCAGCGCTTTGCCGCCGAAACTTCAAACCGAACGGACGAGCGCGCAGCACCTGCCACAGCAACACCTCCGGCAGCGTCATTTGCCGCCGCAACGACCGTGCGCGCGTGACGGCTCTGGTTCGCGCTTTCGGCGCCTGGTTTCTCAGCATCCGCCCCTCCCCTCCACCATGCTTCGCATGGTCCCCCTCCCCGAGCCAAGCTCGGGGAGGAATTAACGAAAGCTCGCCATGCCACCCATCCTCCTCCTGCTCGCCGCCCAGGCCACGCCCGTGCCGCCGCTGCCGCCGGCCGACCCCGGCCCGCCGCCGACGCCGGAAGTCGCCAATGTGCTCGCGCCCATCAACGCCATGTTCGCCGGCCTCGCCGCGCATGACGCCTCCGCCATCCGCGCCCGGCTCCTGCCCGAAGGCGGCGCGACTGTCGCGGTGGAGCAGCCGGACGGCACCCGCACCATCCGCCACATGGGCTGGGACGAATTTCTCGCCGGTATCAAACCGGGCGACCAGCGGCTCGAGGAACGCCTGATCAACCCGGCGGTGGAGGTGGACGGCGACATCGCCATGGTCTGGGGCCCCTATGTCTTTACCGTCGACGGCGCGGTGTCGCATTGCGGCGTCGATCATTTCGATCTCGTGCGAAAGGACGGCGCGTGGAAGGTCCTCAACGTCACCTGGTCGCAGCGCGAAACGGGATGTCCGGGCCAATGACGATCCAGACTGTCCTACAGGCCCCGCTGTGCGGTATGGCGCGACCAATGCCGACCGTCCGCATCCCCCTCCCCGCACCGCGCAGCCTGTGCCCTCGCGCGTCGAGGTGCGACTCTGTGCGACCTTTGGGAGTTTTCGGGGCATGATCCGTTCGCTGCTCATCGCCAATCGCGGCGAGATCGCCTGCCGCATCATCCGCACCGCAAGGGCGCTCGGCATCCATACGGTCGCGGTCTATTCCGACGCCGACGCGCATGCGATGCACGTGCGCGACGCCGACGAGGCCGTGCATATCGGCCCGTCCGCCGCGGCCGAATCCTATCTGGTGGGTGAGCGCGTGATCGCCGCGGCGAAGGAGACGGGGGCGCAGGCCATCAATCCCGGCTACGGCTTCCTTTCCGAAAATGCCGATTTCGCGGATGCGGTCTCGGATGCCGGTCTGGTCTGGGTCGGCCCCTCGGCCAAGAGCATCCGCGCCATGGGGCTGAAGGATGCCGCCAAGAAGCTGATGCAGGAGGCGGGCGTTCCCACCACGCCCGGTTATCTCGGAGAGGACCAGTCGCCGGACGTGTTGAAGCGGGAGGCCGACCGCATCGGCTATCCGGTGCTTATCAAGGCGGTCGCCGGCGGCGGCGGCAAGGGGATGCGCCGCGTCGACGATGCGGCCGAATTCGCCGACATGCTCACCTCGTGCAAGCGCGAGGCGGCGTCCTCCTTCGGCGACGACCGGGTGCTGATCGAGAAATATATCCTCTCGCCCCGTCATATCGAGGTGCAGATCTTCGGCGACACGCACGGCAATGTCGTCCACCTGTTCGAGCGCGACTGCTCGCTGCAGCGCCGCCACCAGAAGGTGATCGAGGAAGCGCCCGCGCCGGGCATGAGCGACGAGGCACGCGCCGAAATCTGCGCCGCCGCAGTCCGCGCGGCGAAGGCGGTCGACTATGTCGGCGCCGGCACGATCGAGTTCATCGCCGACGCCTCGGAAGGACTGCGCGGCGACCGCACCTGGTTCATGGAGATGAACACTCGGCTGCAGGTCGAACATCCGGTGACGGAGGCGATCACCGGGCAGGACCTGGTCGAATGGCAGCTCCGCATCGCCAGCGGCGAACCCCTGCCCTGCGCCCAGGATGAACTCACCATCGAGGGCCATGCTATAGAGGCCCGCCTCTATGCCGAGGACCCGGCGAGCGGCTTCCTCCCCTCGACCGGGCAACTCCGCGTGCTCGACCTGCCGCACGATCTCGCCCGAATCGATGCCGGCGTCGCCGCCGACGACCGCGTCTCGCCCTTCTACGATCCCATGATCGCCAAGATGATCGTTCATGCCGAGGACCGCGACATGGCCATCCATGGCCTTGCCGATGCGATCGACGAGGCGCGCATCTGGCCGGTCAAGACCAACGCAGCCTTCCTGCGCCGCTGCCTGCTGAGCGAAGGTTTCCGCACCGCCGGCATGACCACCGGCTATATCGGCGATCATATCGACGACCTCGCTTATACGCCCGAACCGGGGGATGCTCACTGGCGCGTCGCGGCCATGGCGCGGGGCGAAATCGACGGCAGCCTGATCCCGGAAGTCGGCGCGGGCGTCTGGCAGGCGATGACGGGCTTCCGCCTCAACGCCGCGCCGGCACACCGCGTCGCTGTCGTCCATCGCGGCGAGTTGCGCACCGTCGATGTCGCCGAAGGCGACGATTTCGTCGCCTGGACGATCGACCGCGACGGCATCGTCACCTTCGAACACGGCAACGCCTTCCTGTTCCAGACGCCGCGCGCGCTGGTCGGCGCCGGCGCCGCCTCGGCCGATGGCGCGATCCTGGCGCCGATGCCGGGCAAGGTGATCGCGGTCGAAGTGGCCGAGGGCGACGGCGTCACCAAGGGCCAGAAGCTCCTCACGCTCGAAGCGATGAAGATGGAGCACAGCCTGATCGCCCCGTTCGACGGCACCGTGTCCGAACTCAATGTCAGCGTCGGCGGCCAGGTCGAAGACGGCGCGCTGCTGGCGCTGGTCGAGGCCGGGAATAGCGAACCGTGAGCCCGCCATTCTCCAACCCGTTCGTGTCGAGCGAAGTCGAGACACGCCGGCTGGCGGAGACGCTTCTCGACCACCCTCAAGGCGATTGGATGCTGACATGACCGATTTCACCATCCGCGACGCGCATGGCGGGGACCTGCCGGCCGTCGTCGCCCTGCTCCGGCAGGATCAGATGGGCGGCGAGGACGAGGATCCGGGTCCGCCGCTCGACCCCGGCTACCGCGCCGCGTTCGATGCGATCGCGGGCGATCCGAACCAGTTCCTGTTCGTGGGCGAACAGGACGGCCGCGTCGTCGGCACCTTCCAGCTCAGCCTGCTTCCCGGCCTGCTCTACCACGGCGCCTGGCGCGGCCAGATAGAGGCCGTCCGCATCGACGAACGGGTGCGCGGCCGCGGCCTCGGCGAAGCGATGATGAAGCTCGCCCTCGACCTGTGCCGGGCGCGTGGCTGCCGGATCGTGCAACTGACCTCCAACACCGCCCGCACGCGCGCCCACGCATTCTACGAACGCCTCGGCTTCACGAAGAGCCATGTCGGCATGAAGCTGATGCTGGAGCCATAACAGTAAACAACAACCCGTTGGTGCTGAGCCTGTCGAAGCACTGCTTTTTGTATGCCTGACGTAAGCTCAGCCCTTCGACAGGCTCAGGGCGAACGGCGATAACGAAGGACCCCCTTATGCCCGGACGCTATTTCGACGAATGGCAGGTCGGCGATCGCATCACCCACGCCCTGCGCCGCACCGTGACCGACACCGACAACGTCATGGTCACCACCCTCACCCACAACCCGCAACCGCTCCACCTCGACGCCGAATATGCCGGCGAAACGGAATTCGGCCGGGTGGTGGTGAACGGCATCTTCACCTTCGGCCTGATGGTCGGCATTTCGGTGGGCGACACCACGCTCGGCACGCTCGTCGCCAATCTCGGCTATGACGCGGTCAAGATGCCGAAGCCCGTCTTCGTCGGCGATACGCTGCGCGCCGAGACGGAAGTGATCGAACTCCGCCCGTCCAGGTCCCGCCCCGGCCAGGGCATTGTCACCTTCCGCCACCGCATGGTGAACCAGCGCGGTGAGGAGGTATGCACCTGCACCCGCGCGGCGCTGCTCAGGTCGCGGCCGGACTGATCTCAGGAAGCGGCGCCGGAGTCTGTTCCTCCATCAGCGCGTCGGTGAAGCGCTTGCGCCACCAGATCACGTCTTCCTTTTCGACATTGTCCATCATCAGTCGCCAGCGCCGGATGCGCTCTTCGCGCCCCATGCGCAGCGCCGTGACGATAGCGTCGGACATTTCCTCGGCACTATAGGGATTGATGAGCACCGCCCCTTCCCCCAATTGCGCCGCCGCACCGGCAAAGCGCGACAACACCAGCACACCGGGATCGTCCGGATCCTGCGCCGCGACATATTCCTTCGCGACCAGGTTCATGCCGTCGCGCAGCGGCGTCACGAGTCCGACCCGGGCGGCGCGATAGATGCCGGCGAGCTGGTCGCGAGGATAGCCTTGGTTGACGTAGCGGATCGGCACCCAGTCGACATCGGCATAGGCGCCGTTGATCTTTCCCGCCAGCCCTTCGAGCGCGGACCGGATTTTCTGGTAGCTTTCCACCGTACCGCGCGACGGCGGCGCGATCTGCAGGAGAAAGACCTCCTTGCGCTCTTCGGGATGCTTGTCGAGGAACCGCTCATATCCGCGAAAACGTTCCTCCAGTCCCTTGGAATAATCCAGCCGGTCGACCCCGATGATCACGTCGCGCCCCACCGCGCTGTCGCGCATCTGGCGAAAGGCGAGCCGCGCCGTCGGGCTGTTCGCGCCCTCGACGAATTCCTTGGCGTCGATGCCGATCGGGTCGGCCAGCGCGAGCACCCGGCGATCGCCCAGTTCCACCATCCCGTTTTCGTGGATGGTGGCGCCCAGATCCTTTTCCGCGAAATCGAAGAAGGATTCGAGCCATTCCTGGGTATGGAAGCCGATCACGTCATAGGCGAACATCTTCTTCGCCAGCTCGGCCGCCTCGGGCAGCGTATTCAGCAGGCGGCGCGGCGGCCAGGGAATGTGGAGAAAGAAACCGATCCGGTTCCCGCAGCCCCGTTCCCGCAGCTTCTCGCCCAGCGGGAACATGTGGTAATCCTGGATCCAGACGACGTCGTCGCCCTCGATCAGCGGGCGGACGGTGTCCGCGAAACGATCATTGACCCGCTGATAACCACCGGCAAATTCGCGTTCATATTCCGCCAGGTCGATCCGGTAGTGGAAAAGCGGCCACAGCGTCCGGTTGGCATAGCCGTTATAATATTCCTCCAGGTCCTGCGCCTCCAGGTCGATCGTCGCCGACGTGACCCCGGCACTCCGCTGGAAATTGATATGGCCGTCGAACTTGTCCGTGACTTCGCCCGACCAGCCGAACCAGATGCCGCCATTCTCCCGAAGCGCGGCCGACAACGCCACTGCCAGCCCGCCTTGCGCCCCGGAATTGGAATCCGTGGGTGCGGAAACGCGATTCGAGATAACGATCAGTCGGTTCATCGGATAGCGCTCCACGGTTTGCTCAGCAGGACCGCGCAATTGATCATGCCGACCAGGGAATAGGTCTGCGGATAATTGCCCCACAATTCACCGGTCGCAGGGTCGATATCCTCCGAAAGAAGGCCCGACACGGTCCTGCGCGACAGCATTTCTTCAAATAATGCACGAGCATCCGCATTTCTCCCCGTGAAGTGCAACGCCTCGATCAGCCAGAAGGTGCATACGTTGAACGCGGTCTCGGGCAATCCGAAGTCGTCCTCGGTGGCATAGCGCAGCATGTGGGAGCCGCGTCTCAGCCCCCGTTCGGTCGCTTCCAGGGTTCCGCGGAACCGCTCGTCGTCGGGCGAGAGAAAGCGCAGGTCGAGCAATTGCAGCAGGCTGGCGTCCAGATCGTCGCCGCTGAAGGTGGCCGACATGTGCTTGCCGTCCTCGCGCCACGCCGCCTCCTCGATGCGTGAGCGCATGATGTCGGCACGTTCGCGCCAGAAACGCTCCCGTTCCTCCAGCCCCAGCCGTTCCGCCGCATTCGACAGACGGTCACACGCCGCCCAGCACATCGCCGCCGAATAGGTGTGGACCGACCGGCGCGTGCGCAGTTCCCAAAGGCCGGCATCGGGCTGGTCGTACAACTCCCAGGCCCGCTCGCCGACGCGTTCGAGCGATTCGAAATCCTCGCGTCCGGCGGTGCGGAACAGGCGTTCGTCGAAAAAGGCCTGCACGTTCGACAACACGATCTGGCCGTAGGCGTCATGCTGGACCTGCTCATAGGCCTGGTTGCCGACACGCACCGGTCCCATGCGGCGATAGCCCGCAAGGCGCGGCGCTTCCGTTTCCGGCAGCTTGTCCTCGCCCAGCACCCCGTATAGCGGCTGGATCATTCCGCCCTGCGCTTCGTCGACGATGTTGCGCAGATAGCCGAGATATCCTTCCAGCACGTCCAGCGCGCCGACACGGTTCAGTGCCTGCACGGTGTAATATGCATCGCGAATCCAGCAATATCGGTAATCCCAGTTCCGGCCGGACTCCGCATGCTCGGGGATCGAGGTGGTCAGCGCCGCGACGATCGCGCCGGTCTCCTCATGCTGGCATAGCTTCAGCGTGATCGCGCAGCGGATGACGACATCCTGCCATTCCAGCGGCGTGGCGAGCCCGCGCGTCCAGTCCTGCCAATGATGGCGGGTATAGGTCAGCATCTCCTCGACGCTGGTCGCGATGTCGCCGGAAAAACTCTCATCGGGACCAAGGAAGAAGTGCAGCGAACGCTCGACGCGAAACACCCGCTCCTCGCGCACGATCCCGACCGGCGCGTTGGTGCTGAGCCGAAGCTGCAGCCCTTCCAGCAGGTAACGGACATGGTTCGATCCACTCGTGGTCACGACGCTGGGGTCGCCCCAGTTTCGCGTCGGTCGCAAGCGCACCCGAATGCGAGGGCTGCCATGAACCGGACGCACGATCCGGGCATAGGAAACCGGTCGATAGGTTCGGCCCAGCCGTTTGAAGCGCGGACAGAAATCGATGATCTCGATCGCATTGCCGTGCCCGTCGGTCAGCCGGCTGCGCAGGATCGGCGTGTTGCGAAGATAGTTCTGCTCGACCGACTGACAGCCTTCCAGTTCGATCGCCCACATACCCACCGCATCGCCGGAGGCGGGGTCTCGCCCGTCAATCAACGAGCAGAAGGCCGGATCGCCATCGACGCGCGGCACGCAGCCCCAGACGAGCCGCGCCTGCTGGTCGATGAGCCCGCTGACCTGGCAATTTCCGATGGGCCACAGATCGAGATTCGTCTGATCCATCACAGTGCCGCGCAAGCCGCTTCCAGCCAGTCGAGCGTGCTACCGACACCGGCAAGACGATACCGCGCATCGGTCGGACGCGCATCGCCGACCAGAATGCCGGCCCCGCCGATATGCGCCACGGCTGCGAAACCATCCTCGTCCGTCACATCGTCGCCGATGAATACCGGCCGGAATCCGGCGAAGGGCGGGCCTTCGAGAAAATGGCGGATCGCTTCGCCCTTATGTGCGCCGGCCAGGCGCAATTCGAGCACCTTCTTCCCGGACTGGACCGTCAGCCCGGTTTCATCCGCGAGACGCCCGACCAATTCCCGCGCCTCCGCCTCCAAGCTCTCAGCCCCTCGATAATGCAGGCCGACTCCCAGCGGCTTTTCCTCGACCAACAGCCCTTCGCGATCATCGGCGAATTCGCGCAGCCTGGCGAGAACCATGTCGAGCGTGGCCGGCCGTTCGGGCGCTCGTTCCCGGCCATCGGGCCAGCGCATCTCAAGACCGTGACTACCGCTGATCGCGACGCCTTCGCCCAGATACCCGGCAATCGCCGCGATCGGACGGCCACTGACGATGGCGACGCGGCCGTTCATGTCCTGCACCAGCCTGGATACCAAAGCGCGCAGGCGCGCATCCACCAACACGCCGTCGGGGCGGTGAGCAATTTCCACCAGCGTTCCGTCGAAATCAAGGAACAGACTGGCGTCGCGCAACAAATCCACCGGCGGAACCTGCAGCCCGCCATCTCCGGCGGATCGGAACTCTGCGGTAACGGTATCGGTCATAATCGTAACGGCCTCACGAGGGTGCCCAACGACCGTAATCGTGTTGCGTTGCGGAATAAACCGCCAGCGTATCGAAAATCATACAGGCGCCGCCTTCAATGCGGCCGTCCCGTTCTGTCGAAACATCCAGATGTCTTCCGCTGCTTTCCTGGAATACCGGATATTCGACGTCGGGTATCGGGCGAAAGAGACGCGCTCAATAGTCCTTGGAGTAGCGGATGCTGCCACTCGACCCGCCGGCGGTGCCGACCTGCGAAAGAAGACTCAGCGCCTTGGTCAAAGAGATTTCGATCTGCGTAGCGGTGAAGCCGCGCGCGTCGGTGATCACCTCTACATAGACGTCGTCGGTAAGGTATTTGCCCGCCGCCAGTGCCGTGCCGCGCCCGGTCGTGTCGTCGCTTCCGAGGATACGCAGTCGGTCGAAACCGGTGGCCGAGCGCAGCTTGCCAAGCGGATTGAGTCCGCCGCCCGAGCCGCGCAGCGAATTGAGCGCGGCGGCGAGTTGCACCGCTTCCGTGGCCGACAGGTCTGTAACCGAACTGCCGAAGAGGAGCCGCGAAAGCACCTCGTCCTGCGGCAGATTGGGATTGGACGCGAACTCAATCTGCGGGTTCTGCGCGCTGCCGGTGATGTTGATCGTGAAGGTGACGCCGTCATTTTCAGTCGTTGCCTGGATGTTGAGTTGCGGATCGCCGATCGGGCCGCCCTCGAAGCTGATCACGCCTCGGCTGATCTCGAACCGCTTTCCGGCGAAGGAATAGGTGCCGCGCACGATGCGCATCGTGCCGCGCACGTCCGGACTGGCCGAGGTACCGCCGACGCGGATATCCGCCTGCCATTCCGACTCCAGACCCATGCCGGAGACGAACAGCCGGTTGTCCGCCCGGACACGGATGTCGAGGCGGAACAGGCCGGGCGGCGCCGCGCTCGCATCGTCGGATTCGGCCTCCGACTTCACCTGTTCACCCTTGCGACGGACACCGTCCAGCATCGGCACTTCTGCGGCACCCTGACGCGAAATCTCGTAGCGCGCCTCCGGAATGCGCAGCTCGCCGGTGATCGTCGCCGTCTCGCCGGGCTGGTGCCGCACACGCAGCTCACCGGTGGCCGTCGCACCCAGCGAATCGCTGCGCGCCAGCCGCGCATCATCCAGTGTTGCCCGGATATCCATCGGAAAACCGGCATCCGCCGCAAGACCGACATAGCCCTGCGCCGCGATCGATCCGTCGCCGGCCTTTGCCGAAAGCTGGTTGAGCTGGAACCGGTCGTTGTTGAAACGACCGTCCACCTTCATGTTCGTCAGCCGCGTACCATAGGTCTCGTTCACGTAGCTCAGATTGCTCGAACGCACGATGCCGGAGAGTTGCGGTGCGCGTAGCCGTCCGTCGAAATTCGCGGCAACCGCGATCGGCCCCGTCAACTGCTGATCGGACAGCGCGGCGAATGAAAACAGCACCGCAGCAGGTCCGTTATAGCGGATTCCGCCGCCCAGCGGAGCGGCCATCAGCCGCGTCGTCCAGGCTCCGGCACCGGGCGGCAGTGGCTGAAGCGTGGCGACCATGCGTCCCACCGTCGTGGTCCCGCGCTTGATGAGAGCGCGTCCTTCGCCGCCCTGCGGAAAGAGTTTGCCCTGGAACTGAATATTCACCGGCACCGAAACCGCGGCGATGCTCGATCGGCGGAAGTCGGCGATGTTCAACCGCGCATCGGCCTTGGGGAAACTGCCGTCGCTCGGCTGCGCGAAGTCCAGGCTGCCATTCGCCATGCCCATGATGCCCAGCCCCGGCACGAAGGCATTGGCGAGTGAGAGATCGACATCGTCGAGACGCATCTGGGCCGTCATTCCCGTTCCGTAGGTGCCAGCGACGCGCAACCTGCCCTTGTCCAGCACGATTCCCGTCGGCATCAGCGTATAGCTGCCATCCGAAACCTGGATGCGCGCGGGATTCTCGGTATGGAAATCGATGCCGTTGCCGCTTCCCCGAAGGGCGACAAGATAGCTGTCGGGGCTGAGCCGCGCATTGGCGGCAAGCTGGAACGGCACGCTGGAGGACCCCTTCGCCAGCAATTTCGCCGTTCCCTTGCCACCCCGATAATCGACCTGCGCCCGCGCCTGATCGATGACGAACTCGCCCATCGCGAAATTGGCGAGTTGCACGTCCCCGGCAATCGCGGGCGCGTCGGGATACAGCGTCGCCCGGGCGTCGATGATGGCGCGACCGATGGTGATGCCGGACGTTCCCGGTATCCGCGCGTTGTTCGCGCGCGCCGCGATCACGGCCTGTTGGTTGCCGTCGGCAGAGGCGAGTTCGGCACTGCCATTGATACCGGAACCGGTGAAATCCAGCCTGCCGGCGAACGGACCGGCGTCCGTCCGGTGGATGCGGCCCTGGAGATCAACGCCGGCGAAGCGTGCGTTACGCACGTCGACGGTGAGCGGATCGCCGGTATCGACCAGCATGTCGGCGTTGAACGGGCCATAGTTCGTGTCGCCCGTCGCGGTTACGGCATAGGCGCCGGCATGCCCCCGGACTCGCGCCTCCAGATCAGCAAGCCCGATCCCCAGCCCCGGCTTCGCTGCGCGCACCAGCAGCGAGGGGTCGGCCAGCGTTCCGGTGGCACGGGCGGAGATCGGGCCGTATTGCTGCGAGACGGCATCGAGGCTGACGTTCAGGCCGCCGTCGAGGTCATAATATCCTTCTCCGCTGGTAATCTTGAACGCCGGGGCGTTGAGGCGGAGATCATCGAACCGGACCACGCCCTGCGGCGTATAGTCGAGGTCGACCCGGGCATAGGCATTGCCGCCGAGGAAATTGCGCGCACCGTCGTTCAGGATACGCGACGTCCTGGCGACGATCCGTCCCCGAATGCCGAACCCGCCTTCCGGCGCCGAATAGAGGTCGGCGTCGGTCGCCAGATTCAGGATGCCGATGCTGTCGACGCGATAATCGTTGACCCGCCCCTTGAACGCGCCGGTGTAATGCCCTTTCGCGGTATCGGCCAGGATGACGGCGGTGGCGTCGATCTTGTCCGAACGGACCCGCAGATTGTCCGACAGGATCTGTGTTCCGTTGATGGCGATATCGCCGTTCAACGTGAGATTGGTGAGCAGACCGTTCGCGCTGGCGGGAAGCCCCGTCACGCGCGCAGCCCGTGCGTGAACGGGAACCAGGATGTGTTCGGAATCGACCGTGGCCAGGCCCTCGGCGTACAGGCGTTCGACGACGGTATCACCGAAGCCGAGCGCCGCTGCCTGGAGCTTGTAATTCACCGTGGGTGTGCGGAATTCCCCATCGAGATCGACTGCCGCCCGTACCGACCGTCCGCGAAGGTTCTCCGCGATCGCGCCGGGCTGGAGCAGGAGCGCCTCGATCCGGAACGAATTGAAGCGGCTCCGGCCGAGATCTATCCCGCCTCGTGTCGACACCGCAAAGGCATCGGAGCGCAGCCGGAGCTGCAAGTCGACCTCGCGCTCGTCGAGCGCGGCGTCCAGCGCCACGTTCACGCGCGGTTTGGTCAACCGCTCCACCGGCCCTTGAAGATAAAGCCCCGGCCGGGCCGAACCACGAACCTGGAATCGGCCGTCCTGCTCCGCGATCTTCAGCCCGACCAGCGAATCGCCACCCAGCGTTCCGGTCAGGGTCCCGTTCCAGGCTTGCCAGCTACCTGCGCCGTCCAGCGACACCGACAAGGGAGCCTTCAATCCCGCCAGCCCGGCGACCAGGCCATCCTTCGGCGCGTCGAGTTCGAGATCGAGGTCGAGCTTGTTCGCTTCCGGCGCGGCATCGAGGACAAGCTGCAGCCTGTCGCCACCCGCTACGCCCTTACCCCGCAATGTCCTCAGCTTCGTCCGAACCTGCGCACGGCGGTCGGCGATATGGACCGATCCGGCAACACTGGCGATATGGCGCTGGCCCGTGACGGGCGCGCCGATGACGATGCGGTCGACGGCGAGCTTGTCGACGTCGATGTCGATATCGGGCAACAGTGGCTGGTTTTCCGGCGCGGACGGCGTCGGCTTCAGCACCGGCGTCCTGTCGAAGCGGACGAGCGGACTCGTCAGCGCATCGACATCGACATGGCTGTTGATGAAGCGGAACGGATGCCAGTCGAGTTCAATACGCGGCGACGAAGCGAACACGCCTTTGGTGTCGCGAATCCGCACGTCGCGGAGCACCATGTCGCTATAGATCGAGCCGTCGATCCGACCGACACGGACGTTGAGACCGGAAGCGGTCGTGTACCCCGCGATCTGGTTCGCGAGAAAACGCCTGCCCGGATCGGTATTGATCCCCAGCAGCGCCGCGGCGAGAAGCACCATGAGCGCAAGCAGCGCAATTCCGATCCATTTGAGGATTCGTACCCAGAGCGGACGGCGCTGCGCTTCGCCGATCTCCTCGGCTCCATTTTCGTCCGTTGTGCCGGGCGCCGTCATATCGGGATCGCGCGAACCCGCCATCAGAACGCCTGCCCGATCGAAATATAGAGGGCGATGCTCGGATCACCCGGCCTCGGGTTCAGCGGCGTCGCAAGGTCGACGCGCAGGGGGCCGAAATTGGTATAGAACCTGCCGCCGATACCGGCGCCGAATTTCAGGTCCGAGCCGCGCGGATAGATCGTGTCATAGGCCTGGCCGGCATCGATGAACGGGACGATACCGAAATCGCCGAAACGATACCGGGCTTCCAGCGAGAACTCGTTGAAGCTGCGTCCGCCGATCGGCTTGCCGTCGGGCGCCTGGGGGCCAAGCTCGCGATAACCATAGCCGCGCACCGACCCGCCGCCACCCGCATAATAGCGCCGCGAAGGGGGAAGGTCGTCCCGGTCGATGCCGGGGATGCTCCCGACCGCCGCGCGACCGGCGATTACCAGGCTGTCGGTGACCGGATAATATGCGGTGCCTTCCAGTTTGAGCCGGGCATAGGGCCGGAACGCACCCTTGACCGCGGCTTCCGGACTGACGGTAGCGTTGATGCGAAATCCCTCTGTCGGATTGAGCAGGCTGTCCGAGGTGTCGAAGCCGACCGTCCCGGGGAGTGCGGCGATGAAATAGGTTTTTCGCTGGCGTTCACCGGCGTCGAAATTCCACACATCCTCGTTCGTGCCGACCAGTTCAAAGCCATAGGAATAGGTGAACCGTTTCTGCCACAGCGGCGTGGAATCATAGGAAATCCGGCCGATCAGGGAAGCCGTGTAAGCCTCATAGGCTTCGTAATCATTGTGGTTGGCGGCAACGCCCAGCATCACGGTACGATCACGCCGGCCGGCATTGGATCGCCGGAACGTGGCCGAAAGTCCCTGTTCCTGCGTGCCGCCGACGCCGGAGACGATCAGCGCACCTTCGGGCGGGAACAGGTTGCGGTGCGTCCAGGAGCCTTCCAGACGGATGCCCTGGCCGGTGCGATACCCGGCCTCCGCGGCCAATGTGCGTGGCGGCCCCGCCTTTTGCCGCACGAGCAGATCGACATATTCGGTGCCGTCGGGCGCGGTCTCCCCGGTTCTTTGCGGCTGGACCGAAACGGTGGAATACAGGCCGGTGGAAACCAGCGCCTTGCGCAGGTCGTCGACATCGCGACTGTCATAGAGATCGCCGCGATCGAAGCGGGCGAGAACCCCGATATGCTCCGGATCGAAAACCGGCTCGCCCTGCGTCGCAAAACCGCCGAACGAGGCCCGCGGCCCGAGATCATAAGGGAGCGTATAGGCGCCGCTGTGGTCGCTGCCGTCGAGCAGGATGTCCCGCTGGCCGAGTTGGAAAAAGGGATATCCCTTTTGCGGCAGCGTCACGGATACGTTGGCCTCGGCGCCCTGTACCCGTTCGGCTTCGATCGGATCGCCGGGTTTCAGCGGCAAGGCCTCGTCCACCAGGCCCATCGGCACCGTCGCGTCGCCTTCGGTGGTGATCGACGAAAAGCTATAGCGCACGCCGGGAGTAGCGGAAATCACGGCTCGCAGCGCCCCTTCCGGCTCGCTCGGCCGGTCGATCCGCGACGTCACCGCAGCATCATAATATCCCTGCGACTGCATTAGCTGGAGCGCCAATTGCTCATCCGATTTCGCGCGCGCCGACACCATGGCGGCGTTTTCCGCTTCGCCGTCTCCTTCTTCCAGTGCCGACAGGTCGCGGAAGCGGCTTTCCAGATCGACCTTTTCCAGACCCTCGACAACGGTTTCGTACCGTATTTCGGAATCGATATCTTCGACGCCCGCAATCTCCGGCGGCGGCGTCGAATCGAAGCTGTCGATCGGCGGCAATGGCTGGGCCAGCTCGCCCTCGTCGGGAAGCGGGCGAGGCTCGACGATTTCCGAGCCCGGAGCCTCCAGCGGCTCCCGTTTCGCATCCTCCGCATCTTGCTCGGCGTCGGCACTGGCTGCTTCCGCCACGCCCTGTCGGTCAACGGGCTCCGGCATGGGTTCCAGCGGGGCGTTGATGTCGTCGCCGAGCGGCGGCAGCGCGGATTCGAACTGTTCGTCCGGTACGATCGGCTCGTCTTGCGGAGCCGGTTGCGGGGCTTCGCTTTCCTGCTGTGGTGAGGCTTGCCCGTCGGAATCGGCGTCCGGCGTCCGCTGTTGCGCGGTTGCGGTCTGCACGATCGCGGCGCAGGGCGTAAAGGCAGAAGCCAGCAACACTGCCCTCAAAATTCTTCCGCCCGTACCGATCCGCACCAATCCCCGGTCCCCTTGCGACACGGAGAGCATCCCCCCGCCAGAACTCGCCCATAACGCATATGGCGCTCTGCGTATCCATTGTACTGCAAAGAAACATGATTCTGCTCGGACGCAAGCATCCCTTCCGGGCCGCACCGCGTTGACAAGAACGCTGACCACAAGGAAGCATTCGCGACATGAGCGAACAGAGGGGCGAAGTGGACACGAACAGAATTCCGGGATTCGATTCCGGCCATCCGTGGCAGCATCCATGGCCTGCATGGAAGGCGATTTTCGGCCGCATCTATTCGATGACGGGCTATCACAACCTGTCGCTGATGGCGGCGGGCGTGGCCTTTTACGCTTTCCTGTCATTCGTACCGCTGCTGGGTGCGGTCGTCATGACCTATGGCCTGGTGGCCGATCCGGGCACGGTTGCCGAACACATGCAGACCGTCATTCGGCTGGTGCCGACCGACGCCGCTTCCCTTATCCGCGATCAGTTGGAAAGCGTGGCGAATACCGCCGCCAGCCAGGCCGGCATCGGCCTGGCCATAGCCCTGTTCTTTTCCGTTTACGGGGCCATGCGCGCCGCCAACGCCATGATCCAGGCGCTGAACGTCGTCTATGAGGAGGACGAATCGCGCAACATGATACAGACCACGATACTGGCAATATTCCTCACCTTAGGCGCGATCGTCGCCGTTCTGGTCGGCGTCGTCGCGGCCATCGTGCTGGGCTTTCTGCAAGAAGCCGTCGGTATGCTGGGTGAAGCCGGCGTGGTCCTGATCAAGATCGCGACATGGCTGGTCGCCGCGGCGATCGTCAGCGCCGGCTTCGCATTCATCTTCCGCTATGGCCCCGACCGTGCCCGGGCGCGCTGGCGGTGGCTGTCGGTGGGATCGGTCGCATCGACCCTCCTGTGGCTCGTGGCGACCCTGCTGTTCGGCATCTATACGGCGAATTTCGCCAATTATAACGCAACCTACGGCGCGCTCGGCGCGGTCGTCGTCCTGCTGATGTGGCTGTTCGTATCGTCCTATGCCGTGCTGCTCGGCGCAGAAATCAACGCCGAAGCCGAACGCCAGACCGGCGTGGATTCAACGACCGGCATGCCCCGCCCCTTCGGCGAGCGCGGCGCGACGGTAGCGGATACCCTGCCCAGCAAGCGACAGATCAAGCCGAAGCGGGCGAAATATTGAGATCCGGATCACAGCCGGCGCCGGCGCCCTTGGCTCGCCGACGGAAGCGGTGCAGCAGCGGTTCGGTGTAACCACCGGGTTGCGCCAGCCCTTCGAAAATGAGCGCACGCGCCGCCTGGAATGCAAGACTGCCGTTTTCGCGTCCGGACATCGGCTTGTACTTCGGATCGCCCGCATTCTGCGCATCCACCTTCTTCGCCATCCGCAGGAGCGCGGCGTCGACCTCCTCCACCGACGCCACTCCATGAAGCATCCAATTGGCCATGTGCTGCGAGGATATACGCAGCGTCGCGCGGTCTTCCATCAGCCCGACATCATTGATGTCGGGCACCTTGGAGCAGCCGATGCCCTGATCGATCCAGCGCACGACATAGCCCAGAATGCCCTGCGCATTGTTGTCGAGTTCGCGCCGTACTTCGGCCGGCGTCCAGTTGCGTCCCTCCGCCACCGGCACCGCCAGCAGCTTGTCCAGTTTCGGCACGGCCTCTCCGGCGATCGCCCTCTGCTGCGCGAACACATCGATCCGGTGATAATGAAGCGCATGCAATGTCGCCGCGGTCGGGCTCGGCACCCAGGCGGTGTTCGCACCCGATTTCGGGTGGCCGATCTTCTGCTCCAGCATGTCCGCCATGCGGTCGGGCGCGGCCCACATGCCCTTGCCGATCTGTGCCCTGCCCGACAGGCCGTGCCGCAGGCCGATACGGACGTTGCGATCCTCATAGGCCTGCAACCACCCGCTGGCCTTCATCTCCCCCTTCGGGATCATCGGGCCGGCGTGCATCGCGGTGTGGATTTCGTCGCCGGTACGGTCGAGAAAGCCCGTGTTGATGAATACGATACGGTCCCGCACGGCATGGATGCACGCGGCGAGATTTGCCGAGGTGCGACGCTCCTCATCCATCACGCCGACTTTGATCGTGTGGCGGGCCAGCCCCAGCAAATCCTCGACCGCATCGAACAGGCGATCGGTGAAGGCGCATTCGTCCGGCCCGTGCATCTTGGGCTTCACAATATAGATCGAGCCCGCACGGCTGTTGCGATACCGGCTCAGCCCGCGCAGATCATGCAGCGCGATCAGCGGGGTCATGATCGCGTCGAGGATGCCCTCGGGCGCTTCCGATCCGTCCGGCAGCATCAGCGCCGGCGTCGTCATCAGATGGCCGACATTGCGCACGAACAACAGCGATCGGCCCGGCAGGGTGAAATTGCCGCCACTCGGCGCCGTGTAGCTGCGGTCGGGATCGAGACGGCGGGTAATCGTCTTGCCGGCCTTGTCGAACGTCTCCTTGAGGTCGCCGCGCATCAGCCCCAGCCAATTCGCATAAGCGGCGACCTTGTCTTCGGCATCGACCGCCGCGACGGAGTCCTCCAGGTCGACGATCGTCGTCAGCGCCGCTTCCAGCACGATGTCCGCGATGCCAGCGGGATCATGCTTCCCGATGGGATGCTCGCGGTCGATGACGATTTCGATGTGCAAACCATTGTGGCGCAACAGCAGCGAATGCCCGGCCCACCCCGCGAGCTGGGCGGTATCGGCAAGGTCCGGCGCACCTCCGGTGAAATCCGCCCACTTTCCTGCTCTGAGCGGCACCGCCTCGTCCAGAAACGCCTTGGCCCGGGCGATCACCTGCGCACCGCGCTCGGGATCATAGTCGCCCGGCTTCGGCTCGCCGGGGAGCGCATCGGTGCCATAGAGCGCGTCGTACAGACTTCCCCAACGCGCATTCGCGGCGTTGAGGACGAAGCGCGCATTGAGGATCGGCACGACGAGCTGCGGACCGGCCATGGTCGCGATCTCGGCATCGACATGTCCGGTGCCGATGGTGAAATCGTCCGGTTCTTCGACCAGATAGCCGATCTCGCGAAGGAAAGCCTCGTCCACCGGCTGTCCGGCTTCGTAGCGCGCGTCGATCTGCGCCTGGAGCGTGTCGCGCGTCTCAAGCAGCGCCCGATTGTCGGGTACGAAGCGGTCGAAGATTTCGGCCACCCCCGACCAGAAGCCGTCGCCCCCGATGCCAAGCGCCGGCAGCACCTGCCCTTCCACGAAGCGTGCGAGCGGTTCGGCGACGGACAGGCCGGCACGGTTCAGCGACTGAGACATGATTCCTCCTCGATCGTGGGCAGCAATGGCACGCCTGGGGAGGCTGGTATGAATTACGGTAAGCGGCTGTGCCGGATCAAGTCGCTTCCGCCTCGAATCCCGCTGCCGCCACCTCGAGCCGTTCGAGCATCGAGCGCAACTGCCTGATCTCCCCGGCCGAGAACTCCGAAAAAATGCGCCGCTCCAGTTCCAGCGCTTTGGGCGCCACCTGTTCATACAGCGCCGCGCCCGAATCGGTCAGCCGCAACAGATGCGATCGCTGGTCGGAAGGATTGGGCTCGCGCTTCACCAGGCCACGCTCGACGAGGCCGATCGCGGCGCGGCTGACCGTCACCTTGTCCATCCGCGTCATTGCCCCCAGGGCCTGCTGCGTCATGCCATCGCCCTCCGCGAGCACCGCGACCAGCCGCCATTCAGGAATCTTCAGCCCGAACAGCGATTGATAGGCGGTGGCGATCACGTTCGACACGCGGTTCGACGTGATCGACAGGCGATAGGGGAGAAAGCCGTCGAGATGGAGCGTTGACATGAAACAACCCTAACTGCCCGCCTTTACTCGACGCCAGCATATTGGTAGGTAGTATCAATTGATACCAGTTTCCCGAACCGGAGAGATGTGATGGAACCCCGCGAAAACCCCATGGGCCTCAACGGCTTCGAATTCGTCGAATTCACCGGCCCCGATCCGGAAGCGCTCGGCAAGCTCTTCACGATGATGGGCTTCACCCACGTCGCCAATCACAAGACCAAGCAGGTTCGCCGGTATAGCCAGGGCGACATCAACTTTCTCCTTAACATGGAGCCCGAGGGTCAGGTCGCCGGCTTTCGCGAAGCGCACGGCCCGTCCGCCAATGCGATGGCGTTTCGCGTTGCCGATGCCGAAAAGGCGCTGAAATTGGCGATCGAGCGCGGCGCGACCGAGGTGAAAGGCAAAAACGGTCCCGGCGAGCTGGACATTCCGGCGATCGAGGGAATCGGCGGCGCCAATCTCTATCTCGTCGACAAGCATGGCGAGCAGACCATCTACGACACCGATTTCGAGCCTGTCGAAGGCGCGAAGCCGAACCAGAATTCGGCCGGTCTGGAGACGCTCGACCATCTGACGCACAATCTGAAGCGCGGACGGATGGATTATTGGGCGAATTACTACGAATCGATCTTCAACTTCCGCGAGATTCGCTATTTCGACATCGAGGGGCAGCAGACGGGTCTGCTCAGCCGCGCAATGACCGCGCCCGACGACAAGATCCGCATCCCGCTGAATGAAAGCCGCGACGATCACTCGCAGATCGAAGAGTTCATCAACGATTACAAGGGCGAAGGCATCCAGCACCTCGCGCTGACCACCGACGACATTTTCGCGACGGTCGACAAGCTGCGCGCCAACGGCGTCGAGTTTCAGGATACACCCGACACCTATTACGAATTGATCGACCAGCGCCTGCCCGGCCATGGCCATGACATCCAGAAGATGAAGGATCGCAAAATCCTGATCGACGGATCGCCGGAGACGGGCGAAGGATTGCTGTTGCAGATCTTTACCGCCAACATGGTCGGACCGATCTTCTTCGAGATCATCCAGCGAAAGGGTAATGAAGGATTCGGCGAGGGCAATTTCAAGGCGCTGTTCGAATCGATAGAACTCGACCAGATCAAGCGCGGCGTAATCCCGGCCAAGGACAAGGCCGAGGCCTGAGCGCCTGACGAGTAAGGAGAGGCCGGCCGGTCGCGCAGGAGGAATGCGACCGGCAGGAAAAACGGCCCGCGGCCGCCGCCATGCCCGCCCGCAAAAGGGGGCGTAAAGACATAAAGACGAGCATGGCGGCGGTTCGCACCCTCAAACCGATATGGGAGAGCCCCAGTGTCCGACGGATATATGACCGGGTTCGGCAATCATTTCGCGACCGAAGCAGTGGCCGGCGCGCTGCCGCAGGGCCGCAACTCTCCGCAAAGCCCCGCATTCGGCCTGTATACCGAACAACTCTCTGGCACCGCATTTACCGCGCCGCGTTCGGAGAACCGCCGCTCCTGGCTCTATCGGTTGCGCCCGTCGGCGGCGCACCCGCCCTTCCGCCGCTATGAAGGCGCCGATCTTTTCGCGCCCGGCACCGTCGATGCACCGCTTGCGCCCAACCGGCTGCGCTGGTCGCCGATGGGTTATGACGACGACGAGGCGGACTGGCTGGACAGCCTGGTGACGATGCTCGCCAGCCATCCACCGGAAAGCCAGTCTGGCGCCGCCGTCCATATCTACCGCGCGTCGAAGGATATGGAGCACCGGGCCTTCGTGTCGGCCGATGGCGAACTGGTCGTCATACCCGAGCAGGGCCGTCTGATGTTGCTGACCGAAATGGGCCGGATCGACCTGAGCCCCGGCGAGATCGCGCTGATCCCGCGCGGCGTACGGTTCCGGGTGACGCTGCCCGATGGCAGGGCGCGCGGTTATGTCGCGGAAAATCATGGGGCCCCGTTCCGCCTGCCCGATCTGGGCCCGATCGGGGCGAACGGCCTCGCCAATCCGCGTGACTTCGAGACGCCGGTCGCCTGGTTCGAGGATATCGAGGGCGAATTCGAGCTGGTGCAGAAATATCTCGGCAGCCTGTGGACGACCAATCTCGGCCGCAGCCCGCTCGACGTCGTGGCCTGGCACGGCAACCTCGCGCCGTCGAAATACGATCTATCGAAGTTCATGACGATCAACACCGTCAGCTTCGACCATCCCGATCCTTCGATCTTCACCGTGCTGACATCGCCCAGCGATACCCCCGGCGTGGCAAACGCCGACTTCGTGATCTTCCCGCCGCGCTGGATGGTGGCGGAGGACACGTTCCGCCCGCCCTGGTTCCACCGCAACGTGATGTCGGAGGCGATGGGCCTGATCCACGGTGCCTATGATGCGAAGTCGGAAGGCTTCGGCCCCGGTGCGCTGAGCCTGCACAACCAGATGGCGGGGCACGGTCCCGACGTCGAAAGCTGGAAGAAGGCGAGCGAGGCGGAGCTGAAGCCGCACAAGATCGAGGACACCATGGCGTTTATGGTCGAAAGCCGCTGGGTTTTCCGCCCGACCGAATTCGCACTGGAAACCGCGCAGAGCGACTATGACGAGGCCTGGGCGGGATTCCCGAAGGCACGGGTGCCGCGTTGATCCGTATTCCTGCGCAAGCAGGAATCCAGAGCATCCAGCGCATCGTTTGAAGCTCTAGGCGCCCTCTTTCGCAGGAGCACGATGGTCAGGAACAAGCTGCAGCACACGGCGTTTTACAGCGGCAGAACGGGAGGACGCCGCTTGGGCCATGTTTAATTGGAAGCACAAGGCGCAGGAGCGTCTGGAAGCCATGCTCTTCGCCCATGTCGACGACCGCGCCTTTCCTTGCGTCGGCGCGAAGGCGGCGCTTGCGCGGGGAACGCTGGAGGTGCTGGCCTGCAACCGGATCGACAGCGGCTGGGACGATGTTCGTATCCATGACGCGCTGCTCGGCTTCGCCGGCGCGTATAAGCGCGAGCCGCAGATGTACCGCAGCTTCGCCGTAATCTTCGATGGTCCGGACGCTCTCGATGAAACGGCGTTCGAAGAGGCGCTGTGGGACCGGGTCCAGTCGCTATCGGACAAGGATGTCTGGCGCGGGCAGGATTATGACGACCGGGTCAGCGCCGATCCCACCAATCCGCATTTTTCGCTGAGCTTCGGCGGCGAGGCGTTCTTCATCGTCGGCTTGCATCCGAACGCCAGCCGTCCGGCGCGGCGCTTCGACCGCCCTGCCCTGGTCTTCAACCTGCACGACCAGTTCGAGCGGCTGCGCGCCGAGAACAAATATGAGGGCATGCGCGAAAAGATCCTGACGCGCGACGAGGCGCTGGCGGGGTCGCGCAACCCGATGCTCGCGCGCCACGGCGATCTGAGCGAGGCACGGCAATATAGCGGGCGGAAGGTCGATGAGAACTGGCGCGCGCCCTTCGAATATCGCGGAGCGGAAAAATAGAACCCCAGGTCATTCCCGAACGCAGCGGCACCGCCTTCGAAGTGAAGAAGGGCCAGACGCTGATCGTCATCGATCCCAGGGGCGAACAGGTCGCCGATCTCCTCTCCTTCAACGCGCGAGACATCGACGAGGTGATCTCGTCGGGGCGGACGTTCGATTATGCCGAGCGGATCTACCTTTCGACCGGAAACAAGCTCTATTCCAACCGTTCGAACGTGATGCTGGAGATCGTCGAGGATACGGTCGGACGGCATGATTTCCTGCTGACGCCGTGTTCGGTCGACACGTTCGATCACTTCTATCCCGACCTGCCCCGGCATCGCGGGTGTTTCGGCAATCTGGCCGAGGCGCTGGCGCCCTGGGGCATAACGCCGGCGCAGATCCCGAACGCGTTCAACTGTTTCATGAACGTGCCGGTCGATGGCGAAACCGGCGAGTTGAAGGTCCTGCCGCCGATCAGCAGGGCCGGCGACTATATCGCCCTGCGCGCGGAGATGGACCTGATCATCGGCCTGACCGCCTGCTCGGCCCCCGATTCGAACGGCGGGACGTTCAAACCGATCCATTACCGGATAGAGGCTTAGAGGTACGTGCGACCAACTGCACGCCGTGCCGGATTCTTCGAGCGGCTCGGGAAGAGCCCCGTACCTCCACCCTCCTGTTTCGCTACCGAATAGCCTGGGTCAGCCAGCAGGGAAATGCGGCGAGGGCGAGCAGCATGCCGAGCGGCAACTGGTCGGTCGCCGAGAGCCTGCCGCGCCGCGCGAGGATCACCAGCGCCGCAACAAGGCCGATCATGCAGGCGGTGAACAGCACCAGCGGCAGATCGCGCCAGCCGAGCCACAGGCCGATCGCCCCCATCAGCTTGGCATCGCCGCCGCCCAGCCCTTCCCGCCCACGCAGGTTGCGATAGAGCGCCGCGACCGCCCACAGCACGGCGAACCCCGCGATGCCGCCGATCAGCCGGTCCTGGGTGGACGGGGCGAGGCCGAGCAGTCCCGTCGTCAGTCCGGCAAGCGCCAGCGCACCGGTGAGCAGGTCGGGAAGCCAGAAGGCCCGCAGGTCGAGCACGGCGAGCGTAAGCAGCAGCCAGCCGAATATCGCGCCCGCCACGCCCGTCCAATCCGGTGCGACGGCGGCGGCGACGAGGCCGGTAGCGAGGCCGAGCAGCTCCACCACCGGGTGCAGCCGGCCGATCGCCGCCCCGCAAGCACGGCACCGGCCCCGCTGCGCCACGTAGCTGCCAACCGGGATCAGTTCGGCGACCGTCAGCGTCCTTCCGCAGCCGTCGCATTCGGACCGTCCCTTGAGCGCCGAGCGTCCCTCCGGCCAGCGGATCGCGACGGTCGCGATGAAGCTGCCGAAGACGAGCCCGAGCGCGCCCAACGCGGCCATCCACCAGACAGGATCAGCCACCCGGCTTCTTCCGGATCAGGTAGCGATAGACGCCGAAGATGTTGATGCCGAACAACACCGCATTCTGCGTGCCGAGCGCGCCGTCCTTCGACAGGAACGCGGCGACGATCCAGGCGATGCTCGACGCGACGAACACGACGAAGCCGAAACCGACGACGCGGCGGCCGAGATCAAGCGAGACCATGAAGGCCGCGGTAACACCGGTGCCGGTGGCGAACCATTTGATAGCTTGAATCAGGGGGGAATCTTCCATCGTCGCTTAACGCTGTCGGATGGCGTTCGGGTTCAGCATTGTGATGAGAGTTCGCCTGCGTTCAAGGAGTTCGGTCGATTGCTTTCGTTATCCTGACGGTAGTCGGGATCAGAGCCCGAAGTGCTTGCGGCTTTGGATCCCGGATCAAGTCCGGGATGGCGGGTGTGAAGGCTTTTGCAAAATGTCGAGCGCATTCCTAGATCGGAGAGTGCAAAATCCCTTCGTCATCCTGACGGAAGTCAGGATCCGGAGCCCAAAGCGGCTGCGGCTCTGGGTCCCGGACCTGATCCGGATGACGATCCGATAAAATCAGGAGAATCTCCGCATGTCCGCCGATCCCGTTGTCATCCTGTCCTACGCGCGCACGCCAATGGGAAGCTTCCAGGGCTGCCTTGCCGGCGCGTCGTCGACCGAGCTGGGTGCGACCGCGGTCGGGGCGGCGATCGAGCGTGCGGGGCTGAAGGGCGACGCGGTCCAGCGCATCTATATGGGCTGCGTGCTGCCCGCCGGGCTGGGCCAGGCGCCGGCGCGGCAGGCGGCACTGGGCGCGGGGCTGCACAAGCATATCGAGGCGACGACGATCAACAAGATGTGCGGCAGCGGCATGCAGGCGGCGATCATGGCGGCCGATGCGCTCGCCGCCGGTTCGGCCGAGCTGATGGTCGCGGGCGGCATGGAGAGCATGACCAATGCGCCCTATCTGTCGCTGCGCCACCGCTCCGGCGCGCGGCTGGGCCATGACAAGATGCTCGATCATATGTTCCTCGACGGGCTCGAGGACGCCTATGAGCCCGGCCGGCTGATGGGCAGCTTCGCCGACGAGACGGCGAAGGAATATCAGTTCACCCGCGAGGCGCAGGACGAATTCGCGATCTGCTCGCTTCAGCGTGCGCAGAAGGCGCAGGAAAGCGGCGCGTTCGACCGCGAGGTGGTGCCGGTCGAGATCACCGGGCGCAAGGGCACCGACACCATCCGCCTCGACGAACAGCCAGCGCGCGGCGATGTCGCCAAGATCCCGACGCTCAAGCCCGCCTTTTCCAAGGACGGCACCGTCACCGCCGCCAATGCCTCGTCAATCTCCGACGGCGCGGCGGCGCTGGTGATGACGCGTCAGTCGGTCGCCGACAGGCTGGGGCTGCAGCCGGTCGCCCGCGTCGTCGCACACGGCGCGCACGCCCACGAGCCGTCGCGCTTCACCACCGCGCCCGTCTCGGCGATGGAAAAGACGCTGGACAAGGCCGGCTGGACGGTTGGCGACGTCGACCTGTTCGAGGTCAACGAGGCGTTCGCCTGCGTCGCGATGATCGCGATGCGCGAGCTTTCGATTCCGCACGACGTGCTCAACGTCCATGGTGGCGGCTGCGCGCTCGGCCACCCGATCGGCGCGAGCGGCGCGCGGATCGTGGCGACGCTGCTCGCGGCGCTTCAGAATTCGGGGCAGAAGCGCGGGCTCGCCTCGCTGTGTATCGGCGGCGGCGAAGCGACCGCGATGGCAGTGGAATTGCTGGACTGATCGCCGCGGCGCCGGGCAGACGGCAGGTGACGTCGTGTCCGGCATCGCCCATAGTGGCGGCATGACTCCCGCCGCGCTCAGCGCCATCGTTCTGGGCATCGCGCTCGTCCTGTTCGTTTCCGAACGCGTCCGCCACGATCTCGTCGCCCTGCTGGCGCTGTTCGCTTGCCTCGCCCTCGGCCTGGTGACGCCGCAGACGGCATTCGTCGGAATGGCCGACCCCGCCGTACTGACGGTGGCGGGAATCCTCGTCATCGGCCGCGCAGTCGAGCTATCCGGCATCGCCTCGGTCATCGCGCGTACCGTGATCCCGCAGCGCGCGCCGTTCACCGTCCGGCTGGCCCTGTTGCTGGTGGTGAGTGCGGCGCTCTCGGCCTTCATGAACAATATCGCGGCGCTGGTCATCACCATGCCGATCGCCGCCGATGTCGCCCGCGCCGCACGGCGGCCGCCGGCGGCGACGCTGATGCCGCTCGCCTTCGCCACCATCCTGGGCGGCATGACGACGCTGATCGGCACGCCGGCCAACCTGATCCTCTCCTCCGTCCGGCAGAAGGAACTCGGCGCGCCACTGGGTTTCTTCGCGATGACGCCGGTGGGCGCGGCGGTAACGGCGGTCGGGCTGCTCTATCTGGTGGTATTGGGCTGGCGCCTGCTGCCGGTCCGCCGATCGAGCGAGCGCGAGACGCGGCCGCCCTGGCGCGTGTTCGAGCTGCTGGCGCCGGCGGCGGTGGCGGGCCATCCGGTGCAACAGCTATTCCCGGTGCTGCGCCACGCATCGGCGCGATTGCTCGCGCTGTTCCGCGACGGGGGGCGTGTCATGGTCGGTACCGCCACGCGGTTGAAGGAGGGGGACCATCTTCTCGTCATATCGCGGGTCAACCAGTGGATCGCGGCTGATCGCACGGGCCTAGACACCACGACGGCGCCGCAGGACGAAGCAGAGGTCACCGCCCGCGTCGCGGTTGCACACGGATCCTTCCTGATCGACCAGCGGCACGAAGAGGTGCCGCTGCGCTCCGACGGCGAACTGCGCGTCGTCGCGGTGGGCCCCCGCGCTGCACGAGAGCGCCAGCCGCTGACGTCGATGGTAATTCACGCCGGGGACCAGCTTTTCCTGCGCGGGCCGCCGCAGGCGCTGAGCCGCTTCATCGCGCGGGCTCGGCTGCTGGAGATCGACCGGCTCGATCCGCCGAGCGTCGCGCGGTCGAGTTCGGCGTTGATCCTGGCGATCTTCGTCACTGCGATCGTAATGGTGGTCGCGGAAATCACGACGCCCACCGTCGCCTTCGTCGGGGCGGCGGTGGCGGTGGCGGCCCTGCGGCTGGTTCCGGCCGCGGAGGTCTACCGCTCGATCGACTGGAGCGTACTCGTCCTGCTGGCGGCGATGATCCCGGTCGGCCAGAGCTTCGAGACGACCGGCGCCGCCGCACAGGTCGCGCAGTTCCTCGGCCGGTCGCTGGACGGAGCGCCGCTGTTCGTCATCACGGGCGCCCTGTGCGCCACCACGCTGCTGCTTTCGATCTTCCTCAACAATGTCGCCACCGCGGTGATTATGGGGCCGCTGGCGATCGAGGCGGCGCGGCTGCTGCATTTCTCGCCCGATGCGGCGCTGCTCGCCGTGCTGATCGGGGCATCGTCCGATTTCCTGACACCGATCGGTCATCATAACAACCTGCTGGTGATGGCGCCCGGCGGCTATCGCTTCACCGATTATTGCCGGATGGGCGGCATATTGGTGCTGCTCGTCGTCGGCACGACGGCGGCGACGCTGTCGGGCGGGTTGGGCTGAGGCGTCAGAATTCCTCGCCCGGGTCGACGCCCCACAAATGCGTCTGCTCGACATAGCCGCCCCGGCCCTTCACATCGAAATAGCACCAGCCGCCCTCACAATCGCTCAGCCGACCGACGACACCGGGTTCCGCGCGCCAGTTGATCGGCGCGGCGGCATCGGCCGCATCGCGCAGCGCGGCGATGCCGTCGGTGATGATCGCCGTCCGGCGCGAGGCGAGCAGGCCGACATGCATCCAGCCCTGCGTGCCGTCGGGATCCTCGATCTTGCGCCAGTCACCATAGATATCGATGACCTTGATCGGCAGATCGGCGCGGCGATAGAGCCAATTGATCGGATAGTTCCGACCCGGCCCGGTCCGCAGATGCGCCTTGCCCGCGGCGATCGACGCGTAATAAGGCGTCGCCCGCTTCTGCGCGGGCGCATCGGCCGCGGCGAATGCCGCCAGGCCGAGTGCCGTCAGCCCCAGGGCAAACCATATCCAGAATCGCATTACCCGTTCCCGAACTTCCGCACGGCTTCCGATCTATCCGCTCGGCCCGCAATGCTTCAACCGTTGACTGCTCGGCACGGGCGTTCCAATCGAAAGGGCATGACAGAGCGAGAACGCCCCGCCACGCCGCGCGTCGCGGTCACCCGCAAGCTGCCCGAGACCGTCGAGCATCGCATGGCCGAATTGTTCGATGCCGTCCTGAACCGGGACGACAGGGCGATGGAACGCGATGCGCTCGCCACCGCCATGGCCGACTGCGATGTCCTGGTGCCCACCGTGACGGACACGATCGACGCCGGGTTGATCGCCGGGGCGGGCGAGCGATTGCACCTGATCGCCAATTACGGCGCCGGGTTCGACCATATCGATCTGCAGGCGGCGCGCGCGCGCAACATCGTGGTGACCAACACGCCCGGCGTGCTGACCGACGACACCGCCGACATGACGATGGCGCTGATCCTTTCGGCACTGCGCCGCCTGGCCGAAGGTGAAAAGCTGGTGCGCAGTGGCAAATGGCGCGGCTGGGGGCCGACCGGGATGCTGGGCCGCCGCGTCGGCGGCAAGAAGCTGGGCATCGTCGGCATGGGCCGGATCGGGCAGGCCGTCGCCGCCCGCGCCCGCGCCTTCGGCCTGACGGTGCATTATCACAGCCGTTCGCGCATCGCCGAGACGCTGGAGGCCCAGCTCGGCGCCGTCTGGCACGCCGATCTGGACGAAATGCTGGGATGCATCGACATCCTGTCGATCCATACGCCGCACACGGCGGAAACCGAGCATCTGATCGACGCCCGCCGGATCGCGCTGCTGGGCGAGCAGGTCTATGTCATCAACACCGCGCGCGGCGAGATCATCGAGCAGGACGCCCTGATCGCCGCGCTGGAGGCGAACCGGATCGCGGGTGCGGGGCTGGACGTGTACGAAAACGAACCGCTGGTGGACGACCGCCTGACGCGGCTCGACAATGTCGTGCTGCTGCCGCATCTCGGCTCCGCCACCTTCGAGGGGCGTGAGGCCATGGGCCACAAGGTCATCGCCAATATCCGCACCTGGGCCGACGGCCATCGCCCGCCCGACCAAGTGCTGGAGGGCTGGGCCTGAAAGGAACCGTCGCCCGTTTTGCGTGGTTGTCGACCCGGTAACGGGAGATTGATCATGCGCAAAGCGACCCTTCTGATCGCAACCACCGGCGCTGCGATGCTCGGCGGCTGTTCCAGCAACCTGGTCGAGGGCGCGGCCATCGGCGCTGCCGGCGGTGCTGCCGTCGGCGCCGCTTCCGACGACGTCAGCGTGGAGGAAGGCGCGGCCGCAGGCGGCGTCGGCGGAGCCGCGGTCGGCGCGGCGACGGCCGACGAGGACCCCGATTAAAACGGCGGATGCGGCAGATTGAACATCTCGTGAAGTTCGAACCCATATCCTGTGCCCATCTTCGCGGGAACACAGGATAAGGCACGAGGCTCTTCCTGAATGATGCCTCTGCGAAAGGCGCGAAATGGAAACCTCTTTCGTCATGCTGAACTTGTTTCAGCATCCACTTGGCTGCAATATTAAATGCTTAAACTGAGCGGCTCGGTGGGCCCCGGCCTTCACCGGGGTGACGAGAATGGGTCTCGCAGAGGCATCCTGAATCGGCCCAAGGACCCGGCATGACGTCCAAGGTTGGTCGAACCGAACCTAGTTTTGGGCGTTTTCAACTGCGGGGCAGCCTTCGGGTGAGCAGATCGCCATGCGTGCCCCCCGCGCCCGCCATCGGCAGCATACTGCAACTACGTCGAAGCACCTTATGGTGACGGCGCGGCGCGGCCGCCGTCACAAACGGCATCGGCATCCATCTCGCTACGCCGCATTCTTTCGGCACGGCGGCGCGCGATCCTGGTTACGGAGCTGCTCCGCGCCCTTCCCGCCCGATCAGTCGCCGGTCAGGATGCGGTCGACGAGTTGCTTCACCGTGGGCACGAAGCCATTGGAATAAAAGGGATCGCGCTTGAAATTATAGGCGCCGTGCCCCGCGAACATCAGATTGTCGTCCACCGGCCCGCCATGGGCGATGTCCTGCAGCGTCTTCTGGATGCAGAAGGACCGCGGGTCGGCAAGGCGGCCGGTGGAATTCGTGTCGGTATCCGCCCAGGACGAGAACTGGCACTGGCTGAGACAGCCCATGCAGTCGGCCTGGTCCTTGCGGATCATCTTCTTTTCGTCCTCGGTGACGAAGACGAGCGTGTTGTCCGGGGTCTTCAGCGCTTCGGTGTAGCCCTCGCCCACCCATTGGCGCGCGCGCAGCAGGTCGTTTCGGGTCACCCAGAAATTCTTGCCCTTCACGCCCGCATCGAGCTGGAAGACATGGTCACCCGCTTCCTGCGTGGAAAAGGCGATCTGCCGTTCCGAGCGCGCTTCGAGATTGCGCAGGAAGTCGTTGCGGACGGCCGACGAATAGAATCCGGTGGGCGAGAAACGGTGCAGCAGCACGTCGCCTTCCTCGAGCTGGGTAAGCTTTGCCTTCCACTCTTCCGGAATCGGGCTTTCCTTGGTGAGAAGCGGCCGGGTGCCGAACTGAAAGGCGATGGCGCCGAGTTCGGGATTGTCGATCCAGTTGCTCCAGTCGCGCAGATACCAGACACCGCCCGCCATCACGATCGGCGTCGAATCGGGAATGCCACCCTCGCGCATCGTCTCGCGCAGCGCCTTGACGCGCGGATAGGGGTCCTGCGGCTGCTTCGGGTCCTCGGCATTGGACAGGCCGTTATGCCCGCCGGCGAGCCAGGGATCTTCATAAACAACGGCGGCCAGCCATTCCGACGCCTTGGAATAGGCACGCTTCCACAGCGCGCGAAAGGCGCGCGCGGAGCTGACGATCGGCAGATAGTTGACGTCGTAGCCGGCCGCGATCTCGGACAGCTTGTAGGGCATGCCGGCGCCGCAGGTAACGCCCGCCACCAGCCCCCTGGTGCGTTCCAGCACGCCGTGCAGCACGCGCTGCGCACCGCCCATTTCCCACAGGACGTTGATGTTGATCGCGCCCTTGCCGCCGGCAATGTCCCAGGCGCGCTTCACCTGCTGGACCGCGCCCTCGATGGCATAGGCGACCAGTTCCTCGTGCCGCTCGCGCCGCGTGAGGGCGTGATAGACCTGGGGGACGATCTTGCCTTCGGCATCATAGCTGTCGGCGTTGACCGCCGATACGGTGCCGATGCCGCCGGCTGCCGCCCAGGCGCCTGCGCTGGCGTGATTGGTCGCGGCAACACCCTTTCCGCCTTCGATGAGCGGCCAGACTTCCTGACCGTTATAGACGATGGGCTGCAAGCCTTTGAACACGAATCCTCCAGACAAATTTCGGGGAACCTAGCCGGTTCGCCCCGTCGACGCGAGCGCTTTACGCTAAAGAAAGGCCCCGGGCCTACAGATCGCCTCGCCATACAGTTTCGCATAGGCAGCGATCATGGACGCTTCACCGAATTCGGCCCGTGCCTTCTCGCGATTAGCCTCGCCGACCGTTCGCCGCCCGCCGGCGCGACCGTGGAAGATCTGCAGACAGTCGCGCAGACAGACTTCGTTGCGGTTGGGACTGATATAGGGACGATTGGCCTCCGACACCATGGCGGTGATGTCGCCGACCGGGGTCGACACCACCGGCAGGCCCGCGGCCATCGCCTCCATCACCGAAATCGGCTGCTGTTCGCTCTTCGACGAAAGCGCAAACAGGTCGAAATGGCCGATATAGCGATGCGGGTCGGGCAGGAATCCGGGCATGACCAGATCGTCGCCCAATCCCATCAGCTCCGCCGTCTCGCGGATGCGCGCCGCTTCCGGCCCCTCACCCACGATCACCAATTGTACCCGGTTGACCATGCCCGCCGCCGCGCGGACGAGGAGCGGCAGATCTTTCACCGGCCGCAATCCGGCGATCGTGCCGATCACCATGGCCTCGGGATGCCGCCGGAACCCCGGAATGGCATCGGGCACGGGATCTGCGGCATAACGATCGAGCGCGATGCCGTTGGAAATCCGGTGGATCTTGTCCGGTCGCTGCTTCCACGCCTTCTGCGCGATGCGTTCCAGCGTGTAGGAGGGCACCACCAGCGCCCGCGCGGCGCCAAGCGCGACGCGGCGATACATCGTGCGCACGGGGTTGATTCCGCTCGCCTCGTCCTCGTTGAAGCCATCTTCGTGATGAATGACGGGGGGCATGCCCTTGGCGAAGGCGCGCTTCGCCATCACGCCGTCGATCGCGCCCCAATTATAGGTCAGCACCAGATCGAAGGGCGCCATGAACTTCGCGATCGCTTCGTACCGGCTCACCGACGGCCTGCCGACGAGCGGCGGCGGGTTCTGCGCGATCTCGTAACGGATGCCCCTGTCGATGGCGTCGCGCGCGCCGAGTTCGCCCGGCACCCCCGACACGATGGTGTGCCGCGCCCGGTCGCCGAAGGCGTTCATCAGGCGCACGGCGCGCGCCTCCTTGCCGCCGAGCGAGAAGCTCGAATGCAGATGCAGGATGTTGACCGTCATTGCGCCGGCACCGCCGCCGCCGCGACACGGGCCAGCAGCCGGTTGATCGCCGCCTCCGCCGCCGGCTCTTCCAGCGTGGGAGCATGGCCGATGCCGGGTACGGTGACGAGTTCGACATCGTCGAACCGGCTCGCCATCCGCTCCGCCGTGGCCGCGCCGAAAATGTCCGACCGCTCGCCGCGCACCACCAGCACCGGCCGGCCGGCAAGACTGTCGAACGCTTTCCACATGTCGGGTCCGGCCTCGTTGCCCGGCACGCGAAAGGGTTCGGCGATCTTCATGTCGTAATCGAGCGTGATCCGCCCCGAGGGATTGAGGCGGTACAGGCGCTTCGCCATTTTCAGCCAGTCCATGATGTCATAGTCGGGATAGACGTCGGCATTGGCCTCCGCCGTGGCGCGCGCGGCATGCATCCAGGTGCCGTGCGAGTTTCCGCGTCCAACATAGCCGCGAATGCGCATCAGCCCGTCCGCTTCCAGTTCCGGGCCGACATCGTTGAGCAGCGCGCCGGCGAGGCGGCCCGTGCCCGCGGATGCCAGCAGCATCGTCAGGATGCCGCCCAGCGAAGTGCCGAACGCGACGAACCGCTCCAGCTTCAGCTCCGCGAGCAATGCCTCGATATCCTGGAGATAGGTGAGCGGCACATAGCTCATTGGGTCCCTGGCATAGGCGCTTTCGCCGCGGCCACGCAGTTCGACCACGATCACGCGCCAGTCGCCGGCAAGTCGCTGCGCCACGGTTTCGAAGTCCCGGACGTTGCGGGTGAGCCCCGGCAGGCAGAGGATCGGGGGCCGGTCGTCACGGCCCGGATAGTCGCGGTAATGCAGCCGCAGGCCGTCATTCGACCACCAATATCCATCCACGAAAGGCGAAAGGTTGCGTCGTTCGTCCATCGCCACCCATATCGCCGTATGACCTTCTCACCGCAAGCGGCAAGCTACGCCCCCGAAACGGCGCTTCTGGAACTGGGTGAACCGTTCTACGACCCGGCCGAACCGGCGGACTTTCCGCAGACGAGGCTACGCTTCCGCAACGACCGCTGGGCGGCGTCCGTCGGCCTGGGCGGGCTAGACGATGCCGAATGGATCGCCCATTTCGGCCGCTTCGAACCGTTGCCGGGTTCGCTGCCCGAGCCGCTGGCACTGCGCTATCACGGGCACCAGTTCCGGGTGTACAACCCCGATATCGGCGACGGGCGCGGCTTCACCTTTGCCCAGCTTCGCGACAGCCATGGCCGCCTCCTCGATCTCGGCACCAAGGGGTCGGGACAGACGCCGTACAGCCGCTTCGGCGACGGCCGGCTGACACTGAAGGGCGGCGTGCGCGAGGTGCTGGCGACCGAGATGCTGGAGGCGCTGGGCGTCGAGACGTCGAAGAGCTTCTCGCTGATCGAAACGGGCGAGGCGCTGGAGCGCGGCGACGAGCCCTCCCCCACCCGGTCCGCCGTACTGGTGCGGCTGAGCCACGGGCATATCCGTATCGGCACCTTTCAGCGGCTGGCCTATCACCGCGACGCCGAGGCGATGCGGCGGCTGATCGCCTATGTGCTGAAGCATTTCTACGGCGAGGAGGCCGGGGACGACGGGGCCGAGCGGCTGCTCGACCATGTCGTGACGCGCGCGGCGCGGCTGGCGGCAAGCTACATGGCGGCGGGCTTCGTCCACGGCGTGCTCAATTCCGACAATATCAACGTGACGGGCGAAAGCTTCGATTACGGGCCGTGGCGGTTCGCGCCGACCTGGGACCCGGCCTTCACCGCCGCCTATTTCGATCATGCCGGCCTGTACGCCTTCGGCCGGCAGCCGGAGGCCATCCGTTGGGACGTGATGCAGCTTGCGGTCGCGCTGCGCACGGTCAGCGAGGCACAGCCGCTGATCGACATTCTCGAAACGTTCGGCGCGCGCTATCAGCCGGCGGTGTCGGATGCGATCCTGTGGCGGCTGGGCGTGCAACCGAAGAATGCGGAAAGCGACCGTGCGCTGGTGCAGGCGGTGGAGCGTGCGCTTCGCGGGCAGGACGCGCCGATCGACCGATTCTTCTTCGATGCGTTCGGCGGCGCACTTCCGCAAGGCTATGGCGCGGCATTCGACGAAGTGCGGGCAGCGCTCGGCAGCTATAAAGCGCGCAAGGACCGCGATCACCCTTATTGGTCGGGCGGCGAACCGTGCAGCATGCTGATCGACGAGGTCGAGGCGATCTGGGCGGACATCGACCGGGCCGACGACTGGCGCGCATTCGACGCCAAGGTGGCGGCCGTGCGCGAGATGGGCGATGCGCTCACCTGAGCGCGGAAGTAACGGGTGTGGAAACGCACCACTATTTCGTGCATTGACGCGCGACGCGGACGGGACGAACAAGATGGAAAGACTGGCATGTCCGGACAGGAACTGATTTCGACCGAGCCCGCGACAGGCGCCACGCTATGGCGCGGCGAGGCCGGCGACGCCGATACCGAGGTTGCGACCGCGCGCGCGCACTGGGCCGAATGGGCGGCCAAGCCACTGACCTACCGCGTCGAGGCGCTGCGGCGCTTCGCCAACGTGGTACGGGCGAAGGAAGAAGCCTTTACCGACGTTATCGCCCGCGAAACGGGCAAGCCGTTATGGGAAGCAAAGACCGAGGTCCAGTCCGTCGTCAACAAGGTCGACATTTCCGTCGCCGCCTATTCCGACCGGACCGGCCAGCGGCGGCTGGAAGGGGCGATGAACGTGCGCATGGCGCTCAGGCACAAGCCGCACGGCGTGCTGGCGGTGCTGGGGCCGTACAATTTCCCGGCCCATCTGCCCAACGGGCACATCGTTCCAGCGCTGCTCGCCGGCAACGCCGTCGTGTTCAAACCATCGGAAAAGACCCCCGCCACGGGCGAATTTCTCGTCAATTGCTTCCACGAGGCCGGCATTCCCGAAGGCTGCGTTCGCCTGCTGCTGGGCGGGCCGGAGCAGGGCAAGGCGCTGTCGTCGCACCCCGATATAAACGGCCTGCTGTTCACCGGATCGGCACGCACCGGCATCGCCCTCAACCGGCAGTTCGCCGACCAGCCGGAAAAGATCCTCGCGCTGGAAATGGGTGGCAACAACCCGATCGTCGTCTGGGGCAATCCCGACCTGTATTCGGCCGCCGTGCTGATCGTACAGTCGGCCTTCACCACCGCCGGCCAGCGTTGCACCGCCGGACGCCGCCTGATCGTCGAACCGCGATTGTATGAACCGCTGCTGGCGGAACTGACGAATATCCTGGATCGCATGATCGTCGGCGAACCGCATGCCGATCCGCAGCCCTTCATGGGGCCGGTGATCGACAACGACACCGCCGACATGCTGACCGAAAGCTTCCTCGCACTGTCGACCAGGGGCGGACGGCCGCTGCGTCACATGCAGCGTCCGATCGAGGACCGACCGTTCCTGACGCCGGGCCTGATCGACATGACCGAGGCGAGCGAGCGGCCCGATATCGAGTTGTTCGGCCCGATCGTCCAGGTCATCCGCACCGAAAGCTATGAAGACGCGATCCGCGAGGCGAACAACACGCGGTACGGCCTGTCGGCCTCGCTGATCAGCCAGGACCCCAGGCTGTACGAGCAGTTCTGGGCCAATATCCGGGCCGGCATCGTCAACTGGAATCGTCCCACCAACGGCGCATCTTCGGCGGCGCCGTTCGGCGGAATCGGCTGGTCGGGCAACCACCGGCCGAGTGCGGCCTATGCCGCCGATTACTGCGCCTATCCCGTGGTATCGAGCGAAGCCGAACAGGTGCGCGCGAGCATCGGCATCGGGCTGCGCGACGGTTGAACGGATGCTGGCCGCGGCCGCCGGGCCGCGCTACGCTTGCCGGGTGACGAAGGGGACATCGCGGATGGTGACACGGCGCTCGCTGGTCGGCGGCGGCATGGCGCTGGCCGGAACGGCAGCACTCCCACAGCAAGCGGAAGCGGCCGAGGCCGGCGCCTTCGTCACGCGCAACGGCACGGGCTTTCGCCTGCGCGGCAAGCCCTATCGCTACGCCGGTGCGAACATGTGGTACGCGGCCTGGATCGGCGCGCCCGAGGCGCCCGGAGATCGCGACCGGCTGAGGCGCGAACTCGACCGGCTGGCGGCGACGGGCGTGACCAACCTCCGCATCGCCGCATCGGCCGAGGAAGGGCCGCTCGAACATTCGGTGACGCCGGGCTTTCGCGGCAAGGGAACGGACTGGAACGCGAACCTGCTGCGCGGCCTCGACTTCGCGCTGGCCGAACTGGCGAGGCGCGACATGAAGGCGGTGCTCTACCTCACCAATTTCTGGGAATGGTCGGGCGGGATGATGGCCTATCTCTGGTACGCCACCGGCCGTTACATGAATGCCGGCGATCCCGACCATCCCTGGCCGGAATTTCCCAACGCGGTGTCCGAATTCTATCGCAACGCGCAAGCCGTCGGCATGTATCGCGACTGGATCCGTGCGCTGTTGCGCCGTACCAATGCGGAAACCGGCACCCGCTATCGCGACGATCCGACGATCATGGCGTGGCAGCTTGCCAACGAACCGCGCCCGGCGGGCGACATGGCGACGGCGGAACCTGTCCTCGCCGCCTTCCATCATTGGGTTGGCTCTACGGCCCGGCTCATCAAGTCGCTCGCGCCGCGCCACCTCGTCTCGACGGGCAGCGAAGGATTGCAAGGCACGCTCGGCAGCCGTGCCGTCTATGAGCGCGAACATGCCATCGCCGAAATCGACTATTGCACCGCCCATATCTGGCCGCTCAACTGGAACTGGGTGGACGATCACGACCTTGCCGGCAGCGAAGCCGAGGGCGCGGCGAAGGTCGGCGAATATTTCGCGCGCATGAGCGATCTCGCGCGGAAAATCGGAAAACCGCTGGTGTTCGAGGAATTCGGATATCCACGCGATGGCGGCGGTTATGATCCGGCCGGCAGCACCCGGTTCAAGGACGCATTCTATTCGCGCATCTATGACGCGATCGAGCGTGACATTGCGTCCGGCGGGCCGGTGTGCGGGTCGAATTTCTGGGCGTGGAACGGCGAGGGCCGCGCGGCGCACGGCGACCATCGCTGGCGACCGGGCGATCCGCTGCTCGGCGATCCGCCGCACGAACCGCAGGGCTGGTACGGCGTGTTCGACAGCGACGACGGCACCCGCGCCGTCGTCAAGGCGCATGCCGATGCGTTGCGGCGGGTGTGAGCCGGCGGCAGCGTCCAAAGCTCTTCTAGGCGCGCGCAAAGCAACCCTGCTTTGTGATCGACCGCGCCGACGCGCATCTAGCGGGCATGGCAAATCTACTCGATCCCCAGGCGCGTGGGCGCGTCATTCTGGTCGGCGCCGGCCCCGGCGACCCCGGATTGTTGACCGTTCGCGCGGTCGAGGCACTGAAGTCGGCGGATATCGTCGTGCATGACGGGCTGGTCGATGCGCGTGTGCTCGACCTGGTGCCGGAGGGCGTGCAGCGCATCTCGGTCGCCAAGAAGCGGTCGCGCCATACCGTTCCGCAGAACGAGATCAATGCGCTGATCGTGGCCCATGTCCGCACCGGCGCGATCGTAGCGAGGCTGAAGGGCGGCGACCCGTTCGTGTTCGGGCGCGGCGGGGAAGAGGTCGAGGCAGTCCGCGCCGCGGGGCTGCGCGTCGAGGTCGTCCCCGGCGTGTCGGCGGCGCTCGGCTGCGCGGCGGAGGCGATGCTCCCCCTCACCCACCGCGACTGGTCGAGCGCCGTCAGCTTCGTCGCCGGCCAGTGCAAGGGGCTCACCGATCAGAACTGGTCAGGCCTCGCCGGCAAGGGCCGCACGCTCGTCATCTATATGGGTGTGGCGACGGCGGCCGCGATTTCGGAAAAATTGATGGCCGAGGGCGTCGCCCCCGACATGCCGGTGGCGGTGCTCGAACGCGGTACGCTCGACGGCGCCCGTGCGATGCGTACGCTGCTCGCCGATCTCGGCCCCATGGTCGAGCGCGAGGATGTGCAGAGCCCGGCGATCATCGTCGTCGGCGAAGTCGTGGCGCTGTCGGATGCCGAGGACAAGCTCGGTCGCTGGGCGCGGGTGGCCACCGCGATGCACGGAGCAGAGGCATGAAGATCCTGACCGGAAACGACCTGAAGACCGGGCTGGTGATCTGGTGGACCGGCAGCGACTGGTCGCCGCATGTCGAGGATGCGGTCGATGTCGGTGATCACGGCGAGGCGGTTGCGCATGAGGAGGAAGGCGCGCGTCACGTCAATTCGCCTTATGTCATCGACGGCGAGATGACCGAGACCGGCCCGCGCCCCGCCCATATCAAGGACCGCGTCCGCGCGCTGGGGCCGACCGTGCGGCCGGACCTGACGTTGAAGCCGGCCGATCCCGAGGCGGGGAGCTGGGTGATATGACGCGCTTTCCCTCGCCGCTTGGGCTGAGCTTGTCGAAGCTCTGCCTCTCCTTCTCTGCTGCTTTGAAGAAGAACAGCCCTTCGACTGGCTCAGGGCGAACGGGTGTGGATATTCGCTGATGTACCGTTACGACACATATGATCAGGCCATCGTCGACGCACGCGTCGAGGAGTTTCGCGATCAGGCGCGGCGCAGGCTTTCGGGCGCGCTGACCGAGGACCAGTTCAAGCCGCTGCGGCTCAAGAACGGCCTCTATCTGCAACTGCACGCCTATATGCTGCGCATCGCCATTCCCTATGGCACGTTCGACAGCTGCCAGATGCGGATGCTGGCGCGGATCGCGCGCAAATATGATCGCGGCTACGGCCATTTCACCACGCGGCAGAATATCCAGTATAACTGGATCAAGCTGGAAGAGGCGGCCGACATCCTCGCCGATCTCGCCACGGTCGAGATGCACGCGATCCAGACATCGGGCGAGAGCATCCGCAACATCTCCGCCGACCAATATGCCGGCGCGATCGCCGATGAAGTCGCCGATCCGCGTCCCTGGGCGGAGCTGCTGCGTCAGGCGACGACCTTCCACCCCGAATTCAGCTATCTGCCGCGCAAGTTCAAATTCGCGGTGACGGGCTCCGACACCGACCGCGCGGCGATCCGGCTGCACGATATCGGGCTGAAACTCGTGCGCGACGACGCCGGGGAGCTGGGCTTCGCCGTCTATATCGGCGGCGGCATGGGGCGCACGCCCTTCGTCGCGCCGCTGATACGCCCGTTCCTTCCCGCCGACCATCTGTTCAGCTACTGTGAGGCGGCGCTGCGCGTGTGGAACCGCTGGGCACGGCGCGACAATATCCACAAGCAGCGCATCAAGATCCTCGTCCATGATCTCGGCGCGGAAGAATTCACCCGCCAGGTCGAGGAGGAATGGCAGGCGATCCTGAAGAACGGATCGGACGTGCCACGCGCCGAGCTGGAGCGTATCGCCGAATATTTCGCACCGCCGCCGTTCGAGACGGGCTTGTCCGAAGAGATCGACCGCAGCGATCCCGATTTCGCGGTGTGGGTCGACCAGCAGGTCATGCCGCACAAGGCGCCGGGCTATGCCATCGCCAATATCAGCCTGAAGCCGGTCGGCGGGATTCCCGGCGATATTTCGGCCGAGCAGATGGAACTGGTCGCCGACCTGGCCGAGGCCTACAGCTTCGACGAGATCCGCAGCACGCACGCGCAGAATCTGGTGCTGCCGCATGTCCGCAAGCAGGACCTGTACGCGATCTGGCAGCGGCTGCGCGATGCCGGGCTGGCCGAACCCAATCTCGACCTCGTCACCGACATTATCGCTTGCCCCGGCCTCGATTACTGCAGCCTCGCCAATGCGCGCTCGATTCCGGTTGCGCAGAAGATCGCCACGCGGTTCGCCGATCAGGGACGGCAGAAGGAACTGGGCGAGCTGAAGATCAAGATTTCGGGCTGCATCAACGCCTGCGGCCACCATCATGCCGGCCATATCGGCATCCTCGGCGTCGACCGGAAAGGCACCGAGAACTACCAGCTTCTGCTCGGCGGATCGGGCGCGGAGGATGCCTCGCTCGCCAAGATCACCGGGCCGGGCTTTGACGAGGACGGCGTGGTCGCGGCGGTGGAGACTGTGACCAACGTCTATCTCGACCAGCGGACCGAGGGTGAGCGCTTCGTCGACACCTATCGCCGCATCGGCATGCAGCCTTTCAAGGAGGCGATCTATGGGTGATTTCAGATCACCGGCACCGTTCGGGCTGAGCCTGTCGAAGCCCTGCCTTTCCTTGTCGTGGAAAGGAAGAACGGCCCCCTTCGGCTGGCTGGCAAAGCCAGCCGCTCAGGACAGGCTTCGACAGGCTCAGGGCGAACGGATGGTGGAAAATGGCTGACTTCCTGTACTATCGCGACGACGCACCGCACGAGGAACCGGCGGTGACGCTGGACGTGTTTCTCGACCAGCCCGACGCCTCGGCCGTGCGGCTGGAAGCGGGGGAGGATGCGCGCAAGCTGCTGCCGCATCTGGATCGCGTCCAGCTTGTCGAGGTGGCCTTTCCCAAATTCCGCGACGGGCGCGGCTATTCGGCGGCGCGTATCCTGCGCGAGGCGGGCTATACCGGAGAGTTGCGCGCGCAGGGCGACGTTCTGGTCGACCAGATGCTTTTCATGCGCCGCTGCGGCTTCGACAGCTTCCTGCCCGAAGCCGAGATCGACGCAGAGGTGCTGAAGGCGACGCTCGAGCGCTACGATTACGTCTATCAGCCGGCGGCCGACGACGCGGTGCCGGTATGGAAGCTGCGCCATGGCTGAAGCGGCGGTGCGCGATATCGACCGGATCGACGTCGCCCCGCGCTTCACCGCGGCCGACGCGCACCGGCTCAACAATCTGTTCCGCGCGGCCGACACGCAGGAGATGCTGCGCACGGCACTTGGCGAGCATATGCTGGGCGACGTCGCGGTCGTGTCGTCCTTCGGCACCGAATCGGCGGTGCTGCTGCACCTGATCGCCGAGATCGATCCAGCGACGCCGGTGCTGTTCCTCGATACCGGCAAGCATTTCCCCGAAACGATCGCCTATCGCGACCGGCTGGTCGAAAGGCTGGGGCTGGCCGGACTGCGCGTGCTGACGCCCGATCCCGACATGCTGGCGACGCGCGACGAAAACGGGCTGCGCTGGTCCTACGATCCCGATGGCTGCTGCGAGATCCGCAAGGTCGTGCCGCTTGAAACCGCGCTTGCCGGGTTCGACGCCAGCATCACCGGCAGGAAGGCGTTCCAGGCCGATACGCGCACTGCCCTGCCCCGCTTCGAACTCGATGGCGACCGGCTGAAGGTCAATCCGCTGATCGGCTGGTCGAAGGCCGACATCGACCGCTATTTCGCCGCGCACGATCTGCCGCGACACCCATTGGAGGCGGAGGGCTATCCTTCGATCGGCTGCGCACCGTGCACCAGCAAGGTGAAGCCGGGCGAAGACCCGCGCTCGGGCCGATGGAAAGGCTGGGACAAGACCGAATGCGGTATCCATAGGCCGGTGGCCGACGACGATCCGGAACAGCCGGCATTCTAGGCGGGGCTTGCGCCATGCCGTCATCGCTTGCCCTGCACTTGTCCAAGGAAGGTTCCGTGTTGCTACACGGCGAAAAGGCGGTGCTTCGACAAGCTCAGCACAAACGGGATCTCTACCGCTTCCCCCAGGATGCGCCGGCCGAACCAAGGACGGCTTTTTCTACTCCCCGTGCGCGTAGGCGCCGTAGTCGCCGGCGGCGTAATCGCTGAATCGGGTGATCTCGGATTCGAAGCGCAGTGTAATCTTGCCGGTGGCGCCGTGGCGCTGCTTGGCAACGATCAGTTCGGCCAGGCCCTGCACTTCCTGATAGCGCAAACTCCATTTGGCGTGCTTTTCGTGGATGTCCGCCGGGCTGGTGGCGGTCGGATGCTCCGGCTCGTGCATCGCCATGTAATAGTCCTCGCGATAGACGAACATCACGATATCGGCGTCCTGCTCGATCGAGCCGGATTCGCGGAGGTCGGAAAGCTGCGGCCGCTTGTCCTCGCGCTGCTCGACTGCGCGGCTGAGCTGCGACAGCGCCAGAACCGGCACGTTCATGTCCTTGGCAAGCGTCTTCAGCCCGCGCGAAATCTCCGAAATTTCGTTCACCCGGTTGTCCTGCGCGCGGCCGGAGCCCTGCAGAAGCTGCAGATAGTCCACAACGACAAGGCCGAGTTCGTCGCCCAGCCGCCGCTTCAGCCGGCGCACCCGGGTGTGCAGGCCGCTGATCGTCAGGCCGGCAGTATCATCGATATATAGCGGCAGGTTGTTGAGGTCCGCCGCAGCGTCGGCAAGGCGGTTGAACTCCTGCTTGCTGATCTTGCCCATGCGCAGATTTTCGGAGCTGATCTTCGACTGCTCTGCAAGGATACGCGTGGCGAGCTGATCGGCCGACATTTCCAGGCTGAAGAATGCGACCTTCGCGCCCACCGACTGTTCCGGCGGGATGCCGGCTTCCTGATCGTCGACCCAGCGGCGCGCCGCGTTGAAGGCGATGTTGGTGGCGAGCGAGGTCTTGCCCATGCCCGGACGGCCGGCGAGGATCATGAGGTCGGAATGATGCATGCCGCCGATCTTGGCGTTGACCGAATCGAGCCCCGTCGTGATGCCCGACAGGTTGCCGCCCGAATTGAGCGCCTTGTCGGCCATGCGGATGGCGATCTTCGACGCTTCGCCGAAGGATTTGACGGCGTTGGCGGTGTTGCCCTCGCCCGCGACCTCGTAGAGCAGTTCCTCGGCACTTTCGATCTGCGCGCGCGGGTCGACCACCTCGCTGGTATCCATGGCGCGTTCGACCAGCGTGCGGCCGACCGTGACGAGCGCGCGCAGCATGGCGAGATCGTAGATCTGCTGCGCGAACTGCTTGGCGCCGATCAGGCCGGCGCCGCTTCCGGTCAACTGCGCCAGATAGCCCGGCCCTCCCAGCGCCTCCATGCCCGCATCATCGGCGAACATCGGCCGCAGCGTCACCGGCGTCGCCAGCATGTCGGCAACGCGCAGGTCGCGAATGCGCGAGAAGATGCGGCCGTGGACCGGTTCGAAGAAATGGTCGGGTTCCAGCCGGTCGAGAATGTCGTCGGCAAGGCGGTTGTCGATCATCATCGCGCCGAGCAGCGCGGCTTCCGCCTCGACATTGGCGGGCAGGCGGACCTGTTCCGGTTCGGCGTCCGGAACGGCGGCGGGATAGGCAGTGGACATCCGTCCCTTGTCCCAGAAGCCCGGCCGCCGCACAAGCGCGGCGGCTGTGGAAAACGGGCACGAGATCGACACGCGACGTTGCCAATCAGGACCAAACACTGCATCCGCATGGCGATGGCCGACCCGCGTATCATCGATGTCCAGCTCGACGAGCGCACGATTCTATGGCGCAGTGCCGATATCGAGCAGGAGCGGCGGATCGCGATCTTCGACTTGCTGGAAGAAAATCACTTCGCGCCGGTCCGCACGCATGACGACGGCTATGCCGGGCCGTATCGCCTGCACTTGCGCGTGGAAGACGGACGCCTGGTGCTGGAAGTCCGGCGCGAGGACGATTCGCACCTTGAAAGCCATGTGCTGAGCCTGGCCCGCTTCCGCCGGCCGATCCGCGACTATTTCGCGATCTGCGACAGCTATTACGCCGCCATTCGCAACGCCGCGCCGCAGCAGATCGAAACCGTCGATATGGCGCGGCGCGCGATCCACAACGAAGCGGCCGAAGCGCTGAAGAACCGGCTGGCGAACAAGGTGACGGTGGATTTCGACACCGCGCGCCGCCTGTTTACGCTGATCTGCGTCCTGCACATCAAGGGTTAAGCTCGGCCGTGTCGCGATCCCGCCGCTTCGCAGCATTGCTGCTGATATTGTTCACGCTGACGGGCGCGGGCTGGTGGTACGGCGTGCACTGGCGCCCGGATCCGGACCGCTATCCGGTGCAGGGCATAGACGTGAGCGCGGCGACGGGCGAAATCGACTGGCCGATGCTGAAGGCCCGCGGCGCCGATTTCGCCTATATCGTCGCAACGCGGGGCGCCGCAAAGCGCGACGTCCGGTTCGAAGCCAATTGGAAGGCCGCCGCCGAGGCAGGAATGCGCCGCGGCGCGGTGCACGTCTATTCGCTTTGCGCCTCCGCCAGACGGCAAGCCGCCAACTTCGTGCGGACCGTGCCGCGCAATGCCGACGCCTTGCCATCCGCTTTACGCTTGCGTTTCGATCCCGCGTGCAGCCGCCGGCCGGAGCGTGACGACCTGATCCGCCAGCTTGCGCTGTTCCTGACGCTGACCGAGCGGCATATGGGAAAACCCATGCTGATCGACATTTCCGACGATTTCGAATCGCGATATGCGGTAACCAAAAGCCTGCCCCGCACGGTTTGGGCCGAGCGGTTCTTCTTCACCCCTGGCTACGCCGCGAAACCCTGGGCCGTGTGGCGCGCAACGCGCTTTCTGCGGGTCGACGGTGCGGACGAGCCGGTGCATTGGAATGTCGTCACGCCATGACCGAGATCGACCCCGTCCCCCTGATCACCGCTGCACGCGCCGCCGCCGTCCATGCGCATGCGCCCTATTCCCGCTTCGCGGTGGGCGCCGCATTGTTGTTGAGCGACGGCAGCATCGTGACCGGCGCCAATTTCGAGAATGCGAGCTATGGCCTGTCACTCTGCGCGGAAACCGTGGCACTGGCGACGGCAAACGGCCAGGGGCGCCTGCGCGATGTCGTGGCGATCGGCATCGCCGGCGGTGCGATCACGACCGATGGTGCGAGGGGGCGTGAGCCGATTTTTCCGTGCGGACGCTGTCGCCAGATCCTGAACGAGGCGGCACAGCTCGGGCGCCGTGATCTGATCGTCCACAGCGCCGGCATGGAAGGCGACGCGATCGCGACGCATTCCCTCTCGGCGCTCTTGCCGCACGCCTTCGGGCCGGCCAATCTCGACCTGTAACATCCTGGCGGCGCGGCCGCCTTTATCCCGGGGGAACGCATGACCATCCTGTCCGATCGCTGGATTCGCGAGGCCGCGCAGGAGCACGGCATGATCGAACCGTTCGTCGAGGGCCAGCGTCGCGAGGGCTGCATCAGCTATGGCCTCAGTTCCTATGGCTATGATGCGCGGGTTGCCGACGAGTTCAAGATCTTCACCAATATCGACAGCGCGGTGGTCGACCCCAAGAAGTTCGAACCGACCAGCTTCGTCGACCGCAAGACCGATACGTGCATCATTCCGCCGAACAGCTTCGCGCTCGCGCGAACGGTGGAATATTTCCGAATTCCGCGCGACGTCCTCGTCATCTGCCTCGGCAAATCGACCTATGCCCGGTGCGGGATCATCGTGAACGTCACGCCGCTGGAACCGGAATGGGAAGGCCATGTGACGCTGGAATTTTCCAATACCACACCGCTGCCAGCGCGGGTCTATGCCAATGAGGGGGCCTGCCAGTTCCTGTTTCTGCAGGGCAATGAGCCCTGCGAAATCAGCTATGCCGATCGGGCCGGCAAATATATGGGCCAGCGCGGCGTCACCCTGCCCAGGCTTTGACCCCTAAGCGCGACGCGGTGCGTCCGCAGCAGCGCAAGCACGGAGAAGCGGCGCGTCCCCTCACCCGTTCGCCACGCACGCGCATCATGGTCCCGCCAGGACCGGCGGCGCGGCTCCGATTCAGCGGGCGCTGAGGTTGACCGCCGCAACCGGCAATCGCGATAACCCGGCGCGCGCGACGACATGGGAACTTGCCACGCGGTCCGCCGGTAGGGTCAGCAACACCGCCTCTTGTTCCAGTACCCGTTCATACAATGCGCGCGCCGCCGCCTCACGGTTCGTCCGGGCGTAGACCGCGGCAAGATTGAGCAGAATCTCCGGCTGATCGGGAGAGGCCCGCATCCGGGCCGTCAATAGCCGCTCCGCCTGGAGGTAATTGCCGTTCAGGATTTCGGCATCGGCGTACCGGCCATGATCGCGGGACATTGCCGGCGTCGCCGCCGCCGCGGAACCAACTGCGGCCAGCATCAAAAATGCTTTCATGCCACCTCTCCAATGCAATATTTCATATTTGTGACGACACCATGTCACTTTTGTTGCACTCCCACAAGGGAGAGAGCACCCGCGCAAGGGAGATACCGCCCGCGCGGGACATGCAAAAAAAGAGGCGGCCGGATGGCCGCCTCTTCTTCGTGATCTGTCGTAACGATCAGAAGTCGTTACGATATTGTTCGTTACCGACGAACCCCAGGCGGGTGATGTTCGCGCGCTTGATGATGGCGAGAACCTGATCGACCTCCGAATAACGCGCTTGCGGATCGGGCTGGAAATGGAGTTCCGGCTCCGACGGCAGAAGCAGCGTCTGATCCAGATACTGACGCAGCGTCAGCTCGTTGATCGGCGATCCGTTCCAGGTGATCTGGCCGTCGGCCTCGATCGTGACCTTGTTGCGGTCGGGCTGGATCTGGGTCGCGTTTTCCGGATTGGGCTGCGGAAGATCCACCTTCACCGCGTGGGTCTGGATGGGGATCGTGATGATGAACATGATGAGCAGAACGAGCATGACGTCGATCAACGGCGTCGTGTTCATTTCCATCATCGGCTCGCCGTCGTCGCGGCCACCGCTCATTGCCATGTCAAATTACTCCTCGTTCCCCGTTCACATGCGCTGGACGTTGCCGGTGGGCTCGGGCTCGGAAATGAAGCCGACCTTGGCAAAGCCCGCGGACTGCATGGTGTAGATGGTGCCACCGATGCAGCGATAGGGTGTGTTGACGTCGCCGCGGATGTGAACCTCAGGCAGTTCCAGGTTCGGATTGTCGACGCCACCCTGACGCTCGATCTCCGCCTTCAGCTTCTCCACTGCGCGGTCCAGCAGCTCGCCGCTCGATACGCGGGTGAGGTTCCAATAGACCTCGCAACCCTCGGAACCGCCGCGCACGGAAAGCGAGACATTTTCCGGTTTCGTTACCGTCGGCTCGAACCGCACCTTGGGAAGCTCGACATCAACGGCCTGAACCACGACGGGAACCGCGATCAGGAAGATGATGAGCAACACCAGCATGACGTCCACCAGCGGCGTCGTGTTGATGTCGGACATCGGGGTTTCGGTGGGGTCTCCACCAGCACTCATCGCCATGTGCGACCTATCCTATTCATCTCGTTCCGTTGCTCGCCCCCTCGTCGGGGACCAGGGCCCCGCCACCACGGCGAGGCCCGTCGTCACGATCTTACGCGCGGGTCTGCGTGCCACCCGTCTGACCGGCGGTCGCCGAAGCGGGATTGCTGGACGCCGGCTTGGTCGGCTGCGACGGCTTCGCCGGGGCCTTGCGGGTCTCGGCGGCGGCAACGCCAGCGGCCGGGCGAACCTTGCCGTCCGACGCCAGGAAGCCGAGCACATCGTTGGAGAACGCGTTCAGGTTTTCCGCGATCGCCTTGTTGCGGCGCTGCAGGAAGTTGTAGGCGAGCACGGCCGGAACCGCGACGACCAGACCGAGGGCGGTCATGATCAGGGCCTCACCAACCGGGCCGGCGACCGTGTCGATCGACGCCTGACCGGAAGAACCGATCTTGATGAGGGCGCGATAGATGCCGATCACCGTACCGAACAGACCGATGAACGGCGCGGTCGCACCCACGGTCGCCAGGAACGCCAGGCCGCCGTTGAGCTGCGAATTGATATCCGCCTCCGAACGCGCCAGCGAACCATGCAGCCAGTCATGCGCCTCGACCGGATCGGTCAGCTTGGCATGCTGGTCCTGCGCCTCCAGGCCGTCCTCGACGATCTGGCGATAGGCCGAGTTCTTGTCGAGCTTCGCGGCGCCTTCGCGCAGGCTGTTGGACTTCCAGAAGGCCTGCCGGACGCGCTTGCCCTGGTTGATGATCTTCTGCTGCTCGAACAGCTTGGTGAACAGGATGTAGAGCGAGAAGAACAGAAACAGGACGAGGATACCGAACACGGACTGCGAGATCAGTCCGCCCTCGCGCAGGGCCGGAACCAGGCCGTAGGGATTGGATTGGCCTGCGGCTGCACCGCCTGCGGCAAGAATGGTGGTGAGCATGATAATCTTTCCTTCAACGAAAGCGATAGCGTTAAAAGCGAAATCGGGCCGTGCCGAACCATAGGGCCGGCACGGCCCCAAGGACTATTCGAGCTGCCAGCGAACCGCCAGCGGATAGGTCGACTGGATCGGATTACCGTTCTGATCCTTTGCCGGTGTGAACCTGCCGTGACGCTTCGCGATGTCGCACGTCGCCTCGTCCAGATCACGATTGCCGCTGCCCGAAGTCACGACACAGTTGCTGACACGACCCTCCGTGCTGATGGTCAGCCGCGCGACCACCCGCCCCTCGGCACCGGCACGGCGCGCTGCGGGCGGATAGTTGTCCGACCCGAAGTACCGACCCAGATTACCACGCGCCTTCGCCGACTGGTCGACAACCGGAGCGGGCGGCGGAGCCGGCGGCGCGGGCGGAGCCGGCGGCGCAGGCGGAGCCTTGGGTTGGAAGTCCGGGATGATGTCCGACGTACGGACCGGCGGCGACGGGGCCGGGGCCTTCACGATCGGCGGCTGCACCACGACAGTCGTCGGCGGCGGTGGCGGAACCGGCGTGTCCGGCGGCGGCGGCGGCGGCGGCACGTCGGGCGGCGGTGGTGGCGGCGGCTGCACCTGGAACGTGTTCAGGTCTTTCTGCACCTTCTTGATATATTGATAGGCGAGACCTGTGACAAAGGCATAACCGGTGACGCCAAGAATAATCGCGACGAGAACGATCGCGACGATTCTGCTGCCACCTTGATCACGATCAGCGTAGGCCATTCAGCAATGAAACTCCTTTGTCCCTACCCGTCCAGACGGCGCGTATCGCGAAAAAAATCACTGAACGCCACCGGCACCATGATAGCGGCCCGGCGACTGAGCGCGAGTCTCTATCGCGGCCTTTCCCCGGACGCAAACGGTTTGTCTGATCAAATTTCGGTTCAGGCCGACGGTTGCAGAAATATTTCTGTATCGATCGACATCCTTGTCGTAACGCTGTGACCCATGACCCGGTTTCGCTTCACATCGTCCGCCGCAATACTTTTTGCTTTGTTGCACTGCAGCACGGCGACTGCAGCCCCCCCGCAAGCGACTAGGGCGCGTGCGGAAATCACGCCCGATTATTCGCGCGTCGCGGACCTGATTTCGCGTGCGCCGATGATCGTGGACGGCACCATTCACAGTGTCGCCGACATCGAAGGACCGGAAGCCGCCGGCGTCGCGCCGGGTTTCCAGCGGAAATATGTGCGGCTCGACGTACTCGGGCTGATCCGCGGCCAGGGTTCGATACCGCCCCAGGTCGGCTATATCGTCGATGTGCCGATGGATTCGCCGCGGTTGAAGGATATGCGCGTGCTGGCCTTCGCCCGTCCCGTTGCGGGACGGCCCGACCAACTCCAGCTCGTGTCGCGCGGCGGGCAGATCCCCTGGTCGCCCCGCCTCGATTCGATGGCACGCGGAATCGCGCGCGACCTGGTTTCGGGCGATGCACCGCCGAAGATCACGGGCATCGGCAACGTCTTTCACGTGCCCGGCACGCTGCCCGGTGAGAGCGAAACCCAGATTTTCCTGGAAACGGACAATGGCGATCCGATCTCGCTGTCGATCCTGCGCCGTCCGCATCAGACGCCGCGCTGGGCCGTGGCGCTGGGCGATATCGTCGGCGAAGCGGCCGAGCCGCCCAGGCGGGAGACGCTGCTTTGGTATCGCCTCGCCTGCGGCCTGCCGGAACGCCTGCCCGATGCCGCGCTGGAGGGCCAGGGCGCCGCAAATGCCGCGGCCGCGCGGGCGGACTATCAGTTCGTCCGCGATTCGCTAGGTCCGTGCGGCAGGAACTGACCGCGCCGGTGCTACCGCGCGAGATGGACGAAGTCGCGATCGAATCGCGTCATGGCCGCGCCGCCGTCGACATAGAGGATCTGACCGGTGGTCGCGCGGGCATGCGCGAAATACAGGACCGCATCGGCGACGTCATCCGGCGCCGACAGGCACCGTAGCGGCATCAGGTCCTTCAGCCGCACGACCTGCGCGGCATCATAGTCCGCGGTCGCGAGCGTAAGGCCGGGCGCCACCCCATTCACCCGCACGCGCGGCGCCAGCGTGGCCGCAAGCAGGCGCGTCGCTTCCGCCAGCGCCTGTTTCGACAGGGTATAGGCCTGCTGGTCCCCATGCGGATTGCGGATCCGCTGATCCAGGATGTTGACGACTGCCCCGGTCCCCTCGCCCAGCCCCCGCGCCACGGCATGGGCGAGCAGGAACGGCGCGGCGGTATTGACGCGGAAATGCGCATCGAGCGTGGCCATATCCGGCGGACCCGCGCTTTCCGCGGCGAACATCGAAGCGTTGTTGACGAGCATGGCCACCGGCTCGGCGAAGTGATCGGCGGCTGCGGCGACGAGGCGGTCGCAGGCGTCGTCTTCGGCCAGGTCGGCGGCGAAACAGTGGTGCGCCGCGCCGGCCCGGTCCAGGCGGTCCGTCAGCCAATCCTCGGCGGCACGGGGCCGGCTGGCGTGAAGGGCGACGGCGAAACCGGCCTCGCCCAGCCGGGCGGCGATATGCGCGCCCAGGCGGTGCGTGCTGCCGGTGACGAGGGCGAGCGCCACGCCGCGTTATTTCCGGTGGCGGACGAGCGTGATTCCGATCGCCTCCCCATTTTCGCAGATTGCGAGCTTGACGATCCTGATCTCCACCCGCTGCACCCGGCTATCCTCGATGAAGAGTGTGTCGGCGATATGGTCTGCCACGCCCTCGATCAGGGTGAAGTGCACACCCTTCGGCAGCGATGTCGTGGCCGCGTGTTTCAGGTCGAGATAGCTCTTCGACGCCGACAGCGGCGTATCGGGCGCGAAATGCTCCGGGCAGTCGAGATCGACGGTCATCGAGATCCGCAGCGGCTGCGGCAGATGGGTTTCCTCCGAATAGACTCCGGTGAGAACCTGGACCTCGAGGTCGTGGACCTGGAGCTGAAGGCGATCGGACAAGCGTGTTTCCTCGAAAGCGTGGGTGGTGCGCTGTTAGCAGATGGCGCGCGCCGCGAAACCCCGCATGCCGAGCGGTGGCGTCATGCCGCGGCACTCGGTCGGGCCGAAGCCTCTGCATGCCAGCGACGGACATGCGCGGCGTCGCCGGGCAGCTCCAGCTTTGCGCGCAAGGCGAAGTCGACCGTGACCAGCGCAGTGATGTCCGCGAAGGAATAGGCGTCGTTTGCCACCCACGCATGCTCGGCCAGATGGTCGTCGAAGGCCTCTATGAAGGCGCTCCACATGATGCCGCCCCGCGTGGCCAGTTCGGGGATCTGCGGCAGGTGAGGCCATTTCCCCGATTCGGCGCGGCCGGCGAAGACCGGGACGGAATTACGCAGCACATAGGCAACCGCGGCATAGCCGTCATTTTCGATGCGCCGCGTCCAGCTTTCGATCCGTGCGATTTCGAGCGGCGTCGTGCCGAACAGCGGCGGTTTCGGGTGTTCGGCCTCGAAGTAGCGGCAGATTGCGGCCGATTCGCAGATGATCTCCCCATCGTCGAGTTCCAGCGCCGGCACCGCGCCGCGCGGATTGATATGCAGATAGGCGTCGGAAAGCTGCTCACCGCTACGCAGGTCCACCGTTTCCCGCGGGATGTCGATTCCCTTTTCCGCGAGATAGATCCGCACCCGCCGCGGGCTGGGTGCTCCCGGAGCATCATAGAGTTTCATGGCCAATTCCCATCCTGTCGATTCTGTCGATCCTGCCGCCAGACGCGCTGCGACCCGCGACGATTGCCGGGCGACAGCGAAAAGCGTAAAGCGCGCGGCCCGCCCGGTCCATGAATGATCCATGCCAATGCCCGTCACCCTCGTCCCGATCGACCGGATCGCACCACGGTGCATCGAAGCGCTGCTGGACCGCGTCTTCGGCGAGGATCGGCACACCCGGACAGCCTATCGGGTACGCGCCGGCATCCTGCCCGATCCGGATCTGAGCTTCGCCGCCGTCCATGAAGAAAGCGGCGCGTTGCTCGGTTCGATCCAGTGCTGGCCGGTCGAACTCGCCGGAAACGCGCAAACCACCGCCATGATCATGGTCGGCCCCGTCGCCATCGCGCCCGATCATCGGAATCGCGGCGTCGGCAGGGCGTTGATGCACCGGGCGATCGCGCGCGCCGCCGAGGGCGACATCGCCGGCGGCGACGCGCTGATGCTGATCGGCGACCCGGAATATTACGGCCGGCATTTCGGCTATTCGGCCGAGCGGACCGGCGGCTGGCGGCTGTCCGGACCGGTCGAGCGCCATCGCCTGCTCGCCCTCGGCGCCGGCGTACCCGCTGGATCCGGCATCGTCCGTGCGCGGATCGTCGCCGCCCCGCAAAGGCGCTTGCGGAGCCGCGGGGGCCTGGCCTAACCAGCCTTTCCATGCCGATGCCTCCGCCCCCCGACCTCGCGAACCTGTCGCTGGCCCAGATCGCGCAGCTCGCCGGGGAAAAGAGCCTGCCCCCCGTCTCCCAATGGGATCCCCGGCACTGCGGCAACAGCGAAATGCGGATCGCGCGCGACGGGACCTGGTATCATCAGGGGTCCCCGATCGGCCGACCGGCCATGGTCCGCCTGTTCTCCACGATCTTGCGGCGCGAGCCGGACGGCGGCTATGTGCTGGTGACCCCGGTCGAGAAGCTGGACATCGTCGTCGAGGACGCGCCCTTCACGGCGGTGGAGATGAAGACCGAGGGCAGCGGTCGCGAGCGGAACCTGGCCTTTCGCCTCAACACCGGCGAACTCGTGCCCGCCGACGCCGATCACCCGATCCGGTTCGAAGCGCGCGAGGACGGCCCCCATCCCTATCTTTCCGTCCGCGACGGACTGGAAGCGCTGATCGCCCGCCCGCTATATTACGATCTGGCGGAAATCGCGATCGCAGACGACGAAACGCCGCCCGGCGTCTGGAGCGGCGGCGCCTTCTTCGCGATGGCCGCATGACGACGCCGCTGATCGAACGATTGCGCGCCGCCCTGCCGCGCGAGGACGCCGGCACGGTTCGCCTGCTGCGCGGCGACCTTTACGACGATATGGAAGACGCACCGGTCACGCGGCCGGCGGCCGTGCTCGTCGCCGTTACCGACCGGCCGGAGCCGGGGGTGATACTGACCCGGCGCACCGACCACCTGCCGCGTCACGCCGGCCAGATCGCCTTTCCGGGCGGCCGGATGGATGACGACGATCCCGACATCGTCAGCGCCGCACTCCGCGAGGCCGAGGAGGAGATCGCGCTTCCACCCGACGCCGTGACGGTCGTCGGCGCCGCCGATCATTACCGCACCATCACCGGCTTCGAGGTCACGCCCGTCATCGGCATCATCCCGCCGGACCTGGCGCTGGAGCCGGAACCCGGCGAGGTGGGCGAAATATTCGAGGTTCCGCTCGCCTTCCTCCTGGACGTGGCGAACCATGTCGAGGCGACGGTCGAATGGCAGGGCCGCGACCGCCATTATTACGAGATCCTGTGGCAGGATCGGCGCATCTGGGGGGCGACCGCGGCAATGATCGTGAACCTGTCACGGCGGATGCGGCAGCCGTGACTGCGCTACCGGATGCCCCCTGGCGCAATCGGACCGGGCTGGACCGGCTGACACGGACGCTTGGGGCGGCCGACGGCCATGCGCGCTTCGTCGGCGGGGCTGTTCGCGACACGCTGCTGGGGATCGACGTCGCGGATGTCGACGTCGCGACGGTTCACGCGCCGGAGCGGGTGATGGAGTTGCTGCAAGCGGCCGGGATCAGGGCCGTGCCGACCGGCATCGCGCACGGTACCGTGACGGCGGTTCTGCCCTCGGGTCCGGTGGAAGTCACCACGTTGCGCCGCGATGTCGACACGGACGGACGGCGGGCGACCGTCGCCTTCACCGACGATTGGCGCGCCGACGCCGCGCGGCGTGACTTCACCATGAACGCGCTCTATGCCGACCCGCTGACGGGCGAGATATTCGATTATTTCGGCGGCCTCGACGATCTGGAGCGGCGCCATGTCCGTTTCATCGGCGAGCCCTTGCAGCGCATCGCCGAGGATCACCTTCGTATCCTGCGGTTCTTCCGGTTCCTCGCGCGGTTCGGCGACGTTCCCGACCCGGAGGGTCTTGCCGCCTGCGTGGCTCGGGCGAACGACCTGATGGCCCTGTCGCGGGAACGGATCGCGGACGAACTGCTGAAGCTGCTGATCGCGCGCGACGCGGTAAAGACGGTCGCGCTGATGGTCGAACGCGGCATCCTGGCCCCCGTCCTTCCCGAGATCACGGCGGCGGAAGTCGAGCGCCTGGCCCGCACGGTGGCGCGCGAACAATCCCTTGGCCTAAAGCCTGCCGCCTGCCGCAGGCTTGGTGCGTTGCTGCCGCGCGACGCCGCGGTGGCGCAGTCGGTGGCGGCGCGGTTGAAGCTGTCCAAAGCCGATCGCAAGCGGCTGGAAAATGCCGTGCAGCCGCCCGAACAGGGTGCGCGCGCCGACGCCTATCGCCTGGGCGTGGAATTCGCCGTCGACCGGTTGATCAACAGCGAGCTTTCCGACGAAATGGTTGCGCACCGGGTCGCTGCGGTGCGGGACTGGACGCCGCCGACCATGCCGATCAGGGGCGGCGAAATCATCCGCCGCGGGATCTCGGCAGGTCCCGATGTCGCCCGCCTGGTGCAGGCGGTCGAGCGCCAATGGATCGAGGAAGACTTTCCCGGCCCGGACCGCGTGGCGGCGATCGCCGACGCGCTGGTCGATCAGGCGTTGCGTTCCAACAGGAAATCGTAGGCGGCACCCGCCGAGAGCGGGCGCGAGCAGGAGAAGCCCTGGCCGTAGGTGCATCCCAGCGCGCCGAGCGTCTGCGCCAGTTCGGGGCTTTCGATACCTTCGGCCGTGGTCTTCATGCCCAGCGCCTGCGCGAGTGAGAGGATCGCGCGGACGATGGCGAGTTTGTCGCGGTTCCCCAGCATTTCCGTCACGAAGCTGCGGTCGATTTTCAGCACATCGATCGGCAGGCTCTGCAGATATGCCAGGTTGGAATAGCCGGTCCCGAAATCGTCCATGGCGAGCGTCGTGCCGATTTCCTTCAGTTCCCGCATCGTCCGGGTCACGCGATCGGGATCGCCGACAATCGCGCTTTCGGTGAGTTCCAGGGTCAGCCGATCGCCGGACAATCCGTGCCGGTCCAGCGTTTCGCGGACCATCGCCGCGATATGATCACGCTGAAGCTGGATCGCCGACAGATTGACGGCGATCCGCACGCCGCAATGTCCACCGGCGACCTTGTCCCACAGCGCCAGGGTGCGGGCGGCCTCGTCCATCGCCCAGCGCCCCAGCGGCACGATCAGCCCCGATTCCTCCGCCACCGGAATGAAGTCGGCGGGCGACAGGCGTTCCCCGGATTCCGTCGTCCAGCGCGCCAGCGATTCGAACGACATGATCCTGTCGCTGGCAAGGTCGACGATCGGCTGGAAGGCGAGCGACATCGCCCCATCCTCGATCGCGCGTCGAAGCTCCGTCTCGATCGCGAACTGTTCGCGCGCGATGGCGAAGATCTGCGGCTGATACGTCTCCGTCTTGCCCGTCCGCTTGGCCCGCTTGACCGCGAACTGGGCGCGGCGGATCAGATCTTCGGCATCGTCCACCGCGTCCGAGCCCAGCGCGATGCCAATGGCGCATTCGACACGAACCTCGAAATCACAAAGCCGGAACGGGGTGATGAGCGCCCGGTTGATGCGCTCGGCCACCTGACAGGCGTCGTCGACACCCGATTCGAGCCGCAACAGAATCGCGAATTCGTCGCCGCCGGTGCGCGCCAGGACATCGCGGCCGCGCAAGGCACCTTTCAGGCGGCGGGCCACCGAGATCAGCAGTTCGTCGCCCGACAGAGCGCCCATGCAGGCGTTGACGCGGCTGAACCGGTCAAGATTGATCGCCAGCACGGCAAAATCGTCCGCCGTTTCGGGTGTCACCTGATGTTCGATCAGATCGCCGAAGCCGCCGCGATTGGGCAGCCCGGTAAGGCTATCCGTCATCATTTCCCGCCGCAGGCTGTGTTCGGTGCGATGCTCTCCCGTACGATCGATCATGGAGACAAGGCACCGCGGTTCGTCGCGGAAATTGCGCCGACGACCGAGCGTCACGCTGAAGTGCCGGCAATCGACATCGGCGCCGTGCTGCCATTCGAACGACCGTTTCCACCGACCGGACTCGATAAAGTCACGGATGTCGCGGCCCAGCATTCGGATCAGATCGGACCGGGCCGCGATCGTGCCGAGGCCGGCGCAAATAAAGGGCCGGTTGACCGATTCGAATACCAACTCCCCCTCTTCCAGCACGACGATCGCGGCTGGAATCGGGAGAAGGTCGAGGAAAAGCCCGCTTTGCTGCGGCCCGACGGCACTCGGTACGGGTGCGGGCTCGGCATATGCCGGAAGGGCTTTGGTCGCCACGGACTGTGCACGCCGGAATACCACGACATCGGCACTACCCGGAATCGGTTAACGGCCCCTTGAAACCAAAACGGATTGATCTGTCTAAAAGCGGTTGTCGCGCGGGAAGCCGTTCGGCGGCATCCGCCCGGCCGCCCCACGCGCGGCGCGCCAATTCGACATGTCGGGTTCGGTGCGGATGCGGCCTTCCTTGCCGCCCATCGTCCAGCTCAGCCCTTCCTCGAACCGGAAGGTGCGCGCATCCGAAAGCCCACCGTCGCGATAGCGCTGAAGCTGCACCCCCTGCCCGCGTGTCAGCTCGGCGAGTTCGCTCAACGGAAAGACCACGAGCTTGCGATTGTCGCCCACCGCGGCGACATAATCGTCCTCCGCCGCGATCGGGCGGACGATGGTCAGCCGCGCCTTGCCCTTGGGATTGACGACCTGCTTGCCCTTGCGCGTTTCGGCGATGACATCGGCCGTCTTCACCTGGAAGCCGCGCCCGTCGCTCGCAACCACGAGCAGCTTGTCCGCAGCACTCGCCGCGACGAAGCCGGCGATTCCCGTTTCGCCGCCCAGATCGATCATCGACCGGACAGGCTCGCCGAAACCGCGACCGCCGGGCAGCCTGTCCGCACCGATGGTATAAAACCGGCCATTCTCGGCGGCGAGCAGCAGCTTGTCGGTGGTCTGCGCGTGGAAGGCGAAGCGCGGGCCGTCGCCTTCCTTGAATTTCAGTTCGTCGGTCGCGGCGAGATCGACATGCCCCTTCATCGCGCGCACCCAGCCGCGTTCCGACAGGATCACGGTGACCGGCTCGCGCTCGATCATCGCCTCCAGCGGGATGTCGCGCGCCGGCCCCGCCTCCTCGATCGCTGTGCGCCGCGCGCCCAGCGCCGTTTCCGGGCCATAACGGTCGCGCACCGCCTTCAGGTCGCGCTTGAGCCGCGTGCGCTGGCGCGCTTCGGAGCCGAGCAACTGCGTCAGTTCCCCCTGCTCCTTTTCCAGCGCGTCGCGCTCGTTGCGCAGTTCCATCTCCTCGAGCTTGCGCAAAGACCGCAGCCGCATGTTGAGGATCGCCTCGGCCTGACGGTCGGTCAGCCCGAATTCGGCAATCATCACCGGCTTGGGCTCGTCCTCGGTCCGGATGATCTCGATCACGCGGTCGAGGTTGAGGAAGGCGGTGATATAGCCTTCCAGCAGCTCCATGCGGTCGGCGATCTTCGCCAGCCGGTGCTCGGTGCGCCGCCTGAGCACGACGAACTGGTGCGCGACCCAGGCCGACAGCGCCTCACGCAGGCTCATCACGCGCGGCGTGCGATCCTTGTCGAGGACGTTGAGGTTGAGACCGAACCGGCTCTCCAGGTCGGTCATGCGGAACAGGCCGTCCATCAGCGTCGTCGCATCGACGGTGCGGCTGCGCGGTTCGAGGACGATGCGGATCTCGGCATCCGATTCGTCGCGGACGTCGGCGAGGATCGGCAGCTTCTTGTCGTTGATGAGCCCCGCAATCTGCTCGATCAGCTTGCCCTTCTGCACGCCATAGGGGATCTGTTCGATCACCGCGAGCCACTGTCCCCTGCCCTGATCCTCGATGGTCCAGCGCGCCCGCACGCGGAACGATCCGCGGCCGGTGGCATAGGCGTCGGCGATCGCCGCTTCGCTGTCGGCGATGATGCCGCCGGTCGGGAAATCGGGGCCTTTCACATATTCGAGCACCGCCGCATCATCGGCGCCGGGCTGGTCGATCAACATGATCGCGGCGTCGATCAACTCGGCGGCGTTGTGCGGCGGAATGCTGGTCGCCATACCGACCGCGATGCCGCTCGCGCCGTTGGCGAGCAGATTGGGGAACAATCCCGGGAACAGCTCGGGCTCGCGTTCCTCGCCATTATATGTCGCGCGGAAATCGACCGCGTCCTCGTCGAGGCCGGCCATCAGGTCGATCGCGACCTGCGTCAGCCGCGCCTCGGTATAGCGGTAGGCCGCCGCATTATCGCCGTCGATATTGCCGAAATTGCCCTGCCCGTCGACCAGCGGATAGCGCAGCGAGAAATCCTGGGCGAGCCGCACCATGGCGTCATATACCGACTGGTCGCCATGCGGGTGATATTTGCCGATCACGTCGCCCACCACGCGCGCCGATTTCTTGTAGGCTTGCGCCGGATCGAGCCTGAGCAGCCGCATCGCCCATAAGAGGCGGCGGTGTACCGGCTTCAGCCCGTCGCGGACATCGGGGAGCGAGCGCGCGGTGATGGTGCTGAGCGCATAAACGAGGTAGCGTTCCGAAAGCGCGCTATCGAACGGCGCATCGACGATCGCGTTGAAGGGGTCGGTAAGATCGGTTGCCATGGAGCCGCGATAGCAGGGGGATTTGCGGTGCGCTAGGAAGTGCGACGGTCGGGGATGAACGGGCAAATCGGGTTCGGTGACAAGCGGACCCGGCCACGAACCTCATTCCCGACGACGGCCGGGATCGCTCCCGGCCGGGCGACAGCTCCGAGGTCGTTGCGGAACCGCTCCTGCATCGGCCGAGGCGGAATGGCTTATCGTCTCCCGCATCGTCATGCTGAACGCGATTCAGCATCCAGAGTCGCAATGGCCCCAACGCTTTGCCTGGCGACTTTTCGTCGGCATGACAAATCGGCTGACAGGATCGCGATCCGGTGCGCCACTCGCCTTTGGAAGCCATGCGGGCAAGTCCGATTGCACGCCCGCCCCCCTTGTCGTATAGCCACGAACCTCCCGCCCCGGCCCGCGCGGACTGACCCCGCGTCCGCCGGGGCCGATTCTTTTGGAAGGTACACGCGCCATGGCTCGCCGCCGCCAGATTTATGAGGGCAAGGCCAAGATCCTCTACGAAGGCCCCGAACCCGGCACGCTGATCCAGTATTTCAAGGACGACGCGACCGCCTTCAATGCCCAGAAGAAGGGCACGATCAGCGGCAAGGGCGTGCTCAACAACCGGATTTCCGAGCATATCTTCACGATGCTCGCCGGCATCGGCGTGCCGACGCATTTCATCCGCCGCCTCAACATGCGCGAGCAACTGATCCGCCAGTGCGAGATCGTGCCGATCGAGGTCGTCGTGCGCAACGTCGTCGCAGGCTCGCTGTCGAAACGGCTGGGCATCGAGGAAGGGCAACCGCTGCCGCGCACCATCATCGAATATTATTACAAGGACGATGCGCTCGGCGATCCGATGATCAGTGACGAGCATATCCTCGCCTTCGGCTGGGCGAGCCAGGACGAACTGCACGATATGGCGGACATGGCGATCCGGGTGAACGACTTCCTGTCGGGGCTGTTCGCGGGGATCGGCATCCGCCTGGTCGACTTCAAGCTGGAATTCGGCCGCGTCTGGGACAATGACTATGCCCGGATCATCCTCGCCGACGAGATCAGTCCCGACGGCTGCCGCCTGTGGGACACCGCCTCGGGCGAAAAGCTCGACAAGGACCGGTTCCGCCGCGACCTGGGTGGCGAGGTGGAGGCCTATCAGGAGGTCGCCCGGCGCCTGGGGCTTCTGCCCGAAGACGGCGATTCGGCGGTGCTCGATCTGGACAGCCATCGCAAGCGCCGCGGGAAGTAGACTCGCGGCTTGCGGGCGGCGCGCCCACGCTGCATAGGGCGCGCATCCCGGTCACCGGCAAAGAGGCCTGCCCATGAAGCTCCGCATCGTCGTAACGCTCAAGAACGGCGTGCTCGACCCGCAAGGCAAGGCGATCCAGCACGCGCTGGGTTCGCTCGGCTTCGACGGCGTGTCGGACGTGCGCGCCGGCAAGATCTTCGAACTGACGGTCGCCGACGGCACCAGCGACGAGGCGATCGACGAGATGTGCCACAAGCTGCTCGCCAATACGGTGATCGAGAATTATCGGGTGGAGCGCATCTGAGATGAAGACCGCGGTCATCGTCTTTCCCGGCTCCAATTGCGACCGCGACATCGCCGTGGCGCTGGAACGGGTCACCGGCACCGCGCCCGCCATGGTGTGGCACGGTGAGAGCGAACTGCCGGACGGCCTCGGCCTGATCGCGCTTCCCGGCGGCTTTTCCTATGGCGACTATCTGCGCTGCGGCGCCATTTCGGCACGCTCGCCCATCGTCCGCGCGGTTGTGGAAGCGGCGGGGCGCGGCGTGCCGGTGCTCGGCATCTGCAACGGCTTTCAGATTCTGACGGAGACGGGGCTGCTGCCGGGCGCGTTGATGCGCAACCGCGACCTCAATTTCGTCTGCCGCGACGTGCCGCTTCGGGTCGAGAATGTCCGGTCGATCTTCACCGGGCGGTACGAGAAGGACGAGGAAATCCTGATCCCGGTGGCGCATCACGACGGCAACTATTTCGCCGACGCCGAAACGCTCGACCGTATCGAGGGCGAAGGCCGCGTCGCCTTTCGCTATGCCGAAAACGTCAACGGATCGGCGCATGACATCGCCGGACTGCTGAACGCACAAGGCAACGTACTGGGCATGATGCCCCACCCCGAACGCCGCATCGAGGCCGCGCATGGCGGTGACGACGGTCGGCGGATGTTCGAGGGACTGATGGAAGCCGTCGCGGCCTGAACCCGAACGTGCTGCCGAGCGGGGACCGAGCCGGTCTCAGACCCGCGTGCTGAACGGCGTGAAATCCGTGCCCGTGTCATACACATCGACGCCCTCGCGCCGCTTGAGCGCGCCGACCACCAGATAGGTGACGGGCGTCAGCAGCACCTCCCAGCCGACCTTCAGCGCCCACTGCGTCAGGAGCACGGTGAGGACGAGGCCGTTCGTCCAGCCTTCCGCGCCCCAGAAGGCAAGCGGATAGAAGATCAGGCTGTCGACGCCTTCGCCAAAGACGGTCGAGCCGATCGTGCGCGTCCACAGCATCCGTCCGCCGGTCCAGACCTTCATCTTCGCCATGACGAAGCTGTTGACGAACTCGCCCGCCCAGAAGGCGCAGATCGAGGCGGCGACGATGCGCGGCACCTGGCCGAAAACGGCTTCATAGGCAGTCTGGTTGGTCCAGCCCGGCGCCGGGGGCAGCGCCACGACGATCCAGGCCATGACCGCCATGAACACGACCGCACCGAACCCGGCCCAGATCACCCGGCGCGCGCGGGCATAGCCATATACCTCGGTCAGCACGTCGCCCAGCACATAGGACACCGGAAAGAACAGGATGCCCGCACCGAACGGCCAATCGCCGATCAACGGCAGGTCGACCGTCGCCACCTTGCCCGCGCCGATCACATTCGACAGCAACAGGATGGTGACGAACGCCGCCATGAGAAAATCAAAATAGCGAAAATGCCCGCCGGCCATGGCGCCGGCATCGACGCGCCGAAGCGTGCGGTGATCCCCCTGGTCCATGCCGCGGTTATGATCGCCGTTTCGCGACGCCGCAATTGCCGTTATGGCACTGGGATACGCGCCCGTAGCTCAGTCGGATAGAGCACGAGACTTCTAATCTTGAGGCCGCTGGTTCGAATCCAGCCGGGCGCGCCATTTCCGGTTCGGTCATCGTTCGGTCTGCGCCGATTCAAGATGCGCTTTCGACAGATGTGAACCAATACCCTGTACGGACTGGCCAGCGCGATCTCGCGCAAGGGCCACCAAATCGCTGCTAAACAACGCTTCTTTCGACGGTCGGGAACGAAAGCTCCGTTCAGCCTTTAATGATGCGGGTTTGGTAGAGCGAACGGTATTTGCGTGGAACAGTCGACGGTGCGGTCGCTGCGGTCGGGACCGCGGCACAAGGTGTTTCTGCCGGCAGAAGCGGAATTCGGGCAGGCGCGCCACCGCGTGCATCTGCTCGATCTGTCGCGTGGCGGTGCCCTGCTCCACAGCGAAACGCCGCCACATTACAACGACCATATCCTGCTGCTGGCCGGGCCGATCACGCGGCGGGCGCGGGTGACGCGCGTTCTGGACCGCAAGATCGGCATCGCGTTCGTGGCACCGCTCAGCGAAGAGGAACTGCGCGATATCCTCGAAGAGCATCAGACAATGCTGCTGCACCACCGCGAGCGGATGGCGATGCACGATCAATCGGTGATTCGCTGAACGACGCCTAGTACGTTTCCCGACGCGGTCGAACGTGGCGCCGCGTCCGTAATCCCGGGCTCCTGCTTTCGCAGGAGCCCATGCGAAGTGATGCGACCTAATCGGGAAATGCGCTAATTTGCCGAAATCGGCTGGACGACAGCGCGGTTGCGGTCGAACACCGTCGCGCCGGCCGGCGCGAACGCGACGTGATCGTCGGTCACGATAGCATAGCGGTCGCCTTCATAGTCCGAAATGTCAGCAACCAGCCGGGGCGGCGGGGGCGGATCGTAATGTTCCGGCGCGGCCTGATTCGTCACCAGCACCGGCGTATCGAGGCTGGTCAGGGCATAAAGTTTCTTGGCGAAGGCGCGCGGCATACGGATACAGCCATGCGACGCCGGACGGCCCGGCAGATAGCCGGCGTGCATCGCGATGCCCGACCAGGTCAACCGCTGCATGAACGGCATCGGCGCATCCGAATAGAGATTCGAGCGATGGAAAATATTCTTTTCCAGAATGAGAAACTCGCCCGTCGGCGTTGCCTTGCCGGGCTTGCCGGTAGAGACGGTCGTGGCGCCGATGAGTTCGCCGCCGCGATAGACGAACAGTCGCTGCATCGGCAGGCTCACGACGATTTCCACCTCGCCTTCGCCGGGATCGGCCGCCCAGAGCGACTGGCCGGTCGCAAGCCGGTTCGCGGCGGCGATCGTTACGGGCCCTGAGCCGGCCCGCGCCGACGCCGCCACGCTCGTCAGCGCGAATCCCAGGGCAATGGAAAGCCCGATGGTGCGGGGCATGAACACTCTCCCGATAACAGGCGGTCCGGAAGGGGGCGGAAAACGCCTCCTTTTTGCGCTATAGCATGGTTAACGCAAGATCAGCGCCTCCGGCTCCCGTCCCGTGCTGGCACGATCCGTGCTACAATTGGATCCGCCATGCCTTTCTGCCCTACGCCTTCGCTGGACCGCCGTTCGCTGCTGCGGATGTCGTTGCTGGTCACCGGGTCCGTCCTGGCGGACGGATGCGTCCCGGATGTATCCGAGCCGGATCGGACCGCGCGCTCCCGTCCAACGGCGCCGGCCGGCGTCGATCCCGTCCTGTTCGCCCAAGCGGTGCAGGCCTTGCACGAGCACGGTGCCGACATTCCCCGTCAGGACAGAATCGGCATCGCCGATTTCAGCCTGTTTTCGGCTGCACCGCGTTTCCATCTGATCGACCTGCGGCACGGCACGGCGCACACTCTCCGCGTGACGCACGGTAGCGGATCGGACCCCGCGCACACCGGATTCCTGCAGCATTTCTCCAACCGGTCCGGTTCCAACGCGACGTCGCGCGGCGTTTATCGTACCGACGATTATTATACCGGCGAGCATGGCCGATCCCAGCGGCTCACCGGGCTGGATCCGACCAACGACAACGCCATGGACCGGGCCATCGTCATCCACGCCGCCTGGTATGCGGAACCGGAAATGATTGCGCAGCACGGCAAGCTCGGCCGCAGTCAGGGATGCTTCGCCGTGGCCGAGGCCGATCTCGACACGGTGTTCGCCGTGCTGGGCCAGGGACGGATGCTGTATGCCGGTCGCGGTGAACGCGCTCGCAGCGTCCAACCCGCTGGCGCGCCTGAACTTTCGCCGCTACATCGGCGTACATGACCGAGACCCTGGGCGCGACCATTCCCGACGATGTCGAACGTGCGGTGCATGCGGTGTTGAAGACGGCTTGCGACCGCTCACTGACCTTGACCGCGGCCGAAAGCTGCACGGGCGGGCTGCTCGCCTCGCTCCTGACCGACGTGGAAGGCGCCAGCCATGCCTTCGAACGCGGGTTCGTGGTCTATTCCAAGGAGGCGAAGTGCGAGCTTCTGCACATCGCACCCGAACGGATCGATCGCTGCGGCGCGGTCAGCCGCGAAGTCGCGCTGGCGATGGCGGAGGGGGCGCTCGCCGCCTCCCATGCCGACATCGCGCTGTCCATCACCGGCTTTGCCGGGCCGGCCGGGTCTGATGACGAACCGGGCCTGGTGCATCTCGCCTGCGCCCGTCATGGCCGCGAAACCCGCGCGCGCGAGGAGCATTTCGGCGATATCGGCCGCGGGCCGACGCGGATCGCGGCCATTCGTACCGCGCTGGAAATGATCTCGGAGATGCTGGCGTGAACGAATCGCACCCTTTCTGGTCGCTGCACGAACATGGTTTCGTGCGCGTCGGCGCCTGCACCCCGATCGCGACGGTCGGCGACCCCGCCCGCAATGCCGAAGCCACCATCGCGCTGGCGCGTCAGGGCGACGAGGCCGGGGCCGACCTCCTCGTCTTTCCCGAACTGAATCTCACATCCTATGCGATCGACGACCTGCATTTGCAGGACGCGCAATGCGACGCCACGGAAGCGGCGCTGGCCGATGTGGTCGCAGCCAGCCGAACGCTGGCGCCGGTCCTGCTGGTCGGGGCGGCGCTGCGGCGCAACGGGCGCCTCTACAACTGCGCGGTCGTGATTTCGCGGGGCCGGATTCTGGGCGTCGTGCCGAAAAGCTATCTGCCCAATTACCGCGAATATTACGAGAAGCGCTGGTTCGCGCCCGGGATCGGGCTGAACGGCCTGGAGATCGACGTCGCGGGCCAGCGCGCACCCTTCGGCCCCGACCAGATCTTCGCCGCCGACGATCTCGACGACTTCGTCTTTCATGCCGAGATCTGCGAGGATTACTGGGCCTCCATCCCGCCTTCGACGCACGGCGCGCTCGCCGGCGCGCTGATCCTGTGCAATCTGTCGGCATCGAACATCATCATCGGCAAGGCTCGTGAACGGGCCATGTTGTGCGCATCGCAGGCGAGCCGGGCGGTCGCCGCCTATGTCTATTCCGCCGCGGGGCCCGGCGAGAGCACCACCGACCTCGCCTGGGACGGCCAGGGCATGGTGCACGAACCGGGCGAGCAGATCGCGGCATCCGGGCGTTTCGACCTGGCAACCGAAATCGTGCTGGCCGATGTCGATGTCGAGCGCCTCCGCCTGGAGCGGATGCGGATGCAGACGTTCAACGATTCGGCGATCGCCGACGGCCATCCCGAAACCCGGTTTCGCCGCGTTGCCTTCACCCACCGGCCGCACCGGGCCGACAAGGGCCTGCTGCGCCCGATCCGCCGGTTTCCGTTCGTGCCGAACACGCCGGCCAAGCTGGACGAGGATTGCTACGAAGCCTTCAACATCCAGGTCGAAGGGCTGCGCAAGCGTATCGTCGCCAGCGGCGCCAAGCGTCTGGTGATCGGGGTTTCCGGCGGGCTGGATTCGACTCATGCCCTGATCGTGGCGGCAAAGGCGTTCGATCGGATGGGGCGCGACCGCGCGGACATTCTGGGCTTCACCATGCCGGGCTTTGCGACCGGCGACGCCACAAAGTCCAACGCCTGGGCGCTGATGAACGCGCTGGCCATTACCGGCGAGGAAATCGACATACGACCGGCGGCGCGGCGAATGCTGGAGGATATGGGCCATCCCTTCGCGCAAGGGGAACCGGTCCACGACATCACCTTCGAGAATGTCCAGGCCGGACTGCGCACCGATTATCTCTTCCGCCTGGCGAACCAGCGGGAAGGCTTCGTCGTCGGAACCGGCGATCTGTCCGAACTGGCGCTCGGCTGGTGCACCTACGGCGTCGGCGACCAGATGAGCCATTACGCCGTCAATGCCGGCGTGCCCAAGACGCTGATCCAGTATCTGATCCGGTGGTGCGTCTCGTCGGGTCAATATGACGCCGAGACGCACGACATCCTGCAGGCGATCCTGGAAACGGACATCTCGCCCGAACTCGTGCCCGCGGGCGAGGATGGCGAAATCCAGAGCACCGAGACGACCATCGGTCCGTACGAACTGAACGACTTCTTCGCCCATCACGTCATCCGCTTCGGCCTTCGCCCGTCGAAGATCGCCTTCCTCGCCTGGCACGCCTGGCACGATGCCGCCGCCGGACGCTGGCCGGCCGGCTTTCCCGACCATGTCCGCCATGAATACGATCTCGGCGAAATCGTGCGCTGGCTCGAATCCTTCCTGCGGCGCTTCTTCGGGACCAGCCAGTTCAAGCGTTCGGCGATCCCCAACGGGCCGAAAGTGTCCGGAGGCGGGGCGCTGAGCCCGCGCGGCGACTGGCGCGCGCCGTCGGACGGCACCGCGGCCCCCTGGCTCGCGGAGCTGAGAGCGAAGCTGCCCGGTTCCGAATAGCGCGCGGCGGTTCGCGCAACGGTGCTTTCCGCTATGCGGAATGACCGGCCGATCGCGTTCGGGCCGGAGACGCCCTAGCCATTCTGCGCGCCCGGCCCTATCTCGCTCCTTCGTTTCCAGCCGGCGGCGCGCCTTCCCCGTGCGGCCGGCCTGTCGTCATTGGAGCAAGGATGGACCGCGACACCCGTCTCAAACGCCTGCGCTTCCGCGCCTGGCACCGCGGCACGAAGGAAGCCGACCTGATGATCGGGGGGTTCTTCGACGCGCATCACCTCGCCTGGAGCGATGCCGATATCGACTGGTTCGAGACCTTTCTGGAGGAACAGGATGTCGACATCATGGCCTGGGCGATGGGCGTGCAGCCGGTGCCGCGCAAGTATCAAGGGCCGATGATGGATAGCCTCAAGACCCTGACCTACGTGCCGATTTCGCGCTGATACCAAGGACCACCTTCTCCGTTCGCCCTGAGCTTGTCAAAGGGCTGTTCTTCTTCTCCATCAAGAAAGGCAGTGCTTCGACAGGCTCAGCACGAGCGGAGACGGAGTGCCGAAAAAACCTTCCGATATGCCCGACCTGAAAACCATCATCTCGGCCGCGAAGCCGCTCACCCTTGCCGGCGTTCCGACCGGCTTCCTGCCCTCGCTGCTCGCCGATCTGGCGCGGGCGGCATCCGGCGGCGCGGTGTTCGTGGCGCCCGACGAGGCGGCGATGCGCGCGGTGCTGTCGACCGCGCCCTATTTCGCGCCCGAGCTGGAGGCGATCGGCTATCCGGCATGGGATTGCCTGCCCTATGACCGCGCCTCGCCGACGCTGCGCACTATGTCGGAGCGGCTGGCGGCGCTCCACGCGCTCCAGACGCCGGCGAGGAAGCCGCGCCTGTTCGTCACCACCGTCAACGCCGCGACGCAGCGCACGCTCACCCGCTTCCGCGTGCGCCAGCTCGTCGCGCGCCTCGCGCCGGGCGAGCGTATCTCGCTCGCCAAGCTGGCGGAACTGCTCCAGGCCAACGGCTATATCCGCGTCGACACCGTCGCCGATGCCGGCGAGTTCGCGATCCGCGGCGGGCTGGTCGACCTGTTCCCGTCCGGCTCCGAAAACGGCTTGCGGCTCGATTTCTTCGGCGACGAGATCGAGAGCGTGCGCAGCTTCGACCCCGCCGACCAGCGCACCATCGGCCGCATCGACGGCTTCACGTTGCTGCCCGCATCCGAAGCGCTGCTCGACGAGGACAGCATCAAACGATTCCGCGCCCGTTATCGCGAAAAATTCGGCGCCACCGCAACCGGCGACCCGCTCTACCAGGCGATCTCCGACGGACGCCGCCTCGCCGGCATGGAGCATTGGCTGCCGCTGTTCGAGGAGCGGCTGGAAACGTTGTTCGACCACCTGCCGGGCGATGCCGTGATCGTGCGCGACGCCGGCGATGCGGGCGCGGCCGAGGCGCGGTTCGACGCCGTCGCCGACTATTTCGCCAATCGCGAGCGCGCGCAGTCGAACGATCCCGGCAGCTATCGTCCGCTCGGGCCCGAACAACTCTATCTGACCGCCGAAGCGTGGCGGGCAAAGCTCGATGCGGCGCCGGCGCACCTGACCTCGCCCTTCCACGAACCCGAAAGCGCCACCGTGCTCGATTTCGGCGTCGACGGTCCGCGCGATTTCGCGCCCGAACGCGCGAGCGGCGCGAATGTCTATGACGCCGTCGTCGCGCACCTTTCCGACCTTCGCAAACAGGGCCGCAAACCCGTGCTTGCCAGCTATTCGCAAGGCGCGCGCGAACGGCTCGGCGGCTTGCTGCGCGAGCATGGGCTGACCGGGCTGGCGGAGGCCGATGGCTGGCATAACGCTCTGGGCGTTGCAGCCAGGGGCGTGGCGCAGATGGTGCTACCGCTCGATCACGGTTTCACCACCCCGGACATCGCGGTGCTGACCGAGCAGGACATGCTCGGCGACCGCCTCGTCCGCCGCCGCAAGCGCAAGAAGTCAACCGACGCGTTCCTCAGCGAACTGGCGACGCTGTCGGTCGGCGACCTCGTCGTCCATGTCGAGCATGGCATCGGGCGATATGAGGGGCTGACCTCGATCCCCGTCGGCCAAAGCCCGCACGACTGCGTGGCGCTGAGCTATGCCGGCGGCGACAAGCTCTATGTCCCGGTCGAAAATCTCGAAGTGCTGTCGCGCTACGGATCGAGCGAGGAAGGCGCCAGCCTCGACAAGCTGGGCGGCGAGGCGTGGCAGCGGCGCAAGTCGAAGATGAAGGAGCGCATCCGCGAGATCGCGGGTGAACTCATCGCCACCGCCGCGCAGCGCGCACTGCGCAAGGCCGAGGCCGTCGAGCCCGATGCCGGCGGCTATCCGGCGTTCGTCGACCGCTTCCCCTTCGAGGAAACCGAGGATCAGGACCGCGCCATCGCCGATGCGCTCGAAGACCTGGGCGCCGGCCGGCCGATGGACCGTCTGATCGTCGGCGATGTCGGCTTCGGCAAGACCGAGGTTGCGCTGCGCGCCGCCTTCGTCGCGGCGATGGCGGGAATGCAGGTCGCCGTGGTCTGCCCGACGACGCTGCTCGCGCGGCAGCACGTCATGAACTTCACCCAGCGATTCGAGGGCTTCCCGGTCAATATCGGGCGCCTGTCGCGCCTCGTTCCCGCCGCCGAGGCGAAGGCGACCAAGGAAGGGCTGGCGAACGGCCAGATCGACATCGTCGTCGGCACCCATGCGCTGCTCGCCAAGACGATCGATTTCAAGCGTCTCGGCCTCGTCATCGTCGACGAGGAGCAGCGTTTCGGCGTGACGCACAAGGAACGGCTGAAGGCGCTTCGGGCCGATGTCCACGTCCTCACCCTCACCGCCACGCCGATCCCGCGCACCTTGCAGATGGCGATGTCGGGCCTGCGCGAACTGTCGGTGATCCAGACCCCGCCGGTCGACCGTCTGGCCGTGCGGACCTATGTGATGCCGTGGGATCCGGTGGTGCTGCGCGAGGCGCTGTTGCGCGAGCATTATCGCGGCGGGCAGACCTATTTCGTCACCCCGCGCGTCGCCGACCTGCCCGATCTCGAACAATATCTGCGCGAGGAGGTGCCCGAGGTCAGCTATGTCGTCGCGCACGGCCAGATGTCGCCGACCGAGGTCGAGGAGCGGATGTCGGCCTTTTACGACAAGCGCTACGACGTGCTCCTGTCGACGACGATCGTCGAAAGCGGGCTCGACATTCCGAGCGCCAACACCATGATCATCAACCGCGCCGACAAGTTCGGCCTCGCCCAGCTCTATCAGCTTCGCGGGCGCGTCGGCCGGTCGAAGACACGCGCTTACGCCTATCTGACCACGTCCGAGCGGCAGATGACCGACGCTGCGGAAAAGCGGCTCAAGGTGTTGTCGGACCTCGATTCGCTCGGCGCCGGTTTCCAGCTCGCCAGCCACGATCTCGACATTCGCGGCGCGGGCAACCTGCTGGGCGACGAACAGTCGGGACATATCAAGGAGGTCGGCTACGAACTCTACCAGTCGATGCTCGAGGACGCGATCCTGGAAGCGAAATCGGGCGGACTGGCCGAGGCGAGACGCGAATTCTCCCCGCAGATCACCGTCGATGCGCCGATCCTGATACCGGAGGACTATGTCCCCGATCTCGACCTGCGCATGGGGCTGTACCGCCGCCTCAACGATGTCGAGGACAAGCAGGGCATCGAGGCATTCGCCGCCGAACTGATCGACCGCTTCGGCAAGCTGCCGTCCGAAACCGAGAACCTGCTGCGCCTGATCGAGACGAAGCTGAATGCGAAAAAGGCCTGCATCGCCAAGATCGACCTCGGCCCGCGCGGCGCGCTCGTGACCTTCCACGAGGACACCTTCCCCAATGTGGAAGGGCTGCTCGGCTATGTGGAACGGCTCAAGGACACGGCGAAGCTGCGTCCCGACATGAAGCTCGTCATCAACCGCGCCTGGGGCGACCCCAAATCGCGCCTCAACGGCGCACTGCAATTGTCGCGCGGACTGGCGAAGGCGGCGGGGTGACCCCGCCCGCCTACGGCTTCGGCGGGCCCATGCGGGTCATGCCGCCTCTCCCACCAGGCCCTCCAGTGCCGCCGTCGTCAGCGGACCGGCGCAGAGAAATCCCTGGTAATATTGGCAGCCTTCCTGCGCCAGCAGATCCGCCTGCTCCCGGCTTTCCACGCCTTCGGCAATCACCGAAAGACCGAGCGAACGGGCCATGTCGATCACGCCGCGCACCACGATCCGGTCGCGGACGCTGCCGGCGATATCCTGCGTCAGCGCGCGGTCGATCTTGAGGTAATCGAGCGGAAGCGCCTTCAGATAAGCCAGGCTGGAATAGCCGGTGCCGAAATCGTCGATCGCCACGCGGCATCCGGCGGTGCGCAACTCGGCGAGCAACAGCGCGGCATTGCCGAGTTCGGCGATCAGGCCGGATTCGGTCACCTCCACCGTCAGGCGCGAGCGGGGAAAGCCGCTGGCGTCGATCCGGCGCAGGATCAGGTCGGCAAATCCGGCCCTGGCGACGTCCTCGGCCGTGACGTTGATCGACAGACGCAGGCCGGACAGTATCGCGGGCCATGCCGCGGCGGCGCGCAGGGCCACCTCCTGGACGTGGTCGGACAGCGCGATGCCGAGTCCGGCACGCTCGGCTGCCGCAAACAGCATTTCCGCGCCGATCTCGCCGAGCGCGGGATGCCGCCAGCGCGCCAACGCCTCGACGCCGGTGATGACGCCGCTGCCGATGGCGACCTGCGGCTGGAACAGCGTCTCGATCTCCCCCTCTCCAAGCGCCCGACGCAGATCGAGGGCAAGCTGACCGATTGATTGCCGCGCCACCGTCTCGGACCGCGGCGTCGCGTCGTTCCCGCGGCCCGATCGCATATCCGCCAGCCGTTCGCCGCCGCGCCGCAGGAATACCGTTGCATCATCGCCATTGCCGCTCTCCAGGACCGCAATCCTGGCGCCCAGCGGCGCGGTATTGCCGCCCGCCACGAAGGGTCGGGCGAGCAACGTCTCGATCTGCGCCGCCGCAAGCTCGACGCGGGACAGTCCGTCGTCCGTGATCACCGCAAAATCGGAACCGCCGATCCGCGACACCAGCGTAGCCCGGCCCAGCGTTTCATGCGCCGCCTCCACCAGCCGCCGCGCCACGGCGCGCAGCAGCGAATCCCCGGTGGCTTTCCCATAAGCGGTGTTGACGATGCCGAATTGCGTCAGGGAAACGAATATTGCCGCAATCGACCGCCCGGCCGCCAGTCGCCGATCGATCCACCGCCGCGCCGTCGCCGCATCACCGGCGCCGGTGAGCCCATCCTCGCGAGCGATTTCGATATCGGCGCCTTCGTGCACGGGTTCGATCACCGCTTCGATCCGTCCGCCGCGCGGTTCGCGCCGCAAATGGGCGATACCGCGCCCCATTCCGGGCATATCATGGGCAAAGGCGGTGGTGAGCGCGCCCGCGCGCAGGCGGCGGATCGCAGCATAGGCCGCACGCCGCTCATCCGGCCGCAGCCGGCGCAGCAATTCCAGCGGGCGCGCGGTTGCTGCGTCCAGCATCGCCGCCAGACCCGGCGCCAGCGCGATGGTGCTGCCGGCTGGATCGTATCGCCAGCCGAGCGCCCCCTCGCGTTCGGCGATCTGCCGCCAATCGGCGCCGCCGCGCCCGGCCTGCGCCTCGGCGAAGCGCACCGCCGCCACCAGTTCCGTATCGTCCATCGGGCTCGTCACGAACTGGGTGGCGCCGGCCAACAGAAAGTCCCCCAGCCTGTCGCTGTGTCCGCGCGCAACCACCACGAGCAGCGCTCCGCCGCAAGCACCGACCGGCCCCGCCAGCAATTCGGTCGCCGCGACGGCTTCCGCAACCGCGCCCCGTGCATCGACGACCGCGACCGCCGCGCCGCTCGCGAGCCAGCGGCGGTCCGCCCCGCTGCTTCGGCGCGCGGCGATGACCGGCCAGCCCGCTTCGCCGAGTATCGTCGCAAGCTCGTCGCGATGCCGGAACGACAGAACGAACAGGGGCGCTTGTGTCGCTGCTGTCCGATCCGCCACGCTGTCTCCCGTCCCCATCGGCTCCTGTCTATCGCGTCGCGCGCCTTCTGCCTATCGTCAAAGGCAGGGTTGTACGCCCTCCGGCGAAGGCTTAGCTCTGCAATATGGCGAGCGCTCCTTCCCTGATCGACCGGCACGGTCGAATGATCTCCTATCTGCGCATTTCGGTGACGGACCGATGCGACCTGCGCTGCCGCTATTGCATGGCCGAGCACATGACCTTCCTGCCGCGCGACCGGGTTCTTTCGCTCGAAGAGATTGCGCAGCTCGCCGAACGCTTCATTGCCCGGGGGGTACGCAAGATCCGCCTGACGGGCGGCGAGCCGCTGGTACGCCGCGACATCGCCGAACTTGCCGCCTGGCTCGGCAGCCATCTGGACGGCGGTGGCCTCGACGAACTGACGATGACGACCAACGCCAATCGCCTGGCGCCGCATGCCGAAGCGTTGCGAGCAGCGGGCATCAGGCGGATCAATGTCAGCCTCGACAGTCGCGATCCGGAAACCTTTCGCTTCATCACCCGGCACGGCGACATCGACCAGGTGCTCACCGGCATCCGCGCCGCCCGCGATGCCGGGATCGCGGTCAAGATCAACATGGTCGCGCTCAAGGGGCTGAACGATGCCGAGATCGCGCCCATGCTGCGCTGGTGCATGGACGAGGGCTACGACTTCACCCTGATTGAAACCATGCCGCTGGGCGCGATCGACGAGGATCGGGTCGATCGGTTCCTGCCGCTGACGCAGGTGTTCGAGGATCTGCAGGGGCAGTTCGATCTCACCCGCTCCGGCCACGCCTCGGGCGGCCCGGCGCGCTATTGGTCGGTGGACGGCAGCGATATCCGGCTCGGCCTGATCTCGCCATTGACCGCCAATTTCTGCGACGGATGCAATCGCGTTCGCCTCACCACCGAGGGCAAGCTCTATATGTGCCTGGGCCATGACGACCAGGTCGACCTGAAGACCGCCCTGCGCGAGGGCGGCGCGGCGGCGGTGGACGCGGCCATCGATCACGCGCTGAGCAACAAGCCCGCGCGCCACGATTTCCGCATCGAGCGCGATGCCGCGCCCGCCGTCGCGCGCCACATGAGCGTCACCGGCGGATGACGGTTCCGGCCAAGCGCGCCCTCGTCGCGTCCGGCGCCAAGCCAGCCCAGGTCGCCGCGCAGGAACTTCGCGACAGCCTCGACTGGGTGCCGGTGGAGGAAGCCGACATGATCGTCGCCCTGGGCGGCGACGGATTCATGCTGCAGACGCTGCACGAAATGCTGGAAAAGCGTCGAATCCTGCCGGTATTCGGCATGAACCTGGGCACGATCGGCTTTCTGATGAACGACTGGCGGCCTGAGGGACTGGAGCAGCGCCTGGCGCGGGCCAAGCCGTTCAAGGTTAGTCCACTGGTGATGCGCGCGCAGACCATCGACGGGGAACGCCTGCAACTGCCGGCGATCAACGAGGTATCGCTGCTGCGCGAAACGCGGCAGACGGCCAAGCTGGAGGTGATGGTCAACGACCGGATCGTCCTGAACGAGCTGATCTGCGACGGCGTGCTCGCGGCGACGCCCGCCGGGTCGACCGCCTACAACCTTTCGGCCAACGGCCCGATCCTGCCGCTGGGATCGAAGCTTCTGGCTCTGACGCCGATCAGCCCCTTCCGCCCCCGGCGCTGGCGCGGCGCGATCCTGCCGGAGCGGGCGAAGATCGCGATCCGGGTGCTGGAGCCGGACAAACGCCCCGTCAGCGCGGTCGCCGATCAGCGCGAAATCCGCGACGTCGCGCAGGTCGATATCGAAATCGACCATCTGCGCGATCTCACGCTTTTGTTCGATCCCGAACACGCGCTGGACGATCGCATCACGATGGAACAATTCATTGCGTGAGCGCTTGCAAAGCGATCAAATCCGCTGCTATAGGCGCGCCTCTCGCAAGGCGAGCCGCCTTGGCAGCCCAGGCATTCCCCGGTAGCTCAGTGGTAGAGCAATCGGCTGTTAACCGATCGGTCGCTGGTTCGAATCCGGCCCGGGGAGCCACCGTCTCACAAAGCGAGACGATCGCCGAAATCGTGATGCGATTTCACCGCCACTTCTATTATCTGCGCTGAATTGAAGCACTCCGTTGCCCTCGATTGGAGCAGCGGGTCAGACCTGGGTGTAGCTTAGCGCACCTGGCTTGCGCCTTCTCCTTTATCATCGCTGCATCCGATAGCGTTCTCCTGCCATGAACTGCCGTCTGGACGGCATCAGCGCAATCTATAATGCGCCTTCAGGAGTGATTTGGCGTAACGCGGATGGTCAAAAAGCCCGGAGATATCAATCGCGAGTTCGGCGGAGGTAGCGTGCGCAGACCCATGAACGGCGATTGGGCGTCTCAACTTGTCCGTCCATGCGCGGCTCCCGGCTCTGAAAGCGGTCACACCGGCGTTGGGGACCCCGAACCACCAAATTGCCGCTGGGCAGGCGCGCTTCTCGGCTAGGTTCAGCTATCCAGGGGTGCCGGTGCGGTGCCGGTAGCCGGATTATATCCCGGCGCGTCGGGGTCTTGCGGGCGGTGTGCGCCTTGCCCGTGCGAGGCGCTTTCCCGCCAGGCGCGATAGAGAAGGTCCCGCAGCATCGCTGCGCCGCCGGCGATCCGATCATAGACGAAGCCGCGCGCCTCTTCATCGCTGCCGTCGGCGAATGCGCCGCGCGGGTCGAGCTGAAAGATCGTCTCGACCTTATCGGCATTGCCTTGGAGATAGGCGAGCACGGCCTCAAAAATGTCGCCTTGCTGGTGCGCTGGTGCTCCGATCTTCCCGATCACGTCCGAGGCCGACAAACCAATCGCATCGACGAATTGCGATTCAAACCGGCCGTGGAGCGCGTGGTCGCGCGTATAGGCGTGCGGATTGGGTCCGAACCAGCCTTCGCAATGAATACTGTCGTGCATCGGATTGACGCCGTCACCCAGATAATGGCCTATTCGTGCGACGTAGAAGGCAATCGTCTGCTCGGTATGCGCCGTATCTTCTTCATTGGTTTCCTGGCGCACCTTTGCCATCTCGCGCCGCAGATATTTCGATCCCCAGCCCGGCGTCAGGGTCGCGCCGATGACGCGAATGCCCTTGGCGTGCGCCTTGCCGATCAGACTGCGATAGCCGGCGACGAGATCGGCGGCGGTCAACGCCCCGCCCGAGCGCCAGATATCAGCTCGAAGCATCGCCGATTTGGCGACGGAAACAGATAGGTTTTCGGATTGCGAGCATCAGCGGAGACTCGGCCAATACCAGCCAATGTTCTCTCTTTTGTTCGGAAATGGCGCGCCCGAAAGGATTCGAACCTCTGACCCCCAGATTCGTAGTCTGGTGCTCTATCCAGCTGAGCTACGGGCGCGCAGTGGGAGGCGAAATAGAAGGGCTTTCCTGTCGACGCAACCCCGTTGCGCAACCTTTTTCCACACCATAGAGCGAAACCATGCGTCCTATCCCAGCAATCTCCGCCATCTGCCTGTGTCTCGGCGCCTGCGCGGCCGATCGCGGCGATTATCCTTCGCTGCGGCCGCGGGCGGTCGAATCGGCAGCCGACGATGCGGCCGGGTCCGATGCGGCGTCGCTCGAACCCGTGGTGAAGGACGAGGCGCTCGACCGGCAGGTCGCTGCCCTGGCCGACCAGGTCCGAAGTGCGGCGAACGCCTTTGACGAGGCGATGCGGCGGGAACGGCCGGCCGTTCTCGCCGCGCGCGGCGCCGAAAACGGTTCGGGTGCCTGGATTGCCGGCCAGGCGGCCCTGGCGACGCTCGATGCCCGGCGCGGCGCGTTGCTGTGGCCGCTCGCCGATCTGGAACAGCTCGCGATCGACCGCGCCGGGGCGGGCCAGCAGCCTTATCCGGCGCTTACGGTCGCGATCGACGAGGCGCGGCAGGCCGACTCGGCCGCCGCGGCGCAACTGGCGGAGATCGACGCGATGCTGGAGCCGGCCGACGGCGGCTGAGCCCTACCCGCCGCCATCACTGTCGAGCACGCGCAGCAGCGGCACGATCGCGGCGTGGCCGTCGGTCCAGCGTACCGCACCCTCGCCGGCGTCTAGCGGCCGCCAATCCCCGCCACGATCCATCAGGCGACGCATCACCGTTTCACTGCGCGTCATCGCGATCCAGTCCGACACCGTGTCTGCGGGCACATCGGCGCGCGGTGTATAATCGAGTTCCCGGACATACCAGCCGCCCGCCCGCGCCGCACCGGCAACCACCGGTTCCAGCCGCAGAAAGCGATTGGAGATATGGACGAGCAAGAGGCCGTCCGGCGCCAGCACCCTGCCATAGGTAGCGAACGCCTGCTGCGTCATCAGGTGGATGGGTACGGCGTCGGACGAAAAGGCGTCGAGCACCAGCAGGTCGAGGCTGTCGGCCGGCCGATTCTCCAGCGACAGCCGGGCATCGCCGATCGTGATCGGAACGCGCGGCAGGCAGTTGCGGAGGAAAGTGAAGGCGCCGGAATCGCGGGCGATCTCGACCACGTTCGGATCGATTTCGAAGAACCGCCAGTGCTGGCCCGGCCGTGCATAGCAGGCAAGCGTCCCCGCCCCCAGTCCGACGACGCCGACACGGGCATGTGCGCCGTAGAGCGCATCGAGCGACAACATCGCCCGGCCGACGCCGGAGCCGCGCGCATAATAGCTTGTCGGCATGCGCTGGCGCTCGGGCGGGCCCAGAAGCTGCATCCCGTGCAGAGTCGTGCCGTTGGCGAGCACCATCGTGTCGCCTTCGACCCCGACGGTATAGACGCCGAAATAGCTGCGGGTCCGCGCGCCCTCGGCCGAATAGACGAGCGCGCGATAGCCGCCGAACAGCAGGAGCGCGCCGGCCAGCATGAACAGAAACAGCCAGCGCCGCCCGATCGCCAGCACGCCGATCGGCATCAGCAAAAGGAATGCCATGCTGTCCGGTCCGCGGCGTCCCGGCTCCGACAGGAAGAGCGACGCCGCCACGATCCCGCCGGCGAGCAGCGCCAAAGTGAATGCGGCCGATCGCGGATGCCAGGGCCATAGCTCCCACAGCCGCCCGATCTGTGGGATCAGCGGATATTGCGGGGCCAACAGGCCGGCGGCCAGGATCAGCAACGGATACTCGTAGGTCCAGTCGAACAGGATGGGCGCGATCAATCCGGCGAACACGCCCCCCAGAGCGCCGCCCACCGCCATCGCGAGGTAGAATCCCGTCAGCCGGTCCGGCGCGGGGCGCAGGTCGTACAGGCGGCTGTGCAGCGCCACCGCAGCCACGAACAGCAGCATGAGCGCCATGGCGACGTTGAGAAACGGATATTGCTCGTGCCCGGCCATCATCACACCGCCGAAGACGAGCAGGACCATCGGCGCGAAATGGGTGATGAACTCCGCCGTCGATCGGCCGGTGGCGAAGGCGATGGTGAAGCTGAGCAGATAGAGGCCGAGCGGCATGACCCATAGGAGCGGCGCGGCGACGATGTCCGTGGTGATGAAGGTCGTCGTCGCCAGCATCAGGCCGGAAGGGACAAAGGCGTAGGCGATCCACGTCGCGCGGCGGCGCCAGCCCTCCGGTGCGGAGCGCGCCACGGGATCGTGGTGCCGCCGCGGGTTCGGCACGCGCCATGCGATCAGCGCGACCAGCCCGCCGAGCGCGATATAGCCCAGCGTCCACATCAGGCTTTGCCCCGACAGGGTCAGCCCCGGCTCCGCCAGCAGTGGATAGGCGATCAGGCCGGCGAAGCTGCCGAGATTGGATGCGGCATAGAGGGCATAGGGATCGCGCCCGCCCGATGCGCTGGCATACCAGCGCTGTACCAGCGGCGCCTGCGCCGCCACGGCGAAGAATAGCGGCCCGATCGAGATGCCGAGCAGCCACGGGACCCAGAATGCAGGCTCCACGCCCTCGGGCAGTCGGCCCTGCATCAGCCCGATCGGCAGCCAGAGGGCCGCCGCCGCCAATACCAGGAGATGGGTCACCGCCTGTCGCCGCGGCGACCAGCGACGCAGCCAATGGGCATAGGCATAACCGGCGAGCAGCAGCGCCTGATAAACCAGCATGGCCGAATTCCACACCGCCGGCGCGCCGCCCAGCCGTGGCAGCGCCATGCGCGCGACCATCGGCTGCACCAGGAACAGCAGGAACGACCCCAGCAGCACCGTGACCACGAACAGCGGCGTCCAGCCGCGCGCGTTCGGGTGGTTGGTCACCGTCATATTGGGGTCTCAGGCGATGTCGGCACGCGGACGCGGCAGGACATAGGTGACGGTGCTTCGCCGATCGTCGCCGACCGGATATTTCGGGTGCTCGAAACCGCCGCCGGGCAATTCCTGCATGCCGAGCCGCCGCATCAGCCCCAGGCTGCGCTGGTTGCACGCGGCGGTGATGGCGACGATCCGTTCCGCCGGGAACCGCCGCCAGCCATCGGCCAACACCGCCTGCATCGCCTCGATCGCATAGCCGCGCGCCCAGTGATCGCGCGCCAGCATCCAGCCAGCCTCGATCTCGCCATCGATGGGCGTGCCCTCCGCGCCCGGCTTCAGGCCGGCGAAACCGATCACGGCGCCCCCGCGGCGCTTTGCCACGACCAGAAAGCCCAGCCCCCGGTCGCGATAGCCATCGTGGCGGGCAAGCGTCTCGCGGCTTTCCTCCGCAGTCTTCACGGGCGCGAGGTCCGCCATCACCGCAGGATCCGCCCACATTGCGGCCAGCGCGGCGAAATCGCCCGCCTGGGGAACGCGCAGGAGCAGGCGTTCGGTTTCGATCACGCGTTCAGCAACCGCGCCGCATGTGCCGCATGATAGGTCAGCACGCCCGAGCAGCCGGCGCGCTTGAACGCCATCAGCGTTTCCAGGACCAAGCCGTCGCGATCGCCCGCGCCGGCTGCCACTGCCGCCTCGATCATCGCATATTCGCCCGACACCTGATAGGCGAAGACCGGCACCTCGAACGCGCGCTTCACCCGCAGAACGATGTCGAGATAGGAAAGCCCCGGCTTCACCATCACGCTGTCCGCGCCCTCGGCCAGGTCGAGCGACACTTCGCGCAAGGCTTCCTCGGCATTGGCCGGATCCATCTGATAGGTCTTCTTGTCGCCCTGGAGCAGCCCGCGACTGCCCACGGCCTCGCGGAACGGCCCGTAAAAGGCGCTCGCATATTTCGCTGCATAGGCCATGATCTGGACGTTGAAGAAACCGCCTTCCTCCAGCGCGCCGCGAATCGCGCCGACGCGGCCGTCCATCATGTCGCTGGGCGCGATGATGTCGGCGCCGGCCTCCGCCTGCGCCAGTGCCTGACGGACCAGCACCTCGCTCGTCGCATCGTTCAGGACATAGCCTTGCGCGTCCACCAGCCCATCGTGGCCGTGGGTCGTATAGGGATCGAGCGCGACGTCGGTCAGCACGCCCACGTCCGGTACGGCGTCCTTGATCGCCCGGATGGCGCGGCACATCAGATTATCGGCGTTGTATGCCTCGCGCCCGTCCTCGCTGCGCAGATCGTGCGGCGTATTGGGGAACAGCGCGATGCAGGGAATACCGAGCGAGCGCGCCTCGCGCGCGCGGTCCACGATGCCGGAAATGGGCCAGCGCGAAACGCCGGGCAGGCTCGCGACCGGCTCCTCGGCGTCACCAACGCTCACGAACATGGGCCAGATCAGGTCGGCCGATGTCAGCACGTTTTCCGCAACCATGCGCCGGCTCCAGTCGGCGGCGCGGGTACGGCGTAGGCGGAGGGCGGGAAAGCTTGCGGTCATGGCCGCGGGTTGTGCGCCAACCCAGGTGACTGCGCAAGGCACCGCGCGACGGACGACATGGGGACCCGAAACCGTTTCGGACGTTGTACGAAGCGATGTATCCGATCCGATCCGCCGCCATGATCGTCAATGCCAAGTCCCGGCGCGGGCGCGACCTGTTCAAACAGGCCTGCAGCGCGATGAAGGACCTGCCCTTTCCGGTCGACGCCCGCGCGGTGCGCGATCCCGGGGAGCTGGAAAGCACGTTGGAGGCAGTGCTGGAGCATGAACCCGACCTCGTCATTCTGGGCGGCGGCGACGGCACGATCAGCGGTCTGGTCGATAAGCTAGTCGGCCGGGACGTCGTCCTGGGTGTCCTCCCCTTCGGCACGGCCAACAGCTTCGTGCGCAGCATGGGAATTCCGCTGGACATCGAAGGGGCCATCCGCGTGATCGCCGAGGGCGAGCCCCGCCGCATCGACCTGGGCATGATCGACGACGACTATTTCGCCAATTGCGCCGCTATAGGCCTTTCGCCCAAGATCGCGGAGACGGTGCCCGACCGGCTGAAGCGCTATCTCGGCCGCGTCGGCTATCTCGCCTGGGCGACGCTGCAATTCGCCAAGTTCAAGTCCTTCACCGTCGTCGTCGGCGAGGGTGAGCACGAACGCCGCGTCCAAGCAGTGGAGGTCCGCATCTCCAACGGCCCCTTCCACGGCGGCACCGAACTGGTGGATTGCGCCGAAGTCGACAGCGGCACCATTATCGTCGAGGCGGTGCAGGGGCATTTCAGACGCCGCCTGTTGAAGAACTGGGGCGCAAGCGTCCTGCGCCTTCCGGCGCGGACCGACGACGTCATCGATTTCCGCGGCACCTCGTTGAAGCTGCGTACCGAGCCGCCTCTTCCCATCTCCATCGACGGCGAAGTCCTGGCCAGGACTCCCGTCACCGCCCGTATCGCCGCCGGCGTTATCGAGGTGATGGCGCCAGGTACGACGCAGCGGGATTCCGACTGACGCCCTATCCCGTCGGCTTGAACATCCCGGCGGGCTCCGCATCGGCGTGCGACCGCTCCTCGCATTCCGCCTCTTCCAGCCGCGGCGCGAGGTGGATCTCCCGCCATTTCCCGAACCGGTAATAGAAAATCGCCATCACCATCGTCGCCGCCGATCCCAGCGGGAAGCTCCACCACAGGGCGTCCGCGCCCCAACTCGGCAGCAACGCATAGGCGAAGCCGATCCGCACCGGATACAGCGCCACGAACAGGATCCCGAGCGGCGCCATCACCGCGCCGTTCGCCCGGACGGTCGAAAACAGCACCATCGTCACGCCGAACAGGATGAAGCCCCAGCTCGCGACCAGCGAGACATGCTCAGCGATCGGCAATGCCGGGCTGTCGCCGGTCAGGAAGATGCCCAGGACCGGACGGTCGAACAACGTGATCAGCGCCACCATCGCACCCGTCAGCGCCAGATTGGTGAGCACGCCGGATCGCGTGATGCGGCCCACCCGGTCCCACCGGCCGGCACCGATATTCTGCGCCGCCATCGCACTGACCGCCGCACCGATGGCGAGTGCGGGCATCTGGATATAGGTCCACACCTGTTGCGTGACGCCGTAAGCGGCGACCGTCTCCACCCCTTCGCGATTGACCAGCCCGACCATGGTGAGCCCCGCGGTCGACATGACGATCATCTGCGTGCCCATCGGCAGGCCCTTGGTCAGAATCGTGCGGATGAGGGCAGGATCGGGAATCAGATAGCGCCATTCGCGGCCGCGCAGGCGTAGCGGCAGATCGCGGGCATAGATGAACCAGACGAGGCCGATGACGGCGACGAAATTGCCGACCAGCGTCGAAGTCGCCGACCCCGCGATCCCCATGCGCGGAAACGGCCCGATTCCGGCGATCAGCAGCGGGTTGAGGCCGCTGTCGAACAGAACGCTCAACCCCATGAACCAGAGCGGCGTCGTCGAATCGCCCGCACCGCGCAGCGCCATCATCACCAGGATCAGCAGCATCATCGCCGGCAGGCCCAGAAAGATCACGCGCAGATAGGTCAGCGCCAGCGCCATGGCGTCGCCGGGCGTGGCGAGCAGCGTCAGGATCTGCGGCGCGAGGATCCAGCCGAGGATCGCGATCAGCACTGCGCCGCCCATGACCAGCCCGACCGCGGAGCCGAAAGCGCGCCGTGCCGCATCCTCGTCGTCGCGGCCGAAGGCCTGCCCCACCAGGATCGTCGCCGCCATGCCGAAGCCGAACACGGCGCCGAACATCAGGAACATGATGATGTTGGCGTTCGACGTCGCCGCCAACGCCGCCTCGCCCAGAAAGCGCCCGACCCAGATCGCATTGATCGATCCGTTCAGCGACTGGAGGACGTTGGACCCCAGCGTCGGCAGCGCGAACAGGAGCAGCGTCCCGGCGATGGGGCCGGAGATCAGGTCCCGGCGCGCTCCTCCCCTCCCGCTTGCGGGAGAAGCCGGGGGAGGCCTTGTCGGCATGTTCGCTCCGGTCACACTCCCTCCCCTAGCCCCCTCCCGCAAGCGGGAGGGAAGTTTAGCTCAGCCGCGACAGTGCCGCTTGCAAACGCTCCGCCTCGGCCGCCTTGTCGGCGTGATCGGCGCGCGCCTTCTCGACCGCCTCGGGCTTGGCGCGTTCGACGAACTTCGGGTTCTGGAGCCGCGCGGCGAGCGAGTCCCGCTCCTTTTCCACCATCGCCACACCCTTTTTCAGGCGCGCGCGTTCCTCGGCGATGTCGACCACCTCGGCGAGCGGCAGCATATAGGTGACATCGTCCAGCACGAACGTCGCGCAGCCTTCCGCCTGGTGCGTCACGCCCGACCGGTCGAGCCGCTCGTGCGTGCCGGTGTCGAATACCGTTCCGGACCGCAGGAACTCGACCCAGTCGAGTCGTGCCAGTCTGTTGAGATAGACCGCGTTGGCCTGGATCAGCCCTTCGAGATCGGTGATGACCGGCCCTGCGCTGCCGCCGGCGACATCCTCTTCGATCCACATGTTGGTGCGCGCACCGGGCGGTACGTTCAGTTCCGCGCGCGTGCGGCGGATTTCGGAGACCAGGCGGATCAGCCAGTCGATCTCCTTGCGTGCTTCGGGATAGAGCGCACGCGCATCCGCGATCGGCCACTGCGCCACGATCAGGTCGTGGTCCCGCTCGCCCAGCGCATGCCACAGCTCTTCGGTGATGAACGGCATGAACGGATGCAGCATCACCAGGATCTGGTCGAACACCCAGCCCGCGACCGTTCGCGTCTCTTCCGAATCCAGCCCGCGCTCGCCCTGCAGGATCGGCTTGATCAGTTCCAGATACCAGTCGCAGAAGCGGCTCCAGACGAACTGATAGATGGTGTTCGCCGCCCCGTCGAAGCGCAGGTCGGCAAAGGCCAGGTCGATTTCCTGCACCGTCCGCACCGTTTCGGCGATGATCCAGCGATTGACCGCGAAATTGGCCTTTGGCGGCTCGACATGCGCGCTGCCACCGATGCCGTTGGCCTGGCAAAAGCGCGCCGCGTTCCACAGCTTGGTGCCGAAGTTGCGATACCCCTCGACGCGGCGTTCATCCATCTTGATGTCGCGGCCCTGGCTTTCCATTGCCGCCATGAAGAACCGGAGCGCATCCGCACCGTATTTGTCGATCAGGCCGAGCGGATCGACGGTGTTGCCCTTGGATTTGGACATCTTCGCACCGTCGGCGGCGCGCACCAGACCGTGCAGGTAGAGCTTTTTGAACGGCACATCGTCCAGGAAATGCAGCCCCTGCATCATCATCCGCGCGTCCCAGAAGAACAGGATGTCGAAGCCGGAAATGAGCACGTCACCCGGATAGCGGCGGCGCCATTCGGCGTCTCCCCTCCCGCTTGCGGGAGGGGTCGGGGGAGGGACTGAGCCGTGGGAGGATGCAAAATCGCCCTCCCCTAACCCCTCCCGCAAGCGGGAGGGGGATTCCTCCGGCCAGCCCATCGTCGCGAACGGCCACAGCGCCGACGAGAACCAGGTGTCGAGCACGTCCTCGTCCTGCCGGAGCGTCACGCCCTCGCCGGCCTTCGCCTGCGCGGCTTCCGCATTTTCGGCGACGACGATGCTGCCATCCTCGGCATACCACGCCGGGATTCGGTGCCCCCACCAGAGCTGGCGGCTGATGCACCAGGGCTGGATGTTCTCCATCCAGTTGAAAAAGGTCTTTTCCCAGCTCTTCGGCACGATCTCGATCCGGCCCGATCGCACCGCCTCGATCGCTGGCTTGGCGAGCGTTTCGGCATCGACATACCATTGGTCGGTCAGCCAGGGTTCGATAACGGCGCCGGAGCGGTCGCCATAGGGCGTCTGGATGACGCGGTCCTCGACCTGTTCCAGCAGCCCTTCGGCCTCGATCGCCTGGACCACCTTCTTGCGCGCCTCGAACCGGTCCAGCCCGAGAAATTCCTCAGGGATCAGTCCGTCCGCGGTCTGCACGACCCTTGCGTCGGCGCCCAGCATGTTGAGCATCTCGGCCGGCTTCAGCCCCGCGCGCTTGCCCACTTCGAAATCGTTGAAATCGTGGCCCGGCGTGATCTTCACCGCGCCCGATCCGAGTTCCGGATCGGCATGCTCGTCGGCAACGATCGGGATCTCGCGCCCCGTGATCGGCAGGCGCACCGTTTTGCCGACCAGCGCAGTGTAGCGCTCATCCTCGGGATGCACGGCGACGGCCATGTCGGCGAGCATCGTCTCCGGCCGGGTGGTCGCGACATGGATGTGCCCGCTGCCGTCGCTCAGCGGATATTTGAAGTGCCAGAACTGGCCCTGCACCTCGCGCGTCTCGACCTCCAGGTCGCTGATCGCGGTGCCGAGGCCGGGATCCCAGTTCACCAGCCGCTTGTCGCGGTAGATCAGCCCATCGTCATAGAGGTCGACGAACACCTTGAGGACGGCCCTGGAAAAGCCCTCGTCCATCGTGAAGCGCTCGTTCGCCCAATCCATCGAACAACCGAGCCGGCGAAGCTGGCCGGTGATCTGTCCGCCGCTTTCCGCCTTCCACTCCCAGACCTTGCGGACAAAGTCCTCCCGGCTGAAATCGGTACGTTTCTCGCCGCGCTCGCCGAGCCGGCGCTCGACCACCATCTGCGTGGCGATGCCTGCATGGTCGGTGCCGACCACCCAGCGCGCGTCCTTGCCCTGCAACCGTGCATGGCGGACGAGGATGTCCTGCAAGCTATTATCGAGCGCGTGGCCGATATGCAGGTTGCCCGTCACGTTGGGCGGCGGATTGACGATCGTCCAGGGTTCGGCCCCGTCGCGTGCGGGGCGGAACAGGCCATTCTCCTCCCAGTGTCGATACCAGCGGGTTTCGATGTCGGCGGGATCGAAGGTCTTTGGCAGCTCGCTCATGCCCCAGCACTTAGCGGACATGCGCGCCCGTGCAAGCGTCTCGGTCGGGTGACGGCGGTCGGCCCAGTGGAAGAATCTGCAGCTTCCGCGACAGGTCGGCGCGGCAACAGGATTTGCGCACCAGTTCGAAACGGCAATTATTCCCGATGATTCGCCCGACCGCAGGCGTTCACCCGTCCCGCTCGGTGATCCGGGAAATTTCCTTCGCCACCATCCGCTCGACCATGCTGGGCAGGTTGGCGTCCAGCCAGTCCCGCAGCATCGGTCGCAGCATCTCGCGCACCATCCCTTCCAGCGTGTCGGAACCGGGCTGGTCCGGCTTCACGATCATGCGCGACAGCGTTTCGAGCTGACCCCGACTCGCAGCCGCCGCATGGGTCGAAAGAATGGTCTCCGCCCCGGGGCCGGCACCAGGCTCCGGCTGGCCGGTGGACGGACCGGTGCTCGCAGGTTGTTCGCCCGGTTCGTCACCGTCGCGGGCGGGGTCTTCGGGCGTCCTGGACGTCTGCGGCCCGTCGCTTGAGGGCTCCACGGCTTCGGCCGCGATCTGGTGGCGGACGCGCTCGCGTGTCGTATCCCCGATCGCCTCGGCAACCGCTTCGCGCAGTTCCAATACCGCGTCGGCCGGATCACGCGGAGCATCGTCACCACGCTCCGCCGACGGCGACCGCGGCCGCCGGTCGGCGCGTTTGTCGCCGGGTTCGCCCTCTTCGGCGATGATCCGCTTGATGGAGGCGAGAATGTCTTCCATCGACGTGTCGCTACTGATGTCCCCCATCACGGCATCCTTGACAGGCCTTTAAACGCCGTCACCTGCGCAAACATGATCGGCGATGTCAACGGCCAATGCCCGCGGGGCATCGCATTCCACCCTCAATCGTCGGCCGGATTCGGCGCCTTCTGCTCGCCGGTTTCCGGGTCGACGGCCAGGGTATCGTCCAGATCGCCCGTGACAGTCGCGGTCTGCGGCTCGGTGTCGGCGGTGCCGGTGGCGGCGGGTTCGGGCGCAGGGTCATCGTCCCAGTCCCAGAACTTGCCTTCGACCCGTTCGTAATGGACCGTGGGATCATACAGCCCGCCGGCGTCCAGTTGCAGGTCCTCGGCCTCGGCCTCCCCCATCGCGGCCAGCAGCGCGAAACCGGCGACATAGGCATTGCGCTGCGCCGTCACGAGATCGACCTGCGCGTTGAGCAGTTCCTGCTCGGCGTTCAGGATGTCGAGGATCGTGCGTGTGCCGACGCTGTTTTCCGCCCGCACCCCTTCCAGCGAAAGCCGGTTGGCGCGCACGGCCGCTCGCGAGGATTCGATCTGGTACTGCGATGCCTGCCAGGAGGCATAAGCGGAACGCGTCTGCGCGACGACATCGCGTTCGACCGCCGCCACCTGCTCGATCGCCGAACCTTCGCGAGCCTGCGCCTGGCGCACCTGCGCCGCCGGCCGCCCCCCTTGAAACAGCGGCATGGTGAGGGCAAGGCCGACGGTGGCCGACGTGCCGCTCTGCCCCACCTGGACGCCGGTGCCGGATCCCAGCGAACCCAGATAATTGTAATAGTCGCCGCCCACCACGACATTCAGTTTCGGCAGCCGGCCGGCGCGCGCCGATTGCACGTCGAAGGCGCTGGCATCGCGCGAACGCCGCGCAGCGATGAGGCTGGGATTTTCATCCAACGCCACGTTGACCGCGACCGCGGGACCGTTCGGCATGTTGGGAAGATCGGGCGGCGGCTGCAGATCGGTCGGCTCCTCCCCGACGACAGCGATATAGTCTTCGCGGCTGGAAATCAGCGATGCCTGGGCGCTGCGCAATTGCCCCTGCGCCTGGGCCAGGCGCGCTTCCGACTGGGCGACGTCGGTTCGTGTCAGGTCACCGACCTCGAACCGGTCCTTGGTCGCCTGCAGGTTCACCTCCAGGGCGTGAACGTTGCGCTGGTTGAGTTGCACGACGGCCTGGTCGCGGATGACGTTCATATACGCGGCCACCACATCGGTAAAAAGCTGCGCCTCTGTCCCGCGCAGGTTGGCGCGGCCGGCGAGCACCCGCGTTTCCGCCGCGCGGACGCCGTTTTCCACCGCCCCGCCCTGATAGATCGGGATGCCGAGGCTTACGCCGCCGGTGGCCTGCCGGCCGGGCGAGGTAAAGGTATTTCCCGGCTGTAGCAGATTTTCCGTATATCCCGCCCGCGTATCGACGCTCGGCCGGCCATCGGCCTTCGCGATCGGCACGTCCTCGTCCGTCGCGCGCAGGTCCGCGCGGGCGCCTGTTATCGTGGGATTGCTCCGATACGCCCGGATCAGCGCCTCGCGCAATGTATCCGCCTGAGCCGGGCCGATCGTCAGGGCGACGGCGGTGGTGCCGAGGATCAGACGGGCCAGGCGTGACATGCAACTCCTCTCGAGCGTCAAAAGGTAAAGCGTTTGGGTCGATCGAAGCCGGGAAGGATCGCGCAATCGGCATCGGCGAAGTCGAACAGCCCGAATCCGCCCTGCGTGCGCTCCCCGACCGCCAAGCGCGTAACGCCGCGATCGACGATGCCGGTCGCGATATGGGCGCCTACACGCGCTTGGGCGACGATTTCGGCGGGCAGGTCCTCGACCGCGCCGTCGACGATGATCGCGTCATAAGGCTGGCCGACGGCCCAACCGGCGCAAAGCGGGCCCTCGACCACCTCGACATTCTTGACATCGGCCAGGGCCTCGCGCGCCAGGCCGACGAGATCGGGATCGACCTCCAGCGCCGTCACCGATTTCGCGAGCAGCGCGATCACCGCCGCCGTATAGCCACCGGCCGCACCGATCAGCAGCACCGAATCGTCGCGGCCGATCCGTGCCTCGGTCAGCAGCCTTCCGGTCGCCATCGGCAGATTCTGGTGCCGGCCGCGACCCAGCGGCAGCAGCGTATCGCGATAGGCGATCTCGCGAACACCGTCGGGCAGATACCGTTCCCGCGGCACCACGGCCATTGCCTGCACCACGCGCGCATCGTCGACCGCATTGGTGCGAAGCTGGCTCGCCACCATCGCGCGGCGCATCTTTTCGAAACGGGAAAGATCGGCTTGGTTGTTCATCACATCACCCTGTTCGCACAACTGTGTTAGCCATGCAATACACATTTATGGATGCTGGGCTTCTATCGCGATGCGCGCGTCTAGCCAAGCGATCAGGACGACAAAGCGGCGTCGCACCGCGCGGTGCAACTCGGTGGTTGACAGACGCGCCGGCTGCTGCGCATGACGCGGCGCCTCGGCCCGATGGCGGAGTGGTTACGCAGAGGACTGCAAATCCTTGCACGCCGGTTCGATTCCGGCTCGGGCCTCCATTCTCCGAACATGCACGACTGTAGCGCCCATGCCCGCGGAAAATGATGCTGGTCGACCGATGCCGCGCCTCGGCACGTCAGCAAGAGTGCCCGACCGGGAAGCCGCGACCCTGTCTGCCGCTGCCGTTATACCCAATATCGGGTTGATTGGTGCTTGAATACGGAATCGGAACCTTCTCTACGTCAAGATATTATATGCTTGATGGCATAATTTGGAATGGGTGATGCGCGAACCTCAGGTGCATACGATTGCCAGGCTGTTCGTGGAAGCAAGTGACGGCGACGCCGGAAACCACGACGGTGGCGAGGAAATCGCCGCCGGGCCGTTCATCATCATCGCCCGCGCCCTGAAAACCATGGCGGCAAGGACCGATCGCACATTGTGGATCGAATGCGAGGGGCACCGCGTATCGGCCGAGGATGCGATCGCCGCGGTGAACGAATGGTTCGGAACCCGCAGGGCCGACGCTGCGATGGCCCTGCCCGCCCACGCCTCCGCCGGACTCGCGCGATTTCGCGCCATGCGCGAACGCCGATCCGACGCCGCACCAAGCGGCCTGACGCCGGCAGCCTGAGCAGGCCGCGACCATTCGCGGCTGGGCAGGCTGCTCGACCGCTGACCCGGTTATTACCATGACCTCACCCGCTTGCCCCGAGCTTGTCGAAGGGCCGCTTTCTCATTCTGGTCGCGTCGTTCGCGGAAAAAAGACCGGGCTTCGACAGACTCGGCCCGGCCGGACGGTGTTTCAGCGCGGTCGACCGCTCGCCGCACACAATGGGGAACGCCTCCCCACCCGGGACGTTCGTTTGACGGTGGACAATCGGAACCGATCAGGAGCGTACTTTCCATGACCGACATCGCCGTCACCCAGCCCGTCGAGCGCATTGCCCGCATTATCTGCGCGCAGGATTTCAGCGAAAAGTGCGAAAAGGTCGGCTCCGGCCGCGGCGCTGCGATGTCGGCGGCGGTCAGTGCGCATTGCGACCGATCGTGGCAGGACGAGATCGCCCGCGCCGCCGAAATCCTGCGGACCATCCGCGAACCGACCGAAGCCATGGCCAGGGCGGGCGACGCCACCGATGGCAGCGCCGCCGACAAATGGAACGCGATGGTGCGCGTCGCACTCGGCGAAGCCGATTGAGCACGTTGCGCCCGGCGCATGGCACAGGCTAAGGCGCGCGCCATGACCGGCGCGCCCCTTACCCTCTATAACAGCCTCACCCGCAGCCTCGAGACCTTCGAGCCGCTCGACCCCAAAAAGGGCGTGCGCGTCTATTCCTGCGGGCCGACGGTCTACAACTACGCACATCTCGGCAACCTGCGTGCCTATGTCTTCACCGACACGCTGTCGCGCGTGCTGACGTGGAAAGGTTATGCGCTGACCCACGTCATCAACATCACCGATGTCGGCCATCTGACCTCGGACGCCGATGCCGGCGACGACAAGATGGAAGCCGCCGCCAGGAAGCAGCAGCAGAGCATATGGGAGGTTGCCGCCCATTATACACAGGCGTTCAAGGACAATGTCGCCGCGCTCAACATCCGCGCGCCCACCCGCTGGTCGGTCGCGACCGACCATATCGGCGAGATGATCGACTTCGCGAAGCGCATCGCGCCCGACCATTGCTACGAAATCGACAGCGGCCTTTATTTCGACGCGACGACGGTGCCCGATTACGGCCGCCTCGCCGGCGCGCGCGACGATGCGGGCGAAGGCCGGATCGACCCCGTCGCCGGCAAGCGCCACGCGCAGGATTTCGCGATCTGGCGCAAGTCCGCGCCGGGCGAACAGCGGCAGATGGAATGGGACAGCCCCTGGGGCAAGGGGGCGCCCGGCTGGCATCTCGAATGCTCGGTGATGAGCGAGAAATATCTCGGCTTTCCGTTCGACATCCATACCGGCGGCATCGATCACCGCGAGATCCATCATCCCAACGAGATCGCGCAGAACCAGGCATTCTGCGCGTGCGGAACCATGCAGCCCGGCTTCACCGGTGCGCATTTCTGGATGCACAACAATTTCCTGGTCGACCGCACGGGCAAGATGTCGAAGTCGAAGGGCGGCTTTTCGACCCTGTTTGCACTGGTCGAGGCAGGCATCCATCCTCTCGCCTATCGGCTGCTCTGCCTTCAGGCGCACTATCGCAGCGAACTGGAATTCGGCGCCGATCACATCCTTGCCGCGCTGACCCGCCTGAAGCGGCTGGTGATGGCGGTGCAGACCCTGCGCGATCGTGCCGAACTGGGCGACGCGTTCCCCGCGCCGAACGAGGCCGCGATCGCCGAACTCGATGCCGCGATTTCGGACGATCTCAACACGCCGAAGGCGCTGACGGTGCTTGAAGCGATGCTGGCGAACAAGAAACTGTCGGTCGAGGAACGCCTCGGCACGCTGCAGGCCTTCGACGCCCTTCTCGGCCTCACGCTGCTCGAACTCCGGCGCGAGGACCTCCGCCTCCAGCCGCTGAATGCCACGCTTGGCGAACACGAGGTTCGGCAGCGTGTCGAACGCCGCCGGGACGCGCGCGCCGCAAAGGATTTCGCCGCCTCCGACCGCCTGCGCGACGAACTCACCGCCGCCGGAGTCGACGTAATGGATGGCGATCCGATGGGCTGGGACTGGCAGATCCGGCTGGACTGATCCGACGAAACGCGCGGATGCGTGGTAAGTCAGGCGACCGGAACGAGCCTCAGCCCTGCAGCTCGCGCATCAGGCAGCGCACCGCGCCGTCGATCTCCACATCCTTGCCGCGCAGATCCTCGATCCGGCGGACGGCATGGATGACGGTGGAATGATCGCGGTTGCCGAACTTGCGCCCGATCTCGGGTAGAGAGCGGGTCGTCAGGCGCTTGGCCAGATACATCGCGATCTGGCGCGGCCGCGCGATGGAAACGGCACGACGCGCCGACACCAGGTCGATCTGACCGACCTCGAAATGGGCCGAAACCGCGCGCTGAATCTCGTCGATCGTGACGCGCCGCTGCGATCCGCGAAGGACCTCGCCCAGTGTCTGGATGGCGAAATCCATGGTGATGGTCTCGCCGATCAACTGCGCATAAGCGACGATGCGGTTGAGCGCGCCTTCCAGCTCGCGCACGCTTGTCGTGACGCGCGATGCGATAAGGTCCAGCACCTCGTCCGGCACGGACGCACCGTCTACGCCGCGCAGCTTGCGTTCCAGGATTTCGCGGCGCAGCTCACGATCGGGTTGTCGGATATCCGCGACCAGGCCGGAGGCGAGCCGGCCGACCAGCCGGCCGTCCACACCGTCCAGCGCCCGCGGCTCCCGATCGGCGGCAATGACGAGGCGTTTGCCCGCGCTCATGAACTCGTTGACCGTATGGAGGCATTCCTCCTGGGTCGAATCCTTGCCGGCGATGAATTGCAGGTCGTCGATCATCAACAGATCGACGCTGCGCAACCGGGCCTTGAAGGTGAAGGTGTCGCGCGATCGCAGCGCCTGCACGAATTCGAACATGAAGCGTTCGGCCGGCATGTAGATCGCCGTAGCATCCGGCCTGGTGGCGAGAAACGCATGGCCGATGGCGTGCATCAGATGCGTTTTGCCCTGCCCCGTCGCACTGTGCAGGTATAGCGGACTGAAGCGCGGCGCCCCCGGCTCGGCAAGCGCGCGCGCCGCGTTCGCGGCGACCTGGTTCGACTCGCCGGTCACGAACCGGTCGAAGGTCAGGCGCGGGTCGAAGCGGTAGCGTTCGCCGGCGGCCGATGGCATCGCCGGGCTGGCCGCCACAGGATCGGACCCCGGGTTCGCCTTCGCCGCTCCGTCCGGCGCCTTCAGGACGCGCGCCTCGGTGTCGCGCAGCGTTTCGATCGAAACGCGTCGTATTTCGGGCAGCAAGGAGCGGAATTCGAATGCCAGCCGCTCGCCGTAATGATTCCGCACCCAGTTGGTCATGAAGGCGGACGGCAGGCCAAGCCGGACGACATCGGCCTCATCGTCATCCGCGATCAGGGTGATGGGCTTCAGCCACTGTTCGAACAACCGCTGTCCGGCGGATGCACGCAGGTTCTTGCGCACGCGCTCCCATGCCCGGACCTTGGCGACTTCGTCCTCCTGCTGCCCTGCACCGATCACGCGACCAAACCTCTCCCCATGACGGAACCCCGACCCGCCTGCCTGCTCCGAACGAAAGACAAAGCTGTCCCCTAGCCGGAATCGACATCCCGCCTGGACTGCGAAGCTTCGCTTGATCCCTCAGCGAGAATCTCGCCGGGGAGGTTGTGTGTAGATAACAGCCGACGAGTCGATCAAGAGCACACACTGTCACGCAACCGAAATATATAAGTTGACAGGCCGCCAGCGTAGGAAATGCGTCGAATATCTTCGATTATCGCTGTTTATCAATCGCTTATCCGGCACTATTCTCGACGCCGCGGGCTCGACTCGTGCTTTCTCCAATGGTCCCGCAGCGGGGTACGGCGCCATAGAAAAAGCCCCGCCGAAAGGCCCGGCGGGGCTTTTTGTTTTACCCTAAGGACTTGGGCCGGGAACGGCTTCAGCCGAGTGCGGCAACCCGTTTCGTCAGGCGCGAAAATTTGCGCGAAGCAGTGTTCTTGTGCAGCACGCCGTTCGCGACACCGCGCGCCAGTTCAGGCTGCGTCGCCTGGAGCGCCGCCTTCGCCGCGTCCTTGTCACCGGCTTCCAGCGCCGCCTCGACCTTCTTGACCTGGGTACGGATGCGGCTCAGCCGCGAACCGTTGATCGCTGCGCGACGCTCATTGCGCCGAATACGCTTTTTCGCCTGCGGCGTGTTCGCCATGCTCTTCTCAATCCTGTTTTTTGCGTAAACCGTCGCCCGCAACGCGAAGCTCGCGTTCGGGAAAGCGCGCCCTTTACCGGTTCGGACGCAGACGGTCAACCGCCTCAATGCTGGCACCTGGGGCACCAGAAGGTGGATCGCCCGCCGTCGACACGGCGCCGGACGATACCGCCGCACGGGCACTGCGCGTCCTCGCGGCCATAGACCCGCCACTGCTTGGCGAAATAGCCGAGTTCGCCATCGGGCCGGGCATAGTCCCGCAGCGTCGATCCGCCCGCCAGGATCGCCGCTTCCAGCACCGCGCGAACCGCCGGTACGAGCCGTTCGAGCCGCTGCCGCGACACACTGCCCGCCTCCCGCCAAGGCGCGACCCGCGCCAGGTTCAGTGCCTCGCATACATAGATGTTGCCCAAGCCGGCAACGATCCGCTGGTCGAGCAATTGCGCCTTGATCGATGCCCTGCGCCCTTTCAGCGCGCGCATCAGGTGGCGCACCGTGAAATCTTCCCCGAGCGGCTCCGGCCCCATCGCCGCGAATGTGGGATAGCACGGCAAAGCATCGGTCGGGACGATATCCACCGATCCGAATCGCCGGGCGTCGTTGAGCGCGAGCCGCCGACCGGCATCGGTTTCGAGCAGGAGGTGGTCGTGCTTCAGTTCCTCGCCCGGATCGAGCCGCCAGCGCCCCGACATGCCGAGGTGGAAGATTACGGTGTCGCCGCGATCGGTATGGACGAGCCCGTATTTGGCCCGACGCCCTACGCCGGTAACACCCGCCCCGGTCAGCCGCTGGCCGAGGTCGACCGGGATCGGCCACCGCAGGTCGCGCCGCCGCACGACGACGCGCGTCAGCCGGTGCCCCTCCAGCACGGGCCGCAGGCCTCGGACGGTCGTTTCCACTTCGGGTAATTCCGGCATGACGGATCGGACTGCTAGGGCCTCGCTTGCCGAACGGCAATGCGGATCGCGAACGGCGCCGCGCCGGGCGTTGCCGTTTTCCGGAACAGGCCCTACAGCGAGCCGCATGAGCGAGACGGTTTCCTTCGGCTATGAAGAGGTCCCCCCCGACGAGAAGACCCGCCGGGTCGGCGGGGTCTTCACCAGCGTGGCGGCACGCTACGACCTGATGAACGACGCCATGTCGGGCGGCATGCACCGCCTGTGGAAGGACCGGTTCGTCCGCCGGGTCAAACCGCGCCCGGGCGACCAGATACTCGACATGGCCGGCGGCACCGGCGACATCGCATTCCGTCTGGCGGAAGCGGGCGCCGCCGTGACGGTCGCGGACATCAACCCCGACATGCTGGACGTCGGCATGGCACGGGCGCAGAAACGCGGCATCGACGGCCTGGTCTGGACCGAGGCGAATGCCGAGACGCTGAGCTTTCCCGACCGCTTCTTCGACGCCTATACCATCGCCTTCGGCATTCGGAACGTGACTGATATTCCGGCCGCCCTCAACGAGGCGCACCGCGTGCTGCGCCGCGGCGGCCGCTTTTTCTGTCTGGAATTCTCGACCACCCTGTGGCCCGGATTCGCGGAAGCGTATGATACCTATTCGCACCGCCTGGTGCCCAGGCTCGGCAAGCTGCTTGCGAATGACGAGGACAGCTATCGCTATCTGATCGAATCGATCCGACGCTTTCCCGACATGGAGCGGTTCAAGGCGATGATCGGCGACGCCGGCTTCGTCCAGACCAGAGCCGAACCGATGCTGGGCGGCCTCGTCGCCATTCACAGCGGCTGGAAGATTTGAGGGTGCCGACCGCGTGACCGCGCCATTGGTGCATCTGTTCCGGCTCTTGAAATGGGGGCGTATCCTCGCGCGTCACGGCGCGCTGACGGGGATTGAGGAAGACCGCAACACGCCCAGGCCGATCCGGCGGCTGGCGCGGATCGCCCGGATGGGCGCGCGCGTTCCCAGGACGCCGCGCTATGCCGATGCTTTTCAGGAGATCGGCCCCGCCGCCATCAAGCTGGGCCAGACGCTGGCGACCCGGCCCGACCTGGTCGGCGAGCAGGCCGCGCGCGACCTCCTGCGGCTGCAGGATGCGCTTCCCCCGGTCGATTTCACGATCATATGCGAGGAAATCCGGTCGAGCTTCGGCCGGCCGATCGAGGAGCTGTTCGACGAGATCGAGGAAATACCCATCGGCGCCGCCTCGATCGCGCAGGTCCACCGTGCCGTGACCACCGATGGAAGACGGGTCGCGATCAAGGTTCTGCGCCCCGGCATCGAAGCCGAATTCGCGCGCGCCATCGACACCTATGAATGGGCCGCGGCCCAGGTCGAGGCGATGGGCGGAGAAGCCGCGCGACTGCGGCCGCGACTCGTGATCGAGACGTTCAAACGCTGGACCGCGCGCGAACTCGATCTTCGGCGCGAAGCGGCCTCGGCATCGGAACTCGCCGTCGGCATGGAGGCGGAACCCGACTTTGTCGTGCCGGCGATCGATTGGCAGCGTACCACCGGCCGGGTGATGACGCTCGAATGGGTCGACGGCATCAAATTGTCGAACCGCGACGCGCTGATCGAGGCCGGCCACGATGTTTCCCTGCTCGCCGCGCGCCTGGTCCGCGCCTTCCTGCGCCAGGCCATTGCCGAGGGCTTCTTCCACGCCGACATGCACCAGGGGAACCTGTTCGCGCTGGCGGACGGGCGCATCGCTGCGATCGATTTCGGCATCATGGGCCGGATCGACCGGCGGGCACGCGTCTGGCTGGCCGAAATTCTCTATGGACTGATCACGGGCGACTATAAGCGCGTCGCCGAGATTCACTTCGAGGCGGGCTATGTCCCCGCCCACCACAATGTCGCCGAATTCGCCACGGCCCTGCGCGCGGTCGGCGAGCCGGTGCGCGGCATGCCGGTCAAGGACATGTCGATCGGCATGATGCTGGACTCGCTGTTCAACATCACCCGCGATTTCGACATGCAGACGCAGCCGCATCTACTCCTGCTGCAAAAGACCATGGTGATGATCGAGGGCGTCGCCACGACGCTCGACCCCGACATCAACCTGTGGGAAACCGCCGCGCCCTTCGTGCGGGAATGGATACGCACCGAACTCGGCCCGGAAGCCGCGATCGCCGACAAGCTGATCGAGGATTTCCGCACTATCGCCCGCCTGCCGCAACTCGTGCGCAATCTGGAAGCGCGCTATCCCTCGCCCGGCGGCGCCCCGCCTTCCCCGCCCTTGAAGGACATCGAGATCGTGCGGGTCGGCGGCGGCTGGCGCTATATCGCGGTCGCGGCGGTGACCGCGGCGGTCAGCATCGCCGCGACGCTGTTGGCCGTACATTCCTGATGGTGCGGGGCGCGCCGCCTGTCTGGCTGCGGCGCCCAAGCCGGTTCGCCGGCCTGGCGCGGGGACCGGCCATCACCGTGCTGATCGCGCTGGGCGTGCTCATCCTGTTCTGCCTGACCACGCTCGGCACGGCCGCACCGGGCGACGGCATGAGCGGCAACGCACCGCCGGCGGGTCAGCAAGACATCTATCTGTACGGATCAATCGTCAGCGGCCTGCGCGCCGGCGGCGACTATTACGGCGTGGCGGTGGAGGCCCTGCGCGCCGGCAATTTCCCGCTGAAGCCCTTCTTCACCTTCCGCCTGCCGACCTTGGCGGTGGTCGAGGCCGCCCTTCCCGCCTGGGGAGTCGCCATGCTCCTCTACCTCCTCGCCGCCTGCGTCGCCGCCGCCTGGTTCGTGCGGCTGCGTGATGCACTGGCCGCCCGGCCGGCCCCGCTCGCTGCGGCCATGGTGGCGCTGATGGCGGGCATGCTGGCATGCGTGCAAACCGACATAGCCGCATTCCACGAAATATGGGCCGCGCAACTGATCGCATTGTCGCTCGCGCTGTGGCGACCGGACCGCTGGCTGGAATCGATCGCGGTGGCGTTGATGGCGATGCTGATCCGCGAAACCGCTGCGCTTTACACGATCATCATGGCACTGTTCGCATTCCGCAGCGGACGACGTGGCGAACTGGCGGGCTGGGGCGCCGCGCTGGCGATCTTCGCCGTCGCCGTCGGCCTGCATGCCTATGCGGTGTCGCAGGTGGTCGGACCGCTCGATCCCGCATCGCCGGGTTGGGCGGGGCTGAACGGTTTCGGCTTCTTCACCCGCGCGCTCATCCTGTCCACCGCGCTTCAGGCGCTACCGCTTTGGCTGGGCGCGATCCTGGTCGCGGGTGCATGGTGGGGCTGGGCAGCCTGGGACGATCCGTTGGCAATCCGCGCGCTGGCGGTGTTCGCCGCCTATGCGCTGCTCGTCGGCATCGCGGCGCGCCAGGACAATTTCTATTGGGCGCTTCTCGTCGCCCCGGCATTTCCGATCGGCCTCGCCTTCCTGCCCGATGGCGTGCGCGATCTGGTCAGCGCCGCCCTCGACAGACGCCACGTTCGGGTGCAGAGGATCACGCGATGAAGCGCATCCTGCTGATCGTCGGCGGCGGCATCGCCGCGTACAAGGCGTGCGAACTGATCCGGCTCGCGCGCAAGGCGGGCCTCTCGGTCCGCTGCGTCCTGACCGACGCGGGGGCGCAGTTCGTCACCCCCATGACGCTTGCGGCGCTGTCCGAACAGCCGGTCCACACCAGCTTGTGGGACCTGAAGGACGAGGCCGAAATGGGCCACATCCAGCTCAGCAGGGAGGCCGACCTCGTCGTCGTGGCGCCGGCGACGGCCGATCTGCTGGCGCGGATGGCCGGCGGGCAGGCCGACGACCTCGCCAGCACGCTGTTGCTCGCGACCGACAAGCCTGTGCTCACGGCGCCGGCGATGAACGTGCGCATGTGGCAGCATGCCGCGACCCGGCGCAACGTGGCGCAACTTCGCGCCGACGGTGTCACGGTGCTCGCCCCCGATAACGGCGCGATGGCGTGCGGCGAATACGGCCCAGGCCGGCTGCCGGAACCGACGCGCATCCTGGAGGCGATCGAGAATGCACTGGGCAACCGCATTGCGCCGGACGGACCGCTTGCCGGCAAGCATGCGCTGGTGACCGCCGGCCCCACGCGCGAGCCGATCGACCCCGTGCGCTACATCGCCAACCGGTCGTCCGGGCGGCAGGGCTTCGCCATCGCCGAGGCGCTGGCCGCGCGCGGCGCGCGGGTAACGCTGGTGAGCGGCCCCGTCGCCCTGCCGACGCCGCCGGGCGTGACGCGGGTGGACGTCGAAACCGCGCACGAAATGGCGAACGCCGTCGCGGCAGCGCTGCCGGCGGACATCGCGGTAATGGTCGCGGCCGTGGCCGACTGGCGCGTCGAGGCGGCCGAACAAAAGATCAAGAAGACCGGCACGGCGCCGGCGCTGCAATTCCAGGAAACACCCGACATCCTGGCGATGCTGGGCGAAAGTCCGAGACGGCCGAGGCTGCTGATCGGTTTTGCGGCGGAAACACAGGATATTGTTGCGCATGCCATCGCCAAACGAACACGGAAAAACGCGGACTGGATTGTGGCGAACGACGTTTCGGGCGATGTGATGGGCGGGGAGACGAACCGCGTGCATCTTGTTACCGCCGACGGCGTGGAAGACTGGGAACTGCTCGACAAGCGCGAAGTGGGCGAACGGTTGGCGGAAAGGATCGGCGATGCGTTGTAGGACCTGGCTCCAGGCGCTGCTGCCGATTGCATTGGCCGGCTGCATGCACGTGCAGGCGCCGCCGGCACCGCCGGTGACGGACCTGTACGCGCGCAGCTTCGGTGAGCAGGACCCGTCGGACGTGCGCACGCTGGCGTTCGTGCTGAACGGCGACGACGGCGCTGCTGTCGGCTATCAGGCGGCACAAGCGATCAGCGACGCCGTGCCCGACAGTCTGGCGGTCGCGCTGCTGCGGCCCGGTTTCTCCGACGACGTCGGCAACGCCTCGCCGGGGGATCGCGGCATCGGCAATGGCGACCGTATCACCCGCGATCGCATGGACCGGGTCGCACAGGCGATAAGCGCCTATAAACGCCGCTATCCCACCGCCCGCACCGTCCTGATAGGCTCCGGCGGCGGTGCGGCCATAGCCGCGGACCTTGCGGGCACCCGCCCCGACCTGGTCGACGGCATGGCGCTTGTATCATGTCCCTGCACGCTTCCGGAATGGCGGCGCTACATGGCGCAGCGCGAACCCGAAGGCCGCTGGAACGCGCCGGTGGATAGCCTTGATCCGCTTCAGACGGCCGGCGGCGTGTCGACGCGCCTGCGTGCGGCGATCATCGTCGGCGCCGATGACGAACGGACGCCCAGCCGCTTTTCCAGGCCCTATGCGGAAGCTCTGGCGCTTCGCGGCATCGCTACCGATTTCCGCATCCTTCCCGGCAAGGCGACCGTGACGCTGGAGGATCCGGAAGTGGTGACGGCTGTCACCCGGCTTGCGGCCGCACTGCCGGAGAAGACGCCGTGACCGGGCCGATCCACATCGCGTTCAAACGGCTGCCGCACGGGGCCGGCCTGCCCCTGCCGCACTATGCGAGCGACGGGGCCGCGGGGATGGACATCGTGGCGGCGGAGACGCTCACCCTTGCACCCGGCAGCCGCCGCGCCGTGGCGACCGGGTTCGCCATCGCCATTCCGCCCGGCTATGAGGTGCAGGTACGGCCGCGGTCCGGTCTGGCGCTCAAGCACGGCATAACCTGTCTCAACACGCCCGGCACCATCGACAGCGACTATCGCGGCGAGGTGAAGGTCATCCTCGCCAATCTCGGCGATACGCCGTTCGACGTCACGCCCGGAGATCGCATCGCCCAGCTCGTACCGGCGCCGGTGCAGCGCGCGATGCTCGCCGAAGTCGCCGAACTCGACGATACGGCGCGCGGCAGCGGCGGTTTCGGATCGACCGGCCGGTGAATGCGATGCTTCCCCTGGTGGCACTTGTCGCCGTGATGCCGCAGCAGCCGGCGGCCGGCACGCCGCATCTGACGGTGCCCGTCGATTGGGAAGCACTGGCGCCCCTGCCCTTGCGCGAAACGCCCACCGTGACGCCGCTGATGACCCGGTTTGTCGCCCATGAAACGCAGGCCGGGAACTGTCGCAAACCGCGGATCGTCGAAGGACGCTACGTCATGCATGTCGACGTCGCTGTGCTGCTGGCTCCTAACGGTTCGATCCGTGCGACGATTCCGCGTGCGATCAACTGTCCCACGATCGAACAATATGCCGCGGGGCTCATCAGCAGCTTCGCGCGGAAAAACCTGCTGCCCTCGGCCGGCGATGCGTCGGGCTGGTATCGCGCAAGCGTGACGTTCGCCTGGAAGGCATGACGCTCACCGATGCGCAACTCGAACGCTATGCCCGGCACATCATCCTGAAGGAGATCGGCGGGGCCGGACAGCGGCGCCTGCTCGACGCGCATGTTGCCGTCATCGGCGCCGGCGGGATCGGCTCGCCGGCATTGCAATATCTCGCCGCCGCAGGCGTCGGTCGATTGACGATTGTCGACGATGACCGGGTCGACCTCAGCAACCTGCAACGCCAGACGTTGTTCGCCACCGACGATATCGACCGGTTCAAGGCCGACGCCGCGATCCACCGCCTGAAGGCGCTGAATCCGGATGTTGCCGTGACGGCCCGCCGGGAGCGGCTGACCCCTGACACCGCGTCCGGCCTGCTGGGTGACGCCGATGTCGTGCTGGACGGCTGCGACAATTTCCCGACGCGCCTGGCGGTCGCCGATGCCGCGCTGGCCGCCCGCATCCCCCTGGTCTCCGCAGCGGTCGGAGAGTTCGAAGGACAGCTCGGCCTGTTCCGTGGCTGGGAACCGGACAAACCCTGCTATCGCTGCTTCACCGGCGCAGACCCCGATCGCGCCGGCGTCAGTTGTTCGGAACAAGGGGTTCTCGGCGCCCTTACCGGCGTCATCGGCAGCCTGGCCGCGCTGGAGGCGATTCGTGCCATCGCCCCGTTCGGCGAAGACAGCGCGGGCAAGCTGCTGATCGCCGACACGCTCGCGCTGCGCTTTCGCACGCTTGCCCTGCCGAAGGACCCCGGATGCCCGGCATGCGGGGGTTGACCATCATCGTCGCGACCGGCGACGCCGATCGTTTCGATGCCGCCCTCGCCATCGCCAGCGCCCATGCGGCGCTGGGCGCGCGCACCCGGCTATATGCCCATAAGGACGCTGTACCGCTGTTGCACAAGCATGCGCCCGCCGCGCGGCTGGAGGCCGTCCGGACCGCTCGGGAAACGGGGGTGACGATCATGGCCTGCCAGTCCGGCCTGGCGAGCCACGATCTCGGCGTGGCGGACCTGGTCGAGGCGGTCGAGCCCGGCGGCCTCATCCAGCTCCTGAGCGAACTCGGGGAAGACCGTCTGACGATCGCGTAGCTCTACCCCGGCGGCATCACCCGTCCAGGTGTGCGCGCGCGAAATCACGTACCGACGGGCCGACATCTTCGCGACCGAAAGCCACGGCGATATTGGCATGCAGAAATCCCGCTTTATCCCCGCAATCGTGGCGAACGCCGTCGAACGTGACGCCGTGGAACGGCTGGTTGCCGATCATCTGCGCCATCGCATCGGTAAGCTGAATCTCGCCGCCGGCGCCGGCCCCTTGCGTTTCCAGGATGCGCATCACTTCCGGCTGCAGGACATAGCGCCCGATAACGGCCAGATTCGATGGCGCCGTCCCCGCCTTCGGCTTTTCCACCAGTCCCTTCACCTCGGTAAGCGCACCGTCACGTCGGCCGGGCGTGATGATCCCGTATTTCCCGGTCGCTTCGTCCGGCACCTCCATGGCGCAGATCAGATTGCCCCCGACCTGGTTATAGGCTTCCACCATCTGCTTCAGGCATCCCGGCTCGCCCACCATGAAATCGTCGGGCAGCAGCACCGCGAAGGGTTCGTCGCCGATGATGTCGCGCGCGCACCAGACCGCATGGCCCAGACCGAGCGGCTCCTGCTGCCGGACATAGGCCAGTGCACCGGGTTTCAGACGGGTGCCTTCCAGAGGCTCCAGCGACTTGCCGCGCTCCTGCATCGTCGATTCGAGTTCGAATGCGATGTCGAAATGATCCTCCAGCGCCGATTTCCCGCGACCGGTGACGAAGATCATCTGCTCGATCCCCGCCTCCCGCGCTTCATCGACCGCATATTGGATCAACGGCTTGTCGACGACGGGAAGCATCTCCTTCGGCACCGCCTTGGTTGCCGGCAGGAAGCGGGTGCCCAATCCAGCAACCGGAAATACGGCCTTGCGCAGCGGCTTGAAACTCATCGAACGTAATCTCCCATATGTCTCACGAAGATCCGGCCCACCTCCTTCGCGGCGCGCCGGCGACAGTTAGCGCCCTCTTAAACCCGTGCCGCTAGAGGGGCGGCATGGCCACCAACGCAAAAGTCCTCGTCGTATTCGGCACCCGGCCTGAAGCGATCAAGCTTTTTCCGGTCGTTCATGCCCTGAACGCGACCGCCGGTCTGAAAGTGACGACCTGTGTCACGGCACAGCATCGTTCCTTGCTCGACCAGGTCCTGACCATCGCGGGTATCGAGCCGGACATGGATCTAAACGTGATGCAGCCGGGCCAGAGCCTCGATTCGCTCACGGCGCGACTGCTGACCGGCATCGGCCAGGCCATGGACCGGACACGGCCGGACCGGGTCGTCGTCCAGGGGGACACGGCCACCGCGATGGTCGGCGCACTGTGCGCTTATTATCGCAAGATCCCGGTCAGCCATGTCGAGGCGGGCCTGCGGTCGCACGACATCTATCATCCCTGGCCGGAGGAGGTGAACCGCAAGATCATCGGCGCCATCGCCGACCAGCATTTCGCGCCGACCGAGAGCGCTTCGGCCAATCTGATCGCCGAGGCCGTGGCGCCGGCGCGCATTCACGTTACGGGGAATACGGTGATCGATGCGCTGCACGCGACGCTGGCGCGCATCTCCGAAAGTCCGGCATTGGCGCAGGGCCTCGACGCCATCGCGGAACGCTTCCGCAACAAGCGAATCGTGCTCGTCACCACCCATCGGCGGGAAAATTTCGGCGACGGCATGGAAGAAATCGCGCGCGCGATCGCCGACATCGCCGACCTGCCCGATACCGCAGTCCTGTTCCCCATGCACCCCAATCCCGGCGTGGTCTCGGTGATGGACGCCAGGCTGGGGGCGCGGAACAATATCGCGCGCATCGACCCGCTCGATTATCCGCATTTCATCCGGGCGCTCGACCTCGCGCACGTCGTACTCACCGATTCGGGCGGCGTACAGGAAGAGGCGCCGGCCCTCGGCAAGCCCGTTCTGGTCATGCGCGAAACCACCGAACGGCCCGAAGGTGTGGAATCCGGCACCGCAAAACTGGTCGGCACCGATGCGGCTCGCATCGTTTCCGAAATCTCAACCCTGTTGCGCGACAAGCAAGCCTATTCGGCCATGGCCCGCGCCCACAATCCGTTCGGCGACGGCCAGGCTGCACAACGGATTGCAAGGGTCGTCGCGAATGGTTCCGGAATCTGAACCCAAGGTCATCGTCGTAGGACTGGGCTATATCGGCCTCCCCACCGCCGCGGTGATCGCACGATCCGGCGCGCGGGTGCTTGGCATCGACGTTGATGAAAACGTCGTCGCGACCGTCAATTCCGGCAAGGTGCATATCGAGGAAATCGACCTCGACGGGCTCGTTTCCGGTGTGGTCGCGCGCGGCACCCTGCGGGCTTCGACCCGGATCGAGCGAGCCGACATCTTCGTCATCGCCGTGCCGACGCCGTTCGACGACGACAAGGTGCCCAATATCGGCTATGTGCTTCAGGCTGCCACCAACGTCGCCGCTGCCATCGAGGCCGGCAACCTCGTCATCCTCGAATCGACCTCGCCCATCGGCACGACCGACAAGGTCGCCGAACTGCTGGCGCAGCTTCGCCCCGATCTGAAGGTTCCCGGCCACTGCACCGGCACACCCGATATCGCCATCGCTTATTGTCCCGAGCGCGTCCTGCCCGGGCGCATCCTGGTCGAACTGATCGACAACGATCGGGTGATCGGCGGCATCACGCCGCGGTGCGCGCGCAAGGCGCTGCAATTCTACCGCCGCTTCGTGCGCGGCGCCTGCGTCACGACGACGGCGCGGGCGGCGGAAATGACGAAACTCGCCGAAAACGCGTTTCGCGACGTCAATATCGCCTTCGCCAACGAACTTTCCATCGTCGCGGATCACATGGGCGTCGATATCTGGGAGGTCATCCGCCTCGCCAACCGCCATCCGCGCGTGAACATCCTTTCTCCCGGGCCCGGGGTCGGCGGCCATTGCATCGCCGTCGACCCCTGGTTCCTCGTGCACGGAGCCCCGGAGCAGACACCGCTCATCCGCACCGCGCGAAACGTGAACGACGGCAAGGTGGGCTATGCCATCGGTCGCGCCGAGGCGCTGGTCGAAAGCCTGTCCGGCGCGCCCATCGCGTGCCTCGGCCTCGCCTTCAAGGCGAATATCGACGATTTCCGGGAAAGCCCGGCGATGAAGATCGCGCATCACCTCGCACAGCGTTATGGCGAGCGTATCCGCATCGTCGAACCCTATGCCGCCTCGCTGCCGGCACTGTTCGACGGCACCGGGGCGACGCTGGTCGACATCGATCAGGCGATCGAGACCTGCCCCGGCTTTGTGGCGCTGGTCGACCACGAACTGTTCAAGTCCATCCCGCTCGACGAACGCGCCGGCAAGCATGTCTATGACGCCCGCGGCATCTGGCCCGACCAGCCGGCGGTCGCATCGGGCGAACCGCCGGTCAGGCTCGCGAGCTGAATTCAGCGCAGCGGACGATCGCGGCTGGCGATCAGCTTTTCCCAGAATTCGTCGTCCTGCCCGCTGAGCCGGGGGACCATCGAATCCAGCAGTTCCGCACGTTCGTCGGCGCCGGCATGCGTGCCGTCGGACAGGAACCCGCCGAGTTTTCGTCCCGGTCCGCGCCAGAAAGCGGCGGCGGCATGCGGATCGAATCCCGCATTCGCCATCAGGAAGACGCTCAATTCGTCGGCTTCGCGCTCGGTGCGGCGGACGATGGCGCCGTTCTTCCCGATCCCCGCGAAAAGCCCCGTTCCCACGTCGGCGGATTCCATCCGTTCGGGATGGCGAAGCACGATATGCGCGAATTCGTGCGCGATCACGGCGGCCAACTGGTCATCCGACGGGACCATGTTCAACAATCCCGTGGTGAGCTGGATCGTTTTGCCGTCGGTTCCCGCGTCGCGGTCGTCGTCGACCTTCAGATCGATATAGGCGTCACAGGTGCGGCGCGGCACGATCATGGCGCTCCTTTCGCCATCGGCATCACGCACCGTCAGGGTGGCCTTTCCATCCGCGGCGGCCTGCTCCATCTGCTCGGTCGCCGCATCGAGCAGTGCGACACCGCTTTCCTCAGGGATGGGAGCGCCATCGATGGCGGTGATGGCATCGCCCGAACGCAGGCCGGCCGACGCCGCGGGGCTTCCGGGCAGCACGGCCTCCACACCGAGCCGCGCCGTCGTGCCGTACAGCGTGCGCAGGGCGTCACGATAGCCCGCATCATACTGGCCGGGCGTGAACAGGATGAGGCCTATTTCCGGACGAACCGCCGCGCAATGGCCGACATTCGCCCGTGCCAACCGGTCGAATACGGATCGAACGCGAACGTCCGCCTGGCGCAACGTGGTGACGACCTCGATCGGCGGTCGAGCGGTTCCGCCGTGGAGCGTCGAACAGCCCGCGAGGGCGCAAGCGAGCAGCAAAAAGACACCGCGAATCACCGGCATACCGGAAATGCTAACCATTCAGGGCTTTCCACACGCTGTACCCGAACCCGCATGTTGCAAATCTGCCGCTCCCTTTGCATCATCTGTCGCAATACACCCATCCGGCCCTGCATCAACGGTTGCCTTTCGGAATGAATTGTATATTCAGACCTGGGTCTCGCCAGAGTTAAAAGGGAGCAATATATGCGGATTTTCAAGTATGCGGCGTCGATGACGGCCGCCGTCGGTGTCATGGCTTCGTCGATGGCATTCGCCGCGCCGGTCGCCAATTCGGCCGACGCCCAGTCGGCCGCCAAGCTTGCGGCTCTCAGCAACGTCCGCGCCTCGAAGGCCGTCAGCAAGGACAGCAAGCTGGCCGGCTCGAGCAGCTATATCGTTGCGGGTCTCGCCGCGGCCGCCGTCATTGCCGGCGTGGTCGTGGTTGCCAGCGACGATGACGAGGAAGCTGACAGCGCCGGCTGAGCCATCGCTGCCATCATATCGAAAAGAGCGCGAAGCTTCGGCTTTCGCGCTCTTTTTTTGCGCCCGGTTGAGGTGATGCGGAAAATCGGGGGTGCCCGTCTTTCCAGGCTTGGACGCAAGGTGCGGCAAATACGGCTATTTGGCGATTGCGGGCTTCGAGAGGAAGCGAGTGAGATACCGGGCGGCGGTTCGGACGATCCGGAACGCACCACGAAACCGCGCAGATTACTCGGGCCATATCGGGTCCGGTAAAGCGCTTCACGGTCGTCAATCGGACGGGCAGCGCGTCCATGGCCCCGCCTCTTTGCGCGAGAGCGCTATGCTATCCCCCACCGGGCGATTCCGCGCAAAAGCGGTTATTGCCCGGTCGGAGGCATTCCCTGACCAGCACCGCCGCCGCGCATCATCTGCATCTGCATCATCTGCTGGTACATCTGCTGCGGGATGAATTCGAGGAGTTGGACGTCGAAGATCAGATCGGAATTCGGCGGAATGGTCGACGGGTCGGGGCTCTTCGCACCGTAGCCGAGATCGGCCGGGATCCACAGGCGGTAGCGGGCGCCCTTGCGCATCAGCTTCAGGCCCTCGCTGAACCCCGGAACGACACCCGAAACCGGCATCGGAACCGGCCGTTCGGACCGGTCGAAGACCTCACCGTTCGGGAGCCGCCCGACATAGGTGACGAGCGCCACGTCATCGTCGGTGGGATGTTCGCCGGTGCCTTGCTCCATCGCCATGTAGCGAAGCCCCGAATCGGTGCTCTTGGCGCTGGCCTGCCACGCGAGCAGACAGGCCGCGACCACCGCAGCGATGATGCCGAGCCACAGCCAGACAATATAGCTGCGCTTTACCGGCTGAAGCGGAACGGCGGTGACGGACATGGCTGAATCCCGGCGAGAGGAACCGGCGCGCCTACCGCGCCGACGTTAACTTCACATCATTCGCGGCGAAACTAGTCGAAAGTTTCGCCGCCGCGCAATTACCGTGCGCCGTCGCGCTCGGCCCGCTTACGTTCCAGCTTGCGCGCGCGACGGATCGCCGCCGCACGCTCGCGCGCACGCTTCTCGCTCGGCTTTTCATAATGGCGACGGAGCTTCATCTCGCGGTAGACACCCTCGCGCTGCAGCTTCTTCTTGAGCGCACGCAGCGCCTGGTCGACATTGTTGTCGCGTACCGTGATTTGCATAAAGCCGTCCGACTCCGATCAATTCCAGAAATGAAAAATGGCGCCGGGAACAGAGGTTCCCAGTCGTGCCGCGCCGTGTAGCATCGTATCCGCCGAAATACAAGTCGCCGGGGCCCCGCCACGCGGCAAAAAGCCTTGGAGGACAACATAAGGGCTGGCCACCCGATTGAAACCCCGCCGCACCGAAAGCCCGCCATTTCCATCGCGACGGGACGCGGCTAGGAAAATGCGCCACCCTTTACAGGAGTTCGCGCCTTTGCATTCCCCCGACCGGAGCGTCGCCCGCCCCCGCTGGTGGTCCCATCTCTACCTGCAAGTACTGGTCGCGATCGCGTGCGGTGCGGTGATCGGGCATTTCTGGCCGGATGTGGGCGCGTCGCTGAAGCCGCTGGGCGATGCCTTCATCAAGCTGGTGAAGATGATCATCGCGCCGGTGATCTTCCTCACGCTGGTCACCGGCATCGCCGGCATTCGCGACCTGGGCGAGGTCGGGCGCGTCGCGTTGAAGGCGTTCGTCTATTTCCTGTTCTTCTCCACCCTCGCCCTCATCATCGGCCTGATCGTCGCCAACACCGTACAGCCCGGCGCCAGCCTCAACATCGATCCCGCCACGCTCGATGCCGGGCAGGTGAGCAGCTATGCCAGCAAGGCGCACGAAGTGACGCTGACGGGCTTCCTGATGAACATCATCCCCACCTCGCTCCTGTCGCCGCTCGTCGGCGACAACATTCTGCAGGTGCTGCTGGTGTCGATCCTGTCGGGCGTCGCGCTGGTGCTGATCGGCGAGCCGGGCAAACCCGTCCTCGCCATGCTCGACCGCATCGGCGCGGTGGTGTTCCGCATTGTCGGCCTGCTGATGCGCCTCGCGCCGATCGGCGCGTTCGGCGCGATCGCCTTCACCGTCGGCAATTACGGCGTCGAAAGCCTCGCCAATCTCGCCGAGTTGGTCGGCCTGTTCTATCTGACCGCGATCCTCTTCGTGACCGTGGTGCTCGGCACGGTGGCACGGCTCGCGGGTTTTTCGATCCTGAAGCTGATCCGCTATCTGCGCGCCGAACTGCTGCTCGTGCTCGGCACCTCGTCGTCGGAAGCGGCGCTGCCGGCGCTCATCGAGAAGATGGAGGATGCCGGCTGCGCCAAGGCGGTGGTCGGCCTGGTCATCCCCACCGGCTACAGCTTCAACCTCGACGGCACCAACATCTACATGACGCTCGCCGCCCTGTTCATCGCCCAGGCCACCGGTGTCGACCTGTCGCTGGGCGAACAACTGGCGCTGCTTGCCGTGGCGATGCTGTCGTCCAAGGGCGCCGCCGGCGTCACCGGCGCCGGCTTCATCACTCTCGCCGCGACGCTCTCCATCGTGCCCGCCGTCCCCGTCGCCGGCATGGCGCTGATCCTGGGCATCGATCGGTTCATGTCCGAATGCCGCAGCCTCACCAACTTCATCGGCAATGCCGTCGCCACGGTCGTCGTCGCCAAATGGGAGGGCCAACTCGACCCGGAACGGCTCAACGCCGCGCTCGACGGGCGGGTGGAAGCCGCTCGCGTCGACTGAGGCGGGCGAGACGCGCATAGGTCACGGTGCCGACACCTGCCGCCGCGACCGGACGGGCGTTCGGCCATCCGCCGATTTCGCGCAATAAAAAAGCCGCCCGCGGGTCACGGGCGGCTTTTCATGTCGGTCGAAAGCCGGGCTCAGCCCGCGCTGTCAGCCGTGTCGTCGTCGTCATCGACGGCGATGATCACGCCGCCGGCAACGATACCGGCCGCGAGCACCAGCGGAACGATGGCGCCGCTGGCCAGCTTGCTCTTCTTGTCGACATTGGCCGATTGACGAACCTGGGCGGTCGTGACCGCGCCGTTCGCCTTCAGAGCGTTGGCAGTGTGCGAAGCCTCGGCAGCGGCGGCGCCGGTCGAGGCGACGAGTCCGGCGATAGCGCCAGCCGTCATCATGGTACGGATCATCTTCATTCCCGTCTCCCCTTCGATAAGAACGGTTCGATTTGCAAAAGACGGACGAAAATCACGAACATCTTCCGCGCACGCAACCGAATCCATAAAGTTACGGATCGGCCACACCCGCCCTAACGCACAGACGCGCTGTCCGTTCAAGTATTTGCGGGACGATTTCGCATCAGAAACGGTCAGAATGGCGCATTTTCCAGCCGGTGTGACATTTCTCACGCGCCGGCGGCACGGACGCACGGCATGAAAAAGGCGCCGTACGGCGCCCGCGAATCCGAATCGCGGCCCGGCCGCCGAAGCGACCGGGCCGGATGTACGTGATCAGCCCGCGCTGTCGGGCGTATCGTCGTCGTCGTCATCGACGGCGATCACGATGCCGCCGATCACGGCAGCCGCCGCCAGACCGACGGGCACGATGGCTTCGCCGGTAAGCTTCGACTTCTTGTCCACGTTTGCGGACTGCCGGACGTCGGAGGTCGCGACCTGCGCCGTCGGCGCCGTGGTCGCGCCTGCCGCGGCGGTCGTTTCGCCAGCCATCGCCGCCCCGGATGCGAACATCCCGGTAAGCGCGCCGGCCGTCATCAGCGATCGAATGATTTTCATGCCGTTTTCCTTTACGCTGTTCAACTCGACGGCGCCCGCAATGATCGCGACCGCCGCCTGGTCGGCTCGCATTTTCGTGGGCGGAGCATCCGCCGGGGAAAATTGCGATCGGGCACCAACGTGCCAGCCGGACAAATGTTCATTTCGGGCACGGGGCCGCGCAAACGCTCGTGCCGCACTCGCCAGCCCGGCGCGAAAACGGACTGCCGCACAGTCCTACCCCGCGAACCCGATCCTGCCGCGGCAGCATGGCGGCGCCGTCCGCATTTGCCGCACCGGCCCGCCGCATGGCGTGCACGCTTTCTTCAGATCGCGGTGCCATGGTGGCGGCCGCTGATATGGTAGGGGAAACGATGAACGACACGACCGCCGGGACGCGCCGGAGCGATGGTTTGACCAGCCGGCGCAAGGGTATTCTGCTTGCCGGCGGGTCGGCGACGCGCCTCTATCCGCTGACGCTGCGCGTCTCCAAGCAATTGATGCCGGTCTATGACAAGCCGATGATCTATTATCCGCTATCGGCCCTGATGATGGCGGGGATCCGGGAAGTCCTCGTCATCACCACGCCGCACGACCTGCCCGCGTTCCAGGCGCTGCTCGGCGATGGCGCGCAATGGGGCATGGCGCTGGAATATGCCGTCCAGGCGGAACCGGAAGGCCTGGCCCAGGCCCTGGTGATCGCGCGCGACTTCCTCGGCGACGGGCCCTCGGCGATGATCCTGGGCGACAACATCTTCCATGGCAACCGGCTGATCCAGCTCCTGCGCAGCGCCGATCGCCGCAACGAAGGCGCGACCGTCTTCGGCTATACCGTCGCCGATCCGCGCGCTTACGGCGTGGTGTCCTTCGACGGCGACGGCCGGGCGCTGACGCTGGAGGAAAAGCCGCAGGCGCCGCGATCGAACTGGGCCGTGACGGGCCTGTATTTCTATGACGCGGACGCGCCGCACCTGGCGCTCGATATCGGCAAGTCGAGCCGCGGCGAATATGAGATCACCGACCTGAACCGCCGCTATCTGGAAGCGGGCAAGCTGTCGGTTGAACGGATGGGACGCGGCTTTGCCTGGCTCGACACCGGTACGCACGGATCGTTGCTGGACGCGGGGCTCTTCGTGCGCATCACCGAGGACCGGCAGGGCCTCAAGATCGCCTGCCCGGAAGAAATCGCGTGGCGGCAGGGCTTCATCGACGACGCCGCGCTGGAGGCGCTGGCCGCGCCGCTTCTGAAGAGCGGCTATGGCGATTATCTGATGCGCCAGCTCGCCGAGGGGCGGCAGGATCCGGAGGAATGGCATGGCTAATCTGCTGGTGACGGGCGGAGCCGGCTTCATCGGCGCCAATTTCGTGCGATTGAGGCGCGAAACCCGACCCGACGAAGCGATCACGGTGCTCGATGCGCTGACCTATGCCGGGCGGCGCGACAATCTGGAAGGCGTGGCCGACATCCGCTTCGTCCACGGCGACATCGCCGACACCGCTCTCGTCACCCGGCTGCTGGATGCGGGAATCGATACGATCGTCCACTTCGCGGCGGAAAGCCATGTCGACCGCTCCATCTCCGATCCGGACGCGTTCGTGCGGACCAACGTGCTGGGAACCCAGGCGCTGCTGCGGGCGGCCAAGACGGCCTGGCTCGATTCGGGCGACGGGCGGCCGCACCGGTTCCACCATGTCTCCACCGACGAGGTGTTCGGCAGCCTGGCACCGCACGATCCACCCTTCACCGAGACCACGCCTTATGCCCCCAATTCGCCTTATGCCGCATCGAAGGCGGCGTCGGACCACCTCGTCCGCGCCTTTCACCGCACCTACGGCCTGCAGGTGACGACGAGCAATTGTTCCAACAATTTCGGCCCGTTCCAGAACCCGGAAAAACTGATCCCGCTGTTCCTCGCCAATGCGCTGACCGGCCGGGCGCTGCCGATCTACGGCGACGGGATGAACGTGCGCGACTGGTTATACGTCGCCGATCACTGCGAAGGCATCGCGCGCATCCTGGACGCCGGGGAGGTGGGCGAGACCTACAATATCGGCGGCGGCATGGAAGTGCCCAACCTGACGGTAATCGATGCGATCTGTTCGTTCGTCGACCGCATCTTCGCCGAGCAGCCGGAGCTTGCCCGCCGCTTTCCCGACGCACCGGCGGCCGGGGGGCGCCCCACCGCCGATCTCAAGCGGTTCGTGGCGGACCGGCCCGGCCACGACCGGCGCTATGCGATCGATGCTTCGCGGATCGCCGATCGGCTGGGCTTTCGTCCGCGCCACGATTTCGCCGAGGGACTGGACCGAACCTGCCGCTGGTATCTGGATCACCCGGACTGGTGGGCCCGGTCGCCCGCGCCGCAGAGCCTCTCGCGCGTCGCCTGACGCAGCGCGCGGGGTCAGGAAAGGACCGCGCCCTCACCGCCACGCTTCGCCAGCACCGTCCCGATCGCCTCGAACAGGGCGTCCATCGCCACGGGCTTGAACAGCACCTCGTCCGCGCCCTGTTTCAGGCAGCGCGCGCGCAGGTCGACGGCGGTATCGGCGGTGACGACGATGATGGGCAGGTCGCGCTTCGCATCCCCGCGCTCGCGGATGCGCCGCATCACCTCGAACCCGTCCGTGCCCGGCATGCGCAGATCGAGCAGGACGACGTCGAAGGCATGCTCGTCGATCAGGCGCAGGCCGGTCTCCGCCTGATCGGCTTCCGCCATCGAAGCGCCGGCGACGTCGAGCATGTCGCGCACCACCCGGCGATTCATCGCGTCGTCCTCGATGAACAGGATATTCACCGCCCGGCCTCCGCGGAGAAGGGGGGAAGGAAGAGGTCAGCTACGGGCATCGACTGCTTTGCTATCGCGCTATGCCGCCTGCGAAACAAGAGGCGGAACAGCGTTCGTTCCGAATAATCGATCGGCGAGCGCCGCGCCCGCGATCGGCTTTTCAATCAGGTGATCGATTCCGCTCGCTTGTATCGCGGCAACGGACTGGGCATCCGGCGCCTTCCACAATATCACGGAAACCGTATCATGCTGCCGCGCGACACCTGCCAGCATCGCGAGCCCCGCAAACGGTTCGCCCCCATCCATCTTCACGGCCGTCTCGTCAATGACCAGGCAGGAATATTTTCGGATCGCTATCTTCGCGGCCGCGTCGGCCGGATCGGACGCGAATTGAACGGCACCCGTCCGCGGCTCCAGCAGCGTCTTGAGCATGCTGCGCGAAATGGGATTGCGGTCGAGCAGGAGAAGCCCGCCCGTCCGTTCCGCGGTGCGCGATTCGGCCGAATCCGGCGCCATCGTGCGCCGCAGCGGCAGGTCGACGGTGAAGGTCGCCCCCTCCCCCGGTGCGCTTTCGAGCAGGATATCGCCGCCCAGCGCCCGCGCCAGACTGCGACAGATCGAAAGCCCCAGACCGGTGCCGCCATATTTGCGTGTCGTGCTGGTATCGACCTGCTTGAACGATTCGAAGATTTCGGACTGCCTGTCTTCTGGGATGCCGATGCCGCTATCGGCCACGGCGACGTGCAGCCGCGGTCCGCCCTCCGCATCCACCGTGCCGGCGCGAAGCGCGATGGTTCCCGCCTGCGTGAATTTGAGCGCGTTCGACAAGAGGTTGAACACGATCTGGCGAATACGCGCGGGATCGCTTTCGATCCACTCGGGACCGGCGTCGACGTCGAGGACGAAATCGACCTGCCGCGCCGCGGCCTGTTCCTCCCACATCCGGGCGACATCGCGCAGCGTATCGCGCAGGTTCATCGGCAGCATCTCGACCGCCAGGTTGCCGGTCTCCATCTTCGCCACGTCGAGGATGTCGTCGACCAGCGCGCGCATGGTCTGGCCGGCGCCGTGGACCACCTGAACCCGCTCGCGCGTGGCCACGGGCAGGCCGCGATCGGCCAGCATCACCTGCGTCATGCCGAGAATGCCGTTGAGCGGCGTGCGGATTTCGTGGCTGGTGGTGGCGAGGAATTCGGTCTTGGCCGCGAGCGCCCGCTCGAGCGCGATATTGGTGGCGGCGAGGTCGCTATTGGCTTCGCGCGTTTCGTTGCGGCTGCGCCGAATGGCGATCAGGCCGACGGTGAGCATCCCCACCAGCAGCAGCGCAGCCCCGCCGACGCTGAAGAACAGAATACGCTGCGAACGCGCCTGCGACCGCTCATATTCCACGTTCCGGCGAAGCTCCTCCGCCTTGAGCTTGGCGATGCGCAGTTCCTGGTTCTTGTAATCGAACCGGGCCGCCGCGAGCGCGGCGTTCATGTTCGAGGCGACTGCGTTGGACCTTTCGGAAATGCGGTTGAACGCTTCCAAATGCCTCAACGCCTTCTTCGCGTTTCCGGCTTCCGAATAAACTTGATAGGCGATCAAATGCGCGTACCGAAAATCAGCAGACGTATTAATGGTGTCGACGCGTTGGAATGCCTCGTCCGCGAAGTTAACTGCGCTATCAAGATTGCCTCTCTCTAATTCTATTTCCGCCTTCACTATTACCGCAGGAACTGATTTGAATCGTTCGGAGTTACGTTCAGCCTTCATTGCTTCTCTAATACGCTGATCCGCGCGATCAAGCTTTCCGGACAAAGCAAGGGTATACGCTAAGTTTCGAAGAACTAAAGTTTTTATGCCGGGATCGTTAATATTATTGGCGTATTCAGATGCACTAGAAAACTCCTTTATCGCTGCATTATAATTTTTGGTTTGAAGATATACATTTCCCAGATTATTGTGCAGCGCCATTGAAAGGGACGGGTCTCCTTTGTACACCTTCGTCGCTTCGGAAAAATATTTTAGCGCTCTGTCTGTATCATTCGCTAGGAAGTAGAGCGTGGCAATACTGGTGAGTGACAAGGATTCGCTGCGCGCATCGTCAGATATCTCGAAATAGTGATGTGCATCATGAAAGCTGTTCAGTGCTTTTGCCGCATCACCGGAAACCATCTGAACGTTGCCAAGTGTCAGTAACATCTTGCCTTTGAGCTGCAGTGACGCTGGCAACGCACGCACGATCGCCAGCCCCTTCTCGATCAGCTTTCTAGCGTCTTCGACCCTTCCAAGACGCAGGCTGGCCTCCGCCCGAAGCCAGTGACTTTCCGCATCTTTGCCTGCTCGACTGTCTACTTCAGGATATCTTTCAAGCGATTTCGCGGCGGCCTCCGCGTGGCGCAAAGCACTGTTCGGGTCACTCAGCATGGATCGGTTGGCGAGGTCGAGCTGACGGTCGACTTCCCACTGTCGAGGCGCGGGAAATGCAACAGCAGGAACACTCAAGATCCCCGCGATCGACGCGATGATGGTCAGCAGGCCATAAGATAGCAGTCCAAAGCGCATTTTCCCGGCATAACCGGGAACCTTTAACCATCAGCTAAGCTGTGCGCTGCGCTTTCCAGAATGAATGCTCGTTGTACCGGCGCTGCCGCAGTGCGCTTCCAAATTCCTGATCGACTCCGGCGTTCAGGAACGGCTTCAACCGATCCAGTTCCAGAGGATGGCTGATCAGGTATCCCTGCACCATGTCACATCCCATCACGCTGAGTAGCGCCATCGCCGCCGGCGTTTCCACCCCTTCGGCAGTGACTTCCATTTCCATGGCGTGTGCAAGGTCGATGGTCGATCGTACGATAAGCGGATCACGATTACTGCTCGTCAACTGCGTGATGAACATCTTGTCGATCTTCAGTTCCGACGCCGGAAGCTGTTTCAGATATGCCAGCGACGACAGACCGGCGCCATAGTCGTCGATCGCCAGCGGAACGCCGATGTCGACCATGCGCTGAAGGTGGCGAAGCGCGATCGCGGGATCCTGGATCACCGCCGTTTCGGTAATCTCGATGCCGATCCGACCATTGCAGGAGGCCAGCATTTCACATGTCTCGTCCACGAAGGCCCCATCGGCGAGAAGCGTACCGGACATGTTGACGAATATCGGGAGGTCATGCCCCGCCTCGCGGAGGACCGCCTGGTCGCCCACGACGCGGCGCAGCGTCCAACTGGTGAGATTGCGAATCTGGCCGTCGAGTTCCGCCGCCCGAATAAACTGATTGGGGAAAATCTTGCCATGCTGCGGATGCCGCCACCGGATAAGCGCTTCTATACCTGAGATACGCTGTTCGCGCAGATGCACCTTTGGCTGATATTCCATGAACATCTGCCCGGCACCCAATGCATCGGGCAGTTCGTCAAGCAGGCTTCGCGAATCGAAGATGTTCAAGGCCGTCGGCATCTCGATCACTACATATCGGGAGGGTTGCGCCCTTTCCAAGGCAGCTTCGGCAGTTTCGACGAGACGCGTGGGATCAGGGTTCGACGCTGGCGTCCATGCCACACCCATACGCGTCCTGATGCCCTTATCCAGTTCGCGAGCCACCTGTTCGGCCTGATCCACGATTTGGCCGACCGTGGCCTCTTCGGTAGTCGAGAGAAACCATTGAAAGCGGGATTGCGCCACGCGTTCCAAGGGCGCTCCCAACGCCGCGGAGAGACGCGAGCGGAGTGCGGCCATCTTACCCTCAACCGCTTCGACCCCGAGCGCGCGGCGCAGATTGGGATAGTTCGGCACGTCGAGCAGGCATTGGAGAATGCTTCCGACAGGCGGCTCGGCCGCGGAGGCGGCAGCCGTGCAATTTGCGGCAGACGACGGCGTCAAAGGGCGTTCAAGCGACGACATTCTACTGCACCCTGTCCGAGTAGGTTTGAGAACTGGTTAATTATCGACCCGCTGCGCCATATCTTGCTTTCTGGTTAATCTTCCGTTAACCAAGCAATTGCGTTTAGGCGCTATTGGGAGAAAGAATATGTTTTCCATCCTTTTCGACAGGGACAATGTCGGTGGTGCGATCCTCATCCCCTGGTAACTAGTTTCTAGCCCGGCCTTGGGAGCGCGTTAGGCTCCGGCCGGGCATCTCCCCCTGCAGTTCCTGACCGCATCCCCCTTTCCTTCTCACCAACTCAACGCTTCGCCCCGCGAAAAAGAGGATTAGTCTCTTCTCGCGATTGCAATGCGCCTGAACTGTCGTCAGGAAGCCTTGGCGAGCGACTATTTCCGCTCCGATCGCAAATGAAGGGATTGCCATGCGTATCGTCATGATCGGCTCGGGCTATGTCGGGCTGGTTTCCGGAGCCTGTCTCGCCGATTTCGGCCATGATGTCGTCTGCGTCGACAAGGATGCGGCAAAGATCGAAAAGCTGCGCGGCGGCGGCATTCCCATCTACGAACCCGGACTCGAACAGCTCGTGGCGTCGAACGTCGCCGCCGGCCGGCTGTCGTTCGAGACCGATCTGTCGGCGCCGGTCGCCGGGGCGGACGTGGTGTTCATCGGCGTCGGCACTCCCGCGCGGCGCGGAGACGGCCATGCAGACCTTTCCTATGTCCACGCCGCCGCGAAGGAGATCGCGCAGGCGCTGTCCGGCTTTACCGTGATCGTAACCAAGTCGACCGTCCCCGTCGGCACGGGCGACGAGGTGGAGCGCATCGTCCGCGAGGCCAATCCCGACGCGGATTTCGCCGTCGCCTCCAATCCCGAATTCCTGCGTGAGGGCGCGGCGATCGAGGATTTCAAGCGGCCCGACCGGATCGTCGTCGGTATCGAGGATGAACGCGCGCGCGCACCGATGGAGGCGGTCTATCGCCCGCTCTATCTCAACCGCTCGCCCATCCTGTTCACCAGCCGTCGGACCAGCGAGCTGATCAAATATGCCGCCAACGCCTTCCTCGCGATGAAGATCACCTTCATCAACGAAATCGCCGATCTGTGCGAAAAGGTCGGTGCGGACGTGCAGGACGTGTCGCGCGGCATCGGCCTCGACAATCGCATCGGCCCGAAATTCCTGCACGCGGGGCCGGGCTATGGCGGTTCATGCTTTCCCAAGGACACATCGGCCCTGGCCAAGACGGCGCAGGATTTCGAATCGCCGCTTCGCCTGATCGAGGCGACGATCGCGATCAACGATACGCGCAAGCGGGCCATGGCGCGCAAGGTGATCGCCGCGCTCGACGGCGATGTCCGGGGCAAGCGGATCGCGGTGCTGGGCCTGACGTTCAAGCCCAATACCGACGACATGCGCGAGGCACCGTCGCTGTCGATCGTGCAGGCGCTGACCGACGCCGGCGCCCGGATTTCCGCATATGACCCGGAAGGCATGGAGCTGGCGAAACCGATGCTTCCCGACATCGACTATGCCGCATCGCCCTATGCCGCGGCCGAAGGGGCGGCAGCCCTGGTCATCGTGACGGAATGGGACGCGTTCCGCGCACTCGATCTCAAGCGGCTAAAGGCATCCATGGCGTCGCCGGTGCTGGTCGATCTGCGCAACGTCTATCGCGAAGAGGAAACGGAGGCCGCCGGCTTCCGTCATGTCGGCATCGGCCGGGGCACCGCGACCCTGCGGCACGAAATGCGGCAGGCGGCGGAATAGCGTTTTCCGCCCGGTTCGTATCGGCGAGGTTCATCCTCGCCGTGCTACAGACCTGTCCGATTCGCCCATGAACGTGCCGGAGATAGATCGCCACCCATGTTTCCGTTTCTGAAGTCCCGTCGCCAGCCACAGCAATATTTCTTGCCCGACGGGGAACGCGTCTATGCAATCGGTGACATTCACGGTCGGCTCGACCTGTTCGAAAAGCTCCTCGCCTCGATTGCCGAGGATGATGCCGAGCGCGGCGCGGGCGACAGTACGATCATCCTGTTGGGCGATCTGATCAATCGCGGCCCGGACTCCGCCGGCGTGGTCCAGCGGGCGAAGGAATTGCGCGAAGCGGGCGGCCGGATCGTGAAGGGCAATCACGAGGAGATGTTCGTGCGCGCCGCCAAGGGAGAGGCCAAGGGCGCGCGCGCGCTCATCCAGATGGGCGGCATCCCGACCCTGATGAGCTATGGCATCAGCCAGGACGAGGCCGAGCATGGCAGCTTTCAGGATCTGGCCGATCTGCTGGTCGAACGCATACCGCGCGATCATGTCGCCTTTCTCGACATGGCCGAAGACACGATCGCGATGGGCGATTATCTGTTCGTCCATGCCGGCATCCGCCCCGGCGTGCCGCTGGAGCAGCAGACGTCGGCCGATCTGCGCTGGATCCGCGAACGCTTTCTGAAGGCGAAGCGCAACGACGGCCGCATGGTCGTGCACGGGCACACGCCGGCGCGCGAGATCGATGTGCAGGCCGACCGGATCGGCGTCGACACCGGCGCCTTCATGTGGGGAATATTGTCGGCCGTCGGGCTGGAGGGCGGCGAACGCTGGTTTCTGGCGGCCAGCGAGGAGTAACCCCTTCGATCGAGTGGCGGTGACGGCCGCGACCGACTAGAAGCAAAGACGTCAGCACCGGGCAGGGAGAACCGAATGACCATCCTCGTGACCGGCGCAGCCGGGTTCATCGGCATGCACGTCGCGGCGCGGCTGCTGGAGCGCGGGGAAGACGTCCTCGGCATCGACAATTGCAACGATTACTATCAGGTGAGCCTGAAGCAGGACCGGCTCGGCCGGTTGCGCGACGGATATGGCGACCGCTTCGCGTTCAAGCAGCTCGATTTCGCCGATGCCGCGGCGCTGGACGAGGCGCTGACGGGCGTCGAGCTCGATCGCATCGTCCATCTCGGCGCGCAGCCGGGCGTGCGCTATTCGATCGAGAACCCCACCGTCTATATCCAGTCCAATCTGGTCGGGCATTTCAACCTGATGGAGGTCGCCCGGCACCGGCGCATCGGCCACATGGTCTATGCCTCCTCCTCGTCCGTATATGGCGGGAACGAGCGGCTCCCCTTCTCCGTCGACGACCGCGTCGACCAGCCGCTGTCGCTTTATGCCGCGACGAAGAAGGCGGACGAACTGATGAGCGAGACCTACGCCCATCTCTATCGCGTGCCGCAGACGGGGCTGCGCTTCTTCACCGTGTACGGCCCCTGGGGACGCCCGGACATGGCCGTCTGGCTGTTCACCGAGGCGATCTTTCAGAGCCGTCCGATCAAGGTGTTCAATCAGGGCGAGATGCGCCGCGACTTCACCTTCATCGACGATATCGTCGACGGCGTGGTCGCAGCGCTCGATCACCCGCCGGCCGATGACGGCGCGGCAAAGGCAGGCGGCAGCGTGTCGCCGCATGCCGTTTACAATATCGGCAACCACCGCTCGGAAGAACTGGGCGACATGATCGCCTGCATCGAACGGGCCTGCGGGCGGGAAGCGCAGAAGGAGTACCTCCCCATGCAGGACGGCGACGTGCAGGCGACCTATGCCGATATCGACGCCATCCGGGACGATCTCGGATTTGCGCCGAAAACCAGCATTCAGGAGGGCATTCCCCGGTTCGTCCGCTGGTATCGGGATTATCACGGCCTCTGAATCGCCGCGCTATCGGCTCCGGATGGGCAACCGCCGCTTGGATCGCGTCTAGATATCATTCTTTGTGCGTATTGACGGGTGCGGGCATTGGTGCAGCACTCCTACCCCTGGGCAACCGCGTGGTATCCATGGCAAAACTAACCCATCTTCAGCGCCTCGAGGCGGAAGCGATCCACATCATCCGGGAAGTGGCGGCAGAGGCCGAACGACCGGTGATGCTCTATTCGGTCGGCAAGGATTCGGCGGTGATGCTGCACCTGGCGCGCAAGGCCTTCTATCCGGCGCCACCGCCCTTCCCGCTCCTGCACGTCGACACGACCTGGAAGTTCCAGGACATGTACCGGCTGCGCGACAAGGCGGCGCGGGACGCCGGCATGGAACTGATCGTCCACCACAATCCGGAGGCGCAGGCGAAGGGCATCAATCCGTTCGACCACGGCGCGCTCCATACGGATATGTGGAAGACCGAAGGGCTGAAGCAGGCGCTCGACAAGCACGGCTTCGACGCCGCGTTCGGCGGCGCCCGGCGCGACGAGGAGGCATCGCGGGCGAAGGAGCGCATCTTCTCCTTCCGCACCGCCTCGCACCGCTGGGATCCGAAGGGGCAGCGCCCGGAGCTGTGGCACCTCTATAATGCGCGCAAGAACAAGGGCGAGAGCATCCGCGTCTTCCCTTTGTCGAACTGGACCGAACTCGACATCTGGCAATATATCCTGGCCGAGGACATCGAGATCGTCCCGCTATACCTCGCGCGACCGCGCCCGACCGTGGAGCGGGACGGCCTGATCCTGATGGTCGACGACGACCGCTTTCGGCTGGCCGAGGGCGAGACGCCGGTCATGCGTTCGATCCGCTTCCGCACGCTCGGCTGCTATCCGCTGACCGGCGCGGTGGAGAGCGAGGCGGCAACGCTGACCGAGGTGATCCAGGAAATGCTGCTGACGACGACCAGCGAGCGGCAGGGCCGCGCCATCGACCGCGACCAGCCGGCGTCGATGGAGAAGAAGAAGCAGGAAGGATATTTCTGATGACGGTGCAGGAATCGAGCTATCGCGTCGACGCCCTGATCGCCGAGGATATCGACGCATATCTGGCGCTGCATCAGAACAAGTCGCTGCTGCGCTTCATCACCTGCGGATCGGTGGACGACGGCAAGTCCACGCTGATCGGCCGCCTGCTCTATGATTCGAAGATGATCTTCGAGGATCAGCTCGCAAGCCTGGAAGCCGATTCCAGGCGCGTCGGAACGCAGGGAGCGAACATCGATTTCGCGCTTCTGGTCGACGGGCTGGCGGCGGAACGCGAACAGGGCATCACGATCGACGTCGCCTACCGCTTCTTCGCCACGGAGAAGCGCAAGTTCATCGTCGCCGATACGCCGGGCCACGAACAATATACCCGCAACATGGTGACCGGCGCATCCACCGCCGATGCCGCGGTGATCCTGATCGACGCGCGCAAGGGCGTGCTGACCCAGACCCGGCGGCACAGCTATCTCGCCCATCTGCTGGGCATCCGCCATCTGATCCTGGCCGTGAACAAGATGGACCTGGTCGCCTATGACCAGGGTGTGTTCGACGACATCGTCGCGGACTACCGCGCATTTGCGGACTCCATCGGCATCGGGGACTTCACCGCGATTCCGATCTCCGGGCTGGCGGGCGACAATATCGCGGCGCCGTCGGACCATACCGACTGGTATGCCGGCCGGACGCTGATGGAAACACTGGAGACGCTGGAGGTCGCCACCGCGGTCGAGAGCGACCGCCCGTTCCGCATGCCGGTGCAATGGGTCAATCGCCCCGATCTGGACTTTCGCGGCTTTTCCGGCCTGATCGCCAGCGGCACGATCGCGCCTGGCGACGACGTGCGTATCCTGCCGTCGGGGCGCACGACCCGCGTCAAGCGGATCGTGACGATGGACGGCGACCTCGATCGCGCCGGCGCCGGTCAGTCGGTGACGATCACCCTGGCCGACGAGATCGACTGCAGCCGCGGCGATGTGATTGCGGCCGCCGATGACCCGCCCCAGGCCGCGGACCAGTTCGAGGCGACGCTCGTCTGGATGGCGTCTGAGGAGTTGCTGCCAGGCCGCGGCTATTGGCTGAAGCTCGGCACACAGACCGTTTCCGCCACTGTGCAGCAGCCGAAATATGCGATCGACGTCAACACGCTGGCGGAGCTGTCGCAAAAGACGCTAGGCCTCAACGATATCGGCGTGGCCGAGGTCTATACGGACCGCGACGTCGTCTTCGAACCCTATGACACCAACCGCGAGCTCGGCGGGTTCATCCTGATCGACAAGGTGACGAATGCCACCGTTGCGGCGGGCATGCTGCATTTCGCCCTGCGGCGCAGCCAGAACGTGCACTGGCAGGCGCTGGAGGTCACGCGCGAGGCACATGCCGGTCAGAAGCATCAACGCGCGCGGGTGTTGTGGTTCACCGGGTTTTCGGGGTCGGGCAAATCGACCATCGCCAATATGGTGGAAAAGCGGCTCTTCGCGCTTGGCCGGCACAGCTTCCTGCTGGACGGCGACAATATCCGCCATGGCCTCAACAAGGATCTGGGCTTCACCGAGCAGGACCGGATCGAGAATATCCGGCGCGTGGGCGAAGTGGCCAAGCTGATGACCGATGCGGGCCTGATCGTCCTGACGGCCTTCATTTCCCCCTTCCAGGCCGAGCGGCGCATGGTCCGCTCGATGCTGCCGGAGGGCGACTTCGTCGAAATCTTCGTCGACACGCCGCTGCAGGTCGCGGAAGCGCGCGACGTGAAGGGCCTGTACCGCAAGGCGCGCGCCGGCGAGCTAAAGAATTTCACCGGCATCGACAGCCCCTATGAGGCGCCGGAAACCCCCGAAATCCACATCGACACGACGAAGGAGTCGCCCGAGGACGCGGCCGAACGGATCGTGAAGGCCATTCTCGACGACTGGAGCCCGACCCTGTGACCGACCACGAACTGGCGATCGCCGTCGCCGAAGAAGCCGGCGCCCTGCTGCTCGCATTGCAGCGGTCGGGCCGGGCCGAGGGCCGCGAGCTGGGCGCGCTGGGCGACCGCGAAGCCAACCACGCGATCCTCGCGCGGCTTCGGGCCGAGCGGCCGGACGACTGCATCCTTTCCGAGGAATCGGCCGATGACAAGGCACGCTGCGCACAGGAACGGGCCTGGATCGTCGATCCGCTCGACGGCACGCGCGAATTTTCGGAAGGACGCGACGATTGGGCCGTGCATATCGGCCTGGCGGTGAACGGGATCGCGGAGATCGGCGCCGTCGCCCTTCCCGGATGCGACGCGGTCTATTCGAGTTCGGCCCCGCCCGCTCTGTCGCCCCCGCAATCGCCGCCGCGCATCGTCGTCAGCCGCTCCCGCCCGCCGCGCGAGGCCGAACTCGCCGCCGCGGCCACGGGCGGAACGCTGGTGCCGATGGGCTCCGCCGGGGCGAAGACCATGGCCGTCGTCCGCGGCGACGCGGAAGCCTATATCCATGCCGGCGGGCAGTATGAGTGGGACAGTTGCGCCCCCGTGGCGGTGGCGCGGGCCGCCGGCCTGCACGTATCGCGCATCGACGGATCGCCGCTCGTCTATAACTGCCTCGACGTGTCGCTGCCGGACCTGCTGGTATGCCGCCGCGAATTCGCACAGCCGCTGCTGGAGGCCGTTCGGTCCCGTTCGGACTGAACGCCCTGCCGGCGCTCGCGTTTTTCGCATTGCCGGGTGCGGGCCTGCGCCGCTAATCGCCTGTCGATCGGTCCATGTTCAGGCGGGACTCAGGCGCCGGATGCAGGGTGTCGGCCGATCGATTGAAGGAATTATAGCCGTGCATGAACTCGCTGCCCGCTACCACGCGATGATCGAGTGGATTTCCGGCGGGACGGAAGCCAATGATTCGCTGCTGCACGTCCATGCCGGGCTGGCGCTGATGCTGCTCGCGCGGATCATCACGCGGCGCTCGTTGGGGTCGTTCGTTCCGCTGCTCGTCGTGATCGTCGCCGAAGCGGGCAACGAGATCATGGACCGCATCCATGCCGGAAGCTGGCGCTGGACCGATACGAGCAGCGACATCGTCAACACGCTGTTCTGGCCGGCGGTGATTTGCCTCGGCATCCGCCTGCGGCCGCTGCTGCCGAAGCTGATCGCACGCCACCCGCTTTCGCCGCGCCCGCAGGAGACTTCGCCCGAAATGGCGCATGTGCGGGAGCGATCGGACGACGCTGCTGCGGTTGAAGGAGCGCGCCCGCTCCGCCAATAGGAAGCGGAACGCCGCGAACCGGACGGCGCGAGGGAAGGACGAGGAACATGCCCGCAACGCCGATGACCGCCCGATCGCTCTTGTTCGCGCCGGGCGATTCGGAACGCAAGCTGGCCAAGGCCGGCGCAAGCGGCGCCGATCTGGTGCTGTGCGACCTGGAGGATGCGGTGGCACCCGCCAGCAAACAGGCCGCGCGGGACCTCGTCGCCGACCACCTGCGCGCCGGCGACCGCGTGCAGCCGCAATGGGTGCGGATCAATCCGCTCGACACCGACTATGCGCTGGCCGATCTGGCGGCGATCGTTCCGGCGGCGCCCGACGGCATCATGCTGCCCAAGGCGATGCGCGCCGACGCCGACCGGCTGCACCACTATCTGACCGCGCTGGAAGCCGCTGCCGGTCTGGAAATCGGGCGGATCGCGACGATTGTGGTGGCGACCGAGACCGCGCCGGCGCTGTTCGGGCTGGGCGAGTATGCCGGCTGCCCGCGGTTGTCGGCGCTGACCTGGGGCGCAGAGGATAGCGCAACTGCCCTGGGCGCGACGGGCAACCGCGAGCCGAACGGCGAGTATGCCTTTCCCTATCACCTGTTCCGCTCGCTCTGCCTTGCCGGGGCGGCGGCGGCGGGCGTGACACCGATCGAGACGATCCACGGCGATTTTCGCGATCTGGACGATCTGCGCAGGGTTGCCGAGCGCGCCCGACGCGACGGCTTTCGCGGCATGATGGCGATCCATCCGGCGCAGGTGCCGGTCATCAACGCGGCATTCTCGCCCGCGCCGGCGGAGGTCGAACGGGCCGAGCGCATCGTCGCGGCGTTCGCGGCCAATCCCGGCGCCGGCACGATCGGGCTAGACGGCGAGATGCTGGACATGCCGCACCTGAAGCGCGCCCGCGCGGTGCTGGCGATGCGGCGGGACTGACCGGCGGCCGGCTCGCCCCGATGACGGAGCCGGATTACTCGACCGTGACGCTCTTCGCCAGGTTGCGCGGCTGATCGACGTCGGTGCCCTTTGCCACCGCCACATGGTAAGCGAGGAGTTGCACCGGCACCGCATAGACCAGCGGAGAGATCAGCGGGTGCACCTTGGGCATCTCGATCGTCGCCATGGCGTCCTCACCGGCCTGGCGGATGCCCTCGGCGTCGGAGATCAGCACCACCTGCGCCCCGCGGGCCTGTGCTTCCTGCATATTCGACACGGTCTTTTCAAACCGCGGACCGGACGGCGCGAGCACGATCAGCGGCACATGTTCGTCGATCAGCGCGATGGGCCCGTGCTTCATCTCGCCGGACGCATAGCCTTCCGCGTGGATATAGCTGATTTCCTTGAGCTTGAGCGCACCTTCCAGCGCGAGGGGGAAATCCGACCCGCGGCCGAGATAGAGCACGTCGCGCGCGGCGGCGATGGTATGCGCCATCGCCTCGATCTCCGCATCGTGCGACAGCGCCTCGTTGAGCGCGGCGGGCGTTTCGACCAGATGATGGACGATCTCCGCCTCCTCGGCCGGGCTCAGCTTGCCCTTGGCGCGGGCGAGATTGACCGCAAGCGCCGCCATCACCGCGAGCTGGCAGGTAAACGCCTTGGTCGAGGCCACGCCGATTTCCGGGCCGGCATGGGTGGGCAGCAGCAGGTCCACCTCGCGCGCCATCGAACTGGTCGGCACGTTGATGATGCCCGCCGTGGTGATTCCGGCCTCTTTCATGTGCCGTAGCGCCGCCAGCGTGTCGGCGGTCTCGCCCGATTGCGACACGACGACACCCAGCGTGCCGGGCAGCAGCACCGGATCGCGGTAGCGGAATTCCGAGGCGACATCGACCTCGACCGGCAGGCGCGCGAACTGCTCGATCCAGTATTTGCCGATCATGCCGACATAGCTCGCCGTGCCGCAGGCGATGATCGCCACCCGCTCGATTCCCGCCAGATCGAAATCCATGTCGGGCAGCGAAACCTGCTCCTCCAGCGAGCGGACATAGGATTTCAGCGTCTGCGCCACGACGACCGGCTGCTCGTAGATTTCCTTGAGCATGAAGTGGCGGTGATTGCCCTTGTCGATCAGCGCACCGGTGATGCCCGAAATGGTGACCGGCCGCTCGACGGGATTGTTGTCGCGATCGTAGATCTGCGTGCCTTCGCGCGTGAGGACGGCCCGGTCGCCCTCTTCCAGATAGGCGATCTTCTGCGTCAGCGGGGCCAGCGCGAGCGCATCCGATCCGAGATAGCTTTCCCGGTCTCCGTGCCCGACGACAAGCGGCGAGCCGAGCCGCGCACCGATCAGCAGGTCGGGATGATCGGAAAATAGGATGGCGAGCGCGAACGCGCCGTGGAGCTGCGGCAGGACCGCCGCCACGGCGTCCTGCGGGCTATGGCCGCGATCGAGTTCGCGGTCGATCAGATGTGCGACGACCTCGGTATCGGTCTGGCTCTTGAACGTCCGCCCGTCGGCCACGAGCGCGTCGCGCAACGCCTTGAAATTCTCGATGATGCCGTTGTGCACGACCGTCACGCGCCCCGCCTGGTGCGGATGGGCGTTGTCCTCGGTCGGCGCGCCGTGCGTGGCCCAGCGGGTATGGGCGATGCCGACATTGCCGGGCAGCGGATTCTCCGCCAGCCGCTTGCCGAGATTGACGAGCTTGCCCTCCGCCCGGCGGCGGTCGACCTGCCCTTCATGGATGGTGGCGATCCCGGCCGAATCGTAGCCGCGATATTCCAGCCGCTTCAGTCCGTCGAAGAGGCGGTCCGCGACATCTTCCGTCCCCAGAATTCCGACAATTCCGCACATGCTGTAATCAACCCTTCTTCGCGGCCTTGCGCTCGGCCATCCTTGCCCTGAACCGCTTCGCCCAGCCCGGTTTCGTCTCCTGCGCCCCGCGCGCCAACGTGAGCGCATCGGCTTCCACATCGCGCGTCACGACCGAGCCGGCAGCGACGATCGCGCCGGCGCCGATCGCCACCGGGGCGACGAGCGCGCTGTTGGAGCCGATGAACGCGTCCGCGCCGATCTCGGTGCGGTATTTCAGGAAGCCGTCATAATTGCAGGTGATGGTGCCGGCGCCGATATTCGCGCCGGCGCCTACGGTCGCATCGCCCAGATAGGTGAGGTGACTGGCCTTGGCCCCCTCGCCCAGCCGCGCCTTCTTCACCTCGACGAAATTGCCGACCTTTGCCCGCCGCGCCAGTTCCGCGCCGGGGCGCAGCCTGGCGTACGGGCCGACTTCCGCCTGTTCGCCGATGGTCGCACCCTCGATATGGCTGAAGGCGCGGATCACGGCGCCGTCGCCCACCGCCACGCCGGACCCGAACACGACGTTCGGCTCGATCGTCACGTCGCGCCCGAGCGCGGTGTCGTGTGCGAACCAGACGGTTTCGGGTGCGACGAGGGTAACGCCGTCGGCCATGACCTGCGCGCGCCGGCGCTGTTGCCAGTCGGCCTCGACCGCGGCCAGCTCTGCGCGGCTGTTGACGCCGGCGACTTCCTGCGCGTCCGTCTCTATCACCGCCGAGGCCCTGCCCTCGCCGGCCGCGAGCATCACGATGTCGGGAAGGTAATATTCCCCCGCCGCATTGTCGTTGCCGACGCGGGCGAGCAGCGCGAACAGATCGCGCGCGCGCGCCGCCATCAGACCCGAATTGCACAGCGTTTCCGCCCGCTCCTCGGGCGTCGCGTCCTTGAACTCTACCATGCGCGCGATCCGGTCGGTCCCCGGCTCCACGATCACGCGGCCGTACGCGGCGGGATCGGCCGGGCGAAAGCCGAGCACCACGGCAGCCGGCGCATCATCGTCGTGCAGGCGGTCGATCATGCGTCGCATCGTTTCCGGGCTTACCAGCGGAACGTCGCCGTACAGGATCAATACGTCGCCGTCGAAATCGCCCAGCGCTTCCTCTGCCTGCGCCACGGCGTGACCGGTGCCGAGCTGTTCCGCCTGGTGCGCGACGGCGATGTCGAGCGGCGCCACCGCCGCTTCCACCTGTTCGCGCGCGGCGCCGACCACGACGACCGTGCGCGCGGGCGACAGATCCGACACGCTGTCGACCAGATGCAGCAGCATCGGCCGGCCGGCGACCGGATGCAGCACCTTGTGCACATCGGACTTCATCCGGGTCCCCTTGCCCGCGGCAAGGATGACGGCGGCGATGGGTAAAGCATTCATATCGCGTCCCACTGCCACGATTGCCTTGCCAATGCCATAGGCCGACTGGCAAGCGCACTTCCATGCAGCCCATCGCCTATGACATCATCGGTTTCGACCTCGACGGCACGCTGGTCGACACCAGCGAAGACATCATGGCCGCGGTCAATCATGCCCTTGCCGACATCGGCCGCGGGCCGCTGGATCGCGCGACCGTGGAACACCTGATCGGCGGCGGAACGGTCAGGATGCTGACCCGCGCGGCTCAGCGCGGCGGTTCGCTTGACGATGTCGATATCGACGCCCTCCACGAACGCTTCCGCGACTATTACAAGGCGCATATTGCGGTCCACAGCCACCCCTATCCCGGCGTTGCCGAAACCCTGGATGCCCTGCGCGACGTCGGCCTGACGCTTGGCGTGGCCACCAACAAGGGCGAGGCGATGGCCGACCGGCTGCTTTCCGCGATCGGGCTGCGCGACCGGTTCGCCTGTCTGATCGGCGGCGACACGCTGGCGCACGGCAAGCCGCACCCGGCGATGCTGGAAGAACTGACCCGGCGCTGCGGCGGCGGGCGCACGGCTTATGTCGGCGATTCGGAATATGACGTGCAGGCGGCGCGCAACGCCGGCGTGCCCGTCGTGGTGATGAGCTTCGGCTATGCCAACCTGCCCGCGCTCGATCTCGGCGCCGACGCCGTCCTCGACCGGTTCGACGAACTGCCGGGCAGGCTGGCGCGGCTGGGCGGCTAGGCCGGACGCCCCGAAATCGCCTCCGACGCCCCAATCAAGGCGACGGTTCCTCCCCTGAAAGGGGAGGTGGCAGTCCGAAGGACTGACGGAGAGGTTTCCCCGTCGGCCGTAATACCCACCACTGCACGATGCGCGGTCCCCGCCCCCTTCGGAGCAGGAACTGCTTGTCATGCGACCGGGCGATGTCCCTTGCGCCATTTGGTCCACAGATGGCGCGCAAGCATGCCCGGCGGCATCCGCAGCAGGTGCGAACGCATGTAGAACCCCTCCTCCAGCAGCCGATTCGTCGCGCGACCCCAACCATCACGCGACGACAATCTGCGCCGGAACAGCCAATCGGCCGGACGAAGGTGTCGCCACCCGTCGGGCACGTCGGTGCCATAGAGGTGGTGCGATAGACGCACGGCGCGCAGCACCGGTTCGCGAAGCCCGTGCCGTTCCGCCCGCGCGGCGAGGCCGTCCGTACCCAGATCCCCGATCAGGCAGTGGATATCCCACAGGTTGCGCAACCCGCCGGCCAGATCGCCGTCGGCGAACAGATGGGCGGCCGCATGGCAGATCATGTCCGATCCACCGAGCACGCGCAGTCCGCCATCCAGCACTTCGCTGTCCGCGATCAGCGCCTCGGCGTCGGGCGTAACCCGCGCGGTAAGCGGCAGGATCGTGTGGTGGACGTCGATCATCGCATCGCGGTCGCGGTGGATGAGCGGCGGCAGTTCGTGCATCCAGCGCCGGTAATAGGCGTCGTCATACGGATCCGGCTTCACCCATTCCCAGCCCGCCGCCAGCAGCGCGCGCTCGACCTCTCCGATCCGCGCTTTCGGCACCAGGATGTCGCAATCGCCGATCGCGCGGCCCCGGCCTGCGGCCAGGCCCGCGGCGGCATAGGCCGTGCCCTTCAACAGGATGACGGGTACGCCCAGCGGGGCCAGGGCGCGACGCGTCGCCTCCGCCTCCCACAAAGCCGTGCGGCGCCCCTCGCGGGCGGAAAAGCGCGCATCGGCGAGGATCCGTTCCGCTGCGTCCGGCAGGCGCAGTCCGGCGCAGCGCTCCGCCAGCGTGCCGATCAGCCGTTCCGCCCGCGCCGCGGCGATCAGCGCGTTCCAGCCGGAAGCATCGAGCGCGGTGACGCACGCCGGATCGCGCAGCGCCGCGATCAGCAGATGCGCGCTCACGCCGCCGCCTCCCACGCCGCCTCGACCAGCGCGAGCGCGCTTTCGGCATCGGGATAGTCGATCGCGCGCGCCGGAACCTCCGTCACCAGCCGGGTGAGCGTCTCGAAACCGGGCTCGCCGAGCGCGGTGTAGTTCGTCGACGCCTGGGTCAGCCGGACGAACGTCTCGCTGGGCGGGACGGCGCGCATGTCCCGGCGATGCCCGAAGGCGGGAAAGAGGATCACCGCCGGGCGGGCGGGCTCCGCCATGCGCGCGATGGCCTGCGCATCGGGAACCAGATGGCGGATATCGCCCTTCGGCGTATCCGGCAGGGCCGGGCCGAATCGGCCGCCAGGCATCGCGGCGCGCACCACCGCTACGCTTTCGTTCTTCAGGCTGATGAGACGCGGAAAGGCGTGGACGAGGCCGGTTTCGGGATCGAGCAGCGCGAACTCGTCGCCCATCAGCCGCCAGCCGCGCGCCATCAGCAGCGCGGCGAGCGTCGATTTGCCCGCACCGGACAGGCCGGTCATCACCAGCGCGCGGCCGTCGCGCTCCACCGCCGATGCGTGGAGGAGAAGATAGCGCCGCTGCGCCAGCGCCATTTGCAGGTTCATGCCCATTTCCGCCGCGAGCAGGCCGAGCCGCAGCGGCAGCGGCGCGGCATCGGGGATGACATAGTCTCCGCCGATCGTCACCGCCGGCCGGATCACCCGCCGCCACGGCCGCGCGGCATGCAGGCGCACGGTGAAATCGGGAATGCCGTCCGCAGGCGCGGGATAATCGCGGTAGAGCGATTCGAGCTGCGCGACGGGCGCGCGCCAGTCGGACCCGACCCGGAACCCGACGGGACCGATGCGGACCGCGAAAACGTGCCTCACAGGCGCTCGACCAGGCCGGCCGCCTCCAGCTCGCCGAGCCGGGCGAGCAGCGCCTCGCGATCGCCGGCGGCAAGATCGAAACGTTCGGACAGCCGGGCGAGCAGCGTCGCGACGTCCGTCGGATCGGGGCCGAGGCTTTCCAGGATCTCCGGCACCGGCGACGCTACGACATGCGTCCGGCCCGACGGGCGGTGAAAGATGGCGACCATGGAATCGAGCGGCCGCATCACCAGCATGTCGGGCGGTGGCGCGCGAAAACGGTCGAAACCATCCATGGTCGGACTGTGCCGGACGATCGTTCGCGTGTCGAGCGGCTCAGCCGCGCGGCATCTGCAACGAGGCGAAGCAGGTGAAACCGCTCGTGCCTGCCTGAAGCCTGCGGATATACTGGGTATATGCCTGGCTGGTGGCGTAATCCGTGCCCGGCAGCGTGCCGCCGGCGAGCGCCTTTCGTACGTCCTCGCCCTGGAACGGCATCGGCGCCGGCGGAAAGGCGCCGGGCGTGCCGGCGGGCACGACCGAGCCGTCGGCGGCGATGTAGGAGCCGGCGCGCCCCGGATCGGGCACGGGAATCTCGCACGTCGATACGGACGCGGCCGTCTGGGCCAGCGCCGGGCGGATCGATATGATCGCGCTCGCGCCGACCGCGCCCAGCATCAACGTGCGGCGGCCGGTCGAAACCGGTTCGGGCAAAGGCGTTTCATCCGACATCGTGCCTACCGTCTTATCCGCACCGGCCTTACGCAATGGTAAAAGATCGTTAAAAGACGCGCCTCACCCGTACTCCGACCATTTCCGGGAAATAGCGGCGAACAGGATGCAGCAATATTTCGAACCCCGCCCCGTGCTGGCCCTGCTGATCGTGGCCGGCTGCGCACTTGCGGGAGTGGCGATCGGCGCGGATACCGACGCGATCGTCATCGCCCTGGTCGGTGGCGTGGCCGCCGTGCTGACGGCCGCCGGCGCCGGGCGGATCGGCGCCGACGAACCCGCGGCCGATGCGGGCGGGGAGCGCCAGAGGACCGCGGATGCCACCGATATCCTGGAAGCGGTCAGCGAGCCGGTCCTGGTGGTAGCCGACAACCGCGTGTACCGCGCCAACAAGGCGGCGCACGACCTGCTCGGCAACCATATCCTGGGCGAGGACGTCCGCCTCGCCATCCGCCACCCCGCTGCGGCGGCGGGACTGCTGAAGAACGCGGCACGCGAGCGCGAGGAACCGGTCCATCTCGTCGGTCTGGGCCAGCGCGACCAGCGCTGGGAGATGCGCGTCCACCCCGCCGGAGAGGGCGTGCGGATCGTCCATCTGGTCGACCGTACCACCAGCTATGCCGCGGAGCGTATGCGCGTCGATTTCGTCGCCAATGCCAGCCACGAACTGCGGACACCGCTCGCCTCGCTTATCGGCTTCATCGAGACGCTGACCGAGGAGGCCGGCGAGGATCCGGAGACGCGCACGCGATTTCTCAGGATCATGCTCGATGAGGCGGTGCGCATGCAGCGGCTGGTCGACGATCTGATGAGCCTCTCGCGCATCGAGGCGATGAAATATCGCGAGCCCGACGCGCGAATCGACCTCCATGCCCTGACGACGGAGGTCCACGACCAGATCGTCGCCACCGAAGCGCCGCGCGCTGCCGACCTGCTGCTGGAACTCGATGCGGTCCGCCCGGTTCGCGGCGACCGGGCGCAGCTTTCGCAACTGCTGCACAACATCATCGGCAACGCGATGAAATACGGCCGGAAGGACACGCCGGTACGCATCCGCCTGACCGCGGCGGAAGGCGATATGGTGCGGCTGCAGGTCGCCGACGAGGGCGACGGCATCGCGCCCGAACATCTGCCGCGGCTGACCGAGCGGTTCTACCGGGTCGATTCGGGCCGCAGCCGCGCGGGCGGCGGCACCGGGCTGGGCCTCGCCATCGTCAAGCATATCGTCGAGGGCCATCGCGGCCGGCTCGACATCGCGAGCACGCCGGGGCGCGGCACGCAGGTCACGGTTTTGCTGCCGCCGGCGCCGCTGTCATCAAGACGTAATGTAAATGCAACAGACGGCATCGCGACGAACGATCACCGTTCGGCACCATCTTGATGCATCATCCAGGGGAAACAGCATGATCCGCCGCATGGCGCTGATCGCCACCATCAGCCTCGCACTCGCCGCGTGCGGCCAGCAATCCGGCCGCGACTATATCAAGATCGTGGGATCTTCGACCGTCTATCCCTTCTCGACGGTCGTGGCCGAGCAGATGGTGAACCAAAATCCGTCGCTGAAGACGCCGGTAATCGAATCGACCGGCACCGGCGGCGGCATGAAGCTGTTCTGCGGCGGCGTCGGGGTGGAACATCCCGACATCGCCGATGCGTCCCGTCCGATGACACCGTCGGAATATGAAACGTGCCGCGCAAACGGCGTCGACGGCATCATGAAGATTCAGGTCGGCGTCGACGGCATCGCATTCGCCGAATCGAACGAAGGCCCGAAATTCGCGCTGAGCACGGCGCAAATCTACAAGGCGCTGGCCGCCAACCCGATGGGCAAGCCCAATCCGTACAAGTTCTGGGACGACATCGATCCCTCGCTGCCGCACCAGCCGATCCAGGTCTTCGGGCCGCCCTCGACCAGCGGCACGCGCGATGCGCTCGCCGAACTGATCCTCGCCAAGGGGTGCGAGGAAGTGGACCCGCAGGCAGCCTCGCTGGAAGGCGACGCGTTCGACGAGCGCTGCAAGCGCATCCGCGAGGATGGCGCCTATGTCGACAAGGGCGAGAATGACAACATGATCGTCCAGAACCTGAACGTCAGCCCAAACGCGATCGGCATTTTCGGCTACAGCTATCTCGAGGAAAATCGCGATCGGATCCACGGCATCACGATCGACGGCGTCGAACCGACCTACAAGAATATCGCGAGCGGCGACTATCCGGGTTCGCGGCCGCTGTTCATCTATGTGAAGAAACAGCATCTGGACGCCGTGCCGGGCATCAAGCAGTTCCTGGACGAATATGCCGAATCCTGGGGCCCGAAGGGGCCGCTGGTCGCCAAGGGAATGATCGCGGCGCCGGAATCGGTTAGGGCGCAGAGCCGGAAGATCATCGATCAGGGCATCACGCTCGATCCCTCGACGCTGAAATAAGCGCGGGCGGCCGCGGCCGCCCGCAGCCAACCGCTGGAGCATCCGGTTTGAGTTCGCTCGCACTCCTGTTCATCATCTGCGGCCTGGGGCTGATCGCATGGCTGACGGCGCGGGCCAGGGCGGCGCGCTTCGCCACGCGCGGGCCGGACCGCCGGCATTCGCTGCCCGGCCAGCATGGCTGGTACATGGCGATGTGGACGGCGATCCCCGCCCTCCTCTTCCTCGGCATATGGGCCAGCGTCTCGCCCGCGCTCGTCACGCAGGAGGTGCTGGAGGCACCGGCGGCGCAGAGCCTGCCCTCCTTCGGCTTCCAGCGCGATTCGATCCTGGCGGAAGCGCGCGCGATCGCGGGCGGCGATACGTTCGGTGCCTTCAACGACGAGGCGGCGGCGCTGGCGCCCGCTTATGGCGCGGCGCAGTCCAGATATGCCTGGATCGGCACGGCACTGACGCTGCTGCTGGCCTTTGCCGGCGGCGCCTATGCCTATAGCCGGGTCAGTCCCGCTTTTCGCGCGCGGACCCGGGTCGAGCGGTCGGTGATGATCCTGCTGCTGATCGCCTCGCTGATCGCGATCCTGACGACGGTCGGCATCTTCGTGTCGCTGCTCGTGGAATCGGCGCGCTTCTTTTCGGTGGTGCCGATCACCGACTTCCTGTTCGGCACGCATTGGAGCCCACAGGTCATCTCGTCGACCGATCCGGGCGAATCGCTTGGCGCGGTGCCGCTGTTCTGGGGCACCTTCTTCATCGGCGCGGTGATCGCGATGATCGTGGCCATCCCCTTCGGCCTGATGAGCGCGATCTACCTGACGCAATATGCCGCGCCGTCCGTGCGCAAATGGATGAAGCCGGTGCTGGAGATTCTCGCCGGCGTGCCCACCGTGGTCTACGGCTATTTCGCGGCGCTCACCGTGGCGCCGGCGGTGCGCGACTTCGCGGTCGCGATCGGATTCGAATATGCGAGCGCCGAAAGCGCGCTGGCGGCCGGGCTGGTGATGGGCGTGATGATCATTCCCTTTGTCTCGTCCATGGCCGACGATTCGATCGCCGCGGTGCCGAGCGCCATGCGCGACGGTTCGCTCGCCATGGGCGCCACGCGGTCGGAGACGATCACCAAGGTGCTGTTGCCCGCCTCCCTGCCCGGTGTCGTGGCGGGCATGCTGCTCGCTGTCAGCCGGGCGATCGGCGAGACGATGATCGTGGTGATGGCGGCCTCCGGCGCCGCGACGATCACGCTGAACCCGTTCGAGAGCGCCACCACCGTCACCAAGCAGATCGTCGACCTGCTGACCGGCGAGGCCGCGTTCGACAGCCCCAAGACGCTAGCCGCCTTCGCGCTGGGCCTGACGCTTTTCCTGATCACCTTCCTGCTCAACATCGTCGCGCTGCGCGTGGTGAAGAAATATCGCGAAGCCTATGAGTGACATGATGCCTTCCGGCCCCGCAACCCCGTTCGCGGAAAACCGCGCACCCACCGACTGGACGTCGCGGGCGATGACGCGGCGCATCCGCCGGCGCTATGCCGCGGAGCGCAGGTTTCGCTTCTTCGGCCTCGCCGCCGTCATATTGTCCGCCTGTTTCCTGGCGTTCCTGTTGATCACGATGGTTTCGAACGGTCTGGGCGGGTTCATGCGCCACGAAGTGCGCGTGCCGATCGACTTCGCCCGGGCAGAGCTGAACGTGACGCCGGAACAGCTTCGCGGACGCGGCGCGGACCTCGCGCTCGCCGGTGCGGGGCTGGAGGAACTCACCGGAAATGCCGCCCGGGCGGCATTCGGACCCAATGGTGCCGATGCGCTCGCCACCAGTGCCTGGACCGAGGTGCGCAAGGCCTTGAAGGACGATCCCTCCCTAGTCGGCCGCAGCGCGGCCATCAGCCTGCCGGTCAACGCCGATATCGAAAGCGCGATCAAGGGCAGCGGGTCGCCCGAAGCGGAGGCGTTGCTGTCGCGCATCACCGCCGCCGATGCGCTCGACAGCGGGTTCGACGGGGGCTTCCTGACCGAGGCCGATGCGACGGATTCGACCGCCGTCGGCATCTGGGGCGCGGTGAAGGGGTCGCTGTTCACCATGCTGGTCACGCTGGTCATCGCCTTTCCGATCGGCGTGCTGTCGGCGGTCTATCTCGAGGAATATGCCCCGCGGAACCGCTGGACCGACCTGATCGAGGTGTCGATCAACAACCTGGCGGCAGTGCCGTCGATCATCTTCGGCCTGCTGGGCCTGGCGGTGTTCCTGAGCGTCTTCCACCTGCCGCGTTCGGCGTCGCTCGTCGGCGGCCTGACGCTGGCGCTGATGATCATGCCGGTCATCGTGATCGCCAGCCGCAACGCGATCAAGGCGGTGCCACCTTCGATCCGCGACGCAGCGCTGGGCGTCGGCGCCAGCCGCGTGCAGGTCGTGTTTCACCACGTATTGCCGCTGGCGCTGCCCGGCATCCTGACCGGTACGATCATCGGCATGGCGCGCGCGCTGGGCGAAACGGCGCCGCTTTTGATGATCGGCATGCGCGCCTTCATCGCCACCCCGCCGGGCGGCGTGACCGACCCGGCGACCGTGCTGCCGGTCCAGATCTTTCTTTGGTCGGACCAGGTCGGCCGCGGCTTCGTCGAACGCACTTCCGCCGCGATCATCGTGCTGCTTGCATTCCTGCTCGCAATGAACGCGCTCGCTATCTATCTTCGCAACCGTTTCGAGACACGCTGGTAATGACCGATACCGAAACCGCCACCGCGCCCGCCGTCCCGACGGACAGGACAGCCGCGCCCAAGCCTTCCTCGATCAAGATGACCGCGCGGGACGTGAACGTATTCTACGGCCAGACGCACGCCATCAAGGACGTTTCGATCGACGTGGACCTGGAAAACGTGACCGCGTTCATCGGCCCGTCGGGCTGCGGCAAGTCCACCTTTCTGCGCACGCTGAACCGCATGAACGACACCATCGCGATCGCGAAGGTGACGGGCGACATCACGCTGGACGGCGAGGATGTCTATGCCCCCGAGATGGACGTGGTGCAGCTTCGCGCCCGTGTCGGCATGGTGTTCCAGAAGCCGAATCCGTTCCCCAAGTCGATCTTCGAGAACGTCGCTTACGGCCCGCGCATCCACGGCCTGGCCGCTTCGAAACAGGCCCTGGAACAGATCGTCGAGCAGTCGCTGAAGCGCGCCGGCCTGTGGGAAGAGGTGAAGGACCGCCTGTCGGACAGCGGCACCGCCCTGTCCGGCGGCCAGCAGCAGCGACTGTGCATCGCGCGCGCGATCGCGGTCGACCCGGAAGTGATCCTGATGGACGAGCCCTGCTCGGCGCTCGATCCGATCGCGACGGCGAAGATCGAGGAATTGATCCACGCGCTGCGCGGCAAATACGCGATCGTGATCGTCACCCACAATATGCAGCAGGCGGCGCGCGTGTCGCAGAAAACGGCCTTCTTCCACCTCGGCAATCTGGTGGAATACGGCGAAACCTCGGAAATCTTCACCAATCCGCACGAAGAGCGGACGAAGGATTATATCACCGGCCGATACGGCTGAGTTAGGCAAAAATGCGATGAGCGAACATACGGTAAAAGCCTTCGACGATGATATCGGCGAACTGCGCGGGCTGATCGCGCAGATGGGCGGACTTGCGGAAGCGGCGATCGAACAGGCGATGGACGCGCTGAAGCGGCACGACCTCACCGCCGCGGCGACGATCGTCGAGGGCGACAAGAAGATCGATGAGCTGGAAACCGAGGTGGAACGCCTTGCCGTCCGCCTCATGGCGCTGCGCGCGCCGATGGCGGACGATCTGCGCGAAGTGGTCGCCGCCCTGAAGATCGCGGGCGTGGTCGAACGCATCGGCGACTATGCCAAGAACATCGCGCGGCGCGTGGCGGCCATCGACGGCAGGAGCCACATAGAGCCGTTGTCGCTGCTGCCGGCGATGGCGGACATGGCGAACGACATGGTCCGCGACGTGCTGGACGCCTTCGCCGCGCGCGATCCCGAGGCGGCACGGCGCGTATGCGAGCGGGACCGCGCGGTCGACGATTTCTATAACTCCATCTTCCGCGCGCTGGTGACCTTCATGATGGAAAATCCGAAATCCATCAGCCAGGCCGCCCATCTGTTGTTCATCGCCAAGAACCTGGAACGCGTCGGCGACCATGCGACCAACGTCGCGGAGATGGTCTATTACGCGGCCACGGGCGAATATCTGGGCGACCGCGATCAAGGCGACACGATCGGGCTGAACGGGGAATGAGGCCATGACGCGCGGACAGATGCTTCTGGTCGAGGACGATGCCGCCCTGGCCGAACTGCTCATCTATCATTTCCGCCGCGAGGATTTCGACGTGCGGCATACCGCGGACGGCGAGGAAGCGCTGCTGCTCGCAACCGAGGCCGCGCCGGACATCGTGCTGCTCGACTGGATGGTCGAGGGACTTTCGGGAATCGAGGTGTGCCGGCGGTTGCGGCGCATGCCGGAAACCCAGAACGTGCCCATCATCATGCTTACTGCCCGCGGCGAGGAGGAGGACCGCGTTCGCGGCCTGGAAACCGGCGCCGACGATTACGTCACCAAGCCCTTTTCGCCGCGCGAGCTCGTCGCGCGGGTGGGTGCGGTGCTGCGCCGTGTGCGCCCCGCGCTCGCCGGCGAGCAATTGCGCTATGCAGACATCGAGATGGATACGGTGGGCCACAAGGTACGCCGCGACGGCGAGCTGATCGCGCTGGGGCCGACGGAATTTCGGCTGCTGCGTCACTTCCTGGAACATCCCGGCTGGGTCTTTTCGCGCGAGCGGCTGCTCGACGCGGTCTGGGGCCGGGATTCGGACATCGAATCGCGCACCGTGGACGTCCATATCCGCCGTCTGCGCAAGGCGATCAATGTCGGCGGGCGACCCGACATCATCCGCACGGTGCGCTCCGCAGGATATTCGCTCGACGCGGGATCGTAACGAAAAAAGTCGGTGCGGCAGGGAAAGAATTTGCGCGAGGCTGCGTTACGCCTTCTGCGTACCCCTTCGGGGAAACAGCAGGAGACCAACCATGAAATTCATCCTTGTGGCGGCAGCCTCGCTCGCTTTCAGCGGTGCCGCGGTGGCACAGACCGCCGACACGCAGACCACGTCCACGGCGACGACCACGACCGACCAGGATCCAACCGGCGGATATGAACCCTCGACCCCGCCCCTGTCGGCGCAGCCCGCCGCTGGCCAGGAAGTGATCTTTCAGCCGTCGGTATCGCCCGACCAGGCCTTCCCCGCCCCCGCGCCGCAGGAAGACTATCCGGTGTGCGAACCCGGCCAATATGACAATTGCATCCAGCGCGGCGCGGCGCGCCGCTGATCCAGTGCCGTGTCCCGGCGCGGGCAGCGTGCCCGCAGCCGGGCGGCAGGGTCGAAGACAGCGCGGGCTTTTGCGCGCACGCGATCTCGCCTAACAAGGCGCTCCACCACAGGGAGCGCCTTTTTCATGTCCATTCGCTTCGATGACCGCGTCGCCATCGTCACCGGCGCCGGTGGCGGCCTGGGTCGCGCTTATGCCCTCGGACTTGCCCGGCGCGGGGCGAAGGTGGTGGTCAACGACCTGGGCGGCGCGCGGGACGGCACGGGCCGTTCCGACGCCGCGGCCAAAGTGGTGGCGGAAATCCGCGAAGCCGGCGGCGAGGCGATGGCGAACGGCGGCTCCGTCACCGATTTCGACCAGATGGAGCAGATGGTCGCCGCCGCGAAGGAAAAATGGGGCGGCGTCCATATCCTGATCAACAATGCCGGCGTGCTGCGCGACAAGAGCTTCGCCAAGATGGACCCGGAGGATTTCCGCTTCGTCGTCGACGTACATCTGAACGGGTCCGCCAACGTCACCAAGGCGGTCTGGGAAACGATGCGCGAGCAGAATTACGGCCGGATCCTGATGACCGCATCGTCCACCGGCCTGTTTGGCAATTTCGGGCAGGCCAATTACGGCGCGGCCAAGCTCGGCCTGGCGGGGCTGGCCAGGACGCTGCACCTGGAAGGCGCGAAATACGGGATCAGGGTCAATACGCTGGCGCCGGTCGCCGGCACGCGGATGACCGAGGACATCTTTCCCGAGGCGGCGTTCGACCTGTTCACGCCCGAAAGCGTGGCGCCGGCGGCACTGTATCTGGTGTCGGAAGACGCGCCCGGCAATGCCATCGTCGGCGCCGGCGCGGGCGTGTTCCAGACGGCGTATGTCACGCTGACGCCGGGCGTGCGGCTCCAGGGCGAGGAACTCGGCCCCGAAGGCGTCGCGGCGCACTGGGCGGAAATCGCCGACCGCCGGGGTGAAATCGTGCCGCAATCGGGCGGTGAGCAGGCGCAGACGATCTTCGCCAAGCTCCAGAACATATAGATCGCCCGTCGGGCCGCATGGGTCCGCCGAAGAAACCGTATTGATACAGTAACACACTGGCGTTATACCTTCCTGACACACAGAGAGGTGATCTGCCATGTATAGCGAGACGGAACTCGATGGCGCGGTGGCGGCCGGCGTGATCCCGCGCGAGGCCGCACAGGCCTTTCGCGATCACGTCGCGGCGCAACGCCGCGCGCCGGCGGTGGACGAGGAACATTTCCGGCTGCTGTCGGGCTTCAACGATATCTTCGTGACCATCGCGATCGCGCTGCTGCTCGTCGCCGTCGCGCAGATCGGAGACAAGCTCGCGCCCTGGGCGGCGGGTCTGTTCGTCGCCGGCCTGTCCTGGCCGCTGGCCGAATATTTTACCCGCCGGCGCCGCCTCGCACTTCCCAGTATCCTACTGCTGCTCGCCTTTGTCGGCGGCGTCGCGGCGGTTCCGACCGGCGTACTGGTGGACGTCGACCCCGGTTTTTCCGACCGCGTCAACATGGTGATCCTGGCGGGTATCGGGCTGCTCGCGGCCGGCGCTGCCTGGGTGCACTGGCGCCGCTTCATGGTGCCCATCACCGTCGCGGCCGGTGCGGTGGCGATCGCCGCGGTGGCCATCGGCCTGGTGCTGGCGGCCCTTCCTTCGGCCGAACAGGCCGCCTACCCGGTCGTTCTGGTCGCCGGGCTCGGCGTTTTCCTGTTCGCCATGCGCTGGGACATGACCGATCGCGAACGGTTGACGCGCCGCTCGGACGTCGCCTTCTGGCTGCACCTGGCGGCGGCGCCGATGATCGCGCACCCGCTGTTCCACATGCTGGGCGTATTCGAGCAGGATATCGGCCCCGCCACCGCGATCGTGGTGATCGCGCTCTACCTCCTCTTCGCCTTCGTGGCGCTGACCGTCGACCGGCGCGCGCTGCTGGTTTCGAGCCTTGCTTACGTGCTCTACGCGCTCTACGCGCTGTTCACGAAGGCGGGCGCCGTGGAACTGAGCGCCGCCTTCACCGCTTTGATCATCGGATCGGCGCTGCTGACGCTTTCGGCCTTCTGGCACCCGATGCGCCGCCGGGCAGTCACGCTGCTGGGCGATCTGCGACACCGCCTGCCGCCAGTGCAGATGCCGGCCGTCGTTTAGTTATTCGCGCCTGACACCCTCGCCAGGCGTGGACGGAGGCCCCGGCGTTGCTGCACGCCGGGGTCTTTGCGTTTCGGCCAGGGCGCTCGCCCCGGCACGATCAGTCCGCGACGAGTTTCATCAGCCGGCGCTCCACCGGTGCGAGGACGGGCGGCAGATCGTGGCCGCGCTTCACCACCACGCCGCCTTCGTTGACGAGCGCCCACATGCCCTGCCGGCCGCGCAGCGCGGGGCGCTTCTCGATGCGGGATTCGGGCCGCTCGGCAGTGCGACGAAAGGCGGAGAAGATGGCAGCCTCGCGGCCCAGGTCGATCGCGTAATCGCGCCAGTGGCCCGCGGCGACCATGCGGCCGTACAAATCGAGGATGCGCGTCAATTCATGGCGCTCGAACCCGACCTGCGACGGGGACGATCGCCCCCCGGCACCGGGAAACGGCGTGACATTGCCCATCAGGCGCTGTCGCGGCGTCCGTGGCGCTCCTCGTCCCGCTCCGCAAGCGCATCGTCCAGCCGCTTGCGCAAGTGGTCGAGTTCGCAGCGCAGCGTCTCGATCTTCTGCGTGGCAGGGTCGAACACCTCGCTGCACGGGGTGCCATAGGGGACGAATCCGCCGCCTGCCTTGCGGCCCTCGACCATGGTCGCGCGGGCCGGAATGCCGACCATCACCGCGCCTTCCGGCACGTCACGCGTCACCACGGCATTGGCGCCGATGCGCGCGCGCTGACCGACCGTGACCGGGCCCAGCACCTGCGCGCCCGATCCGATGATCGCGCCCTTCTCGACGGTCGGATGGCGTTTGCCGCCGACGCCGTTGTCCGGGCTCGTCCCGCCCAGCGTGACATTTTGATAGATGGTCACGTCGTCGCGGATGTCCGCGGTTTCGCCGATGACGACGAAACCGTGATCGATGAAGAAATTGCGCCCGATCGTCGCGCCGGGATGGATGTCGTTGCCGGTCAGGAAGCGCGACAGGTGGTTCACCGCACGCGCGAGGAAATAGAGCCGCGCGCGGAACAGGTGATGCGCGATCCGGTGGAACAACAAGGACCACACCCCGGGATAGAGCAGGATCTCCGCACGCGATCGCGGCGCGGGATCACGCGCCTTGATGGAATCTAGATAGGCTGTCAGCCGCTTGAACATGGCGGTCCCTTCGCAATTCGCGACAATCTAGGCGTTCCGTCCAACGAATTCCAGAACCGGTCCGGCCCGCCTGTCATCCATCCGAACCCTGTCCGAACGGGTTCGCGCCTGCAGCAAGGCCGTCGCCGCAGTGCGGCGCATTTCGGAAATGTCGATCAAGCATGGATATCATATTGATTTATTCGATTACGGCGAACGATACTGCTCGTTTGGAAGCGCCGGCCCGCGCTCCTATATGCCGCATTGCACAAGGGCGGCGCCGCTGCCCGCACAGAGTTTTCAACACGCGATCAAGGAGACGCATCATATGGCGAAGATCGGAGACACGCTGAAGCCGTTCAAGACGCAGGCTTTCCACCAGGGCAAGTTCGTCGAGGTCAGCGAGGCCGATGCCAAGGGCAAGTGGGCCATCTTCTTCTTCTATCCGGCCGACTTCACCTTCGTCTGCCCGACCGAACTGGAAGACCTGGCCGATCATTACGAGCAGCTTCAGAGCATGGGCGTCGAGGTGTTCTCGGTTTCGACCGACACGCATTTCAGCCACAAGGCCTGGCACGACAGCTCGGATGCGATCGGCAAGATCAACTTCTACATGCTGGGGGACCAGAGCCACACCATCGCCAACAATTTCGACGTTCTGCGCGAAGGCCAGGGCGTTGCCGATCGCGGCACCTTCGTCGTCGATCCCGACGGCGTGATCCAGCTCATCGAGATCACCTCCGAAGGCGTCGGCCGCAACGCTGTCGAACTGCTGCGCAAGGTGAAGGCCGCGCAGTATATCCGCGAGAATCCGGACGAGGTCTGCCCGGCCAAGTGGGAACAGGGTGAAAAGACCCTCGCCCCCTCGCTCGACCTCGTCGGCAAGATCTAAGCCCAGCCCCCTTGGGTTTACCTGCGGCCCGGGGTGGAACAGTTCTGCCCCGGGCCGTTTTGTCTCTGAAAAAGACGGAGTTTCTTCATGCTCGACGCAAATATGACGCAGCAGCTCAAAACCTATCTCGGCAATATCAAGCAGCCGATCGAGCTTGTCGCCGCGCTGGGTGACGACGCGAAATCCCGCGAGCTGGAGGAGCTGCTGGGCGAGATCGAGGCGCTGCACGACGATATCGCACTGGTGCGCGAAGACGATGCGCGCGTGCCCAGCTTCGCCATCCGCCGCGCGGCCGACCACGATGTTCAGGTGCGCTTCGCCGGCATTCCGATGGGCCACGAGTTCACCTCGCTGGTGCTCGCCCTGCTGCAGGTCGGCGGCCACCCGCCAAAGGCCGACCAGGATGTAATCGACCAGATCAAGGCGATCGACGGCGATTTCGCCTTCGAGACCTATTTCTCGCTGTCCTGCCAGAACTGCCCCGACGTGGTGCAGGCGCTGAACCTGATGGCGGTGCTGAACCCCAATATCCGCCACACCGCGATCGACGGCGCGCTGTTCCAGCCCGAAGTCGATGCGCGCGAGATCATGTCGGTGCCCAGCGTCTGGTTGAACGGCGAACCGTTCGGCCAGGGCCGGATGGAGCTGGAAAAGATCCTGTCGAAGATCGACACCGGCGCGGAAAAGCGCGCGGCCGAAGCGATCGCGGCCAAGGACCCGTTCGACGTGCTGGTGATCGGCGGCGGCCCGGCCGGCGCTTCGGCGGCCATCTATGCCGCGCGCAAGGGCATCCGCACCGGCATCGCGGCCGAACGCTTCGGCGGTCAGGTGCTCGACACCATGGGCATCGAGAATTTCGTCGGCACCGGCTATACCGAAGGCCCGAAGCTCGCAGCCCAACTCGAAAGCCATGTCCGCGAATATGACGTCGACATCATGAACCTGCAGGTCGCCGAAGAACTGATTCCGGCGGAACGCGAAGGCGGCCTGCACGAAGTGACGCTGGCGAACGGCGCCTCGCTGAAGGCGCGCACGCTGATCCTGTCCACCGGCGCACGCTGGCGGCACATCAACGTGCCGGGCGAGGACGAATATCGCAACAAGGGCGTGGCCTATTGCCCGCATTGCGACGGCCCCTTCTACAAGGGCAAGCGCGTCGCGGTGATCGGCGGCGGCAATTCGGGCGTCGAGGCGGCGATCGATCTGGCCGGCATCGTCGGCCATGTGACGTTGATCGAATACGAAGCGGACCTGCGCGCCGACGCGGTGCTGCAGCGCAAGCTCGCCAGCCTGCCGAACGTGAAGATCATCACGTCCGCCATGACCACCGAAGTACGCGGCGACGGCGACAAGGTCGTGGGGCTGACCTATAAGGACCGCAACCACGGCACCGCCCACGAGGTCGACCTGGAGGGCGTATTCGTCCAGATCGGCCTGGTGCCCAACACCGAATGGCTGAAGGGCGCGGTCGCGCTGACGCCCTATGGCGAGATCGAGGTCGACGATCGCGGCGAGACGTCGCAGCCCGGCATCTTCGCCGCCGGCGATGCCACGACCACGCCCTACAAGCAGATCGTGGTGGCGATGGGCGCCGGCTCCACCGCGGCGCTGTCGGCCTTCGATTATCTCATCCGCCTGCCCGTCGAGGAACGGCAGGCGGCCTGACCAGGGGTCGGTTTGCGGTCAAGGCAATTGGGCTCCCGCCGAGGCGGGAGCCCAGACCGTGTCCTCGCCACCGGACTCCGTCAAAATAGTGATTTGATGGGCGCCCGCGCGGGGACACGGGGCTTCGTCCGGTCGGCCGGACATTGCCTGAACGCAAGGACTGCTTAGATATCGCCCACTCATCGACGGAGACGATCACTGGCGGCCACCTACCTTCCCACGCTCAAACAGCTCCAATATCTCGTGGCGCTCAACGACGCCGGCCATTTCGGCCGCGCGGCGGAAGCCTGCTATGTTACGCAATCCACGCTGTCGGCGGGCATCCGCGAGCTAGAAACCCTGATCGGCGTGACCATCGTCGAGCGCACGCGCCGGGTCGTGCGGTTCACCCCGCTGGGCGAAAAGATCGCGGACAAGGCGCGGGTCGTCCTGCGCGAGGCGGAGGAACTGGGCGACATCGCCCGCGCCGCCGGCCGGCCGCTGACCGGCGAGATGCGGATGAGCGTCATCCCGACGATCGCTCCATTCATGCTGCCACGCATGCTGCCGCGGCTGCGCGCCGACTTTCCCGACCTGAAGCTGTTCCTGCGCGAGGAACCGAGTGCGGCCGCCTGCGAAAGCCTGCATCACGGGCGCACCGACTGCGTTCTGCTCGCCCTGCCCTATGCGTGCGGCGACGTGGAGACCGTGCCGCTGTTCGACGATCGGCTATACGTCGCCTTTCCCCGCGGCGAACTCGACGTGACCCACGGCCCCGTGCTCGCCGAGGAGATCGACGAGACGCGGCTTCTGCTGCTCGAGGACGGGCATTGCCTGAAGGACCACGCGCTGGCGGCGTGCAACCATCCCGAACTGCGCGGCCGGGCGGCGATGCTGGGAACCTCGCTGCACACCATCGTGCAGATGGTCGACAACGGGCTGGGCGTCACCATGCTGCCGGAAATGGCGGTCGAATCCGGCATCCTCGATGGCACCGGCATCGAGGCGCGGCCGATCGAGGCGGAGCGCGCGTCCCGCCGCATCGCCCTGGTCTGGCGCAAGGCCAGCCCGCGCGAGGCGGATTTCAGATTGTTGGCTTCAATGCTTGCAGGCGGCGATACTCCTGCATAACGATGCGGCCGCGCAACTATTTGCGGCGTAAAACGTACCTGAACTGCGCGTTTTTCGACGCGTCCGGATTGAACCCAACCAACGTTGGAGAAGCTGATGTATCGCAAGTCGCTCACCATTTTTGCCACTTTCGCCGGCGCCGCCGCGCTCGCCGCGTGCGCGTCGACGTCCACCAATGACGATCTGTATGCCGACAGCTCGACGACCTCTGCCACGGCCGGCGCGCGTACGCCTGCACCCGCGCCGACGCCCACACCCACGCCCCAGGCGGTGACGGTCGGCGGCGCCGAGATGCTGCCGACCGCCACGATCGTCGAGAACGCGTCCAAGGCCAGCAATCTGACGACCCTGGTCGCCGCGCTGAAGGCCGCCGGCCTGGCCCAGACGCTCTCCGGCCCCGGACCGTACACGGTCTTCGCGCCGAACAACGAGGCGTTCAACGCCCTGCCCCCGGGCACGGTCGACACGCTGATGAAGCCGGAGAACAAGACGGCGCTGACCAAGATCCTGAACTATCACGTGGTGCCGGGCACGATCGACGCCGACACGCTGAAGCAGAAGGTCGAGGCCGGCGGCGGCACGGCCACGCTGACCACGGTCCAGGGCGATCCGCTGACCGCCACCGTCGGGCCGAACGGCAATATCAAGCTGACCAGCGAGGCGGGCTCCACCGCGTATGTCGGCACCGCCGACGTCGCGCAGGCCAATGGCATTATTCACGTCGTCAATGGCGTGCTGATCCCGAACCTGGACGGCGGCAGCGGGTCGAGCGATACGTCGACCGGCGACGGCATGTAAGTCGGATCGCGATTGCGCCACGCTTCGAAGGGCGCCGTTCCGAACGATCGGGACGGCGCCCTTTTCGCAGCATCAGCCGCGCCACCGCTCCGCGGCGCGATCGTCGCTCGCGCGGGCGGCCACCCAGCGGGCGTCGCCGCCGACATGTTCCCGCTTCCAGAACGGCGCGTCGGTCTTCAACCGGTCGATCAGATAGGCACAGGCATCGAGCGCGGCTGCGCGGTGCGCGGCGGCGGCGGCCACGAACACGATATGTTCGCCCGGCACCATCCGGCCGACGCGGTGGACGACGGTCACCCCCGATAGCGACCAGCGCTCCGCCGCCTCGCGCGCAAGGCGTCCGAGCATCGTTTCGGTCATTCCCGGATAGTGTTCGAGTTCCAGCGCCTCCACTCCGTCGTCGCGGCGGACCTGGCCGGCAAATGTGGCGATCCCGCCCGCTTCCAGACCGTTCAACACCCCGAACTCGGCGGCGATGTCGATCGGATCGGGCTGAACGACGACGCGGATCATCCGCCCGTGACCGGCGGGAAGATCGCGACTTCGCTTGCCCGGCCCAGCGGCGCGTCGAGCGGCACGAAGGCCTGGTCGATCGCCGCGCGCAGCTTTGCGCGGTCGGCGAAGGCGCGGGCGTGCGCTTCGCTGCGGTCGGCCAGCCAGTCGAGCAGCGCGGCGACGGTGGCGACTTCCGCCGGCGGATCGACCCGTTCGCCGCCGATGCCGACGGATTCGCGCACCCAGGCGAAATAGAGCATGTCGATCGCCATCAGCTATCCATGTGGCGCAGGCCGACGCGCAGATAATCCCAGCCGGTGATCAGCGTCAGCACGGCCGCGCCCCACAGGCAGGCGAGCCCGACGACGCCGACCCATGGCCAGTGCGGCAGCGCGCCGCCCAGGATGAGCGCGCCGAAGGCCAGCATCTGCAACGTGGTCTTCCACTTCGCCAACCGCGACACCGGCATCGACACCTGCAACTGGGCCAGGAATTCGCGCAGCCCCGACACCATGATCTCGCGCAGCAGGATGATCAGCGCGGCGATGATGTGAAGCCCTGCGATGTCGTGCGTGGCGACCAGCATCAATACGACCGCCGCCACCATGATCTTGTCGGCGATGGGATCGAGAAAAACGCCCAGCTTCGACACCGTGCCGCGCGCGCGCGCCACGTAACCGTCGAAATAGTCGGTAATACCCATCAGGCAGTACAGACCGAAGGCGATGGCGTAACCCGCCGGCCATTGCGGCCACCACAGAAGCGCGACCAGCAGCGGCAGGGCGACGATGCGCGACAATGTCAGGAGGTTCGGAAGCGTCAGCATATCGAGGTCCTGCTCTACGCTTCCCGCCGCCACGCGACCAGCCCCGATCTCCGCCAGGGGCTGTGGGAATCACGTCGCGGCGCCGCCACGCAGGCTGCGGATGGACCGCCAGCTTCGCGCCACGGCGGAATGTCTGCGCCGCGCCGCCACTTAGGATTTGCCGGCCGCAACGCGCCTCGGCTATGGCGGCTGCTCCTGTCACCGAAGGGCCGCGCCTCCTCATGCTCAATGCGCTCGGATTGCTCAAGGAGCGCCGTTTTCTGCCCCTGTTCACGACACAGTTCCTGGGCGCCTTCAACGACAATCTGTTCAAGACCGGCATGGTCCTGTTCGCGACCTACGAGATCTTCAACGATTCCACGGTTGAATCGAATTTCAACGCGCTGGCGACGGGGCTGTCGATCCTGCCCTTCTTCCTGTTGTCCGCGCTGTCGGGGCAATTGGCCGACACGCACGACAAGGCGCGGATCGTACGCATCGTGAAGACGGCGGAAATCGGTATCATGCTGTTCGGATCGGTCGGATTGCTGGCGGCGAAGTTCGGGCATACCACCATCGGGTTGGGCATGATGCTGGCCTCGGTATTGATGCTGGGCGTCCATTCTACGTTCTTCGGCCCCATCAAATATGCGATCCTGCCGCAGCATCTGAAAGGTGACGAAGTACTGGGCGGCACCGGCCTCGTCGAAGCGGCGACCTATCTGTCCATCCTGCTCGGCACGGTCATTGCCGGCTGGATCACGGTGGAGGGCACGGCCGCGCTGGTGCTGACCGTCGCCGTGATCGGCTGGTTCGCCGGCCGGCAGGTGCCCACCGCACCGCGCGCGGGTGCGAAACTCACCATCAACTACAATCCATTCACCTCTTCCTGGCGGCTGATTTCCGATACCATGCACATCCCGCGGCTGTTCCTGGCCATCTGCGCGATCAGCTTCTTTTGGACGATCGGATCGGTGCTGATCGTCATCTTTCCGCCGCTGGTGAAGAATGTGCTGACCGCGGACGAGCGGGTGGCCAGTCTGACGATCGCCATCTTCTCTGTCGGCATCGCGATCGGATCGGTCATCATCAACTGGCTGCTGAAGGGCCGGATCTCCGCCAAGTTCGCGCCGGGGTCGGTGCTGGCGATGGCGGTGTTCCTGGTCGCCTTTTCCGTCGAGGCGCGGACATGGACTCCGGCGCCGGGCGATCAGCTCTACGGCGTGGCGGAATTCGTCACCCATCCGCAATCGCTGCTGGTGCTGGCGACGCTGATCGCGATCGCGGTGACCGGCGGCATGTTCGTCGTGCCGCTCTATGCCTTCCTGACGACCACCGTGACCAAGGACCAGACCGCGCGCACCGTCGCGGCGAACAATGTGGTCAATTCGGGCGCGATGACGATCGGCGCGGTGGGGGTACTGATCCTGGGTGCGCTCGGCATGTCGAACCAGGACATGCTGCTGATGGTCGCCGGCATGTGCATCATTTCCGCCTGGATCGCGCAAAAGCTGCACCGCGCCTGCGACTGACACCGACGGCCGAGCCGACGTCAGATCAGGAAGGTGTAGAAGCAGACGAAAAAGGCGAGGAAGCTGAGCGCGAACAGGCGCACGTCGCTGTCGTCATCATGCGCGCGCACGCGCGGGCGCAGCGCGTTGCGCTTTTCACGAATGCGCAGCCGTTCGCGAAACGGATGGGTGGACGGGCTCGGCTGACTCGACATGGCGCGGATGTTAACGCCTTGTTTACATTTTCGTTCAGCCTGAAAATGGTTAACGCCCGTGCCGATCCGGGACAGCCCCCGGTGCGCCGCCCCGCGCATGCGCGCGACCGTCGGCGATACGGCCCTCCCCTCGTACAGCGCCGCGGCCGCGCGGAGGCGGACGCCAGTGCGTTCCCCGGCAAACGTGGATCAGCCCTTTCGTGTTCCTGCTTTCACAGGAACACGATTCCGTCACGCCGCCGATCCGTCCTAGTCCTCGAATTCCATGATGACGTCGTCGACGCCCAGGCTGTCGCCCGGTTCCGCCCTCAGCGCCTTCACCGTGCCCGGCTTTTCAGCGCGCAACACATTTTCCATCTTCATCGCCTCGACGACGCAGAGGGGCTGCCCCGTCTCCACCCGGTCGCCCTCGGCCACGTCGATGCGCGTGACGAGCCCCGGCATCGGGCATAGCAGCAGCTTCGACAGGTCGGGCGGGACCTTTTCGATCATGTGCCGCGACAGCTCGGCAATACGCGGCGACAGCACCTGGATGACATGCGCCGCCCCGCGCGTGGTGAAGCGCCAATCGGTGCGGCGGCGCTCCACCTGCACGACCAGCGGCTCACCGCCGAATTCCGCCTCGACCAGCCGCTCGCCGGGCAGCCAGGCCATATCGACCTCGATCCGCTCGCCATCGACCGATACGGTGCCGTTCTCGACGACGACGCGGTGCTCCTGCCTGTCGACCGACACGACCCAGTCGCGCCGGCTGAGCGTTTCGTCCGGCCGCGGCGACAATTGGCCGTCGATCATGCCGTTGCGCTCGGTCTCGATGGAGGCGAGCACGCCCGCCAGCGCCGCGAGCTTCGTCATCAGCGCGGCGTCGGCCGGCGCCCCCTGGAATCCTTCGGGATATTCTTCGGCGATGAAACCGGTCGTCAGGCGGCCGTCGCGAAAACGCGGGTGCTGCATGATCGCCGACAGGAAATCCACATTGTGGCCCAGCCCTTCGATCACGAAGGAATCGAGCGCGACGATCTGTTTGTCGATCGCCTGTTCGCGCGTGTCGCCACAGGTAACGAGCTTGGCGATCATGGGATCGTAGAACATCGACACTTCGCCGCCCTCCGCGACACCGTCGTCGACACGAACGCGGGTTCCACCATCGCCGTTCGTGTCGAGCGAAGTCGAGACACGTTCGCCGCTACGCTTCTCGACTTCGCTCGAAGCGAACGGAGCTTGGCGATACTCTGCATGCGGCGGCCGATACCGCACCAGCCGGCCGATCGAAGGCAGGAACCCGCGATACGGGTCCTCGGCATAGACGCGGTTCTCGATCGCCCAGCCGGTGAGCGTCACGTCGTCCTGCGTCATCGCCAGCGTCTCGCCGGCGGCGACGCGGATCATCTGTTCGACCAGATCGACGCCGGTGACGAACTCGGTCACCGGATGCTCGACCTGCAGCCGCGTGTTCATCTCCAGGAAGTAGAAGCTCTCGCCGGTCGGATCCTCGCCCGACACGATCAGTTCGACGGTGCCGGCGCTGTAATAGCCGACGGCGCGGGCGAGCGCGACCGCCTGCTCGCCCATCTTCCGGCGCATCGTTTCGTCGACGAAGGGCGACGGCGCCTCTTCCACGACCTTCTGGTGCCGGCGCTGAATCGAGCATTCGCGCTCGCCGAGATAGAGGATGTTGCCGTGCTGGTCGCCCAGGATCTGTATCTCGATGTGGCGCGGGCTTTCGATGAACTTCTCGATGAAGACGCGATCGTCGCCGAAGCTCGCCTTGCCCTCGCGCCGCGTCGCTTCGAAGCCCTCGCGGACATCCTGTTCCTTCCAGGCGAGGCGCATCCCCTTGCCGCCGCCGCCGGCCGACGCCTTCATCATCACCGGATAGCCGATCTCGCCGGCGATCTTCACCGCCTCCTCGGTGCTCTCGATCGCGCCGCCGGAGCCGGGCACGGTGTTGACGCCGGCTTCTCGGGCCAGCTTCTTCGATTCGATCTTGTCGCCCATCGCGGCGATGGCGCTTGGCGGCGGGCCGATGAAGGTGATGCCGGCATCGGCGCAGGCTCGCGCGAAGCTCTCCCGCTCCGACAGGAAGCCGTAGCCGGGATGGATCGCGTCGGCGCCGGTCTTCTTCGCGGCGTCGAGGATCAGCTCGGCATTTAGATAGCTTTCCGATGCCTGTGCGGGGCCGAGGCGAACGCTCTCATCGGCCATCTCGACATGCGGGCTGCGCGCGTCGGCGTCCGAATAGACCGCCACGGTCGCGATCCCCATGCGCTTTGCCGTTCGCATGACGCGGCAGGCGATCTCTCCACGGTTGGCGACCAGGATTTTCTTGAACATGACGGCCCCTATTTGGCGCAAAGCGAATATTGGCCGTCACCCTGAACGTGTTTCAGGGTCCACCGCGCCACATGCGCCGACGGCTCAGGTTGAAAAGTGGATGCTGAAACAAGTTCAGCATGACGATCGATGGAGAGGCTCACTCGGCCGCCTCGACCGTTGGCGAGCAGCCGCAGCCGCTGCGCATCGGCTCCTCGCTGGTCATCGGCTTCAGCCCCAGCCGCGCCAGCATCGCGCTGTCGGCGTCGTCGCCGGCATTGGCGGCGGTGAGCAGCTTGTCGCCGGTGAAGATCGAGTTCGCGCCGGCCATGAAGCACATCGCCTGCGTCGCCTCCGACATGCTCTCGCGCCCCGCGGACAGACGGACCATCGAGCGCGGCATGGTGATGCGGGCAACCGCGATGGTGCGGACGAACTCGATATCGTCGATCTTGGCCATCGGCGTGTCGGCGAGCATGTCGCCCAGCGGCGTGCCCTTTACCGGCACCAGCGCGTTGACGGGCACGCTTTCGGGATGGCGCTCGAGCGTTGCGAGCGCGTGGACGAAGCCGACGCGGTGCTCGCGCGTCTCGCCCATGCCGACGATGCCGCCCGAGCAGACGTTGATGCCGGCGTTGCGCACGTTCGACAGCGTATCGACCCGCTCCTCGAAGCTGCGCGTCGAGATGACGTTTTCGTAATTCTCCGGCGCGGTGTCGATATTGTGGTTGTAATAATCGAGGCCCGCTTCCTTGAGCTGCGCGGCCTGATCGGGCGTAAGCATGCCCAGCGTCATGCAGGTTTCCATGCCCATGGCGCGCACGCCCTTCACGATCTCCAGAATCGCCGGCATGTCGCGATCCTTGGGGTTGCGCCAGGCGGCGCCCATGCAGAAGCGCTTCGAACCCGCATCCGCCGCCTGCGCCGCCGATTGCAGCACCTGCCGCACGTCCATCAGCTTTGTCGCCTTCACGCCCGTTGTGTGGTGCGCCGACTGCGAGCAATAGCCGCAATCCTCCGGGCACCCACCAGTCTTGATCGACAAGAGCGTGCAGAGCTGGACCTCGCCGGGCGCGTGGTGTTCGCGGTGGACGGTCGCGGCGCGGTAGAGGAGTTCGGTGAACGGGAGGTCGAACAGCGCGGCGATCTCCGCGCGGGTCCAGTCGGTCCTCGGCTCGCTCCCCTCCCCGCTTGCAGGGAGGGGCTGGGGGTGGGTGCGCGCGGCAACGTCGCGCGCCGCCTCGGCCGACCCACCCCCGGCCCCTCCCTTATCCAGGGAGGGGAGTTCAACAGTTCTCATCGTCATTCAGCAGCCTCATTGATCGGGGGCATGTTGTGGCCCAGCAGTTTCAGTACGTCGCCGGCCGCGTTCACCAGGTTGGTGCCGGGGCCGAAGATCGCCTGCACGCCGGCATCGCGCAGGAAGCCATAGTCCTGCGGCGGGATGACGCCGCCGGCGACGACCCTGATGTCGGCATGGCCGGCGTCCTTCAGCTTCGAAATCAACTCGGGGATCAACGTCTTGTGGCCGGCGGCGAGGCTCGACGCGCCGACAACGTCGACCTCTTCCGCGACCGCCAGTTCGGCGGCCTCTTGCGGCGTCTGGAACAGCGGGCCGGAGACGACCTCGAAGCCGAGATCGGCAAAGGCGCTCGCCACCACATTGGCGCCGCGGTCATGGCCGTCCTGCCCCATCTTGGCGACGAGGATGCGGGGCTTGCGACCCATGCGCTGTTCGACGGACTTGGTACCCTCGACGGCGCGTGCCCAGCCGGCATCGTCCTTGTGCGCGGGGCCATAGACGCCCTTGACCGGAGTCACGCTGACGCCGTGGCGGCCGAAGACGTCCTCCATCGCGCTCGACATCTCGCCGAGCGTGCAGCGCGCGCGTGCTGCTTCGACGCACAGCGCGAGGAGGTTGGTCTCGACCGAACCTTCCCCCGACCGTTCGGGCTGAGCTTGTCGAAGCCCTGCCTTCCCTGCTTCACCGGAAGACAAGGACGGCCCTTCGACAGGCTCAGGGCGAACGGGCGTATGGCGCGCGCCCTCTTTCAGGGCACCCAGCGCGGCCTGCGCCTTGTCCTCGTCGCGGGCGCCGCGCACCTGTTCGATCCGCCGGATCTGGTCGGCGCGGACCTTGGCATTGTCGATGTCGAGGATATCGATCTCGTCCTCGGTGTCGCGGCGGTATTTGTTGACGCCGACGATGACGTCTTCGGCGCGGTCGACGCGCGCCTGACGGGCGGCGGCGGCGCGTTCGATATGTTCTTTGGGGATGCCCTTTTCGACCGCGTGGGTCATGCCGCCCGCCTGTTCGACCTCCTCGATCAGCGTCCAGGCCTTGTCGGCGAGTTGCTTCGTCAGCGCCTCGACATAATAGCTGCCGCCGAGCGGGTCGGCGACGTTGGTCATCCCGGTTTCCTCTTGGAGGATAAGCTGCGTGTTGCGGGCGATCCGCGCGGAAAAGTCGGTGGGCAGCGCCACCGCCTCATCGAGCGCGTTGGTGTGGAGCGACTGCGTGCCGCCGAACGTCGCCGCCATCGCCTCGATCGTGGTGCGGATGACGTTGTTGTACGGGTCCTGCTCGGTGAGAGACACGCCCGACGTCTGGCAATGCGTGCGCAGCATCTGGCTGCGCGCGTTGCCGCCGAAATCGGCGATGATCCGGCTCCACAGCGTTCGCGCGGCGCGCAGCTTCGCCACCTCCATGAAGAAGTTCATGCCGATGCCGAAGAAGAAGCTCAGCCGTCCGGCGAACTTGTCGATGTCGAGCCCGCGTTCCAGCGCCGCCCGGACATAGGCCATGCCGTCGGCGAGCGTGAAGGCCAGCTCCTGCACCGCCGTCGCGCCGGCCTCGTGCATGTGATAGCCGCTGATCGAGATCGAGTTGAACCGCGGCATATGGTCGGCGGTGTAGGCGATGATGTCCGACACGATCCGCATCGATGGTTCGGGCGGATAGATGTAGGTGTTGCGGACCATGAATTCCTTCAGGATGTCGTTCTGGATCGTGCCCGAAAGCTGATCCTGCGACACGCCCTGTTCCTCGGCCGCGACGATGTAGAAGGCCAGGCACGGCAGCACCGCGCCGTTCATCGTCATCGACACGCTCATCTGGTCGAGCGGAATGCCGTCGAACAGGATCTTCATGTCCTCGATCGTGTCGATCGCGACGCCTGCCTTGCCGACATCGCCGGTAACGCGCGGATGATCGCTGTCATAGCCGCGGTGGGTGGCGAGGTCGAAGGCGACCGACAGCCCCTTTTGCCCGGCAGCGAGGTTGCGGCGGTAGAAGGCGTTCGATTCCTCGGCGGTGGAGAAGCCTGCGTATTGGCGGATCGTCCAGGGCCGGCCGGCATACATGCTGGCATAGGGCCCGCGCGTATAAGGCGCGAAGCCGGGCAGGCCGGGGTCGCCTGCATCCTCGGCGGTGTAAACGGGTTTCACGTCGATCCCCTCGGGCGTCGCCCAGGTGAGATCGCGACCCTTCACTTCCTTGTCGGCTGCCGCCTTCCAGTCGTCGATCGTCGGTTTCTTGTCGGTCATATCAATATCCGGCCGTCATTCCGGCGAAAGCCGGAATCCAGGACAAGGAGCGCACCGCATGCGGCTCTGGATACCGGATTAAGTCCGGGATGACGGGAAAAGCATCAATGCCCATCGCGGGGCGTCTCCATGAATTCGGTCAGCACCCCGCCCATGTCCTTGGGGTGCGCGAAGATAACCGGCGTGCCGTGCGCACCGATCCGCGGTTCGCCCAGGACTCGGACGCCCTTGTCCTCCAGCTCGGCCTTGGCGGCGTGGATGTCCGGCACCTCGAAACAGACGTGATGCTGCCCGCCGAGCGGGTTCTTCTCGAGGAACTTCGCGATCGGCGAATCGGGGCCGAGCGGTTCGAGCAATTCGATCTGGCTGTTGGGCGTATCGACGAAGCACACCCGCACCCCTTGGGCGGGCAAATCGAACGCCTCGCCGATTTCGCCCGCGCCCAGCACGTCGCGGTAGCGCGCGACGGCATCGTCGATCGACGGCGTGGCGACGCCGACATGGTTGAGTGGCCCCAGCATCATATCATTCCTCCCCGGCACGGGGAGGGGGACCATGCGCAGCATGGTGGAGGGGCCTCGCGGCAAACGCTTCGCGTGCCGATGCCCCCCTCCGCCCCGCTGCGCGGGCCACCTCCCCCTGCCGGGGAGGATCCTTCGTGAACTAGCATGACTGCATCCGTAACTTGCCCTGGGCGACATAGCGATCGCCCTGACGGACATAATGGTCGGTGAAGGTTTCCGTGCCCGTATAATGCACGTCGAAGCGCTTGCCGGGCACGATATTGACGATCTTGCCGTCCAGCTTGGTGCGGGTGTCGCTGATCACCGCGCCGCTGTCGTCATAGCCGAGCGGGATCGACACCATCGCACGCGGGCCGTCGGGGCCCAGCCGCGTCAGCGTCGCGACCGAGCAGGTATAGCCCTGAAAAGTGCCGCCGCCCGTCGCATAGACCACCGGCACATCGGCGAACTTGCGCGACACCCGCCACTGGGCCGGCGGCCGGCCCCAGCTCGATCCGTCGATCGCATCCGGCCAGCTACCGGTGACGGTCAGGCCGTCCTCACCGTCCGGCTTCAGATAGTGGACGCCGAGCGAACCCGAACAGCCATGGCAGCCGTCTTCCATTCCGGTCTCGCTGATCAGGATCGCGCGATCGCCGTCCCAGAACAGCCCGGCGGGTTCGGTCATGGTCCGCTGACCATCCTGTTCGCCGACCTTGCCGTCGGCAGCCCCGAGAGCGGCGATCGCCGCCTTCTGCATCTGCTCGCTTTCGGGCAGCGCACGCACGCCTTCCGGTCCCGGCGACGCTGCGGACGTGGGGGCGGGAGACGGTGCCGGGACCGGCGCGCCATCATCGCCGGATTTGCTCGACAGCCACAGCGCGAGCGCGAGCGCAACGATCACCACGACCGCCAGGGCGATCAGCATGCCGGGGATCACCCGCGCCTTTGCGCCGGATTCGGCCTGACCCGACCCGCCATCGTTCCTGCTACGGTCTCGCCACGCCATAACGCCTCACAAGGGAATGTTGTCGTGCTTCTTCCACGGATTTTCGAGCTGCTTGTTCCGCAGCTTCCTCAGGCCCAGCGCGATCCGCCGACGCGTGGAATGCGGCTGGATCACCTCGTCGATGAACCCCTTCGACGCCGCGACGAACGGGTTGGCGAAGCGCGCTTCATATTCGGCGGTCTTCTCCGCGATCTTGTCGGGATCGTCGGCGTCCTGGCGGAAGATGATCTCGACCGCGCCCTTCGCGCCCATCACCGCGATCTCGGCGGTCGGCCAGGCATAATTGAGGTCGCCGCGCAGATGCTTCGACGCCATCACGTCGTATGCGCCGCCATAGGCCTTGCGCGTGATGACCGTGATCTTCGGCACCGTCGCCTCGGCGTAAGCGAACAAGAGCTTGGCGCCGTGCTTGATGATGCCGTTGTGCTCCTGCCCGACGCCCGGCAGGAACCCCGGCACGTCGACGAAGGTCAGGATCGGAATGTCGAAGGCGTCGCAGAAGCGCACGAAGCGCGCCGCCTTTTTCGCCGAGTTGATGTCGAGCACGCCGGCCAGCACCATCGGCTGATTGGCGACGACGCCCACCGTGCGGCCCTCGATCCGGCCGAAGCCGCAGATGATGTTGGCGGCGTGCGCCGGCTGCACCTCGAAGAAATCGCCCTCGTCGAGCGTCTTCCGGATCAGCTCGTGCATGTCATAGGGCTGATTGGCGTTGGGCGGGACCAGCGTGTCGAGGCTGTGCTCGAGCCGGTCCCACGGGTCCTCGCTCGGCCGCTCCGGCACATCCTCGCGGTTGGAGGCGGGCAGGAAGTCGATGAAATCGCGCGCGGCGGTGAGCGCCTCGATGTCGTTCTCGAACGCGACATCGGCCACGCTCGACTTGGTCGTGTGGGTGACGGCGCCGCCCAATTCCTCCTGCGTGACCACCTCGTTGGTCACCGTCTTCACCACATCCGGGCCGGTGACGAACATGTAGCTCGAATCCTTCACCATGAAGATGAAGTCGGTCATCGCCGGCGAATAGACCGCCCCGCCCGCGCACGGGCCCATGATCAGCGACAATTGCGGGATGACGCCCGATGCCAGCACGTTGCGCTGGAACACCTCGGCATAGCCGGCGAGGCTGGCGACGCCTTCCTGAATCCGGGCACCACCCGAATCGTTGAGGCCGATGAGGGGCGCGCCGACCTTCATCGCCATGTCCATCACCTTGCAGATCTTTTCCGCGTGGCGTTCGGACAGCGACCCGCCGAACACGGTGAAGTCCTGCGAAAAGACATAGACCAGCCGGCCGTTGATCGTGCCCGATCCGGTGACGACGCCGTCGCCCGGGATCGTCTGCTTTTCCATGCCGAAATCGACGCAGTTATGCTCGACGAACATGTCATATTCTTCGAAGGAGCCGGCATCGAGCAGCACTTCCAGCCGCTCGCGCGCCGTCAGCTTTCCCTTCTTGTGCTGCGCCTCGACGCGGCGCTGCCCGCCGCCCGCGCGCGCATCGCTGCGGCGCTGTTCCAGTTCTTCGACGATGTCGAGCATCCGGCTCCACCTGTGATCGTTGGTTACGGCTGAAACCACTCACAAGCTTTGCATCGAAAAGCAAATCCTGTGTCGCGATTTTGCGTATCCAACCCCGCCATGCCGAAAGCGATCCGGCATGGCGGCTGAGGAGGGGGCCGGCGATCAGAAGTGCGCGCGCACCCCGGCATAGGCCGCGCGCGGGCTGCCGAGCGTGCTGAAAATCTCCTCATACTCCTCGTCGAACAGGTTCTCGATCCGGCCATAGACGGAGAAGCGCTCGCTCAACCGGTATTCGGCCGCCAGGTTCACCAGCACATATTCCTGCAGCGACTTGGTGACGGGGATATAGCTGGGATCGGTATAGGCGATATCGGTCATCCGCCCGTTATACCGCACCGTCAGCGTGCCGGAGAGGCGCTTGTCCGTGCTGAAGGCGGTCAGGTTGAAACTGCCCATATGCTTCGGCCGCCGCACCTCGGCGACGCCGTTCTCGTCGGCGTCGGTATAGGTATAGGCAAGATCGAGGCGAAGCTGCGGAATCGGCTGGGCCGAGGCGAAGGCCTCCACCCCCTTGCGGTGCGACAGCCGGTCCGCGTTGACGGACGTCGCGACGAAATCGGGCGCCGGATAGGCGGTGACGATCTCGTCCTCCAGCCGGTTGTCGAAATAGGTCACGCCGACATGCGCCTTGTCGCCGGCGATCACCTGGTCGACGCCCGCTTCCCAGCCCTTCGACGTCTCGGGCGCCAGATCGGGATTGCCGATATACCGGCCGTCGATATAGCCGAACAGTTCGTAGAAGCCGGGATTGCGCACCCCCGTCCCCCATGCGCCGTGCAGCCGGGTGCCGGTGGCGAAGCGATAGCCTGCCTGCACCCGATAGGTGGTGACGTCGGCGAACCGGTCGTTGAGGTCGCGCCGCACCGACCCGTCGAGCGCGAGCCCGCCCGCGCGCAGCGAATACTGCCCGACGATGCCGACGGTATCGATATGCTTCTCGCCGGTAAACGCGCCGCCGCTGGCGACCGTGTTGCGAAAGCTTTCGCGCTCCACGTCGACCGCGCCGGTGATGCGGTGCCGCACCGCGCCGGTGTCGAAGCGATAGGCGCTGACGAACGAGCCCTTGTAGCGCGCGCCGTGGTCGCCCGACGTCTCTGCCTCGCCGGTATAGTTATGGCGGCGGGTATCGGCGATCTGCGCGGTCAGCGAATTGGTCCAGCGTCCGTCCGCCAGCGCCAGTTCGCCCTTCACCAGACCGTAGAGCCCGTCATTGGTGAAATATTCGCCCGGCGTATCGACCGTCAGGCCGAAGGTCGGGCTGGTCGGATCGCCGTCGGTCTGGTTGGTTTCGGCGCGGGTATAGCTGTAGCGGCCGACGCCGGTCAGCGTGAAATTGGCGGTGGGCGACCAGATCAGCTTCGCATTCGCGCCGACATTGTCCGACCCCAGCTCGCGCGTGCCACCGCGCGCGGTCGCGAAGCCGTCGGTGGTATAGCCGGTGGCCGACAGCGCATAATCCAGCGCGCCAGAAACGCCGGCGACGCGCGCGGCGCCGCTCGCTGTGCCCTGCGACCCGCCCTCGGCCCGCAGGCTGACGCCCGGCGCCTCCGCCCCGGTCAGCGTGACGATCTGCACCACCCCGCCGATCGCATCGGAGCCATACAGCGCCGATTGCTGCCCGCGCAGCACCTCGATCCGCATCGCCGGGTCGGCGAGCACGGTGCCGAGATCATATTCGCCGTAGAACGGATCGGCCCCTTCGATACCGTCGATCAGCACCAGCGACTGGTTGCTCTCGCTCCCCCGGATGCGGATCTGGGTGAAGCCGCCGATCGCGCCGGTGCGGTTGACCGCGATCCCCGGCACGTCGCGCAGCACGTCGGACACCACGCGCGTCTGGCGGTTCTGCAGCTCCTGGTCGGAAATGACGGTGATGGATGCGGGCACGTCCTCTGCCCTTTCGGCCTCGCCGGCACGATTGGCCGTCACGATGATTTCGGGATCGCGGGCGGCGGCAACGCCGGCGGTCTGTGCCGCGGCCGGCAGGGCGGCGGTGACGGCGATGGCGGAAACGAACGATGACAACATGGGCGGAAACCCCCTCGGATGCGCGAACGACAGGTCGCGAGGGGGCGCATGGCACGAGCGGACGCCCGCCGTTCCGGCACCCAGCGGCAACCGGCGGAACGATCCGATGCGGCTCCCTCCGCGTCGGGATGTCGCTCCAAACGGAGGTCCGTGCCTCGGCCAGTCCCTGGACCCAAGCAAGAGCGACCACGCGCCGGCAGGTCTCCTGGCTCGCGGATCACCGCATTCGATGCGCCAGCCTTCCCGGGTCTTGCCCAGTGACCGCTCCCTCGGGCGGGAGCCTCGCGCATCGCGCTAACCGCTTACAGTTGCAGGGACAGCCGCGGCCTGGGATGCCCCTCGGGCATCCGCACCGCATTCCCTCTGGGCCCTGAAAGGGCGCCGGCACGATGTTGTGCGACCGGCCAGCGGCCGGTCGCCGGGCGGCTCATAGCAAGTACGCGCGGCGATGCAATCGCTCGCACGACCCGCTGTACCGATCGGGCGAAAAGGCGTAGGATCGGAGTCGAGCCGGCAAGGACACCGCGCATGCGGGCGACGGCTCAGGGAGAGGGTGCATGGACCGCCTGAGTCCGGAAGTGGGCGATTGCCCCGTCGCGTTCCAGCTCGGAACCGCGATCACCGCAACCGCCATCATCACGCTGATCGCGCTGCTGATCGCCTGACCCGACCCGAACGGGTCGCCCGAAGCGCGAATTCGGCGGTGCCGATCCGCGCCATCAGTGCGCGCCCGACTTTCGTCCAAGCAGTTCAGCGAAATGCGGGAGCGACTTCGTCCCGGAAGCGTTACTCCAACCCCGCAAGAACGACGGACTACGAACGAATGCCCAGGCCGCGCCGCAATTCGAAACGCATCGCCCTGTTCGCCATCCTGATCCTGGCGATCGTCTTCATCATCTTTGTCGGGTACAACACCTTCTACGTCGCCCAGACCAGCTAAGCAGTTCCAGCCGCGATCGGACGAAGACGGCGGTGCAGGAACGATGCCCTCCACCTTGCGTCATCAAGGACCGAGGGCGGGCGGCCGCACCGGCCGAAGGATCGTCGCTTACGCGATGCGAGGCGCTTCGCCGCGGCACACGCGCTGCTTCAACGGCGCGCCGAAGAGTTGTGCTGAGGTCCCGGTGGTGGAGCCGAGGGGGATCGAACCCCTGACCTTCGCAATGCCATTGCGACGCTCTCCCAGCTGAGCTACGGCCCCGTTCCGGTGTGGAGGCGTCGCCCTTTAGTCGGGCGACGCTCCCTTGGCAAGCGGTGCATCGCACCGCCGCGTGAATTTATTCCTCGTCGCTGTTTTCCGGACGCTTCACGCCCAGATCGTCGTCGCCGCCGAGATCGTTGTCGTCGTCGACCGGATCTTCGTCGTCCTCGCTGATGTCCAGATCCTCGTCTTCCGACAGGTCCTGGTCCTTGGATTCGGCTTCCTTTTCCTTGACCTTTTCGTCCTTGTTCTCGAACGGCAGCGGCTGTTTCGACTTCAGGATGGGCTCGGGTTCCCATTCGTTCCCGCATTCGATGCAGGCGACGGGATCGTCCTTGCCAAGATCATAGAAACGCGTCGCGCATTTCGGGCAGGTTCGCTTCGTGCCCCATTCCGGCTTGACCATGTGCCGTCTCTTGCCTTTCGAAAGTGATGGAATCCGCGGGTCGATCCCGCAAAGTGGGGCGCGCCTTGCCATAGCGCAAGCGCACTGTCAAAAGCCGCGTCCCATGCCGCATGCCCAGCCCCGCCCCTTTTCCCTGTCGACCACCGGCCCGCTCACCGGCACGATCACCGTGCCGGGCGACAAGTCGATCAGCCACCGGTCGCTGATGTTCGCCGGCCTCGCGGTCGGGCAAAGCCGTATCCACGGGCTGCTCGAAGGCGAGGATGTGCTCGCCAGCGCGGCGGCGATGCGCGCGATGGGCGCCGATATCGTTCGCGGCGACGACGGCGCCTGGCAGGTGTCCGGCGTCGGTGTCGGCGGCCTGCTCCAGCCGGCGACAGCACTCGACATGGGCAATTCGGGAACGTCGACGCGGCTGCTGATGGGTCTGGTGGCGAGCCACCCGATCACCGTCACCTTCACCGGCGACGCCTCGCTTTCGCAGCGGCCGATGGGCCGGGTGGTCGCGCCGCTTTCGCGCATGGGGGCGGACTTCACCTGCGCGCCGGGCGAGCGCCTGCCGCTGACCATGCGCGGCCTCTGCCCGGCGGTGCCGATCAGCTATACGCTGCCGGTCGCCTCGGCCCAGGTGAAGTCGGCGGTGCTGCTCGCCGGGTTGAATGCACCCGGCATCACCCGCGTCATCGAACCGGTTCCGACCCGCGACCATACCGAACGGATGCTGCGCGGCTTCGGCGCGGATCTGACGGTCGAGGACGGACCCGAAGGGCGCATCATCTCCCTTCGCGGCGAAGCGGAACTGAAGCCGCAGACGATCACGGTGCCCGGCGACCCCTCCTCCGCCGCCTTCTGGATGGTGGCGGCGTCGATCGTGCCCGGGTCCGACATCACCATCCGCAATGTCGGTCTGAACGCGACGCGCGCCGGCCTCGTCACGGCGCTGCGCATGATGGGGGCCGATATTGCCGAGATCGACGCGCGCGACGTCGGCGGCGAACCGGTTGCCGATCTGCGCGTGCGCCACGCGCCGCTCCGCGCGATCGCGGTGCCGCCCGATCTCGCCCCCAGCATGATCGACGAATATCCCGTGCTGTTCGCCGCCGCCGCACGTGCCGAGGGGCGGACGGTCGCGCGCGGGGCGGAGGAACTGCGCGTCAAGGAATCGGACCGGATCGCGGCGATGGCGGCCGCCCTGTCCGCATGCGGCGCGCGAATTGAGGAATATGAGGACGGCCTCGCCATCACCGGCACCGGCGGCGAGCCCCTGCCCGGCCCCCGGTCTGGCGGCGCGCGGATCGCCACCCATCTCGACCACCGGATCGCGATGAGCATGGCGGTCGCCGGTCTGAACGCGGCCCGCGCGATCGAGATCGACGATGCACGCCCGATCGCGACGAGCTATCCCGATTTCATCGCCACCGCCGAACGTCTGGGAGCCGAAGCGCATTGGCCGGACCAGTGATCATCGCCGTCGACGGACCCGCCGCATCGGGCAAAGGCACCATCGCGCGCGCGCTCGCAAAGCGATACGGCCTGCCGCATCTCGACACCGGCCTGCTGTATCGCGCCGTCGCCGCCACCGTGCTGCGCGAGGAGCTGGATCCCGCGCGCGAAGCCGATGCGGTCGCCGCCTGCGGCTTTCCCGACGCCCTGCTCGACGATCCCTGGCTTCGCACCGACGGGGTCGGACAGGCCGCATCGATCGTCTCGGCCCATCCGCTGGTGCGCGCCGCCCTGTTGCAGCGCCAGCGCCGCTTTGCCGCCCAGCCCGGCGGGGCGATCCTCGATGGCCGCGACATCGGCACGGTCATCGCGCCCCAGGCCGATGTGAAGCTGTTCGTCAAGGCGACGCCGCGCATCCGCGCCCAGCGACGCCACGCGGAACTGCAACGGCGCGGGTTCGACGTGACCTTCGACCGGGTGCTGGCCGATATCCGCGCCCGCGACGAACGCGACGCAAAGCGTGCCAGCGCGCCGATGAAACCGGCCGACGACGCCACCTTGCTCGACACCAGCTTTCTGTCTATAGAGGCCGCCGTCCAGCGGGCGATTGCGCTCGTGGAGGAGCGAACAGCGGCGAAGGCCGACCGGCCCTAGTCATCGAAACGCGCGAAAGCCGATCCGGCGAGGGCCGGTGGCTTGTCGCGCCTTTTGCGTTGTGCGGATACCTTCACGGCCGCGATTCGCGCGATGGGTGCCGCGGTCGGCATACGGCCGTCGCGGCAGTTCGGCCACAAGACCGTCGGAACCAACCGGCCGGCCGGAAAAGACCAGTACAGGAACGCAAACCGATATGGCCACTATGGCAAATCCGTCTCGCGACGATTTCGCGAAAATGCTCGAGCACACGCTCGGCGATACCGACAGTTTCGAGGGCCGGGTCGTCATCGGCACCGTTACCGGCATCGAGAACGACCTCGCCATCATTGATGTCGGCCTGAAGTCGGAAGGCCGCGTGCCGCTGCGCGAATTCGCAGCGCCCGGCCAGAAGGCCGAATTGCAGGTCGGCGACGAGGTCGAGGTCTATGTCGACCGCGTCGAGAACGCGCAGGGCGAAGCGATGCTCAGCCGCGACCGCGCCCGCCGCGAGGCCGCGTGGGACAAGCTCGAAACCGAATATGCCGAGAACAACCGCGTCGAGGGCACGATCTTCGGCCGCGTCAAGGGCGGCTTCACGGTCGACCTGGACGGCGCCGTGGCCTTCCTGCCCGGCAGCCAGGTCGACATTCGCCCCGTGCGCGACGTCACCCCGCTGATGGACATGCCGCAGCCCTTCCAGATCCTGAAGATGGACCGTAAGCGCGGCAACATCGTCGTTTCGCGCCGCGCCGTGCTCGAAGAAACCCGCGCCGAGCAGCGCCAGGGCCTCATCCAGTCGCTGCACGAAGGCCAGGTCATCGAGGGCGTGGTCAAGAACATCACCGATTACGGTGCCTTCGTCGACCTGGGCGGCATCGACGGCCTGCTGCACGTCACCGACCTGTCGTACAAGCGCGTCGGCCACCCGTCGGAAATGCTGGGCATCGGCGACACCGCCACGGTGCAGATCATCCGCATCAACCGCGAGACGCAGCGCATCTCGCTCGGCATGAAGCAGCTCGAGAGCGATCCGTGGGAAGGCGCGTCGGCCAAATATCCGGTCGGGATGAAGATCGCCGGCCGCGTGACGAACATCACCGAATACGGCGCCTTCGTCGAGCTGGAGCCGGGCATCGAAGGCCTGGTCCATGTCTCCGAGATGAGCTGGACCAAGAAGAACGTCCATCCGGGCAAGATCGTCTCCACCTCTCAGGAGGTCGAGGTCGTCGTGCTCGAGGTCGACGAGGACAAGCGCCGCATTTCGCTGGGCCTCAAGCAGGCGCAGGACAATCCCTGGGACAGCTTCGCCGAGCGGCACCCGGTCGGCTCCACGGTCGAGGGCGAAGTCAAGAACGCCACCGAATTCGGCCTGTTCGTCGGCCTCGACGGCGATGTCGACGGCATGGTCCACATGTCCGATATCGCCTGGGGCATCTCCGGCGAGGAAGCGCTGGCGCTGCATCGCAAGGGCGAGCATGTCCAGGCCGTGGTTCTCGCGGTCGAGCCGGACAAGGAGCGTATCTCGCTCGGCATGAAGCAGCTTGAGCGCGGTGCTCCGGCCGTCGGCGCGACGGTGTCGGGCGACAAGCTCAACAAGGGCGCGATCGTCACCGTCAACGTCCTCGAAGTCCGCGATGCCGGCCTCGAGGTGCAGGCGGGCGAAGAAGGCGCCACCGGCTTCATCAAACGCAGCGATCTCGGCCGCGACCGCGACGAACAGCGGCCCGAGCGGTTCCAGGTCGGCCAGAAGTTCGACGCCATGGTGACCGGCTTCGACCGGTCGAAGAAGCCGACCTTCTCGATCAAGGCGCTGCAGATCGCCGAAGAGAAGAGCGCTGTTGCCCAATACGGTTCGTCCGATTCGGGCGCGTCGCTCGGCGATATTCTCGGCGAAGCGCTCAAGGCACGCGGCACCGAGGAAGAATAAGCCTGTACCTACGGCGGGGCGAAAGGTCGCCCCGCCGTTTTTCTTTTGGGTCGATCGCGCCATTAACGTCGATCCCGTCTTGATTGAAGTTAAGTCCTACGCCTAGAAGGACACCTGGATCACGCCTTGGTCGGGCTCGTTTCGCCCTCGTTTCGACTAGGAGGACTTCATGATTCGTTCCGAGCTGGTCCAAAAGCTGGCCGACGAAAATCCCGAACTCGCACCGCGCGATGTCGAGCGGATCGTCGCTATCTTTTTCGATCAGATCACGCAGCGCCTGGCAGAAAGCGGCCGCGTCGAACTGCGCGGCTTCGGCGCCTTTTCCACCCGCTCGCGCGACGCCCGCACGGGCCGCAACCCACGAACCGGCGAAGCGGTCGAGGTACAGGCCAAGCGTGTGCCCTATTTCAAGCCGGGCAAGGAAATGCGCGAACGCCTGAATATGTAATCACGCCTTGACGCGCCGCGCCGCATCGGGTTCTTCGCGAACCCTTGCACGCGGACGTGGCGAAATTGGTAGACGCACGGGACTTAAAATCCCCTGGCCCGAAAGGGCCGTGCCGGTTCAAGTCCGGCCGTCCGCACCAGATGTCCGGGACCGGGGGTCCATGGCCGTCCCGATATGGGACAGGTCGTCGCACCGGTGGCCGGGCGACGCGCCGCGATCGGACTTGGGCCATGAACCGTTTGCCGTTCCTGTTATTGCTGCCGCTGGCGATCCTGACGACGAGCGGGTGCCAGCGCCGGGCCGACGATCTTCCGGTGGTGGTTAGCGCCATCGGCGACAATGCCGATCCGGCGGATCCCGACAGGGGGACGATTGATTTCCCGTCGCGCCTGGTGATGGCGTCCATCGCCCAGGGCCTGCTGCGCTTCGACGCTGCCGGCCAGATCGAGCCGGGCCTGGCCGAACGCTGGATCATGATCGACGAGGGCCAGAGTTACATCTTCCGCCTTCGCGAAGCGTACTGGTCCGACGGCAGTCCGGTAACGGCCCAGAGTGTCGCCCGCGTGCTCAATCGCGCCATTCACCCGGAATCGCGCAATCCACTGGCGCCTTATCTGTCTTCCGTCGAAGAAGTCGTGGCGATGACGCCGGAGGTGGTCGAGATCCGGTTGAAGCGGCCGCGCCCCGATCTGCTGCGCCTGTTCGCGGCACCCGAGCTGGGTATCTTCGATCCCGGATCGCTGCGCGGCAGCGGCCCGTTCCGCCTTGAGCCACGGCGCGGTCCCCTGCGGCATCTCCGCCCGGTCCCGAACGCCCCGACCGAGCCGACCGAGACGGAGGGCGCACCCTCACCCGACGAGGAAGCGGTCGACCTCATCGCCGAGCGCGCGGCGCGGGCGCTCGCCCGTTTTCAGGACAAGAAGTCCGACCTGATCCTGGGCGGCACCTATCTCGACTGGCCAGTGTTGCAGGTCAGCGGCGTCGACGGCGCGTTGCAGCACCTCGACCCCGCCCAGGGCCTGTTCGGTCTGGCGATCGTCGGCCGTGACGGCTTCCTGTCCGATGCCGCCAATCGGCGTGCCCTGTCCATGGCGATCGACCGCGACACCCTGCTCGACCGGTTCCGGCAGGGCTGGACCGCCGACCTCGCCATCCTGCCGCAACAGGACGATTCGGGCTCGGCGCCGACGCTGCCGGACTGGGCGGGCATGTCGCTGCCGGAGCGCCAGGCCGAGGCACGGCAGCAGATCGCCGCCTGGGCCGCTGCGCAGGAGGAGGAGGAGGAACAGGCGATCGCCCCCCTTCGCATCGCCCTGCCCGACGCCCCCGGCGCCAACCTGCTGTGGCGCGGACTGCGAGATTCGCTGCGCGCCGTCGGCCTCGCCGCGCAGCGTGTGCCGGCGGATGCCGATGCCGATCTGCGTGTGATCGACGCGGTCGCGCCGGCGCGCAACGCCCGCTGGTATCTGCGCACCGCCTGCCGATCCTGCAGCGAGGCGACGATGGACCTGCTGCAGACCGCCCGCACCGCGCCGGACATGGCCGGCCGGGCACGCAGCATTGCCGAGGCCGACGCCGCGATCGCGGCGGAGGTTCCCTATATCCCGCTGGCGCGTCCGCTACGCTGGTCTGTCGTCGGCCCCCGACTCGATGCGTGGCAGGCCAACCTTCTGGCCTGGCATCCGTTGAACCACTTGCGCGGCGATCCCAGATAGAAGGCATGGCCAAACCGACCCCCATACCCTCGGGCCCCGAGCGGCATTTCGTCTCCGGCTCTATGCTGGGGCGCGATCCCGATGCGATTCGCCGCCGGGTCGAGGCGCTCGAGCATCTGCTGGAGCGCTCTATCCGCATTCCCGGAATCAAGCGCCGGATCGGCCTCGACGTGATCCTCGACCTGCTGCCCTTCGGCGGCACGACGATCGCGGCGGCGATGGGAAGCTATATGCTGTGGGAAGCGCGCAACCTCGGCATGTCGAAGACGCAGATGACGCGCATGGGCGGCAATGTCGCGTTCGACTGGTTGCTCGGCATGATTCCCTGGGTCGGCGCCATTCCCGACCTGTTCTTCCGGTCGAATTCGCGCAACCTGCGCATCATCAGGAAGCATCTGGATCGCCACCATCCGGCCTCCGCGACGATCGAGAACGACTGAGCGACGCCACCGAACGGCGTCAGCGGCGCCCGCGCCAGATCTTGATCGGCGTGCCGCGCGATACGCCACCTTGATGGGCGGGACAGGCGCGATAGTGCCGCTTCCTGTCGAGGCAGAACCATATCTCGTTCAGCCAGCCGTCCGCCGTCGTGGTGATCCGCATCATGTTCGCGCGCATCCCCGGATTGGCGGCGGCGACGGCACTCGCCAGCCGGCCCGCCGTCAGCCCCTTTTGCCGCGACAGGGCCTGCATGTCGGGATAGCGCAAGCGCCCGTATAGCGACGTCGACGTCTCGAAATAGCGTGTCGGGCTGATGCCCATGCAGGTGCCGTGCTTGGCATATTCATGCTGCAATAGCTGCGGCGAAGGTGTCGCGCAGATGTTGCGCCGGATCGTCGCTTCGGGAAGCAGCGCCGCCGACCGGCAATATTGCGGCCAGGTCTTTCCCTCTCCATCCGGCCACAGGCCGTGCAGCGTGAAGCCGAAGGAATTGCCGGCGCCGCATTGGAACGCGGCGGACGCAGGATCGTCGCCTCGGCAGAATTGCGGCGCCCAGGTGATGGCCAGCGTATAGCCGCCGATCGGCAGCACGCGTCGCGGCTGGTCGGGCGTCGGTCCTTCGGCATGAGGCCGGGCGAGCGTCTCGGGAACCGCGCAGCGATAGGCCTGGGCGGCCGCTCCGCCCGGCGCCAGCAGGATGCCGGCGCCGGCGAGCCATGCGAGCGTTCGCAAGGTCATTCGAACGGGCGCGCCTGCTCTTCCGCCGGCCCCTGCCCCTTCAGCCACGCATCGGCGTCGGGGCGGAAGGTCATGTAGATCGCGATGGCCTCCAGCACATAGCTCAACAGCATCAACGCCATCGAAACACCACCCCCGGCCATGGTGCCCATCGACAGCGTGTACAGAAAGCTCAGCAGCCCGAGCGCGTACAGCACGATCAGAATCCAGCGGGCCACGTTGCTCGCGCGGCGCGCGACGAAGAACCAGAGCAGCAGACTGATGCCCAGACCGATGGCGAGCCCGACCGCCGTCGCCGCCGGCATGATCGCCGCGGCCTCGGGGCTTTGCTGCTCCATCGCCGCCATCGTCGTGTTCCAGCTCAGGATCCCGTTGAGGATGCCCAATGCCACCGCGAGGAGATAGAATAGTTCGAACCGGCGAATCGAAATCGGACGCATGTTGCCACCCCTGTTCTGGCGCCGAACGAATCGGCAATGGGGAGGAAGGCTAAATCAAACCGCGCTGAAATCCAGACCGATGTCCGCCGCCGGCGCCGACTGGGTCAGCCGTCCGACGCTGACATAGGTCACGCCCGTTTCCGCGATCGCGCGGATGGTTTCCAGCCGCACGCCGCCCGACGCCTCAGTCGGAACGCGTCCGCCGACCAGCGTCACCGCACCGCGCAGCGTGGCCGGTTCCATGTTGTCGAGCAGCAGATGGGTCGCGCCCGCGGCCAGTGCAGGTTCGATCTGGTCGATACGGTCGACCTCGACGATGATCCGTTCGATACCGGCGGCGGCGGCGCGACGTACGGCCGCTTCCACCGATCCGGCCACGGCGACGTGGTTGTCCTTGATCATCGCCGCATCCCATAATCCCATGCGGTGATTGGTCGCGCCGCCAGCGCGGGTGGCGTATTTTTCCAGCAGGCGCAGGCCGGGAAGCGTCTTGCGGGTGTCGAGCAGGGTTGCCCCGGTGCCGCGAATGCGCTCGACATAACTGCGCGTCATCGTCGCGATGCCGGAAAGGTGCTGGACGGTATTGAGCGCGGAACGCTCCGCCGTCAGCAAGGCGCGTGCGCGCCCGCGAAGGCGCATCAGTTCGGCGCCGTGCGGTACGTTTTCCCCCTCGCCCGCCAGAATCTCGATCGCCGCGTCGGGATCGAGCGCGCGAAAGAACGCCTCGGCGATCGGCAGGCCGGCGACAGTGATCGCGTCGCGGCTGTCCATGACGCCTTCGAACATGGCATCCGCGGGGATGACGGCGGCGGAGGTGATGTCGCCCGCCGCCCCCAGATCCTCGGCGAGCGTGGCCTGGACGAAGGCGTCGCAGTCGAATCCCGTAATGTCGATCATCCGGTCCGCTTGGCACGATTCGCGGTGTCGGAAAAGCGGTCTTGCCCGTGCAGCTCGCGGTCGAACCACGCGACCACGCCGCGCAGTTCCTCCAGCGCCGGCCCGTGCAGCGCGCCTTCCGCCTGCGCGAGCAGGAGTTGCGCTTCCTTGAACAGCAGTTCGCTACGCTCCGCCGACGGCTTGCCCGCCGCGGCGTAAGCGAGCGATTCGACGAAAATGCGCGATGCGATCGGGCTCGCCGCGGCCGAAGCCCGGATCGAGCCGAATCCGCGCGCGATGAAATGGATGAAGTCGTCCGGCAGGGCATAGACCCGCTGCTCGCCGAACGGGCGGCCGTCCGCGTCGCAGGCGAGATCGCGCATCGCCAGGCTGGCCGTCGCCGCCGACAGCCAGTGCAGGCACGTCACCGCCGTGAACGGATCGTTGATACCCGGCGACAGCGCGCGCAGCCCGATCTCGACCAGCTCGTCCAGCGAATATTCGATGTCCTGGTTCGGCGTGCGGCTCTCGCCGACCGCGAAGGCGTCGCGCAGCTTATCGTCCACCCCCTCGCCCAGCGTGCCCGCGACCCGCAGGACCGTCATGTCGGGATGGACGAAATCGCCCGGCCGCACCGACAGATAGACGCTGACGCCCTGTTTCTCGCAGACATGGCCGAGCGTGTCGAAATCGATCACCTCGACATAGCCGGTGCGCTTTGCGCGGACAGCAGTGAGCCCTTCTTTCGGCGGACGCTGCATGGCGGCGCCCCGGTCGAAATCGGGAAAGCGCTTTTCGATGTCGTGCAAGGCCCGCCGGCCGACCGCGGCCACGACGTTGTTGATGCGGATGCTGTCGGGGACGTGGTGGAGGAAATAGACCAGCACTCCCACCGAAAACAGCGTCAGGCCCAGCGCCACGATCAACGACAGTTCCGGCACGAAGCCGGGATTGCCCGGCGTGATGAAATATCCCGCCTCGTCCGGCTGCCGGATGGTGCGCAGTATCATCATGCAATAGACGAAATCGGCGATGAACACGCCCAGCGACAACTGGTTGCCGCGATCGGTCATGAAGTTGGTGAGCAGGCGCGGCCCGTAATTTCCCGATGCATAGACGACGGCGGCGATGGTGATGGCGAACACCGTGCCGGCGACCGAGATCATCGACCCCGCGATCATCGACAGTAAAGATCGCGCGCCGTCCGGCTTGGATGCGTGCAGCCAGCCCATGTCGCGCAACCAGTCCGCCCCCAGCCGCGTATCGATCCAATAGGTGACGAACGACAGGACGATCGCCCCGATCGTCAACAGGGCTGGCAGGAACCAGTAACTGGCGTTCAGGCGTTCGGCGGTCTGTCGGAACCAGGCATGCATGTCAGCGAGAACGTGCCGCCGCCGAAACGGTTCAACGCGCGCGCCGGATCAGTCTCCCGTCACCTTCACCGGGGGCCCAGATCGCCCATGCCGACCGTCCCGCTCGCCATGGCGAGCATGCGGTCGAGGCTGGCCTTCGCCTTCACGCGCAGGTCTTCCGCCATCTCGATGCGCGGCTCCAGGTCGCGCAGCGCGATATAGAGCTTCTCGATCGTGTTCAGCGCCATATAGGGGCAGATGTTGCAGTTGCAGTTGCCGTCCGCGCCCGGCGCGCCGATGAAGTTCACCTCGGGCTTGGCCTTGTTCATCTGGTGGATGATGTGCGGCTCCGTCGCGACGATCAGGGTGTCGCCGTCCATCTCCCCGGAAAATTTCAGGATGCCGCTAGTCGATCCGACATAATCGGCATGGTCGAGGATATAGGCCGGGCATTCGGGATGCGCCGCGACCGGCGCGCCCGGATACTGCGCCTTCAGCTTCAGCAGCTCGGTCTCCGAAAATGCCTCGTGGACGATGCACACGCCGGGCCACAGCAGCATGTCGCGCCCGGTCTTGCGCGCCAGATAGCCGCCCAGATGCTTGTCGGGGCCGAAGATGATCTTCTGTTCCGCCGGAATCTGGCTGAGGATCTTCTCCGCCGAGGACGAGGTGACGATGATGTCGCTGAGCGCCTTCACCTCGGCCGAACAGTTGATGTAGGTCAGCGCGATATGGTCGGGATGCTCGGCCCGGAACTTCGCGAACTGTTCGGGCGGGCAGCTATCCTCCAGGCTGCAGCCGGCGTCCAGGTCGGGCAGCACCACGACCTTTTCCGGCGAGAGGATCTTCGCCGTTTCGGCCATGAAGCGCACCCCGCAAAAGGCGATGACATCGGCGTCGGTTTCCGCCGCCTTGCGCGACAGGTCCAGGCTGTCGCCGACGAAATCGGCCAGATCCTGGATCTCGGGCTTCTGGTAATAATGGGCGAGGATGACGGCGTTGCGTTCCTTGCGCAGCCGGTCGATCTCGGCGAGCAGGTCCACCCCCGCCAGATTATCGCCCATGCCGTTCCCTGCGTTCATCGTCATTCCCGTCCTTGCTTGCACTGGCCCCCATATAGCGAGGGCGGCGGGGATTTCACCCGGGGATTGCCGCTTGTCGCGCCACCGGCATTGGATGCGGGCAGCCGATGGACGCACGCTATCGCCGGTTGGCCAGCACATCGGAAATCGGCCGGCTCACGTCCCAGCGCTCGTCATCCTGCGCCGTGCGCTCGTCGGGGAAGGTCGCGCGCACCGTGGCGTCCAGCCCGACCGCCTTCAGCGGCATGGCGAAGCTGCGCTCGACCGCCTGCCGCGTGGCGTCGCGCGCCAGCCGCATCGGTGTCTCGGCGCGCGCCTGGCGCACCAGTTCCTGTCGCGCCGCCTTGCGGTTGGCGGCATCCAGCGTCGCCTCGGCATCGGTCAGCGACATCAGGATGCCGCCCTCGCCATATTGCTTGATCGCGCCCGGTTCGACATGCGGGCCGTCCAGCTCGATCGGCGGCAGATGGATCGACAGGGTGTTGGTCCGCGCGTCCCAGGCGACGTCGCGCTGCTTCAGCTTGCCGAGATCGACCTCATACTGGACCGAACCGGGCATGATCAGCGTCTTACTCGCCGTCAGGCCGAGGCGCGATTGCTTCGACGTGACCACCGCGACATAGCGCGCGGCGAAGGCCGACAGCCGGTTCTGCTCGCGCAGGCCGGCCAGGCTCGCGCTCGCGATCGTCACCGGATCGGGGTCGAGCGTCTTGTCGACATAGCGCCCGAACGCCCACATGCCCGCCGCGACGATGACCGCGACCGCCGCCAGCCCGCCGAGCAGCATCAGGCACCCCGACGCCAGCCCGCCGCGCCGCACGACCATCGTGTTCGCTTCGCCCTCGCTCATGCCGCGAGCATCCACATATCCTCTTCCTCCCGAGCCAGGCCGCGGCCGCGCAGATCGATCAGGTGCGCGCGTATCGACGCCTCCGCCGCCCCCGCGAGCCGCGGATCGATGCCGACATACATCGCCGCCAGCATGTCCGGCACGCGGTGGACGCCGCGCCCCAGCAGGCGCAATATCTGCCCCTCGCGCTGCTTGCGGTGGCCCAGCATCCCGCGCACCAGCCGGCGCGGATTGGTGACGGGATCGCCGTGCGCGGGATAATAGATCCGGTCGTCGCGCCGCAGCAGCTTGTCGAGGCTCGCCATATAGGCGCCCATGTCGCCGTCGGGCGGCGCGACCACCGTCGTCGACCAGCCCATGACATGATCGCCGCTGAACAGCGCGTCCGCCTGTGGCAGGGCGAAGCACAGATGGTTGGAGGTATGGCCCGGCGTCGCGACCGCCTCCAGCGTCCAGCCCTCGCCCGTCACCTGCTCGCCCTCGGCCAGCACGCGGTCGGGCGCATAGTCGCGGTCGAACGGACTGTCGCCCCCCGCCGCGTCGTCCGGCGCCAGTGGCGCGCAGCCCAGGATCGGCGCACTGGTTTCGCGCTGAAGGGCGCGTGACAGCGGGCTGTGATCGCGGTGCGTGTGGGTGATCAGGATCGCGCGCACCGGCCGGCCGTCGATCGCGTGCAACAGCGCGGCAAGATGCGCTTCGCTATCCGGCCCCGGATCGATGACGGCCAGGTCGTCCGTGCCGACGAGGTGCGTCTGCGTGCCCGTGTTCGTGTAAGGAGACGGATTGGGCGCCAGCACCCGCGCGACAAGGGGATCGAGCCGCTCGGCGCGGCCGGCTGTGGCGTCGGTCATGGCGCATGAAATGGCCGCTGGCGGGCATCGGCACAAGGGGGTCTCGCCCGGCCCGCCAGCGGCCGATCGGGCAATCGGCTGCACGAAGGAGGTTCGCCGCTCGCCCGAATGCCCCGCGCCGTGGAGCGATTGGCGCGGGACTCCCTCCCCAGGGACGGTCGTGGCGTTCAGTCGATCTCGCTGTCCCGCTCGGCCATTTCGGCACGCACCTCTGCAATGCCTTCATCGATGCCGGCCAGCGCTTCATCGCGGTCTGCCGCGCTCAAGTCGGCAGCGGCGCGGATCGACGCCTTCGCCGATTCAAGGCCGGCAAGCGCGCTTTCCAGCGCCATCGACTTGCTCTGCATTGCATGGGCCTGGGCCTCTTGCGCCATCTTCTCTATCCGATCGCTGCAGATGATCATGATCTTCTTCTTGCCGGCGCCGTTGCGATTTTCGATGATGCGCCGGGTGGCAGTACCGCCCCCGCCGCAATTCTGCTCGCGAATGTCGGGGATCGACGCCATCGCTTCGGCGCGTGCCTTTGCCGCGATCTCGCGGTTCTTGATCACGATCGTGCGCGTCTCCGCCGTCGGCGCAGGCGGTGCCGCCGGAACGGACAGGTCCGCAACGGGCGCTGTGGGCGCCGGTGGCGGCGGCGGCAGATCGTCCTGGGCGAGCGGTGCGGGCGCGTCCGGCGCCGCGGGAGCCGCCGGTGCGGGCACTTCGGCCGGCGGGGTCACCTCACGCAGCGCGGGGAGTTGCAGCGCATCCAGCTTCACGCCGATCGAATCCTCGACATTGGTGCGCAGCGTCTCGGCAGCGCTCGTGCCCGATGCGGTCACGGCCAGGCCCGCCACCATCAGCGCGGCCATGCCGCTCGCGCCCGCAGCCAGTCGCCGGCGTGAGACAGTCCGATTCCTCGACAGCATTTTCAGCCTCCCTTTCAGTTCGTTGATGGTGTGCAGGTGACAGGCCGCCGATACCGCCCCGCCATGGGCCGACTTGACGATGGCCAGGCCATAAGCATGGCGCAGCGCCTCCGGCCTGCCGGCCAGCACCACGGCGTCGCAGGCCATTTCCTGATCGGCGCGAAACGCGCGGAAGGCGCGCCAGGCGACCGGATTGAACCAGTGGAAGGCAAGCATCGCGAGCGCCGCCCAATTGGCATAGAGGTCGCCGCGCTGATGGTGGCAAAGCTCGTGCGCCAGCGCGAGATCGCGCTCCGACGGGTCGTAACGTTCGGTGAAATCGCGCGGAAAGGCGACATATTTGCGAAAGATGCCGAAGGCGAGCGGCCCGTTCGCGGCATCGGTCTCGATCATGTGCACGCGCCCCTCGGCCAGCGCGCGCGAGCGGCGGCTGCGCCGTATCAGACGCTGGCAGAAACGGCCGTGCGCGATCGCGTGCCAGCCGATGAAGCCCAACGCACCTACGATCCACAGACCCAGTGCGATCGACGCCCAGTCCGGCCCGCTCGCCACCGGCGCCGCGTCGGCGCCGCTGATCGGCGCGATCAGATAGATCTGGATGGTCTCGCCCGCCGTCGCGATCGGCGCGCGGGCGCTCGCGCGCCAACTTTCCGGCAGCGGCGGCAACAGCATGCGCAACGCCGGCAGCGCCCACAGCGCATAGGCGAAGCGCGGTCCCATCGCCTCGCGCACGGGCCTGCGGATCGCCAGCACCAACAGCATCAACAGCGTGGTCGCGACGACGGTTTCGATGGCCCAGGCGATCATTGCTTGAGGTCCTTCAACAGCGCTTCGATCTCGGCGATGTCACGATCGGACAGTTCGTCGCGCTCGGCGAGATGCGCCACCAGCGGCGTCACCCGGCCGCCGAACAGCCGGTCGATCAGCCGCTGCGATTCCCCGGCGACATATTCCTCACGCGCGACCAGCGGGCGATAGAGATAGCGCCGGCCCTGCGCCTCGTGCGCGATCGCCTTCTTGGCGAGCAGCCGCCCGAGCAGCGTCTTGACCGTATTGGCGCTCCACTCCCGCTCCGGGCCGACGCGTTCGGCCACCTCCTGCGCGCCGAGCGGACTTTCGTCCCACAGCACTTCCATTACGGCATGCTCGGCATCGCTGATTCGTTCGGCCATGATCACCCTCTTCGACTACACCTGTAATCGCACCGATTACGCCTGTAGTCAATAGGGCTTATCCGCAAATGAACGCGCGCCCGCACCGGACTGTCGGTACGGTTTACACCTGGTCGCCGTCGAAGGACTTCATTAACCGATTTGTGCCAGCAATATGGGCGATTGCCGCATTTGGCATGCGCCGTGCACATTGGTCAGCGTTCCGAGCGTCTCCACGCTTCCAGGGCGGACCGGCAGCCAACCGGCCGGTCCGCCCGACCCGGCAACCGGCAGCAGCAATATTCCCGACCGCAGGGGAAGCGCGCACGAAAACGCCCGCCGCCGCTTCACGCGGGCGACGGGCGCAAACCATCGGGATCGCTCCGCCTCAGGCGGTGGCCACGACGCCCTTTTCCTTCATCAGATCGGCCAGCTCGCCCGATTCGTACATCTCCATCATGATGTCCGATCCGCCGACGAATTCGCCCTTTACATAGAGCTGCGGGATGGTCGGCCAGTCGGAATAGGTCTTGATGCCCTGGCGGACGTCCTGATCCTGCAGCACGTCGACGCTGTCGAACTCGACGTTCAGGTGCTGCAGAATGGCGACCGCGCGGCTGGAAAAGCCGCATTGCGGGAAAAGCGGGCTGCCCTTCATGAACAGCACCACGCCCTTGTCCTTCACCATCCCGTCGATGCGGGCGTTCACGTCCTCGCTCATACCTCTACTCCTTGTTCGGAACCGCGGTGGTCAGTTGCAGCGCGTGCAGCGTGCCGCCCATCCGGCCGCCCAGCGCGGCATAGACCGCCTGGTGCTGTTTCACGCGCGGCATTCCGCGAAAACTTTCCGCCGTCACGCGTGCGGCATAATGGTCGCCGTCGCCGGCGAGGTCGGTGATCTCGACCTCGGCATCCGGAATACCGTCGCGGATCAGCGTCTCGATCTGCTCAGCTTCCATCGCCATCGTTATTGGGCCTCGATCATCTGCCGCCGTGCCTCCACCGCCATATCGTCCAGCGCCTTGCGCACTTCGGCATCGCCGGTATCGACCCCGGCCGCGGTCAGGTCGCCGACGAGCTTGCGCACCACGTCCTCGTCGCCCGCTTCCTCGAAATCGGCCTGGACGACGGCCTTTGCATAGGCCTCCGATTCCTCGGGCGTCAGCTTCATCTTCTCCGCCGCCCACAGACCCAGCAGCCGGTTGCGCCGTGCATGGACGCGGAAGGCCATTTCCTCCTCGCGGGCGAACTTCGCCTCGAAGGCCCGCTCGCGATCATCGAAGGTCGTCATCTGGTCGTCGTCCCCTGCAAAAAATTTGCTACAGACCGAGATAGGAGGGCCCGATGGCTCGCGCAACGGGTGGCGCACACGCCCGCCGCATCCGAGCCATCAAACCGCTCGCCAAGGCGCCGAGCCCCTGCGGAGGTCACCTGTGCTCCCGAAAAGCTACCGTGCTCCTGCGCAGGCGGGAGCCCAGAGCTTCACCCGCGACGCCCGCGGCTCTGGGTTCCTGCCTGCGCAGGAACACGACACCCTTTGGCGACGACACACCCCACCCGCAGACGGCGGGCGAAAACCCACGCCCCTACGTCCCCACCTCGACCACCAGCTTGCCGATCGCCTCGCGCGCCGCCATCTTCGCGATCGCCTTGCCGCCGTCCCCGAACGCGAAGACCTCGGTGACGCGCGGCGCGATCCTGCCGTCCTCCCACAAGCGGAACAGCGTCTCGACATGGGCGGCATTGGCTTGTCGGTCGCGCATCGCGAACGCGCCCCAGAACACGCCGCACACGTCGCACGACTTCAAGAGCGTCAGGTTGAGCGGCAGCTTCGCGATCCCCGCCGGAAAGCCGACGACCAGATAGCGCCCCTCCCAGCCGATCGCGCGCAGCGCCGGCTCGGTATAGTCGCCGCCGACGGGGTCGTAGATCACCTGCGCCCCGTTCGGCCCCAGCGCCTCCTTGAAGCGGCTGGCCAGCGCCTTCGACTGGTCCTTGTCGAACGGCGCGCGGTCATAGACGATCGTCTCGTCCGCGCCCGCCTCGCGCGCCGCCTGCGCCTTTTCCTCCGACGAGACGGCAGCGACCACGCGCGCGCCGAACGCCTTGCCCAGCTCGACCGCCGCCAGCCCGACCCCGCCCGCCGCACCGAGCACCAGCAGCGTGTCGCCCGACTTCAGATGCCCGCGGTCGAGCAGCGCGTGGATCGTCGTCGCATAGGTCAGGAGCAGCGCCGATCCTTCGGCGAAACTCCGCCCCTCGGGCAGGCGATAGGCGCGCCCGGCATCGAGCACGATCTTTTCGGCCAGCCCGCCATGCCCCACCGTCGCCAGCACCCGGTCGCCCGCTTGCCAGCCGGTGACGCCCTCGCCCACCGCCTCGACCACGCCCGAGATTTCGCTGCCCGGCGCAAATGGGCGCTCGGGCTTGAACTGATATTTGTCCTCGATGATCAGGACGTCGGGATAGTTGATCGAACAAGCCTTGGCCGCGACCAGCAACTGCCCCTTGCCCGGGCTCGGCTCGGGAAGGTCGGCCAGTTCGAGCGTATCAGGTCCGCCCGGCGCCCTCGACAGCAATGCTTTCATCTCGCCCCTCTCCTCCGCGTCGCGGTATGAGCCAGGGCCGCGTGTTCGCGATACCGGACTCGTATTTCGAAATCACGGTATCCTTTGCCAGTGTCAGGCCGACTTCGTCCAGCCCCTGCATCAGGCATTCGCGGCGAAAGGGATCGAGTTCGAAGGAAAAACGGTCCTGAAACGGCGTCGTCACCGTCATCGTTTCCAGGTCGACGGTGATCTCGTCGGTCTGCGCGACCGCCATCAGCCGGTCGATCGCATCCTGCGGCAGCGCGACGGTGACGATGCCGTTCTTGAACGCATTGCCGGAAAAGATGTCGGAAAAGCTCGGCGCGATCACCGCCTTCACGCCCATATCGGCAAGTGCCCATGCGGCGTGTTCGCGGCTCGACCCGCAGCCGAAATTGTCGCCGGCGATCAACAGCGGCGCGCCGGCATATTCGGGATCGTCGAAGACGTTGCCGGGCTCTGCGCGCACGCTTTCGAACGCGCCCCGGCCCAGCCCCTCACGCGTTACGGTCTTCAGCCAGTGGGCGGGAATGATGATGTCGGTATCGACATTCTCCGCGCCGAACGGATAGGCGCGGCCCTGAACGGTGCGGACGGGTTCCATCGGTTACCTCCTCACAAATTCCTCCCCTGCAAGGGGAGGTGGCAGCCCGAGGGGCTGACGGAGGGGTATAACCACCAGCGTCGACACCCCTCCACCATGCTTCGCATGGTCCCCCTCCCCTTGCAGGGGAGGATCTTCGGCTACTGCGCGGCGACGACGCCTCCCGCGCCGCTCGTCGGCGCGAAGTCCGCCGGCACGTCGCTGACGGTATTCGTCGAAGCATAAGCGGCGGCGACGCCGCTCAGCAGGGTTCCGGCCACAAGAGCCACCAAAGCACGCTTCATTCGTCCCCACCCCCGATAAGATCCCGCACGTCCGTCAGGCGCCCCGTAACCGCCGCTGCCGCCGCCATCGCCGGCGACACCAGATGCGTTCGCGCGCCCGGACCCTGCCGCCCTACGAAATTCCGGTTCGAAGTGGAAGCACAACGTTCGCCCGCCGGCACCTTGTCCGGGTTCATCGCCAGGCACATCGAACAGCCGGGCTCGCGCCATTCGAACCCTGCTTCGATAAAGATGCGGTCGATCCCCTCGGCCTCGGCCTGCCGCTTGACCAGTCCCGAACCGGGCACGACCAGCGCCTGTTTCATTCGCGCGGCGACCTTGCGGCCCTTCACCACCGCGGCGGCGGCGCGCAGATCCTCGATCCGGCTGTTGGTGCAACTGCCGATGAAGACATGCTCCAGCGCGACGTCCTGCATCGCCGTACCCGGTGTTAGCCCCATATAATCGAGCGACTTCCTCGCCGCGGCGCGCTTGGCGGGATCGTCGAAGCTGTCGGGATCTGGCACCACTCCGGTGATCGACACCACATCCTCGGGGCTCGTCCCCCAGGTCAGCGACGGTGCGATGTCGCTCGCCTCGAGCGTGACCACCCGGTCATAATGCGCCCCGGCATCGCTCGGCAGGCGGCGCCAATAGTCGACTGCCCAGTCCCACGCTTCGCCCTTCGGCGCCATGGGCCGGCCTTGCAGATAGCGATAGGTCGTCTCGTCGGGTGCGATCAGCCCCGACCGCGCGCCGCCCTCGATCGACATGTTCGATACCGTCAGCCGCCCCTCGACCGACAACGCGCGGATCACCTCGCCGGTATATTCGATGACATGGCCCGTACCGCCGCCCGCGCCGATCCGCCCGATGATGGCGAGCGCCACGTCCTTGGCCGACACGCCGAAGCCCAGCGTACCGTCGACGCGCACCTCCATCGTCTTCGACTGTTTCAACAGCAGGGTCTGCGTCGCCAGCACATGCTCGACCTCGCTCGTCCCGATGCCGAACGCCAGCGCCCCCAGCGCGCCATGCGCCGAGGTATGGCTGTCGCCGCACACCAAAGTCGTGCCGGGCAACGTGAAGCCCTGCTCGGGTCCGACGACATGGACGATGCCCTGTTCGGGCGCGACCGCGTCGAAATAGGCCACACCGAAGTCGCGCGTGTTGCGTTCAAGCGCCGCGAGTTGCCCTGCGCTCGCCGGATCGGCGATCGGAAGCCGCGCGCCGTTCGCATCCACCCGCGCGGTCGTCGGCAGGTTATGGTCGGGCACCGCCAGCGTCAGGTCGGGCCGGCGCACCGCACGCCCCCCCATGCGCAACCCTTCAAAGGCCTGCGGACTCGTCACCTCGTGAACGAGATGCCGGTCGATATAAATGAGGCAGGTGCCGTCGTCGCGGCGTTCCACGACGTGATCGGCCCAGATTTTTTCGTACAGGGTAATAGGTCTGCTGGCCATGCGAGCGCTTCTAACGGAATGATGCTTTATCGCAAGCCCACATGAAAGATTCGTTCATCCCTTTGTCCGAACTCGCGTCCGGCACTGTTCCGCCCGACAGATATCGGAAGGTCGAAAACATCTCCTATTCCCAAGGGTGGAAGGTCGGCCTAGTCCCGCCTTTGCGAGGACAGGTTCACGCTCGTCACCTACCGCCCCGCTTCCTTCACGAAATCGACGAACGCCCTCAGCGGCGTCGGCAGATGCCGCCGGCCCGGATAATAAAGGAACGGCCCCGAAAACGCCTCCCACCAGTCCTCCAGCACCGGTTCCAGCGCGCCGCTTGCGAAATGCGGTGCCAGCCAGTGATCGAACAGCATCACGACGCCCAGCCCGCTGACCGCGCTCGACACCAGCAGGTCGGCGCCGCCGCCCAGCCGCACGGTCAGCGGCCCGTCGGGCTCGAGACGCACGATCTCGCCGTCCCGCTCGAACTCCCAGGCCGGCTTGTACCCGCTCGCGAACCGGCCGAGCAGGCACCGATGGCCAAGCAGGTCGCGCGGATGCTCCGGCCGCCCATGCGCGTCGAGATAGGCCGGCGACGCCGCCGCCGCGAACCGCTGCACGCGCGGCCCGATCGGCACCGCGATCATGTCCTGCTCCAGTCGTTCCTCATAGCGGATGCCGGCGTCGCATCCCGCCGCGAGCACGTCGACAAAGCCCTCCTCCACCACCACGTCCAGCCTGATGTCGGGATAGCGGCCGAGAAACGCCGGCAGGATGTCGGGCAGCACCAGCCGCGCGGCGCTTTCGGGCACGTTCAGCCGCAGCGTTCCCGCCGGCCGCTCGCGAAAATCGTTCACCATCTCCAGCGCCGAATCGATATCGCTCAGCGCCGGCCCCAGCCGTTCGAGCAGCCGCGCGCCGGCCTCGGTCGGCGCTACGCTGCGCGTCGTGCGGTGGAGAAGGCGCACGCCCATACGCGCCTCCAGCCGCCGTACGGCTTCGCTCAGTCCCGACGCCGACAGGTCGGCGCGGCGCGCGGCGTCGCGAAATCCGCCCGCGCGGGAAACCGCGACGAAGGCGGCAAGATCATTCAGGTCGGGCTTCATTGTACGATTTCTCGAACAACTCGTCCCGATCGGCAAGTCTTATCGTACAGCGTTCGGCACGCCAGATTGAAGGATACACAGCAGGAAAGGAACCAGCATGACCGATTTGTCAAAGGCCGGCAGCTATCAACTCGGCGATCGCATGGTGAAGCGGATGGGCTACGGCGCGATGCAACTCGCCGGCCCCGGCGTGTTCGGGCCGCCAAAGGATGCCGATGCCGCGCGCGACGTGCTCAAAGCCGCGATCACTGCGGGGGTCGACCATATCGACACCAGCGATTTTTACGGCCCGCACGTCGTCAACCGTCTGATCGCCCAGGCGCTGTCGCCCTATCCGGACGATCTGACCATCGTCACCAAGATCGGGGCGGTGCGCGGCGGGGACGCATCGTGGAATCCGGCGATGGGCGCCGACGAGTTGCGCCGCGCGGTCGAGGACAATCTGCGCAACCTGCGCCGCGACGCGATCGACGTCGTCAACCTCCGCCTGATGTTCGGCGACGACCACGGCCCCGCCGCCGGATCGGTCGCCGAACCGCTATCGACGCTCGTGAAGATGCGTGACGAAGGGCTGATCCGCCATATCGGCCTCAGCAACGCGACGCCCGAACAGGTCCGCGAAGCGCGCGGCATGACCGAGATCGCATGCGTGCAGAATCTCTACAATCTCGCGAACCGCGGCGACGACGCGCTGATCGATATGCTCGCCGAAGCCGGAATCGCCTATGTTCCGTTCTTCCCGCTTGGCGGGTTCACCCCGCTGCAATCCGATACGCTGTCGAACGTCGCGCGACGTCTCGAAGCCACGCCGATGCAGGTCGCGCTTGCCTGGCTGCTCCAGCGCTCGCCCAACATCCTGCTCATTCCCGGCACCTCGTCTGTCGCACACCTGCGTGAAAATCTCGCCGCCGCTGAATTGACGCTGCCGGCGGACGCCGTGACCGAACTGGACGGCATCGCCGGCGCGTAGCGAACCCGTGGCGAAGCTGCTGGCGCATTGCCGCTCCGGCAGCTCTCCCCAAACCGTGGCCTCCTCCCCCGTTCGTGTTGAGCCAATCGAAGCACTGTCCTTCCCGGTGCGCCGAGGCAGGGACGGTCCTTCGACAAGCGCAGGACAAACGGACGCGCCCTTCCGCGATCGGTGTCCGACGATAACCACCGGTCGCCACCACCACGATGACCGCCGACCTGATCAGCGGCGGCGCCTGCATGACCGGATCGACGGTATTCCGTTGGATCCGCGTTCAGCCTGAGCCGGGCGGATAACCGCCCTGCACCCTTTCTGCTTGCGGCCACGGCAGGTATAGGCTAACGGGCGCCTCGCTTTTCGTCGGACCCGGCTTGCCGGGTGGCTCGGCCCGGCGCCTATCCCCGGGATAACCTTTCAGCAGCCGCGGCCTCGCTGCCGCGTTCGAAACGAGCGGTCGCGGTGACGATCGCCGTCGACGCTGATTGTTCGATCAAGAGTTCACCATGCCCTCGACAGCTTCTGTGAAGCGCGACTGGCTGGCGAACCCGCGTGCCGACATCCTTGCCGGCATGGTGGTGGCGCTGGCCCTCATCCCCGAAGCCATCGGCTTCTCCATCATCGCCGGCGTGGATCCGCGCGTCGGACTCTACGCTTCCTTCTCAATCGCCGTGATCATCGCCTTCGTCGGCGGCCGGCCGGGAATGATTTCCGCCGCCACTGCCGCGGTCGCCGTCCTGGTCGTGCCGCTGGTCCGCGATCACGGCGTCGAATACCTGTTCGCCGCCACGATTCTCATGGGGATATTGCAGGGAATCGCCGGGCTGCTCCGGCTCGATCTCCTGATGCAATATGTCTCGCGCTCGGTAATCACCGGCTTCGTCAACGCGCTCGCCATCCTGATCTTCATGGCCCAGCTACCGCAACTGACCGGGGTCGGGTGGGAGACCTATGCGCTGGTCCTTGCGGGGCTGGCGATCATCTATCTCTTTCCGCGCCTCACCCGCGCCGTGCCGTCACCCCTGGTGGCGATCGTCGTGCTGACCTCGATCACCATCTGGTTCGGCATCGACGTGAACACGGTCGGCGAGATGGGAGAACTTCCCAAGGCGCTGCCGTCCTTCCTCATTCCCGACGTGCCGTTCACCCTGGACACGCTGCGCATCATCTTTCCCTATTCGCTGACCATGGCGGCAGTTGGCCTTCTGGAAACGATGATGACCGCGCAGATCGTCGACGACTTCACCGACACCGGCTCGAACAAGGCGCGCGAGATGCGCGGCCAGGGCATCGCCAACTTCGTCACCGGCTTTCTGGGCGGCATGGGCGGCTGCGCGATGATCGGCCAGTCGGTCATCAACGTGAAGTCGGGCGGTTCGACACGGCTGTCGACCCTCACGGCCGGCATCTTCCTGTTGTTCCTGTTGCTTATCCTGGGTCCCCTGGTCGCGCAGATCCCGATGCCGAGCCTCGTCGCGGTGATGATCATGGTCTCGATCGGGACTTTCTCGTGGCGCTCGATCAAGGACGTTCGGCGCCATCCATGGCAATCCTCGGTCGTCATGCTTTCCACCGTCGTCATCGTGGTGTGGACGCACAATCTCGCCGCCGGCGTGGTGATCGGGGTCGTGCTCTCCGGCCTGTTCTTCGCGAGCAAGGTCAGGCGGATGTTCACGGTCACCTCCGATCTTTCGGCGGACGGCGCCTCTCGCACCTACCATGTCACCGGCGACATCTTCTTCGCCTCGTCCGACCGGTTCGCCGAAGCCTTCGATTTCAAGGAAGTTCTCGATACTGTGGTGATCGATGTCAGCTCGGCCCATTTCTGGGACATCACCGGCATCGGAACGCTCGACAAGGCGGTGCTGCGCTTCCGCCGCGAAGGCACCCATGTCGAGATCGTCGGGCTGAACGAAGGCAGCGCTTCGATGGTCGAGCGCTTCGCCATCCACGACAAGCCGGGCGCCGATGCGCAGCTCGGCGGGCATTAGGGAGAGAAACCATGGAAACGATTCTCGCCTGCATCGACAGCTCTGCCTATGCGAACCCGGTATGTGATCTCGCTGCCTGGGCATCGCGCAAACTGAAGGCGCCAGTCGAGCTGCTGCACGTGGTCCAGCGCAAGGACGCGGTGGCCGAACGGCACGACCTGTCCGGCGCCATCGGCCTGGGCGTGAAATCCAGCCTGCTGGAGGAATTGACCCGGCTCGAGGAAACCGACGCCAGGCTGCAGATCGAACGCGGCCGGGCGCTTCTCGCTGCCGGCGCCGAACGGCTGCGGGCGGCCGGAGCGGTGGCCGTCGAAACGCTGCACCGCCACGGCGGCATCGTCGAAACGGTGCTGGAGCGCGAACGGGTTGCGCGGGTCGTGGTAATCGGCAAGCGCGGCGCCAGCCATGAATTCGCCACCGATCACATCGGCTCGAAGATCGAGCGCGTCGTTCGTGCGAGTTCCAGGCCGATCCTCGTCGCGTCGCGCACGATCGAGCAGCCGCGCGTCGCGGTCCTCGCCTATGACGGGTCGGAGGCTGCCGACCGGGCGCTCGAACGCTGCGCCAATTCGCCGCTGTTCCGCGACCTGGCCGTGCATGTCGTGATGGCCGGGTCCGACGACGATAGCCACCGCCGCGCGATGGCGAACGCTACTGCGCAGCTCGAAGGACGCGATGTCCGGACGACGCTGCGCGACGCGCGCGCCGAGGAAGTGATAGCGGATGTCGTTGAGCGGACGCCCGGCGCCCTTCTGATGATGGGCGCCTACGGCCACTCGGCACTTCGAACGCTCATCGTCGGCAGCACGACCACCGCGATGGTCCGCACCGTGCGGGCGCCGGTGCTATTGATGCGCTGACATGACCATTGATCCGGAGACGTTTCGCACCAAGCTGCTGGACCTTCGCGAGCGCTTGCGTGCGGAAGACGAGGCTTCCGAGGCCGACCGGGCGCCGGTGGCACTCGATCAGGAAAGTGTCGGCCGCCTGTCCCGTATGGACGCCATGCAGGTGCAGGCCATGGCGGTGGCGGCCCAACGTCGCCGTCAGCAGGAACGTGCTGCCATCGATGCCGCGCTCCGGCGAATCGAAGAGGGGGAATTTGGCTATTGCCTCACCTGCGGCGAGGAGATCGCCGAAGCGCGGCTCGACCACACGCCAACGGCCACGACCTGCATCGACTGCGCGCGGTAGGCGTGATCGCCTCTCCCGATCGGGCGAAACTTCCGCAAGGCATCGCTGCGACGGAAAGAACGTCCGACCAACTTTAACGCCGTGCCAGCCCCTCGGGCCGGCTCAACAAGAGCCTCACACCTCCACCTTGCCCTGTGCTCCCGCGAAGGCGGGAGCACAGTCTGGTCCGCCGCCTATGCCGACTCGAGCGCGACCTCGTATTCCGCCGTCGTCTTTTCCCCGACCTCCTCGGCCGTTACGCCGGGCGCAAGCTCGACCAGGCGGAAGGGGCTGTCGTGATCGGCGCGCTGGAACACGCACAGGTCGGTGACGATCATGTCCACCACGTTCGTACCCGTAAGCGGCAGCGAGCATTCGGGGATGAACTTCGGATCGCCGTGCTTGGACGTATGCTCCATCACCACGATGATCTTCTTGACGCCGGCGACCAGGTCCATTGCGCCGCCCATCCCCTTGATCATCTTGCCGGGGATCATCCAGTTGGCGATGTCGCCATTTTCGGCCACCTCCATCGCACCCAGCACGGCCAGGTCGATATGCCCGCCGCGGATCATCGCAAAGCTGGTTGCGGAATCGAAGAACACCGTCTGCGGCAGTTCGCTCACCGTCTGCTTGCCGGCGTTGATCAGGTCGGGATCCTCTTCGCCCTGATAGGGAAAGGGCCCGATGCCGAGCATCCCGTTTTCCGACTGCAGCGTCACCTCCACGCCTTCGGGGATATGGTTCGCCACCAGCGTCGGGATTCCGATGCCCAGATTAACATAGAATCCGTCCTCCAGCTCCTTCGCGGCGCGCGCCGCCATCTCGTCGCGGGTCCAGGGCATCAGTCGAGACTCCCATCCTGTATCGTGGTGATCGTTGAAAATTGCTCGCGCAGTTGCTCGCCCAGGCCGTCGACGATCTGCTGCAGCGCTTCATCCTCCGTCAGCCCATAGGTGGTGGCATAGGCGCGGGCGCCGTGGCGGGCGATGTCCGACAGGAAATAGCCGAAGACCTTGGGATCCTCCAACCGGAAGGCGGCGACCCAGACGTTGGCGCGCCCCTCTTCGTTGATCCAGGCACGGATCAGCTCCGCCGCCTGCGGGCCGAGCGCTTCACCACCCTCCAGCGGAATGGCGCCGGGATGCTCGCCCTCAGCCATTCGCCGCCTCCGCAGTCGCCCCGCCCGGCGCCCAGCGCTTGTCGGCCGGGAACACGTCGTCCATGCCGCCCTTGATCGACGGGCCGTAAACCGGGTTCGGAAACAGGAACCAGCCCTCGCCCCAATTGCCGACGATCGCGGGACTGCCGATGGCGGCGCGACGGTCGCGCACATCGTCGATCGCGTTGAACAAATCGCTGATGTCGCCGAGCTGGTCGCCCCCCAGGGCCAGCACGCAATAGCGCGAGGCGATGCGCGCGCGCCGCGCATCCTTGTGCCCGCCGGTGTCATCGTCGCCCTGCAGGAACAGCGTCGTGCCGTGCTCGGCCGGCCCGAGCCCCGCCCCCTCGATCGCCTGCGCAGTAGCGGCGGCGTTGCCGGCATGGCGGTTGGTGTTGAAGATCACCGTCACCCCCATGCCGCGCAGCGCGTCGAGCGCGGCCTTCGCACCCGGCGTCGGGGCCACGTCCGCAGCCCCGGTCCGCTCCCACTCCGACCAGCGTTCGGGGCTGTAGGCACCGCCCGCCGCCTGCCAGCTTTCAAAGCCGTAATTGAGCAGCACGGTCTCATCGACGTCGAACACCGCGGCGAACGGCTTGCCGCCGCACGGGACATAGCGCGGCGCCTGCAGCGTCGCACCGTCGGCCAATATCACGCTGTCGGCGGGCCGCTGCCGTACCTTCGCGCCGACATGATCGACCAGCGCATCCCAGTTCTGGCGCGTGACGACCGCCGCCTCGGCAGAGCCGTACAGATACTGCATCCCGCCAGGCACTCCGGCCTCGGCAGCGGTCGAAGGCGCGGACTGAGAGGGCGCCGCGGCGGGCGCCGTCGTCTCGGCAACGCTGATGCACCCGCTCAGCCAGGCCGACAGCCCTGCGGCGAGGAACAGCCGCTTCACGCCGTTTCCCGCTCGCGCACGGTGCGGAACTCGATCTTCTTGTCATAGGGCGCGCCGTTGATCAGGCGGTTCACGTAAATGCCCGGCAAGTGGATTTCGTCGGCGTCGAGTTCGCCCACCGACACCACTTCCTCGACTTCGGCGACGCAGACCTTTCCCGCCGTCGCCATCGGCTGGTTGAAGTTGCGCGCGGTCTTGCGGAAGATCAGATTGCCCGCCTCGTCCGCCTTCCACCCCTTGATGATCGCCAGGTCGGCGACGATCCCGCGCTCGAGGATATATTCCTCGCCGTCGAAGACCTTCACTTCCTTGCCTTCGGCAACCTGCGTGCCGACACCGGTCTTGGTGTAAAAGCCGGGAATGCCCGCCCCGCCCGCGCGGCAACGTTCGGCCAGCGTGCCTTGCGGACAGAACTCGACCTCCAGCTCGCCGCTCAGGAACTGCCGCTCGAACTCCTTGTTCTCGCCGACATAGGAGGAGATCATCTTCCTGACCTGGCGCGATCGCAGCAGCTTGCCGAGGCCCTCATTGTCGATGCCGGCATTGTTGCTGGCGATCGTCAGATCCTTGACTCCGGCGGTCTGGATCGCATCAATCAGCCGCTCGGGAATCCCGCACAGGCCGAACCCGCCCGCGCAGATCATCATGCCGTCCGTCAACACGCCTTCCAGCGCGGCTTCGGCGTTGGGATACAGCTTTTTCATGCACCGATTCTCCTGTTGCACGGGCGATAGGCGGACGCTCGCGGGTCGGTCAAGCGGACCTGAACGGACTTTCAACTTTGCGCCGGCGATGTCAAATCGAGGGACACATGGCTCCCCAACTCGCGAGAGCCGTGAGTTCCTGGGACCCGGTACAGCACGATGCCGCCACCGGACGCGCGCTTCCAGGACGGACCTTTCTCTCCGGCCCGACAGGCACTAGACCGCAGTGCATGACCGATCCACGCAACGGCGGCCGCGTCCTGGTCGACAACCTTCTGGTCCAGGGCTGCGACCGGATTTTCCACGTTCCGGGCGAAAGCTTTCTCGCCGTGCTCGACGCCCTGCACGATACGCCGGACATCGATCTCGTCACCTGCCGGCAGGAAGGCGGCGCGGCGTTCATGGCATGTGCCGACGGCGCCCTGACCGGGCAGCCCGGCGTGTGCTTCGTAACGCGCGGACCGGGCGCGACCAATGCGTCGATCGGCGTCCATGTCGCCATGCAGGATTCGATCCCGATGCTGCTGTTCATCGGCGATGTCGACCGGTCGATGCGCGACCGCGAAGGGTTTCAGGAAGTCGACTTTCCGGCGATGTTCGCCCCCTTGGCGAAATGGGCCACGCGGATCGAGGACGCGCGGCGGATACCCGAATATGTCGCGCGCGCCTGGAATGTCGCCACATCGGGCCGTCCCGGTCCGGTCGTGATCGCGCTGCCCGAAGACATGCTGCGCGATGCCGTCGAGGCAAGCGATCGGCCCGCGCTTGCCCGCTTCGAACAGTCCCCCGATCCCGAAGCCGTCGAAGCGCTGCTGGCGCTGTTGAAGGACGCGTCGAGTCCGGTCGCCATCGTCGGCGGAGCCGCGTGGAACCAGGCGGCCGGCCATTATTTCGCCGAGTTCGCGTCCCGGGTCGGCCTGCCGGTCGCGGCGGCGTTCCGTCGCCAGGACGCGATCGCCAACGATTGCCCCGTTTATGCCGGCAATCTCGGCTACGGCCCGAATCCGAAGCTGGTGGAGCGGGTGAAGAACGCCGACCTGGTCCTCGCCGTCGGCGCCCGATTGGGCGAGGCGACGACCGATGGCTATTCGCTCATCACACCGGATCATCCCGGCCAGACCCTCGTCCACGTCCATCCCGATCCGGAAGAACTCGGCCGGGTCTATCGCACCGATCTGCCGATATGCGCCGATATGCGCGAATTCGCCGAAACGCTCGCGCTGTGGGACCATGACGTGCTCGATTTCGACGCCGGCAGGCAGTCCCATGCCGAATGGCAGGCGTGGAGCACGCCGCAGCCCCGCGAAGGCCTGACGCTCGACCTCGGCCAGTGCGTGGCGGTAATGCGCGACTGTCTGTCGGCGGAAGACACCATCATCTGCAACGGGGCGGGCAACTTTTCCGCATGGTGGCACCGCTATTGGCGCTATGGCGGCTACGGAACGCAACTCGCGCCCACTGCGGGGGCGATGGGATACGGCGTGCCCGCAGCGGTGGCGGCGGCGCTGCGCCGCCCGGGAAAGACGGCGGTCGCGCTGGCCGGCGACGGTGATTTCATGATGAACGGCCAGGAACTGGCGACTGCCGTGCAGCACCACGCCGACCTGCTCGTCATCCTCGTCGACAATGGCGGCTACGGCACCATCCGCATGCATCAGGAGCGCGAATATCCGTCACGCCTGAGCGGCACGACGCTGCGCAATCCTGATTTCGCGGCGCTTGCACGGGCCTATGGCGGCTGGGCGGCGACCGTGGAGCGAACCGAGGATTTCGGGCCGGCGCTGGACCAGGCACTATCGCGCACCGGCCTGCGCATGCTCCACTGCCGCACCGACATAGAGGCGATCAATCCCGCCACCACGATTACCAGGTTGCGAGCAACTGCCGGCGCCTGATCCGAGCCTTCGTCGAGCGGAGCGGTATCGAGCGCGTTGGCGCCGTGTGGAGCGCTACTCGCGACGCGAGAAAAAGGGCCGCGCACGGTTTCCCGCACACGGCCCCTTTTTTCGGCATGTCGGCAATTGCGCCCTAGATGTCGTCGCCCAGGGCACCCTTCACCTTGCCGCCGAACTGCTGGGCCTTGCCTTTCGCTTCCTGGTCGCGACCTTCGTCGCGCTTCACCGGGTCGTCGCTCTGCTGCTTGGCCTTGCCCGCGGCTTCGTTGACATTGCCTTTGATCTTGTCGGTCAGTTCGCCCATCTTCCGTCTCCTTTACGTCACCTTGTGGTCCACCGAAGCAAACCGCTATAAAACAACAATAAATTAAACGGCCATGACAGCGAAAGGTTCCCTACGCTTAAGCGGTTCGGCGCAAACGGCACCTCATCCCAACGTGGTTTTCAGAAAACGTATCACCGGTTCCCAGTTCGCCGCGGCGCCTTGCGGGTCCCGGGCGGCGATAAGCGTGGACGAACCATGCACGCCGTGTTCGGGTTCGTAGAAAATGTCGTCGTCGCCCGGCAGCGACTCGAAGATCGCCCGGGCCTTTGCGATCTCTTCCGGATCGCTCGCGGCGGTGATGAAGCTGGGCGCCGTCACCTTCGCCGCGGCGTCGCGAATGGCATGGCCGTCGTCCAGATATTCGCCCGGAGAGAAGGAGAGGATGGCTGCGGTTTCGCCCGGATGGCGGGCAGCCAGCACGAATATCAGCGAAGCCGAATAGCTGCTGCCCCACAGGACGACCGGCAGTTTCCTGGCTTGCGCCCAGGCGAAGGCGGCTTCCAGATCCGGCATCGTCTGCAGATACGCGTCGACCGATCCGCCGCGAGCCCGCACCGTACGGTTGGCGCCGAACATCGCGCCGCCCGAACGCTGGTCGATCGCCAGCGCCGAATAGCCGGCACGAACCAGCCGCGGCGCGATCGTGTCATATTCGGCCCTGCTCGCGCCCGCCTGGTGAAAAAGGAGGATGATGGCTTTCGGATCGTCGGCGGCATAATAAGTGGCGAAAACGCGCTCGCCGTCCGCCGCGGTCAGCATCTCCGCCCTTCCGGCGGCCGCGCCGGCTGCGACGGACTCGCTGCCCGACGGTTGCGCGCGATCGGCAGCGCGTTCCCGATCAGCCTGCGTCCCTGCCGGCTGGGGCGAACAGCCCGCCAGCACCAATATGCCGAAAAGCAGCGACAGCCGCCGGGGCATGCGCTCTCCCCTCAGATCAAGCCCGAAAGCGGGCTTGAAGGATCGGCATAGCGGCGCTTGCCCATCCGTCCGGCGCGATAGGAAAGTCGGCCGCTCTCCACCGCGAGCTTCATCGCCCGCGCCATCATGATCGAATCCTTCGCCTCGGCGATCGCGGTATTCATCAGCACGCCGTCGCAACCCAGTTCCATCGCGACGCCCGCATCGGATGCGGTTCCCACCCCCGCATCGACCAGCACGGGTACGTTCGCGCCCTCCACGATCAGCCGGATCGTCACCTGATTCTGTATGCCGAGGCCAGAGCCGATCGGCGCGCCCAGCGGCATGATCGCCACCGCGCCGGCATCCTCCAGCCGCTTCGCCGCGATCGGGTCGTCGACGCAATAGACCATCGGCTTGAAGCCTTCCTTGGCCAGGATCTCGGTCGCCCGCAGCGTCTCGACCATGTCGGGATAGAGCGTCTTCGCCTCGCCCAGCACCTCCAGCTTAACAAGGTCCCAGCCGCCCGCCTCGCGCGCCAGCCTGAGCGTGCGGATCGCCTCCTCGCCGGTGAAGCAGCCGGCGGTGTTGGGCAGATAGGTGACCTTTTTCGGGTCGATATAGTCGGTCAGCATCGGCGCCTTCGGATCGCTGACGTTCACCCGGCGCACCGCGACGGTCACGATCTCCGCGCCCGACGCCTCGACCGCGGCGGCATTCTGCTCGAAGTCCTTGTACTTGCCGGTGCCGACGATCAGGCGGGAGCGGAAGCTGTGGCCGGCGACCGACCAGGTGTCCTCGATAGCGACCGCATGGTCGCCGCCGCCGACGAAGTGCACGATCTCCAGCTCGTCGCCATCCTCGACCATCACCTCGCCCAGCGTCGAGCGCGGCACGACCTCCAGGTTGCGTTCGACCGCGACCTTTTCGGGCACCAGGCCCATCTCGCGCGCAAGCTCGGCAAGCGTCAGTCCCGCCGTAACGCGCTTGTGCTCACCATTGACCCGGATGGTGACCGTCCCGTCCTTATGCACCAATATTTCCTCGACCGTTGGGGCTGAGCCTGTCGAAGCCCTGTCCTTCTTCAATAGAAGTGCAACCCTTCGACAAGCTCAGGGCAAACGGCTAGGCAGGCGTCGCGATTTCTTTTGTCGTCCGGTCCGCATATAGGGACGGCGGCAAGCCGCCCGCAACCAAGGAGGATGCAGCATTGGCCGACGCGATCTATGTCCTCAACGGACCCAATCTTAACCTACTCGGCCTGCGCGAGCCGGAAATCTACGGATCGGACACGCTCGACGACATCGCGGGACAACTGGAAGACCGGGCGCGCGAACTCGATCTCGTGATCGACATGCGGCAATCGAACCATGAAGGCCACCTGATCGACTGGCTGCACGAGGCGCAGTCCCAGGGGGCTAAGGCGGTGATCCTCAATCCCGGAGGCTATACCCACACCTCCGTGGCGTTGCACGACGCGGTGAAGGCGATAACCACGCCGGTCATCGAGATACATCTTTCCAACCCGCATGCGCGCGAGGACTTCCGGCATGTCAGCTATGTCGGCCGTGCCGCACGCGGAACCGTGGCGGGCTTCGGCGCGCTTTCCTACATCCTCGCGCTTGAAGCTGCCGCGCGCATCTGACACAGGGCGCGCTTGATTGATTGAGGGGCATATGGCCGAAGAAACGAATCATTCGGGTGCAATGCAGATCGATATCGATCTGATCCGCCAGCTCGCGGGCGTTCTCGACGACACGCAACTGACCGAAATCGAGGTCGAGGATGGCGACCGCAAGGTTCGCGTCGCGCGCAAAGCCGCAGCGGCGGCCGCGCAATATCATCAGGCACCGCCGATGCCGGCAGCGCCGCAGCCGCAGGTTTCCGCCTCCGCGGCGCCCACGGCCGATCCGGTCGGCCCGTCGACAAGCGACGTGGACGCCGTCAAATCGCCGATGGTCGGCACCGCCTATCTCGCCGCCGAACCGGGTGCCAAGCCGTTCGTGTCCATCGGTCAGCAGGTCGCGGCCGGCGACACGCTGCTGATCGTCGAGGCGATGAAGGTGATGAACCCGATCGCCGCACCCGCCGCCGGCACCGTCAAGCAGGTCCTCGTGGAGAACGGCCAGCCGGTCGAGTTCGATCAGCCGCTCGTCGTCGTCGAGTAAGCCGATGCGTGAGATCAAGAAACTGCTGATCGCCAACCGCGGCGAGATCGCGCTGCGCATCCACCGCGCCTGCCATGAAATGGGCATCAAGACGGTGGCGGTGCATTCGACCGCCGATGCCGACGCGATGCATGTGCGACTCGCCGACGAGGCGATCTGCATCGGCCCGCCATCGGCGACCGACAGCTATCTCAACATCCCCAACATCATCGCCGCAGCCGAAATCTCGGCCGCCGACGCGATCCACCCCGGCTACGGCTTCCTCAGCGAGAACGCCAAGTTCGCCGAGATCGTCGAGAGCCACGACATCCTGTTCGTCGGTCCCAAGCCCGAACATATCCGCATCATGGGCGACAAGGTCGAGGCCAAGCGCAGCGCGGGCAATCTCGGCCTGCCGCTGGTGCCCGGCTCCGACGGGCCGCTGACGGACATTGACGAGGCCAAGCAGGTCGCCAACACGATCGGTTATCCGGTGCTGATCAAGGCGGCGTCGGGCGGCGGCGGACGCGGCATGAAGGTGGTGCCGGGCGAGGACCAGCTCGAGACCCTGATGCGCCAGGCGGGCAACGAGGCGAAGGCGGCGTTCGGCGATGCGACCGTCTATATGGAGAAATATCTCGGCAACCCGCGCCACATCGAATTTCAGGTGTTCGGCGACGGCGAAGGCAATGCCGTCCATCTCGGCGAGCGCGACTGTTCGCTGCAGCGCCGCCACCAGAAGGTGCTGGAGGAAGCCCCTTCGCCCGTGCTCAGCCATGCCGAGCGCGAACGGATGGGCGCGATCGTCGCCAATGCGATGGCGGAAATGGGCTATCGCGGCGCCGGCACGATCGAGTTCCTGTGGGAAGACGGCGAGTTCTACTTCATCGAGATGAACACGCGGCTTCAGGTCGAGCATCCGGTTACCGAGGCGATCACCGGCCTCGACCTGGTGCGCGAACAGATCCGCGTTGCCGAAGGCAAGGGGCTGTCGGTCACCCAGGATCAGGTCCAGTTCCACGGCCACGCCATCGAATGCCGCATCAATGCCGAGGACCCGCGCACCTTCGCGCCCTCGCCCGGCGCGGTGACGCAGTTTCACGCCCCCGGCGGCATGCATGTCCGCGTCGATAGCGGCCTGTACACCGGCTACAAGGTGCCGCCATATTACGACAGCATGATCGCCAAGCTGATCGTCTATGGCACCACGCGCGAGCGGTGCCTGATGCGGCTCCGGCGCGCGCTCGAGGAGTTCGTGGTCGACGGCGTCAAAACGACGATTCCGCTGCATCAGGCGCTTCTCGACGACGCCGAGTTCCAGAAGGGCGACTACACGATCAAATGGCTTGAGGAGTGGCTGGCGCAGCAATGAAGGCGACGATTTTCCACAACCCGCGCTGTTCGAAATCGCGCGAGACGCTGAAGCTGCTCGAGGCCGCGGACGTTCCGGTCGAGGTCGTGGAATATCTGAAGACGCCGCCCAGCCGCGACCGCCTGGCCGCGTTGTACGAACGCGCCGGGATGCCTCCGCGCGACGGGCTGCGCGCGAACGAGGCGATCGCGAAGGACCTCGGGCTGAAATCGGCCGATGACGACGCCATCCTCGACGCGATGGCCGAGCATCCGATCCTGATCGAACGTCCGCTGGTCGAAACGGAAAAGGGCGTCCGGCTCGGCCGCCCGCCCGAAAAAGTCCGCGAAATCCTGTAGGGGAAGCGTCGGTGGCAACCCCCTCCCCCGCGCTGGAGCCCGGCCGCAATTGCTGGCGCATCGAACGTGCGAGCCGGGCGACCGTTGTCGTCGACGCCGAGGATTATTTCCGCCTGGTGCGCGATGCGATGTGCGAGGCGAAGCACCAACTGCTGCTGATCGGCTGGGACTTCGACGCGCGGATCAAGCTGGTCTATGGTCACCGGGATTCGGCGCCGGTGACGGTCGGCGCGTTCATCGACTGGATCGTCGCGCGCAATCCCGACCTGCACGTGCACATCCTCAGATGGGACACGGGCGCGTTCAAGAGCCTGCTGCGCGGCCGCACCATCGCGACCATTGTGCGCTGGTGGTGGCACAAACGCATCCACCTGAAGCTCGACAGCTTCCATCCCACCGGCGCCTCGCACCATCAGAAGATCGTGGTGATCGACGATTGCTTCGCCTTTTGCGGCGGCATCGACATGACCGGCGACCGCTGGGACACGCGCGATCACACGCCCGGCGACGATCGCCGCAAGGAACCGGGCGGCACGCCGTACGGACCCTGGCACGATGCGACGACGGCGCTTACCGGTCCGGTGGCCCAGGCGCTGGGCGAATTGTGCCGCAACCGCTGGGAACGCGCGGGCGGCGGCGCGCTCTCCGCACCGCCCGAGGTGGAGAGTTCCTGGCCCGAGCAACTGCCCGTCGCCTTCGCCGATTGCGAAGTCGCGATATCGCGCTCCTACCCGGAAATGCCCGATCAGCCGGCGGTGCGCGAAATCGAGCAGCTCTATTGCGACCTGATCGCCCGCGCCGAACGCTGGATCTATGCCGAGAGCCAGTATTTCGCGTCGCGCAAGGTGGCGGAAGCGATCGCGCGACGGCTGGCCGAGCCGGATGGTCCCGAAATCGTGATCGTCAACCCGATCCATGCCGAAGGCTGGCTGGAGCCGATCGCCATGGACACCGCCCGGGCGCGCCTGATCGAAGCCTTGCGCCGGCACGACAAGCACGGTCGCTTCCGCGTCTATCACGCCGAAAATGCCGCGGGCGAGGAAATCTATATTCACGCCAAGGTCACCGTCGTCGACGGCGCGATCCTGCGCGTCGGATCGTCCAACTTCAACAATCGCTCGATGCGGCTGGACACCGAGTGCGACGTGACGATCGACACCACCCGCCCGGCCAATGCCGACTGCGGCGATGCCGTGGCGCGGGTCGCGTTCGACCTGATCGCCGAACACACCGCCAGCGATCCCGACATCGTCGCCGCGCGAATGGCGGAAACAGGCTCGCTGATCGCCACGATCGACAGCCTGGCCCGGCCGGGCCGGCACCTGCGACCCTATCGCACGCCCGACCTTAACGGAATCGAGGAATGGCTGGCGGACAACGAGATTCTCGATCCCGAAGGTCCGGAAGAAATGTTCGAGGCGGTCGACCGTCGGGGACTGTTTCACCGGCTGCGCCCGACGAGCGACAGCAACGGCACCGGACGCAAGCTGGCCCTGGGCGCCGGCATCGGACTCGCGGCGGGCGCAGCGGCGTTGGCGATGCTGGCGCGGCGCCGGGATTAACGACCGAGTATTCGGCCTGACGCGGTCCGCGGTCCCCCTCCCCGCGAGCTTAGGGAGGAGCTTAACGCGGCTCCTCGCTGCAACGGCTCACCATGAGCGGCTTTGTACAGGATAGATGGCGCGTTGGACTCCGGCCTTCGCAGGAGTAGGACGCGAGCCATGACCAAAGCCGCGATCCTGTTCGTCTGCCTCGGCAATATCTGCCGCTCGCCACTCGCCGAGGCGGCTTTCCGCGCCGAGGCGGAGGCTGCCGGTCTCGAGATCGCGATCGATTCCGCCGGGACCGGGCGCTGGCATGTCGGCGAGCCGCCCGACGACCGTGCGCAGGCGGTGGCGTTGCGCCACGGCATCGACATCGCGAATCTCCGCGCGCGCCAGGTGAAGCGCGAGGATTTCCACCGTTTCACCCATATCTACGCGCTCGACAGCGACAATCTCGACGTGCTCGAACGCTTGCGTCCCGAATCCGGAACGGCCGAACTCGCGCTGCTGCTCGACTGCGTGCCTGGCCGCGAGGGACAGGCGGTGCGCGACCCCTATTATGGCGGTGCCGACGGGTTCGACGCGACCTGGGACGACGTCGGCGCCGCCGCCCGCGCGCTGGTCGCGCGCTTCCGCTGATGGCGGACACGGCACAGCGCATCGCGGCGCTGCTCGGCTGCGGCTCGGTCACGCTGTCACCGATGGCGGGCGGCGACCTGTCTTCGGTCCACGCGGTCCGCACCGATGACGGTCGGGACGTGATCGCCAAGCAAGGCGGCGCGGCGGTAGTGGAAGCCCGCATGCTCCGCGCGATCGGCGCCAGCGGTGCGCCGGCGCCCGAGGTACTGTACGCCGAGGACGACCTCCTGATCATCAGTCGCTGCCCGAGCGGCGGCGGACGCGGTGGCTGGGCAAGCCTGGCGGACGTGCTCGACACGCTCCATGCCAGCGAAGGCGAGCGCTATGGCTGGCCAGACGATTATGCGTTCGGCGCGGTCGCGATCGCCAATGCAGAACACGCCGACTGGGCCGCCTTCTGGAGCGAGCACCGCCTCGCCTGCCATATCCCGCATGTCTCCATCGCCCTGGGCGACCGGCTGGAGAAGCTGGTCGCCGACATCGCCGGTCTTCTGCCGGCCGATCCCCCGCCCTCGCTGCTGCACGGCGATCTGTGGGGCGGCAACATCCTGTTCGACGGCGGCCGGGTGTCGGCGCTCATCGATCCGGCCTGCTATTATGGGGATCGCGAGGTGGACATCGCGATGCTGACGCTGTTCGACCGTCCGCCGCGCGACTTCTTTGCCCGTCTCGCCCTGCGCCAGGGCTGGGAACGGCGCCAGCCGCTCTACCGGCTGTGGCCGCTACTGGTGCACCTGCGCCTGTTCGGCAGCGCCTATGCCGGGCAGGTCGACAGTGAGTTGCAGACGCTGGGCTATTAACCCCGTTTGTGCTGAGCCTGTCGAAGCACGGCCCTTCTTCTTCCACCGAAGGCGAAAAAGGGCGACCCTTCGACAAGCTCCGGGCAAACGGCGAGCCGCATTCCTCAAAACCCCGCCGGCAGCGCGATCGGACCGACCATTTCGCGATAGCGCTGGATAGCGTAGCGATCGGTCATTCCCGCGATAAAATCGGCGATATGGCGGCTGCGGTGCGGTTCCTCGGCAGGCAGAGGCTCGTGCCACCCCGAGGCCATGCGTAAGGGATCGTCGCGATAGGCGGCGAACAGCCCGGCGACGATGCCGTGCGCCGTCTCCGCCGCCGCCAGTTGCTGCGGGTGATGGTAGAGATTGGCGTACATGAAGCGCTTGAGGATGCGCTCGTCCTCGCGCATCGCATCGGAAAAGCCGGCGAGGCACCGGCCCGCCGCCCGCACGTCGTTCACGCTGCCGAGCCCGGCATCCGCCACCCGCCGCTGCGTCTCGGCGATCAGGTCGTTGACCATCATCCCGATCTGCGATCGGACCAGTTCACCCACCAGCCGGTGCTGCGGCAGGTCCGGATAGCGTGTTCGCACCGCATTCCAGCCACGCGCGACCAGCGGCACCTCGAGCAATTGCTCCAGCGTCAGCAGCCCGGCGCGCAGGCCGTCGTCGATATCGTGATTGTCATAGGCGATGTCGTCGGCGATCGCCGCGACCTGCGCCTCCAGCGACGACCATTGGTGCAGGTCGAGCGGAAAGGCCGCGTCGGCCTCGCTCAGCGCCCAGCCGGGGCGGCGCACCGGGCCGTTATGCTTGGCGAGGCCCTCCAACGTCTCCCAGGTCAGATTGAGGCCGCGCCAGGTCGGATAGGGACTGTCGATCAGCGTCAGCGCGCGCAGCGTATTGCCGTTGTGGTCGAAGCCGCCCTTGCCTTCCAGCGCCGCCTTCAGCGCATCCTCACCGGCATGTCCGAACGGCGGATGGCCGATGTCGTGGGCAAGGCACAGCGCCTCGGTCAGATCCTCGTCCAGGCCCAGCGCACGCGCCACCGTGCGCCCGATCTGCGCGACTTCCAGGCTATGCGTCAGCCGCACCCGGAAATGGTCGCCGTCGGGCGCCATGAACACCTGCGTCTTGTGGCGCAGGCGGCGAAAGCTGATCGAATGGATGATGCGGTCGCGGTCGCGCTGGAACGCGTTGCGGGGCCCGCGCGTCCCCTTTTGTTCCTCGTGCAGACGGCCACGGCTACGCTCCGGGTCCGAGGCCCAGGGCGCACGCCCGCTCATTCGGTATCGAGCTTTTCGATCGTCTGCCCGGCTTCGCTGTCGAAGGGGAAGGCCGAGATGTTTTCGCCCGCAAGCTTGTTGACGAAGGCCTGCGCGGCATCGGCGCTGTCGAACGGTCCGGCGAGCAACCGATTGGTGAAGCGCAGCGGCGTCGTCCAGGCGCCTTTGCCCTTGAACAGATCCGGCGCCTGGTCCTCCAGCCGGTTCCAGGTGCGCGGTAACGCATTCTTGTCGGCGCCGCCCGCCACCTGCACCCAGTGGCGTGCCGGTTCGGATTTGGCAGCCGGCTTCGTGGACGCTTCGGCTTTGGCCTTGTGCGCGGGTTTCGTGGCCGTCGCGGACCGGGCCGGCGAGGTCGCGGCTGCTGTGCGCGCTGGTGCTGCTTTCGCTACCTTGGCAGCGGCAAGCTCGGTGCCGGGTACGACGATCCGTTTCATGATCGCCGCAACGGCATCGGTGTCGATCGGCGGTGGAGCGGGCGCGGCGGGTTTCGCATCCGAGCGGGTATCCGCCATGGGCTTCATCGCCGAGGATGCGAGCCGATATTCGATCGACCGGGCCGGCGCTTTCTCCGGCACGGCATCATCGTCGGCGCGGGTGGTTCCGCCCATCGGCACGGCGGCGAGCGCCTCCCCCCCGGCGCCGGGCGCGGTGCGTGCGGGCGTCGGATCGGCTGCGGGTTCCGTGCTCGCCAGGCGCACCGGCCGGTCGCGATCGTCGGGCGACAGCAGGCCGGTGGCAAGCCGCGCATCGGCGAGTTGCGTAGGCGTGCGGTGAAGCTGGCCGAAATGGACGGCGAACGCCCGGTCCGGCAGCGACAGGCCGCGAAGATCGCGGAAGAAGGGTTTCATCTCCGCGCCCTGATCGGGCAGCAGCGTCCTGGCGATATGGGTGGCGCGATCGACATCGCCCGCCATCGCGCGGACGCACGCCTCCGCCAGCCAGGCCGACCGGTCCTGGTCGCGCAGCATCGGTTCCAGCAGTTTCGACGCCTCGTCGTATTTGCCCTGCATCGCCAGCGACAGCGCGAGGCGCCGCGTGGTTTCGTCATCGGCACCCGATTTCAACGCCAGGCGGTAATCGCGCTCCGCATAGTGCGGATAGCCGAGCAGGTCATAGGCCAGGCCGCGATCCGCGGCAAAGGTCGCGGGCGCGATTCCCGCTTTCTCCGCCTTGCGGAACAGTTGCAGCGCCTCGCCCGGCCGCTCCACCGCGACCAGGGCGGACGCGCGGCCGGCGATGATGCGGGGATCGTGCGGCGCTTCGTTTTCCGCCCGCTGGAAGAAACGGAGCGCGGCCGGCACGTCCTTCAGTTTGACGCTGAGGATGCCGGCGCTGATCAGCGCGTCGACATCCCTGGGGTCCCTGGCGAGGATTCGCATCTGCGCCGCGAGCTTGTCGGCATGCGGGGTGATGGAAGAAGTGACCGGTTGCGCCGGCGCAGGCGACGCCATGGCCGCCATCATCAGCGCCAGAACCGGGCCGATGTGCGAAAAAATTGTCTTACGGTTCATGATGGATCGACCATAAACCGGATGGCGGATGAACGGGCAATGATTGCCGACAGGCCTCTCGGTGAACGGTGGCGCGCCGGCGACGGACCGGCGCGCCTCTCGTCTTACTGGTTGTTCTGGCGATGGAGGAAGCGCGGAATATCAAGCGATTCGCGATCCTCGCCCTCTTCGTCCCGCGCGGTGCGGCGGCCGCTCGACATCCGTTCGAACAGCGTTCCGCCGGATTTCGCCCGCTCGGGCCGACGCGGCGCGTCCATGTCGTCGTCGCCCTCCCGACCGGCGTCGGCGCCATCTTCGCGGGCGCTGCCGGGGGTCAGCCAGCGGCGGCGCGGCCCGGGTTCTTCCTGGGGCGCCGGCGGCTCGGTCGTCACGCTGTCGGGTTCCGGCACGATCGTTTCCGAGCCCAGCAGCAATTCGTCCGCATCGTCCTCGCTGGTGATCTCCTCGACCGCATCGTCCTCGGCCGTCGGCGCCTCTTCGCGATCGCTCTTGCGGGGTGCGGGCTCGCCCTGATCCGCCGATGCTGCGGGGGCGGCGGGTTCCGGTGCCGGTTCGGCCTGTGAGGCAGCCGCAACATCGTCCGACGCGGGCGCGGGCGCCTCTTCACGCTGGCCGCGGCGCGGGCTGGAGAAGGAGAAGACGCGCGTCTGCGGCTCCGCCGGCGCGGCGGATTCGGCCTGCTGCGCATCGGCGTCGATCCCGGTCGCCACCACCGAGACGCGGATCTTGCCTTCCAATTCGGTATTGAAGGCCGAGCCCCAGATGATGTTGGCATCCTCGTCGACCAGTTCGCGGATGTGATTCGCGGCTTCGTCGACTTCGAGCAGGCGCATGTCCTCACCACCGGTGATCGATACGATGACGCCCTTGGCGCCCTGCATGCTGACGCCGTCGAGCAACGGGTTGGCGATCGCCTTCTGCGCGGCCTCGATCGCGCGGCTGTCGCCATCGGCTTCGCCGGTGCCCATCATCGCCTTGCCCATTTCCTGCATCACCGAGCGGACGTCGGCGAAGTCTAGGTTGATGAGGCCGGGCATGACCATCAGGTCGGTGATGCCGCGCACGCCCTGCTGCAGCACCTCGTCGGCCATCTCGAACGCTTCCTTGAAGGTCGTGTTCGCATTGGCGATCAGGAACAGGTTCTGGTTCGGGATGACGATCAGCGTATCGACGAACTTGTGCAGCTCGTCGATGCCCTCCTCGGCCGACTTGGCCCGACGCTTGCCTTCGAAGGAGAAGGGCTTGGTCACCACGCCGACGGTCAGGATGTTCATGTCGCGCGCGATCTTCGCGATCACCGGCGCGGCGCCCGTCCCCGTGCCGCCGCCCATGCCGGCGGCGATGAAGCACATGTGCGAACCCTGCAGCGCCTGCTGGATGTCCTCGACCGTCTCCTCGGCCGCCGCGCGCCCGATTTCGGGCCGCGAGCCGGCGCCCAGCCCCTGCGTGATCTTGGCGCCGAGCTGGATTTTCTGTTCGGCCGTCGACTGCTTGAGCGCCTGTGCGTCGGTATTCGCCACGACGAAGTCGACGCCCTGCACCTCGGCCCGCATCATGTTGGCGATGGCATTGCCGCCGGCGCCGCCGACGCCGATGACGGTGATGCGCGGCGTCAGTTCATCGACGTCTTGTGGCAGGAATTCGATACTCATCCAATGGTCTCCCCCGTGCGCCCGATACCCTGGGCAAGCACATGAAACGTAGCGCCGTTGTGCCTCAACGCGGAGCGCTGTTCCAGCCCCGATCGGCGTAAAGTGCAATATTCGGTCAATAATTCGTCCGAAGCGCCTGCCAGAACCGTTTCAGCACCGCCGTCGGGTTCTGCCGAACGACGGTCATCTGCGGCGCCTCGATCGCGCGAAGATCGACCGGGTCGGCAGCGGCGAACACTGCCAGACCGGCCAGCGTGGCGAAACCCGGGCCGGCATGCGCATCCGGCAGGGCGGTCAGGCCGCGCGGCCGGCCGACGCGCACGGTGCGCCCCAGCGCCTGCTGCGCATAATCGGCGATGCCGTTCAGGTCCGCGCCGCCGCCCGTCAGCACGATCTGCCGCCCGACGGGGTCCTCGAAGTTCAGCCTGCGCAATTCCTTCTGGATTTCGGCCATCAGCCGGTCGAGCCGCTGGCGAATCACCGCGATCAGTTGGGCGCGGGTGATGCGCGACCCTTCCGCCCCGTCTTCCGACGAGATCGGCGTCACGTCGATCATGTCGTGATTGTCGCGCGGGCTCATGTTCGCAGAGCCGTAGAAGCACTTCATCCGCTCCGCCTGCGCCCGCCTGGTGCCGAAGGCGGAGGCGATGTCGTCGGTGATGTCGGCGGCGCCCATCGGTATGGAGGCAAGGCCCGTCAGCATACCCTGGGCGAACACCGACACGTTGGTTACGCCCGCGCCGACCTCGACCAGCGCGACGCCCAGTTCGCGCTCCTCTTCCGACAGGCATGCGAAACCCGTCGCCAGTGGTGCCGCGATGATCGATTTCACGTCGAGATGCGCCGAGCGCACGCACAGGTCGAGATTGCGCACAGGCGAGCCGTCGGTGGCGACGACGTGGATCTCGACGCCCAGCCGGTCGGCGTGCAGGCCCAGCGGCTGCTTGACGCCCGCCAGCCCGTCGACGGTGTAGCGCGTCGGCTGCGCATGCAGCACCATGCGGCCATTGGGTTCGATCGCGTTGCGTCCGGTCTTGAGCAGATGGTCGATATCCGCCTGCTCCACGCGGTGGCCGCCCAGGTCGATCTCCAGCTTCACCAGGTCGGAGATCAGCCCGCCGGCCGAAAAGCTGACCCACACATCCTCGATGTTGAAGCCGGCGATCTTTTCCGCCTGCTCCACCGCCTCGCGCACGGCGAGTTCGGTGGCGTGCATATCGGCGATATAGCCGCGCTTGACGCCCTTGCTCTCCCGCTGGCCGGTGCCCAGCACGACCAGTTCCTCGCCATCGCCCTTCTGCGCGATCAGCGCCGATACCTTGGACGATCCGATGTCCAGTGCGGTAATCAGTCCTTCCGGTGCCGTCTTCGCCATATCCGTCTTTCCCTGCCCCCGATGGCGGCCTCAGCCGCCCGCCTCGTCCGTGATCGTGCGTTCCGCATCGTCCGGCATACGCACCACCAGCTTGGTGGGATCGCGCATGTCGAACCGCATATATCCCTTGCCCAGCAGCCCCTGCATGCCGTCCAGTTCGGCGAATTTCGCCAGCGCCCTGGCGGCGGGAAGGTCGCCCTCCGGCAATTCCAGCGTCTCGCCCGACAGGAAGGTCAGGTTCCAGCGCCGATTGCCGACCCAGGTCGCCGCCTTGACGGTCGGCTTCAGCGCCGGCGCTGCCTCCATCAGCGCGCGGAAGTTCTTTTCCTGCGCATTGGCGCCGTCGCCGATCACCAGCGGCAGGTCCGGCATGTTGTCCGGCGTCACCGGGGCCAGCAGCACGCCGTCCGCGTCGATCAGCATCAACTGTCCTTCATTCTGCCAGATCGCCGCCGGCGTGCGCTCGACGATGTCGATCGAAAGCGTGTCGGGCAGGCGCCGCGAAACCCGCGCGTCCTCGACCCAGCCATGTTGCAGCAGCCGGTTGCGCACGGCGCCGAGATCGACCAGCGGCATCGCCTGCGACTGCTGGTCCAGCGCGGCGGCATAGACCGTCATCCGGTCCATGCGCTTCAACCCGCTCAGCTCGATCTGGCTGACGCGCAGGCCGGTGCGCCCCACCGTCTCGGCAGCGGCGACATAGGCCGCCTGCGGCAGGCCGAACCAGGTGGCGACGGCGATCGCCAGCGCCGCCACCGCCGAAAAGATCGTCCATGCCGATACGCGGCGCAGCGTTTCCTCGCTGACCGGCAGTGCCGCCACCGCCTGGTCGAGGATCGATACCCGCTGCCCGCGCGATTGCGGCCGGCGCTTCGGCTTCACCGATCCGCGCCGCTGCGGCTGCTTGCGCCGGGTGCTGGTGCGGCTCATCCCCCGATATCCTCCCGCATCGCCTCGTCGACGATGCGTTGTACCAGATCGCCGTAGGATAGCCCGACAAATTTCGCCTGCTCGGGCACCAGGCTGAGCGGCGTCATGCCCGGCTGCGTGTTCACCTCCAGCAGGAACAGCCCCTCGATACCCTGGCTGTCGTCCCAGCGGAAATCGGAGCGCGACGTACCCCGGCAGCCGAGCAGCCGGTGCGCATCGAGCGCGATCCGCTTGCAGGCCTCGGCGATCTCGTCGGGCACGTCGGCGGGGCAGACATGCTCGGTCAGCCCGTCGGTATATTTGGCGTCGTAATCGTAGAAGCCGCTCTGGGGTCGCAGCTCGGTAACGCCCAGCGCGTCCTCGCCCAGCACCGCCGTCGTCAGCTCGCGCCCGCGGATGAAGGGTTCGGCCAGCAGCTCGTCGAACTCCGCCCAAGGCCCCTTGGCATCGCGCGCGATGGGATTGCCGCAATTGCTGTCCTCGGTGACGATCGCCACGCCCACCGAAGACCCCTCGTTCACCGGCTTCAGCACATAGGGCCGCGGCAGAGGATCGCGGTCGAACAATTCGCGCGATTTCACGATGCGGCCGCCGGGCATGGGAACGCCGTACGGCACCAGCGTCTGCTTGGTCAGCATCTTGTCGATCGCGATGACGGAGGTGACCATGCCGGAATGGGTGTAGCGCAGGCCCATCAGGTCGAGCATGCCCTGCACCGTCCCGTCTTCGCCCGGCGTGCCGTGCAACGCGTTGAAGACCAGGTCCGGCTTCAGTTCGGACAGGGTGACGGCGATGTCGCGATCCATGTCGACGCGGGTCACACGGTGGCCCTTGCCCTCCAGCGCCTCGGCGATGCCGGCGCCGGACGACAGCGACACGTCGCGCTCCGCCGACCAGCCGCCCATCAGGACCGCGATGTGTAGGGGGCGGCTCACCTGTTCCTCCCCTGCAAGGGGAGGGGGACCAGCCGCAGGCTGGTGGAGGGGGAAGGCCGCAGACGCAACGTGGACGGCACTCGGCGCCTATGGTGGAAGCCCCCCTCCACCATGCTCCGCATGGTCCCCCTCCCCGTTCCGGGGAGGATGTCACAGCCGCCGGTCACGCTTTGTCCCCCACGCGCTGGATTTCCCATTCGAGTTCGATCCCCGAATGCGCCTTCACCCGCCGGCGCACTTCCTCGCCCAGCGCCTCGATATCGCTGCTCGCCGCCGATCCGAGATTGAGCAGGAAATTGCAATGCTTTTCCGATACTTGTGCATCGCCCATCCGCAATCCCCGGCAGCCTGCGGCATCGATCAGCGCCCAGGCCTTCTCCCCCGCCGGGTTCTTGAACGTCGACCCACCCGTGCGCGAACGCAGCGGCTGCGACGCTTCGCGCTCGGCCGCGATGCGGTCCATCTCGGCACCGATCGCCGCCGGCTCGCCCGGCCTGCCCGCGAACAGCGCCTCGACCACCACGGCACCCGCCGGCACGGCGGAATGGCGATAGCTATAGTCCAGCCGCTCCGCGCGCCAGGTTTCGACGGCGCCGGCGCGCGTCACCACGGTCGCCTCGACCAGAATGTCGCTCACCTCCCGGCCATAGGCGCCCGCGTTCATGCGCACCGCCCCGCCGACGGTGCCGGGAATGCCGCGCAGGAATTCCAGGCCGGCGATCCCCGCATCGCGCGCGGCGCTGGCGACGGTGATGCCCATCGCGCCCGCGCCGGCGCGCACGCGGTTGTTCGGTTCGACCGATATCGTCGCCATGCTCTTGGGCAGACGGACGACGACGCCGGGAATGCCGCCGTCGCGCACGATGAGGTTCGACCCGACGCCCACCGGCATCACCGGCATGTCGGCGTCCAGACCCGCCATGAAACGAGCGAGATCCTCGGTACTGTCGGGCCGCACCAGCCACTCCGCCGGTCCGCCGGTGCGGAACCAGATGAAGCCGGCGAGGCTCCCCTGATGTTCGGCGCTGCCCTTCAGCGGCGGCAAGGCATAGCACACGCTCATGCCGGCACGCCGTCGATCGCCTCGGCCAGCCCCGCGGCCCATTTGGTGATGTCGCCCGCACCCAGGCAGACGACGAGATCGCCGTTGGCGACCAGATTGCGCAGCTTCTCGGCAAGATCGTCCTGATCCGCCACCGCCATCACCGCATGGTGGCCGCGCCGCCGCAGTCCTTCGATCAGCGCCGCCGCGTCGACGCCGTCGATCGGCTCCTCGCCCGCGGCGTAAACGGGCGTCACCAGCACCATGTCGGCGTCGTTGAACGCCTGCGCGAAATCCTCCATCAGATCGTTGAGCCGGGTGTAGCGGTGCGGCTGCATCACCGCGATCACGCGGCCGAAGGCGCTTTCGCGCGCCGCCGACAGCACCGCGCGGATCTCGACCGGATGATGACCGTAATCGTCGATGATCGACACCGTGCCGCCGCCGCGTTCCAGTTCGCCGACCTTGGTGAAGCGCCGCTTCACCCCGCCGAACCGGGCGAACCCCTTCTGGATCGTCGCATCGTCGCAGCCCAGTTCGAGCGCCACCCCGATCGCGGCGAGCGCGTTCTGGACATTGTGCTGCCCCGCCATCGGCAGCTCGACCCCCTCGATCTTGCGCGTGTCGCCGTCGCGCGAGCGGATCACGACGTCGAACCGGTTGCTGCCACCTTCGGCCACGACGTTGACGCCGCGAATGTCGGCCTGTCTCGCAAAGCCGTAGGTGACGATGCGGCGATCGGCGACGCGCGGGATGATCGACTGCACATCCGGATGGTCGAGGCACAAAAGCGCCGCGCCGTAGAAGGGCACGTTCTCGATGAACTCGACATAGGCGTCCTTGACCGCCTCAAACGAGCCGTAATGGTCGAGATGCTCGGGATCGATGTTGGTGACGACCGCGATCGTGCCATCGAGGCGCAGGAAGCTGCCGTCGCTTTCGTCGGCCTCGATCACCATCCAGTCGCTCGCGCCCAGCCGCGCGTTGGAGCCATAGCTGTTGATGATCCCGCCATTGATGACGGTGGGGTCCACCCCGCCGGCGTCCAGCAGCGCGGCGACCATGCTGGTCGTCGTCGTCTTGCCGTGCGTGCCCGCCACCGCGACAGTGGATTTCAGCCGCATCAGCTCGGCCAGCATCTCGGCGCGGCGCACCACCGGAATACGCTGTTCGAGTGCATATTCGACCTCGGGATTGCCGCGCCTGATCGCCGTCGACACCACGACCACCGCGACATCGGCCACATTTTCCGCCTTATGACCGATATGCACCGGAATGCCGCGCTTCCTCAGCCCCTCGACGACATAGCTTTCGGCGATGTCGGAGCCCTGCACGCTATAGCCGAGATTGTGCATCACCTCGGCGATGCCGGACATGCCGATCCCGCCGATGCCGATGAAATGGATCGTGCCGATATCGGTGGCGACGCCCTTCATGCTGCTCCTTCATGTTCGTCGGCCACACGCTCGACCAGATCGGCCAGCTCGCGCGCGGCATTGGGGCGGCCGCAGCCCTTGGCCCGCTGCGCCGCGTTTTCCAGCGCCCGCGGTTCCAGGCCCAGCCGCTGCATCTGTTTCGCCAATTCCTTGGCGGTGAAGTTGCGCTGCTGGATCGTGCGCGCGCCGCCGGCCTCGGTAATCTCGCGCGCATTCTCGGTCTGGTGGTCGTCGGTCGCACCCGGCAAGGGCACGAGGATCGCCGGACGCCCCGCCGCCGTCAGCTCCGCCACGGTCGAAGCGCCGGCGCGCGCGATGACGATATGCGCCCAGGCGAGCTGTTCGGGCATATCGGCCAGATAGGTGGCAATCTCGGCGGGGATTTCGTGCGCGGCATATTTGGCCCGCACCGCCTCGATATCCTCGGGCCGGGCCTGGTGCGTGACCTGCATCCGGCGGCGGAAATGCACCGGCAGCATGGCGAGGCCGTCGGGCACGACCCGGCTGAGCACGCTCGCCCCCTGACTACCCCCCGTCACCAACACGCGGAAGATGCCGTCTTCGTCCAGCACCGGATAGGGGCGCGAGCGCAGCGCGAGGATCGCCTCGCGCACCGGATTGCCGACCAGATGCGCCTTGTCCGCATACCGCTCCCGCAACCGCTGGACATGGCCGTAGGAGGTGGCGATCGCATCGACCTTGCGCGCCGCCAGCCGGTTGACGCGGCCCAGCACCGCATTCTGTTCGTGGATGACGGTCGGAATGTCGCGCGCAAAAGCGGCCAGCAGCGCCGGCAGCGCGGGATAGCCGCCGAAACCGACCACCGCCGAGGGGCGAAAACTGCGATACAGCTCCATCGCCATCGACCGGCCCCGCAGCATCTGCCGGGCGGCCGGGATCCAGCCGAGCGGGTTCCGGCCGAAGCGCCCGGCCGGCAGGACATGCGTCTGCACGTCGTCGAACAGGCCGGGAAAGCGCACGCCGCGCGCGTCGCTGATCAGCGCGACGCCGTGACCGCGCCCGGCAAGCTCGCTCGCCAGTGCCGCCGCCGGGACCATGTGTCCGCCGGTGCCGCCCGCTGCCAGGACAAAATGCCGTTCGCGCATTATTTCGACTTCCATCCCGTGCCGTAGGAGGATCGGCTGAGATACGGGTTGCGCCGCGTGAAGGCGAGCAGCAGCCCCATGCCGATCGAAAGCGCCACCATGGACGAGCCGCCATAGCTGATAAAGGGCAGCGTCATGCCCTTGGACGGCGCCAGGCCCGTATTCACCGCCATGTTGATCATCGCCTGCACACCGAACTCCGCCGCCAGTCCGGACGCGGCGAGCAGGCGGAACGGATCGTCCTCTTCGAGCTGCTTGACAAACACCCGCGTCACGATCGCGAGGAACAGGATGGTGATGACGGCGCAGGCGATATAGCCGAACTCCTCGCCCACGACGGCATAGATGTAGTCGGTATGCGCCTCGGGCAGCAGGAACTTCTCCGACCCCGCGCCCGGACCGGTGCCAGTCAGCCCGCCGGCGGTCAGCACCGCATGCGCCATGTCCGTCTGATAGGTGTCGGCCGCCACGGCGGAACTGTCGGGGAACAGGAATCCGTCGATCCGCGCGCGCGCCGTGCCGTAGAACATATAGGCCATGATGATGCCGCCCAGTCCCAGCCCAGCGAGCCCCGCCAGGATCCGCGGCGACGTGCCCGCGATCAGCAGCAGGATCAGCCAGATCAGGCCGAAGATCATGGTCTGGCCGAAATCGGGTTGCAGCATCAGCAAGAGGCCGACCAGGCCGGTCAGCAGCATCGTGATCGGCACGACGGGCAGATGGCGGTCTTCGGCCTTCAGCGACAGGATCCATGCCGTCGTCACGATGAACATCGGCTTCAGGAATTCCGATGGCTGGAACTGGGCGAAGCCGAACCCGATCCAGCGCCGCGCGCCGTTCGCCTCCACACCGACGAACGGCGTCAGCGCCAGAAGGGCGAGGAAGACGACCGTTCCGATCAATGCGGCGCGCCGGGCGAACGTCACCGGCAGCATCGACACCGCGAGCAATACCGGCACCGACAGCGCGACCCATCCGGCCTGTCGCCAGAAATAGTACATCGGCGTAATCTGATGGCTGCCGCCCGAATAGCGCTCGGCCGACGCGGGTGACGCGGCCGCCACCGCCACCAGCCCGATGGCGATCAACAGGAAGGCGAGCAGCAACAGCACCCGGTCGATGTCCCGGAACCAGGCGCCGATGGGCGAACGGCTCGCCCGACCGAGCTGTTGCTCCATCCGCGCACGCATGCCGCGATCCCCGCTACGCATGATATCGGTCATGCCAGTCCCCCAACCAGCGAACGAAACGCGCTCCCGCGCTCTTCATAGTCGCGAAACTGGTCGAACGAAGCGCAGGCCGGCGACAACAGCACGGTGTCGCCCGGCTCGGCGCGCTTCGCCGCGCGCGCCACCGCTTCCGCCAGTGTCCCGCATTCTTCCACCGCCATGTCCGGCCGCAGCAGGCGTGCGAACATCGGCCCCGCCTCGCCGATCGTATAGGCGCACGCGACATGACCGAAGGCCGGCCGGCAGGGTTCCAGATCGTCCGTCTTCGCCTGCCCGCCCAGGATCCAGTGGGTCCGGTCGAACGCCGCGAGCGCCGATGCGGTAGAGGTCGGGTTGGTCGCCTTGGAATCGTTGACGTACAGGACCCCGTTCACGGTGCCGATGCGCTCCATGCGGTGCGGCAGGCCGGGAAAGCTCTCCAGTCCGCGGTCGATCGCCTCGCGCGACAGGCCCAGCGCCTCGCACACCGCAATCGCCGCCAACGCGTTCTGCGCGTTGTGCGGCCCCTGAAGCGCCGGCCAGCGCGATTGATTCATGCACGCGCCCGGCGCGATCTTCGTCAGATGCTCGCCCCGCGCCGACAGCGACCGCGCCACCTCGTAGGACGGCGTGCCGCCGATCCCGACGACGGCGGCGTGATCGGGCGCCTGCATCGCGAACAGCCGCGCCTTGGACGCGGCATAGGCGTCGAAGTCCGCATAGCGGTCGAGATGGTCGGGCGTGATGTTGAGCAGCACCGCGACGTCGCAATCGAGGCTGCGGGTCAGGTCGATCTGATAGCTCGACAGTTCCAGCACATAGACACCGCCTTCCGGCAGCGGATCGGCGGCGAGGATCGGCAGGCCGATATTACCCCCCAGCCGCGCAGGCCATCCCGCCGCCTCGACGATGTGATGGACGAGTGCGGTCGTGGTGGACTTGCCGTTGGTGCCGGTGACGCCGACGACCTTGTGCGCCGGCAATTGCTCCCGCGCCTGCGCGAACAGCTCGATATCGCCGATGACGGGCACACCCGCCGCCTCCGCGCGCGCGGCGATCGGATGCCGGTTGAGCGGCACCCCCGGCGAGACGACGACGGCATCGAACCCGGCAAGATCGGTGTCCAACGGATCGGCAAGCGTAAGATCCTCCCCGGCACGGGGAGGGGGATCAGCCGCAGGCTGGTGGAGGGGGCTTGCCGCGGGTGCAACGCTCGATGCAGTTCCCCCTCCACCACCAGCTTCGCCGGCGGTCCCCCTCCCCGTGCCGGGGAGGATCGCTTCCCGCCGTCCTGCATCCGCATCCCACGCCACGACCTCGGCCCCGCTCGCCAGCAGCGCCGCGACCGTCGCGCGGCCGGAACGCGCCAGTCCCAGCACCGCAAAGCGTTTGCCGCGCCAGGCGGAACTCGCGATCACCGGATCTTCAGCGTCGAAAGGCCGGCAAGCGCCAGCACCAGCGCGATGATCCAGAAGCGGATCACGACGGTCGGCTCCGACCAGCCGAGCTGTTCGAAATGATGGTGGATCGGCGCCATCTTGAAGATGCGCTTGCCCGTCCGCTTGAACACGAACACCTGGATGATGACGCTCATCGCCTCGACCACGAACAGGCCGCCGATGATGCCGAGCACGATTTCATGATGCGCGACCACCGCGATCGTGCCCAGCGCGCCGCCCAGCGCCAGGCTGCCGGTATCGCCCATGAAGACGGCGGCGGGCGGTGCGTTGAACCACAGGAAGGCGAGCCCCGCCCCGATCATCGCACCACAGAAGATAGCGAGTTCGCCCGCGCCCGGCACGTGCGGAATGCCGAGATAGTCGGCGAACTTCACGTTGCCGACCAGATAGACGATCACCATGAAGGCGACGCTGGCGATGATCACCGGCATCGTCGCCAGCCCGTCCAGTCCGTCGGTCAGGTTCACCGCATTGCCGAACGCGACGATCGTGAAGGCGGCGAAGGCGATATAGAACCAGCCGAGATCGATGGCGTAGCCGGTCAAGAACGGCAGATAGAGCAGCGTCCCCGTCTGCCGGATGATGATATAGCCGGCGATCCCCGCGATCACGAACTCGCCCAGCAGGCGCACCTTGCCGGGCACGCCGGCGGCGCTCGATTTCTTCACCTTGTCGTAATCGTCGAGAAAGCCGATCGAACCGAAGCCGAGCGTCACGAACAGGCACGCCCATACGAACGGATTGGACAGGTCCATCCACAACAGGATCGACAGCGCCAGCGAGGTCAGAATCATCAGCCCGCCCATGGTCGGGGTGCCGCGCTTGCTCAGGTGCGTTTGCGGACCGTCGTCGCGGATCGGCTGCCCCTTGCCCTGGCGCACGCGCAGCCAGCCGATGAATTTCGGCCCGATCACCAGGCCGATCAGCAACGCCGTCGCCACCGCCGCGCCGGAACGGAAGCTCAGATAGCGGATGAGGTTGAGGACGCCGGGAAATCCCAGATGTTCGGCAAGCAGATACAGCATCAGTTATTTCCCGCCAGCGCCGCCACAACGGACGCCAGCCCGATCGCATTCGAACCCTTGATGAGCACCGCGTCGTCGGCGGCGAGATCGGCGACGAGCGCCTCCCGCGCCTCGGCGGCGTCGGCCACATGGACGAAATCCACGCGCCCCTCAAGCGCAGTCGCCAGCGGCGCCATGCCCTCGCCCACCAATATGGCGCGCGAAATGCCCGCTTCGTCGATGGGGTCGGCCAGGGCGGCGTGATATTCCGCCGATCGGACGCCCAGTTCGCGCATTTCGCCCAGCACCGCGAGCCTGCGTTTCGCCGGCTCGGCCGCCAGCACCTTCAGCGTCGCCCGCATGGATGACGGATTGGCGTTGTAGCTTTCGTCGATGACGAGCGCGGTGCCGCCGGGCACTTCGGCGCGGAACCGCGCGCCGCGCCCGGCCAGTCCGCCGATCTCCGCCAGCGCCAGGCCCGCCTGCGCCAGATCGGCTCCCACGGCGTCGACCGCGGCGAGGATCGCCATGGCGTTGGATACCCAGTGTTCGCCCGGCTGCGACAACGTGAAGCTCAGCTCGCGCTCGCCCACGCGCGCGGTGACGAAGGTTCCGCCCAATCCGGTGCGCATCCGTTCCAGCGGGTGAACGTCGGCGTCCCGGTCCAGACCGAAGGTGACGATCCGTTCCGCATAGGGTTCGGCCGCCGCGATCAGGCGGCCCCGGTGCGGACTGTCGAACGGCACGATCGCGGTGCCGCCCGGCTGCAGCCCGGAAAAGATTTCGCCCTTCGCATCGGCGATCGCGCTTTCGTCCTTGAAAAAGGCGGTGTGCGCCGGCGCGATGGCGGTGACGATGGCGACGTGCGGGCGCACCAAAGCGGCCAGCTCCGTCAGCTCGCCGGCATGGTTCATGCCCATTTCGAACACGCCGAAGCGGCTCGCCGCCGGCATCCGGGCCAGGCTGAGCGGCACGCCGGTATGGTTGTTGTAGCTCTTGACCGAACGATGGGCGCAGCCCGGCGCCTGCCGGTCAAGACAGGCGAACAGCGCCTCCTTCGTCCCCGTCTTGCCGACCGAGCCCGTCACGCCGATGATCCGCGCATCCGTCCGCGCCCGCGCCTCCCGGCCCAGATCGTTGAGCGCGGCCATGGTATTCGCGACGCGGACATGCGGATGCGCGGTATCGACGGAAACGATCGCCCCGGCCGCACCCTGCTCGAATGCCTGGTCGAGAAACCGGTGGCCGTCGGTCGTCTCGCCACGAAGCGCGATGAACAGACTGCCCGGCTCCACCTCGCGGCTGTCGAACGCGACTCTCGACGCCGCGAAATCGGCCGAAGCGGCACCGGATACGGCGGCCGCGATGTCAGCGGAAGTCCAGAGACTCATTCTCTCCTCCCGCTTGCGGGAGGGGCCGGGGGAGGGCTTGGAGAACGGACCGCCATTCCACCGGACAGGCCCTCCCCTACCCCCTCCCGCAAGCGGGAGGGGAACCGGTTCGTCGTCGCCCTCACGCCGCAGCCTCGCGCGCGACGGTCACGTCGTCGAAGGGCAATATCATGTCGCCGACGATCTGCCCCTGTTCATGTCCCTTGCCCGCCAACAGTACGATATCGTCGCCCATCGCTTCGGCGATGGCGGCGGCGATGGCCTCGCGGCGGCCGTCGATCTCGATCGCGTTCGGGGCGCCTTTCATGATCTCGGCCCGGATGCGCGCAGGCGCTTCGCCGCGCGGATTGTCGTCGGTGACGAAAACAAGGTCGGCGCCTTCGGCCGCGACGCGCCCCATCGGCTCGCGCTTGCCCGTATCGCGGTCGCCGCCGGCGCCGAATACGACGATCAGCCGGCCTGCCGCATGCGGCTTTAGCGCCGCGATCGCCGCCTCCAGCGCATCGGGGGTATGTGCATAGTCGACATAGACCGGCGCTCCCTTCGGCGTGATGACCGCACGCTCCAGCCGCCCCCGCACCGGTTGCAGGCGCGCCAGGCCCGCAATCGTTTGCGCGACGTCGCCGCCCGTGGCGATCACCAGCCCCGCCGCGGTAAGGGCATTCGCAGCCTGATAGGCGCCGATCAGCGGCAGGTTGACCCTGTGCTCGCGCCCCTCGGCCTCGATCACCAGCCCCTGGCCCAGCAGCGTCGGATCGCGCGCGACGAGGCGCAGGGTGTCGCCATGCTCGCCCACCGTGATCAAGCGGTTGCCCCGCGCGCGGGCAAGGTCGATCACCCGGTCGGAATTGGGATCGTCGACCCACACGACCGACGCGCCCTGCGGATCGAGAACCTCGGAAAAGAGCCGCAGCTTGGCGGTGAAATAGGCTGCCATGTCGCCGTGATAGTCGAGATGATCGCGGCTGAGATTGGTGAAGGCCGCTGCGGAGACCGGCAATCCGCCGGTACGATATTGCGCCAGGCCGTGGCTCGACGCTTCGAACGCCAGATGGGTCACGCCCTCGCGCGCCAGCCCGGCGACGTTGGACAGGAAGGTGACGATATCGGGGGTGGTGAGGCCGGTCGAGACCGCCTCTTCGGCGGTGCTGACGCCCAGCGTGCCGATCGATGCGGCGTGATGGCCCGCCATGCGCCAGAGCTGGCGCGTCAGTTCGACCGTCGACGTCTTGCCGTTCGTGCCCGTCACCGCCACGGCGTGGGCGGGGAACGGTGCGAAGAACCGCGCGGCGAGTTCGGCGAAGCAGGCACGCGGATTGTCGGCGGCGATGTGCACCGCGCCGGATACCTGCGCCTCGTGCCGCGCGACCACCGCGATGGCGCCGCTCGCCACCGCCCGGTCGATATAGTCCTCACCGTTGAACCGCGTCCCCTGGAACGCGCCGAAAACGGTGCCCGGCGCGACCTTGCGGTGGTCGATCGCGAACCCCGTTACCTGTTCGGTTTCCGTGCCTCCGGTCAGCGTGCCCAGCTTCATTGCGCCTGCGCCACCTGTTCGCCCGACGCGGTCAGCACAAGCGGCGTCAGGTCGGACACGTCGATGTCGCGGTGTTCGTTCGGCATCACGTCAAGGATCGGGCCGGCACGCTGGATCGTTTCGCGCACCACCGGCGCCGCATTCCACGCCGCGGTCGTGAAACCATAGGTTTCCTTCGTGCCCTTGGGCGCCACCAGCGTCGCCATCACCACATATTGCGGATCGTCCATCGGAAACACGCCGGCGAATGTCGATACGTTGCGGTGCCGCGCATAGCCGCCCGCGTCCGCCATTTCCGCGGTTCCTGTCTTGCCGCCGACGCGGTAGCCGGGCGCGCGGCCCTTCCTGCCGGTGCCGTCGAGCACGACGAGGCGCAGCAACTGGCACAGGCGCGCGCTGGTCGCCGCGGAAAACACACGCTTGCCGCGACGCTCCTTGCCTTCCGGCACCCGCAGCAGCGTGGGTTCGCGCAGAATGCCGCCATTGACCATCGCGGCATAGGCCGTCGCCAGGTGCAGCGGCGTAACGGCGATGCCGTGACCGTAGGCGGTCGTCATCGTCGTCGTCCGCCCCCAATAGCTCGGCCACAACGGCTTGGCCCGTTCGCGCAGTTCGATCGGCTGTTCCTGATCGAAGCGCAGCTTGTGGAACAACGCCTTCATCTTCGCCTCGCCCAGCAGGTCGGCGATCCGCGCGGTGGCGATATTGGACGAATAGATCAGCGTTTCGGGAATGTTGAGCCAGCGTTCCTGCTCGTCGCCCGGATCGTCGTGGATATAATATGCGCCGACCTTTAGCGGCTTGGTCGCGTCGAAACGGCGCGCCATCGACGTCACCGTGCCGGTGTCGATCGCCTGCGCCATGGTGAGCGGCTTGAAGGTGGAGCCCAGCTCATAGACCGACTGCGTCACGTTGTTGCGCAACTGGTCCGCCGTCGCATGGCGGATGTCGTTGGGGTTGAAGGTGGGATAGGACACCATGGCGATCACCTCGCCGGTATGGATGTCCATCACGATGCCGCTCGCCGCCCTGGCGCCGAAGGTCTCCATCGCCGTGCCGAGCCGGCTCTGCATCGCCGCCTGCACCCGCATGTCGATCGACAGCGTCAGCGGGTCGGCGCGCCGCGCGGGATCGGTCAGCCGCTTGTCGAAGGCGCGCTCGATGCCGCGCAGCCCGTGGCCGTCGGCGCCGACGAAGCCCAGCACATGCGCTGCGAGCTGCGACTGCGGGTACAGCCGCTCGGGTTCCCGCCCCGGCGCGATTCCGGGCTCGCCCAGCGCGTTCACCGCGTCGACCGTCTCCGGCAGGGCGCGGCGGGCGAGATAGGTGAACGGCGCATCCAGCGTCAGCCGGTGATAATACCAGCGCGCATCGTGCTCCGGCATGATGCGCGCCAGGCTCTGCGCCAATTGCCGCTTGTCGCCGATCACCTTGTGCGGATGGACACCGATCGACCAGGCGTCGATGGTCTGGGCCAGCGGCTGGCCGTTGCGGTCGACGATGTCGCCGCGCAGGGGCACGAACCGGGCCGAGACCAGCCGCGCCTCACCGGGTGGCGAGAAGATGGCGAGTTGCCCCAACCTGCCGAGGATCAACAATCCGCCCGCCGCGAACAACAGCAACAGCACCATCAACCGCCCATGCGCGACGCTGGTCAGCGCATGGCGGCCGCCGGTGCGGCGGTCGTCGGCGGAAGGGGCGACCAGGACGATCAACGCAGGACCGCCGCCTCGATTCGGGCGCGCCGGGCGATGTCGCCGAGCGTCGATTCGCTCAACAGCTTCTCGTCGAGCATCGCCACCTTTTGCTCGTGCGGATTATCGGCCGCGCGCGAGCGGTCGGGCGCGGCCACCGCCTTGATCATGCGCGCCGGCGCCGGGCCGTCGGTATCGGCGCTGGCCAGCGCGACCGCAGGCGCCGCTCCGCTATGGTCGACGCCGTCGCCATGCGTCGCGCCGGCCGGAGCGACATCGCCGGCGCCGGGCATGACATAAGCGACATATTGCGGCTCGCCCTGGCCGAACTGGCCGGCGTCGAGCTGCGCCACGCCCTGCGCGCCGCTGGCGAGATATTGATCCGGCCGCGGCGCGCTCAACGCCAGCACGTCGCTGTTCCACTGTTCGAGCTGCGCCATGCTGGCGCGGGTGCGAAGCTCGATATTGAGGTCGCGGATGTCGCGCTGCGCATCGCGGATCGCGCGGTCGACCGATTCGACGCGGGCACGCTCTGCCGCGACCTGCGACGTCACCAGATAACAGCCGGGCGCGAAGATCATGCAGGACATGATCCAGCCGATCCCCTTGAACCCATATACCGCCATCATTCGTCTCCCTTGGATTTCCAGGGCGCCGCCGCCGTGCGGCGCGCCACGCGCAATGTCGCGGACCGCGCGCGCGGATTGCGCGCGGTTTCCGCATCGTCGGCGCGGACGGGCCGCGCCGGCTTGTCGAAGCTCGGCTCCACCGTCGCCGCCATCCGCGGCAGGTGCCGCGATCCGCCGGGCGTCGCGCCGGAACGTTCCCGCAGGAACCGCTTCACCATGCGGTCCTCCAGGCTGTGAAAGGTCACGACCGCCAGCCGCCCGCCCGGCTTCAGCACCCGCTCCGCCGCGGCCAGCCCCTCGGCCAGTTCGCCCAGTTCGCGGTTCAGGTGGATGCGGATCGCCTGGAAGGTCCGCGTCGCGGGATCCTTCTTGTCGTGCGGTCGGTATCCCAGCGCCTTGCGCACCACCTGCGCCAGTTCGCCCGTCCGCGTGATGGGCCGCGCCGCCACGATCGCCTTCGCCACCCGGCGCGCGCGCGGCTCCTCGCCATATTCATGGATGACGTCGGCGATCACCGCCTCTTCCGCCTCGTTGACGAAATCGGCGGCGCTTTCGCCTTCCCGGCTCATGCGCATGTCGAGCGGGCCGTCGGACTGGAAGGAAAAGCCGCGCTCCGCCTGGTCGAGCTGCATCGACGACACGCCGATGTCCATGGTCACGCCGTCCACCGGCGTCAGGCCGCGTTCGGCGAGTTCCCGCTCCATCGCGGAAAACGGCGCGTGGATCAGCGTCAGCCGCCCATCCGCCGCCGCGACGAGCGCCTGGCCGCCTTCGATCGCTGCAGGATCGCGATCGAAGGCGACCACCTCGGCTCCCCGCTCGAGGATCGCGTGCGTATAGCCGCCGGCGCCGAAGGTCGCGTCGACGTGCCGCTCGCCGGACTGGATGGCGAGGGCGTCGAGCACCGGCCCGATCAGCACGGGAACATGGGGCAATGGCCGCTGCGCCGTCACGGCTCGATCCCCTTTTCCGCCATGTAGAAGCGACAGGCCTCCTTCATGATTTCGGGCGCCCGCTCGTGTTCGAGCAGCGTCTTCGGGTCCCAGATCTCGACCCGCTTGAGCACGCCGTAGAAGAAGGCGTGGCGGCCGATCCGGGCATAGCTGCGCGGGAATGCGGGCAGGATGAAGCGGCCGGAGCTGTCATATTGGGCGGTTTCCGCAGCACCGGCGCCTTCGCGCAGGATGTTGAAATCGATCTCGCCGCGTTCGCCGGTATAATCGCGTTCGCGGGCTTCGAGCTGTTCCCACAGGGCATCGCCTTGCGCTTCGTCATAGGCGACCAGGCACCGCTCGGTCTCGTGCGCGCCGATCAGGAAGGTACGCGCATTCTTCGAGCCGGCATCGGCATCGGTGTTCCGCTCCAGGGCGGCGCGCAGGTTGGCCGGGATGGCGACGCGACCTTTCTCGTCGACCCCCTGAAGCCCAACTCCGCGATATGCACTGCGTCCAGCCACGCCCTTTCCCTTCGGCGCGCAAAACTCCTGCCTTCCGCCAAGCGGCTATCGCCGCTCGCCAGTTGGAATCAGCCGGAGAACAAGAGTCTGCCCTGTCAGCCATTTTGGTACTCCAACCGGTTGGGGAATACAATGGGAATTCACGGGCCAAGTGGGTAATTCGCCCCACTTTATGGTCAAAGCGCGGAATAATGCCGTTACATACTTGTTCTGTTCTTCTTATGTATTTTTCATTCCCCGGCGGAGATGCGCGAACGGATCGCCGGGGCCGTTCGGCGGCGGGCGGGTGCGGGAATGGGCGGGACAGGATGGATTATAGCCGGGCTGCATCGGCGCCCGCGGCGGATCAGCGGCTCTTGGCGCTGTCCTTCTGCTGTTCCGCCTCGATCTGCTTGGTAATGGTGGCGGCGTTTCCGGGCTCGGCCGGCAATGTGCTCGGCGTCACGCCCAATTCGGCCAACGGTTCCTCCGGCGCCTTTTCCACAACCTCGTTCACGGCGACCTCGTTGGCGGCGATCAGGTTGGTTTCCGGCTCGCTCTGGTCGACGGAATGGATGGCGGAGGCCAGCGCGATCAGGACGAGAACGACCGCCAGGCCCGTCATTCCGACGCGGACCCGCTGCATCGCCTGTCCGGGATCCCTGGTTTCCGGCTCCATAGCGTATCGCCTGTAAGCGCAAACACCGCCCCTGTCGACTGCGGCGGCACGCGAAGCGTTGTCGCGCGACACCGATCCGCGTCGACGCGGCGTCTTCCGAAGTGCGATCCCGGCGATCGTCCTACGCGACCGGCAGCCCCTTCGCCTTCAGCCATTCCGGATTGTACAGCGTCGACAGATACCGGAACCCAGTGTCGCACAGGATCGTCGCGATCCGCTTGCCCGGGCCCAGTTCCTTCGCCAGCCGTACCGCCCCGGCGACGTTGATGCCGGAGGACAGGCCCAGGCACAGCCCCTCCTCGTGCAGCAGGCGGCGGACCCATTCCAGCCCTTCGGCATCGGAAATGCGGAACTGCGTGTCGACCGGCGCACCTTCCAGATTGGCGGTGATCCGTCCCTGCCCGATCCCCTCGGCGACGGAGGATCCTTCGGATTTCAGCTCGCCATGGGCGTAATAGTCGTAGAGCGCGGCGCCGTGCGGATCGCTGAGCGCGATTCTGACGTTCTCGTCGCGCTCCTTCAGCCCCAGCCCGACGCCGGCTAGCGTTCCGCCGGTGCCCACGGCACAGGTGAAGCCATCGACGCGCCCCTCCATCTGCTCCCAGATCTCGGCCGCGGTGCCGACGATATGCGCGCGCCGGTTGGCGACATTGTCGAACTGGTTGGCCCAGATCGCATTCTCGCGCTCCTCGGCCAGCCGGCGCGAGGTGTGGACGAAATGGCCCGGGTTGGAATAGGGCGCGGCCGGCACCAGCACGAGTTCGGCGCCCAGCGCGCGCAACGTGTCCATCTTTTCACGGCTCTGCGTCTCGGGCATGACGATCACCGTCTTGTACCCCTTGGCGTTCGCGACGAGGGCCAGGCCGATGCCGGTATTGCCGGCCGTCCCCTCAACGATCGTGCCGCCGGGGCCGATCAGCCCCTTTTCCTCCGCATCGCGGACGATGAACAGCGCCGCCCGGTCCTTCACGCTTGCGCCCGGATTGGCGAATTCGCACTTGCCGTAGATGTCGCAGCCGCTGGCCTCGCTGGGGCCCTTCAGCCGGACGAGCGGCGTATTGCCGATAAGGGCGAGCGTGTCCTGGGTAACCTGCATGACCGCGAACATGGCGCGCCGCATCGCCGCCCGCAAGCAATCGATAATGCGATCCGGCAAACCCGAACTTGGCGGCCGCGCTTCAGTCGCGCGAACGAGCGGGCGGAGTGGTCACCCGCATCGGCGGCAATCGGCATTGCACCGCGCCGCGCGGCCCGGCAAACAGCACCGCATGATCCGCCTCCTCGCCGCCGCGGGCCTTCTGCTCCTGTCCGCCTGCGCCACCATCGACCGCGCGCCCTTCACCCGCATCGAGCAGGCGACCGCGCGCATTCCCGGCATTCCCGAGGCGCGTTTCTGGGCGGATTCGCCGCTGGCCGCGCGCCGCATGACGCCACCGCTCGATCCGCCCGGCGGGACGGTCACGCTCGCGCTGTCGAGCGGCGGCGACGACGGCGCTTTCGCCGCCGGCTTCCTGAACGGCTGGAGCGCCAGCGGCACACGCCCCGAATTCACCGTCGTCACCGGCGTCAGCACCGGTGCGCTGATCGCCCCCTTCGCCTTTCTCGGTCCCGAATGGGACGATCATGTCCGCCATGTCTTCACCGGCCTCGACACCGGCGACGTCCTGCAGATGCGCTTTGCGCCGACCATTCCCTTTTCTACCAGCGTCATGTCGGCGAAGCCGCTCGCCGCCCTGATCCGCGCCCAGATCACCGATGCCGTCATCGATGCCGTCGCCGCCCAGCATCGGCGCGGCCGTCGGCTGTTCGTGGAGACCAGCAATCTCGATGCCCAGCGCGCAGTGGTGTGGGACATGGGCGCCATCGCCGCCAGCGACGCGCCCGGCCGCTACGCCCTTTTCCGCAGGGTGCTGCTGGCCTCCGGCTCGCTGCCCGGCGTGTTCCCGCCGGTGGCGATCGACGCGGTATCGGGCAGCCGTACCATCCGCGAGCTGCATGTCGACGGCGGCACGGTGTCGCAGATCCTGACGCGGCCCGATGACCGCACCGCGCCGGCGCCGCACCGCCCGAACCGCACGCTCTACATCATTGCCAGCAGCAAATGGGGCGGCGATTTCCGCTTCGTGACGCCGAAGACGATACCGGTCCTCCGCAACGCCTATAATCTGGCACTGCAGTCCGCGCTCGCGGCGGAGGTGCGCGCCGCCTTCTATCTCGCGCGCGATCGCGGGACGACCGTGCGCTTCGCCTATATCGGCAGCGATTTCGGCGCGAAAAAGCATCCGATGTTCGCCAACGGCTATATCCGCCACATCTACGGCTACGGATTCCAGCGCGGCCGGCTGCAGGCATGGGCAACCGATCCGCCCGACGCCCGCGACCTGCGCCTGACCCTGCCGGAAGGCTAGGATCGATCGACATTCAGAAGATGACGAACCGAAAATGGTGGTTTTGCGTGACCCGGAGCGCAGCGATCTAAAGGGTCGTGAGCACCGGAAGCTCGCAAAGCCGACATTTGCGCAGCCGTCAGGGCTGAATGCCGATCGGTCCTAACGGCGTCAGCGCTACTCCGCCGCCTCCAGCGCCTCGCTCGCCTCCAGCCAGCGCCGCTCCGCCGCCGCGATCCGGCTTTCCACGTCCGCGCGCCGTTTCATCAGTTCGGTCATCGACAGATCGCGCAGCCGCGCAGCCGCCTCGTCCGGCGCGAACATAGCCCGGTCGATATCGCTGCGCTCGGCGGTCAGCTTCTCCAATTCGGTTTCCGCCGCTTTGGCATCCTTGCGCAGTACCTTCAGTTGCTCGCGCGCCTGCGCCGCCGCCCGGCGTTCGTCCTTGCGGCTGGCCTTCTTTTCGGACTTGCCCTCCGCCTTCGCCTCGCTGCCCAGCACCAGCGCGACATAATCGTCGATGCTGCCGTCGAACGGCACCGCCGTCCCGTCATCGACCAGCACCAGCCGGTCGACCGTGGTCTCGACCATATGCCGGTCGTGGCTGACGATCACCACCGCGCCGGCATAGTCGTTGAGCGCGCGGATCAGCGCCTCGCGCGCATCGACGTCCAGATGATTGGTCGGTTCGTCCAGGATCAGCATGTGCGGCGCGTCGCGCGTGATCAGTGCCAGCGCCAGGCGCGCGCGCTCCCCGCCCGACATGGTGCCGACCAGCGCCGTCGCCCGGTCGCCGGAAAAACCGAACCGGCCGAGTTGCGCGCGCACCGCCGCCGGCTTCGCATCCGGCATTACCCGCGTCATGTGCGCAAGCGGCGTGTCGTCGGCGTCCAGCTCCTCGACCTGATACTGGGTGAAATAGCCGACGCGCAGCTTGCCCGATCCGTTGACCGTGCCGTCCATCGGTTCGAGCTGCCCGGCGAGCAAGCGCGCCAGCGTCGTCTTGCCGTTGCCGTTGCGCCCCAGAAACGCGATGCGGTCGTCGGGATCGAGCCGCAGGTTGAGCCGCTTCAGCACCGGTGTGTTACCATAGCCGACGCTGGCATCGTCCAGCGTCACCAGCGGCGGGCGCAGCTCGGCAGGATCGGGAAAGCCGAAGGACAGCGTCGGATCTTCCGCCGCCGCGGCGATCGGCGTCATTTTCGCCAGTGCCTTGGCGCGACTCTGCGCCTGTTTCGCGGTCGAGGCGCGCGCGGAGTTGCGGCGGATATAATCCTCCAGCTTGGCCCGCTGCGCCTGCTGGTTCGCCCGCGCCGCCTCGATCTGTGCCAGCCGCTCGGCGCGCTGCTTCTCGAACGCGTCATACCCGCCGGGATAAAGCGTCAGCTTGCCCTGATGCAGGTGCAGGATGTGATCGACGACGTTGTTGAGGAAGTCGCGTTCATGGCTGACGATCAGGATCGTCGCGCGGTAGCGTTTGAGGAAATCCTCCAGCCACAGCACCGCCTCGAGGTCGAGATGGTTCGACGGCTCGTCGAGCAGCAGCACGTCGGGTTCGGAAAACAACAGCGCCGCCAGCGCCACGCGCATCCGCCACCCGCCGGAAAAGCTGTCGAGCGCCCGATGCTGTGCCTCCTCGTCGAATCCCAGCCCGGACAGGATACGCGCCGCCCGCGCAGGTGCTGCATGCGCGTCGATCGCCAGCAACCGCTCGTGCACTTCGGCCAGCCGGTGCGGCTCGGTGCAGGTTTCCGCCTCGGCCATCAGGCTCGCCCGCTCGGTATCGGCGGCGAGCACCGTGTCGAATGGCGACGCGTCGCCGGCAGGCGCCTCCTGCGCGATATAGCCGAGCCGTGCGTCCTTGGGCATTTCCGCCCCGCCGCCGTCGGGTTCGAGCAGACCGGCGACGACCCGCACCAGCGTCGATTTCCCGGCCCCGTTGCGTCCGATCAGCCCCACGCGGGATCGGGGCGGCAACGCCGCGCTCGCATGGTCCAGGATCGTCCGCCCGCCGAGGCGCACCGTGATGTCGTTCAGATTGAGCATGGTCGCCCGCGCCGGTAGCAGGGCGCGCGCCAGAGCGCATCCATTAAGTACACCCGACTATGCTGCTCCTCGCCCGTCATGCTGAACTTGCCAGCCCATGTTGTGACGCGGGAACGTCCCGCCGCCCTCGGCCATTCTGCCGATACCAGCCGCACAGGGAACGCCGATGACCGAACTCGACCCGAAAACCACCGCCCTCGTCCTCATCGACCTGCAAAAAGGCATCGCCGGTCCGCACACGCAGCCACGCGACGGCGACTCCGTCGTTGCGGCGGCCAAGGCGCTTGCCGACCGCTTTCGCAAGGCGGGCGCACCGGTCGTGCTCGTTCATGTCGGATGGTCGGCGGACGGCGGTGACCTCCCCTCGACCCGGGCCGACGAACCGCTCGGCTTCGAGCCCGGCCGAATGCCGGCCGGCTGGAGCGACCTGGTCGACGGCCTCGAACAGCCGGGCGACATCCGGATCCTGAAGCGCCAATGGGGCGCCTTTACCGGCACCGGGCTCGACCTCCAGCTCCGCCGGCGCGGTATCGAGACGCTGGTCATCGCCGGCATCGCCACCAACTTCGGCGTCGAATCGACGGCGCGGCACGGGTGGGAACTGGGCTACGACATCGTCGTCGCCGAGGATGCCTGCGCGTCACGTTCCGAAGAACTGCACCATTTCGCCATCGCCAATATCCTGCCGAAGCTCGCCCGCATCCGCACGTCCGACGATCTTCGCCTTGGCGACGCCTGATCGCGGCGGCGGCACCCTGCTCCTGCGCTGGGCGGCCCTCGCCGTTCTGTCCGCCGGCTTCGCCGCTGCCCTCGAACTCGCCGGCATTCCCGCCGGCCTCCTGCTCGGCCCGATGCTGGGCGCGATCCTCCTGGCGGCCGCGCAGCGTACGGTGCCGATCGCCAGACCTGTCTTCTATGGCGCGCAGGCGCTGGTCGGCTGCCTGATCGCGGGCGCGATCACCACGAGCATCTTCACGACGCTCGCCGACAATTGGGCGCTGTTCGCCGGCGTCATCGCCGCCACCCTCAGCGCCAGCAGCCTGATCGGTTATATGCTCAGCCGCTGGCAGGTCCTGCCCGGAACCGCCGCCATCTGGGGATCGACGCCGGGCGCGGCCACGGCGATGGTACTGATGGCGCAGGCGTCCGGCGCCGATGCCCGACTGGTCGCGGTGATGACCTACAGCCGCGTGGTCTGCGTCGCCGTCACCGCCTCGATCCTATCGGCGATCTTCCTCGGTCGCGGCGGCGGCCACGGCCTGTCGATCGAGTGGGTCGGTGCCTTCAATGCGCATGACGCGCTCGTCACCATCGCCGTCGCGGGCGCAGGTGCGGTTGCCGGCCTCGCACTTCGCCTTCCCGCCGGCGCGTTGATCGGCCCGATCATACTCGGCAGTATCCTGAACCTTTCCGGCGCCATCGCACTCGCCCCGCCGCAATTGCTGCTGGCGCTGGGCTATGCCGTGGTCGGCTGGCGCATCGGCCTTGGCTTCACGCGCGACACCATCCGCATTGCCCTGCGTGCACTGCCCCGCATCCTGCTCGCCATCGGACTGCTGATCCTGTTCTGCGGCGGTCTTGCCCTGCTGCTGGCATGGCGGCTCGGCATCGACCTGGTGACCGCGTACCTCGCCACCAGCCCCGGCGGCGCCGATTCCGTCACCATCATCGCCGCGTCCACCCAGGTCGACATCGCCTTCGTCGTGGCGTTGCAGATGGTCCGCTTCGTCACCGTGCTGCTCGTCGGCCCGCCGCTGGCCGGGCTCCTGGCCAAACGCTTCGGCCGCAACGCATCGTGATTCGCCTTTTTAAGCCACACCGGCGCCCGGCGCCGGCCAATGCACGGTCCCGGTCGCGTACCGCGTCGCGCATACTCCTTTCACGAAACCGGTTGGAAATGAGTGTAAACGCTACCGTTTCCGAATGCGCTGCAAAATGAAATTACGTCGCGATGCAAAGGGGTATTGACCATTCGTGCTGCATGCGCGAACTAGCGCTCCGTCATGATCAAGTCAGCTCTCCCCATATCTGCCGTCATGGTTGCGCTCTCACTCGCAGCCTGCAACCATAAGCCGGAAGTCGTGGACTCCCGCGCTCCGGACCCCATGAACGATGCGCTGCAGAATGCGACGCCGGTCGAGCTTCCGCCGTCGATGACGGCGAGCAAGAGCTTCCGCTGCGGCGACAACAGCCTCGTCTATGTCGACTTCTTCAGCAACGGGAAGCAGGTTCATTTCCGCGCCGAGGAAGACGCGCCGCCGAAGGTGCTGACCTCGGACGCCGAGGGCGGCCCCTGGTCGGCCGACGGCGTCACCGTGAAGGGCGATCAGCAGCAGATCACCTATACCACGGACGGCGCGTCGAAGACCTGCAAGGCCTGACGACCGCGGACCACCGCGATATCAATCAAGAATGGGGTCGGAACCACGGGTTCCGGCCCTCTTTTCATGCGCGGCCGTGCTTGCGCTGTCCCCGTCTCCGACCCATCTCCGCAGTATGACGAGCCGGCTTTCGCGCGAATTTCAGGGGGTCGACATGCGGCGCACCGCCGGGCCGACGGCATGACAGGGCATCATCAGCGTCTCGATCCGGGCCTGGTCCTCAAGGCCTATGCCATGGGCGTCTTTCCCATGGCCGACCATCGCGACGCGCCCGGCGTCTATTGGGTGGAGCCAAAATTCCGCGGCATCATGCCGCTCGATCGCTTTCACCTGTCGCGTTCGCTGCGCAAGACGATCGCGTCCGACCGGTTCCGCGTGACCGCCGACCACGCTTTCGCCGACGTTATCGGCCTGTGTGCCCAGGCGGCCGAGGATCGGCCCGATACCTGGATCAACGGCGCGATCGAGGATGTCTTCCTGCGGCTCCACGCCGCCGGCCACGCCCATTCGATCGAATGCTGGCAGGATGACAGGCTCGTCGGCGGGCTCTACGGCCTTGCGCTGGGTCGCGCCTTTTTCGGGGAAAGCATGGTCAGTCGCGCCCGCGACGCTTCGAAAGTCGCAATGGCATGGCTGGTGGCGCGGCTCAAGGTCGGCGGGTTCACGCTGCTCGACTGCCAGTTCCAGACCGATCACCTCGCCTCGCTGGGCGCGGTCGAGGTGCCGCGCGACGATTATGTCGCGTTGCTCTCCGCCGCGCTGGGCGAGCCCGCGGCGTCGGGTTCGGCCGGTGCCGACGGCGTGGCCTCGGGCGCCGGCGATTTCGGCGCGCTCGATGCGCTGGGCGCCGCCACCGCGCCCGAATCGCCCGATACCGTCTCCGGCCCCGTTTCGGGAAAGGTCATCGCACAGCTCTTGGGCCACACATCGTAGATCGGGTGCTGGACCACGTTGAGCGCCGGCCGTTCCTTGTAGAGCCAGCCCGAGAAAACCCGCTTCCAGCTTTCGTCGGCCTGCCGCACGTCGAGCTGGACGAAGGCGCCGGTATAGGTTTCCGGCTCCCACGGCGCCGTTCGCTCGCACGCACGCAGGTGGATGATCACGTCGCCGATGCGCGTCGCCTGTCCCGGCTTCAGCTTCACGTCGCGCGATTCGCCGTTGCGCTTGTTGAGGAAACCCAGCACCGCGACGCGCTGCGCCATCGGCGTCGCGCCGCGATTGGGATCGGTGCGCTGCTCGGTGCGGATCGTCACCACCTCGCCGGCATCGGCGGCGCGGTCCAGCGCCGTGCGCCCTTCCGCGCCGCTGCCCGGGTCGGCCAGAATGGTCGAATCCGCCTCGCCGTCGCGATAGGCCTCGATCCCCTGCCACACGCCCACGCCGATCAGGGCGGCGGCGATCACCCCCCCGCCGGCGTAGAGCAGCCGTCGGTTCACGCGTCGGGGCTCCAGGCCTCGTAATCACCGGTCGCGCCGGCGCGGTGCCCGCCGACTTCCAGCGCGCCGGGCGGGCGATAGGCGAGCGCGGTGCCCGTAAGATTCGGAACCGGCGGCTTCTGCCAGGTGCGAACGGGCACCGGCGCGTCGTCCGGCGTCTGGTCGATATGGTGGTGCAGCCAACTGAACCAGTCAGGCGGCACCCGGCTTGCGTCGTTGGCGCCCTTATAGATCACCCAGCGGCGGGGATTGCCCGCCGTGTCCTTGCCGCCCTCGTAATAGACGTTGCCGAGCGCGTCCTCGCCCATGCGCCGCTTGCCGCGCAGACCGAGCCATGTGCCGAAGGTGGCGCCTTCCCACCAGGTGAAGATCGATTTCAGGATGCCCATGGCAAGCGCGATTACCGCGAGAGGCGGTCGCGGGCAATGGCCCTTGCCATCATTCGATCATGCAAAGCGCCCGGACGCGCGGTGCATCGCCCGAAACCGGCCCCCACAGGCGCGTGACAAGTGCAGGCGCTGCCGTCTGGAGCGCGTTTCCGCTCGGCAGCCGGTTCAAGCGGCGACCTTCCCGTCGCGCCCCCTTTCGCCGCAGCAGGGAAGGAAAACGCCCGCGCGCGCCTCAGCCGCGCTTTTGCCCCGGCCAGCGGACCGTGTCGCCTTCCTGGATGCCCAGTTCGCCCGCCCGGCCGCCGCGAATTTCCAGCACCGCGCCCACCGGCTCGCCCGACGCGATCGGGCTCTCGTCGAAGGGCACGGCATTGGCGGCGACACGGGCGATCGTGCCGTCGGGCCGGATGAAGATGATGTCGAGCGGGCTCGGCGTGTTCTTCATCCAGAAGCTCGCCTCTCGCGGCGCGCCGCCGCCGGCCGGATAGGGCCAGAACAGCATACCGAAATCGTCCGGCAGGTCGGTGCGGTACATCAACCCGCGCGCCTGCTCGGCGGCGCTCTTGGCGACTTCGGTGTGAAAGACGTGCGCCCCGGAAGCGCTCTCGATCGTGACGTCGACCTTTTCCGCCACCGCCTCCTCATCGTTGGTGGCGTATCCATTGCTGGTGCAGGCCGTCGCCGACAGGCCCAACCCGGCGGCCAGCATCGCGGCGGCCAACGCATGTACGAATTTCATGGGGTCAATCGGTCCTTTCGACGGCAACTGCGAGCGGTCCCTTATCGCCCTCGACGATGCGCGCCCGCAAGGCCTCGTCGGGCCGGACATCCTCGATTTCGCCGCGGCGCAGCGTTTCCATGTGGACGAAGATATCACGGCTTTCCTCCTCGTGGATCAGAAAACCGTATCCCTTCAGCCGGTTGAACCACTTCACCGTCACCGGTACGAACGGCCCGGCCGCGGCGATCAGTTCCAGCCGGTCGACCTGCTCGCTGGGGCGCCGCAGCGGCGTTTCCACCGCGCAGGACAGGTCGATCGAGAGTATCGAGCGGGCCTGGAAACCGCGCGGCCGCTGGACCGCCACGCATTCCACCCGCGCGCCTTCGGGCAGACTGCGCCGGCCATGTTCCTGCAGTACGGAAAAGTGCAGCAGAATGTCGCCGATCGCCGCATCGTCCGCGACGATGAACCCGAATCCGCGCGACACGTCGAACCATTTCACGGCCCCCGAAAGAACGAGTCCGTCGGCGCCGACGCCGTCGTTCAACGCATCGTCGGAGGCAGGATCGAAACTGTTCGCCGCAACTTGCGGGTTGGCACCCATAGTTCTTCTCCCCCTGCGCGTCGTTTAACACAGGATTGCACAATGCGGCAATGCGGCCGGGGGCTGGAAAACCTCCTACGCCTCGAACAGAAAGGTGATGTCGCCGCCCGGCGGCAGCGAGGCTATCGCGCGCGCAAGCTCGAAGGCGTGGCCGGCCCGGATCATCGCCGCGATATGCTTCTCCCGACCAGATCGATCCGGCGCCTCGGCCGCGAAGGGGCCGATGCGCCGCCGTCTGGCGAAGGTGACGGCGCTTTCCACCGCCCGCTCGGCAATGTCGGGGGCCAGCGCCTCGGCATCGTCGGCCTCGACCCCGGCCTGCCACAATGCGCTCGCCACCCGCCGCTCGCCCAGCCCGCGGCGCGCCATCGCCGCGGCCCGCGCCTCGGCGAAGGCGCGGTCGTCGACATAGCCGAGTTCGGCGAAGCGCTCGACGATCGCGGTCACTTGCGGCACACCGTCCTCGAAGCCGCGCTCGCGAATCTTGCGCTCCAGATATGCGGCCAGTTTCGCCCGTGTCGTGGCGTATCGCTCGACATATCTGAGCGCCAGGCGTTCCAGCATTTCCGCGGTCAGCGGCGGCGGCGGGCGGCGGGGTCGCGACATACGCCATGATTGTGCCACAGTGGCAACCGATTTTGAACGTTGGACCGGTGCAGGAGCTCATCGGATGGAAAACAAGGCTCTTTGGAAAGTCAGGGGCGCACGAACGACGATGAATGCTGTTGAATCGAAACGGGTAACGCCGGACTCCGGCACGACGGCGGCGCTTGCGCCGACGCCGACGGAGGACACGCTGCCGCGCCGCCTGGCCGATTTCGATACGATCGGCGAGGCGCTGGATTATGCCGCGACCGGCCGCCGCGGGCTGAACTTCCACGATCCGCGCGGCACGCTGGTGCGTGCCTATTCCTTTGCCGAGTTGCGTCGGGACGCGCTGGCCCAGGCCCGCCGCCTGATCGCCGCCGGCATCGGCCGCGAAGACCGTATCGCGCTGATCGCGGAAACGGGCGCCGAATTCGCCGCCCTGTTCTTCGGCACCATCTATGCCGGCGCCTGGCCGGTGCCGCTGCCGCTGCCGACTTCGTTCGGCGGACGCGAATCCTATATCGACCAGCTCCGCGTGCAGTTGCAGAGCTGCGACCCGAAATTCCTCCTGTTCCCGCCGGAACTGGAAGCGCTGGCCGGCGAGGCGGCGCGCCTGAACGGCGTCGATGCCGCCGACTGGACGAGCTTTTCGACACGCGAGGCGCCGGAAACGGAACTGCCGCAAGCCGCGCCGGAAGACATCGCCTATCTGCAATATTCCAGCGGCTCGACGCGCTTTCCCCACGGCGTCGCGATCACGCACCACGCGCTGCTCAACAACCTGTCGGCGCACAGCCACGGCATGGAACTGGTCGAAACCGACCGCTGCGTTTCCTGGCTGCCCTGGTATCACGACATGGGGCTGGTCGGCTGCTTCCTCTCGCCGATCGCCAACCAGGTCTCGACCGATTATCTGAAGACCGAGGATTTCGCCCGGCGACCACTCGCCTGGCTGGACATGATCAGCCGCAATTCCGGCACCACCCTGTCCTATTCGCCGACCTTCGGCTACGACATCTGCGCCCGGCGCATGTCGAGCCAGACCAAGGCATCCGACCGTTTCGACCTGTCGCGCTGGCGCGTGGCGGGCAATGGTGCGGACATGATCCGCCCCGACGTGATGCAGAGCTTCGTCGACGCCTTTGCCGATGCCGGGTTCCAGGCATCGGCCTTCCTGCCCAGCTACGGCCTGGCGGAGGCCACGCTCGCCGTCTCGATCATGCCGCCGGGCGAAGGCATCCGCGTCGAACTGGTCGAGGAAACGCAGCTTTCCGGCCAGTCGGGCTCAGGCGACCGGCCGCAGCGCTACCGCGCTATCGTCAATTGCGGCAAGCCCGTGAAGGACATGACCATCGAAATCCGCGACGAGGATGGCAATCCGCTTCGCGACGGCGATATCGGCAAGGTCTGGTGCAAGGGCCCGTCGCTGATGGTCGGCTATTTCCGCGACCCCGAGGCGACCGAGGCTTGCATGACCGACGGCTGGCTCGATACCGGCGACATGGGCTATATGTCGGACGGCTATGTCTTCATCGTCGGCCGCGCCAAGGACATGATCATCATCAACGGCCGCAACCACTGGCCGCAGGACATCGAATGGGCGGTGGAGCAGCTTCCCGGCTTCAAGGCCGGCGACATCGCCGCCTTCGCCATCACCACGCCGGGCGGGGACGAAACGCCGGCGGTGCTGGTCCAGTGCCGCACCTCCGACGACAGCGAGCGCACGCGCCTGCGCGACGACATCCGCGATCGGGTCCGCTCGATCACCGGCATGAACTGCGTCGTCGAACTCGTGCCGCCGCGCACCCTGCCGCGCACCAGCTCGGGCAAGCTCAGCCGGGCCAAGGCGCGAAACCTCTATCTTGCCGGCGAGATAAAGCCCTACGACATCGCCGCCTGATCGGGGGGACGCGGGATCGCCTTCCGCGTCCCGCCGCCGCGCGCCGCGAGATTTTTTCGCCCAAACCCTCCCGGCCTAACCATGCGCTAACCGTCGCTCGGCTAGGCTGGCCGGGTGACGCATCGAACGACCTCGCCATTCACCCGCACGCGAAGCGATTTCCGGGGCCTGATCGGACTCGGCGATTTTGCCGATTCGGCCGAGTGGGCGCCGATCCGCGCTGCGCAGCTCAGCGCCGCCGGGCGGCTGGCCTGGATCGTCTTCGTGGTGAATCTCGCAGGCGTGGCACTCGTGACGATGCTGTTCCGTCACGACCTTCCCGCCGCGATCCTGCTGCCCTGGGCGGGCCTGGCGATCGGCCTGTCGGCCGCGATCGCGATTCGCCGCATGGCCGGGCGCAACCACAGCCGCATCACCGCGACCGCGGCCCGCCTGCGCGAATCGGCGCTGGAGGGCCTTTTGCTCGCACTGTTCTGGGTCGTTCCGGCACTCGGCTTCGTGCCTCAGGTCGATCCGCTGACCGGTCAGACCTTCTGGCTCGTCCTCGCCGTCCAGATGATGACGGCGGCCTTCGCGCTCAGCGCGGTGCCGCTGGCCGCAATCGCGTTCATCGGCGTGACGGGCGCGGCGGCGGCCGCATCGCTGCTTCTGTCCGCGCAGGACGTGCTGGGCGGGACAATGGTGTTCGTGACCCTGCTGTCCCTGGTCGCGAGTCTGGAGCGCGGCCGCATGATGGTACGGCTCAGGGCGAGCGAGATCGCCCTGTCCGAACGCGACGAAACGGTCAGCCTGCTGCTCGGCGAATTCGAGGAGGCCGAAGCCGACTGGTTGTGGGAAATCGACGCGCAGCGCCGCGTCGTGCGCGCCGGCCCGCGCCTCGCCCGCACCTTCGGCCTCGATCCCGCCGCCATCAACGGCACGTCCTTTCTGGCGCTGCTCGCCGGGCCGACCTGGGAAAGCGGCAACGTCGCCGCGGGCCTGCGCGACCTGGCCGAAAAGCTGAAACGCCGCGACAGCTTCCGCGACCTGCTGCTGCCCGTTTATGCCCAGGGCCAGGAATTTTGGTGGGAAATCTCGGCCAGTCCGCGGTTCGACGAGAACGGCCAGTGCATCGGCTTTCGCGGCGTCGGCTCCGACGTCACGGAGGCCCGGCGCAGCGCCGACAAGATCAACCGCATGGCCCGCTACGACACGCTGACCGGCCTGCCCAACCGCCTGCTCATCAACGAAACGCTGGCGGCGGCGATCGCGGAATCGGAAAAATGGGGCGGCCGCGCCGGCTTCATGATGATCGACCTCGACCGGTTCAAGGCGGTCAACGACACGCTCGGCCATCCCGTCGGCGACCGCCTTCTCAGCCGCGTATCGGGCCGGTTGAAGCGCATCGTGGGCGACACCGGCATGGTCGGCCGGCTGGGCGGGGACGAATTCGCCGTCGTCCTGCCCGATGCGTGGGATTCCGCGCGGATCGACCAGCTCGCCAGAACGATCATCGATGCGCTGTCGCGCCCCTATGAGGTCGACCAGCACACGCTGTATATCGGCGCCAGTGTCGGCATCGCGATCGGCCCGCGCGACGGCCGGACGGCGGAAATGCTGATCCGCTCCGCCGACCTCGCCCTCTATCGGTCGAAGGACGCGGGCGGCGGCATCTTCCATGCTTATGAACCGCAGCTTCATGCCGCGGCGGAGGAACGGCGCGTGCTGGAGATCGCGCTGCGCAGCGCGCTCAAGAACGATCAGCTTCACCTGCTCTATCAGCCGGTGGTCGATGCCGGCACCGGCGCGCTGAAGGGGTTCGAGGCGCTGTTGCGCTGGACGCATCCCGAATTCGGCGTCATCTCGCCCGCGAAATTCGTGCCGCTGGCCGAGGATGCGCGCCTGATCGCACCGATCGGCGAATGGGTGCTGCGCACCGCCTGCAACGAAGCGGCGAAGTGGAAGGACGATATCCGCGTCGCAGTCAATGTTTCGCCCGAACAGTTGCACAGCCCGAACTTCGTCAACATGGTGGCGCAGACGCTGGCGCAGAGCGGCCTCAGCGCCGACCGGCTGGAGCTGGAAGTGACCGAGAGCGTCTTCCTGCGCGAAGGAACGGGCACGGTACAGGTGCTCGACCGGCTGATCGACCTCGGCGTTCGCCTCAGCCTCGACGATTTCGGCACCGGCTATTCCCCGCTCGGCAATCTGTCGCGCACGCGCTTTTCCACCATCAAGATCGACCGCGCCTTCGTCCAGGACGCAGCGCGCAACGTGCGCGAAGCGGTGGCGATCGTCCGCGCGGTCGTGGCGCTGGCCGACAGTCTGGGCATGGCCACCACGGCGGAAGGCGTGGAGTCGGAAGAAGAGCATCTGATGATCCAGCGGCTCGGCTGTACCAGGGCGCAGGGCTACTTCTTCGGCCGCCCGCTCCCGGTGGAGGAAGCACGCGGCCTCGCCACCGGCGACCGCGCCAGCCGCGCGGCCTGATCGCGGCTCAGGCGGTCAGCGCCAGCAGCGCGAAGCTCGCCAGCCAGTGTGTGCCCATATAGTCGTCGGCGATGTGCGGCAGGCTGGCGACCAGGTGCCGCCCGGCGCTGTCCTGCGCCAGCGGCCCGACCGGATGCCCCTCCCCCAGCGCCCGCGCCAGCGACCGCCAGCACCAGGCGCGGCTGAGGTTCAGGCCGTCGAGATGCGCGATCTTGCCGTCGCTGCGATCCGACACCGTGACGGGCGTGAACAGCGTGTCCGGCTGCCCCTGCGCCGCTGCCGGCAGAAAGGCGTCGAACCAGGCCGGAAACGCAGAGCCCGCCAGCACGCGGCTCATCAACAGCGCCTCGATCAGCGCCGGCGACAGGAACTCATCGCCGCCCGGTTCCCACGCCTGACAATCGCGGTCCGCCCCGAACCATGCGCCCGCCCGCTCGTCGATCGCGTGCATGAGCGGGAGGTCGCGCGCCTCGGCCCAGTCGCGTGCCAGCACGAGGGCGAAGGCGATGTTGAAATGCGTGCCGACCCGGATCGGATAGGTAAGGCGCGGCAGGAAGTCGCGGAACCTGCGTGCGAACCGCGCGGCGAGCGGCGCCAGCGCCTCGGCCCAGGGCGCATCGTGGCGCTCCGCCTCGCCGTGCAGCGCCAGCAGCCAGGCCCAGCCATAAGGCCGCTCGAACCCGGCGCTCTCCGGCCGGTCGAGATAGGCGGCCTCGCCCGCGATCCTTTCGGGCGTCAGCATGGCATCGGCCCGCGCCCGGATCGCAGCCGCCTCCGTCATGTCGGGAAAGGCGCGTGCCAGCCGCAGCAACTGCCACCAGCCATGCACGCAGCTATGCCAGTCGAAGCTGCCGTAAAAGACCGGGTGCAGGTCGGACGGCGCGCGGACATCGTCCGGCCCCGCCATCACGTGATCCAGCTTGTTGGGAAATTCGCGCCCGACATGGTCGAGCGTCAGGGCGGCGAAGCGCCGGGCGGTTTCCTCGGTCAGTCGGTTCATCGCAATACCAGGTACAGGAACACGATGTTGAACGCGAGCAGCGGCAGCGCTGTCGCCGCCTGCGCCTTGATCACGCCGCCGCGATCCTTCAGGTCGAGCAGCGCCGCCGGCACCAGGTTGAAATTGGCCGCCATCGGCGTCAGCAGCGTGCCGCAAAAGCCCGCCAGCATCCCGACCGCCGCGACCGGCGCCGGATCGCCGCCGAAGCCATTGACCAGCAGCGGAATGCCGATCGCGGTCGCCATTACCGGAAAGGCGGCGAAGGCATTGCCCATGATGATCGTGAACGCCGCCATGCCCAGGCCGTAGACGATCACCGCGCCCGCCAGGCTGCCCGACGGGATCACTTGCGTCACCAGATCGCCAACGACGTCGCCCATGCCCGAAAGCGCGAACACCGCCCCCAGGCTCGCCAGCATCTGCGGCAGGATCGCCGCCCAGCTCACATCGTCCATCAGCCGCCGCCCGTCGTGAAACGGCATCGCGGTCCCCGGCCGCAGCCAGGCATAGCAGACCGCCAGCGCCAGCAACACGCCCGCCGTCAGCGCGACGAGTGTCGTCTCTCTGGGGTCGAACCATGCCGGCAATTGCTTGAAGACGAGCGTGCCGACCAGTGCCGCCACCGGGATCAGCAGCGCCGGCAGGAACAGCCTGGATCCGCGCGGTCGCACTGCGCCCTCGCGCGCCTCGCCGCCGCGCATCCGGCCGCTTGCCGCCAGCGCGACCAGCGCCAGCACCAGGACGCCGTTGCCGACATCGCCCAGCAGATCGCCGGCCAGAAAGCTGGTCGCGATCAGCAAGTAGAAGGCGGCATTGGCCCATTTGCGCGGCCGAACCGCCAGCGCCGACAGCGCGAAGGCGGCAAAGGCCAGTCCGGCGACGGTATAGACGAAGTTGAGGCCGATCATGCGCGCTTGCGCTTCAACGAGCGGTCGAGCAGCAGCAGCCGCGTCCCGTGAACGATGGCGGCGGCGATCGCGGTCGGGATCGCCCATAACGACAGGTGAAACGGCTCGATGTCGATGCCGTAATTCTCCAGCACGCCTTTCATCAGCAGGATCGATCCGATGGCGATGAAGATGTCCTCGCCGAAGAACAGCCCGACATTGTCGGTCGCCGCCGCCATTGCCTTCACCCGTTCGGATTCGCCGTCGCCGCCGGTCTGAAGCTCGGCCGCCGCCTGGGCCATCGGCGCGATCAGCGGGCGCACCGTCTGCGCCGGGCCGGCGATCGAGTTCAGGCCCACCGCCGCGGTCAGTTGGCGGAACAGCATGTACCCGATCAGCAGCCGCCCCGTTGTCGCCCGTTTCAGCCTGGCGATCAGTTCGCGCGCGCGGCGCTGCAGGCCATAGCGTTCCAGCAGGCCGATCACCGGCAGGACGATGTAGATGACGGTGACGTAGCGGCTGTCGTTGAACGCCCTGCCGAAGGCGGCGAGCACCGCCACCGGGTCCAGCCCCGCCGCCAGCCCGGTGACCAGCGCCGATACGGCCACCACCAGCAACGGATTGAACCGTAACAGGAACCCCAGCGCGATCACCGCGATGCCGGCCAGCACCAGCATCAGCGTGCGCCCCCTTGTCGACCGCTGCCGATATACCCCATGCCTGCTCCTGCCGCCGCCCGCATGGCGCCAGGTGATGACGCATTGCGGCGGAGCCGGCAAGCCGCGTGCGCGCCGTCGTGGCGATGCCTCGCATCCGGCCTTGCCCGCCGCCGCCGATGCCGCTACACGCTCGCGACCTGCACAGGAGTGTAGCTCAGTTGGTAGAGCATCGGTCTCCAAAACCGAGGGCCGGGGGTTCGAGTCCCTCCACTCCTGCCACTTGCCGCGGATCGCGGCTTGCACCGCGCTTCCAAAATCGCTAGATGCCCTTCCCAATCCGACAGCGTGGATGGGTCGCGCCGGTTTCTTGATGAAGAGCCGGGCGGCGGCCCTATGTCCCGCGGCCGGTGATGTTTGAAAGCAAGCGAGTGCGACAAGTGGCGAAGACTTCCCCCGTCGAATTCATGCGTCAGGTCCGTGCGGAGACCGCGAAGGTCGTCTGGCCGACGCGGCGCGAAACGATCATGACCGCGATCATGGTGATGGTGATGACGACGGCGCTGGGGCTGTTCTTCCTCGGCGTGGATTCGATCTTCGACGCGGTCGTCAAGGCGCTGCTGTCGCTGGCCTGACAACACGAGAATAAAGCGAAAAGACTTATGGCGCGCTGGTACATCATTCACGCCTATTCGGGCTTCGAGAACAAGGTTCGCGACGCGATCATGGCGGAGGCGACGCGCCTCGGCCTCGAAGCCGGCGTCGAATCGGTCGAGGTGCCGACGGAAACGGTGACCGAGGTCCGCCGCGGCAAGAAGGTCCAGGCGGAGCGCAAGTTCTTCCCCGGCTATGTGCTGGCGAAGCTCAACATGAACGACGACGTCTATCACCTGGTGAAGAACACGCCCAAGGTGACGGGATTCCTGGGGTCGTCGGGCAAGCCGCAGCCGATCACCGAGGCGGAGGCCGCGCGCATCCTCAACACCAAGGAGGAAGCAGCCGCCGCGCCGAAGCAGCAGATCAAGATCGACTATGAAATCGGCGATTCGGTCAAGGTGCTCGAAGGGCCCTTCGCCAGCTTCAACGGCCTGGTCGAGGAACTCGATTTCGACAAGTCGAAGGTCAAGGTCTCCGTCTCGATCTTCGGCCGCGCGACGCCGGTCGAACTGGATTTCGAGCAGGTGGAGCGGTCGAAATGATCCTTCCCTCTCCCGACGGGAGAGGGAAAGAGCCGACGCAGTCGGCGAAAGGGTGAGGGCGACCACCCTCACCAAGTGCGGCTAGGCAGCAAGCTGCCAAGCCTTGCTATCCTCTCCCGCCGGGAGAGGAATTGTTGCGGGAGGTCCTTTCAGGGCCGGCAGGACCGCTAAACTTGAACCGGCCGCGGTGGGCACGTCCCTCCCCGGCCCGACTATAGAGTGAGAAACGATGGCCAAGAAAATTACCGGCTATATCAAGCTGCAGGTGCCGGCCGGCACCGCCAATCCCTCGCCGCCGATCGGCCCTGCTCTGGGCCAGCGCGGCGTGAACATCATGGAATTCTGCAAGGCGTTCAACGCCGCGACCGGCGACCTGGAAAAGGGCGCGCCGATCCCGACCGTGATCACCGTCTATGCGGACCGTTCCTTCTCCTTCACGACGAAGACGCCGCCGGCGACCTTCCTCATCAAGAAGGCGGCGAACATCAAGTCGGGTGCCAAGGAACCGGGCAAGAACACGATCGGCAAGATCAAGCGCTCCGCGCTGCAGCAGATTGCCGAGACGAAGATGAAGGACCTGAACGCCAACGACATGGATGCGGCGACCCGCATCATCGAAGGCAGCGCAAAGGCCATGGGCCTCGAAGTGGTGGAGGGCTGATCCGATGGCAAAGCTGACCAAGAAGCAGAAGGCCTGGGACGTCGACGGCGAAAAGCTGCACCAGGTGGACGAGGCGATCGCGCTGGTGAAGAAGAACGCCACCGCCAAGTTCGACGAAACGATCGAGGTTGCGCTCAACCTGGGCGTCGATCCGCGCCACGCCGACCAGATGGTCCGCGGCGTCGTGCAACTGCCCAAGGGCACCGGCAAGACCGTGCGCGTCGGCGTCTTCGCCAAGGGCGCGAAGGCGGAAGAGGCGAAGGAAGCCGGAGCCGATATCGTCGGCGCCGAGGACCTGATGGAGCAGATCCAGGGCGGCACGATCGATTTCGACCGCTGCATCGCCACGCCGGACATGATGGGCGTCGTCGGTCGCCTCGGCAAGGTGCTGGGTCCCAAGGGCCTGATGCCGAACCCGAAGCTCGGCACGGTGACCATGGATGTGGCCGAAGCCGTGAAGGCGGCCAAGGGCGGTCAGGTCGAATATCGCGTCGAAAAGGCCGGCATCATCCATTCCGGCATCGGCAAGGCGAGTTTCTCCGACGCCGACCTGCGTGAGAATTTCAACGCACTCGTCGACGCCGTCGTCAAGGCCAAGCCGACCGGCGCGAAGGGCAAGTATGTCAAGAAGATCGCGCTCAGTTCCTCCATGGGGCCGGGCGTGAAGGTCGACACCACCGAGGTGGCGGCCGCCTGACGGGTCCGTCTCGCGGGACGAAATGAACGAAGGGCCGGGCATCACCCGGCCCTTTTTCATGTCCGCGCCGGACGCACAGCCTTTACGCCGCCTTCCAGGCCGCCGCCGCCCCGGTCAGGACGCGCCAGCCGGATCGCAGGAAGATCACCGCGATCGCGGCGCCGACCAGAATGTCGGGCCAGACCGATTCCGTCGCCGCGACGAACCCGGCAGCGATCAGCACCCCGACGTTCGACACCACGTCGTTGCGCGAACATTCGAACGAACTCGACATGTTCACCTCGCCGCGCCGGAACCGCCACAACAGCGCAAGGCAGATCAGGTTGGCGGCGAGCGCGACGCCGCCGAAACCGAGCATCAGCGTCGAAGAGGGCGCGATCCCGTTCCGCATCTTGTCGACGATCTCGATCGTCACCGCGGCGCCGAATACGAGGATGATCGCGCCCTTCGCCAACGCCGCGCCCGCATGCCAGCGCGCCCCGCGGTCGAGCGCGTAGAGGCTCAGCGCATAAACGACGGCATCGCCGAACATGTCGACCGAATCGGCCATCAGCGAACTCGACCGCGCCAGCAGGCCGCCGCCGAATTCGGCGGCGAACATCATGGTATTGATGATCATGACGATCACCAGCACGCGGCGCTGTTCCGCCACCCGGCCCAGTTCGGCGATCGCCTCGCCTTTTCCGGAACAACAATCGTCGGCCACGGTGCGCCCTTTCCTTCGCGTTCGGGCTCGCCATGTGCACCCTGAAGCCGCTACAGGGTCAAGAATGAAGATTGGCGATCTCGCGCGCGCCACCGGCACCAGGGTGGAAACCATCCGCTATTACGAGGCGGAAGGATTGCTGCCGCCGCCGGCCCGCAACGCGGCCAACTACCGCATCTACGAGCAGGAGCATCTCGACAGGCTGTCGTTCGTCCGGCGCTCGCGCGCGCTCGGCTTCTCGCTGGATCAGGTCCGCACCCTGTTGCGGCTGGCCGACGATCCGCGCGCGTCCTGTGCCGAAGTCGACGCCATCACCGCACGCCATATCGCCGAGATCGACCGCAAGCTCGCCGACCTCCGGGCGTTGCGCGGCGAGCTGGCCCGGCGGCTCGAACATTGCGACGGGCCGACCATCGCCGATTGCCAAATCCTGCGGGCGCTCTCGCCGGACGGCGCGGAGGCGTGACCTTCGCCGTCTATGCGGCCGCCGCCATGGCCGAAATCGCCGGCTGCTTCGCCTTCTGGGCATGGCTTCGGCTCGGCCGGTCGGTCTGGTGGCTGGTGCCGGGCTGCGTCTCGCTCGTCGCCTTCGCCTGGCTCCTCACGCTGGTCGACGTGGCCGCGGCCGGCCGGGCCTATGCGGCCTATGGCGGCATCTACATCGTGGCGGCGCTTTTGTGGCTATGGGGTGCCGAAGGCGTTCGCCCCGACCGCTGGGACATCGGCGGCGTGGCCCTGTGCCTCGTCGGCGCCGGCTTCATCCTGTTCGCACCGCACGGCCGATAGCGGAACGGCAAGCGTCCGGCCTTTGCGCCGCTGCGGTTGCGGCACCGGTCAGGATCGCTATGTCTCGCGCGGTCGGCGGTGGCAACGGCCGACCGCACGCTCCATTCCGCCGATCCGTAACCAGGAACGTCCATGGATTTCACCTTTGCGCCACCGGGCTGGAACAGCCTGGTCGAAACGCTAATCGGCCTCGGCATCGTCGCCGCCATCGCCCTCGTCGCGACGCTGCTCGTCAAGCAGGTATTGCTGCGGATCGTCTGGCGCCTGCTGGCGCGGATGGAATGGGACGACGACCTGCCGCACCTGCCGGTGATGGTGCGCCGCCTGGCCAATATCGTACCGGCGACGGTCGTGTCGCGCGGCGTCCTGCTGGTGCCGCATCTTCCGTCCGCGCTCACGACCGTCATCGGCAATGTCTGCTCGGCATTCGTCATTCTGTCGCTCGCGCTGGCGCTCGGCGCGGCGCTCAGCGTCGGCAACGAATTCTATCAGCGCCGGCCCGATGCGGGCAGCCGGCCGATCAAGGGCTATATCCAGGTCCTGAAGATCATCATCTACGGCGGCGCCGTCATCCTGATGGCGGCCGCACTCATGGAGCGGTCGCCATTCCTGTTCCTGTCCGGGCTGGGAGCGATGGCCGCCGTCCTGATGCTGGTGTTCAAGGACACGATCCTGTCGCTCGTCGCCTCCGTCCAGCTCACCTCCAACGACATGATCCGCGTCGGCGACTGGATCTCCATGCCGCAACTGAACGCCGACGGCACGGTGATCGACGTCGCGCTGCATACGGTGAAGGTGCAGAATTTCGATCACACCATCGTCACCATCCCGACCTACAAGCTGATTTCCGATTCCTTCCAGAATTGGCGCGGGATGGAAGACAGCGGCGGCCGGCGTATCCGCCGCGCGCTGCATCTCGACCAGAACAGCGTGCGCTATCTGACGGACGAGGAGATCGCGCATCTCGAGCAATACAGCCTGCTGCGCCCCTATTTGGCGGCCAAGCGTCAGGACCTGGCGAAGTGGAATGACGGCCGCGCGACGAACGAACAGCGCCGCCTCACCAATATCGGCACGCTGCGCGCCTATATCGTCGCCTATCTGCGCGAACATCCCGACGTGCGCCAGCACATGCCGCTGCTCGTCCGTCACCTCCAGCCCACGGCGGAGGGTATCCCGCTGGAGGTCTATTGCTTCATTCAGCAGACCAGCTTCGTCGACTTCGAGCCGGTACAGGCCGACATTTTCGACCATCTGATCGCGATGATCCCGGAATTCGAGCTGCGCCTGTTCCAGCATCCCACCGGCGCCGATTTCTCCTGGGCCGCGCTTGCGACCCGCACCGACGACCTGCCGCTCCCCGTAGGCCTGCGCCGCGCGGGCGGCAGGGGCTGATCGGGCCGAACCGCTTTCCTACACCCCGGCGAATCTGCCATACGTTTCGGGCGCTGTTTCTCACTCTGGGGACGGAAAGCAACAAACGAACGCGCCAGCGCAAGTTTGCGGAAGCATTGCCGGGAATAGTGCGAACGTAAGGCTGCATGCCACCCGGCATTGACATTCGCCCGATTCGCGCTAAACGCCGCGTTTCGTCGGACATGGCTCGCCATGGCCGGCATCCGTCCGAGACAGCGGGTGCCCCGGATATGATCCGGGGCTTAATCTCCCGCCAAGACGGGGAAGAGATTTACCGGTCGGCCGCTCCTGCGGGTCACCGGGTCCAGCCAGGGACGAACTCTGGCCGCGACGATTTTTGCCCCTCGGACAATTGGACGCTGCGCTTCGGCTTTCGCCGCCGCGCGGCATTGTGAACCGGATGCGGTGTGCCCCCGCGGCGCTCCCGCATCCATGTTGAGGAGACCGGCATGGATCGTTCCCAGAAGACCGAAGCCGTTGCCGAGCTGAACCGCACCTTCTCCGAAGTCGGCGTCGTCGTCGTCGCCCGTAATCACGGGCTGACGGTCGCGGAGGCCGACGAGCTTCGGAACAGGATGCGCGAAGCCGGTGCACGCTACAAGGTCGCGAAGAACCGCCTTGCCAAGCTCGCGCTCGAAGGCACCGATTACGCATCCCTCGCGGATCTGCTCGTCGGCCCCACGGCGCTCGCCACATCGGAAGACCCGGTTGCCGCCGCCAAGGTGGTGGTCAACTTCGCCAAGGACCACGACAAGCTCGAAGTGGTCGGCGGCGCGATGGGCAGCACCGCCCTCGACGCGGACGGCGTCAAGTCGCTCGCGGCGCTTCCGTCGCTCGACGAGCTGCGTGCCAAGATCGTGGGCCTGGTACAGGCGCCCGCGACCAAGGTCGCGACCGTCACCCAGGCGCCGGCGGCACAGCTTGCCCGCGTGTTCGGCGCTTATGGCGCCAAGGACGCGGCATAAGCGGCACTTTCGCGATTACCATCTGATTTGATTTCAACCCGATTACCCTGGAGTTTTGAACATGGCTGACCTGAATGCGCTGGTGGACCAGCTTTCCGAACTGACCGTCCTCGAGGCGGCCGAGCTTTCCACGATGCTCGAAGAGAAGTGGGGCGTTTCCGCCGCTGCCGCCGTTGCGGCTGCGCCTGCCGCCGGCGGTGGCGCCGGTGCCCCGGCCGAAGAGGCCAAGGACGAGTTCGACGTGATCCTCACCGGCGACGGTGGCAAGAAGATCAACGTCATCAAGGAAGTCCGCGCCATCACCGGCCTGGGCCTGACCGAAGCCAAGGCGCTCGTCGAAGGCGCGCCGAAGCCCGTCAAGGAAGGCGTGAACAAGGAAGAGGCCGAGAAGCTGAAGAAGCAGATCGAGGAAGCCGGCGGCACCGTCGAGCTGAAGTAATCCCGGTCGCTGCACGCAAGCGGCAGCTTCTGACGAACAAAGGGGGCGGCTCTTCGCAGGGCCGCCCCCTTTTTTCGAGACCCTTTCTTTTGAGTTTTTCGAGGCTCAGGCCGGCACGCGCAATCGGTGCGGCCGCGCCTCGACCCGGTCATGGACCTGTGGTCCGCGATCGAGGAACAGCGGCCCCAGCTTCTCGCTGCCCTCGCGCCGCACGCCCAGCATGGCGACCATCGTCACCTGCCCGTCCCCGCCGCCGCGATAGCGAACATCCACCACGATCACCGGAATGCAATATGGCCGGCCGCGCGCCTCCAGCCTGTGCGCTCGGGCCAGCGGCAATGTCAGCCGCGATTCGATACGCTTTCCGCCGCCCGGTGCGATGGTCGAGCGTTGCAGATACGGCGCCGGCGGCTGATGCAGCAGTTGCTCCAGCTCGGCATCCCGGTCGGGATGGACCGTCCGCAGCCACGCGGCCACCGTCACATCCTCCGCCGGAACGCCGCCCGGATTGTGGACCGTCAGGACGAACTCGGCGAACGCCTCTCGTCCATCCGATCCGATCCGGCGCGGCTCCACGGCGACGCGGAGCGGTTCGACCGCCGCGGACGCTCCCGGCGCTGGCGGGACCGGCGTGCGCGCTGGCGCGACCGGCATCGGCGGCTCCGGTCGCTGCGGCGGCGCAGCGACGGCTTCCGCCGCGTCGCCGGCCCGATCTTTCCGGCCACGCCGGCGCAACCGAGCGAACAGGAGGCCGGCGCCACCGATCAGAACCAGGATTGCAAGCGCCGGCCACAGCCAGGCCCTTCCTTCGTCTGCCGGCGCCTCCCCTACCCGTTCGGCAGCGGCACCGGCGTCCGCCGCCGGCGGCGTTGGTGTCGGTGTCGGCGTCGCGGGGATCGCCGCCTCCGTCGCTCGCTCCGGCGGTGCCGGCGTTGCGCCCGGCGTGGGGGACGGAGCGGGCGCAGGACGGGGCGTCGGCGTTTCGGCGGCGGGGCGGGATGCGGGTGTCGGACGCGGCGTTGGGGTCGACGTCGGCGTGACGCTGGGGCGAATGGCGGGCGGCTGCACCGAAGGCTCCACCGGCGTACCCGGCGTGGGTGTGGGCGTGGGAGTAGGAGTAGGAGTAGGAGTAGGGATGGAATAGAAGGTAACGCCCGGATCGATATAGGTCGGCGTCGGCGTGCCGCGCGGGGTCGGGCTTGGCGTCGGTTCCGGTGGCGGGATCCGGGTGACGGGCGGAATGTCGCTGAGCGAACCGCGTTCCTGCCCATGCGCGCCGCCGACCAAAGCGCCGGCGGACGTGAGCAGGAGCAGAAAGCGGACAGAACGGATACGCGAACGCATCGCGCCCCCATAACGGCTTGCCGGGGCGATGCGGTATGCCTCGCCGAACCAATGCGACGAAACGGCCCGCCGCGACGATGAACCGTCGCGACGGGCCGGCTTGTGCTCGGCGCGGATCAGCCGTTGCCGAATGCGGGGCGCATTCCGCCATGCGTCCAGCCGGTGGATTTGGTCGCCCCCCGCGTCTCCGCAGGTTCGGCGGTCGCAGCGTGTTGCGACGGCACCCGTTCCCGCGACCAGGGCATGTCGGACGGGCGGTTCGCCGCCTCGGCTACAAGGCGTTCCCTTCGATCGTAGAACCGGGCGCGGGCGATCCGCTTCCTGCGGGTCAGGAACGGATTGTCGGGTGTCGGGCCGCGCTCGGCCGCACGTTCGTGCCGGCCGGGTTCGCCATTGCGCCGCATCGTCGCGGCGGCCGCCACCGGACGCGGCGGCATGGCCGGGGCGGACTCGCGCCCGACGGCCGGATCGGCGGCGGGCACCGGCGCTTCGGCCGGTTGCGTCGCATATGCCGGCGCCTGCCCGTCAATCGTGTTCGATTCCGGCGACCGGCGACGGCGCGACATGAGGAAGGCCCCGCCGGCGATCACGACGGCAAGCCCTGCCAGCCCGATCCACAGCAGGTTGGCGTTGGGCACCGCGACATTCTCGGCCACCGGCGTCGGGCCGGTCGCGGAGGGCGCGGCCGATTCAGGCGGCACGGACTGCGGCGACCCGGCCGGCGGGGGTGCGGCAACAGTCGCACGCCTGTCCACCGCCGCCGAGGGCGCAGCATCCGGGGCCGAAGCCGGCGCAGCATCGAGGCGCGAAGCGCTCGCGCTCGTCACCTCCGGCGCGGAGCGGGCCTGCACCCGAGCCGCCTGCCGTTCGGCAGTCTCTTTCGCTGCGACCTCTTCCGCTGCCGCCTGCGCCAGCGCGCGCGGATCGACCGGAACGGCATCTGCGGACGCGGCGCGATCTGCCTGTTCGGCCGATGTGCCGACCGCCGCGGAAACCGACGCCGAAGGCTGCACGGTCGGCGCGGCCTGCGACGCCGGATCTTGTGAAGCCGGCTGTTCCGCCGGCTGGACCAGCGGCGATTGCGTCGATGAAGGCGGCGTAATCGTCTGCAGGTCCTGGGCTGCCGCCGAGGCGGCGAAACCAGCGAGCGCGGCAATCATCGCCACGCCGGCCAGATACGAGCTTTTTGTTGACTGTGTCATAGCCGCAACAAAAAGGACGATGTCGCTCCGCGTTCCGGCTGCGGCCGGAAATGCGGATGAACCGGTCGTGCCGGACGACGAAATTCCGCTGTTTATCGCCGGTTCATGCTACGTTTAGCTGGCGTTCAGCCTCCGCCGTGGGCATTTGACAGACGCTGCGCGCGCACCTATATGCAGTCTCCAATTCGGTGATCGGGAAATGGTGCGTCGTCGCGCAACGTACCATAAGGATGGATCACCAGAGTTCCGACAGACGCTCGAAGCTGCAGTTTCCGGAAGCGGGGACGTGCAGTTTTTCGCGTCTTTCGCGTGCCTGAACCCGGGGGCGACCGGGAAACGAGTTCTGACGCAAGCGAGGCGACCACATCCATGGCAACCAAGGCAATCGAACGCGGAACGGCGAAGCGCCGCATCCGCAAGATCTTCGGTGATATTCACGAAGTCGTGCAGATGCCGAACCTGATCGAGGTTCAGCGCGAATCCTATGAGCAGTTCCTGCGCTCGGACCCGGCCATCGACTATGTTTCCGGGCTGGAAAAGACGCTGCGCAGCGTCTTCCCGATCCGCGATTTCGCCGGCACGGCGGAACTCGACTTCGTCAATTACGAACTGGAAGATCCCAAGTTCGATACCGAGGAATGCCGGCAGCGCGGCATCACCTATGCCGCGCCGATGCGCGTCACGCTGCGCCTGATCGTCTTCGAGGTCGATCCCGATACCGAGGCCAAGTCGGTCCTCGATATCAAGGAGCAGGACGTCTATATGGGCGACATGCCGCTGATGACGTCGAACGGGACGTTCATCATCAACGGCACCGAGCGCGTCATCGTCAGCCAGATGCACCGCTCGCCGGGCGTCCTGTTCGACCATGATCGCGGCAAGACCCATGCCTCGGGCAAATATCTCTTCGCCGCGCGCGTGATCCCCTATCGCGGTTCGTGGCTCGACTTTGAATTCGACGCCAAGGACATCGTCAACGTCCGGATCGACCGCAAGCGCAAGCTGCCGGTGACCACGCTGCTCTATGCGCTGGGCCTCAGCTCGGAAGAGATCCTCAACCACTTCTACAACACCGTCGCCTATGAGCGCGGCGAAGGCGGCTGGAAGATTCCGTTCGCGCCGGAGAACTGGCGCGGCCAGAAGCCGGCGTTCGACATCGTCGACGCCTCTTCGGGCGAAGTCGTCTTCCCCGCCGGGCAGAAGATCAGCCCGCGTGCGGCCAACAAGGCGAAGAAGGACGGGCTGGAAACGCTGCTCATCCCGACCGAAGAGATTTACGGCCGTTATTCGGCCTATGACCTGATCAACGAAAAGACCGGCGAGATCTATATCGAGGCGGGCGACGAGGTGTCGGCCGAAAATCTCGAAAAGCTCGACCAGGCCGGTTTCGATCACGTCGAACTGCTCGACATCGATCATGTCTCCACCGGTCCGTGGATCCGCAACACGATGAAGGCGGACAAGGCCGAGGAGCGCGAGCAGGCGCTGGCCGATATCTACCGCGTCATGCGCCCGGGCGAGCCGCCGACGCTGGAAACGGCCGAAGCGCTGTTCGGCGGCCTGTTCTTCGATCCCGAGCGCTACGACCTGTCGGCCGTGGGCCGCGTGAAGCTCAACATGCGCCTCGACCTCGATGCCGAGGACACGGTGACGACGCTTCGCACCGAGGACATTCTCGCCGTCGTCAAGACGCTGGTCGGTCTGAAGGACGGCAAGGGCGAAGTCGACGATATCGACAACCTCGCCAACCGCCGCGTCCGTTCGGTGGGCGAGTTGCTGGAAAACCAGTACCGCGTCGGCCTGCTGCGCATGGAGCGTGCGGTGAAGGAGCGCATGTCCTCGGTCGACGTGTCGACCGTCATGCCCAACGACCTGATCAACGCGAAGCCCGCCGTCGCCGCGGTGCGCGAGTTCTTCGGCTCGTCGCAGCTTTCGCAGTTCATGGACCAGACCAATCCGCTGTCGGAAGTCACCCACAAGCGCCGCGTCTCCGCGCTCGGGCCGGGCGGCCTGACGCGTGAGCGCGCCGGCTTCGAGGTTCGCGACGTCCACCCGACGCACTATGGTCGTATCTGCCCGATCGAGACGCCGGAAGGCCCGAACATCGGCCTGATCAACAGCCTCGCGACGTTCAGCCGCGTCAACAAATACGGCTTCATCGAAACGCCGTATCGCAAGGTCGTCGACGGCAAGGCGACGAACGAGGTCGTCTATCTGTCGGCGATGGAAGAGCAGAAGCACACCATCGCCCAGGCGAACGCCGAGCTGAACGAGGACGGCAGCTTCGTCGAGGAGATCATCTCCGCACGGCAGGCCGGCGAGTTCCTGATGGCGATGCGCGACACCATCACCATGATGGACGTGAGCCCCAAGCAGCTTGTGTCGGTCGCGGCCTCGCTCATTCCCTTCCTGGAAAACGACGACGCCAACCGCGCGCTGATGGGATCGAACATGCAGCGCCAGGCGGTGCCGCTCGTTCGTGCCGAGGCGCCGTTCGTCGGCACCGGCATGGAAGAGACGGTGGCGCGCGATTCGGGTGCGGCGATCTCCGCCAAGCGCGGCGGCATCGTCGACCAGATCGACGCCACGCGTATCGTCATCCGGGCGACCGGCGACGTCGATGCGACGGAAAGCGGCGTCGACATCTACACGCTGCAGAAGTTCCAGCGTTCCAACCAGAACACCTGCATCAACCAGCGCCCGCTGGTGAAGGTGGGCGACGTGATCCAGGCCGGCGACATCATCGCCGACGGCCCGTCGACCGAGTTCGGGGAACTGGCGCTGGGCCGCAACGCGCTCGTCGCGTTCATGCCCTGGAACGGCTATAACTACGAGGACTCGATCCTCATTTCCGAACGCATCGTGAAGGACGACGTCTTCACCTCGATCCATATCGAGGAGTTCGAGGTCATGGCCCGCGACACCAAGCTCGGGCCGGAGGACATCACCCGCGACATCCCGAATGTCGGCGAGGAAGCGCTCCGCAACCTCGACGAGGCGGGCATCGTCTATATCGGTGCCGAGGTGGAGCCGGGCGACATCCTGGTCGGCAAGATCACGCCGAAGGGCGAAAGCCCGATGACGCCGGAAGAAAAGCTTCTGCGCGCCATCTTCGGTGAAAAGGCGTCGGACGTTCGCGACACCTCGCTCAAGCTGCCCCCCGGCGTCGCCGGCACGGTGGTCGAGGTCCGCGTCTTCAACCGCCACGGCATCGACAAGGACGAGCGCGCGATGGCGATCGAGCGCGAGGAGATCGAGCGCCTGAAGAAGGACTCGGACGACGAGCGCGCGATCCTCAACCGCGCCACCTGGTCGCGCCTCAAGGAGATGCTGCTCGGCCAGACGGCCACCGCCACGCCCAAGGGCGTGAAGAAGGGCAGCGAGATCACCGAGGAGCTGCTCGACGGCGTCGATCGCCATGAATGGTGGAAGTTCGCGGTCGCGGACGACGCCATGCAGGCCAATCTCGAAGCGGTGAAGGCGCAGTATGACGAGGCGGTGAAGAAGATCCGCGACAAGTTCGAGGATCGCCGCGAGAAGCTGGAGCGGGGCGACGAGCTGCCGCCGGGCGTGCTGAAGATGGTCAAGGTGTTCGTCGCGGTGAAGCGCAAGCTGCAGCCGGGCGACAAGATGGCCGGCCGCCACGGCAACAAGGGCGTCATCAGCCGCATCCTGCCGCAGGAAGACATGCCGTTCCTCGAGGACGGCACCCCGGTCGATCTGGTGCTGAACCCGCTGGGCGTGCCGAGCCGCATGAATGTCGGTCAGATCTTCGAGACGCATCTCGGCTGGGCCGCGCGCGGCCTCGGCCGGCAGGTGGCACAGGCACTGGACGACTGGCGGGAAGCCAATCCCGACGCCCAGCCCGGCAGCGTTCCCGAGCCGGTCAGGGATCGCCTGAAGACGGTCTATGGCGAACAATATCATGCCGATATCGATGCGCGCGAAGGCGGCCAGATCATCGAACTGGCGGAAAATCTCCGCTCGGGCGTCCCGATGGGCACGCCGGTCTTTGACGGTGCGCGTGAAGCGGACGTCGCCGACATGCTCGAACTGGCCGGGCTCGACCGGTCGGGTCAGGCGACGCTGTTCGACGGCCGCACCGGCGAGGCGTTCGACCGCAAGGTGACCGTCGGCTACATCTATATGCTGAAGCTGCACCATCTGGTGGACGACAAGATCCACGCGCGCTCGATCGGGCCGTACAGCCTCGTCACCCAGCAGCCGCTGGGCGGCAAGGCGCAGTTCGGCGGGCAGCGCTTCGGCGAGATGGAGGTCTGGGCGCTCCAGGCTTACGGCGCCGCCTACACGCTGCAGGAGATGCTGACGGTGAAGTCCGACGACGTGGTCGGCCGCACCAAGGTCTATGAGGCGATCGTCAAGGGCGACGACACCTTCGAGGCCGGCATCCCCGAAAGCTTCAACGTGCTCGTCAAGGAAATGCGCAGCCTCGGCCTCAACGTCGAACTGGGCAATCACGACGAAGGCGACGAAGACGGAGACGCCCCGGCGATCGCCGCCGAATAGGCCGTCGCACTCCGCTTGCCAGCTATCCCTCCCCTAACCCCTCCCCCTCGCGGGAGGGGAATTGGAGCCAAGACATGAACGAACTGACCAATTTCGCGAACCCGGTGGCCAAGCCGGAAACCTTCGACCAGATCCAGATCGGCATCGCCAGCCCCGAGCGCATCCGGTCCTGGTCGTTCGGCGAGATCAAGAAGCCCGAGACGATCAACTACCGCACGTTCAAGCCCGAGCGTGACGGCCTGTTCTGCGCGCGCATTTTTGGTCCGATCAAGGATTACGAGTGCCTGTGCGGCAAGTACAAGCGCATGAAGTACAAGGGCATCGTCTGCGAAAAGTGCGGCGTGGAGGTCACCGTCTCCAAGGTCCGTCGTGAGCGGATGGGCCATATCGAGCTGGCCGCACCGGTCGCGCACATCTGGTTCCTGAAATCGCTGCCCAGCCGCATCGGCCTGCTGCTCGACATGCAGTTGAAGCAGCTCGAGCGCGTGCTGTATTTCGAAGCCTATATCGTGATCGAGCCCGGCCTGACGCCGCTCGAAAAGTTCCAGCTCCTCACCGAGGACGAACTGCTCGAAGCGCAGGACGAATATGGCGAAGACGCGTTTTCGGCCGGCATCGGCGCCGAGGCCGTCAAGCAGATGCTGATGGAACTCGACCTGGAGGCCGAGCGCGAGGATCTGCTCAAGGAACTGTCCGAGACGAAGTCCGAACTGAAGCCGAAGAAGATCATCAAGCGGCTGAAGGTCGTCGAGAGCTTCATCGAATCCGGCAACCGCCCGGAATGGATGATCCTCGACATCGTGCCGGTCATCCCGCCCGAGTTGCGCCCGCTCGTCCCGCTTGATGGCGGCCGCTTCGCGACGTCGGACCTGAACGACCTGTATCGCCGCGTCATCAACCGCAACAACCGTCTGAAGCGCCTCATGGAGCTGCGCGCGCCGGACATCATCGTCCGCAACGAAAAGCGCATGCTGCAGGAATCGGTCGATGCGCTGTTCGACAACGGTCGTCGCGGCCGCACCATCACCGGCGCCAACAAGCGTCCGCTGAAGTCGCTTTCCGACATGCTCAAGGGCAAGCAGGGCCGCTTCCGGCAGAACCTGCTCGGCAAGCGCGTCGACTATTCGGGTCGTTCGGTCATCGTGACCGGGCCTGAGCTGAAATTGCACCAGTGCGGCCTGCCCAAGAAGATGGCGCTCGAGCTGTTCAAGCCGTTCATCTATGCCCGGCTCGACGCCAAGGGTCTGTCCATGACCCTGAAGCAGGCGAAGAAGTGGGTCGAGAAGGAGCGCAAGGAAGTCTGGGACATCCTTGACGAAGTCATTCGCGAGCACCCGGTCCTCCTCAACCGCGCGCCGACGCTCCACCGCCTCGGCATCCAGGCGTTCGAACCGGTGCTGATCGAGGGCAAGGCGATCCAGCTTCACCCGCTGGTCTGCTCGGCGTTCAACGCCGATTTCGATGGCGACCAGATGGCCGTGCACGTACCGCTGAGCCTCGAGGCGCAGTTGGAAGCGCGCGTCCTGATGATGTCGACCAACAACATCCTTTCGCCGGCGAACGGCAAGCCGATCATCGTGCCGTCGCAGGATATGGTGCTGGGCCTCTATTACATCACGATGGAAAAGGAGGGTGAACCCGGCGAGGGCATGATCCTTTCCGACATCGCGGAGGTCCATCAGGCGCTCGATTCCGGCGCGGTGACGCTGCACTCGAAGATCACGGCACGCGTGCCGCAGACCGACGAGGACGGCAACACCTACATGAAGCGGTATCAGACCACGCCGGGCCGTATGCTGCTGGGCGAAAAGCTGCCCAGGACGCACAAGGTGCCCTACGAGATCATCAATCGCCTCCTCACCAAGAAGGATGTCGGCGACGTGATCGACGAGGTCTATCGCCACACCGGCCAGAAAGAGACCGTGCTGTTCGCCGACGGCATTATGACGCTTGGCTTCCAGCATGCGTTCAAGGCCGGCATCTCGTTCGGCATGGATGACATGATCATCCCCGGCGCCAAGGAAAAGCTGGTCGACGAGACCCGCGAGCAGGTGAAGGATTACGAGCAGCAATATCAGGACGGCCTGATCACGCAGCAGGAAAAGTACAACAAGGTGATCGACGCCTGGAGCCGCTGCGGCGATCAGGTGGCGGGCGCCATGATGGACGAGATCAAGGCGGTCAAGAAGTATGAGGACGGCCCGATGGCCGGCCGCGAGAAGCCGATCAATTCGATCTACATGATGGCGCACTCCGGTGCGCGTGGCAGCCAAGCGCAGATCAAGCAGCTTGCGGGCATGCGCGGCCTGATGGCCAAGCCGTCGGGCGAGATCATCGAGACGCCGATCATCTCGAACTTCAAGGAAGGCCTGACCGTCCTCGAATACTTCAACTCCACCCACGGCGCCCGCAAGGGTCTGGCCGACACCGCGCTCAAGACGGCGAATTCGGGCTATCTGACCCGCCGTCTGGTCGATGTCAGCCAGGACTGCGTCATCGTCGAGAGCGATTGCGGCACGGAACGTTCGCTGGAGATGAAGGCGATCGTCCAGGGCGGCAGCACCATCGCCTCGCTGGGTGAGCGTATTCTCGGCCGCACCACGGCGGAGGACATCGTCGATGCCAAGACCGACGAGGTCGTCATCCCGTCCGGCACCCTGCTGGACGAACCGATGGTGGCGAAGATCGACGGTCTGGGCATCCAGTCCGTGAAGATCCGCTCGCCGCTGGTGTGCGAAGCCAAGATCGGCGTCTGCGGCAAATGCTACGGCCGTGACCTTGCTCGCGGCACGCCGGTGAATATCGGCGAGGCGGTCGGCGTCATCGCGGCGCAGTCGATCGGCGAGCCGGGTACGCAGCTCACGATGCGGACCTTCCACATCGGCGGTGCGGCACAGCTCAACGAGCAGTCCAACCTCGAAGCGCCGGCCGACGGCAAGATCGAGTATCGCGATCTCCGCATCATCGAGGACTCGCGGGGCCGCAAGGTCTGCATCTCGCGCTCGGGCGAACTCGCCATCCTCGATACCGAGGGCCGCGAGCGGGCGGTGCATCGCATTCCCTATGGCGCCACGCTGATCTTCAACGACGGGCACGTCGTCGAAAAGGGCGACCGGATGGCCGAATGGGATCCGTTCACCGCGCCGGTCATCACCGAAACGGGCGGCACGGTGAAGTTCCAGGACCTCATCGAGAACAAGACGCTGACCGAGCAGGTCGACGAAGCGACGGGCATCACCCAGCGCGTCGTCACCGAATACCGCGCCCCGACGCGGTCCAAGGAAGACCTGCGGCCGCGCATCACGCTGCTCGACGAGAATTCGGGCGAGGCCGCACGCTATATGCTGCAGCCGGGCACGGTGATCTCGGTCGACGACGGTGCCACGGTGCAGGCCGGCGATGTCGTCGCGCGTGTCGCTCGCGAATCCGCGAAGACCCGCGACATCACCGGCGGTCTGCCGCGTGTCGCGGAGCTGTTCGAGGCGCGCAAGCCGAAGGAAAATGCGATCATCGCCAAGGTCTCGGGCCGCGTCGTGTTCGGCAAGGACTACAAGGCCAAGCGCAAGATCGGCATCCAGCCCGAGGATGGCGGCGATCTGGTCGAGTATCTGGTGCCCAAGTCGAAGGTGATCGACGTTCAGGAAGGCGACTACGTCAAGCGTGGCGACAACCTGATCGGTGGTTCGCCCGATCCGCACGACATTCTGGAAGTCCTCGGTATCGAGGCGCTGGCCGAATATCTGGTCAGCGAGATCCAGGAGGTTTACCGGTTGCAGGGCGTGAAGATCAACGACAAGCACATCGAGGTGATCGTTCGCCAGATGCTGCAGAAGGTCGAGATCACCGACGGCGGCGACACCACGCTGCTGCCGGGCGAGCAGGTCGATCGCGACGAAATGGATGCGGTCAACGCCAAGCTCGCCAAGAACGAGCAGCCCGCCCAGGGCAAGCCCGTTCTGCTGGGCATCACCAAGGCCAGCCTGCAGACGCGCAGCTTCATCTCGGCTGCGTCGTTCCAGGAAACCACCCGCGTCCTCACCGATGCGGCGGTTCAGGGCAAGCAGGACGCGCTGACCGGCTTGAAGGAAAACGTCATCGTCGGGCGGCTGATCCCGGCGGGAACCGGTGCGGGGATGAACCGCGCCCGTATCGCCGCCAACAGCCGCGATGCAGCGCTTCGCGCCCAGCAGCGCAAGCTGCAGGAAGCCCTGATCGCGGCCGAAAGCGCCGAACAGGAGCATGAGGCAGAACTGGCGCAGGACCCGGTCGATGCGACCGTGACCGCCGATGCGCTCGAAAATGTCGAAACGTCGGGCGACGGGTCCGACGAAGCCGCCGGCGAGTATCTGAACAAGGAGGACTGATCCTCCCGCCGTTCAGGCATGAAAGCGAGAAACCGCCGTCCGGGATGCCGGGCGGCGGTTTTCTTTCGTCCGGGTCGGCGGAGCCGCCGCTCAGTCCGGCGGAAGGCGGGTCAGCCCCTTCTCCACCGCCTCGTTTTCGCCCTTGTCGAGCTTCTCCAGCGCGTCCGCCCGGTCTTCACTGGCGGGGGTGCGAACGTCATCGTCCCGCCCGTGCGCGCCCGCATCGTCTCCTGCCTCCAGCGGCTTCTTCTTCTCGTCCGTCACGGTGTCCTCCTCGACCGCCAAACGCATGGCTGCACCCGAAAGATCACCGCCGTCATCATGGAACCCCGGCGGCCCCGTCGCGCGTTCGACAGGCGACTGCTGATCTGAAAGGACGATCCATGCGCATTACCACGGCCGGCATCATCGGCGGCATCGTCGGCGGGCTGGGGATGACGGCCATCATGCTCGCCGAGCGCAAGGCCGGCGCGCAGCATCCGACCCCGGCCAGGGAATCGGAAGACCGGGCCGACCGCGCGGCCGATAGGCCCCGGCACATCGACACCGGTCGCGCCACGGTGCTGGAGGAGGCGAACCACGTCGCCGCATCGGCGGCCTTCGGCGCGGGCTATGCCGCGATGCGCAGCTACCTGCCCCGCCTGCCCGCGCCCGGCACCGGCGCCGCGTACGGCGCCGGTCTCTATGCCGCGAACATCGTTGCCGCCGCGCCCGTTTTCGAACGCACCGGAAACGCGCGCAAAGTACGGCTACGGGTCGCGGCGACGCGGATCGGCCTCCACCTGCTGTTCGGTGTCGGAACCGCCGTCATCACCGCGGCGCTGCACCAGGAGCGCGAAAGGACGATCTAGCAGCGGGCTCGATCAGCCTTGGACACTGCTGTTATCATGTGTCCCCGCGAAGGCGGGAGCACAAAGACCAGCGTCCCTCTAGCTGGGACCGGACAGGCGGAACCGCGCCGTCGCCTCCGCATTCGAACTGTCGCCGATATAGATGTCGTAATCGCCCGGCTCCGTCCCCCAGGTCCGGTCGCGCCGCATGAAGGCAAGGTCGTCCGGTGTCAGCGTGAACGTCACCTCGCGCGCCTCGCCCGGCGCCAGCTCGACGCGCTCGAAACCCTTCAGGCGCCGCACCGGGCGGCTGACGCTCGCCAGGCGATCATGGACATAGAGTTGCGCCACCGTGGCGCCGGCGCGCCTGCCGGTGTTCTCGACCCGCGTCGTGACCCGCAACGTCCCGCCGGGCGACAGCGTTTCGCCCGACAGCCGCGGAGCGCCATAATCGAAGCTGGTATAGCTGAGCCCGTGGCCGAAGGGGTAGAGCGGCGCATTGACCAGATCGACGTAGCGGCTCGTATAGACCTCGTCGATCGCCCCCGGTCGCCCGGTCGGAAGGTGATCGTAGGAGATCGGCACCTGCCCCAATGCGCGGGGAAAGGTGACGGGCAGCTTGCCCGAGAAATTGGCGTCGCCGAACAACAGATCGGCCAGGGCAGTGCCGCCCTGTTCGCCCGGCACCCAGATGTCGACAATGGCATTCGCGTTCTCATCGAGCCAGGACAGATCGAGCGCGCGCCCGCTCGAAAACACCGCGACGACCGGCTTGCCGGTGGCGATCACCGCCCTGGCAAGCTCCAGTTGGCGGCCCGGCAGGTCGATCGACGCGCGGCTGTCGCCCTCGCCGATCATGTCGTCGCTTTCGCCCAGCACCAGCACCGTGACGTCGCACTGCTCGGCCAGCGCCACCGCGCCCGCGATATCGGCGCCCTCGTCGCCTTTCACCGGCACGCCCATGGCATGGCGCACGGTCACGCGCTCGCCGGCCACCCGGCGCAGGCCGTCCAGCATCGTCACGACATTCTCGCTGCGGCCCAGCGCCGGCATCGTGCCCAGCATGTTCCGCTGATCATCGGCAAGCGGGCCGATCACGGCGATCGCGCCGCTGCGCGCGAGCGGCAGCACACCATCGTTCTTCAGCAGCACCATCGCCTGTCGCGCCGCCTCGCGCGCCTGTTCGCGGTGCGCCGCCTTCCACGGCTGCTGATTGGACAGGCGCGCATTACCATAGCGGAAGGGGTCGTCGAGCAGGCCGAGCTTGGCCTTGGCCGTCAGCACCCGGCGCACCGCGGAGTCGACCTCGGCTTCCTTCAGGCGCCCGCTGCGGACCAGTCCGGGCAGCTCGGCGGCGTAGGTGCCGCTGTGCAGATCGACGTCGACGCCGGCGCGAAGCGCCTGCGCGGCGGCGTCGGCGGGATCGGCGGCGACGCCGTGCGTCACCAGTTCGAGGACGGCGTCGTAATCGGATACGATCACCCCGTCCCATCCCCATCGTTCGCGCAGCACGCCCGTTAGCAATTCCCGGCTCGACGTGACCGGTACGCCGTCGAGCGTGTTGAACGCGGCCATGACCGATCCGATGCCCGCGTCGCATGCCGCCTTGAACGGCGGCAGATAAATATCGCGGAACTCCCGCTCGGGAATGTTGACGCTGTTATAGTCGCGTCCCGCCTGCACGCCGCCATAGCCGGCGAAATGCTTGGCGGTCGCCAGCATCGTGTCGGGCGCGGACAGGTCGTCGCCCTGGAAACCGCGCACCTGCGCCACCGCCATCACGCTGCCCAGATAGGGGTCCTCGCCCGCGCCTTCCGTCATGCGCCCCCAGCGCGGATCGCGCGCGATGTCGAGCATCGGGCTGAACGTCCAGGTCACGCCGTGGGCGGTCGCCTCCGTCGCGGCCGAGCGATGCACCTGCCGGACGAGTTCGGGATTCCACGTCGCGGCGAGCGCCAGCGGCACCGGATATTCGGTGGTGAACCCGTGCGCGGTATCGCCGCAATACCAGATCGGCACCTTCGACGGCGATTGGGTGGCGAGCTGCTGCGTCTTGCGCGTAAAGCTTTCGAGGTGAATGCCCGGAATGGCGCCGACGGTGATGATCCCGTTGGTCCCGCCCAGCCCGGCGCGGACATATTCCTCGAACTTCGGATGGTCGTCGCCGATCACGCAAAGCTGCAGCGCCTTTTCCTCCAGCGACATCCCCGCGATGATCGATTCGACCTTGTCGCGGCGGCGCGCCTGCTCGGCTTGTGCGCGCGCGATCGGCGGCAGAACGGTAAAGCTGGCGAGCAGCCCGAGCGACCCAGCGAAGCGGCGGCGGCTGACAGTCATGGCATCCCCTCATGTAACCGGTTACAGTATTGCCCCCGTCCTAGCCCGGATTTGCCGGCAAGCCCATAGCCTGTGCCGATTTTCGAGAGCCGGCGTTGCGCGCTTCACATCCCGACGATGCGCGTCGCCAGACGTTCGGCCTCTTCGTGATCGTGCGTCACCATCAGCATGGGCATGTCCAGTTGGTCGCGCATCCGCTCGATCACGACCATGATCTCTTCCCGGCGCGCGCGGTCCAGCGAGGATAGCGGCTCGTCGAGCAACAGGAAGGCGGGATTGGACAGCATCGCCCGGCCGATCGCCACGCGCCGCGCCTCGCCGCCCGATAGGGTATGCGGCGCCCGGTCGAGCAGATGGCCGATGCCCAGCACCTCGATCAGCGTATCGTCGGATATCGCGCCGCCACCCTCCCCCCGGCGGCCGGCGCCGTAATACAGGTTGCGGCGGACGGACATGTGCGGAAACAGCCGCGGTTCCTGAAAGACATAGCCGACGCGGCGCTGCTCGACCGGCACATCGACACCCGTCTCCCCGTCGAACAGCGTGCGACCGGCAACGGCGATGCGGCCGCTACGGGGGCGCAACAGGCCGGCGATCATCGTCAGCACCGATGTCTTGCCGATGCCCGACGGCCCGAACAGCACGGTCAGCCCTTCGCCAGCGGTAAAGCGGCAGGCGATCTCCGCCTCGCCGCGGCGCACGGCGACGTCGACGTCAAAGGACATGCAGGTGCCTTCCGCCGCGCCGGATCAGCAGTTCCGAGGCGACCAGCGCAACCAGCGACAACAGCACCGAAATGGCGGCGAGGTGCAGCACCTCGCTTTCGCTCCCCGGCACCTGGAGCCTGGAATAGATGGCAAGCGGCAGCGTCTGGGTTTCACCGGGAATGTTGGACACGAAAGTGATAGTGGCCCCGAACTCGCCGAGCGCGCGGGCGAAGCCCAGCACCGCGCCGGCCACCACACCGGGCATGCTGAGCGGAAGGGTGACGGTGCGGAACACCCGTCCCGGCCCCGCCCCCAGCGTTCGCGCAGCACTTTCCAGCTTTCGGTCGACGCCCTCGATCGACAGGCGGATCGCCCGGACCATCAGCGGCAGCGCCATGATCGCCGCGGCGATGGCAGCGCCCGTCCAGCGGAACAGCACGGTGCCGCCCATCACCGCCTGAACGACCGCGCCCAGCGGCCCTTCCGGCTTGAACGCGAGCAACAGCATCCAGCCCGTCACCACCGGCGGCAGGACGAGCGGCAGATGCACGATGCCGTCGACCAGCACCTTGCCCGGAAACCGCCCGCGCGCCAGCAGATAGGCGATGGCGAATGCGACCGGGAGCGTGACGAGGATCGCGACGCCGGCGATCTTCAGCGACAGCCCGACGATCCCCCATTGCGCCGGCGACAGCATCAGCGCGGGGTGAAGCCGTAATGCCGGAAGATCGCAGCCGCCCGCTTCGACAGCAGAAAGCGGCGGAACCCTTCCGCATCCGGGTTGGTCGATGTCTTCAACCGCGCGACCGGATAGCGGATCGGCGGATGGCTCGACGCCGGAAACACGCCGGCGATGCGGACCTTGTCCGATGCCCTGGCATCGGTGGCATAGGTGATACCGAACGGCGTGGCCCCGCGTTCCACCAGCGCGAGCGCCGCACGCACATTGTCGGCCTGGGCGACCTTGGGCCGCACCGCATCCCAGATACCCAGGCTCTGCAGCGCCGCCTTGCCGTATTTTCCCGCCGGCACGGCATTGTAGCTCGCCATGGCGATCCTGCCGTCGCCGATCATCCGGGCAAGCGGCGCTCCCTTGCGCAACGTCACCGTCGCGCGGGAATGCGCGGGCGTGATCAACACCAGCCGGTTGGCGAGGAATGTCGCGCGGGTGCCGGGCATCAGCCGGCCGCGCTTCTCCAGATAGTCCATCCACGCCTCATCCGCCGACACGAACAGGTCGGCCGGAGCCCCCGCGGCGGCCTGCCGCGCGAGTGCGGAGCTGCCCGCGAACGAGAGCACCGGACGGGGATGGCCCTGCTTCGCCCAGGCATCGGCGGCCGCGTTCATCGATTCCTGCAGGCTCGCCGCCGCAAGGACCAGCGGACCGCGCCGCGCGGCCGTCGCCGGCCCGGAAACCAGCACGAACAGCGCCAGAATCAGCGCTGCAATCCATTTGCGCATCCTGCGACCTCCGGCAAAGTGCTTGCACTATATTCGATTGTATATAGCTCTCCTCGCAAATGACCATACGCACCGTGCCGCGGAGAAGTTGCTTGCCACGCCGGACCCTTCCCCTGTTTCTCCTCTTCGCCGTCGCAGCGACGCCGGCCCTGGCGCAGGACAAGGGCGGCCTGACCGTCGAGGGAAGCATCCGGGCGCGGTACGAAGCGCTCGACGGCCAGTTCCGTCCGGACGCCGGCGAACACGACGACGCGCTGCTGATACGAAGCGATGTGCTGGCGGAATATCGCACCGGCGGTCTGCGCATCGGTGGCGAGCTGATCGATTCCCGCAGCTATTTCGAGGATCACGACAGCGCGATCGGCACGACGGAGGTAAATGCGCTGGAGCCCGTTCAGGCCTATATCGGCGCCGATCTGTCGGACCGGGCCAGCGTGAAGCTGGGGCGCTTCACCATGGCGCTGGGGTCGCAGCGGCTGGTCGCCCGTGCCCGTTTCCGCAATACCACGAACGCATTCACCGGCGCCCGTTTCGACTGGAAGTCCCACGACGGACTTGCCGCCACCCTGTTCTGGACGATGCCGCAGCGGCGGTTGCCCGACGACGGGGACGGTGTCGGCGACAATGATGTCGAATGGGACGAGGAAGGGTCCGCACGGCAATTCTTCGGCGGCGATGTCCGGCTTTCGGCGGCAGGGGGCCATGTCGAACTCTACGCCTATCGCCTGGCCGAACACGACGCGCCCGGATTCGCCAGCCGCGATCGCAAGCTCTGGACGATCGGCGGACGCTATTTGCGCAAGCCATCGGCCGGCGCTTTCGATTACGATGTGGAGGCGGCATGGCAGAGCGGCACCACCCGCCTTTCGTCGCATCCGGACGATCGCACCGACCGGAGTGTCGACGCCGCTCTACTGCATGCCGGGGTCGGACATAGCTTCGGTGCAAGCTGGGACCCGCGCGTGGCGGTGCTGTTCGACTATGCCAGCGGCGACGGCAGCGGCGAGGGATATGGCCGCTTCGACAGCCTGTTCGGATCGCGCAAGCACGATTTCGGACCGACGAGCCTGTTCGGTCCGGTCAGCCGGTCCAACCTGATCAGTCCCGCGCTGCGCGTGCAGGCGAAACCGGCGGCACGTCTGAGCGTCGATGCCACCGCGCGTCTCCTGTGGCTGGCAAGCGCCACCGACAGCTTCGCCCATAGCGGCGTGCGCGACCCCTCCGGCGCATCGGGCCGTCATGCCGGCACGCAGATCGATGCCGGTATCCGATACTGGCTGATACCGGACCGGCTGTCGCTGGACGGCGGTGCGGCCTTGCTCGCCAAGGGCCGCTTCCTGAAGGAAGCCCCCGCTGCGCCCGGTACCGGCGACACCCATTACGCCTATATTTCGCTGACCGCCTTGCTGTGAGCGGCCTGGCGGCGGTTATTTCCGGCCTGTCATCTGGCTGATGGTGGTTCGGCCGAAATCGGCGATCATCTCCCCGATCTCGCGCGCCTGGCTGACCGATCGGCTGCCCTGTTCGCGAATGAAATCGGACTGGATGCGCATCACCTCGCTCAGATCCTTCGCCTTTGCCGCCTCGCGCATGGCGCGGAAGGCCTCCTGCGTGTTCTGTTCCGCCTGATCGAGCATCCGCATGCTGAGGCGCGATCCCTGGTCCATCATCGCGTTGCCGGTGTCCCGCATGCGGTTCGCGGCGTCGCTGGCGGTGTCGGTCGCGCTGTCGGCGGTCGTCTTCTTCTCGGCCATCTTTTCACTCCTGCGCAGCATCCGGGCGCGGCGTTCCTCGCGCCCGCGTTCCCGGAAGGATCGACGCCCGAACCGGCATGGTGGTTCCCGGCGCGCGCGATGCTTGCTTCGTTTCGTGCCGCGACCTAGGCACGGTCCATGTCGAGCCTGCGCTTTCCCGCAATATCCACGCTCCGCCGCCGGGCCGTCCTGACCGCCTGCATCGGCGCGGCTGTGCTGCTTTCGGCATGTGGCACGGGCGGCGGCGGGTGGCACCATACCGACGTCAGCGGCAACACCCCCGACCTCGCCTTCCGCCTGACCCGCGCAAGCGACGGCAGGACCGTCACCGAACGGGATTATCGCGGCAAGGTCGTGCTGGTCTATTTCGGCTACACCTATTGCCCCGATGTCTGCCCACTCACCCTATCCAACCTCGCCCAGGCCCTGAATCGCATCGATGGCGCCGAAGACCGGGTGCGCGTGCTGTTTATCACGGTGGACCCGGAACGCGATACGCGCGAGACGCTGCGGCAATATACCGCCAATTTCGGCCCCGAGTTCGCCGGCCTGCGCGGCAGCGACAACGCGCTGGCACGGGTCGCGAAGCGATATCGCGTCGCATATTCGGCCGATCCGGCGCCGAACCCGGCCGACTATGTCGTAACCCACTCCTCGGCGGTCTATGCCTTCGACGAAAAAGGCGAGGCCCGCCTGTTGCTCACCGGCTTGTCTGACGGCGATGCCGATATCGACCCCGTAGTTGCCGATCTGAAAAAGCTGATGGCGGGCCAGGACTGAGGACCGCGCTCAGCGCCCGGTCCAGCCCCGGCTTGCCGAACCTTCCGCTCCACCGGCCGGCGGCGCATTTCGTTCTTCCTCCAGCCGCATCAGGTTGAGCACCAGGATCAGCGAGAGGACGCTCATCATCGCCGGCGGAATCCACACGATTAGACCACCGATCCGCTGGTCCGAAAGCGCGTCGATCGACGGATAGATGCGGCCGCACCAGGCGTAGAAGCCGTAAAGGTCGGTGTCGGCGAAGGCGATGACGGCGCCCAGCGCGATCTGCGGAAACATGATGGCGACGCCCATCACCGCCCGCACGGCGAAGCTGTTATGCGCGAGCGCCTTGCCACGGGGATCGAGCACGACCGACCAGAACAGGACGCCGTCGACCACCATCGACCAGTTCATCACCTGATACAGCGCGGGATCGATCATCGCGACGAAGTGCACCGGCGGATAGAGCCACAGGCCGATCAGCCCCAGGAACAGTCCGCATGCGATTTCCGGCTGCTGCATGAATCGCAGGAAGCGTTGGAAGTGACGGTGGTCGAAGGCGCCGCGCAAGGGCTTCGGCAGACCGCGATACAGCACCGGCCAGGGCCAGGCGACCGCGATCAGGAACGGCCCCAGATGATGCATCACCACATGCTGAATGCGGTTCAGGAAGAACATGTGCTGCGCAAGATACTCGAAGCGCGTCTGCAACACCGCCCAAATGACAGCCATGCCGATCGCGAAGAAGCCGATGCGCCACACCGGCTGCGGTGCGCCGCGCAGCCCCCGGACATAGGCCCAGCCCGTCAGCGCATAGGCGGCGTACCAGAGGGCGGAGAAATCCCACGGCGCCCATGCCGGCATGTCCGCGGCACGGTAGCGGCATCCCCACCAGATCAGCAGCCCGAGCGCCACGATCGCGGCGGCGATCCCGGCATTTCGGTCGAGACGAAGACGCGCGGCACGCACGCCGATGGTGACGGCTTCGGGCATGGGATTATGAAGTTCAACTATCGCGTCACGCGGCGACATGCCGCGTCCCGCCCACATAAGGCATTTCCGCCCGCTTTGCGAACCCCGCCGCGCATAGGCGGCGAGACCTGCCGTTCAGGCCGTCCCTCTTCGACGGAAAGCGATCTTATGATGGATGTATGGGTCCCCGCCTTCGCAAAACTGCTGCGACACACCCGTCACCCCGGACTTGTTCCGGGGTCCACCGAGCCACGAACCCGCATAGTGCTGACTTTAGTGCACCGTGGGATGCCGGAACGAGTCCGGCATGACGAAAATGGAAAGCGCACGCCCGCTTTCGCAGAGAGCCCGTCTTCGCAGGACATAAGGGGCTTGTTCGAAGAGGTTGAGCGCCCGCCCCCAGCAGACCGGCCGAAGCCAAATCGCGCCGGGCGCCCCTTACCCCTCATCCCCCATTTTCAGCGCGGCAATGAAGGCTTCCTGCGGGATGGAGACATTGCCATATTCGCGCATCCGCTTCTTGCCTTCCTTCTGCTTTTCCAGCAGCTTGCGCTTGCGCGTGATGTCGCCGCCATAGCATTTCGACGTCACGTCCTTCCTCAGCGCGGCGATCGTCTCGCGCGCGATCACCTTGCCGCCGATCGCCGCCTGGATCGGGATCTTGAACAGGTGGCGCGGGATCAGGTCCTTCAGCCGTTCGCACATGTGACGCCCGCGTGCCTCGGCCTGGCTGCGATGGACGATCATCGACAGCGCATCGACCGGCTCGCCATTGACGAGGATGCTCATCTTGACGAGATCGCCGGGACGATAGCCGACCTGTTCGTAGTCGAAGCTGGCATAGCCGCGGCTGATCGATTTCAGCCGGTCGTAGAAATCGAACACCACCTCGTTCAGCGGCAGTTCGTACGTCACCTGCGCGCGGCCGGAAACATAGGTCAGGTTCTTCTGGATGCCGCGGCGGTCCTGACACAGTTTTAGGATCGGCCCCAGATATTCGTCGGGGACATAGATCATCGCCTTGATCCACGGTTCGGAGATTTCCTCGATCCGGTTCGGATCGGGCATGTCGGCCGGATTGTGCAGTTCGATCCGCCCGCCTTCGTGCGTCAGCTCGATGTCGTAGACGACGCTCGGCGCCGTGGTGATGAGGTCGAGATCATATTCGCGCGTCAGCCGCTCCTGAATGATCTCCAGGTGCAGCAGCCCCAGAAAACCGCAGCGGAAACCGAAGCCCAGCGCGGCCGAACTCTCCGTCTCGAACGTGAAGCTGGCATCGTTCAGCCGCAGCTTGTGAATCGATTCGCGCAGCTTGTCGAAATCGGCGGCGTCGACCGGGAACAGGCCGCAGAATACCACCGGCTGCACTTCCTGATAGCCCGGCAGCGGCTTGTCGGTCGGGCGCTTGGCATCGGTGATGGTGTCGCCGACGGCGGTCTGCGCCACCTCCTTGATCTGCGCGGTGATGAAGCCGATCTCGCCGGTGCCGAGCTGGTCGAGCTGGGTCAGTTTCGGCCGGAAACAGCCGACGCGATCGACCAGATGCGTGGTCCCGGCCTGCATGAACTTGATCTGCTGGCCCTTTTTCAGGGTGCCGTCCTTCACCCGGACCAGGATGACGACGCCCAGATAGGGATCGTACCAGCTATCCACGAGCATCGCCTTCAGCGGCGCGTCGGAATCGCCCTTCGGCGGCGGAATGACGTCGACGATCGCGTCGAGCGTTTCCTCGATCCCGATGCCGGTCTTGGCAGAGGTCAGCACCGCGCCCGAGGCGTCGATGCCGATGATGTCCTCAATCTCCGCCTTCACCTTTTCCGGATCGGCGGCCGGCAGGTCGATCTTGTTGATGACCGGCAGGATTTCGTGATTCTGTTCGACCGACTGATAGACGTTGGCCAGCGTCTGCGCCTCCACGCCCTGCGCCGCGTCCACCACCAGCAACGCGCCCTCGCACGCCGCGAGGCTGCGCGACACCTCATAGGCGAAGTCGACATGGCCCGGCGTGTCCATCAGGTTGAGCGTACAGCCTTTCCATTCCAGCCGCACCGACTGCGCCTTGATGGTGATGCCGCGCTCGCGCTCGATATCCATATTGTCGAGCACCTGCGCCTGCATCTCGCGCTCGCTCAAGCCACCGGTCACCTGGATCAGGCGATCGGCAAGCGTCGACTTGCCATGGTCGATATGGGCGATGATCGAAAAGTTGCGTATCTTGTCGAGGGGCGTGGTCATAGGCGCGCGCGTTAGCACCGCCGCACGCCGGTGCGAAGAGGAGATGCGAGCGTCGCCCCCGCCGGCGGCGAAAAACCGCGTCCGCTCACGCAGGAGCACGGCCCCGCCTCGTCGGGAGCCTCACCCCCTCGGGATGCCCTCCCAATCTCGTCATGCTGAACTCGATTCAGCATCCAGAGCCGTAAGCGCGCCCGGTGCCTCTTTCCTACACATGCTCGGTTGTGCAAAGGGCAAGTCGCTCTTTCGCATCGTTGAAGTCCGTTTGCGCTGCGTCAGCAATACTCGAACATGGGCACGCAATTTTCCGAACGCATCGCCGCGAATAGGGCGAAGGTAAGCGTCGGGACGCGCCCACCCTCACCATCGCCCGATTCGTCCCGTCGCCGATCGCCGCGCTTGCTCGCGCCCGTCGCCGCGCTAGGCTGCGTCCGGCAAAGGAGGGGCCGTCATGCGCCATATCGCGATCGTGGGTTCGGGACCGGCAGGCTATTACACCGCGGAGGCAGCGCAGAAGCAGTTCGGCGACGATGTCCGCATCGATATCATCGACCGGTTGCCCGTCCCCTTCGGCCTGATCCGCTCCGGCGTCGCGCCGGACCACCAGTCGATCAAGGGCGTGTCGCGCCGGTACGAGAAGGTGGCGCTGACCGACAATGTCCGCTTCGTCGGCAATGTCACCGTCGGCAAGGACATGGCGATTGCGGAACTGCTCGGGCTGTACGACGCCGTCATTCTCGCGACCGGCGCGCCGGCCGACCGCGCGCTCGACATTCCCGGCGCCGACCTGCCCGGCGTGGTGGGATCGGCCGCCTTTGTCGGCTGGTATAACGGCCATCCCGATTTCGAGGCGCTGGACCCGCCGCTTCACGGGCCCGGCGCGGTCGTGATCGGCAACGGCAACGTGGCGCTGGACGTGGCCCGCGTCCTGGCGAAATCGCAGACGGAATTCGCCGGATCGGACATCGTCAACCACGCGCTGTCGACACTGCAGCATGCGCGGATCGATACGATCACCCTTCTCGGCCGGCGCGGCCCCCACCAGATCGCGATGACGCCCAAGGAACTGGGCGAGCTGGGCGACCTTTCACGCGCCGCGCCGATCGTCTCGCCGGACGATCTGCCGCCAGAGGCGTCGGACACCGCGCTCGACCCCGGCCAGCGCAAGTCGGTCGAGCATCTGCGCACCTTTGCCGCAACGGCTTCGGACAAGCCGATCCGGATCGTGTTCGATTTCTTCGCCCGTCCGGTTGCGATCGAAGGCGGCGACCGCGTGGAACGCGTGATCGTCGAGCGGACGGAGCTGGATGGCGATGCGCGCCCGCGCGGCACCGGCGACACCTATGTCGTGCCCGCGGGGCTGGTCGTCAGTTGCATCGGTTACCGCACGCCGCCCATTCCGGGCGTCCCCTATGACGAGCGCCGCGGCCGCTTCGCCAATGAGGACGGTCGGATCGCACCGGGACTGTACGCCGTCGGCTGGGCGCGGCGCGGCCCCAGCGGCACGATCGGCACCAACCGGCCGGACGGTTACGCCGTCGTCGAAAAGCTCGCCCGAGACCTCGCCGAAGACGGCGGCAAGCGGGGACGCGCCGGACTCGACGCCCTGCTCGCCGAACGCGATGTCGATGTCGTGACCTTCCGCGACTGGCAGCGCATCGACACCGCCGAAATCGCCCGCGCCCGAACCGGCTCCCCGCGTGAGAAATTCACCAGCATCGAAGCCTTGCTGGAGGCGCGGAGCAACCGCTGACATTTTCGCATGCACAGCGCTTGCACCGGCGCTGTCACACCGGTATAGGCGCGCCTCCAGCTAGTCGCGCCGACCCGCCAGGGACATCTCGCGCGAATACTCCGTCGGGGAGTAGCTCAGCCTGGTAGAGCACTGCCTTCGGGAGGCAGGGGCCGGAGGTTCGAATCCTCTCTCCCCGACCATTCATTGCTAAGTCACTGAAATTGCAGCGCCCATAAGGCGGTCGGGTATGCTTGTCCCCAGGCTTGTTCCCATCGCTGAACCCATGAGGCGATGTTCGTGGCTCTGCAAAACCTCCGCCTGCGCGGCGGCACCTATCATTGGCGGCGTAAAATCACCGTGCGCGGGCACGCGATCCCGCTTTCCATGGCATTGAATACCGGAAGTTTTTACCACGCCCGCAGTATCGCAGCAAAACTGGAAGCGATGCTTGAGGATTTGCGCGTGGCATATGGACAGGAAGGCACGGTAGTTCAGGCCGCGCAGTTGAAGCAGGTATTCAAGGACGCACTTCGTTGGCAACTGCGCCGCATCCAAACCGATCAGATTGCGAGTCCGCTGCCGTCCGACGATCACGCCCGCGCTAACTCCATTCACGCTGAAGCTTGGCGTTTTCTCGCCCAAAACGGCACCGATGCTCCTTGGACGATCGACGAGCATGACCGCCTTCTCGACGCAGGATGGAGCAACGCGGACGCCATGCAGGTCGCGACGTTCCTGTTCGACAACACAAATGGCGCACCCGTATCGGGGCGGCAGATCGACCAATACGCCGATTCCTTCGGCATAGCGAAAACGGAAACCAACGTTTCGGCGTTGAAACGCATTATCTGCGAAGCGCGAGCCGCCGCGTGCAGGAAGGCCACCGAAACGCTGTCGCCCGAGAATTTCGACTATAGCGACTGGGTCGACGAAGCGATGGAAGTAGACGACCCGCTCGCCTTCGAGGAAGCGGGCGACGCCGACGCCGATGCCGACCCGTCACCGCCCCCTCAAAGCCATCCGAAGGAAACGATGGCCAGCGCGCCCCCCGAGACTGAACAGGCTGTCGCCAGGAGCGACAACAAGAAGCTCCTGCGGGATGCGTGCGAGGATTGTATCTCTGCCTATGTCGCGGAAGGGGCATGGAGCGACGACACGGTGAAGCAAGTCCGGACTGCGATAACATTGTTTGACTATGCCTGCGGAACGGATGGGTATGTTGAGGACGTGTCCAAAAAAGACGTGCTCGAATTCAAGAGCCTATGTCGGGAGATTCCCAATCGCTGGGGCCGCACAACTGACGAGCAGAAGCGCGGGATCATTGCCAGTCTGGAGCGCGCAGCGAGCCTGCCGGCCGAAGAGGTTGGAATATCGCAGATCACGATGAACAAGCACATCTCGTGGATCGATACAGTGTTGCAGTTCGCGGCTAGCGATCAGGGAGGCGAGCATAGAACGGCCGACGACATAAGCTGGAAACAGGCACGCCAAGGTCTTGGCAAACGAAAGCAGAGCCAGCGAAAGCGCGATCGTGATCGACGCGCCAACTGGACCCACCAAGAGATTAAGCGCTTGTTGTCGGCGCCGATCTGGACTGGCTGCGCCCATCTTGATGACAGGTTGAACCCCGGCAAAGAAATCTATCACGACGGATGGTATTGGCTCCCGCTGATGCTTGCTCTGTATGGCGGCCGCAGCGCCGAACTTGTTGCCCTGCCCATGTCTGATATCCACGAAGACCAACCGATCCCCTTTTTTCAGATCGACTACACAGAAGATCGCGACCTGAAGAATGTGCAGTCGATCCGCAAGCTGCCCATTCACCCCGAACTGATCCGTCTCGGTTTCATTGATTACGTGTCTGAAATGCGAGCGCTCGGCCACAAATTCGCTTTTCCCGAAATGCGCGCGCCAGGGGCGTCAAGTTTCGCCAGCACCTTTTACAAGTCCGCATTCAAGCACCTTCGAAAATGGGCATTTCCTCAAGGCACAGCCTGGCGTCACAAGGTGGGCGGCGCTTGGATCGACAAAGATACGCACAGTTTTCGTGGCGCGGCATCAAGCGTCATGAAGGGCAAGGTCGAAGACAGCGTGCGATGCGACATTCTGGGTCACGAAGGCGAAACCGAAACTGCGCGGACCTATGACGAAGAAGCCGAGCTTTCGGTCAAGTTAGACGCCCTCAAACCGCTGTCGCTGTTCACCAAGCATATCGAACCGGTCCGACCAGTGCGCCTACGTCCCGCTGATCGTCAGAAACATGGGGCGCGGCGAGGGCGGCCGAAGAAGAAGTAAGTTCGCCGGTCTTGGTCCGAAGTTTCTACCAGTTGCGAGTAGAGCCTCGGCCCGCTGTGATGTCCGTGCGTGGACGTGATGGCAAGAACCGTATGTTGGGCATGCTGCCCGATACGGTTTGCCGCTTGATCTTAATCTTATCTCCGCTGGGATTTATTTTTCGAAAATCGAACGGGTTTGAGTGGTTGTAGTCGTGCCGCCAGGAGTTCAGATTTTGGCGACCGTGGCCACTATTTGTGACTGGTCATCACGACCGTCTACTACGCCGCCTCAATCCGCGCTTTGGCAGAGGCAGATAGTCGCCGAATGCCAAATTGTCGGGCCACCGAAACGCAATCTTGCCCTCGACGGGCGACCCGAAGTTCAGCTAGCGCGATATCTTCTATCTGGCGGATATCTGCGGGGGTGGCAGGGGAGCGAGCTCGATTCCAGCCCGCCGCTGATCCAGCGTCTTCCCATACGAATCGATTGCCTTCAGGCTCGGCTTCCACGAAATGCGCCCGCTCGGCACGGGCCATCACGCGATCGCGAATGACCCGTCCAGCGCGCTGAAAACTGTGCGCGCGAGCGATACGCTGGGCCAGTAGTGGCTCGGCGATGGGAGCTTCGGCAGCAAGAACATGACCAATAAGAGCACTCAATACATCGTCATAGGCTGGCTCGTAAAAGCGCTCGGCGTCGATCATTGCCGCAACCGGCGCGAAGTCGGTTACCCGATATAGATCATCTACCGTGCCGATTGCGATTGGGGCGGGTTCGACCAAGCGCGCATAAGCCGGCGCGGGGGTCACCTCGGTGTCCTGATGCTGGGCAAACTGTGTAACGCTTGCGGGATCGGCGACAGTCGCCTCAGTTTCGATCGACGGCACATCTTCCAAGCCAACCTCCGATGGCGACACGATTGGCACTTCCGCCTCTTGCTCGACCCTCTCGCGTTCAGCTGCCGCAGTTCGATCAGCGGCCAAGCAAGCCTCGATTTCGGCATGGAGCCGATCGGCAGCACGCTCCTTGTCAATCCACCAGTCGGTCGACCAGATGCGTAACAGAGTCCAGCCGAGCCCCTCCAGGATAGCCGCCCGCACCTTGTCACGGTCGCGCGCGGTTGCGGCGCTATGGTAGGCAGCACCGTCGCATTCCACGCCGACGAGATAGTCGCCCGGCCTGTCGGGATGCACCACGCCCAGGTCAATCCGGAACTTGGAAACACCGACCTGCGGCACGACCGTCCAGCCGCGCCGGCGCAGCGCTGCGGTCACCGCCTCTTCGAACGGCGAGTCGGCGCCTCCCAGCGATCCGCGTGTCGCCTCGGCCAGCGCGCGGGGACCTCGATCAGCAAATTCGATAAAAGTCTTGAGGTCGCGCACACCCTCGGCTGCAGTCCTGGTCAGGTCAATCATTCCCGGATCAAACGAGGTGAACACCGTCATCTGCCGTCGTGCCCGCGTCACTGCGACGTTGAGCCGCCGCCAGCCACCGCTGGCGTTGAGTTTGCCGAATGCCATCGACATTGTCTTGCCCGCGGGCTCGGTTGGGCCGAAATTCGTTCCGAGCAGGATGACGTCGCGTTCGTCCCCTTGCACCGTCTCGAGATTGCGGACGCACACCGGCTCCAGCCGGTTTTCGGTATCGAAATGCGGTTCGATCGCCGGATGCGCACGTCGCGCCTTGTCGAGGAGATCCTCGATCAGCTTCATTTGCTCGGCGTTCATGGTGATAATGCCGAGTGACAGCGGATCGCCCCACTCGTCCACGAATCCAGGATCGCGAAGTCGCCGCACCGCTTCCTCCACGATCGCTTGAGCCTCGATCGGGTTGGTGCGCACGCCGTTGGTGTAAACGCCGGGCACGCGACGCCAAGTCACCGCGCTGGGCCGGACTTCGGGTGAGGGAAAGGTAACCAGCTTGCTTTCATAATACCGATTGTTCGAGAAGCTGATCAGGCTTTCATGCCGGCTGCGGTAATGCCAATCGAGACTATGTGACGGCACACCCGCAGCGAGACATTCGTCCAGGATGCTCTCCATATCCTGCGCGGTATCGTCCTCGATCGTCGACGTGCCAGAACCGCGCGCGAAGTCATTGCTCGGTGGCATCTGGCGCGGGTCGCCGGCGATGACGACCTGCTTGCCCCGCGCCATCGCACCGATCGCGTCCCATGGCGTGATCTGCGACGCCTCGTCGAAAATCACCAGGTCGAACAGCGCCTGATCGGGCGGCAGATATTGCGCGATCGACAATGGGCTCATCAACATGCACGGCGCGAGGCGCGTGAAGGCGTCGCCCATTTCAGCAGCAAGCTTGCGAATCGGCTTGCTCGGCCGTTGCAATTGAAGCTGGTATTTGAGCGCGCCGTAACCGTCCTTCTTGCCAACGTCGTTCTTGTCGGGAATCAGGCCGCAAAGTTTCGCGCGAGTGTAACGCGTCGACAATTCGCTCATCTTCTCGTCAAGCGCGCGGAATCGCTCGATGCGATCCTCCTGTTCACCAGCGACGAACTGCGTGAGCAACGGCTCCTGATCGATCCGCGTAAAGGCGAACCAGCGCGCATAAGCGGTTTCGAACGTCTCGCTGGCATCCTCCGGCGCAACCCGCCCGGTCTCCAGCGCCTCTACGAGAGGTGAAAGTTCGGCCTGCACAGCCTCGGCACGCACGCGTCGCCACGCGGTCCAGTCATGCAAGCGGCGCGCATTGTCAGTCACGGCAGCGGCGCGCTCCCGCAACTTCGCGAGATCGCCATCCGCTGTCGCACCGGAAAGCATTTCAAACTGACCGACGATATCATCCAGCCGTTGGATGGCCCGGCGCAGTCGCTCCACAGCACCGGCAATAGCGCCGTCGCCCGTCAGAAGATCGTTGGCATCGACGACCAGCGCCGCCGTCGCGCGTCGTAACTCGATCAATGAGTCCGGGCTATGCGCTTCCGCCGCAATCGCCGCGCGCAATCGTTCGGCGCCGGCAATCGCAGCTTCGATCCGGTCGCCATCGCTGGCCAACCCCGCCCAGCCGGGGATATCGGACGCCTGTGGCGCAAGCCCATCGATCCGTGACAGCAGTTCGCGCATCACCGCGAGGCGTGGCAAATCAGCTTCGGGCTCGATCACCCCGGAAGCGCCGCCCGACTGAGCCAGCGCCCGACGGACCTTGCGCTGCGCGAAAGTCGCTAATAGCCAGAAACGGGCGGCGGCCTCCGTCCAAGCTCTCTGCATCGCATCGATGTCGACGCGCCGCGCGGCCTCCGGAGCATAGGCTGCGCTCAACGACGTCTCCTCGTGCCGATATCGCTCGGTCAGTTTCAGCGCCTCGCGGGTCGCGGCCACACGATCGGACATATCAGGCGAGAATGCGAACCGAAGATCGTGCCCATGAGTCGCAAGGCACGTTTCCCCAAATGCCAGCATGGCGCGCAGGCGCGTCTGGTCCTCGCCGGCCAAAGGCAATCGGGTTGCCGCCAGGAAATCCGCTCTGGCGGCGACGGCACCATCCAGCGCAACGGGCACCTCCCCCGCAGACGCGACCATCTCCTCCTGCCATGCATTGGACCATTCGATGCGCGCGACCCCGTCAAGCGCTGCCGGGACATCGGCCACGGCCTTGCGCGCAATCCCAAGCCGGCGTGCGATATCACGAAATCGGACCATCGCCTCGCTCGAATGACTGGCGCCCGACGGAAAGGTAAAAATTGGCGTCGCTTCGGTCGCGTCGCGCACGGTGCGGCCGATTGCGCGATGGATGGTCCAGCCGCTCGGATCAGGCCGGTGCAGCAGCGCCACTACGGCGTTGAGTTCGTCGCGCAATTGCCGCGTTTCGACCGCCTCCCGCTCCCATTCCTCCGTGGTGAGTTCGTCACGTGTCGTCCAGGCACTGTCGAGCTGCTTTAGCACCGCCGATTTGGTAGCCTTGGCCGAATGAAGCTCGAGACAGAACGGCGCCAACCCTCTGTCGGCTAGCCGCCGATGCACCACGTCGAGCGCTGCGCGCTTCTCGGCGACGAACAACACACGCCGGCCAAGCGCCAGATTGTGGGCAATCATATTGGCAATAGTTTGCGACTTGCCGGTGCCAGGCGGTCCATCAAGCACGAAATCACGCTCCTCGGCGGAGGCGACGACGGCGACCAGTTGAGAGCTGTCGGCCGGCAATGGCGTGAAAAGGCTGGCGGGGTCGACCTTGGCGTCCATCTCATCGGCGCGCGGAAAGGGCCCTTTGTCGACCGCCACCGACCCATCCCGATCGATCAGATGGCGAACGAGCGGGCTTTCCTTGAGTAGATCGGCCCGATCGACAAGATCCTTCCACATCAAATATTTGGCAAAAGAAAAAGTGCCGAGCGCAACGTCGGGCACGACCTCGAACCCAGCGATATCGCGCACCGCGATTCGCACTCTTCGCCAAATGCCTTCGACGTCGATCCCGCTATCGTCCTTTGGCAATTCGCCGTCCAGTCCGGGAATGGTCAGTTCGAAATCTTGGCGCAGGAGTTCGAGCAGCGTCAGGTTGAAGCGGGGTTCGTCCTCATGGGCGATCATCGTCACGCCCGACAGGGCGCTCTTGCGCTCTAGGCTCACCGGCACCAAAATCAGCGGAGCGCGATAGACCTTCTCCTCGCTGGCTGATTTTTTCCATTTGAGAAAGCCGAGCGCGAGATAGAGCGTGTTGGCACCGCCCTCCTCCAAGTCCGTGCGCGCCTTGCGGTAAAGATCAACGAGTCCCGCATCGAGCTTGTCCTTGGGCAGCAGCGAAAGCGCCTCGCCGCGCTGCATCGCCTTTTCGGCGACCTCGTTGCGCAGGCTTGATTGCGTCTGCTGATCGTATAGCTTTTCGTCGCGCCCTCCGACCTCGAGGTCGGGCATTGCAACGATGCGAACCTTCTTGCCGTCGGCAAGGACATCCTCCAGCGCGCCGGGATCGGGGCAGAGCAATTTGATGACGGTCTTGCTGTCACGCAAGTTGAGCAGGTTATTGCTGGTCGTGAGGTTGAGCAGCTTGCGCTGCCATTGTCGAATGCGCCCGCTCGCGGTCGGCGCTTCTTCGCTTACCTCGACATCGAATGCGGGAAGTGCAGGCGCCGCCTCCAAGGCCTCCGAAACAGGTTTAGTTTCGTCAGGCACAGCATGCGATATCGCGGCAACGCCGAGTGGCCGAATTTTCTGCATGCGTGCACGGCGCACATCAACGGCCAATTCGAATTGCGGGTCAGCCTCTTCAGCGATCTGACGGCGAGCGGCAGCCATCGCCTGACTAAAGCTTGCCGGTGGATTATGCGTCGCGAGTGTCGTTTCGAATATAACGAGGTCGTCGAGGTCGAACCGCCGACGCAGCGCCGCGGCTTCATCCGTGAGAAGCGCTGCGAACTCGACGGGCTGCAGCCACACTCCCACAAAGGCGTGCCCTTTTGTCAGGATCACCAACGGATTGAGGCTGGCCTGTTCTAGCGCTGCGGCGAACAACAGTGCGGTGTCGAGACAGGTTGCCAAGCGTCCCGTCGAGGATTTGCGACGGCGTTCTTACCTTCTGCCCCGCCGTTTCGAAGTTGGCGGGCGGCAGCGCATAGGACAACCGCAGCCCCGCCACTGCCGACCAGATCGCCGAAGCGAGTTCCCAGACCCGCCCGCGCTCGCCAGCCTTATAGCCATCGATTGCATCGGGTTTGCCCGCGCGTCGCAGCACGTCGGACGCCCCCTTGAGCACACGATCGACTGCCGGATCATTGGGCATGACGAAGGCGGGCAACAGTTCGGCCATTGTCACAATGCCGCCCCATTGATTATGCGCAAGCAGGTCGACCGGCTGCGTCAGTTGCGCCAGTGTTTCGCCTTCGCGGTCGCTCAACGTCAATGTTACGGTTCCAGAAAGACCCTCGGTCAGGTCCTGTAACAACCCAGCATTGAGTGCGACATCTCGGTCGGCGATGTGCAGTTCGTCACCCGCTGCCATCGCATCGATCCGCCAAGTCTTCGCCTGAACGAACGGCGGATCAGCGGCGAGCGTAAGAACCAGGTTCTCCTTTGCGTCGCTTTCGGCATGAACGGAAATGCCGAGATCGCGAATGATTGGAATCGCGTTCTGATGCGTGGCGAAGCCGACTTTCGCCGCGATCGTTGCATTAATCGTCCAGGTCACGAAATCCCCCCCTCAAGCCAGTTGCGCCGGCTCTCCCCATTCCAAAATCTCAACGAAATCAGAGGTCAGCGCAAGCCCCTGCCCTCATTACGCCAGCTCCATATCCTCCAGAAACTCCGAGCCCGGCGTCACGCCCGATACGAGTAGATGATCACGCGCACGGGTGCAGGCGACATAAAGCAAATGGCGCTCGGTCTCGTATGCGGCTTCCATCTCGCCGATGTCGCCGATCGCGCCGAGCCGCGCCGGATCGGGCAGCACATCCTCGTCACACGCCATCACAACGACGGTCCGGAATTCCAGCCCTTTGGCGTCGTGCATCGTAACGATCCGCACGCCGTCCTCAGCCCGGGGGTCCAGCCCTGCGGCCAACACTGCGGCGCGGGCGCGAGCCAATTGGCCTTGCGCGCGAACAAGGACGCCGATCTCACCGGGCTGCACGCCGTCTTCCAGCCGCGCGCTGAGGAAACGCGCGACCTCTCGACGCTCGTCCGCATCGTCGTCGGCGAGGCACAGGATCGGCACCGGTCCATCGAACACCGAGACCGTGCCGCGCCGACCTTCCTCGACCCCATCCATGTCGGTGATCGCGGGGGGCAACAGCCGATCTGCAGCCGCACGGATCTGATGCGTGGTGCGATAATTGACGCGCAGACAGTGGCTGCGCCCACGGATGTCGAGTCCCAGTCGCGCCCAGCTGAAGGGCAAGTGGAATATACGCTGCCCGATATCACCGGCCAGAAAGAGCGCATCCTCGCGTCCCGCTCCGACGGCTGCCAGGAACTTTACCTGCGCGACCGACAGGTCCTGCGCCTCGTCAACAACGACGTGGGTGAATGGAAAGGCGCCGCCATCGCGCAGAAAATCAGCCAGCCGGGCATATAACGCGGCCCAGGTCACAACCCCGCGGCTCGCCAGCCTTTGCCGCACGAAGTCGAAGACACTCCAGGCGGCCTCGCGCTGCCGGCTTCCCAATCGGATGCGCCGTCCGACGCGAGGAACCTCGGCATAATGGTCCGCATCGATAACATTCCAGGCATCAACCAGTTCTTCCCATTCCTCGAACAGGAATTCGGCAGTCAGCCCCTCGCCCAGTCCGGCCTTCTGCGCATCCGTTATCGCCGTTCGGATTTGACCCGATGTCGCCAGGTTCGGTTGGCCGAACGCCTGCGTGTAAAGCTCATACGCCGCCTGATCGAGCGCTCGGACAGTGATGCGATCGCGCAGATCAGGGGTCGATTCAGTCAGGATCCCGCACTTGGCCGATAGCGCGTCGGCGAGCGATTTGGAGAAGGTCGTCAGCAGCACCTTCGCTGTTTTCGCACGCGCCAGATGCGCGGCGCGGTGCAGCGCCACGATCGTCTTCCCCGTTCCGGCAGACCCGGAAACACGCGCCGGTCCCGACCAGTCCCGTGCCACCAGCGCCCGTTGAACCGGGTGAAGAAACACCGCCCATTTCTCGAAAGGCTGATCGAGCGCCGCCTTCAGCTCGTCAAGATTGTCGACGGTGCGGAAGCGGCGCTGCGCATCCGGATGGGCGTATGGATCGCCGTCACTCTGTTCGGCGACGTGATCCTCGATCCGGCCACCGGTCGCATGGTCTAGCAGTGCTTCCGCAGCTTCCTGCGGAAGCTTGTCGAACAGCGCATCGACCTCGGCCTCCTCGGTATCGCGAACCGGCTGCAACCAGTCACGCGGCACGCCGACGTCGAGCATCTGGTCGTCCGTCAGCCCGGCAAAAGGATAGTTGCGCGCCACTGGCGGCGAGGCAGCTTCCTTTTCCGCCAGTTCGCTTCGCGCATCGTCGAGAAGGGGCTCCGCCTGCTCTTCCTCGCCCGCCACCACCGGCACCTCGACGAACTGCATTGCGCCGGTGCGCTCATGCGGAATCAGCCGCTTGCGCTCGGCCCAGGCATAGGCCTCGTCATGGTGCGCGACATAGGCAAGCAGCACGCGGTCGCCCTCTTTGTGAAGGACAATACGGACGTCGCGATTGACGCGAACAGACCAGAATCCGTCCGCCGCGCCGATGCGGTGCATTTGCAAGCCGTTACCTCTCGGATCATCACTGATCCGGAGTGCTGTCTGGATCGCCGCGCCAGCCTCAGCTTGACTGAGTTTCGTCAGGGCGTCGGTGAAGGTAGATGCGTAGACTAAGGTCACTTGGGTTTGAACCCGTCGGGATCACGCTCCCGCAGTTTCGACCAGAAATCCTGCTCACCCTCCTGAAGCTTCGCGACTTGCTTTCGGCGCCACCTTTTGCTGCCCTTCGGCTTTCCGGGTGCAGGGCCTCGATATCGCTCAGCACCCTTGTCCCGCCGATAGCTCAGCCATCCACTGCCTTTGCCGAACAGTGTCGACCCCCCGGTATATCCCCCCTTGCCCACTGTTATACCTCCACCACCTTCATCACCTCATCCCCCAGGTGATTGATGACCTTTACCGCGACGCGCCCTCCCTTCGGCCTCGCAAACGGCCGTGAGCGCGTGCGCTTCAGGCTTTCCCAGGCGTCCTGATCGATCTCCGCCTTCAGCGTCGTTTTCAGCGCCTTATAGGGGTCGTTAGCGCCGGGGAAGTAAGCATGGCGGACGCGGAAGTTTTCGTAATCATAGTCGGTGTCGATGAACCACACGGCGATGTCATCGGCGGAATAGGGCTTCACCTCGCCGCCCTTATACATGTCGATGCCGGCGACCTCGATCGACACCTGTCCATCGCCTTCGTCATGCACCTCGATATCGGGCTCGCCGAACACGGTGAACAGATTGCCCGCGCCGGTATTGGCAAGGTCGGGCATATGCAGATCGGGGTTGATCCGCGCCTGTAGCACCGTCAGCGCGCCCATCCGGTCGAACTCGGACGCATGGGCGTCGAAGTTGAACGCGGCGGCGATCAGCAGGTCGAACCCGGCTTCCGCCGCCTCGCGCGCGGCGGCGGTCAGATCGGGGCGCGAGACGGTGCCATATTCGGGCCCCACCAAAATCGCGGCGCGGCGTGTCGGCGCATCTGCTTTGGAAGCAGCCTCGCCATCGCCATCCTCACCCTCGGCAACCAGCGACGCCTGTTTCACCAGCCCCTCGGCGCAGATGAAGCGGCCCGGCCAGCCCTTTAGCTGGGTAAAGACCAGCCGGTCGGCTTTATGCGCCTGCTGCACACCCGATTTGCGCAGGTTATCGAGCACCATCGGCACGAAGTCCACAGCCTCGCCGCTCTTATCCGGCCCCTTGCGGCGGCCCTCGCTCGCCTCCAGCTCGTCGAACAGGCTGTCGTCGACGTCGACCGCCGGCACCCGGTGCGGCGAGAGCGATTCCACCGTGAACGGCCCCGCGACGCGCACGCGCGCATTGTCCTCATAGGGCTGGTCATAGAGATATTCGGTATCGGCCTTGGCGGCGATCGACTTGTCGATTTCCTTCTGCCGTTCGATGCGCAGCCGCCACCATTCGGCGTGAAGCTTCTCGGCCTCCGCATCGTCCCATGGATCGACGGGATGGTCGGGCAAAGTATCGAGCGTATAGTCGCGGCCAAGCGCATCGTTCACCACGCCCAGCCATTTGGCGCGTGTGGCGGAGCTGGCGCCGGACTTTTGCGCCTTGCCCCGCGCATCGGCGGCGGCGTCGAGCCAGGGCGATCCCGGCTCGCGCGGCATCGTCCATTCCTCGAACGGCGGCAGGTCGGCATCGGCGGGCGCGGGCGCGACATTGGGTTCGTCGCGCATGTAACCGGCGGCATCATCGGCATAATGCCGCCCGCGGCTCTCGTTGATCCGGCGGCGCAGCGGCTCCAGCTTTTCCTGATAGCCCGCCCAGATCGTGTCGATCTCGGCATTGTTGGCGATCGATTTGAGCGTGATGTGCGGGACGCGCCTATAGACGAAGCCCTGCCGGATGCGGCCATAGGTGGGCGTCGTGGCGGGCACCGAGCGCGTCACCTCCGCCTCTTTCCGCTGCCCCTCGGCACTGTCGGCGAGCAGATACCAGGGATAGCGCGCGCCCATGATCCGCGCGCGGGCGAGCGCGAGCGCGACGCGGCTGGTGTCGATCGTGATCCACCGCCGACCCCATTGCTCGGCGACATAAGCGGTGGTGCCCGATCCGCAGGTGGGATCGAGGACGAGGTCGCCGGGATCGGTGGTCATCAGGATGCAGCGTTCGATGACCTTGGTGCCAGTCTGCACAACGTAAGTCTTATCCGACCCCACACTTCCAGCGGTATCGGTCCAAAGTCCCGTCATGGGGTAAGCCGCAAAGTCGTCAACGTAGCGCCTAAATCTGAGAGTGTTCCCGCTCGGTTGAAGGCGAGACGCGAGTTTCAATCGCTTGAAACGCTGTGAATCGGTTTTCCACCACTGAGTAGTGGACGGCTTGAAAGTCGTTCCCTCGAAGGCAATTTCGAATTTTGAGCCGGGATTTTGGGAAGTCAGACTGGTCGCCTGCATCAAGCGAAATTCGCCGTCTGCATCGCTCACTGCTGCTATCGGCTTTTGCGTCCCGTCGGGAAAGACAGCCGTGTTATATCCCGAAACCGAAACCTCTTCTCCATCATATTTGGAGATGTAAGGTTGTCGATATTTCACTGCCCCAGCGTCTTTAGCGAACCACAAAATGTAATCGACATTGCCGGCGAGCAAATTGGTTCGTTGCCCTCCGGTCTTTTTGAACGCGATCTCGCTTACAAAATTCTCCTCCCCGAACACTTCGTCCATCAGAGCGCGGACGCGATGAACGTTCTCGTCGCCGATCTGGACGAAGATCGAGCCGCTGTCGGTGAGCAGGTCGCGCGCCACGGTCAGCCGGTCGCGCAAATAGGTGAGATAGGAGTGGATGCCGTCGCGCCAGGTGTCGCGGAACGCCTTCACCTGTTCGGGCTCGCGGGTCAGATGGTCGGCCTTGCCGTCCTTCACGTCGCGGCTGGTGGTGCTCCACTGGAAATTGGAGTTGAATTTGATGCCATAGGGCGGGTCGATATAGATGCACTGCACCTGCCCCTTCAGCCCCTCGCGCTCGGCCAGGCTCGCCATTACCTGCAACCCGTCGCCCAGGATCATGCGGTTCGACCAATGCTGGTCGTGCTCGTAGAATTCGGTGCGCTGGTCGGGCTCGATCCCGTTGAAATCGGCGAACAGGTCCGCAATCGGTTCGGGCTCGTCACGCTGCGACGCGCGCTTCAGATCCTCGATCAGCGCCTTGGGGTGAATCTTCTCCTGAATATAAAGCGGCGGCGCATTGACGATCAGGTCGGACCAGTCCGCCACATCCTTGCCGCGCCACACCAGTTGCGGATCGAGATCCTTGTTGCGCCGCTCATACGCCGCGACGATCGGCCGCTTCATATCGGCATCGACAAACGCCTCCAGCTCCGCCGTCGGCGCATTCTTCCGCGTCGCCTCATCATGCGTCAGCGTGTCGATCGAAAGGGGTTTCTTGGCCATTATTTCCGGTCCATTGGGGCTTGATAATGGGCAATCCCATGCGCTTTCAAAAGCGCACGAATTTCCCCTGGAATTTCTGTTTCGGTGACAAGCATTGCTGACACTACGCCAGCTTGTCTGATGTCCATGGCATCCAACACGGCGCGATATTTTATGCACTGAAAGACGCCGCGTCGCAGGTCGATCAAATTGGAATCTCGAGACTTCACCTCAATCGCGACAACCTCTTCTGGTAGCCTAAAAACTGCATCGACCCTATCCGCCGAATCCAAAACAACTTCCGTTTCCGCAACTGCGGATCGAAACTTGCGCCGAATGCTGGAGGGATTTTCGCAAACCCACAGTCGCAAGGCTTCATGATTTGGGCCTTCGCCATTTCTACCGTAGCGAATGCCATCTTCCTCAGTCCCGGCTTTTCGCTGTTTTCGCTGTTGACGGATGGCCTCCGCATTAAGAGGCTCACCATAGGCTGCTTGGAAAAGCGACTGCCATCGCTCCCTGGGCGTGGAATATACCTCACCCGCGGCCCTGTCGAAGGTGCGACGCCACAACTTGCGGTAAAGATTCTTCGCGTTATCGCGGCGCAGCAGTGGTTCGTCGAAGCGGTTCGCGAGATACCACCCGGCACCATCACTCGGTAGCTCGGTATCTTGCTCAACAAGCAGTGCGTTCAGCAGGGGAGCGGAGGGGTCTGCACGAAGCAGCTTGTCTATCATGGTCCCGGCCGTCAGACCCGTCCGACCGGCTCGCGCGATACGATCAAACCCTACTTCCTGCTCAAGCCGCAGTTTCGCCTCTCCGTAGGTCAGAAACGAATTGTCGAGGGCTGCGGCAACGAGCCACCGCATCAACGCCTTGGTTGCTGCATCTGAACTGAGATTCTCGTTAGTTTGCTTCATCGTGCCCTAGCCCCGCAATTCGCCGCAAAAGTTGCGCCTGTCCGTCACTCACCCCCAAGCTCATCCAGCCACGCCTCTACCTTCGCCGCGAACTCGGTCTTGATCGTCCACACGTCCTTGAACTCGGCGAACGCCCAGCGGCCGTGCGTGCCGAGATTGTTGACGCCGGGCACCCAATAGGCGCGCATCGTTTCCGCCTTGGCCTTGTCTGCTTCGTCACGTTCGCCCTTGATCTCGACGACCAGGTTCAAGGGATCGTCGGCGCCGTGACCATCATCAATCGCCAAGATGAAGTCGGGTCGATACTGGTGGACTTCGTCGCCGAGCCTGTAGGGCACATCGAACCCCAGATTGTGGTTCTTCACCCAGGCAAAGACCCGTTTGTGCTCGTCCGCCACGCGGCAGAACTCGGCTTCCCAGTCGCTGTCGATCACCGCGAAGTTGACGTGGCAGCGCGGGCCGGTTTCGTAGCGGTCCTTGCTAGTCATGAAGCTGACGTGACGGGTCGATCCGGACTGGTTGTAGGGATCGAGCATCGCCAGCACGCGCTCGCCACCTTCCTGCCCGGCGACGATCGCGGCCATCACCTTGTCGGCGACGCGATCGGCAATCTCGTAATAGAGCAGCTGCGCGGGATAGGTGCCGCCCGAACAGACGAGATGCTCCTTCATCCAGCGCCGCACTATCGACTTCATCTGCATAATCAGGCCGACCTTCGGTGTCTCGTCCGCATCGGTCAGGCGGCGTTTGACGATCCGCTCGGCGAGCTTGAACGCAATGGTCGAAGTGCGCTGGTCTTTCAGATGTTCGACGGTCAGGTCGGCCTGCTCGCCGATGATGCCGGCATTCACCGTCTCGGTCGCACCGACTAGGTCCGGCGTCAGTTCCAGCGTCGAATCCTCGCTGAATTCAGCCCGGATCGTGTCGCGCGGGAATTCGGTGCGATAACCCTCGACCCGCGGAAAGCGGATTTCGGACATGTCGCGCTCCGGCGATAGCGCGTGGATGCGGACCATGTCGTCCGGTTTCGATGGTTTCGACACGACCGGCTGCGCGGTGAAATCGAACGGAATGCCGAGCACATCGGCATATTCGACCTTGAATTTGCCATCGTCCTGCAACTGGTAGGACTGACGGCGCAGCGCACGACCGATCACCTGCTCGCACAGCAATTGCGTGCCGAACGCGCGAACGCCCAGGACATGGGTGACGGTGTTGGCGTCCCACCCCTCGGTCAGCATCGAGACCGATACGACGCAGCGGATTTGCTCGCCCAGCTGCCCCTTGCGCCCCACGGTGTTCATCACTTCGCGCAGGATCGCCTCGTCGGTCACTTTGTCGGCTGCGCCAGCCCCCTCGCGCTGCACCAGCTCTTCCTTGAAGCGGTGGATTTCGTCGGCAGCTGCTTCCTTGAACTCGTTCGAAATCCCCTCGCCGCTTTCAAGCTGCTGACTGTCGATCAGCAGGGTGCGCATACGCGGCAGGGCGGTCCCTTCCGGATCATAGTTGCGGAACAGCTTGCACTTGCCGGGAACGAGCGTGCGATTGCCCTTGTCGTCCTTGATCTCATAGCCGGCGATATAATCGTGGACGAGCTTCGACGTGGCGGTGTTGTTGCACACGACGATGAAGACCGGGTCGACACCGACCCCCGCTTCCTGCCAGAGCGCGTGCGTCTTCTCATAATGACCGTAAAGCGCGTCGATCGCCGACAGCAGGGGGCTGGGCAGCTTTTGCGGATCATGGCCCTTCGCGCTCGCCCTGCCCTTTTTCGGTAGCTGGACGGGGCCTTTCTGAATTTCCTCCCAAAGGTTGCGAAACATCGGGGTGTCGCCGCCGGGCACATTGTCCATGATCGGCACGCGCGGCAGCTTCACGATGCCGCATTCGATCGCATCCATCAGCGAAAAATCGCTCATTACCCAGCCGAACAGCGACCCTTCGCGATAGCCAGAGCCTTTGAGGAAAAAGGGCGTCGCCGACAGGTCATAGACCATGTTGACGCCCAGCTCGCGCTTGACCGCCTCGATGCCCGAAATCCACAGGCGCGCGGCTTCGGCATTCTCCTTCGCCTCGGCCAGGTCGTCGCCCTTCAGCGCCTTCTGTTCTTCCTCAGTCAGCGGGCGTTCGCGATAACAATGATGCGCTTCGTCGTTCAGCACGACGATGTTTTTCATTCCCATCAGGCCCCCGGCGACGCGGCGGATCATCGCACCGTCCGTCTCCTCGCGATCCTCAGTCGCAAGCGCGGCCTGCTGCACCTTGTTGAGGCCCAGCTCCTTCTTCTTCTTGAACGCGTGATAATTGGTGATGACAATCTTGGCCTTGCCCATGTCGGGCAGCATGTCCTCGGGCACGATCTCGCGATATTTGTAATAGCTGTCGGCATCGTTGGGTTGGAGCACACGCAGCCGGTCCTTGATCGTGATGCCCGGCGCGATGATCAGGAAGCCGCGCGAAAAGCGCTTGGCATTCGGGTGGCGCACCGCATTCAATGTGTTCCAGGCGATTAGCATCGCCATCACCGTTGTCTTGCCCGCGCCGGTCGCCAGTTTGAGCGCAAGCCGCGTCAGCTCCGGATTGGAGGCAAGGTTCGCCGCCTCCAGATGCGCCCAGAAACGTCTACCCTGCGAAGAGCTTTTCGGCGCGACCTCGGTCAGCCAGATGACCGTCTCCACCGCCTCCACCTGGCAGAAGAACGGCTTCTGGTTCGCGAAATCATGATGACGCCAATGCTTGAGTAACCGCGCGGTTGTCGCGGTCACCTGCCATTGGCTTTCGGGTAGCTGCCGCCAGCTTTCGACCGCCGAACGGATACCGTTGATCACCTCGGTCGGATTATATTCCTGACCATCTTCGGCGAGCAGGTCGTCCTGCACCGCCACACGCCCCCGAACCTTCTTCGCCTTCGGGATCGGAGACACAAGCGCACTTGGCCGCCTGCGCGGCACGACCACGTTCGTCGGCTGGCCGCCAGCGTCGAGTTCCCAGTGCCGTGACGGTTCGTCATAGGGCGAATTAAGAATGGGCGAATCGAAAAATGCTTCCGTCATATGGAGATAGATTCCTTCGCCATCTTCCCACCTTCATTAGCTCGTGTGGCATTCATCGCCAGCGCCAACCTTTCCCGCATCACCTCATCCAGCGCGGCCGGCCCCTCGATCACCACGTCACCGCCCCAGGTGAACAAATGCTCGGCAATTTCGCGCAGCCCGCCAGCGCGGAACCTGACGATCAGCTCGCCGCCGCGCTCCTCGACAGTCTGCGCAGGATGAAATCGCCAGCGTCGGGCACGGTCCACGGCATCCGGTAGGATGCGAAGGACGACGTCGTGCGCATCCTCGTGCCAAACGCCAAAGCTCCTGTTGATCCAGGCATCAAGGTCCCAGTCGTCAGGTGCGCAACCCGGCAAATTGCTGGCCCGCACATCCTGCATGCGATCAAGCCGATAATATACCGGCGGCTTGTCGCTGGTCGGCATTTGGCCGACCAAATAAGTCACCGGCCCATGCACCAGCCCGTAAGGAATGACGCGGCGCCAACGGGGCTCGCTTGCCTCCTCTGCTCGATAGTCAAATTCCAGACAGCAACCCACCAGGATCGCCCCCTGCACCGCTGCAAGCGTTTCTGGAGTGGCACCCAGCACAGGCCCGGCCGGCACCATCATTCGCTGCAAACGAACAAGCGCCTCAAGATCGGGATCGAGCCGCCGCTTTTCGCGGTCATCAAGCGCACCTTTCACCTTGGCAAGAAGACTGTCGAGCGCCTGCGCGCGCAGCGCGCCCTGAAGACGCCTCGCATCTGCTTCGGCCTGAAGCGCGGCTACTTCGGCCGCCGTCGGTTTGGTGAATACCCGACGAAGCGAATCCCGAATCCGAAACCGCTTGTGTCGCTCGTCGACGACGTCCTCGAGATCAAAATGGCGGGCGATGACATCGCGCAACCGCTCCGCCGTTCGGCGATTCACGCTGAGTTCGCTCGCCATTTCGTCAAGCGTCAAACCTTCAGCGCTATCGCTAAGCAAATGGACAAGCTGAAGCGCGCGATCGAGTTTCGCCATACGTTCAGCCATGTGCCCCCCTTAGCCGCTCCCGACATCCATCATGACAAGACCAAAAGGCTTAGAAAAGCCTTTCGATACAAGATCATTATGCTGCGAAGGTCCGTAATGGAGGTTCCCCACGCACGAGCCGCCCCTGATAGCGCCTTCGATTACTTTTCTTTCTCCACGCGGAACCGAAACGGAAAGCGCTCACCGTTCCAGTCAATCTTTACCGCCACCTCGCGCGGCCAACCCTTGCCCGGCAACTTGTCCGCAACGACCTTCCCACCCCAAGCGGTGTTCGGATCAATGGTGGTCGTCTGAAGGATCTGCCCGTGAAGACCGGCCAGCGTCTTGTCCAGCGCGTCGCGGATGCCGATCATTGCGGCAGTAGTTCCAGCCGCGGCTGCAGCAGTGCCCACAGCAGCCGCTGTCGGATCGTAGTTCCGCGCGCGGTATGTGTAGATGCGCCCTCCCGGCGCAGTCATCGTAGCGTTTGTCGTTCGATACGCGTTCTGGTTCGCTGCCACTGCCGCCCCAGCACCTGCGAGCGCCGCAGCGACGGCTGCCCAGGTCGCGCGATTTTTCGCCTCTCGCACCAATTCGTCATGGTCGTAGACGTGGATCGAACCGCCAGCCGCATCGGTGACAGAAATATTTTGGACGCCGAAATTGGAGGGCCGGTCACTGGTGTTGAGCGCGGCAACCGCAAAAACCAGGCGACCATTGTCGGCAACCTTCACCGGCGTCACTTTCACCGATCCGTTCGAACGGATCTTATCGGTAGTTGGCACACCCTGTTCATAACGCACCTTCTGGCCTGCTGCAGCGATTGGGGTGATACGATACGTGCTGGCACAGGCAGAAAGGCAGGTAGCCATCATGAGCCCGGCGGCGATGGTCTTTTTCATCGGTTTATTTCCCCGTTGGTCAATTCAGTGCAGCGATTCGCTGCGCCACATTTCCCTGGGGCCCCGACACGTCAGTTTCGGTCGCTAGGTAAGCCAGATGATATGCATTGGTGACTCTCTATGCAGCAACACGGTGTCTTTCAGCGAGGCATCGGCGGCCGGTTCGCCTTGGTCCACCGGTCCCACGCTGCAAACGCCCGGTGGCTGGTGCGGACATCGCACAGATCGCGCACGATAGCGTGCCACAGCTGTTCGGCTCGCGGCGTGACGATGCCGTTATGGACATTCCATTTGCCCGTGCCGCCCTGCGTATCTCGCGACCCGCGCTTGCGATAGCCGACCATCATCCGATCGGCTCTGAACATGCCGTCGTCAGACCCGTCCAGATGATCACGGATGCGGTGATGGGTGTGCTCTAAAATGACGTGGGCGCAGCGCTCGACCTCGTCGCTATCCTTCTTCGCCGCATGCTCGCGCGCCGCTGTCTCAAGGTGGAAGAGGAAGCGATCGCGCTCGACGACGATCAGCGTGTAGCCCGCTTGGAGATCGGCGGCGAGATCGATCAGGCACCTTGCATAGCTGCGCGGCCCGAGCTTCTGAAGCGGATCGAGCTGAAACATAAATTCGCCACCGGGTCGCCGGTGCACGGTCAGCACATTGTCGATCGATACGAGATGGTACCGGTGGTCGCGCACCTCGTAGCCTGGAAACAGGACTCTGAGTTTGTCGGGATAGTGAAGCATTCGGATGATCTTTCAGTAGCGCGCGCACGGATCGTCGGCACCGACGCTGCGCGCATGCGGATAAATGGTCTTGTGGAGCTCGGCCTGGCCGTTGGTTACGGCTATCAGACGGCCGGCTTTACTTTGGAACGGCGAGCGCTTCTGGGCGCTCAGCCGCCGGGTCAATGCGGTGAGCACCGCACCATCGCCGGCTTCGGGCACGAAAAAGCGGGCCCCGCCGCGCGTAACACACAAGCGGTATTCTTCGTATATCGTCACCTTGCCGTCACGGTTGAGGACGATGTCGAACAGGAAGCGGTGGCCGGCTTTGCCCTTATCGCAATAGGTGGCGACGACATCGCACCGGTGCGCTAGTGCAAGCGGACGAAGCTGATGAAAGTCGAGCGGTTGATCGAGATCGCCCGCAGTCACCACCGCTCTGCGGTCGATCAGCTTCACGGCATCGGGAACACCGAGCCGGGATTGTATACGTTCGGCCTTGCCGCCGAGCTGCTTGCAGATGGCCAGGATTGCGCGGTGGCGCGGCTGGGTTTCGCGTATCGAGAACATCGGATTTTCCTATTTATTATTGATGCCGGAAGGACCCGTCAGCACCCGCTCGAACCAGCGGCTGGCCTTCGCTCGGCCGTGCTCCTCATCAGCACCGTCGCGCCACGGAGCGGCCTTGCGTTGCAGGCGCCCCTCGACGACCGGGAACGCCTCGCCTGGTAGGTCATCGCACCCGAACCACAGCGAGCTGCGGTCGACCCAAGGCCAGGCGGGGGCGAACCACATATTGCGTGCCGAGGTCCAAAGCCCGATCGCGAAGCGGAGTTCGGCACCGCTCGGTCCCAGCGTCGCGATCAGCGCGTCGCTGCGCGCTTCGCGCATCGCGGCGTTCGCGGAACGCAGCTGCCAGTCGAGCTCGGCGATCGAGGGCACGAGCAGCAATTGCGCGCTATCGGAGTAGAGATGGGTGGCGAAGCGAGGAGATAGGCTCGCGCCGGTCCGATCTAGTCGCCAGTTGGCGTGTTTGGCGATCTCCATCAGCGCGAGAAGCGCGCGCGCCTCCCCGGACTGCCGACGGGCAGTGGTCGTGTTCATTATAATTTCCTTTTTCGAATTGTTGGCGCCTGAGCCTGCTCGAAGCGCTCCACCGGGCGCGCCACGGCGCGCCCGGCTTCTTTCAGCGATCCAGTTCGGCGGCGTAGGAGGCGAACGCCTCGACGATCAGCTGTCTGCCCTTGTCGCCGGTGAGCACTGATACCGGTTCGGCGAGGCCGAGCGATGTGACTTTGCGCGTCACCAGCAGATGGACGTGCGGCAAAGAGCCGTAGCCGGATCTGTTCGGCGCATGCTGGATGACGAGAACCCCGGCACCAAGCTCTCCGACGAGATGATCTCGCGCGTAGCGGCGAACCAGCTCCCACTGCGTGTGTAGCCGGTCGGTCGCGAAGGTGAACGTCACGTAGGTCAGCAGATAGGGCTGCACGATCGGCTCGCTGTCGATCGCTTCCATCAACACTCGCGGGGATAAAAAGCAGTCGTCTGCAGCGTCTGGTAGCAGCACATCGATACGCGCTGCGCCTTGCGTCCACGGCTCGGGATCGTCAGCCAGGCCGACCTCGATCTTTCGGCGCGCGAACAGCGCCGCGGTGTTCGTCCAGCCGCGATAGTCGGGGCGCAAAACGCCATACAGTATCCGCAATCCGTCGGTGCCTGCCGGATCACCGATCAGCGGCAACCACGAATGCGGGTTGGCCGCCTTGGGCTCGAGATCGCCGTTGATCAGGACGCCGGTGGTGCTGGTCCTCTTCTTGGCCATCACAGCGCCTCCGCCGGCTCGAGGATGCGGTGCACCGAGCGGCTCGCGCGCAGCACGCCTGCATCGCGTTGGGAAAGCGTGTCGAACGGCGCGACGAGTTCGAGGACGAAACCTTCCGGCGTAATTTCGACCGCCGGGCGGCAAGTCTGCGGCACGAACCACAAGTCACCCTTCGGCGTCTCGAACAACGCGAAATTGGCAAGCGTGAGCGGTGCGCCGGACAGCAGTCCGAGCGCGAGATCGACGGTGATCGGTCCGACTTCCCGCGGGTCGATCCGGAGCAACGCGGCGTCGAGATGGAGACGCGTCGCGGCGTCGAGAATTCCGTCACGAAAGGTAGCGTCTGCGTCGTCCGTAACGCTGAGCAACACGCCGCGATCGGCGACGACGATTGTGTGCTCGGGCAGGTCCGGCAGGTGATGAAAGTCGTAACAGTCGGATGCGCAAAGTGCCTGAAGCACGCTGCCGGAAGCGACCGACGCGAGCGTTGCTCGCGCGGCGATATCAGTGGTCATTTCGGTAAGCCTTTTTCAGAGGGCCGCGACCGATCGGTCGCGGCAAGCCCGTTCAGGTTTTCATTTAACCTTCGGGGCTCGTTGCCCCGTTCTTCCTGCCTTCGTTCGGCTGCTCTCGCCGGGCATTCGGATGCTGACGAGCGGCGTTTTCAACGCCGCTCCCTGCCTTCCGGAAGCGCATGTCATGCGATGGAGGACCTCGACGCTGATGCGTCGAAACGCTGCGCTCCGCAGCATCGTGGATCCGCCGGGACCACGCCGCGCCTGTGAACGGGCCGATTGCGATCGGTGCCGTTCGAGGCGTCGGTCAGAGCCACTTCGGGGTGGCAACGCCATCCAGACGGCTTGATGCGCATGTAAACGCGCCTGCGGCACGTTTACGGTATTGCGCCCAACCTTTAGGGTATGACAAACCCGTGCCTCGCGCATAGGTCGGCGGTTAAGCTGGCCACGCAAGAACGCGTTCGGTTCATAGCTGGAGCGGCAAAGGCAGACGCCCCGCCAGGCTATGAACGAAGGAAGCGAGGCCAAGGACGGACACCAATCGAAGCGAACGCTTGGCACGATCGTCAGTCCGATTTGCACCAAACACGCAAGCAAAAATGCCTGCGGCAATTTTGCATTATTGCGCCCAACTTTCTGGCTATGACAAACCAGCGCTCCGCTCATAGCCTGGCGAAGAAGCTGGAGGGTTATCGGCGCTGCTCGTTCATGGCGATGGCCGAGATCGGTCGCCCACCATCAAGCTATGAACGAGGTGGACGCGGCGATCGACGGCCACGGCTATGTTGGGCGACGCGGTCGTCGGAAACCGTGTTTGTCATTCAAGGCGCAGGCTAATCCGGGGGCACCCCAGATTAGCGGTATTGCGCCCAATTTTTTAGCTATGACAGAAGGTGCGTCCGTTCATGGCGTTGCGCGGAAGCAAACGTCGTTTCGGAAGCTTTCGCGCATAGCAACTGGTCGATCGCGCACCGGCGCGTTACGCTATGAATGAGCATGCGTTGGAAGCAGCGGGGACGGGGTTTGGGCGGCATAAAATCTGCCGCGCTCGATCCGAAGGAGGGCAGCGATGGACGACGACAAGTCAGGCGAAATGCCGCAAAAAGGCACGCGAAGCTCGCCGGAAATTTCGGACCGTGTTCTGAAATATATCGAAGCGGTGGCGCGCAACTCCACCGGGCATACAGCGCCCGCGACATCGGCGCTATTCGACCTGCACGATGCGCCCGAACGCGAAGAGAAGTTGCGTGAACTGGTGGACGCTATCCGACCGTCTGACATCAATCCATCCATTTGGTTGGCCTGGCTGGATGGTGGCACCGAGCCATTCGATGGGCGGCGCCTCGGTCGACCGAAAATAACCTCCGACGCAAATAGCGGACGGAAGCTTGGACGGCTTTCGAAACGGGTGAAGGATACTGCCGCATCTGTGTCCGCTGCCCAGCGAGAACTCGCCAAAGCGGAAGCCAAGGTTGAAGCCGCAGAAGCTGCACATGCAGAAGCCAAATCGATGGATGCCGCGGTCCTGGAATGGGCGGTCAGTGAACACCTACTTCATCGCATGTCGCCAGTTTTTGCCATGGGCCCGGCATGGACCGTGATGCGAGTGATAAGCGCCTATATGACTCCCGAAATGCTCGACCCCGACCTCAAGCTATTGGCCGGTGACCGCAAGCAAATGCGCGCCGCTGAATTGCGGGAAAAGCGATCGAAAGAAACGCAGCGCATACTCGATGTGCTCGATCTTTGGTGCGGCGACGTGGAGTTCGAATTCGAGCTGCGCGAGGCTATCGTGAAGGTGGTCGACGACTATCACGAACGCGAGCGCGAAGGGGGTCGGCGACGGTCGCGCGAAGCCGCGCGGTCAACGGTTCCTGAAGGTGAAGCGAGCCGCGATGCCGATGCCATTATCGATGGATTGAAGCGACCGTAAAATGGCCTACCTCGCGCTGAGTCGCGCGACAGTTTTCGGCTTGCGTCTTGCGACGTGAATGGAAGCAAAACGTCGGGTTTGAGCCCCAAACTCGGTCATTCGCAGGCGTTGCATTTGACGCCAAAAGCTGTCGTTGAGGAGGCACCTCAAGCACAGCTGTCGGCGTCCTCCGAGCGCAGCTTAAACACTAGCAGAAGCGCATCGCGGGGATCGCCCTTGAACCAGTGCTCGTTCTTGGACACACGATCCAGCTTGCCCGCGTCGTAGACGAGCACACCGTCGGTCTCAAAGAGACCCTCAGTCAAGTTCCAGTCTTCGGGCTCACCATCAGGTAGATAGTGAACGCGGTAGCCATTCTTTGTGAGTTCGGCGACATAAGCGTAAATAATGTCAGCAGGGCCTTTGCCTGTCGGCGCGCGGTCATGCTCAAAGTCATGACCTGGTGCGTTCCACATCAGGCTTGCAGCATCGCGATCGGTGCCTGTCCGACGCACTAAGTCGAGTCGGTTGGTTTCGCCAATTGGATTCATATCGGCGTCGACATCGCAGGTTACGAGCTCGAAATTTCGTATTAGCAGAAGCCCTTCATGTCCAATCGCGGTCACTTCGTCTTGCAGAACGCCAGCGAAGTCAGCCCAACCATCCAGCTCAACTACCTTGTCTGAAGGCATACGCATTTCTTCAAAATTCTCACCAATGGAGTTGCTGAATAATACCACCGCCTAGATCGTCGGCGTTGCGCGTTAACCTCGGCGACAGGAGGCTACCTCGCGTTACCTCAAACCGACCGTTTGATCAGGTTTCCGTCCTGCTCAGTCAAGATGCCGGCGATGCTAATTGCGCGAGAGGAATACACTTTTCTCTCGCTACGAACTGGGAGTGGCACTCTTCTGATGGCTGCATGTAGAGAATATGGAGCGGCAAGCTTTGCCCTGCGCACCGCATCTCCTTCTTGAGTTGCGCCAGCAGATCACCGCCTGGGCCTACAATCAGAATATCAATGTCTTGGCCAAAACCGTTCAGGGTCGAGCCGAACATGTAAGCAGCGAAATGTTCCACGTTAACTCGGTGGCGCAGCTGCGGGCCTCCACATCAACTGAGCGGTAGAACGGCATCAAAAAGGCACGTCATCGTCTAGGCCCGAATCCCAACCTGAACTCTGCATCGGCACGGGAGGAGGCGGTGGCGGAGGTGGAGGCGGAAGCGCAGTCCGGCCGGGAAGCATCGCTCGAACCGCCGCAGAGATTCGCAAAACGAAGGGCGGAACCTGGTTCATCGAGCCGAGATGCTCAGCTACCCAGCGAGCAATTAGCGGCTTGTTGCGCTTCCCCACGATGAGGAGCGCTTCTTTGGCCTTCTGCACGAGACTAGCATAGTAGCCTGCACCATACAGGGCATCCACATCATGCTCGACTTGGTGCTCCCAATCGCCATCGAGTATCGCGTAGTTCGCGGCAACAACGGGCGCAGGCAGGTCGGTCTCCGGCCGCCCGAGTAGACGGCAGAGCGTCATGTTGAAGTTGCGCTCGGCTGGAGTTCCATTCTTATCGTTGTCGAAGATCACATATGTGGGAATGTCGTGTGCGCCATACAGGTGGACCAAGGTATCCAGGACCGTCTTGCCACCAGCCGCGACAATCGAGATGCCCTCCGCGTCCAACTGCAGGCCAGTCCTGGCGAGCAGCATTGGAAGCGCCTCTCGTTCCGACTGCCCCTCGACGATGATGACCATCCGCGCGAAGTAGGGTTCGGCCATCTCGACCGTCTTCACGTTACGCAAGAACGCGCGCAATGATGTCTCGCTCATGTTGCCGGCGGGATAAAGCCCGTTCCGCTTCGCGAGCAGCTTGGCGGTGGAACTGGTGCGAACTGAGGAGCAAACTTCCCTCTCGTCATCCGGGCAGCGATCCACGATGACGATGCGCTCGCTTAGTGTGATGTCCAGGAACGCGGCACTGTGTGTGGATATGAAGACCTGATTGCCGAGTGCAGCTAAGTCCTCGAACTGAGACGCGAGACTGCGCTGCGCATGGGGATGCAGATATAACTCGGGTTCCTCAATTCCGAGGATAGCACCTCCGCGAAAGCTCTCGGCGAATGCCTGAAACAATGCGAGCACGAGCAGATTGCGAACACCGGAGCCGACCTCAGACGGAGACTTGGCTTTGCCGTTCTCGACCAACATGGGGTAGAGGCTACGATACAGGTTCGTCTCATCTATGGTTCGGAACTCAAACGACACGTCATAGCCAGCGGACTTCAGCTGAGCCGCAAAAGCATCTTTCATGGCCTTCTCGAACTTCACATACAGTTCAGTGCGCAGGATTTCGTGGGCCTTGTCGAGCGCATCTTTGAGGGGGGGCAGAGCGGCGCCATCCTCATACGCCTTCAAGTCCTCATGTAAGAGGCGAACGGCTTGGCCAAACATGGTCCAGCGGCTGATGCCAAACTGCCGTTCAAAGCTGCGAGCGGCATCCACGTAGGCGAACGCAACCTGCTCACGGTAGGCGTTGTTGAAGCCGTATATGGGGCGATGAAGGTCGTCATATGCAGTGAGGACATACTTGTCCTTGGACGTATCGAACTCGATGCAGCCGACCTCGGGGTGATCTAGATAGATTGCGATATAGATGTCCCGCTTGCGATCTCCGAGGTAGAAGTCCTGATCGTTGAGGTTTGCTGGCATGGGCCAGCGGTCCCCCATGAGGAAGTTAATCGCGCTCATTATGTTCGTTTTGCCGGCATTGTTGGGGCCAACCAGCACGGTGATATCTTCGGGATAAAAATCAATGTCCTTAACTGAACGCCAGTTCCGGATAACAACCCTAGTTATCTTCATTATGCCCCCTCGGTTGCTACCGTGAACCCTCTGCTCATGTGGTATGGCGCTAATCCGACAATGAATGAAGTCCGCTTGCGGGCGTGAGCAAAGCGAGCTTGCATGTCCAGTTGCGAGTCGAAGGTTCTTGGCAGCCTCAATGCTGACAGATCGGAGCGAAAGAGTGGTTCAGGCCGGTATAACGCTTAGACGCGTTGATGCTCATGCACATGGCGCGCTATCGAGGCTCCGGGAGGGAAATAACGATGGAAACGATCGGTTGCGAGATCAAGCGGCACGTCGACGTGATCACCTACAAGGCGTTCGCCAACGCGTTAAAGCGGCTGAAGCGCAACGGGCTCGTCACCTGGACGGTGCTGCCGACCAGGCCGATCTGGGTTGAAAATGCGATAACGCCGTTGACCCATTCGCTCCGCGTGCCCTTCGAGGCGCTGTGCGCCTGGGCGCTCGACCAGGGCCCCGCGGTGGACGCGGCGAACGCGGCCGACGACGCGTTGCGGCCGCGCGAAGCGGCCTGAGCCATGGACGCACGACGGATCGCCCGCGAACTGCTCGGCCTCGCCCGCGAGGTCAGTAAAAACGACCACGTCCATGAGCTCGAGATCTGGGGCGAGAGCGACTGGTCGCCGCTGCCGCCCGAGGACGCGCACCAGCACAATATGAGCCATCGCGCAGGCCAGCTGGTCGACGCGCTGGCCCGCACGCTCGAGGCCGAAGGCTGGGCGCCGGACGGGGTGGAGAATACCGCGCCCCGCGCACTTGGACGTTGGACCGAGCGAGCTCAGCCGCGCACCCTTAGGAGCTTTGTCGAAGGGTGGCCGGAGTCCTGGTCCGTTGGCGGCTATCTTGAACCTCTGCGTCATCACCCGCTCGTCGCGCGCGTGCCTGCGCCGGTGGTCATTTATCTCGTCCGCGAATTGCCGGACGGCGAAGATGCGCTTGAACGCGAGAAGCATGGCGTCGGCAACGGCATGGGATGGCACTATCATTACCTTGATCGCCGCCGCCGGCGCTCCGACGTGATCCTGTCCTGGGACACGCGCTGGGATGACCCCGACCCGGACGAACTCCGTCCGCTGTTCGTGGAGCCGCACGCCGAGGGCAAGGCTGAGTTTCGCGCTCGCCCGGATCGCTGGCAGGACCCGAGGCGGCGCGCGATGCACGCGCTGTGCTCGCTCGATCTTGGCCGCCCGATGTCGCAGTTCCGGCCGGCCTCGAACGACTCGTATTCGGTCTGGCCGCGAGGCATGCGGATGACGCCCCCGCCCCCGGCGCCGCCGCCCCCGCCACCGAAGCATCCCGCCAAGCCGAGGCGTCGCTAGGACCGACGCATGCTGCTCTTTGCCCATGGCTCGAGCGGGGAACGGCGCTTTACCAGCCTCCGGCTTCCAGAGTCGCGGTGCCCGCCTCTCTGCCCTGCCGGGTGACGATCGCTTTGCAGCTCATGCGGTGGTTTCCTGGGCTATCCCGCCCCTGAAGGCGCGGTGGCGTCGCGAGCAGCAGCCAGTTAGCGGCAGCGCTTTCAGGAGCCAGGCGCGACCGGCCAAAACGGTCGGTTCACTCATGTGAACGAGCGGCAAATTCTAGGACGCCCGAGGCACTGCGTGAACGGCCGATTTTGAGCTTTCGTGGGTTGATCACCAAACCAAGCCAATGCCGCTTCGCGCGATCCGGCGCTTGGAAGCTACTAGGCTGCAACCGGCCCATTCGCCGTCATCGTCGGCTCCGTATTCGCTGACCAAGAATGGCCAGTTTCAGCGAAACCGATCATCCCCATGCACGGTGGCGATCGGCGGCTCTTTCATTTCTTTTTTGGGAGCTTACTAGATTTGCTGGGTTTTAGGGACGGTGTGTTACCTGGCGTGGTTTTGTTGTCACGCCGCCGCTGATCGGGTTTCCCTGTTGATTTTGCTATCGGCTTGGGTCCTGGCTTAAGTGCCATGGATGCTCTCCTTTTCTTGTTTAAAACCAATCCTGCGTGGAACTTTTACCTATGCTTTAGGGCTGAGCGGTATTGCGTAACAATCCGCACGAGTTAAGAATGAAGTCAAGGCTGAATGCATTTCCCAGCCGGCTAGCACTCACTGCTTGAGCCAACACCTATTTGGCTGGGGATGGACGCCCGGCGCTGCTCGCCGAATGGCCGCTGACTCTCCAATTTGGAACAGCGCATAGAGCTTGGGCAATCTCAACTGAGGTCGAGTTGCAGCGGACTGATTTGAGATGAATCTGCGCTAATTCTCCCAGTAGTTCTCAATTTCGTCGGTCAACACTATTTCGTGCGAGACTACTTTATTATTGTCTAAGGAGTAAAATACACTCAATTCGAACGGTGTTTCTATGCTCGTCGATACAGCAGCAACATGGTCATTCCAGTTGTGATCCCAAACGCTGACCCCAGACATTTCCTCGGCGTGATAAAAATCAAATTTATCTATGAAACCATCAACCTCAATTTCAACGGTGCCAGCTATGTTGATGACTATTTGATCATCAGCTTTCGCAAGCTTGACGCTCTCAATCTTTGCCTCACCTACTCCACTAATGCTCACATCATTCGAAAATGGCACGCCTTCAATCCCAAAAGCCGTCCGCTGCGGCAAATCATCCCCCAGCAGACTGTCAGTGATATGCTCGATATCTGGTTGACCGAGGCTGGGGATGTCCTGAATTTCAACACCTTCAAGCAGCGGCATAATTTCCGCATCTAGCACTGCTTTCATCGACAAATGGATCGAGGGGCGTAGCGCGTTGGGCTCGATTTGCGTAGCTAAATCAGGATGAAGAGTGTTCTTCTCCTTTTTGTCATCCTTAGAGAAGTCTTTTATATTGTTTGTTAAAAGAATATTCGAACCAGACGTGGAAGCATCCAAGATGTGACATTTTACGGTTTCCCAAATTAGGAAATCTTTGTGCCCCTCCCCACCTTCCTTGAAAGGTTTCGGCTGCTCATAGGACTTTTTGACGATTTCCTTTAGGGAAATATCTGGGTAAGGAGCGACAATTACGCCATGTTCATCCAGCAATTGGTCAAAAAAAATATTAAATTTTGCACTGATAGACGTGATGTCCAAATGATTAGGATTTAGCTCAACTAGCCTTCCTAAATATTTCTCCGATTTTTGAAAGGTTTGGTATCTTTCTACTATTTCTTTAAGGAAGTTGCCTTTAACTTCGTCTACAACGACCTCTGGTATAACAACACTAATCTGGAGGATATCACATGCTTTCAGAAACGACTTCACCCATGGAGGGCGAAAGAAGTTTTCCGTATAAATTATATTAGTGTCGATAAATATCGTTGTCATTGAAACATCCTAGTCAGAACGGAATGTCATCGTCTAAATCATCGTAATTGGTAGCAGGCACTTCTCGCCTGGGAGCTGAGAGCTGCATGGGTTTCCTGGTTGGTGGGAGCTGTCTTGCCTCATCATCAGCCGCCTTAGCCTCAGCCACCTCCTGCAGCACATTGTTGGTGAGCTTGGCTACAATCTCACCACTGGCCCACACCCCGCCTGGGAGAGCCAGAATTTCCAGTGTAATTCTGGTGACAGCTAGGAGGCTCAGCCTCTTTCGATCCAGTTCAGCCTCAAATTCGCTGAGCTTTTTGATGAGCACGGCGCGCTTAGCGTCAGGCAGGTCAGCATTGTCCAGGCAGGTTTTGAGCCCATGGATGTGGCCCCTGATCCTGTCTTTGGCTTTTAGAGTGAGCGGCACGGAATTGCTGCGCTCTCGCACCACATTATTCAGGAGAAGCTGCGTCATGTAGTGGTCCAGGTCCGCCTTGAACTGGCGATGGGTTTCGTGATCGAATTGCTTGTAGGTTGGCACATCCATGGAAGCGAAGGGCTCAACCTTGTAGCGCTTAGCAGCCGCAATCACGACATTCATGAAGCCGTGGCGCGCTTCTTCCAGATGGTAATAGGTTTCCTGGTCGCTCCCACCATCCAGTTCACTGGCCCGCTCGCTCAGGCGGCGTTGCGCATGGCCAACGAAGGTGGTGAAGGCCAGATGAGGATCATCGGGTAAATCCTCCAGCTCTTCCTGGGTGATGAAATCAAAGATGTTCATGTTGTTTGCCTAAGCCGATTTTTCCAAAATCGCGATGGGCGAAGCCTCACTCTTCACAGGGAGATTGTCCATGAAGCTTATCGCCCCCCAGCGCCCTTGCTTTCATCGGTCAGCTTTTGTCGAGTTCCACCGAAAGCGGACGGTCAACAACCGGGCCCAGGATGCGCCAGAAATCACCGCGTGAACGAATGGCCGGTTTCGACTGCCGGCCAAGGCTCGTGAACGTCGGCAATGTTCGCGGATGCCGTCGTCGGCTTCGCGCCCCAATGTCGGTCGTCCAACGGCCCGAGTGTTGATCTCGAAAGCCGCCGTTCATTCAGCCTGCCCTTGAAAGACCGATAGCGGATAACCGCTATCGAGCGGCAAACCCGTGCTTCTCGCCTAAAGAATGGATGCGCACGGCTTCAAGTGGATACGCATCAGGCGCCCCAAGCCTCGATTACTTGGCCGAGTGGGAAGGCCGATGCCCCCTTTCGCCACTCATGATAGGGTGCGGCAGTCTGGGTGTAGGGTCCGGGATCTGGCCGATCAAATTGCACGCGCGTTGGTATGTGAAAGGCGCTACCGAACACGATCGCCTCAGGCCAATGAGCTGATAGTCGATCGGATCCGGCGGCGTTGCCGTCATAAGCCTCCCCTGTCGTTCCGGCATGTCTCGGGCCAGTCAAGCGACCCGGGTGGGCACATTGATGGGCTGCCTCCGCTCACAAGTTCTGGTCTGCATTCATAATTAGGCGTGGCTCGATCTGAGCCATCTATATTTGATCGGCTGAAAGCGCTGCTTCAACAATCCGGCTGATCGAGTGAGTGCTCAGGGTCATCGGGTTACCCCCGGTATCGCAGACTGGAGTTCGAGCGGTTGAAGGTGGATTGTCGCCTGATGAGCGCCCAATGGTGAGTGGTCGCCCGCCCACATGACGTGTCAAAACCAGCGTAGTAGCCGAGGGTCCCACGAGATCAAGTCGGTGCAAAACCCCGTGGGGCAAACGGTAAGTTTCGCCTGCCGTAAACGTCTCGCGACGCTGCTCGACCAGTTGGAGATATCTGCCGCTCCGCTGAAGAGCGGAGCCGCCATGGCTGTAGGAAACTTCCAGAACCTCATACGCGCCACCCGCGTCGGGAATCGCCTCATAGATCGTCTGCTCCACGGCGCCATCGACTACAAAACTCTCGTAGTCGAATGTGTGATCGTGCACCTCCAACCCGGTCTGTTTGAACCGGAAGCGCTCATCGAAGAGATGTAAGCGCAACGCCTGCCCCGCGTCGTCCTCCACTCGCGCAGCTAAAAAGTTCAGCGGATGGCGGCGCACCTTGGCTTCACGAAGGACAGACTTGCTAAGCGCGGCCTCGAGGTCACCAGACCTCGCCGCTCCGATCAGCGCGGCAAACTCCTTTTCCATATCACCCATACGGGCGCTCGGGCTTCTCGACACCCTTAACGATGGCGGTTCGATCCTCATCGGTCAGCGTGATGGACAACGACAGCGCTGCGAGTATGCCGTCCACGTCTTCAGGCTCAAGAGGTGTCGGGACACTAGCAAGGGACAGGTCGACAGACTTAGCCCTACTCGCTTCGTTCCTGAACTCCTCATGATAGGACGCATAGAACTTTGATCGACTGGAGCAGGCAATGCCCGGCCATTTCGGATCTTCGCGCGTCATGACCAAGCGGTCATCCGACATATCGAGTCGAAACAGCGCGAAATCACTTTTTAGATAAAGAGCAACCTCGAAGAAGTGATTGGCATTGACGCGTCTCGCGGCAGCTATAATCGTTGCCAGTATTTCGTTCTGTATGCGCGACGCGTCCCATGTTCCCTTCGCACCCTGCAACGACCCCCGATAATGCGCGTAGTCGGCCAGCATCGGCGTGTCAGCGGGATCAGGCAGAAGCATATGCAAGGTTCTAAGGACCGACTCTCGTCGTCCAGCCGCATCGAGAGCTGGCATTACGGCGCTTCGCATAAACCTGCCCGATCTACCACGAAACCAGTAGCTCTTGGTGTCAGCTAGTGGAGTTTGCAGCAGCTCATGAATGTTCCAGGGCTGAATCGCCACAATATCTTCCTCGAAGTGAGCCTTGGGCGAAATCAACCAGAGCAGAAGCGAGCTGACCATCGCAACCACGAGACCAGCTGCTAGATTATCGACGATGCTTTCCCCGAAGGACGACAACCACCGTTCGGACAAGCAGGAAACCTGCACCATCGGCACGCGCTTGGCACCGATCTTCACCAACTGATCGCCACACTGAGGATGGTCGAGCCATAGCCGGAAGGACACAAGGGCCAAGAAAACGATGAGCAACAAACCGTTGAACGCTACCAGAGCGCGACCCAGCACGCGGTAAGGCTGCACTGTGCTCAGCGCGAATCTCTGAGTGCGATCAAGAAGTTTCATCGCTTTCGACCATGGCAAGTTCGGGATCGTCACTCAAGGTGGTGAGGTGCGCGCCTCGGGGACGGGCCAGCCGGCACATCGCGCGCGATCGCCGAAATCAACGAAATGGTGACCTTGAAGCTGGCGGACTTTATTTAAGCGGCGAACCCGTCGTTTGGTGTCGCGCCCTCGCATGAACGAGCGTTCGGAATCGGTAGCGGCGTCGAGGGCGTTTCGCGCCCGAATTGGTCTTTTGCGACATCAGCGGCTGGCTAGTGGCCTACCTTCGACACAAGGCTAGGTAAGTTTGACCAACGGGCAGCGGGCTTCCCCCGGGCTCGGTGGACGAACCTTGACAAATCGGCCCGCTCACCTATCTCACGTTTATGAGTGAGGATTGTGAAATGATTCGATATCCTATGCTGACCAACCCAAACGGCAGCGCAACGCTGGCCGGTAGCGCGATGGGGCGGCAGATGCTTGCGCAGTTGATCGAGAAGACGAAGCCGGCGGCCGAGCCGACACTCGCCTTCCTCGATTTCGCGGAGGTGGACATCGCGACGGGTTCGTTTCTTCGCGAAGCCGTCATGGGCTTCCGTGACTTCTGCCGCAACGCCGTTGGCATGATCTATCCGGTGGTCGCCAATGCCAATGCGAGCATTGAGGAAGAACTGGCGACCTACCTTCGGGGCCGCAACGACGCCATTTGGGCATGTGGCCTAGACGCTGACGGCGCAGCCACAGACCCGCACATTCTTGGGGAGCTCGACGCAGGGCAGTTAAGCACCATCCAGCTGATTGCCCAGCACCATCCGATTTCTGCGCCTGAGCTGGCCAAGCTCCGCCCCGATGACAAGATCGGCACGACCGCTTGGAACAATCGGCTGGCGACGCTGTCCGCCAAGGGCATGCTGAAGGAAGTGCGGCACGGCAAAACTAAACTCTTCAGCCCGGTTATGGAGGCCGTGTAATGGGTGCTGATTTCATCCGCGAACAGTCTGGCCAGCCCTGGCGCAAGCGCTGGAACAAGGGCGTGGACCGCCTCAAGCAGCCGGGCCTGTTCGATGTCCGGTTCGGGTCACAACAGCGGACCATTACGGCGGACATCGACCCCGGCACGAGCGTGCGGGCGGGCGACGAGCTCGTCGTGCAGTGTGGGTCCGGCAACGCCATGGTGTGCCGGGGGCAAAGCCGCATCGGTGCCGTCAAAGGCCTGCCGTCCGACATGCGCACAGCGGTTACCGACTGCGGCGGCGTCGCACTTGGGATTGTCGAACGGGTCAGCCTGTTCGGCAACAGCGTGGAGCTTCGTTTGCAATGAAGAATGCCAACAACAATTCGCTGCCCCGCATCGTGCGCAACTCGCAGCGCCTGTGGGACGATGCAGCCACGATGCCCTGTTCGCTGGGTTGCGTGAGCTGCGTAGATCGTCCCATCTGTGGCGGTGCGCACAACAGCGCCAGCTTCTTCGACTGTAGCGATTATTGCCGCTGCGATGACAAAGCGACCTGCGATTTGGTCTGCCGAGGCAACCCCAAACAGTTTGTAGAACGCCTGCGGGAGGTCAATGGCCTAGACCTCAAGAACGCGCCCCGCGCCCCAATCGTCCCTATTGAGGCACTGCCGCCCATGGTTCCGTTGATCGAGCATTCAACGGCGCGTGTCGGCACACTCAACTCTCCGATTGTCGCGCTGCCGCTCCATGCGCTTTTGGACATCAATGCGGGCACGTTGCGCTATCCCGACAGGGACGCGCTGAGTCAGAAGTTCGGTATCGATCCGAACGCCCGACTGGTGATTTCAGGGGTAGCACGCGACCGGAGGATCGAGCGCTACTGGGCGGCGACAGACAGGGCTGCCATGCTGGAGCAGCTGGCAGCCCTCGACATCGCGCTGATCACACCACCCAATTATAGCGTGCTGACCGATGTGCCCCGCACTGACAACATGCATGCCATGAAGCGCATTCTGATGGCGGCGGCTGAAATGATGCAGGCAGGGCTTCCTTCCGCGCTGCATGTCAACGCTCGGACGGAACGGGATTACGAGCGCTGGGCCGAGCTGATCGCCGAGCGGCCGGAGATTCAATGCCTAGCCTTCGAGTTCGCGACCGGCACGGGCCGTGGCGAACGGCTCGATTGGCATGTGGCGCAGCTGTCCGCACTTGCCGCTCGTGTGCCCCGACCGCTGGGTTTGGTGGTGCGTGGCGGCATGCGGGCACTGGAACCGCTGCGCGCATGGTTTGCGGCAGTGACGATGATCGATACCGACGCCTTCACCAAGACCCGATGCCGCCAAGAAGCGCGCTTCCGCCCCGACGGGAAATTGGTGTGGCGCAAGTGCCCAACGCCGCACGGTGCCCCAATCGACGCCTTGCTGCAGCAGAACGTCGCAGCGCTTCACAGTCACCACATTATTTTGGAGCGCACGCACGCAGAACAACGGCACGCCGCCGCTTCACGGAGTTACTGCACGCCAAATCGCGCTGATCGTCAGTCCCGCGAGGGCTGAAGTATGGCTGAGCCGCTGGTGTCCGTTAAGGGGATCATTTGTCGGACATAGCGTGAGCGCATGATCACCGGAGCGGAAGCGAAGCTCGACCCGGTCTGTCACCATTGACCTGCAAAGCTGGATAAATCCCTGGCCCCGTCCGCTGGAAGCAGGGAACCGCGAAACCCCAGGTCGAATCGCCTCCGTCAGCGCCGCACCTGCATCCGGCAAATGCACGTAATCAGGGTTTTGCCGCAGCGTCTCCAGCACACCCATGCCGCGATCCGCCACCACAAATTCGAAGGTGCGATCCGTAACTGCGTAGGCAACCAACCCTGTTTGAGCCGCGCCGCTATGCTCATAGACATTGTCCTGCATCTCACCCAATGCCCCTACCAGCGATCCGACGAGCCCGGAGGGGAAGCCTCTATTTTTGGCAGCATTTTCTGCGTGGAGGAGCCATTGCTCCCAAATCGGATCACGGGTCTCCACAGGATTCTCTAGCGGCAATGGAAACGCCCCAGCTTGATCACTGAAGCCGCCGCCGAACGGCTGGCCCGTTGCCCAAGCATCGCGAACGTTCGGGGCAAATGACCCCGCAAAAGAGACGGATGCATACTCGGCCGGAAATTGCTGGGCAGCGGCCAGTAACTCGACAAGTGGCCCAATACGTCCCGATCTTTCGATCAGAAACGAACCGTGGCTATGCAAATGACCACTCGTCGCTTCTCTGAGAAGGTCGTCTACAACCGAGAAATGCGCTTGGGCCGTCTGCATCGTCGATCAATACCATAAACACTTAGCACACTACTGCAATTCTTTAAGTTGAGCGCAGATCGGGAGTGCAATCGTCTTGTCTCAGCAAAGATGTGCTCGGCCCGCGTGGCCAAAAGTGCCTTCAAGCTTGTCATATTCGGAGGTCTGCAGAACTCCCTCGTCTTTGACGCTGTGCGCGGCGGCTTTTCTTGGCTCAGAATGCCTGCGATTGACAGGCAGAATAGCAAAACTCTGATTTGTCGAAAGTTGTTTAGGACGGGGGCACGCTAAGGACGGGATTCGGTGTCAGCGGACGTTCATTGTGGCTGATGCTCACGGCCGAAGGTGATCGTCTCCCGCCGCTCTAAGATCTCTGCGCCAACGGCAGCTGTCGTATGGGGCATTCCAAAAGGAGACCGGCGACAACCGGCCTATTAGCTGTCAGTCCCGAGGATCGCAGCTGAGCTTGCCGCCGCGGAGACTGCGATCTCCAGGACCGAGTGACCGCATTTCTGCGTAACCACGCCGATGACGCGGTCACGCGATAATCTCAATCCCTGCGCCGATTGACCGTTCGAGATCGCGCGATGAAACGCACCACGCCCGAGCAAGCGCATCAAGCTCCGCTCGCGATATACGGTCGCCCCGCTCGATGGTGAGCAGTCGCTTTCGCGGAATACCCGTCCGCTTCGCTAGCGTCGTCAGCGGCGTTGCCGTCTGCGCCGTCCACGCCTGAAACCAGTTGTCGCCATCCGCGATCATCTGTGCAACCGGATGATCTTCACCATAGCGGTCGAGCTCCAGTGCCACCGGTCGTTCACCCTTGCGCCGGCTCATCCCCGCTCGAACAGTTCGCACTGGGTATTACGACTTGCAAATGCATGTCGCGCGCGCTGCGCAGCGCCGACCGCCTGACGGTAATGGATGGTCCCGAACCGCTCCGCCTCGTCGAAGGCCAAGGGCGACCATCCGTCGCCAGGATAGCAGGCGTCATAAATCTCGCGCGCAGCCGCGCGCAGCTGCAGATCGTGCTGCATCATCAAGCTCCAAGTCGTCGAATCGCCACCGAAGTGGCGAGACCGATCTATAGAACAGAGCGCGAACATTCGACAAGGCACCGGCTCAGCCCGAAGGCATTCGCGAATGGAACCGGACTTGATCGCACGATGGAATTCAGGGCAGGGTTCAGCATCGAAAGGGGGTTGGTATCTTCATATTCGCGCTAATGCTCGCCTAGGCGATCGTCCCTGCAGGAACGACGTTTGCGTGCACCCCGGTGCGGGTCTGGGACGGCGATGGTCCGGTATGGTGCAAGGAAGGACCGCGCGTTCGGCTTGCCGGTATCGCAGCGCGTGAAACCGACGGCACTTGCCGTTCGAACCAGCCCTGTCCGAAGGCCGGATGGATTGCCGCCCGTGACGCAGTTGTAAACACCGTCGGTCGACCGCTCGGCAGAACCAGCGACGGCCATATCCGGGTTGCGGGACCTACGATGCGATGCCGATCAGATGGCAGCGCAGGTGGCAGCCGAACCGCAGCCTGGTGCGTGTCGCCGAAGAGCGGTGACATATCCTGCGCGATGCTCCGCACCGGCACGGTGATTCGGTGGGATCGCTACTGGCGAAACCACCAGTGCTGACGCCGGAAGAGGAGCGCTGGGCCGAAGCGCTCGCCATCCGGCGGCTTCATGGCGAGCGTGGGCCGGCGTTCATCGCGGAGCGCATCGGCGCTCTCGCGCTCAAGGGCGATGAAGCTGGCGTCGCCCGCTGGAAGGAAATCGCGCAACGGTTCGACCAGCTGGGCCGAGGGACGCTGCAATGAAGCGGCGGATCCCTCTGCTCGAAATTGAGTTCGCGCTGCTTCTGGTCCTTACGCTTGTCGCCGCAATCGGGGGATACCTCTGATGTGCAACCGGGCGCGTAACCGTGGCGAGCCAGAAACGCTGTTCGAGCATTTTGGCGGCGACTGGCTGACCGAACGTCCGCGCGACAATCGGTTCAATCCGGTCGAACTCTATCCGAAGTCGCGCGCCTATGTATTCCGCACTGATGCAGAAACCGGTCCGGGCCTCGACGTCATGCAGTGGGATGTCCTCGGCGGCGGTGCGAAATGGCCGATGACCAATGTCCGCCGGCTCGATCTTCCGCAATGGCGACGGCTTGCCGAAAATCCTGCGAACCGGTGCCTTATACCGCTCACCGAATTCTGCGAATGGACGCCTGCAAAGGATCTGGAGAAGGGCATCAAGGGCGAGATGTGGTTCGCGGTGAGCGACCAGCCCGTTTTCGCGGTCGCCGGGTTCTGGCAGCAGACCGAAAAGGGTGGATCGTTCGCCATGGTAACCTGCGATGCGAATGAACTCGTGCGTCCCATCCATCCCAAGGCCATGATCACCATCCTGCATCCGGGTGACTATGACCGGTGGCTTCAGGGATCCTATGACGAGATCGTCGACCTGCAGCAGCCGTTCGCGTCGGACCGGATGACAGTCCGCGGGCCGGTATTCCCGACCCGCGAGGCCTAGCGATCGCCCCGGCAGGGCCGGGGCGATCAAAGCATCACCGGCCGAGCACCTCGCCAGCCGCGGCGAAAGCAACCACCGGGCGATCGAGACAACCCTGCGCGAGGTCGCCGCTGCCCTCGTCGACCTCGTGAATAACAGATCGCTCAGCCCGGGGTGCTGGACGAAATCGCCCGGCCGGCGACAGACCGCCGTCTGGTCCAGCACCAGCCCGTGCACGAAGTCTTCGACGCGAGCGATGCGATCGACCCAAGCCGTCTCGGCGAGGCTGCCCGTTGGCGGGCCATCACAGCCGTCGAGACGCTCCATATGGCGATCGCCAATGCGTGGGGCAGCGCCCGGTCGATCGCCTTGCTTGCGCGCGCCCGTGGCATCGAGAGGCCTATGGTGGCCTCCCGCGCCTAGGCACCGTGGTCAGGCGACCTGACGTTCCTTCCCGAGCTGCACCTGGAATTCACGCTGCTCGGGAAGGATGGTGTTGCGCAGATAGCCATCGAACAGCTCTGGATTGCAGGCGTCGATGGTCCACGCGTCCATCTTGATGGCACCGCGGTCTTCGCCAAGCATCAACAGCCGCACGTCGAATGTCTGCGGAATTGATGCGTCGGCCTTCTCATCGATAAGTAGCGCGGCGGGTTCGATCGAAAGAACTTCCATATCGATGCCTTCTTCCTCGGCATCGGCTACTACCTTGGAGGCGATCGCCTTGAGCGTCTTGCGCGCCGCGAAAACCGCTTCATTCGATTCGATGATAGCGATGGCGTGCTTGACGAATTTTCCGGCGAGCTCGTCCGGTTCGATCGGCCAGGCACCGTCATCGTCGGTGACGGATGACTGCAACGTGTGGGTGCAACCCAGGCCGGGCTGCAGACGGACGCCAATCCACGCGGAACTGGGTTCATTGCCGCCCTTGTAGTTCCAGATCTGGACGTCCCCGTGGTCCATCAAGATGTGATCCTGCTCCAGCTCCTTCAGCCGGGAGACGATCGCAGCCTTCGTGGCGCTGATCTGGCCGAGGAGATTGCTCTCGATGTTGTTGTTATTCATTTCATTCTCTCCAGTTGTTTCAACCATCTGGACCAAAATTCCCTAACCCCTTCTAAAAGGTTAGTCGTGCCTTCCTGAGCTTCGTCATCGTTGCCTCCGCGCTGCCTTTCGACGTGGGCATGCCTTGCCATTCTCTGCTCAAATTTCCTTGCAAGAAAGCGCATTGCTCCCCATTGTCCCCATCAATGGCCAACGCAGCCCTTGGCCGATACAACTTCGCTGTCATTTCAATGACTTAGCTGGCTGCCATTATTGGTCGGGTATCCTCTCTCCCCGACCATTTTATCGCAAACTGCGATTTCCGCATGGTATGCGCCGCGCGGCATATTGGTCGCGCGATCGGTGCACATATGCGTGACACATGCGCCGAAGGTGCTGGCCGGGCGGGATGATGCTGATCCGGCGCTTCATGGCGGACCCGCTTGTCGGTCGCCTGCGCATGGCCGACAGGCCCGGCGGCGTTCGGAGCGTTCCCGTACAGCATTATCGACGCCGTTACGGGAATGGCCGGGACGGCTTCACCACGGAAATATCGCAGACTTAACGAAAAGGCCCTGGAAGCACTCGCACACATGGAGCGCTTCCAGGGCCTTGAACTGGTGGGCGCGGCTGGGATTGAACCAGCGACCCCTGCGATGTCAACACAGTGCTCTACCACTGAGCTACGCGCCCGAGGTGGCGCGCTGTAACCGGGCTTCCACGCCAAGGCAACCGCTTTTCGCGCCCGTTTGAAAAAGCGCGGCTAGTTCCTGCTCGGTACGCTGTCGGCGTCGAACAGGCGATCGACTTCGCTCACCAGTTCGCGCAGGTGGAACGGTTTTGACAGGATGCGCGCCTGCGGCACTTCCCGCCCCGCCTTCAGCGTCACCGCGGCGAATCCGGTGATGAACATGATCCGCGTGTCGGGCGACAGGTCGCCGGCACGCTGGGCGAGTTCGATCCCGTCCATCTCCGGCATGACGATGTCGGTCAGCAGCAGGTCGAAAGGTTCCGATTCGAGCAGCGGCAGCGCCGCCGTTCCCCGGTCGACGGCGGTCACATAATATCCGGATCGCTCCAGTGCGCGCGTCAGATATTCGCGCATCACCTGATCGTCCTCGGCCAGCAGAATTCTAACCATCACCACCTTCAGCGTCGCCGTGGGACACTATGCGCGATCCCCTTAAGATTTTCCAGACGGCGCAAGCGATTGCCTTGTCCGCCCGGCAGGCATAGCATGGTGCCCGCGTGCACGACAGCGAACCGCCTTCCTTCCGGTGCCACGGCCCCGCGATGCCGACATCGCCGGTCATCCTGTCCGTGCCGCATGCCGGCCGCGCCTATCCCGCAGCGTTGCTGGCCGCGTTGCGCGTGCCGCCCTCGGCATTGATCCAGTTGGAAGACCGCCATGCCGACTATATCGCGCAACTCGCCCGGCGCGACGAAATCCTGATCGCCGCCGATCGGCCGCGCGCCTGGATCGACCTCAACCGGTCGGAGCGCGAGCGTGATCCCGCGATCGACGAGGGCGTTTCGCCCCAGTCGCAACCGTTGCCGTCCGCCAAGCTGCGCAGCGGCCTCGGGCTCGTCCCCCGCCGCCTCGCGACCCACGGCCTGTTGTGGAGCCGCAAATTCTCCGACGCCGAAATCCGGCACCGGATCATGCAGGATCACCGCCCCTATCATCAGGCCGTCGCCGATACGCTGAAAGCCGCGCGAGAGCGGTTCGGCGTCGCCATCCTGCTCGATATCCATTCCATGCCGCCGCTCGGAGCGGGAACCGGCGCGACGCGGGTCGTGCTGGGCGATCGGCACGGCGCGGCCTGCGCCCCCGCCTTCCTCGCTCGCGCGGCGCATGCGGTCCGTGCCGGCGGCCATGTCGCGGCGATCAACGATCCTTATGCCGGCGGGCACGTCCTGGAACGACACGGCGCCCCCGGCCGGGGCGTCCACGCGCTTCAGATCGAGATCGACCGCAGCCTCTATCTCGATCCCGCGCTGGACGCACCGGGACCCGGCGCCGCAAAGGTCGCGCAGATGCTGCGCGCGGTGATCGACGCGCTCGCCGACGGCGCGCTGCCCGTGCCGGTCGCAGCGGAATAGGCACAAAAAAACCACCTCGTGCACGGAGCACGAGGTGGCCAAGGTTCAGGGAGGAGACACGCCCGAAGGCGCGTCATACGGCCTCGCGAAAGGGGGAACACGCGACCGTACAGGAATTCATATAGGATACCCGTCGGCGGGCTTCAAGCGGTCATACAACAATGCGGGAAAACAGGCCGGAGGCGATTCAGACGCGAAGGCCGGAACCGCCCAGCATCCGCCGTAGAACGCTGTCGCGCAGCAGGAAATGGTGCCGCAACGCGCCCGCGATATGCAGGGCGACGAGCGCGGCCATCGCATAGCCGAAAATCTCGTGGAATTCGTGGCTCGCCCCGCCCATCGTCTTGCCCACGGGCAGAATCGGCAGATCGAACAGCCCGAACCAGGACACCGCGTGCGGCTTCGGCCCGCCCGACATCATCATCCAGCCGCTGAGCGGCATCAGGATGATCAGGGCATAGAAGATCGCCTGCACCGTCTTTGCCATCGCCCGCTCGGCAAGCGGGACGCCGGGCGGCAGGCGCGGCGCCGGATGGTTCAGCCGCCAGATCCAGCGGCCGATGCTGAGGACCAGCACCGTGATGCCGACCGCGAAATGGATCGGCATCAGGCCCAGGCCCTCGAGCAGCGATTCGTGGAAGATGCCCACGACCAGGTTGAACAGGACCATGAGCGCGATCGTCCAGTGAAAGAAGATCGCACCCCTGCTGTAACGATCCCTTCGGACGGTCGCGCGGCCCATCAGACGTTTGCCTGCGGCTGCGGCATCTTGCCGGTGCGCATCTGCTTGCCGAACAGGTCCCGCATCAGGCCCAGCGACATCAGGTGCGCGTGGATCAGCGGCAGCATGCCGTTCTGCATGATTTTGCGGAGCTGGTCGCCGCGCAGGTCGTTGAGCTTCTTCTCGTCGACCATCTGGAAGCCGCGATAGACGAAGGGCTGCGGCGCACCGTCCGGCTGGATCGACACTTCGCCGTCCATCAGCAATTCCATATCGCGCAGTTCCTTCACGAACTGGCCGGTGCGCTGTCCGGCCTGCTCGAACTGCTCGGCGAACTGCAGGATCGATTTGGTGAACTCGCTCGGCTGCCCGTCGGTGAACAGCGCCTCGCCCTCGTCGAACTTGCCGATCGTGTCGACGCTCGGGTCGAAGCACAGCGACAATTCGTCCGAATCCGGGCGCAACCGCGCCAGCAGGAAGGGATAGCGCCGAACATAGGCCGGCAGATAGATCTCGTCGTCGACGAAGCTGCCGTCATCGTTGACGAACAGGTTGACGCCCTCGTTCAGACCCATCAGCGCCAGCGGCACCGCATCCTCACCCACCGAGAACACGATCGGCATGCGCCGCTGCACCATCGGGAATTCCTCGACGGTGACGGGAACGGCGTGCACACCGTTCAGGAACGGCGCCTTTTCGGCGCGGCGCATGCGATATTCGGCATGGTCCTGGCTCGAAAGCGGCGTCAGATCCTTGTAGAAGAGCGGAAGCGACTGTTGTTGCGGCGCGCTGGCCATTCGGGTCTCCTGATGAAAGATTTGCGCGCCGGTCTATGGGCGGCGCGGCTTCGGTGCAAGCGTTACCAGCTTGCCGGGATTGAACCGTTCGTGCGGATCGAACGCCGCCTTGATGGCGCGCAACGCGGCGAGGCGCGCCGGCTGCCCCAGGCGTTCGAGCTCCTCCAGCTTCATCTGGCCGATACCGTGTTCGGCCGAAATGGAGCCGTCCGCCGCCGTCACCAGATCGTTGACGAAGCGTGAGATGGGTTCCGCCTCATCGGCATAGAAGCGCTCGGCATCGGTCCCCTCGGCCGCGCGAACATGGAAATGCACGTTGCCGTCGCCGAGATGGCCGAAGGCGGTGGCGCGGGTTCCCGGAAACTTCGCCTCCGCCGCCGCCGCGGCGTCCAGCATGAAACGCGGCATGGCCGACACCGGAACCGAAATGTCGTGCTGAACGGCAGGGCCGCTCGCGCGCTCGGCCTCGGACAGCGAATGGCGCAACTTCCAGAAATCGTCCGCCTGCCCCTCGTTCTGCGCGAGCGCCGCGTCGGTGATCAGCCCTGTCTCCAATGCGTCCGCCAGCGATTCTTCCAGCACCGCCTGCGGCTCCTGGCCGCGACCGTCGGTGCGCACCACCTCGATCAACACATGCCATGCGTGTTCGGACGCGAGCGGCGCACGCGTGTCGGGAATGTGCTTCAGCACCAGCGACAGCGAATCACCGGGGATGATCTCGAAACTCTCGATCATCGTGCTGCGCGCCTCCATTCGCCGCAGCAGGTCGAGCGCCGCCATCGGCGAATCGAGCCCGACCCAGGCCACGGCGCGCGATTCGATCGCCGGCACCAGCCGCAGGTTCGCCGCCGTCACGACGCCGATCGTGCCTTCCGCCCCGATCAGCAATTGGTTGAGGTCGTACCCGCGATTGTCCTTCTTCAGCGGGCTCAGCCCGTCATGCACCGATCCGTCGGGCAGCACCGCCTCTATTCCCGCGACCAGCCCACGCATCGTGCCGAACCTGAGTACCTGCGTCCCGCCGGCATTGGTCGACACCAGCCCGCCGACCGTCGCGCTGCCGCGCGCGCCGAGGTCGAGCGGAAAGCGCCTTTTCCGCGCTGCCGCCGTTTCCTGCAGCGTCTGCAGGATCACGCCCGCTTCCGCCGTGACGAGATTGTCGTCGCTCGAAAGCGCGCGAATCCGGTTCATCCGGCGCAGCGACAGGATCAGCGTCGATCCGTCGGCCGGCGGTGTCGCGCCGCCCACCATCGAGGTATTGCCCCCTTGCGGCACCAGCGCGACGTCCGCCGCCGCCGCGCGCGCCACCATCGCGCTCACCGCCTCGGTCGAATCGGGTTGCAGGATGGCGGGCGCGGCGCCGTGATAGCGGCCGCGCCAGTCATGGACCCAGGGATCGATCGCGTCGCGATCGGTTACGACGGCACGCGGTCCGAAACGCTCCAGGGCCCAGGTTACAAGTTGATCTTGCGCTGACATGGCGGTCGCGTAGCATGCCCCCCGCGACGCGCCAATTCATCCGGGGTTAAAAGCGGTAACGATACGTCTTGTCCGTGCAGTTCTCGCTTTTCGCCCTACCGATTCTGATGCTGACCGCCAGCTTCGGCCCGTTCGCGCAGGCCGTTCCGCAGGTGCGCGAACGGATCACCATACACCAGCGGATCATCGTCCGGCTGCCCCGCATGGGCGCCCACCCGGCCAGCAGCCGCGCCAGCCCACACCGGCCCGTTCACTGGACGGAGCGGGACGCAGACCGCTGCTTCGCCGTCGATCGCTTCGTCGGCGCCAACATCGCGCGGCGCGACAGCATCGACCTGCTGCTCGACGATGGCGGCCGCTTGCGCGCGCGGCTGGAGGAACGCTGCCCGGCGCTCGGCTTCTATCGCGGGCTTTACATGAAGGCGGGTACGGACGGCATGATCTGTGCGCGACGCGATTCGATTCGCTCCCGATCCGGCAATTCCTGCGCAATCGAGAATTTCAGCCGGCTGGTGCCGGAACGGTGATGCGCACCGCCCGCGCGGCGTCGCGGTCCTTGACATTGCGGCGCAAATCCGCGAGCGCACGTCCTGCTAGCTTGCGCCACGCGGCGCCTTTTCCGGACAGAGTATGAACTTCGCCGATCTCGGCCTTTCTGAAGAACTTTTGCGCGCCGTTCACGAAGCCGGCTACGACCAGCCGACTCCGATTCAGGCGAGCGCGATCCCCTCCGTGTTGATGATGAACGACGTCATCGGCGTGGCGCAGACGGGAACGGGCAAGACCGCGTCCTTCGTCCTGCCGATGATCGACATTCTCGCCCATGGCCGCAGGCGCGCGCGCATGCCGCGCTCGCTGATCCTGGAGCCGACGCGCGAACTGGCTGCGCAGGTGGCCGAGAATTTCGAGAAATACGGCCGATATCACAATCTCGAAATGGCGCTGCTCATCGGCGGCGTGTCGATGGGCGATCAGATCAAGGCGCTGGAAAAGGGCGTCGACGTGCTGATCGCGACACCCGGGCGGCTGATGGACCTGTTCGAGCGCGGGAATATCCTGCTCACCGGTTGCTCGCTGCTGGTCATCGACGAAGCCGACCGCATGCTCGACATGGGCTTCATCCCCGATATCGAGAATATCTGCACCAAGCTTCCCAAGCAGCGGCAGACGCTGCTCTTTTCCGCCACCATGCCGCCGCCGATCAAGAAGCTGGCGGACAAGTTCCTGACCCAGCCCAAGATGATCGAGGTCGCGCGCCCCGCGACGACGGCGACCAACATCAAGCAATATCTGGTGCCGGTACGCGCGGACAAGAAGCGCGCCACGCTGCGCACGCTGCTGCGCCAGGACGATGTCCGCACCGCCATCATCTTCGCCAACCGCAAGACGACGGTCCGCGAGCTCAACAAGAGCCTGAGGCGCAGCGGTTTCAAGTCGGGCGAGATTCACGGCGACATGGACCAGTCGCAGCGGCTGGCCGAACTCGACCTGTTCAAGAAGGGCGAGGTCACCATCCTCGCGGCATCCGACGTCGCCGCGCGCGGGCTGGACATCAAGGGTGTCAGCCACGTCTTCAATTTCGACGCGCCCTGGCATCCGGACGATTATGTCCACCGCATCGGCCGCACCGGCCGCGCCGGCGCCAGCGGCGTCGCCTATACCTTCGTCACGAAGGACGACATCGAGAATGTCGAAAATATCGAAAAGCTGATCGGCCAGAAGATCGAACGATTGGCCGACGCTGACGAGGCCACCGCCGAACTGGCATCCGACGCCGACACGACGGACCGCGACGAGGGCGCCAAGCCGAAAAAGGCGCGGAGCCGCGGCAGGAAGAAGGCCGACCCGGCAAAAAGCGACGCCAGGGCCGACAAGGAACCCGCGGCCGAGGCCGAGAAGCGCGATCCGGAACCGAAGCCGCGCGCGGCGTCGAAGCGCAAGGCAGCGACGAAGACACGGTCCGAACCGGCCGCCCCCGCCTTCCTGGCCGAAGCGGAATCGGAAGCCAAGGACGACTGGAACGGCCCCGTTCCCGCCTTTCTGGACGTCAAGCTCGGCGCCTGAGCGCGACGATGGACGACGATTTCCTCGAAACCGTGCCGCCGCAGCAGACGGCCAGCCCCTGCGTGTGGGTCTGCACGCTCGACACGGAAACCGGCTGGTGCCTGGGATGCGGCCGCACCGGCGACGAAATCGCCCGATGGACCAGCGTCAGCGACGCTGAACGGCGCGCCATCCTGGCCCGCCTGCCCGCCCGCATGGCGAAGCTCGAGGCGCGCTGATCGCACGGCGCGCTCGGACCTACCCCGAGAAATTTTTGGCGGGATCCTGAACAACGCATGCGGTCAGGCTCCGCCGCCACATCGTGCTCCTTCGCAAGCAGGAGCCCAGATTGGGGGATGGCGGCTGTGGCTCTGGATTCCCGCTTTCGCAGGAACGCGCGCCGGGCGGACGAAGGTGATCAGCCATCGAACGCCGCTCCTCAGACGGCAGGCGCCTGTCGCTACCTCCAGCATGCGACGACAGCCTTAACGCGCCGCTCCATGAGTGCCAACTGCGACGAAAAGCGCGGATCCTTCTGTCGCAGAAACGGCGCACGATGAGCGTAATCGCGCCGCCGCGCCCCCTTCTCGCGCGGCCCAAAGGAGCGACGCCTGCTCTCCTACGTCGGAACCGACCGTCTCAAGCCACCGACGCATCCTTCGGCATCAGCGCGTCATCCTTCTCGGATGCCCGTTTCCACGCCTCGCGCGCCTCCAGACCGGCCCAATAACGCTGAAAGCTGTCGCGCTTCGGGATCGTGCCGAATTGCAGGCCCCAGCCCACCTGCGCGCCGACATAGACGTCCGCCGCCGTGAATCGGTCGCCCACGACATATTCCTTGCCGGCGACTGCGGTCTCCAGCGTGTCGATCGTCAGATCATAGCTGCCATAGCCCGCCATGCGCCCTTGCTCGGCGGTCGGCGTGAAGCCCATCGCCCGATCCGTCACCGCCTGTTCGACAGGACCGGCGGCGAAGAACAGCCAGCGATAATAGTCCGCACGGTCGTCGGTCGGTGGCGCCAGACCGGCCTCGGGAAACGCATCGGCGACATAGGCGCAGATCGCCGCGCATTCGGTCACGACCTTGCCGCGATGCCGGATGGCAGGCACCTTGCCCATCGGATTGACCGCAAGATAGTCGGACTGCTTCATCGTCGAGGAATAGTCGAGCACCTGCGTTTCGTACCGCACGCCCGCTTCCTCCAGCAGCCATCGCACGATCCGTCCGCGCGACATGGGGTTGGTGTAAAAGACCAGGTCGTCGGACATCGCGAATCCTCCTCATCACCGCTGCGAGTCGCGGCGGAACAAAGAAGGAACTATTTCGAGCGCGCAGTCAAGCCCGGCCCTGCGTCCCGACAATCGGGCGCAAGCCGGTCATGCAATGGATGCGCCGGCCCCGAAGAAAGAGCCGCGACGCCTCAGCGCTTGAACGGATCCTCGAAGGCCGGCTTTTCGCTCTCGCCCTCCGTCTCGGCCCGGGCCGCGGCCTCCGCGTCGCGCGCGGCCTGCTCCCGCTCGGCGCGGAGTTCGCTGATCAGCGCCTCACGGTCGCCCTCCAGGCGGGTGTCGACGGGCGCCTCGATGCCGGCCGCCTTGGCCGACTTCGCCACCACCGCGTCGAGCTCGCGCTGCGAACACAGGCCCAGCGTCACCGGGTCCTTGGGCACGATGTTGGCGATGTTCCAGTGGCTGCGCTCGCGGATCGCCTGAATCGTGGTGCGCGTCGTGCCGATCAGCTTGCCGATCTGCGCGTCCGAGATTTCGGGGTGATTGCGGATGATCCAGGCGATGCCGTCGGGCTTGTCCTGGCGCTTGGACACCGGGGTGTAGCGCGGCCCCTTGGTCCGGCGGACCTGATCGGGTCCCCTGGACATCTTCAGGCGGTAGTCGGGGTCCTTCTGGCCCTTCTCGATCTCTTCCTGAGTCAGTTCGTGCGCGCGGACGGGATCGCGCCCGGTCAGCTTGGTAGCCGCCGTATCGTCGGCGATCGCCTGCACCTCCAGGATGTGCAGCCCGCAAAAGTCGGCGATCTGCTCGAAGGAAAGCGCGGTATTGTCGACCAGCCAGGAGGCGGTCGCATGCGGCATCAGCGGCTGGGCCACGATCATATCTCCGTAAACAAAACGAGCCGCCCCTCGCGGAGCGGCCGGCATATAGTCCGCTATCTAGTCGTATGGCGCCGGAAGGGCAAGATCGCGATGCCCATGACCGCGACGGCCTTCCGCCGCGCCCGCGCCGCCGTCAGGCCGCGACGGCCGCGTCCTCGATCGGCACCAGCGCATCGAGGAACTGCGCCGCGCTCGCCTCCCAGGTGAATGCCCGCGCCCGATCGGCGCATGCCGCGCGGTCGAGCCGCAACGCGCCGGCGATCGCGTCGTCCAGCCTATCGGCCATGACGCCTGTTTCCGGCGTCAGCACGTCCAGCGGCCCCGTCACCGGATAGGCCGCGACCGGCGTGCCGCAGGCCAGCGCCTCGATCATCACCAAGCCGAACGTGTCGGTGCGGCTGGGGAATACGAATATGTCGGCCGCAGCATAGATGCTGGCAAGCTCGCCGCCGAAGCGCGCACCCATGAAGATCGCGCCCGGATATTCCGCCTCCAGCGCCATTCGGGCCGGGCCGTCCCCCACCACGATCTTCGTGCCCGGATGACGGCAGGCGAGAAAGGCGGCGACGTTCTTCTCCACCGCGACGCGGCCGACATAAAGCTGGATCGGTCGCGGCAGGTGCGCAAATGCCGGATAGGGCCGCGCGGCCTCGTGGAAATTGCCCAGGTCGACGCCGCGGCCCCAGGGCCGTACCTGCGAAAGGCCATGTTCGGTCAGCGTCCGCCGGACCGACGGCGTGGACGCCAGGATCGCCTGCGCCGGCTGATGGAACCAGCGGATATAGCGCCAGATCCATTCCGCCGGAATGCCGGAACGGGCGGCGACATAGTCCGGGAACTGGGTGTGATAGGCGGTGGTGAAGGGAATGCCCCGCTTCAGGCACCAGCGTCGCGCCGCCAGGCACACCGGCCCTTCGGTGGCGAGGTGGATCGCGTCGGCGCCGAAATCGCGCAGCAATCTGCCGACCATCCCCGTGCTGGCCATCGCCAGACGGATCTCCGGATAGGTCGGGCACGGCATGGAATAAAAGCGCTCCGGCGAGACGACGAACACCTCGTGCCCCTGCCCCGCCAGCACGGAACGCACCGATTGCAGCGTCCGGACGACTCCGTTGACCTGCGGTTCCCAGGCGTCGGTAACGATGGCGATGCGCATCGGCGTCAGGCCGCGGCCCGATCGGCGGGAACGGCAGGGTCCGCGTCGCGCTTGGCCATTTCGTCCGCCCAGTGGAGAATTTCCATCCGCCCGTCGAAATGCTCGACCAATGCGGTGCATCCTTCCACCCAGTCGCCGTCATTGTAATAATCTATGCCGTCGATCCGGCGATAATCGGCCGTGTGAATATGTCCGGCGATCACGCCGTCCACGCCGCGGGCGCCCGCCGCCTTCGCCACGATCTCCTCGAAATTCGAGATGAACTCGACGGCATTCTTGACCTTCGCCTTGGCATGTTTCGACAGCGACCAGTACGGCATGTTGAACGTCCGCCGCCAGGCGTTCACCCAGCGGTTCAGCGTCATCATGCCCTCATAGGCAACGTCGCCCAGATGCGCGAGCCACTTGTGCGACAGCGTGATCGCGTCGAACTCGTCGCCGTGCAGCACGAGCAGGCGGCGGCCGTCGGCGGTTTCGTGGATGGCGCGGCGAACGATCTCGACACCGCCGAAATGCAGCCCGGTGAACTGGCGGAACATTTCGTCGTGATTGCCGGGAATATAGATCATGCGGGTGCCGCGCTTGGCGCGCTTCAGCAACCGCCAGACGATGTCGTTATGCGCCTCGGGCCAATAGAATTTGCGCCGCATCTTCCAGCCGTCGATGATATCGCCGACCAGATACATCGTCTCGCTGTCGACATGATCCAGAAAATCGATGAGCATTCCGGCATTGCACCCGCGCGTGCCGAGATGGATATCGGAGATCCAGATGGTGCGGTACTGGTTGCGCTCACCGACCGTCCGTTCCGGGACGGCGGGCTGTGAAGTGACGAAATCGGCAAGTTCGCCGTCAAAGGGCAGTCGGGTAATCGTGGCCATTGCGGAGCCCCCGCTGGTTCGCGACGGTTCACCCTATGCCCGGCGATTGTTACAGTTCAAACGCCTTCGATTTCACGGTTTTGTCATGGAAATGCGGCGCCGCACCGCCATTTGGGACGACGGGCGGCGCGGACCGCATCCTACTCCGCCGCCAGCACCGTCTTCAGGTTCATGAATTCGTGCATCCCCCAGGGGCCGAGTTCGCGGCCATGGCCGGATTTCTTCACGCCGCCGAAGGGCGCTTGCGGGGCGGAGGCGAGCATCTGGTTCACCGCGGTCATGCCCGCCGCGATGTCGCGCTCGAACCGTTCGCGTTCGCCATCGTCCGTCGTCCACACGCTCGATCCCAGGCCATAGGGAATGTCGTTGGCGAGCGTGATCGCCTCGTCGATATCGGAAACCTTGAACACCATCGCCACGGGGCCGAACAGTTCCTCCCTCGCGATGTCGCTGTCGCGGGGCACGTCGGTGAGGATGCCGGCGCTGAGAAAGGCACCCGCCTCGCCGACTTTCTCTGCGCCGAACAACAGCGTGGCGCCCGCCTGTTTGGCCCGGTCGACCTGGTCGAGCACCGTGTCGCGCTGATCGAAGCTCGACAGCGGCCCCATGTCGGTCGCCTCGTCCATCGGATCCCCTGCCTTCACCGCCTTCATCCCCGCGGCGAATTTCTCCATGAAAGCGTCGTGGATATCGGCATGGACGATCATCCGTTTGCCGCAGATGCAGGACTGGCCGGTATTCTGGACGCGCGCGGTCACCGCCTGCTTCGCCGCTTCTTCGATGTCTGCCGAGGGCATGACGATGAAGGGATCGGAGCCGCCGAGTTCGAGCACCACCTTCTTCAGCGCCTTGCCGGCCGCTTCGGCAACCTTGGAACCGGCGCCCTCGCTGCCCGTCAGGGTGACGGCGGCGACACGGTCGTCGGCGATGACGCCCGCCACCTTGTCGGAACGGATGGCGAGGTTCTGGAACACGCCCTCCGGCGCACCGGCCTGCCGCGCCATGTCCTCGATCGCGGCGGCAACGCCCTGGGTGATCGAGGCGTGCTTGAGCAGGCCGACATTGCCCGCCATGATCGCCGGCGCCATGAAGCGCACCACCTGCCAATAGGGAAAGTTCCACGGCATGATCGCCAGCACCGGCCCGATCGGCAGCCAGCGGCCGGTGGCGCTGCCCTTCGGCACCGGGACCGTCTCTTCCTCCAGGAAGGACGGGCCGTTTTCGGCGAAATGGCGAAAACCGGCCACGCACTTCTCGACTTCCGCGATGGCGGACTTGAGCGTCTTGCCCATTTCACGCGTGGCGATTTCGGCAAGCTCGCGCTTGTTCGCATCGAACCGGTCGGCGAGCGCATCCAGAAGCGCGGTGCGGCGGTCGAGCGGCGACACCCGCCAGTCCCGCCACGCCGTCTCGGCCGTGGCCAGCGCGCGCTCGATGCCGACGTCGTCGAGTTCGGCGAAGCGTTCGCCTTTCGCGCCGGTGGCGGGGTTGATGCTCTGAAACATGGGGACTCCTCAAATGGGCGTGCGGCAAAAATCGCCTCGTCAACGCGACGGCGCTGCGGGGAGTTGCAATCGCCCCGCCGTCCGGGCCATAGCGGCAGGCATGGCAGAACAGCCCGACACCAACGAACTCACCTTCGAGCAGGCGCTGCGCGAGCTGGAACAGATCGTCGGCCAGCTCGAAAGCGGCGAGGCGGAACTCGACAAGGCGATCGGCCTGTACGAACGCGGCGACAGGCTGCGCAAGCTGTGCCAGACGCGGCTCGACGCGGCGCAGGCGCGGATAGAGGCGATCCGGCTCGATGCCGAGGGCAAGCCTGCCGGCACCCAAGCCTTCGACGCCGGGTGATCCTCGCCGTGGCGCAGCATCCCGTCCTTCGCTCCGCGTTACGGGAAGTGGGCGCGGAAATGGACCGGCAGTTCGACCTGTTGCTCAGGCGCCCGGACGATCCGCGCGGCGACCTCTATGATGCGATGCGCCATGCGACGATCGGCGGCGGCAAGCGGTTGCGCCCGCTGCTCGTGCACGCGACGGGGCGGCTGTTCGGCGTCGCGGCCGACGCCCTCGCCCGCGTGTCGCTCGCGATCGAATGCATCCATACCTATTCGCTGATCCATGACGATCTGCCGATGATGGACGACGACGACATGCGCCGCGGCAAGCCGACCGTGCATAAGGCGTTCGACGAAGCGACGGCGATCCTGGCCGGGGACTGCCTGCATGCGCTTGCCTTCGAGATACTGGCCGACGCCGCCACGCATTCGGACCCCGCGGTGCGCGCCGACCTGGTGCTGGAGCTGGCGCGTGCGTCCGGGCCCACCGGCATGGCGGGCGGTCAGATGATGGACCTGCGCGCCCAAGGCGCCGGTTTCGACCTGCCGACCGTCACCCGGTTGCAGGCGCTCAAGACCGGCGCGCTGATCGGCTGCGCGGTCGAATCGGGCGCGATCCTGGGCCATGTGCCGCCGGAGGGGCGCACAGGGCTGCGCGGCTATGCCCGCGATATCGGCCTGGCCTTCCAGATCGCCGACGACATCCTGGACGTGGAGGGCGACGAGGAAGCGGCCGGCAAGAAGCTGCGCAAGGACGGCGACCGCGGAAAGGAAACCTTTCTCAGCCTGCTGGGGCTGGAACGTGCCCGCGAGCAGGCGGCGATGCTGGTCGAACAGGCGATCGACCATCTGCACGGCTTCGGCACCGAAGCCGATCTGTTGCGTACCATCGCCCGCTATACCCTGGAACGCGACCGGTGAGCCCATTGGCCGCCGTAGAGGAGACATCGCGATGAGCACCCGCACCGGCGTTTATCCGGGCACCTTCGACCCCATCACGCTCGGCCATATGGACATTATCCGGCGCGGCGCGAAGCTGGTCGACCGGCTCGTCATCGGCGTCACAACCAATCCGTCCAAGTCGCCGATGTTCTCGGTCGAGGAACGCATGGCGATGGTCCGGCGAGAGGTCGAGGGCATCGGCGGTGAAATCCATGTCGTCGCGTTCGACGCGCTGCTGATGGAATTCGCGGAGAACGAGGGCGCCAGCGTCATCATCCGGGGCCTGCGCGCGGTCGCGGATTTCGAATATGAATATCAGATGGCGGGCATGAACCAGCAACTCAACGACCGGATCGAGACGGTCTTCCTGATGGCCGACGTCTCGCTGCAGCCGATCGCATCGCGGCTCGTCAAGGAGATCGCGCTGTTCGGCGGCGATATCGCCAAGTTCGTCAGTCCCGCGGTGCGCGAAGAGGTCGTCGCCCGCGTCGCGGAGATGAAGGCCCGCTAAATACCATTCAGATTGGCGCAAGCGCCGTTATGGTCTACACGGCGCCACACCATTTCCGGGTATTGGGGAAGTCATGCGTTTCATTGCGTTTCTGCTCGCGCTGGTCGCCGCCATGGCGGCGATGCCGGCCGCAGCTCAGAATCAGTTGTTCGAGGTGAAGGGCCGCAAGGCCGCGCCGGGCCCGGACGACAAGGACAATCTCTGGCTGCTGGACCTGTCCACCGGCGGCCGGGTGACGATCCTGCTGCGCCCCGATGTCGCGCCGAACATGGTGGCGCGGGTGAAGACGCTGACGCGCGACCATTTCTACGACGGCACCATCTTTCACCGCGTGATGGATTCGCCGGTCCCGATCGCCCAGGGCGGCGATCCCGGGGGCGACGGCAGGGGCGGATCCGACCTTCCCGACCTGAAGGCGGAGTTCAACTATCTGCCGCATGTCCGCGGCGCGGTGTCGGCCGCCCGGCGCGGCGCGCCCGAAGGCGCCAGCGAGGAACAGCGGACTGAGGCGGAAAACAGCGCCAACAGCCAGTTCTTCATCATGTTTCAGCCCTATCTGGGGTTCGACCGCAAATATACCGTATTCGGGCGCGTGATCGACGGCATGGAATATGTCGACAAGATCCATCGCGGCCAGCCGCCGGCCGATCCCACCCGGATCGTCCATGCCTATATCGCCGCCGACAATCCGCCGCCGTACAGCAACGCGCCGGCCGCTGCGCCATCGCCGGCGCAACAGAAGGACGCCGACATCGTGCTGCCGGGCGCCGGTGACGGCGCAGATGCCGCCGGCGATCCGGCCGCCGGCAAATCCGACAGCGACTGATCCCGGACCGCCGCAGGCGTGAGAGTCGACGATTTCGATTTCGAGCTGCCGCCGGAGCGGATCGCGCTACGACCGGCAAGCCCGCGTGACGCGGCCCGGATGCTGGTCGCCGACACGCGCGGGCTGCGCGACCGTGTCGTTCGGGAACTGCCCGAAATCCTGCGCGCCGGTGACTGCCTGGTCTTTAACGACACGCGCGTGATCCCTGCCCGGCTGGAGGGCCGGCGCGGCGATGCGGCCATAAGCGCCACGCTGCACAAGCGGGAGGGGCCGCGCCGCTGGCGCGCCTTCATCCGCAATGCCAGGCGGCTGCGCGACGGCGACACCATCGCCTTCGGCGGCGAAGTGCAGGCGGTGGCCGCGGACCGCGCGGCGGACGGCAGCTTCGCGCTCGATTTTGCCGGCGACGAACCGGTGGAGATCCTCCTGGAGCGCGCGGGCAGCATGCCCCTGCCGCCCTATATCGCCTCCAGGCGGCCGACGGACGCGCGCGATGCTCGGGACTATCAGACCATGTTCGCACGCGAAGCGGGGGCCGTCGCCGCGCCCACCGCCGCGCTGCACTTCACGCCGGAACTGATGGCCGAACTGGACGCCGCCGGCATCGCGCACGAGACGCTGACGCTGCATGTCGGCGCCGGCACGTTCCTGCCGGTGAAGGCGGAGGATACCGACGACCATGTCATGCACGCGGAATGGGGCCGGATCGACGCCGCGACCGCCGACCGGCTGAACGCCGTGCGCCGCGACGGCGGACGCGTCATCGCCGTGGGCACGACCAGCCTGCGCCTGATCGAGAGCGCGGCCGGCGCGGACGACGTGATCCGCCCGTTCGAGGGGGATACCGACATCTTCATCACGCCCGGCTATCGCTTTCGCGGGGTGGACGGCCTGATGACCAATTTCCACCTGCCGCGCTCCACGCTGTTCATGCTGGTATCGGCGCTGATGGGGCTGGAGCGGATGCAGGCGGTCTATGCCCATGCGATCGCGGGCGATTACCGCTTCTACAGCTATGGCGATGCCAGTCTGCTGCTCCCGGCCTGAAACGCACGGCCCAGTTGCGGGTCGGCATCCTCCGTTTGTCATAATGCAAGCGGACGGAGGGCTTGAATTCGACGACTTCCCGATGCGCTAGTATCACCCGGCACCATCGTCTTATGGAAACGCGCATGAGTGCTTCTCACCCCCGCGGCCATGCCGGCCACCATCACGGCCATTCCCATGCGCCCGCCGATTTCGGCCGCGCCTTCGCCATCGGTATCGCGCTGAACGTCGGCTTCGTCGCGATCGAGGGAGCGGCGGGTTTCCTGACCGATTCGATGGCGCTGCTGGCGGATGCCGGGCACAATCTGTCGGACGTGCTGGGCCTGCTGATCGCCTGGGGCGGAGCAGAGCTTGCCAAACGGCCGCCGTCCAAGCGCTTTACCTATGGTCTGCGCGGGTCCTCGATCCTGGCCGCACTGGGCAATGCGCTGCTGCTGATGATCGCGGTGGGCGCGATCTCGTGGGAGGCGATCGGGCGGTTGGGCGACCCGCCGCCCGTCGGCGGAGGCACGGTGATGATCGTCGCCGCCATCGGCATCGTCATCAACACCGCCACCGCACTGCTGTTCGCGCGCGGGCGCAAGGGCGACATCAATATCCGCGGCGCGTTCCTCCACATGGCGGCGGACGCGGCGGTATCCGCCGGCGTCGTCATTGCCGGCGGCCTGATCCTGTGGACCGGTGCGGAATGGATCGATCCCGTGGTCAGCCTGCTGATCGTCGCCGTCATCCTGTGGAGCACCTGGGGCCTGCTGAAGGAATCGACGACCATGGCGCTGCAGGCGGTCCCCCAGGGTATCGAGCACGACGCGGTGGCGGCAGCGTTGGAAAGCCTGCCCGGTGTCGCCCAGCTCCACGATCTCCATATCTGGCCGATGTCGACGACCGAGGTCGCCCTCACCGCGCATCTGGTCATGCCCGGCGGCCATCCGGGCGATCCGTTCCTGATCGACCTGCAACACCGCCTCGACCGCGATTTCGGCATTCACCACGCGACGGTGCAGATCGAGACCTCCGAGCAGTCCGCTTGCCACATGGAAAGCCCGCAACGCGTATAGCGGTTCTTCTCCCCCCTTTTGAACGGAAGGTTGAACGGAAGGGGCGCTCTCTCGAACTCCCCTCCGCTTCCCTTCGGCGGACGAGTTCGCTATCGCACGCGCGAGCGCCGGACGGCCGGCTTTCCTCATCATTCGGACAAGGCATTTTCCATGGGTTTCCGCTGCGGCATCGTCGGTCTTCCGAACGTCGGCAAGTCGACGCTTTTCAACGCGCTCACCGAAACGGCGGCGGCGCAGGCGGCGAACTATCCCTTCTGCACGATCGAACCCAATGTCGGTCAGGTCGCGGTGCCCGATCCGCGCCTCGACAAGCTGGCCGAGATCGCCGGTTCGGCGAAGAAGATCGAGACGCAGCTCGCCTTCGTCGACATCGCCGGGCTGGTGCGCGGCGCATCAAAGGGCGAAGGGCTGGGCAACCAGTTCCTCGGCAATATCCGCGAGGTCGACGCGATCGTCCACGTCCTGCGCTGTTTTGAAAATGACGACATCCAGCATGTCGACAACCATGTCGATCCGATCGCCGATGCCGAGACGGTGGAGACGGAACTGATGCTGTCCGACCTCGAAAGCCTCGAAAAACGCGTGCCCAATCTGCAGAAGAAGGGGCAGGCTGGCGACAAGGACGCCAAGCTCGCCGCGGCGGTGCTCGGTCGCGCGCTCGACCTGCTGCGCGACGGTTCGCCGGCGCGGCTGACCGAGATCAATGACGAGGAGGAGGCGCGCACCTTCGCCCAGGCACAACTCCTCACCGCCAAGCCGGTGCTGTACGTCTGCAACGTCAACGAGGACGAGGCGGCACAGGGCAACGAATATTCCGCGCGCGTGTTCGAAAAGGCGAAGGCCGAGGGCGCGCAGGCGGTGGTCGTGTCCGCCGCGATCGAGGCCGAGATCGCCACGATGGCGCCCGAGGACCGCAAGGAATTTCTTGCCGACCTGGGCCTGGAGGAGACCGGCCTCGCCCGTGTCATCCGCGCCGGATATACGCTGCTCGACCTGCTGACCTTCTTCACCGCCGGGCCGAAGGAAGCCCGCGCCTGGACCGTCCATAGCGGCGCGAGGGCGCCGCAGGCGGCGGGCGTGATCCACACCGATTTCGAGCGCGGCTTCATCCGTGCCGAAACGATCGCCTATGACGATTATGTCGCGCTGGGCGGTGAGGCCGGCGCACGCGATGCCGGCAAGCTGCGCCAGGAAGGCAAGGACTATGTCGTCCAGGACGGCGACGTGATGCTCTTCCGCTTCAACGTCTAGAGGCGGGTGCTGTCAGCTTTGCCCACGACCAGCCTGAACTTTCCGGGAAGTTCGGGGCCGGGGCGGGAGCACAAGGAAGCGGGGAGCAAAGGAAGGCAGAGGTAGAGGCTCTTCCTGAATCCGCCAAAGGGTCCGGCGCGGCGTTCAAAGTTGGTCGAACTTACCTCCGGACCGCCTTCCCTCCGTCACAAAGCAGTGGCAGGACGGCGCCCATGCAGACCTTGTTCCGGATCGCCGCCCTGGGGCTGGCAGCCATGCTGCCGGCCTGCGCCCCGCAGGTGAGTCAGACGCCGCGCACCGTCGCCGATGCCGCGCCGGCCGCAAGAGAGCCCGTCACCATCCTCGTTTCGATCGACGGCTTCCGCCCCGATTATCTCGATCGCGGCGTGACGCCGAACCTGTCGCGGCTGAAGGCGAGCGGCGTGTTTTCGCGCATGATCCCCTCCTTCCCGTCCAAGACCTTTCCCAACCACTGGGCGATCGCCACCGGCGAATATCCGGACCATAACGGCATCACCGCCAACAAGATGGAGGACCCTCGCCGGCCCGGCGAGGTCTTCAACATGGCGAGCGACGACCCCTTCTGGTGGAACGAGGCGAAGCCGATCTGGGTCGCCGCCGAACAGGCCGGCATCCGCACCGCGACCATGTTCTGGCCCGGCTCCAACGTCGCCTGGGGCGGAACGATGGACAAGGACTGGCCGCACGCGGTGACGGGCGGTACGCGGCCCCAGGACTGGCAGCAGTTCGCGCAGGCCGTATCGGGTACGCAGCGGGTGAATGCCGTGCTCGACTGGCTGCGGCGCCCCGCCGGCATCCGGCCGAAACTGGTGACGCTGTATTTCGATACCGTCGATACCGCCGGCCACGCCCATGGCCCCCAGGCGAAGGAGACGACCGCCGTCGTGGCCGACGTGGACGACAAGATCGGAATGCTGCTCGATGGGCTGGAGCGGCTCGACCAGCCGGCGAACCTGATCGTCGTGTCCGATCACGGCATGGCCGCGACCAGCACCGCGCGCACCGTAGCGCTCGACCGTTTTCTGCCGGCCGAGGACATTCGCGTCGTCGAAAGCGGCCCCTATGCCAGCCTGGAGCCGACAAAGGGCCATGAAGACGAGGTCGCGGCGAAGCTGCTGGGCAAGCACGAACACATGACCTGCTGGCGCAAGCAGAACATCCCGGTGCGCTTTCATTACGGCGCCAACCGCCGCATCCCGCCGATATTCTGCCTGGCCGAAACCGGCTGGTCGATCGCGCCGACCGCGCCGGCCGGGTCGTATTCGGGCGGCAATCACGGATATGACAACCGCGCGCCGGAGATGGCGGCGCTGTTCATCGCGCACGGCCCCGCCTTTGCCGATGGTGCGAACCTGCCGCCCTTTCCCAATGTCGATGTCGAGCCGCTGCTGCGTGATCTGATCGGTCTGCCGGCAAAGGCTGGCGCCGACGGCACGGATGCGCCATTCCAGCAGGTGCTGACCACGCACTGAAAGGCTGGCGATGCAATATTTCGAGGATATCGAGGTCGGCGCTCGCGACAGCTTCGGCCGCTATGCTGTGACGCGCGAAGAGGTGATCGACTTTGCGCGCAAATATGACCCGCAACCCTTTCACCTGTCGGACGAGGCGGCGGCGGAAACCTATTTCGGACGACTCTCTGCGAGCGGCTGGCACACCTGCGCGATGACGATGGCGATGATCGTCGAAAATCTGACGGACCGGCAGCAGGCGGGCCTTGGGTCGCCGGGTATCGACGAACTGCGCTGGCTGAAACCGGTCTATCCCGGCGATACGCTGCGCTGCGAGACGGAAGTGCTCGACAAGCGCGCATCCCGAAGCCGGCCCGAGATGGGCAGCTATCGCAGCCGAACCACGGTGTTCAACCAGGACGACGTGCCCGTGCTGACCTTCGTTTCCACGGGCCTGATCCGCCGCCGCCCATAAAGCCTTTTCCAGGTTGCCCGAAAATCGGACCGGGGGAAAGGCGCCCGAACGTCGAGGATCACCCCACCGTCGTCGCGGCCCACACCCGGTTCGATCACCTCAGCGCCGTTCTCCGCGGTCGCGCTGGCGCGCCTCGTGGCGGGCGCGCGCCCTGCCCGCGGCGTTCAGGCGACCGTCATTGCGATTGGTCCCACGGTTGCGCCATTGGTGGCCCCGCTCGCCCCGGCCGCGCCAGTCATGGTCGCGGTCGCCACGATTCCAGTGGCGGCGGTCACGGTCCCCATTCCGGTCGAACCCGCCCCAATGGCCGTCACGGCGGTCGCCGCGCCAGCTCTGCCGGCGATGCTGCCAGTAGCGCTGCTGCGCATTGTTCCAGCGATAGGGGCGACGATATCGGTCATAGACGTACACGCCGGTGCCGGGATAATAATAATCGCCGTACCATCCCCAATAGGGATTTCCGTAGGCGCCGTCATAATATCCGCCATAATAGGCGTCGTCATAATAGTCGCCGTAATATCCCGGCGAGCCATAGCCCGCCGATACGCCGCTATAGCCATAGCCGTCGGTGCAGGCAGCCAGGCCGAGGCCGGCCGCCACGATCAGGGCGCCGGTGGTGTAACGGGAAAGAGCCATCGCTTCTTCTCCTGTACGGACCGACAAACGGCGGCGTACACGCCGATGGGCGCGACCGAGCCGGTTACATTCATATAGGAAGGCAAACGTCGGCTGCGAAGTCCTTGTTCCGGCGCGATCAATCGCCCGCGAACTGCACCAGGCTGGTCACCGCCAGATTCTCGCCGCGCAGCATTTCGGCGCCGCCCAGGTCCGGCAGTTCGATGACGAAAGCCGCCTGGCGCACCGTCGCCCCGGCCTTGCGCAGCAACCGCACCGCCGCGCGCGCGGTGCCGCCGGTCGCGATCAGATCGTCGACGAGCAGGACGTTGGCGCCGGGCGTACACGCATCGGCATGGATGGCGATGCGGTCGGTGCCGTATTCCAGCGCATATTCTTCGGCGATGGTGGCGCCGGGAAGCTTGCCGTCCTTGCGGATAAGCAGCACGCCGGCGCCGAGCGCCAGGGCGATGGCAGGGGCGAAGACGAAGCCACGCGCCTCGATACCGGCGACGATGTCGACCGGCACCGCGATCTGATCGAGCATCCGCTCGACCGAGAGTTGCAGTCCCTGCGGGTCGAGCAACAGCGTCGTGATGTCGCGGAACTGGACCCCCGGCTTCGGAAAGTCGGGGATCGTCCGGATCCGCCGCCGGATATCGTCATTCGCGGCGGCGGCTGCCATCAATGCTTCTTGTCGCGCCAGATATTCTTGTAGGCGCCGAAGGTGAGGCCGCAGAAGATCAGGATGAACAGCACCGCCGCATAGCCGACCTGGTGCCGCTTGATCTTGTCCGGTTCCGCCGTCCAGGTCAGGAAGGCCGCGACATCGGTGGCCATCTGATCGACGGTCGCCTCGGTGCCGTCCGCATACTGGACCTGCCCGGCCGAGGTCAGCGGCGGCGGCATGGCGAGGTTCAACGTCGGGAAATACGGATTGTAGTGCAGCCCCGGCGGCGTCTTGGCGGTCGGGAATTGCGCGAGCAGTTCCTTCGGCTGGTCGCGATAACCGGTGATCAGCGAATGGATATAGGCCGCCCCGCCCTCGCGCGCCTTCACCATCAACGACAGGTCCGGCGGCACCGCATTGTTGTTCGCCGCCTTTGCCGCGACCTCGTTGGGAAAGGGGAGCGGGAAGTGATCCGCCGGCCTGTTGGGACGGGTGTCGGCTTCGCCGGTGTCGGGGTTCACGTCCGGCTGTTCGATCTGCCACTGCTCGGCGATCGCCTTCACCTCCGGCCCGGTATAGCCGAGCTGTTCAAGGTCGCGGAACGCGACGTGCCGCAGCGAATGGCAGGCGGAGCAGACCTCCTTGTAGACCTGGAAGCCGCGCTGCAACTGCTGCTTGTCCCAGTGGCCGAAGGGTCCGTCCGAAGCCAGGTGCAGCGGCTTCGGTTCGAGGTGATACTCCTCCGCCGCGCTTTCGGCCGGCGGATTGGTGATCAGCTCGCTCACCGTTCCCCACAGCGCGATCAGCAGCACGAAGGTGAAGGCCGCACCGATAAGATAGTTGAGATAGCGCAGAACCAGCGAAACCATGATTGTCGTTGCCCCTTATTCAGCCGGTGCGACGTTGCCGTCGACGGCCGTCTCGCGCATGCGCGATCCGCTCTTGCCCTCCAGCACGGCCTCGGTGATCGAGTTCGGCAGCGGGCGCGGACGCTCCAGCGCCGAGACGATCGGCAGGATGATCAGGAAGTGCGCGAAATAATAGCCCGAAGTGATCTGCCCGAGGATCAGATAGGTGGGCGTCGCTTCCGATCCGCCGACCCAGCCGAGCACGAGCACGTCGATCACCAGGATCCAGAAGAAGATCCGATAGACCGGACGATAGTTGCTCGACCGTACCGGCGACTTGTCCAGCCACGGCAGGAAGAACAAGAGCAGGATCGAGCCGAACATCGCCAGCACGCCCCACAGCTTCGCCGGCAGGATGAAGTCCGCGGTGAACGAGCGCAGGATCGCGTAGAATGGCCAGAAATACCATTCGGGCACGATATGCGCCGGCGTCGAAAGCGGATTGGCCGGGATATAGTTGTCCGGATGGCCGAAATAATTCGGCGCGAAGAACAGGATGATCGCGAAGACCAGCATGAACACGCCCAGGCCGAAGCCGTCCTTCGCGGTGTAATAGGGGTGGAACGGCACCGTGTCCTGTTCGCCCTTTACATCGACGCCGGTGGGATTGTTCGACCCCGGAATGTGCAGCGCCCAGATATGCAGGACGATGACGCCCGCGATCACGAAGGGCAGCAGATAGTGCAGCGAGAAGAAGCGGTTGAGCGCCGCATTGTCGGGCGCATAGCCGCCCAGCAGCCAGATGCGGATATTCTCGCCGACCACCGGGATGGCCGAGAAGAAGCCGGTGATCACCTGCGCGCCCCAGAAGCTCATCTGCCCCCAGGGCAGGACATAGCCCATGAAGGCGGTGGCCATCATCAGGAGGAAGATGACGACGCCCAGCAGCCACACCATCTCGCGCGGCGGCTTGTAGGACCCGTAATAGAGCCCGCGAAAGATATGGGTATAGACGACGATGAAGAACATCGACGCGCCGTTGGCGTGCGCATAGCGCAGGAACCAGCCGGCATTTACGTCGCGCATCAGATGCTCGACCGAATCGAACGCGACCGCGCCGTTCGCGGCATAGTGCATGGCGAGCACGACGCCGGTGATGATCTGAATGGCGAGCGCGGCACCCGCCAGCACGCCGAAATTCCAGAAATAGTTCAGGTTGCGCGGCACCGGGTAGCCGGCGCCCACGGCATTATAGACCAGGCGGGGAAGCGGCAGCTTCTCGTCCACCCACTGCATCACGGGATGCTTCGGCCGATACTGTTCTGCCCAGGGAAAACTCATGGTCTCAGGCCTCCCCTACCAGGACGGTGGTATCCGATGTGAACTTGTATTCCGGCACGAAAAGGTTTTTCGGCGCCGGCCCCTGCCGGATGCGCGCGGCGGTATCGTACACCGAACCGTGACAGGGGCAGAAATAGCCGCCGAACGGTCCGCGCGTCTCGCCCTCGCCCGCACCCAGCGGCACGCAGCCGAGATGGGTACACACGCCCAGCGTGATCAGCCAGTTCTCGTGCCCTTCCTTGGTGCGCTGCGCCAGCGTTTCGGGATCGCGCAGTTCGGAAAGCGGAACGGCCTCCGCCTCGGCGATTTCCTTCGGCGTCAGGTTGCGCACGAACAGCGGCTGCTTGCGAAAGCTGGTGGTGATCGCCTGGCCCGGCTCGATCCCGGACAGGTCGACCGTCGTCGTCGACAGCGCCAGCACGTCGGCCGACGGGTTCATCTGGTTGATGAGCGGCAGCGCGATGACACCGGCGCCGACCCCGGCGAACGCGACCGCACCGATCGAAAGATAGTCGCGGCGGCGCGGATTCTCGACATGATCCTCGCGATCGGTCGAAGACTCTCCTGGTGGTAGCGCGTTGTCAGCCGTTGCCATGAATCAACCCTTGCAATCCTCTTCGCTCGCACAAGCGCCTGTCAGGGTACCGACGCGGCAGGCACGCTTGCGCCGGGCCGACCGGTTTTCCCGGTAGCCCGCGGCCTGATAAACGGCGAACGACCGCTTTGCCAACAGCAATTTGCCCACGCTTGTCCCCCGCACCCCCGCGCGGCTAAGGCCCCGTCCATGCGAATGGCACTGTTTCAGCCCGATATCGCCGGCAATGTCGGCACGGTGATCCGCCTCGCCGCCTGCCTGGGTGCGGCGGTCGACCTGATCGAGCCGATGGGTTTCGCCTATTCCGATCGCGCGCTCGCCCGCGCCGGCATGGACTATGTCGGCCGGGCCGAGGTCGTCCGCCATGCCGACTGGGACGCCTTTGCCGCGACTCTGGCGGGGCGGCTCGTGCTGTTCACGACGCGCGGCGACACACGCCACTGCGACGCGCGATACCGCGCCGACGACATATTGCTGTTCGGCTCCGAAAGCGCGGGTGCGCCCGCCTTCGTCCACGATTGCGCCGATCTGCGGCTGCGCATCCCGATCGCGGCCGATACGCGGTCCTTGAACCTCGCGGTCGCAGCGGGCATCGCGCTTGGCGAGGCGCTGCGGCAGACGAAGGGATGGCCGGAATGACGGAACTGGACGATCAGCAGCAACGCGCGCGCGACTGGTTCGAACATCTGCGCGACCGGATTTGCGAGGCGTTCCGGGCAATCGAGCACGAAGCGGGGTCCGAGGCCGATTTCACCTTTGTTCCGTGGGACCGCGTCGACCCCGACGGAGCGCCCGGCGGCGGCGGCGTGCGTGGCGTGATGAAGGGCAAGGTGTTCGAAAAGGTGGGCGTCAACGTCTCCACCGTGTTCGGCCGCTTTGAAGGCGAATTCGCCAAGTCCATCCACGGCGCGGGCGAGGACCCGCGATTCGTCGCCACCGGAATCAGCCTCGTCGCGCACATGGCCAATCCGCATGTGCCGGCGGTGCACATGAACACCCGCTTTCTGACGACGACGAAGCGGTGGTTCGGCGGCGGTGCGGACCTGAACCCGCCCATTCCCTATGACGAAGACACCGCCGACTTCCACGCCGTGCTGAAGCGCGCGTGCGACGCGCACGATCCCGGATATTATCCGCGCTTCAAGAAATGGGCGGACGATTATTTCTACATCCCGCACCGCCAGGTGCATCGCGGCGTGGGCGGCATCTTCTACGATCACCTGGAAGGCGATTTCGACGCCGATTTCGCCTTTACCCGCGATGTTGGCCGGGCCTTTCTGGAAATCTTTCCGCAGATCGTCCGGCGGCGCATGTACCACGACTGGACCGAGGCCGATATCGCGCAACAGCGCGCATGGCGCGGCCGCTATGCCGAATTCAACCTCGTCTACGATCGCGGCACGCTGTTCGGGCTGAAGACCGGCGGCAACATCGATGCGATCCTGATGAGCCTGCCGCCCGTGGCGACATGGGACTGACGCCGGTCCGCAGCGGCGATGTCGCGACAGTCGTGACCTCGCTGGAGATGGTCGAGCGGCCGGACCTGCCCGAACCGCCGCCCTCGCCGCTGTCGCTGGTGCGCTGGCCGGCGCCCGGCCTGACGCGCTACCGCGACCTGTTCCGGCGTGTCGGCGGCCCCTGGCTGTGGTATTCGCGCCTCGCCATGGCCGATGCGGACCTGGCGCGGATTCTGGAGAATCCCGACGTGCAGGTTCACGCCGTGCGCGACGCGGACGCCGACGGGGATGTCGGCATGCTGGAACTCGATTTCCGCGAGCCCGACAGTTGCGAGCTTTCCTATGTCGGGCTGGTGCCCGGCCGGACCGGCAAGGGCCATGGCCGCTGGCTGATGGCGCACGCGCTACGGCTCGCCTGGCGGCCGGGCGTCCGGCGGGTATGGGTGCACACCTGCACGCTCGACCATCCCGGCGCGCTCCGCTTCTATCGCAGAAGCGGGTTCCGGCCGTTCAAGCGGACCATGGAGACCTTCCCCGATCCGCGCATACTCGGCCTCCTGCCGCCGGACATGGGCGCACATGTGCCGATGCTGGCCGATCCGCCAGGCGGAGCACCGCCGGAACGCTAGCGCCCGCTCTTTGCGAGCTGGCGGTACACCGCGATCTTCACCAGGATGTCGGCGATGCTCGCGGCCATGCTGATCGCCGCCGTCACTGCCATCAGCACGATGTTCGCGACCGGGCTGCCGCCGGCGCCGCCGATTGCGCCCGCCATGGCCGAAGGGATGGACGACAGCACATTGCCCGTCAGCCAGATCGCGACGGAGACGAACATCAGCGTCCAGGCATGCCGCCGGGTCAGATCGAAACTTCGGCTGATCGCCTCGATGGGGCCGAGCTTCGGTTCCACCATCAGCACCGGGCCGAGCAGATAGCAGCGACCGAGCAGATAGAGGCCCGGCACCACGAGCAGCAGCATGCCCGCCCCGATGATCAGGCGCGCGACGACCATCGCCAGCACGAACATTGCGAACCGCGCGAGCGCCAGGCGCATCGCCTCGCCCACCGTCGGCTTGCCCCGCAGGACGAGGGCATAGATCGTCGCCGCACCGAACATGCCCAGCACGGCCGCACTCAACGACCAGGGCGCCAGCGCGATGTAACCGTCGAACACCGCGCGCGCCGCCTCTACATCGCCCGGCGCGACGCCGCCTTCGGGAATTTCCGGCACCGAGGCGAGCAACAGGGTGGCGTAGAGCGGCAGGAACAGGAAGGGGGCGGCGATGCGAACCAGCAGGTCGCGCTCGCGCCGCCAGAGCGCCAGCGCCGCCTGCAACGCGGCGGACATGTCCAGGGTCATGCCGGAACCGCGACGCCGCGTGTGCCGCCATGGCCGCACACCGCTTCGTAGAGCTGGGCGACGAAGACCGCCTGGATCACGGTGAAGATCGTGCCGACGCCCGCCACCAGGATGCCGGTCAGCACCTTGGCCGTGGTGATCGGTCCGCCGCCGCCGAGCAGCAAGGTCAGCAATGTGCCGACGACCGACTTGGTGGCGAGTTCGGCGACCAGCGACACCAGCAGGTAAAGCAATATCACGCCGATGATCGGAAAGGTCAGGCCGTCGGTCAGCCGCCAGGACCGCGGGATCGCGCGCAGACCCACCCGCTCCGCCACCAGGATCGGCGTCACCAGCAGGAGCCGCGCCAACAGGAAGACGAGCAGCGGGATCAGGATCACCACATACAGCGCCACGACCGCCAGGCCGGTCGGCGACAGATCCAGATCGCGGTGCGCCATCGCCATCAGATCGGCCCCGGTCGCCGCCAGGATCAACGGCAGCGGCACGAGCAGCAGCGCCAACGCCGCGAGCAGGACAAGCGCCACGCCGATCACCACCGGCAGGCGGATCAGGCCCAGCCGACCGCCGGCGCCGGCATCGAGCCGGTCCACCACGATCGCCGTGATCGCGAGCTTGGCCCACAGAACCACGATCCCCTGGACGAGCTGTGCGACGCCAAGCCCGATCTTCACCGCCTGCGCGTCGGTCGCCTGAAGCGGCTGCAACGCTTCCATGATCGCCAACGGCACGAAAATGCCGATCAACGCGATGGGCAGGACCGCGGATATGCGATCGCCGAGGAACGCCGTCGTCCGTTCCCAGACGATACCCATCTTGACCATTGGTCGCCCCACCCTCAATTGCAGTTCGCGAACGGTCTTCGTCGCACAACGGGTTTAGCCAAGCACCACCGCCTTGCCAATGCCAGCCGACATCATGTCCCCGGACCCCGTCCGCCTGATCGAAGGCGTGGAATGGTGCGTCGCGCCAGGGCTGACCGAGTATAGCCGGGCGCTGACCGCGATGGAGGCGCGGGCCGCCGCCATCGCCGCCGGAACGGCGCGCGAGCGGGTCTGGCTGGTGGAACACCCCCCGGTCTATACCGCGGGCACCAGCGCCGATCTGCGCGAACTCGTCGATCCGCGCTTTCCGGTCCACGAAACCGGTCGCGGCGGACGCTACACCTATCACGGCCCCGGCCAGCGCGTCGGCTATCTGATGCTTGACCTGAACGCCCGCGGCCGCGACATCCGGCGATTCGTCCATTCGCTGGAAAACTGGCTTGTCGCCACGCTCGCCGATTTCGGAATTTCCTGCAGAACGGTGCCCGGCCGGGTCGGGATCTGGACGGACGACGAGGGCAGCGAGGCGAAGATCGGCGCCATCGGCATCCGGGTGAAGCGCTGGGTTAGCTTCCACGGCTTTGCGATCAATCTCGATCCCGATCTCCAGCATTTTCAAGGTATTGTGCCCTGCGGGATCGCCGACGCACCGGTGACGAGCGCGGCCAGGCTGGGAAATCGCATGGCGCCGCGCGCATTCGACGAAGCGCTCGCCGCGCGCTTTCCCGGCTTCCTTTCGGCACTTGCCGATGACGGCGCGCAAAAGGACCCTTGAGGGCGGGCGACCAAAGGACTAATGTCCACCGCGATTTGGGTGATAAGGCCAGCGTGCTGACCAAATCCACTATTAGGGAGCTCTAAATGCGTGCACTCATCTCCAAAGTCGTCACCGGTTCGATGATCGCCGGCGCGGCGCTGATGGTTTCGGCCTGCGGCGGAACCGACGAAACGACCGACAACACCACCATCACGGATCTCAATTCGACCGACACGATGGGCACCATGGACGACAATATGTCGATGGTCGACGGCGCCATGGGCAACGACGCCATGATGGCGAACGACATGATGGCCAATGACATGATGTCGAACGACATAATGGGCAACGACATGATGTCGAACGAGATGTAATCTCGGCCGCAACGGTTTTCCGAAGGGCCGTCCGGGCGACCGGGCGGCCCTTTCGATTCCCCGCCCGTACCTTTTTTCCGTCGGTTCGCGTGCCACGGCGGCCGGACGGGACAATAAGGCGGTCCATCAAAAAAACGCTTGGGACGGCGCGGCAAATTATCTAATCCTGCCATGGTGGGGCCCGATTGCCGGGCGAGAGGATATTATGCGCGTTTTTCGTATCTTGGCGGCCATCGCCGCGATGTTCGTCACCTTTTCAGCCGCCCCGGCATCGGCGCAGTTCTTCCTGAAACCGGTCGACCTTTCCGGGCCGAAGGTCACCGGCGCGGAACCTGGCATGGTGGGCCAGGCCCTGCCCGGCGCGACGCCGGCGGAATTGCGCGCGGCCCTGGTCTGGAACCTGCGCGCCGCCCTCAACGTCGCGGCCCTGCAATGCCAGTTCGAGCCGACGTTGATCACGATCAACCAGTATAACACGCTGTTGTCGGACCATTCCCAGGAGCTGAAATCCGCCTACGAGACCCTGTCGGCCTATTTCCAGCGAATGGAAAAGACGAAAAAGGCCGCACAACTGGCGCTCGACCAGTATGGCACCCGCGTCTATTCCGGTTTCTCCACCGTCGGCGGGCAGCTCAGCTTCTGCCAGACCGCCAACGACATCGGCAGCGAGGTGCTGTTCGCCAAGCAGCAGACGCTGGGCGACATCGCGCAGGCGCGCATGTATGAGCTGCGCCGCAGCCTCTTGTCCTGGGGCGATCAGCAATTCCGCAACCGCTTCGGCTGGGAAGTGCCCGACCTGGTCAACTTCTCCCGCCCCGAATGCTGGGACGAGGGCGTGTATCGGCCGCGCAAATGCGGCATCTATCCGGTGGGCCGCTATCTCGGCTGACGGCGTGACGCCGCGCCCGCGGGCCGGTCACGCATGCCGCATCCTCCCAGCAGGATCGAAGCGGGCACGACCGGCCAGCCCGGAGTTCGACCAACGTTGAGCGCCGTGCCGGGCCCTCCGGCTGACTCAGCAAGCGCCTCGCACCTCCACCCCCTTGTGCTTCCGCGAAGGGTTGTGTGCGGCAATGTTCGACGGACCGGAACGCCTCCTCTCAGGACGGCAGATTGGGATAGCAGACATCCCGAACCGCGGGTCGGCGTGTCAGCTTCGCGCCCCAAAATGCGGCCGTTCGGCATCTAGGCGCCATAAAGGAATTCGAGGCCACGGCGTGGCGCCGGTCCACGATACCACCGAATTTGGCAGAGTTCTTACCTATTTTCCAGCAAGTTGCCCAGACAGCAACGTCTGGCTGGGGCGGCAGGATTCGAACCTGCGCATGGCGGCACCAAAAGCCGCTGCCTTACCGCTTGGCTACGCCCCAATCGCGCAAGCCCTTAGCACCGCTTCCGCGCGAATGAAAAGCCCGTCGCGCGACGCTTTTCACCTGCCCGTCAGAACAGGCGCTTCACCCAACCGTGCGTATCGTCGTGTTCCCCGCGCTGGATGCCGACCAGACGGTCGCGCAGGCGCTGCGTGAGCTGGCCCGTGCCGCCCGCGCCGATCGTGAAATCGCCCTTGGACGAACGCACGGTGCCGACCGGCGTGACCACCGCCGCCGTGCCGCAGGCGAAGGTTTCGCGCAGGCGGCCGCTCTCGGCATCCGCGCGCCACTGGTCGATCGCATAGGGTTCCTCGCGCACCGCGATCCCTTCGTCCCGGGCCAGCGTCAGGATGGAATCGCGGGTGATGCCCGGCAGGATCGTGCCCTTCAGCGGCGGTGTCACCATCGATCCGTCGTCCATCACGAAGAACAGGTTCATGCCGCCCAGTTCCTCGACCCAGCGATGCTCGGCCGCGTCGAGGAACACCACCTGGTCGCAGCCCTTTTCGATCGCCTGCGACTGCGCGACCAGGCTGGCGGCGTAGTTGCCGCCGCACTTGGCCGCACCCGTACCCCCTGGCGCCGCGCGGGTATAATCGTCCGACACCCAGATCGAGATCGCCTTGGCCCCGCCCTGGAAGTATGCGCCGACCGAGGACGCGATGACGAGGTAGAGATATTCGTGCGCCGGCCGCACGCCCAGGAACACTTCGCTGGCGAACATGAAGGGGCGAAGATAGAGCGCGCCGCCCTCCGCCGTCGGGATCCAGTCGCGGTCGATTTCAGTCAGCTTCTCGATCGATTCGAGGAACAGCTTTTCCGGCAGTTGCGGCATCGCCATCCGCTCGGCCGACTTCTGGAAGCGCCGCGCATTCTGCTCCGGCCGGAATAGCGCGGTCGATCCGTCGGCCAGGCGATAGGCCTTCATGCCTTCGAAGATTTCCTGCGCATAGTGCAGCACGGAGGACGCCGGATCCATCTCGATCGCTTTGCGCGGCGCGATCTTCGCTGCGTGCCAGCCCTTGTCCCTGGACCAGCGGACCATCGCCATGTGGTCGGTGAAGACACGGCCGAAACCGGGGTCGGCGATGCGGGCCTCGCGCTCGCTGGCGGGGACCGGCGACGCATTGGCCTCAACCTCGAATTGCAGCGTCGTTTCGGTGTCCATCGGCCGTCCTCGAAATGGTGGTCGCAGCGCAAATGCACGGACTTTTCCGTACCTGCTCCGGTTGCGGAGGCGTAGTGCCGATGGCAGATATGGTCAACATGGCTGGCCAAAGTCCGAACGAGCCGTTGCGCGGCGCTTCCCCGCTATTCCTGCGCGAGCCGGAAATCCGGCGCGGCGTGGAACTCCTGTTCTTCGGATACAGCCACCTCACGCGCGCGATAGACGAGCGGTTGGCGGCGGAGCATCTCGGCAGGGCGCACCACCGCGCGCTTTATTTCATCGCGCGTCAGCCGGACCTGACGGTCAGCGATCTGCTCGCCACGCTCGCCATCACCAAGCAGTCGCTCGGCCGCGTGCTGAACGATCTTTCCGAGCGCGGGCTGGTGGAATCGCGCACCGGCGAGCGCGACAGGCGGCAGAAGCTGCTGCGTCTGACGGAGGCTGGGAAGGCGATCGAGGCGGAGTTGTTCGAATCGCTGCGCGAGCGCCTGTCAGCGGCCTATTCCAAGGCGGGACAGGACGCCGTCGGCGGCTTCTGGCTAGTGCTTGAGGGCTTGCTGCCCGAAGCCGAGCGCCAACGCATCGCCGGCGCCCGGTAGGGGATCATTTCTTCCGCGCCGCCTCGGCCAGTTCGTGGTTGCGGTCGCGCGACGCGGTCAGCGTCTTCACCATCAGCTTCTTCAGCGCGTCGTCATCGTCGAGCACGTTCATGCCCTCACGCGTGGAGCCGCCCGGACTGGCGACGCGGTCGGCGAGCGTGCCCGGCGTGTCGTCGCTCTCCGCGGCCATTGCCGACGTACCCTCGACCGTCGCGGTCGCCAGCCGGCGCGCCTGGTCGGCGGGCAGGCCCAATTCCGCGCCCGCCGCGGCGATCGCATCGATGAACCGAAAAACGAAGCCGGGGCCGCAGCCCGACAGCGCCGTCACCGTGTCGAACAGTCGTTCCTCGGGAATCCATTCGACCAGGCCGAGCGAATCCATCAGCGCCGTCGCCGCCTTGCCCTGCTCACCGTCCGGATCGGTTCCGTAGAGCGCGACCACGCCCTTGCCCAGGCCGACGGGCAGGTTCGGCATGACCCGCACCACCGCCTCCGCCTCGAACCGGTCGGCGAGCGCCGCGACATCGACGCCGGCCAGGATCGACAGCAGCAGCTTCACGCCCTTGATCCGCGGCGCGAGCGAGCCCGCGACATCGTCCAGCATCTGCGGCTTCACACCCAGCATCACGCAATCGGGCATCCCCTGTTCGGGGGGCGACGACAGATGCCGCACGCCTTCGGGAATCTTGGGCTGGCCGGGATCGATGACCGTCACCTGGTCGGCGGCGACATCGCCGCTCGTGACCCATTGGCTGAGCATCGCGCCCGCCATGTTGCCACAGCCGATCAACCAGATAGTTCGCGGAATGCCGTTGCTCATGCTTCTCCCTGCGTGTCGATAAGTGCCGATGCCAACGCTTCGCTCGGGCTCTTGCCGCCCCACAGGACGAACTGGAACACCGGGTAGAAGCGCTCGCATTCATCAATCGCCGACTCGACGAGCAGTTCCGTCTGCGGCAGCGTCAGCGTGCCGCCATCCGCATTCTCGATCATCGCGGCGTGGCGGAACAGCACGATGCCGCTCGACGACCACAGCTCGAAATGGCCGATCCAAAGCTGCTCGTTGATCAGGCCGATCGCTTCATAGACGGACGCGCGGCGATCCTCGGTGACACGGATGTCCGGGAACGCCAGGAACTGCAGCACGCTGTCGTCCTCGCGCCAGATCGCGCGAAGTTCATATTCCACCCAGCTTCCCTTCACGCGGGCGACGATCTCGTCCTCCTCGCGCGCATGGGTCCAGCCATGGGCGTTGAAATAGCTTTCGAGCATGTCGATCGGCGCCGCTTCGGCGTCGCGGTCGAACTGCGCTTCGTCGAGCATGTAGGTTCCTCCTGCCCGGCGGAATTGCCGGCTCATGGGGTGCCAATCGCCGCGTCCGGGCACACGCCTGGTCGGCCGACTTTAGCAAAAATCTTCGGAAAGGCGATGCCTTACGCGGCCGGACCAGCGCCGTCCGTGCCTTTCGCCGCCTTTTCCAGCGTTTCGACGCGCGCCCTCAATGCCTCGGCCTCGTCGCGCGCAGCCGCCGCCATTTCCTTCACCGCCTCGAATTCCTCGCGGCTGACGAAGTCGAGCCCGCCGATCCATTCGCGGGCACGCTCCCGTGCCGCGCTCTCGCCCTCGCGCGCCATGCCGGCGACCGTGCCGGCGGCACCGTTCACGAACTTCACGAAATCATCGAATACGCGGTTTTCGGACTGCATCTTGGTTCTCCGTTCACAGCGCAATCTGGGTTGTCGGAGCGGGGATCACAAGGTCGCCCGCATTCGGGTTCAGCGCGTGGATTTCTAACAGAATGATGCCCGCATAGCTGACCCACACCATATAGGGAACCAGCAGCCACGCCGCGAGCGGCCGCACGCGGGCGAACGCGAAGGCCATGGCGATCACGAGCAGAAGCAGGATCGCCAGCAGCAGGATCGACGGGACGACCGCGTGCGCGCCGAAGAACAACGGCATCCAGGCGAGGTTCGCCGCCATCTGCACCGCGAACAGCGCGATACCGACGCCGCGGCCGCGGGCCCGCCGCGCATTGACGATCAGCGCGAGCGCCAGTCCGATGAGGATGTAGATCGTGGTCCACGCCACTGGGAACAGCCAGGCCGGCGGGGTCGCGTCCGGCTTGGCCAGCGCCGAGTACCACCGACTATCCGCGCCGACCGGCACCAGCGATGCCGACAGGAAGCCGAGCAGCAGGATCGCCGGCATGATGACCAGGATCCAACGGACGAGCGACATGCGCAATTGGCCGCGCGACGCGATTTCTCTCAAATTCTCGACCTTTCCCAGTCGATGTTCCCCGATGGCGGTCCTACCGCCGGGGGCGCCCTCCGGCAATCCATGGCTGGGTCAGGCGGGTGTCCCGTTCCGAGCCGATACGAGAAATTCGATATTGCCCTCCGGCCCGGTGATCGGGCTCTGCGTCACGCCCGCGACCGCCCAGCCCCGCTGATCCAACCAGTCCGTCACCTCGTCGCAAACGCGCGCATGTACCGCCGCGTCGCGTACCACCCCGCCCTTGCCGACCTCCTGTCGCCCCGCCTCGAACTGCGGCTTGATCAGCGCCACCAGATGCGCGCCCGGCGCGGCGAAGCGCATCGGCGCTTTCAGCACCTTGGCCAATCCGATGAAGCTGGCATCGCACACGATCCAGTCGACGGGTTCCGGAATATGGTCGGCCGTCAGCAGCCGCGCGCTGGTCTGTTCGTGCACCACCACCCGCTCGTCCTGCCGCAATTTCCAGGCAAGCTGATTGGTGCCGCTGTCGACGGCATAGACCCGCGCGGCGCCGCGCTGCAGCAGCACGTCGGTAAAGCCCCCCGTCGACGACCCCACGTCGATCGCGACCGCGCCCGCCGGATCCAGCCCGAAATGATCGAGCGCATGCGCCAGCTTGATGCCGCCGCGCGAAACCCAGGGATGGTCGCGCCCGCGCACCTCCAGCGCGGCGTCGACGCCAAGTTGCTGCCCCGCCTTCGCCACCTTCGTCTCGCCGGAAAAGACGACGCCCGCCATGATAAGCGCCTGCGCCCGGGTCCGGCTCTCCACCAGACCACGTTCGACGAGCATCTGGTCGACACGCTGCTTGGCCATCGGCGCTCAGGCGCGTGCGCCCTCGACCTTGCCGCTGGCGTTCCAGCGCAGCGCCTTCAACACCGTTTCCACCATATGCTGCGCGTTCAGACCGGCTTCCTCATACTGCTTTTCCGGCTTGTCCTGGTCCTGAAATCGGTCCGGGAGGCGCATGGTCCTGAGCTTCAGCCCGGCGTCGATCAGCCCCGCATCACTCGCCATGGTCAGCACATGCGCGCCCAACCCGCCGATCGCCGCTTCCTCGACCGTCACCGCGACCTCATGCGTGGTCAGGAGCTTGCGGATCAGTTCCTCGTCGAGCGGCTTGGCAAAGCGCAAGTCGGCTACCGTAGTCGACAGTCCCCTGGCCTCGAGCTGGTCGGCCGCCTTCAGCGCCTCGGCAAGGCGCGTGCCGAGCGACAGGATCGCGACCTTCTTGCCTTCACGCACGATCCGGCCCTTGCCGATCTGGAGCCGCTCGGGCGTTTCGGGCAACGCCACGCCGGTGCCTTCGCCGCGCGGATAGCGCACCGCGATCGGCCCCGTGTCGTGCTCGGCCGCCGTATGCACCATGTGCACCAGCTCGGCCTCGTCCGCCGCCGCCATCACGACGAAATTGGGCAGGGTCGCGAGGTAGGTCACGTCGAAGCTCCCCGCATGGGTCGCGCCGTCGGCGCCCACCAGCCCCGCCCGATCGATGGCGAAGCGTACCGGCAGATTCTGGATCGCGACATCGTGCACGACCTGGTCATAGGCGCGCTGGAGGAAGGTCGAATAGATCGCACAGAACGGCCGCATCCCCTGCGCCGCCAATCCGGCCGCGAAGGTCACTGCATGCTGCTCGGCAATGCCGACGTCGAACGTGCGGTCGGGGAATCCCTTCTCGAACTTGTCCAGGCCGGTGCCACCCGGCATTGCAGCCGTGATCGCGCAGATGCGTTCGTCGCGCTCCGCCTCGGCGATCAGCGCCTTGGCAAAGACGTTGGTATAGCTCGGCGGTCCCGGCGGCCCCTTGGCCTGTGCACCGGTAATGACGTCGAATTTCTTCACGCCGTGATATTTGTCGGCGGCATTCTCCGCCGGGGCGTAGCCCTTGCCCTTCTTGGTGACGACATGGACGAGGATCGGCCCCTGCTCGGCGTCCCGGACATTTTCCAGAACCGGGATCAGATGCTCCAGATTATGCCCGTCGACCGGTCCGACATAATAGAAGCCCAGTTCCTCGAACAACGTGCCGCCGGTCACCATGCCGCGCGTATATTCCTCGGCCTTGCCGGCGGCCTTGTGCATGCGCGGCGACAGCTTGCGCGTCACCCGCTTGGCGAAATTGCGCAGCCCCAGATACTCGCTCGACGACACCACGCGGGCGAGATAGGCCGACAGGCCGCCCACCGGCGGCGCGATCGACATGTCGTTGTCGTTCAGGATGACGATCAGCCGGTTTCCGGCCTGTTCGGCATTGTTCATCGCCTCATACGCCATGCCGGCCGACATGGCGCCGTCGCCGATCACCGCGATCGCCTTTTCCGGCCGGCCCGACAGCTTGTTGGCGATGGCGAACCCCAGCGAGGCCGAGATCGAGGTCGAGCTGTGTGCCGCGCCGAAGGGATCGTATTCGCTCTCGCTCCGCTTGGTGAAGCCGGACAGGCCGCCGCCCTGACGCAGCGTTCGGATGCGGTCGCGCCGCCCCGTCAGGATCTTGTGCGGATAGCATTGGTGGCCGACGTCCCAGACCAGCCGGTCGTGCGGCGTATTGAATACATAATGGATGGCCGTCGTCAGTTCGACGACGCCGAGGCCGGAGCCGAGATGACCGCCGGTTTCGCCGACCGCGGAAATGACTTCCTCGCGCAATTCATCCGATAATTGACGAAGTTGGCTCGGCTTCAGCGTGCGGAGATCGTCGGGGGTCCGGACCGTGTCGAGCAACGGCGTAGCGGGATGGTCAGCCATGGCGCATGGTTAGCCCAGCTTCGCGAACGTGTCGATTGTTACCACCTTTCGGCACACGGGCGCTCAGGTGCAATCGGCGCATATCCCGCGGACCTCGATCACCGGGCGCTTGGGCGTGAAGCCGGCCTTCCACGCGGCGGCGCGAACGTCCTGCGTCACGACGTCGTCGTCGATATGGGTCGTGCGGCCACACACGTCGCACACCAGAAAGATGCAATCGTGCAGGCAATCCGGATGGGCGTTGGCGATATAGGCGTTTTCGCTTTCCACCCGCCGCGCGAGGTTCGACTGCACGAACAGGTCGAGAATGCGATAGACGCTGTTGGCGGCGACCCGGCGCCCCTGCAGGTTCGATACCGATTCGGCCACGTCATAGGCAGAGGCCGGGCGATCGAAGCCCGCAAGCGCGGTGAACACGCTTTCGCGCATCGCGGTCCATTGTTCGCCGGATCGTTTCAGCGTTTCCTGCGCGGCGTGGGTCAACGCCTCGCCCTCATGCTCGCGATGCACATGCTGTTCCATGACAGTAATCTAGGCGTGCGCCACCGGAGCGGCAAGCGCCTCAGCCCTGGCGGGCGCGACGGTTCAGCACATGGCCGACAGCCAGGCAGCATACGCCGACCATCGTGAGGGCAGCCTCCGGCGCGCCGTGCGGCATCGACAGAGCCAACGCCATCAAGACGAGACCACAGGCCCCCAGCAGCAGCGGCTGCCACCGCCCATGCGCCACGACGCCCCTGCCCAAGGCAACCGCGCCCAACGCGATGGCGAGCAGGAGGCCGATTTCGTGGATGCGCGGATCGAGCAACGCTCCGGCCGACGCCAATACCGCGAGCAGCACCACGCTCGCGACGCAGTGCACCAGGCAAAGCCCGCTGAGCGCGATCGCCGCATTGTCGAACCGCGGTTCGATCCGCCGCCAGAACCGTACGAGGGGAGCATCGCTCGTCATGGCAACCACATAGCCCCAAAGGCTTCACGTTACAATATATCATTGTCGATACCCGCCGCGCGGTTGCCGGAAGGATTCGATCTGGCCTTGCTCGCTCGGGCTGGCTACACCGCCGGCGTGTCCGATCCGATACGCAGCCCCTCCTCCGCCCGCCCCGGCCAGATCGCGACCTGGCTGTTCGCCGTCGCCGGGCTGATCGTGGCGATGGTGGTCGTCGGCGGCATTACCCGGCTGACCGAATCCGGCCTTTCGATCACCGAATGGGATCCGATCAGCGGCATCATCCCGCCACTGACGCATGCGCAGTGGCTGGCCGAGTTCGAACATTACAAGCGCATCCCGGAATATCAGCAGCTCAACCGGGGCATGACGCTGGCGGGGTTCAAGGCGATATTCTTCTGGGAATATTTCCACCGGCTGCTCGGGCGGCTGATCGGCTTCGCCTTCGCCATTCCGCTCGTCTGGTTTGCGATTCGGCGCCGGATTCCGGAGGGTTATGGCTGGCGGCTGACAGCGTTGCTCGCGCTCGGTGGGCTGCAGGGCGCGATCGGCTGGTGGATGGTGGCCTCCGGCCTCGTCCATCGTACCGACGTCAGCCACTTTCGGCTGGCGACCCACCTCTTGACCGCGCTGTTCATCCTGGCGGGCATCGTCTGGACCGCGCTCGACCTGCGCGCGCTGAGCCGCGATCCCGGCGCCCGCCCCGCGCGACTGACCCCGACGGGTGCGACGACTGGCATCGTCCTGGCGATCCAGTTGATGCTCGGCGCGTTCGTGGCAGGGCTGAACGCCGGGCTGGTAACCGACGAGTGGCCGTTGATGAACGGGCGATTCTTTCCCGCCGACGAACTCGCGAACCAGAGTTTCCTGCACGCCTTCTTCAACGATCCCTATGTGGTCCATTTCTTTCACCGCTGGTGGGCCTGGGTGGCGGTGGCCGCACTGATCGTCCTCGCGCGGCGCGCCCGCCGGGCGGGTGTCCGCGCCGCCTCCGTCGCGATCCATATCGCCTTCGGCACGCAAATCCTGCTCGGCATCGCGACGGTCATGGCCCATGTGCCGATCTGGCTGGCGGCCCTGCACCAACTCACCGGCGCGCTGCTGGTCGTCGCGACGACCTGGGGGGCGCACGTTCTGGGGAGACGACCCGCATGAGCGATATCGCGCTCGTTTACACCACCTTTCCCGACGCCGACAGCGCACAGGCCGTCGCGCAGCGCATGATCGAGGACAATTTCGCCGCCTGCGCCAACGTCATGGCGGGCTGCGTGTCCATCTACCGGTGGGAGGAAGGCGTCGCCCAGGATGTGGAGACGCCCGTCCTGTTCAAAACCGCCACCGACCGCGCCGAGGCGTTGCGCGACGAGATCGTGCAGCTTCATCCCTACGATCTTCCGGTCATCGAGATCTGGCCCGCAGCCGTCATGCGGCCGGTGGCGGAATGGGTCGATGAATCCGTTCGCGATTAGCCTGGCCGCGCCCGCGCTGCTCGCCTCGAACGCACCGCAGCAGCAACCCGTTTTCGCCCCGCCCGTGAACCGGCCGCTGCGCTACGCCACGAAGCAGACGCGTACGGACGGCGCGGTGACGCGCATGTTCCGTATCGAGCGCACGCTCGTCTTTCACCGCGCGACGGACGGTTACGTTGCCGAGTTGACCATCGATCGGGTCGACAGCGATACCGGCGATCCCACCGGGGCACTATTTGAGACGGGCATGGCGGCGTTCCTCGGGCGGACCCTGCGGTTTCATCTCGATGCCGCCGGCACCGTCACGCGCATCGAAGACCAAGATGCACTCTGGAGCGTGTTCGCCGACGCGCTGGCCGAACAAATGGGGCGAAAAGCAACGGCGAAGGCGCAGGCCAAAATCCTCCGAGGATTGAAAGCAATGCCGGAAAGCCGACGGCGCGTCGTGCTCGGCTCCATGCTGCAGGCCGCCGTCCGACCCGATATCGTCGTCGAGGGCGTCGAGCCCGTGCATGCCGTCAGGCGCAAGGCCCGCCCCCCTTTCGGGCATGGTGAAATGCTCGACGGGACCGCGCGTTCCTGGCGCATGCCGGGCGGCATCCTTCGACGCGACAGCAACGTTTCAGGCGACATCAGCGTACCGGGATCGGCGGATCGGACAGCCCATCTCGTCCAGAAGCGATCCCTGAAGGTCGACCCACGAAGCGGGCTGCTGCGCGAAAGCCGCAAGGTCTTGCGGCTCTCGCTCGGCGACGTTCGACAGGTGCACGTTACGGAAACCCGCCTCGGGCCCGCTCCGTCAGGCGCCGGTCAGGCCGAAGGTATCGAGCAGCAGCTTGACGTTCAGAACGACGATCAGAAACGCAATGGCCCAGGCGAGGCCACGCAGCCATAGCGGTGATACCAGCCCGCCCATCTTGGCCCGGTCCGACGTGAACTGAACGAGCGGTATCACTGCGAAGGGAAGCTGCATCGACAGGATGACCTGGCTCAGCACCAGCAGGCGTGCGGTGCCGGTTTCCCCGTACAGTGCGGCAACGATCACCGCAGGCACGATGGCGATGCCGCGGGTAATGAGCCGCCGCAACCAGGGCGGCAGCCGGATACGCAGGAACCCCTCCATCACCACCTGACCGGCAAGCGTGGCGGTGACGGTGGAATTCTGGCCGGACGCGAGCAGCGCCACGGCGAACAGCGTACTCGCCGCCGCCGCGCCGAGCGTCGGCGTAAGCAGTGCGTGGGCGTCCTGGATCTCGGCGATATCCGTCCGCCCGATCGTATGGAACGCGGCCGCGGCAAGGATCAGGATCGCCGCATTGACGAACAAGGCAAGCATCAGTGCGACGGTGCTGTCCACGGTTGCGTATCGCGCGGCTTCCCGTTTTCCCGTTTCGCTCTCCTCGAATGCGCGGGTCTGCACCGTGGCGGAATGGAGATAGAGGTTGTGCGGCATCACGGTCGCCCCCAGAATGCCGATCGCGATATAGAGCATCGCGGGGTTGCCGACGATCTCGGCGCGCGGCACGAACCCGGCCAGCACCGCCGCCGCCTCCGGCTGCGCCACCAGCAATTCGTAGCCGAAGCAAAGCGCGATCACCGCCAGCAGCGCCATCACAAAGGCTTCGATCCGGCGGAACCCGCGCCGTTGCAGGGCAAGGATCAGGAATACGTCCAGCCCGGTGAGGCACACGCCCCAGACGAGGGGGAGGCCGAACAGAAGCTGCAGACCGATCGCGGTCCCGATCACCTCTGCCAGGTCGCAGGCGACGATTGCGATTTCACACAGAATCCAGAGGAGAAAGCTTACCGGCCGGTTGTAGGAATCGCGGCAGGCGGAGGCGAGATCCCTGCCCGTGGCGATGCCGAGCCGCGCCGCCAGAGCCTGAAGCACGATCGCCATGAGGTTGGAAAGCAGGATGACCGACAACAGGCTGTAGCCGAAGGCCGATCCCCCCGCGAGATCGGTCGCCCAATTGCCAGGGTCCATATAACCGACGGCAACCATGAAGCCCGGCCCGGTAAACGCCGCGAGCTTGCGCAATGGCTTTCCGGCTCCGGGCACGGCGATCGAACGGAACGCTTCCGGCAGCGACGGGGCGCCGCGCGACAGCCATCCACGGCCCGGCTTCGGATTACCGTTCCGATTGTTATCGGTGCTGGACATGAGATCCGGTCATCATCGGCGGCAACGCCTCGCCACGCTTCACGGTTTCGCTACGTCACGAAAATATAGCCACGGCTTATTCCGATGCAACATCGCCTTTGGAAAGCGTGCGGGTCAGAGCCGCCAGGGCGTCCAGCGTCCTGCCGCTGACATGATGTTCCATCCCCTCGGAATCCGCATTCGCGGTCGCTTCGTCGATGCCCAGCGCCCGCAGGAATTCATAGACGATCTGGTGCCGACGCCGGGAATCGCGCGCCATCGCCTCGCCCTGTTCGGTCAGGAAAATGGCGCGGTACGGCCTAGATTGGACCAGCCCCTCACGCCGGAGCCGCGCGACGATTTTGGACGCCGTCGCCTGGCTGACGCCCATATTGTCGGCGATGTCGGTAAGGCGGGCCTCTCCCGCCTCTTCGATCAGATCCCCGATCAGTTCGACATAATCCTCCGCCACTTCCGTCTGGTGCGCCTCGCGCGTCTTGCGAAATGCGGCCGCCCGGCGATTGCTGTTCGTGTCCATGAACACTGCCTCCACCCGCATCGCGGCGTCGTCAACATCGAGGCGCCGGTCGGCGCCGGCAAAGCGGGGTCAGTCCCTGCCCGGCGATCGTCATGGTATCATCATACCCGTCCGCTGACCCCCGGTTTCGCTTGACTTGGCCAAGGTGATCCGTCAGATGGCGCGCAACGTTGCCGCTCTGACCGGGCGGCACGATTCGTTTCAACCAGATAAGGTCAAGCACCATGAAGGCGCTGATGAAGACCACCAAGCCGGCCAAGCCGCACGAGGTGGAAAAGAAGTGGCACATCGTCGATGCCGACGGCCTGGTGGTCGGTCGCGCAGCGACGATCATCGCCAATGTCCTGCGCGGCAAGCACAAGCCGAGCTTCACCCCGCACGTCGATTGCGGTGACAATGTCATCGTCATCAACGCCGACAAGGTGAAGTTCACCGGCAAGAAATTGACCGACAAGGTCTATTACAAGCACACCGGCTATGCCGGCGGCATCAAGGAAACGACCCCGGCCAAGGTGCTGGAAGGCCGCTTTCCCGAGCGCGTGCTGGAAAAGGCCGTCGAGCGGATGATCCCGCGCGGTCCGCTGGGCCGCCAGCAGATGCGCAACCTACGCATCTATGCCGGTTCGGAGCATCCGCACGAAGCGCAGAATCCGGAAGTCCTCGATATCGCGGGCATGAACCGCAAGAACAAGGTGACCGCCTGATGTCCGACAATCGTCAGTCCCTTTCCGACCTCGGCAACCTGACCAAGGGCCAGGAGCAGGCGCCCGATGCGGCCGCCGCGCCCGAGGACATGGCCGCCGAGACCCCGGCCCAGCCGACCACGCCCCTGCGCGAGCAGGAGATCGACCAACATGGCCGCGCTTATGCGACCGGCCGCCGCAAGGACGCCGTCGCCCGCGTGTGGCTGAAGCCCGGCTCGGGCAAGATCACGATCAACGGCCGCGATCAGGCCGTCTATTTCGCGCGCCCCTCGCTGCGTCTCGTGATCAATCAGCCGTTCGACGTCACCGAGCGCCGCGGCCAGTACGACATCGTCTGCACCGTCAAGGGCGGCGGCCTGTCGGGTCAGGCCGGCGCGGTGAAGCACGGCATCAGCCAGGCGCTGACCCGCTATGAGCCGGCGCTGCGCGCGCCGGTCAAGGCGGCCGGCTTCCTCACCCGCGACAGCCGCGCGGTCGAGCGTAAGAAGTACGGCAAGGCCAAGGCCCGCCGCAGCTTCCAGTTCTCGAAGCGCTAAGCGACTCGGCACATCGCCATCACCAAGGAGGGCGGTCCGGCAACGGGCCGCCCTTTTTCGTGCGCGTCCGCCGTCATTGTGACATTGCCGCTACATTCGGCCCGCTTTCGTGCGGGGAAATATGTTGGCGAATCCAAGACGAGTTGAGGCTCGCGTGCGATGCTCGTAGTATCTGCGGAGTCGCAAATCGGGGGAAATCAATGAATTACCGGAATTTCGGCCAAAAGGTCCATGTTCGCCGCGCGCTGTTGCTGGCTTCTGCCTCCGTCTGTTTCGGGGCGGCGGGGACTGCACAGGCCCAGTCGTCCGACGTTGCCGGCCCTGTAGCCACGGCCGACACTTCGCAGATCGAGAGTCTCGATTTCGTTGGCGAGGCCACGCCCCAGCGCAAGTTCGAGTTGCCGGCTCTCAGGACGCCAGAACCTCAAAATCACTTCGGCCTTCCGACGCAAATTGCACCCGAACCGCAGATTGTGATTTCCAATCCCGATACTCCTGATACCGCTGTGGACGTGAACGACGTCACCGGCATCGGTCAGATGATCGTCGATGAACAAAACGGCTATATCGGCACCTGCACGGGCACGCTGATAAACCCGCGGACGGTAATTTTCGCGGCGCATTGCGTCAACGAAGCCGCTGCCACCGATTATGGTGCTGCTTCGGGCGGCAAGCCGATCGGCTTCGGCTTCGGCGTCAACAACAATGGCGAAACCCACGCATTCGGCAACTGGCTGTATGGCGGCTACGACACCGACGTTTCGGCGGCGATGTATAATGCCGACTATGTCGCGTACAATCCGGGTTCGCTCGAAGAAGATGCCGAAAGCTTCCTGTACAGCGACGTTGCCGTAGCGGGCCTCGACACGCCGGCTGCGGGCATTCCCACCTGGACGCTGCTTTTCTCCGCGCTTCCGGCTCCGGACGGTGAACCTACCGCTTCGGGCACGGGCTATCACGTCCAGATCCAGGGCTATGGCAACAACGGAACCGGCGAACAGGGCGTGACCGGGTCCGACTATCGCCGCCGCGCTGCCGAAAACATGCTCGGCGCGCTCACCAACCTGGACACGTTCGAATATTTTCTCGGCTCTCCCTCGAACGGCCTGTACCAGAATCTGTATTTTCTCGATTTCGACGATCCCCGTCGCGGTACGGCGGCGGCAAACCCATATGACGTCAACGCATTTCGCGACGACGCGACCCCGCATGAGGGCATAACGGCGTCCGGCGATTCGGGCGGTCCGCTGATCCTCGACGATACCTTCGACAAGCCGGTGGTCATCGGCGTGTTGTCGGGCGGGTATGCCCGCCTGTTCGGCGGGGCGTCTTACGGATACGGCGCGGTGAGCTTCTATCAGCCGCTCTATCTGTATTGGGACTGGATCGCGGCGAACAATCCGTACCATTATGTCAGTGCCAAAGAAGGCGACGGGGCTTGGAGCGACCCCGACCATTGGGTGACCGATCTCGATCCCGCCTATGCCGTGATCGACGAGAACGGTAACCTGGTGAACGGCATTCCGACCATTCCCGGCGAAGGCGTCAACGGAACTGACGGCCAGTTCGGCCAGATTTGCATCGAAGGCCCGCTGATCGGCGGCATTTCCGACTGTCTCGACGTCAGCACCGGCGACGAGACGGTGGTTTATCCGGCGGCCGGAACCGGCAGCCTCTCCAATGACAAGGGCACGGCTTCGACCGATTCGCTCCGCAGTTCGGACGAGGGCGAGGGAACCGCTCCGTCGCGAACCGCAGACGCGGCGGCAGACGCGCCTGCGCTCCCCAATCCGACATTGGCCAACGGCCTGCCGGGCGCGTCCGGCTTTGTACCGAACAACGCCGATGGCGACCGCACGACCGGAACGGCGCCCCGATATTTCGACGTCACCTTGTCCGCAGCGGGCACGACGACGCTGGACGAAACGGTCACCATCGACCGCTTTGCAATGGCGAATGCCGAAGCGGCGCTGGACATTCGTGCCGACGGTTCCCTCACCAGCCTGATGGATGTCACCCAATATTCGGGCATGATGCGCGTCGACGGCTCACTCACGACCGGCGGCGACTATTTCCTGATGACCGGTGGTCTGCAGGGCAGCGGCACGATCAACACGCCGTATTTCACCAGCATGGCCGGCGTCATCGCACCGGGCGGCGTCGGCACGACCGGTACGCTGGATTTCAACGGCAATGTGATCCTGGCCTCGATGAACAGCCTGATGATCGACCTGGGGAATGACGGCGATTCCGATCGCGTGGCGGTTCACACCACGATGACGGATGCCGACGGCACCCCGCTGGACGGCATGGCGAGCATCGACGGTCGGCTCGGCTTCACCGTTGCATCCGACTCGCGGCCGCGCGACGGCGACGTATATACCATCTTCACCGCCGAAGGCGGCTATGAGGGGGCGTTCGAGGCACCGCAGTCCATCAGCGCGATCCTGACGCCGGAACTCAGCTATTCCGACACCGCGGTAACGGTGGAACTCGAGGCCGGCAGTTATGCCGATGTCGTCAATCAGGGTTCGCCGGCGCAGAGTGCCTATGCCGGTCTGCTCGATCGGAATCGCGACAGTTACGATCGCTACGCCGATCTGTACGGCAATCTCGATCTCGCCTCCGCCGATGCCATCCGGGCTACGCTGGAATCCTATGCACCGCGCAATATCGCCCTGAAGGGCGCGCTCAGCACCGCTGCGGTCGACACGATGTCGACCTTCTTCCGCAATCGTCTGCGGCGCCTGGGTGACGGCGGCATGGGCGGGACGCTCGCCATGTACGGCCGGCCGATGGCAATCGCGTCCGCGGTTACTGCCAATCCGAATACGGCCATGCCGATGGGCGGTGGTGCGGGTGCCGGGGCGCAGCCGGAAACGATGGACGATGCCCTGCCCGGCAACATGAGTGCCTTTCTCGCCGCCGGCTATATCGACGGCAAGAGCCGGGGCATGCCGAGCATCAACGATTATGGCAGGGACGAATTCGAAGGCGCCTTTCTGTCCGGCGGTCTCGAAACGCGGTTCGACGACGGCGGAGTCGCCGGGATCGGCCTGAGCTATGCCGACATGGACGGCGACGTCGCCGGCCTGCCGCAAATCGCGAAGGGCGACCTGTACCAGGCCACGCTCTACGGCCTGACGCGCCTCGGCACGGCGCTGGTCCTGGACAGCCAATTGAGCGCCGGCATCTTCGATACCGGCACGCGGCGGACATTGTCGGGTGCGGGCGGCGACTATCGCCTTTCCGGTTCGGACAAGTCGCTGGTGCTGTCGGGTGAAGTCGGCATCGGCGCGCCGGTGTCGGTGGCCGAGTTCGACCTCACGCCGCGCGCCTCGATGCGGTTCAGCCATGTCGACTTCGACGCGACCGAGGAAAGTGGCGGCGGTCCGGCGCTGCGCTACGACCTCGGCGATTACGACAGCGTGCAGGGACGGCTCGGCGCGACCGCCGACACGATGCTCAGCGAGATCGGCGAGGCATTCTTGACCATGAACTATGTCCACGATTTCGATGAAAAACCCGTGCTGTTCGGTGCCAATTTCGCCGGAACGGACAGCTTCGGTGCGTTCTTCCCCCTGCCCGGCACCGATCAGGACTGGGCGGAACTGAGCGCCGGCGGCACCGTTCACGGCAAGGCGTTCGACTTCACCTTCGCCATCGACACCAGCCTGTGGCGCGACGATGTCAGCAACCAGACCTATCGCGGAACGGCGACGATCCACTTCTGATCCCGATCGCATGCGATGATGCAAGGAAGGGGCGGCCCGCGCGGTCGCCCCTTTCGCGTTCCGCTCCGCCGCACTTCGCTTCACAGCGGCGACGGCAGGTTGTACGGCCGGACGCCGACCGATGAGGTAGCCCCGATGACTATGCGCGAGACGACTTCGTTACTGCCGCTCGCGGACCGCGATCTGTGGCCGGCCGGCTTGAAACGATCGTGGCGCGACAAGTTGCAGGTCCTGGCCTTCGGCGCGATCCAGTGGCCTTGGTTGCTGCGGAGCCTTTCCGGAGGATCGCGCGCCGCCAAGGCCGAATTGTGCGCGCGGCTAGACCTGCCGGTCAATGCCTTGCCGCACCTGGGGAGCTGGAAAGCGGACACCGGTTTTCTGGCGCTGATCGTCGACCATATCGAGCAGCAGCGTCCACGCCACGTCGTCGAACTCGGCGCCGGCGCCAGCAGCCTCGTGATCGGCCGCGCGCTGGAGATATTCGGGCAGGGCCGGCTGACGAGCTTCGACCAGCACGCCGATTTCGTCCACGCCACCCGGGACTGGCTGGCCGACAACTGCGTGACGGCGGACCTTTACGTCGCGCCGCTACGTCAGGCGCCGGAACCCTGGCGCGGGATCTGGTACGATCTCGACGGGCATCTGCCGGAGCGAATCGATCTTCTCGTGATCGACGGTCCGCCATGGACGGTTCATCCGTGCATCCGCGGCGCTGCCGAAACGCTGTTCGATCGCATGCCGGTCGGCGGCACCGTCCTGCTCGACGACGGAGCGCGGCCAGGCGAGCGTAGGGTCGCCGCGCGCTGGCGGGAGCGCTGGCCCAATTTCCGCTTCGATCTGGTACAAGCCGGAACCAAGGGCACCCTGATCGGCACGCGCCGGGCCTGACCGGAACCGCATCCGGCGGTTATCCCATCATGCGCGGCGAGACTTCGATCCTCCGGCCGTCCACGATGATTTCGTTGAACGACGCCGGCGCTTCACGGGTACGCTGCGACAGCGTACCGGCCCCGATCAGCCGGACGGTCCGGCCGCCGACGCGGTGCATCCGGTCGTAGGGATCGTGCACATGGCCGCTCAATACGGCATGCACTCCGGCATCGGCGAGCGATTCCAGCGCCGAGCGGCCGCCACGGGTTCTGGATGTCGCCTGCGTACCGGGTTCGATAAGCGGGTGATGACAGGCCACGAGCACCACGTCGTCCCGGTCCTGCATCTTCTCTATCGTCTCCAACGCCCGGTCCAGCCGTCGCCGGCTCACATATCCTTTCGACCAGTTCAGCCGCCATTGAAACCTGGCCGTCGTCTTGAGCGGCACCACCGCGACGCCCTCGATCTCCAGCGGCCGCTCGATCGCCCGCTCTACCTTGCGATACCGACGGTAAGGCCGGAAAAGCCGGCGTAGCGGATTGTGATAGGGCAGGTCATGATTGCCGGCTTCCACCGTCAGCGGCCGGCCGAACGACCCCAGCCACTCGGCCGCGGCTTCGAATTCGCGCGACCTGGCCCGCATGGTCAGGTCGCCTGTCATCACGATCGCGTCGGGCTGTTCGGCGTCCACCGCCGCGGCGAACCAATCCAGCGCGGCCTGGTCCTCCGCCCCGAAATGAACGTCGCTGACGTGAAATAACCGGATCACCCTTCAATCTCGCTTCGCTTCATTCCGACGAAGGACGAAGCGCGCGACGTCGCTGGTCGTTCCCCTGGGAGTCGGCGATGCCGGCCCAGGTCGACCTAGTCGAAAAAGAGATAGCCGGGATCGAAATCCGCGAATTCGCGCAAGCGCCCGAAATCCCCAATCGTCACGTGATGATCCCGGAATTCGGCAAGCCCCTGCTCGCGCAATTCGCGCAACATCCGGTTGGTATGCACCGGCGTCAGGCCGAGCGCATCGGCCAGATCGGCCTGGGTCATGGGCAGATCGAAGCCGTCCCTGTCACTGCCGCCGATCCGGTCGAGGCGAAGCTGCAGCTCGCAGAAAAGATGCGCGACACGAGCCGCGGCGCCGCGCGCGCCGATCGATACCATCCATTCGCGATTGATGGCCGCATCGACGAGTGTCGATCGCCACAACACTTCCGTGATCCTGGTGGACTGTGCCGTGAGTTCCCGCACCGCCGCGTGGGGAAAGACCGCAACCTCGACCGCCGTCGAGGCGGCGACCGAATGCTCGAGATGTTTCAGCGGATAGCTGTGCAGATCGACGAAATCGCCGGGAATATGAAAGGCCAGGATCTGACGCTTGCCGTCGGTCGTCATCTTGTACCGATGGATGAATCCCTTCAGCAGGAGCGTACATTGCCTCAGCGGCACATTCTCGCGAACTATCACGGCGCGGGCGTCATAGCGCACGGTCCGGGCGATGGCCCCTTCGAGTGCGGAGCGTTCCTCCGAAGAAAGGCGCGGCACGCGATGCGTCTGCAAAAATGCGTCTATGCTCATTCCAGCCCTCAACCCGGTTGGCGGAGCCGAGGAACCGCAACCTTTCCTGCCCGTTTCAACCCTTTTCGCCTCTTGCAGGATAGTATGTCGCCACGCAAGCCATCCGATCGGCCCATCGCCGCCAGAGCTGAGGAAGGCGAAGTTCTGATCGACGGGCCGGACGGCGTGGTGGCATCGTTCACACCCGACGCCGCTCGCCAGTCGGCCAAACGCCTGAAGATTGCGGCGGACCAGGCGGAAGCGCAACTCCGCGCGAAGTCCTGAGGTCGGCGCTCAGCCCCCCAATTTCGGGCCGGCCCCGCACGGCGGATGTCGCTTTCAAACGACTCAGTCGGTTCGTTGCGCCAGGTCCCGTAATATTCCCGCCTGAGGCCGTGCCGGCCGCCCATCCGTCCCCGAGCGCTCACCAACCTCGCACATCGACCAAAAACCATTTTCCTACACTAAACCTATTTGGTTATAACGACTGAGTCGACTGAAGGAGATGGAAGATGGACGAGAACGCGTTGATCGACGAACTGATCGACCGCGAGGGCGGATTCGTGGACAATCCCGATGACAGGGGTGGCCCGACCTGCTGGGGCATCACGCAGGCCACGGCGCGCCGCTGTGGCTATGACGGGCCGATGCGCGACCTCTCACGCGGCCGCGCGCGGCTAATCTATCGCCGGCAATATTGGACGGCGCCCCGATTGGATGCCGTGGCGCGGCGCGCGCCGCAGCTTGCAGCGGAATTGTTGGACAGCGGCGTCAACATGGGACCCGCGGTCGCCGCCGCTTTCCTGCAACGCGCCCTCAATGCCCTGAACCGGGGCGCCAGCGACTATCCCGATCTCGCGACGGACGGCCGCATCGGGCCGCGGACGCTGGCCGCGCTCGACGCCTTTCTCACCACCCGCGGCACTCGGGGCGAACAGGTACTGATCAAGGCGGTCGATGCGTTGCAGGGCGAGCGCTATCTGCACCTGGCCGAGCGGAGACCCGCGAACGAGACCTTCCTTTATGGCTGGCTGGCAAACCGAATTGGATAGTTTCGTCAAACGGCACATTTTTCGAGGGGACAGGCAATGGGATTGCTGGGCAACATCATCGGACCGATCGCGACCTTGCTCGACAGGGTCATTCCCGACCCGGAAGCACGCGATGCGGCCAAGCTGGAACTGTTGAAGCTGCAGGGCAGTCAGCAGATGCGCACACTGGAAACGCAAATGTCGGCGATCGTGGCGGAAGCGGGGTCGAACGACCCGTGGACGAGCCGCGCACGGCCGAGCTTCCTGTACGTCATGTACGCCATCATCCTGTGGTCCATTCCCATGGGCCTGATCGCGGCGGTGCGACCGGAAATCGCGCAGTCGATCGCCGACGGGATGAACGCGTATCTCGCCGGGATTCCGGATCCGCTCTATACGCTCTTCGGCACCGGATATCTGGGGTACACCGCGGCGCGCCAATGGGGGAAAGCGAAGGGTGTCGAGAAATAGGGTCCCGCATTCGGGCGGCGCTCTATTCCGACGCCCGGATACCGGGCCCGCCACCGCTCGCCGGCGCGGGCGCGGAAGCGTGCACGGCCCCGCAACGTACCTTCGTCGCCCGGCGCGTGCATGGTGGCCACACATAGGCTTTCCCTCGCGGGTCAAGGTGCGAGCGGTCCTCGCGGAGCACTCCGTTCGGACCGGATCGGTCGGCGCCGTCGTGACCATCCGATTGCGGCGGCGGCGGCGGATTGCCATATGGCCGGCCATGAGCAACGAAAACACGTGGCACGGCACGACCATTCTTTCCGTGCGAACCGGCGGCAAGGTGGTGATCGCAGGTGATGGCCAGGTCACCGCCGGCCAGACCATCATGAAACCCAATGCCCGCAAGGTCCGCCCACTGGGCGACGGCAAGGTGATCGGCGGCTTTGCCGGCGCGACCGCCGACGCCTTTACCCTGTTCGAAAAGCTGGAAGGGAAGCTGGAGCGGCATCACGGACAGTTGTTGCGCGCGGCCGTCGAACTGGCGAAGGAATGGCGTACCGACAAATATCTGCGCCAATTGGAGGCCATGCTGATCGTCGCCGACAAAGACCTGACGCTGGTCGTCACCGGCACCGGCGACGTGCTGGAACCGGACGGCGGGATCGCAGCGATCGGGTCCGGGGGGAATTACGCCCTCGCCGCTGCGCGCGCGCTGGTGGATTACGAAAAGAACGCGGAGACGCTTTGCCGCAAGGCGATGGGAATCGCCGCCGATGTCTGCGTCTATACCAACGACCAGTTGACCATCGAGCAGCTCGACAGTGCGACCTGATGCTGCGCTGAGCCGCCGTGGGATCATCGGGGCGGCCGGCGCCTCGGTACTGGCGGGCTGCACCGCGACCACGGCGGCAACCCGCCCCGCGCGCGGGGCGGCGGCCTGCCTGCCGCGGCCGAAGGTCTCCGACGACCGGTTGATCCGCTCGCTGGTCGGCCTTCGTCCCTATCGCCCCTCCGGCTTTGTCGTCCGGGCGGAGCAGCTCGGCCCCAAGCGGCTGGTGCACAATTACGGCCATGGCGGTTCGGGCATCACGTTGAGCTGGGGCACGTCGCGGCTGGCGACCAATCTGGGCCTGCAGGGGCACCAGGGCCCCGTTGCCGTAATCGGCGCCGGCGTGGTCGGGCTGACCACCGCCCGGCTGGTGCAGGAAGCAGGCTATCCGGTCACCATCTATGCCAGGGCGCTGCCGCCGGAGACGACATCGAACATCGCCGGCGGACAATGGTATCCTTCCCTGCTCTATGATTTCGACACCGTAACGCCGGCATTCGCGCGCCAGCTCGTCGCGGCCGCGTCCTATGCCTATCGACGCTACCAGATCATGGTGGGCGAGGAATATGGCATCCGCTGGATGACCAATTACGAGCTTTCGGATCATCCCTTCGGCCAGAGCAAGACCGACAGGCTGATGGCGTCGATGTTGCCGGAATCGCGCGCGCTTCGGCCGGACGAACACGGGTTCGACAGCCCCTATGTTCGCCAGTTCAAGGGCATGCTGATCGAGCCGCCGCGTTTCCTGCGCGCGATGCTGCGCGACGTGCGGATTGCGGGCGGTAATGTGGTGGTGCGTGGCTTCTCCACGCCCGGCGACGTGGCGACGCTGCCGGAAAAGCTGGTGTTCAACTGCACGGGACTGGGTGCGAAGCGGTTGTTCGGCGACGAGGAGATGCAGCCGATGCGCGGCCAGCTCGCCGTCATGCTGCCCCAACCCGAAGTCGACTACGCCCTGGAGACGAGCCGGGGCATGTACATGTTTTCGCGCAGCGACGGTATGATTTTGGGCGGCACCGCCGATCTGGGCGACTGGTCGCTGGAGCCGAATCCGGAGACCACGCGCACGATCATTCGCGAGCATCGGCGCATCGCATCGCGCGCGGGCTGTGGTTGATCCGCTGCCCGGTGCTTCCAATATCGCGGCCAACCGATAACGGGCGCGGACGACCGTTCGCGCCGCTTTCGAGAGAGCAATGCAAGACCAACTGACTCCCAAGGCGATCGTCGCCGCCCTCGATTCCCACATCATCGGCCAGAAGGACGCCAAGCGCGCCGTTGCGGTGGCGCTCAGGAACCGCTGGCGCCGCCAGCGGCTCGCGCCCGAGCTGCGCGACGAGGTGACGCCCAAGAACATCCTGATGATCGGCCCCACCGGTTGCGGCAAGACCGAGATTTCCCGCCGGCTGGCAAAGCTCGCCGACGCGCCGTTCGTCAAGGTGGAGGCGACCAAGTTCACCGAAGTCGGCTATGTCGGCCGCGACGTCGACCAGATCGCCCGCGACCTGGTGGAAGAAGCGATCCGGCTGGAAAAGGACCGCCGCCGCGATTCGGTGAAGGACAAGGCCGAGGAAGCCGCGCTCGGGCGTCTGCTCGACGCGCTGACGGGCAAGGATTCGAGCCAGGCGACACGCGAATCCTTCCGCCAGCGGCTGGAGGACGGTCACATGGACGACAAGGAGATCGAAATCGAACTGGAGGCCGCGCCCCAGATGCCGTTCGAAATGCCGGGCGGCGGCGGACAGGTCGGCATGATCAACCTGGGCGAGATGATGGGCAAGGCGTTCGGCCAGAACCAGATGAAGCGGCGCAAGCTGACCGTCCTGTCGGCCTGGGAAAAGCTGGTCGAGGAAGAAGTGGAAAAACGTCTCGATCAGGACGACGTCAACCGCGTGGCGCTGGCCGATGCTGAGGCGAACGGCATCGTCTTTCTCGACGAGATCGACAAGATCGCCGTGTCGGAAGGCCGCGGATCAGGCGCGTCGGTAAGCCGCGAAGGCGTACAGCGCGACCTGCTGCCGCTGATCGAGGGCACGACGGTTTCGACCAAATACGGGCCGATGAAGACCGACCATATCCTCTTCATCGCGTCGGGTGCCTTCCATGTCGCCAAACCCAGCGACCTGCTGCCCGAACTGCAGGGCCGGCTGCCCATCCGGGTCGAGCTGAAGGCGCTGACCGAGGAGGATTTCGTGTCGATCCTGACCGATACGACCGCCTCGCTGCCGCAGCAATATCAGGCGCTGATCGGCACCGAGGGCGTCACGCTGGAATTCACCGAAGACGGTATCAAGCAGGTCGCGAAGATTGCCGCGGAGGTTAATCTCGACGTCGAGAATATCGGCGCGCGGCGGTTGCAGACGGTGATGGAAAAGCTGCTGGAAGAGGTGAGTTTCGACGCGGAGGAACGCGGCGGCCAAACGCTGACGGTCGACGCCGCCTATGTCGACGACCAGCTCGCCGGCATCGCCCGCAACACCGATCTCAGCCGCTACATCCTGTAGCGCTGCTGCCGGCACGGTCCGGGCGCGGCTGCGCCCGGACACGGCATAACCTCATTCGCCGGCGGTATCCGGCCGCTCATAGGCGGTGAAGCGATTGAAGCGGCAATAAGCGGACGGAATGCTGGCGCCGGGTTCCAATACGCGGAACTGGTCGTTGCGGCACAATTGCGAGCCGTGAAGCTCGACGATCAGGCTGTTGAGCGGGGCGAGCGCCGGGCAGTGGTCGATCTCGCTCACCCAATAGCGCCGGCCGGATTCGCGGTAGACGACATATTTGTCACCGACGATCTGCGGCCCCTCGATCAGCGAAGGATTGATGCAATCTTCCGTCCTGACCGGTTTGCGGTTGCCGATGGTCTGGGCGAATTCGCGCTGGGTCTGCGCCTTCTGCTCGGCCACCTGTTCCGGCGTGGCGGCGCATCCCGCCAGGCAGGCCGCGACGATGGCGCCGGCGGTCAGGGCGATGGGCTTGATCATGGTTCCTCTCCTTCCGCCCGGCGATAGGGCGTGAACTTGCCGAACGAGCAGCTTCCGGTGAAATGACCGTCCGCGCGCGAAACGGTCGTGAAGATGTCGCCGGCACATATCTGATTAATGGTCGACCGCGTCTGCAGGACGTCGTTGTCGAAATCGAAATTGCCGCATCCCCGGCCCAGGTCGTTGCGATAGATCAGGTCGCCCGACGCGTGGTACAGGATCGTGCCACGCAGAAGGTCGGCCTGGCGCACCTGCGTGCGCGATATGCAGCTTACCGGTTCGCCGGGTTCCAATCCCTGCAACTTACTGGCGATCTGCGCCCTTGCGCTGGCGTCGGCCGCGGCCTGGCGCTCCTGGTCGGCAGGGGACATGGCGCACCCCGCCAGAATGGTGAGGAACGGCAACGTGTAGCGAAACATCGCGAAACTCCTTTCGCCCCCAAGTCTCACTACCAATGGGTTACCCGCGGAAATTATCCTTTTCTTCGCGGCGTTTTGCAAGCTCGCTCGCATTGGCGGCGCGCAGGAACGGATTTGTGGCGCGTTCGAGCCCGATCGTGGTCGGCACCGTCGCCTCTCCGCGCTTGCGCACGCGGGCCACCTCTTCCATGCGATCGCGAATCGCCTGATTGTCCGGTTCGGCGACCAAGGCGTAACGGCCGTTCGCCTCGGTATATTCATGGCCGCAATATACCTTCGTATCCTCAGGCAGTGCCGCGAGGCGGCGCATGTTGGCGAACATCTGTTCGGCATCGCCTTCGAACAGGCGACCGCAGCCCATGGCGAAAAGGATGTCGCCGACGAAGATCAGGCGATCATCGGCAAAATAATATGCGACGTGCCCGGCGGTGTGCGCCGGCATCTCGAGCACCGTGGCTTGGTGCGCGCCAAGGGTCGGCCGGTCGCCCTCGCCAACCATGCGGTCGGCGGTGGGAATACGCTCCGCCTCGGCCGCGGGGGCCGTGACCTGTGCGCCGGTCGCGGCCTTGATCTCGGCATTGCCACCGGTGTGATCGGGGTGCCAGTGCGTGTTCCAGATCTGCGTGATGGTCCAGCCCCGCTCGCGGGCGACAGCCAGCACGGGGTCGGCCTCGGCAGGGTCGATCACCAGCGTCTCTTCCGAACGCGGGTCGTGAAGGAGCCAGATATAATTGTCGGACAGCGCCGGGATGCGGACAATCTCTACCATGGCGACAAGATACGCGCTGCCCGGTTCCGCGTCGAGGCCGGCGAGCGGCGGAGCCGATCGCCGGCGCCCGCTCTCACCACGTGCCGACATTCTCCATCGACGCCCAGGGTTCGGCCGGTTCCAGATGGCCGTCCTGCAACAGCTCGACCGAAATGCCGTCGGGCGTGCGGACGAACGCCATATGACCGTCGCGCGGCGGGCGATTGATCGTGACACCGGCGTCCATCAGGCGCTGGCAGGTTTCATAGATATTCTCGACCCGATAGGCGAGATGCCCGAAATTGCGTCCGCCGGAATATTCCTCCGGCTCCCAATTATAGGTCAGTTCGACCTCCGCTTTGCCTTCCTCGCCCGGCGCGGCGAGAAAGATCAGCGTGAAGCGGCCCTTTTCGACATCGAAACGCCGCACCTCTTCCAGCCCGATCAGGTTGAAAAACCGGATGGTCGCGTCCGGATCGGTCACGCGGATCATGGTGTGGAGATATTGGGGCATGGAAAGTCCCTTCCTTGGCCGTATGTCAGAGATGGTTCATGGATGAATCGGTAACGCGTTTCGGGCTCCATATCGGAAGGATCGGCGAGGATGGAAAGGCAAATGTCCGACAGCCGCGGCCTGTCGCTGCTGATCGCGGCGGGGATCCTCGCGATCGGTATCGTCATCGGCGGCTATCTGCTCGGCAATGGACTGGTGCGCGCGCGGCACGCGGATCGGTCGGTCACGGTCCGCGGCCTGGCCGAACGCGACGTGACCGCCGACCTGGCGACCTGGACGCTGAACTATTCGGAACAGGGCCTCGACCTGGCGCAAGTCCAGGCGGCGATCGACCGCGATACCGAAACGATCCAGCAGTTCTTTCACCAGCTCGGCTTTCCCGAAAATGCGCTACAGCCTGCGGGCGCCGGCGTGAACCAGTTCTACAATAACGGCGTGCAGACGGTGACAATCAACCAGCGGCTGCAACTGCGCACGACCGACATCGCCAAGGCGCGCAAGGCGGTTGCGCGCCAGTTCGACCTCGTTCGCCGCGGCGTCGTGCTGCAGGAGGGGTCGGGCATGGTTTACAGCTTCACGAAGCTGAACCAGATCAAGCCGTCCATGGTCGCCGCCGCCACGAAGGACGCCCGCGCCGCGGCCGAACAGTTCGCCAAGGACAGCGATACCGGTGTGGGCGGCATCAAGAGCGCCACCCAGGGCTATTTCTCGATCGAGGCCCGCGACGGCGAACAACAGGGATACGGCGTCGCCGATTCGCCGTTCAAGAAGGTGCGCGTCGTGACGACGGTCGATTTCTACCTGAAATAAGCGCCGTGGCGACGCGTGCATATCCGCATTGGCATATCCGCGCAGGGCGGATGCGCGGTCCTGCGAAAGCAGGAACCCAGGGCCGCAAGTGCATGGCCGAAGCTCTGGGCTCCTGCTTTCGCAGGAGTACGGATAAAACCCTGTCGGTAGAGCGGGAACGTACCTTGCCCGCCTACAGCCCTTCGATCGTCCGCAGCAGCAGCGCGATGTCGCGGTCGCGGGACAGGCGGTGGTCGCCGTCCTTGACGAGGATCGTCTGAACGTCATCCGACTGGATCAGGCCGGCCAGCGTTTCCGCCCGGTTCCACGGCACTTCGCGGTCCCGCTGCCCCTGCAGCAGGCGGACCGGGGCGGTGATCGCGATCGCGCCGATCATCACGCGGCTGGCCTCTCCCGCCGACCAGAAGGCGCGCGTCGTCACCGTCGGCGCGTCGCCATAAGGGTTTTCCTGCTCCAGCCGCCCCTCGGTGAGCAACGCGAGCTTTTCCTCCTGCGTGAATCCCCAATCGGTGAAATCCGGCGCGGCCGCGACACCGACCAGACCCGCGATCCGCTCGGGCCGCGCGAGCGCCGCCAACAGCATCAGCCAGCCGCCCATGGACGATCCGACGAGCACCACCGGCCCGTCCGCGAGTTCGTCGATCACCGCCAGCACGTCGTCGCGCCAATCGGTGAGGGTGAAATCCTCGAACGCCCCCTGGCTCTCACCGCACCCGCGATAGTCGAAGCGGATGAAGGCGCGTCCGTTTTCCTGCGCCCAGGCCTCCAGCGCGGTCGCCTTGGTGCCGGTCATATCCGAGGCATAGCCGGGACAGAAAATCACCGTCGGCCCCGCGCCCTCGGTCTTGCGATAGGCGATCCCCGCCGCCTGCTTCTGCATATCCACCATGCCGGATCGTCTAGGCGCTAACGCGCCGGCAAGAAAGAGCGTCAGTCGGACGCGGTAGGAACGACGCTCGTTGCGAAGTGCGCTCTGGCGCCGAGCAAGCTGAACTCGAACTCGAAATGGCGCTCGGCTGTCGGAGGCCGCTGTGCGGAACGATCGACGTCGGGACGCGCCTTGCCGATCATCGCGACAAGCAGGGCGACGACCAGATAGAGGCAGGGTTTCAGCGATTTCCCGGTCATGCCACATCCTCCCGTGCGGGATTGACGAAGACCTCTTCGATAGCAAGACCGAAGATGTCGGCGATCTTGAAAGCGAGCGGAAGCGAAGGATCGTACCGCCCCTTCTCGATCGCGTTCACGCTCTGGCGAGAAACTTCGAGCCGGGCGGCCAGATCCTGCTGGCTCCACTCGCGTTCCGCGCGCAGCACACGCAGGCGATTCTTCATGGCCGCATCTCGTTATAGACGGTGCCCAGGCCGAGGCCGCCGCACCAGATGATGAAGGCCCAGTAGGCCGGCACGTGCGGCACCTGGCCGAAGCTCTCCATAAAGCCCCAGATCGAGCAGACGGCGAGCATGAAGCCGGTAGCGACCAGCATCTGGCGGACATGGAGAACCCGCTGATACTCATCCTTTTCGTCAAGGATCAGGCGGCCGATTGCGACAATCACGCCGACGAGCGGAAGCGCCGGAAGGACCGCAACGGACATCGCCGCGAATCCGTCCAGTGCGAACCGGTCGGTCAACCAATTGGCGAGAAACAGAAGCGCAACGTACGCCGCGGCGAGGGCGATGATCCGACGCTGATAAACCTTGCTGTCGCAAGCCGAGCCGCAGGCCGCGCCGCCGTGAAAGGCCCGTATCCGGCGCTTCTGGACGATCATCCACCCCAAGGCGGCGACGGGAACCGCATAGATCGCGACCAGCCAGAGCCCGGTCGGATGATAGGCCCGATGCGCGGCGATGCCGGCCAGCAGCGAGAAGATATAGACTGTGACCGCCGGGCCGATCCGCGGCGCCCGATCCTCTTCATCCAAAACCATGGCGACAAGCTCCCTTGTTGAAATGACAAGCAGGCTTTACGTTCACCAGCAGCGCCTTGTCAACTATGCTTTCCATTTTTGCGCGTTAGCTTGTCAGATCGTCCAGCATCCTTGCAGCGAGCTGGCTGAGCGTGTCGTCGCGGGCGCCCATCAGAACGATGCGGTCGCCTGGTCTGGCGGTGGCGACCAGATGCGCGGCGGCGGAGTCGCGGTCGGGGATATACCGCGCATCGGCATCGGTCGCGGCGATGTCGGCGACAATGTCGGCGCTGGTGACCTCCCGCGCCACGGTGCCGCCCTGATAGACCGGATCGGGCAGGACGAGCTGGTCCTCGCGCTTCAGCTTCTTGGCGAACATCTCGACGAGCTCGCGCCGCATGACCTTCAACGGGCCATAGCCGTGCGGCTGGAACATCAGGAGCAGCCGGCCGGGAAATTCGTGGAGCGTGTCGAGCGTCGCGGCGATCTTGTCCGGGTTGTGGCCGAAATCGTCGATGATAGCGACGCCGTTCGCCTCTCCCACAAGCTCGAACCGACGCTTGAGGCCGGCAAAGCCCTGCACCGCCTCGGCGGCGATATCGCGCGGGATGCCCGCCGCCATTGCCGCGCCGATCGCGGCAAGCGCATTGGCGACGTTATGGCGGCCGGGGACCGCGAGTCTGACGCGCCGACACTCACCGCCCGTCACGAGATCGAAACCGATCGCGAAGGGCTCCGGCGACAGATTTTCCGCGACCATGTCCGCCTCGCCCTCCACGGCGAAGGTGAACAGATTTTCCCGGTTCAGCCCGGCGGCAAGCGCGGCCGTCTCCGCATCACCGACATTGACCACGGCCGTCTTCGCCTTTGCCGCGAAGTCGCCGAAGAGGCGGCGAAGCTCCTCCAGGCTCTTGTGGTCGAGGCTGACATTGTTGAGCACCGCCACGTCCGGCGAATAGAGCGCGATTGATCCGTCGCTTTCGTCCACTTCGCTGACGAAGGCGTCACCCTCTCCCACCAGCGCACTGGCGAAGGGAGCGTCGGGTGCCACGAAATTCTTCATGACCGCGCCGTTCATGACGGTCGGATCGCGGCCTACGGCGTGGAGGATCCAGCCGATCATGCCGGTGACGGTCGACTTGCCGCTGGTGCCGGCCACGCCGATGCGCATCGTCGATTCGTTGAACAGGCGGCTGAGCATTTCGGCCCGCGACATCCGCTCGGCACCCATACGCGTCGCGGCCACCATGTCGGGCACCGTTTCCTCCACCGCGGTGGAGGCGATGACGATCTGGTTCGGCGAGGTAATACCGCTGCCGTCCTGCGGGAACAGGCGGATGCCGCGCCGTTCCAGCGCTTCGAATTTCGCCGGCAGCCGCGCCTGGTCGAGCGAACGGTCGGACCCGGCCACCCGGTATCCGCGCTTTGCGAGGATCAGGCTCAGCGGCATCATGCCGCTGCCGCCGATGCCGACGAAGAAACAGGATTTGCGATTGGCCATGGCCGCGCGCTATCGGCGGTTTGCGTCGCGGGAGCAAGCCGCGCGAGGGAGACAGGAACGGATATGCGGATCGCCGTCGTTGCACCGGGCAGGCCGATCGACGAACAGGTCGCGGCGGCCACCGCCGCGCTCGCAGCCATCGCCTATCCGGATGTCGCGCTTCATTTCGATCCGCAATGCTTTCTCGAAGACGGGCATTTCGCCGGGTCCGACGCGGTTCGGGCGGAGGCCTTTCTGCGCTATGCCAACGATCCGGCTTTCGACGCCATCTGGTTCGCACGCGGCGGATACGGCTCCAACCGCATCCTCGCCGCGGTGATGCCGAACCTGACCGAGGCGGCACGGAACAAGATGTATGTCGGCTATTCCGACATGGGGTTCCTGCTGGGCGCGCTTTATGCCCGCGGGATCGGCACGCCGGTGCATGCGCCGATGCCGGTCGAGATCGGCCGCAAGGACCAGGGGCACTGCGTCGCCAGGGCGCTGAGCTGGATGACCGCACGCGACCCGTCCGTGCTGGAGCCCAGCCTGGGCGACCGCCCGGCAGCGGCGTTCAACCTCGCCATTCTGAACGCGATGATCGGCACGCCCTGGCTGCCCGATCTGGCGGATCACGTCCTGATGATCGAAGAGGTGTCGGAGCCGCTCTACCGCATCGACCGCATGCTGTTCACGGTCGCCAACGCCACCCAGTTGCAGGGCGTGGCGGGCATCCGCCTGGGCGAGGTGGTGGACGTACAGCCGAACGAGCCCCCCTTCGCCGAAACGCCGGAGCAGATCGTCCGGCGTTGGTGTGCGGATATGGGCGTGCCCTATCTGGGCCGCGCACGGATCGGCCACAGCCGCGACAACCGCGTCGTCCCGTTCGGGTTGCGCTGATCGCCCGCACTCAGGTGCCGGCGTTGGTCAGCGATTCCAGTTGGTCGGGCGTCAGCGCAACGTCCCAGCTTCCGATCAGCTCGTCGAGCTGTTCCAGGCTCGTGGCGCTGGCGATCGGCGCGGTGACGCCGGGCTGCGCCGCCAGCCAGGCCAGCGCGACCTGGGCGTGGCTGGCGCCGCTTTCTTCCGAAACCTTGTCCATGGCGGCGAGCACGTTCTTGCCGCGTCCTTCCAGATACTGCTCCACGCGGCTGCCGCGCGCACTTTTGCCCAGGTCGTCGCGGCTGCGATACTTGCCGGTGAGAAAGCCGGAGGCCAGGCCGTAATAGGGCGCGACGCCGATATTGTGCTGGATGCACAGGTCCTGCAATTCGCCTTCAAAACCGTCCCGGCTGACGAGATTATATTCGGGCTGCAGCACGTGATAGTGCGGCAGGTCTTCGCGCGTCGCCGTATCGATCGCCTGCTTCAGCCGGGCGGCATGGAAGTTGGATGCGCCGATCACGCGGACTTTCCCGGCCTCGATCAACCGGGCGAACGCCTCGAGCACATCCTCCATCGGCTGATCTTCGTCGTCCTTGTGGGCGTAATACAGGTCGATACGATCGGTTTTCAGCCGTTGCAGCGATGCTTCGCACGCAGCGGCGATGCGCATGGGGGAAAGCCCCTTCCCGCCCTCACCGGGCAGCATGCCGACCTTCGTCGCGATCAGCACCTCGTCGCGCTTGCCCGATCGCTGCAGCCACTCGCCGATCACGCTTTCGGATTCGCCGCCGGAATGCCCCTCGATCCAGGCCGAATAGACGTCGGCGGTGTCGATCATCGTTCCGCCGCGTTCGACCCAGCGGTCGAGAATGCGAAAGCTCGTCGCCTTGTCCGCGGTCCAGCCGAAGACGTTGCCGCCCAGCACCAGCGGCGGGGTTTTCAGGTCGGTCGCGCCGAAGCTTCGCATCTCGGTCATCATTCGCTCTCCTCGTTCGTGCCGACGGCATTTGCGGAAACGCTGTCATTGTCCAGCATCGCCGCGGCGTCGTTCAGCGCCTCCGCCTCGCCGACGGTGACGCCGCCGGGTCCGTCGGCATTCCGGTTCGGCCCGCATGCGGAAAGGATCACCGGCAACAAGGCCGCAGCAAAGACGAACCGCATCTATGATCTCTCCAAAAGCAGGGGCCGCGCTCCACCGAACGCGGCCCCTGAGAATTCGATCCGACCGGCATGCGCGCCGATCGGCGTGCCGAACGCGTTCAGCGCTGCATGTCTTCGCCGGCTTCTTCGACTTCCTGACCGGCCTGCTTCGTCGCCTCATCGGCGGTCTGGCCGACGGCCGCGGCGCCGTTTTCGATCGACTCGCCGGTCTCGTCGGCCGCCTGCTCGGCCTGGTCGAAGGCCTGGTCGGTGGCTGCGGAGGTATCGTCCACCGCATTGTCCATCGTCGCGGAGGTATCGGCGCTGATCGCGTTGGCAGCCTCGGCCGTTTCGTCCTGCGCATTGTCGGAACAGGCGGCGACACCGAACGCAATCGTCAGCGCGGCGGGTAGAAGCAGTGCTTTTTTCATCCGGAACTCCCTTTATCGTTACGGCCGGTGAACGATTTCGCCGAACACCGGTTCCACGGCGGAACGCTAAACAAGCAGGGCGTGCCCCGCAACCAAAACGCCGCTCGTCGATTGACCACATATAAAGAAATCTTTATATGATTGTGGAATGACGACTGCACTCGACATCTTCCGTGCGCTGGCGGATGCGACCCGGCTCCGCATTCTCGCCCTCGTGCGCCGGATGGAGCTGTCGGTCGGCGAACTCGCCCAGGTGCTGGAACAGAGCCAGCCACGTGTATCGCGGCATGTAAAGATCCTGTGTGATGCCGGGCTGACGGAGCGCCGCAAGGAAGGAAGCTGGGTCTTCGTCACGCTCGGCGAGAGCGACCGGGTCCGACCGATCCTCTCCGCCTTCGACCGGTGGAGCGAAGACGGGGTCGATCCTGAACTGGAGCAGGATTTCGCGTCGCTCGAAGCGGTGCGGCGGGATCGGACCGCGGCCGCTGCCCAGTGGTTCGAATCGCACGCCGGCGAATGGGACGCGATCCGCTCGCTCCACATCGCCGAAAGCGAGGTCGAGGCGGCAATGCTGGAAGCGTTGGGGGAGACGTCGCTCAGTCGCCTCGTCGACATCGGCACCGGCACGGGCCGCATCTTGGAACTGTTCGCGCCGCAGTCGGACAGCGCCATCGGTATCGATCGCTCGTCGGAGATGTTGCGCCTGGCACGAGCCAAGCTGTCCGAGCGCGGGCTGACCCATGCCGAGCTGCGCCAGGCCGATTTCTACGCGCTGCCCATTGCCGGTGAAACCGCGGACGCAGCGGTGCTGCACCACGTGCTGCACTTTGCGCAGCAACCCGAATCCGTGATCGCCGAGGCGGCGCGCGTGCTGGAGCCGGGGGGGCGGCTCCTGATCGTCGATTTCGCGCCGCACCAGCGCGAGGAATTGCGCACGCGCGACGCCCATGCCCGCCTGGGCTTTTCCGACGAACAGGTGCTCGGCTGGTTCGTGGAGGCCGGATTGTTTCCGGTCCGCACGGAAACGCTCGAGGGCGGGGAACTTACCGTGAAACTCTGGCTGGGGCGCAAGGCCGGCCAGCCGGGAATAAAGAGGAACGCCGCATGACGATTTCGGTCGACCAGATGGAAGACGCCCGTCGCGCGCTCGATGAACCGCTATTCGCGGATCTTTCGGGCGATCTTGAGGTCTCCTTCGAATTCTTCCCGCCCAAGACGGAGAAGATGGAACAGACGCTGTGGGATTCGGTGCAGACGCTGGCGCCGCTCGGGCCGCGTTTCGTCTCCGTCACCTATGGCGCGGGCGGCTCGACGCGCGAGCGCACGCACCAGACGGTGGCGCGCATCCAGCGCGAGACGCCGCTCAACGCCGCCGCCCACCTGACCTGTGTGGAGGCGAGCCGCGACGAAATCGACCAGGTGGCGGAGGAATATTGGAATGCCGGTATCCGCCATATCGTGGCGCTGCGCGGCGATCCGCCCGAACAGGGCCAGAAATTTCGGGCGCGCCCGGACGGCTACGCCAATGCCGCCGAGCTGACGACCGGACTGAAAAAGCGCCATCCGTTTGAAATTTCGGTCGCGGCCTATCCCGAATGCCATCCCGATTCGGCCGACACCGCGGCGGACCTCGACAATCTGAAGCGCAAGTTCGACGCCGGCGCCGACCGGGCGATTACGCAGTTCTTCTTCTCGCCCGAGGCGTTCTTCAAGTTTCGCGACGCGGCGGCCGCATCCGGTATCGACCGCGAAATCGTGCCGGGTATCCTGCCGGTGTCCAACGTCGCGCAGACGCGCAAGTTCGCCGGTATCTGCGGTGCGGAAATCCCCGCCTGGATGGACCGGCTGTTCGAGGGGCTCGACGATCATCCCGATGCGCGCAAGCTCGTGTCGGCGACGCTGGCGGCCGAGATGTGCCGCAAGCTCTATGCCGGCGGCGTTCGGCACTTCCATTTCTATACGCTCAATCGGGCGGAGCTGAGTTTCGCCATCTGTCACCTGCTCGGCATGCGTGCCGATGGCGAGGCGGACAAGAAGAAGGCGGCCGCCTGACATCATCCGTCACCCCGGCAGGAGGCCGGGACCCCGTGCGGCGCACGCGCGCTGAGGAATTGAACGATCCCGGTTTTCCGTCGGGACGACGAGGTAGAAACATGACGACTGCACGCGAACGACTGATGGAAGAAGCGCGCGAGCGCATCCTGATCAACGACGGCGCCTTCGGCACCGAGGTTCAGAACTATAAGCTGCAGGAGGCCGATTTTGCCGGTGACCTGGGGCTTTCCAAAGACCAGAAGGGCAATAACGACATCCTCGCGCTGTCGAAGCCGGAGATCGTCGAGAAGGTGACGAGCGCCTATCTGGAGGCGGGGTCGGACATCGTCGCGACCAACACCTTTTCCGCCAACACGATCAGCCAGGCCGATTACGGCGCCGAGGAGCTGGTCAGGGACATCAACATCGAATCCGCCCGCATCGCGCGCAAGGCGGCCGATGCGTTCGAGGAAAAGGACGGCCGCCCCCGCTTCGTCGCCGGCGCGATCGGGCCGACCAACAAGACGCTGTCGCTGAGTCCGGATGTCGAGGATCCCGGATTCCGCGAGATCGATTTCGATTATCTCAAGGGCGTCTACCGCGACCAGATCGACGCGCTGGTCGAGGGCGGCACTGATTTCATCCTGATCGAGACAGTGTTCGACACGCTGAACGCCAAGGCCGGCATCATGGCGGCGCTGGAGGCGGGGACCGATCTCGGCCGCGACCTGCCGATCATGCTGTCGATGACGCTGACCGACCTGTCGGGCCGCAACCTGTCGGGGCACACGGTCGAGGCGTTCTGGCACGCGGTGCGGCATGCGAAGCCGCTGACGATCGGTCTGAACTGCTCGTTCGGCGCGGAACAGCTCCGCCCGCATGTCGCGACGCTGTCGAAGATCGCCGATACGCTCATCATGGCCTATCCCAATGCCGGCCTGCCCAACGAACTCGGCGAATATGACGAGCGGCCGGAAACGACCGCGGGCCTCGTGAAGGACTGGGCCGAGCAGGGGATGGTCAACATCCTCGGCGGCTGTTGCGGCTCCACGCCGGCGCATATCCGCGCGATCGCCGACGCGGTGAAGGGGCTGAGCCCGCGCGAGCTTCCGACGCCGGAGGTTCGCACCCGGCTCGCCGGCCTCGAACCCATGACCATGGCGGCGTAGCTCCCCCGCCCGCTCGCGGGAGGGGTTAGGGGGGGCAAACTCCCCCACCCGCCCGCATGAATCGATTGCCCCTCCCCCGACCCCTCCCGCAGGCGGGAGGGGAGAAGGAATTAAATGACCCAGTCCTCTTCCAATTTCGTCAATATCGGCGAGCGCACCAATGTCACCGGATCGGCGCGCTTCAAGAAACTGATCATGAACGGCGACTATGCCACCGCCATCGAGGTCGCGCGCGACCAGGTGGAAAACGGCGCGCAGGTGATCGACGTCAACATGGACGAAGGCCTCCTGGACTCCGAAGAGGCCATGGTCACCTTCCTGAAGCTGATCGCCGCCGAACCCGACATCGCGCGCGTGCCGATCATGGTCGACAGCTCGAAATGGAGCGTGATCGAGGCGGGGCTGAAATGCGTCTCCGGCAAGCCGATCGTCAATTCGATCAGCATGAAGGAAGGCGAGGAGCAGTTCCTCGAGTCTGCGCGCAAGTGCATGGCCTACGGCGCCGCCGTCGTGGTGATGGCGTTCGATGAGACCGGACAGGCCGACACGCGCGAGCGCAAGGTCGAGATCTGCGTGCGGGCCTACAAGCTGCTGACGGGCATCGGCTTTCCGCCCGAAGATATCATCTTCGACCCCAATATCTTCGCCATCGCCACCGGCATCGACGAGCATCGCCGCTATGCGATCGACTTCATCGAGGCATGCCGGGACATCAAGGAACAGTGCCCGCACTGCCACATCTCGGGCGGGCTGTCGAACCTGTCGTTCAGCTTTCGCGGCAACGAGCCGGTCAGGCGCGCGATGCACAGCGTGTTCCTCTATCACGCCATTCCCGCCGGGCTCGACATGGCGATCGTCAATGCCGGCCAGCTCGACATCTATGACGATATCGACCCCGAGCTGCGCGAGCATTGCGAGGACGTGATCTGGGACCGGCGCGACGACGCGACCGAGCGGATGATCGCGCTCGCGGAGAAGTTCAAGGGCACCGATCCGGTTGCCGAGAAACAGGCCGCCGAATGGCGTGGCTGGGACGTGGCCAAGCGGCTGGAGCATGCGCTGGTCAAGGGCATCGACGCGCACGTCGTCGACGATACCGAGGAAGCGCGCCAGCAGTTCGATCGGCCGATCGAGGTGATCGAGGGGCCGCTGATGGACGGCATGAACGTGGTCGGCGACCTGTTCGGATCGGGCAAGATGTTCCTGCCGCAGGTGGTAAAGTCCGCGCGCGTGATGAAAAAGGCCGTCGCCCACCTCCTCCCCTTCATCGAGGAGGAGAAGGAAGAAGGTGATCGCGGCAAGGGCAAGATCATCATGGCGACGGTCAAGGGCGATGTGCACGACATCGGCAAGAACATCGTCGGCGTCGTCCTGCAGTGCAACGGCTTCGACGTGATCGACATGGGCGTGATGGTGCCCTGGTCGGACATTCTGGCGAAGGCGAGAGACGAGGACGCCGACATGATCGGCCTGTCCGGCCTCATCACCCCCTCGCTCGACGAGATGGTGACGGTCGCCGAGGAAATGAAGCGCGCGAAGATGACGATGCCGCTGCTGATCGGCGGCGCGACGACGTCCAAAGTGCATACCGCGCTGAAGATCGCGCCGGCCTATGACGGGCCGACGATCCACGTGCTCGACGCCAGCCGCTCGGTCGGTGTGGCGACGACGCTGGTCAGCCGCGACGGCAGGCAGGCCTATGTCGAGCAGATCGCCGACGACTATCAGAAGGTTCGCGACGCGCGCGCCGGCAAGGGTCAGTCCAAGCTCATCTCGATCGAGGAAGCGCGCGAAAAGGCATTCGAGATCGATCCCGCGCAGAAGGCACCCGCACCGGCCAGGCCGGGCCTGCACGTCTTTGGCGACTGGGATCTGGCCGACCTGCGCGAATGTATCGACTGGACGCCCTTCTTCCGCTCATGGGAGCTGGCGGGCACCTACCCCGCCATCCTGGAGGACGAGGTGATCGGCGAGAGCGCCACCAATCTGTTCAATGACGCGCAGAAGATGCTCGACCAGATCATCGCGGAGAAATGGTTGAAGGCAAAGGCCGTGGTCGGGCTGTGGCCGTGCCGCCGCGACGGCGACGACGTCGTGATATTCCCTTCCCGCTCGCGGGAGGAAGAAGAGGTGCGGATGCCGTTCCTGCGCCAGCAGATCAACAAGCGCGAAGGTCGCCACAATATGTGCCTGGCCGATTTCATCGCCGAGGACGACGACTGGATCGGCGGCTTCGCGGTGACGGCGGGCCACGGCATCGAGGAACATTCGACGCGCTTCAGGCAAGCCCATGACGACTATTCCGATATCCTTTTGAAGGCGCTTGCCGACCGTCTGGCCGAAGCGCTGGCCGAACGGCTTCACCAGAAGGTCCGCACCGAATTGTGGGGCTATTCCCCCAACGAACAGCTCACCAACGAGGCGCTGATCAAGGAAGAATATCGCGGCATTCGCCCGGCGCCGGGCTATCCGGCCTGCCCCGACCATAGCGAGAAGTCGATGCTGTTCGACATGCTGAACGCAACCGAGCATACCGGCATCACGCTGACGGAAAGCTTCGCGATGCTGCCGACGGCGGCGGTGTCCGGCTTTTACTTCGGCCACCCGGATTCCTCCTATTTCGGCGTCGCTCGGATCGGCCGCGACCAGCTTGAGGAATATGCCAGGCGGCGCGGGGTCGAGATTGAGACGGCGGAGCGCTGGCTGCGGCCGAACCTGGATTGAGGCTCGGCTCAGGGCGGCGCCGCGCCCCCGCTCGGTGGCAGGCCGGGGACGAAATCGACCGCGCCGAAGCTTTCCAGACAGATCCACGCGACGATCCCGCCATACAGGGCGAGCAGGAAGACCGCCTCGCCCCGGCCGAGAGCGAGATTGGTCCGCATGGTCAGGAACAAGGCGATGGTCGCAACCGTCAGCACCGCCATCAGCGGTGCCGCCACGGCGAAGTCGATGACGGCGGCGCCCGCGATCAGAATACCGGCGGGGATGCAGACGAGCAGATCGAAGATGTTGCTGCCCAGCACGTTGGACAGGCTCGTCACCGCCTGCCCGCCCCGCGCCGCACGGACCGAGACGAAGGCATCGGGCACCGACGTTCCCGCGGCAACGACGGTGAACCCCCAAACGAAACCGGGCGTGGCGAAGATGTCGCCGAAATTGATCGCGGCGCGCACCAGCGCCTCGACGCCTGCCACGATCAGCACCAGCGACAAGGCCAGCCGGCCCCACTCGGCGAGCGGGCGAATGTCCTGGCTCGCCTCCTCGGCGCGGTCGTCGACGGCGTCCTGATATTGGACGAAGATATAGAGCAGGTAGAGCAGCAGCGGCAGCAGCGCGAGCGGGCGGGTCATCTCGCCCTGCAACGCGCCCGCCCCGCCCCGCGGATGATAGATCACGGCGAAGGAGAAGGCGAGCAGCAGCACCGCCACCGCGATCATGTAGAATTGCGATTCCTTGTAGACGAGGTCCCGGTTCGCCTCCAACCTGCCGCCGAACAGCCTCGACATTGCCGGAATGACCAGGATGTTGAACAGCGCCGATCCCACGATCGCCGCTACACCCAGTTCAAAGGCGCCGTGCAGCGCCGCCGACAGCACCGTGGTGGTCAGCTCCGGGAAACTCGATCCCACCGCCACGACGACGGCGCCCTTGACGATTTCCGGCAGCCGGTAATATTCGGCCAGCCGCTCGCTCGATCGTTCGAGCAGTCCGCTGCCCGTCCAGATCACCAATGCGCCGACGATGGCGACGGCAGTCCATAGCAGGATTTGCGACATGGCGGCTGTTCCCCCTTCGGCCGTTGACACCGGCCCGCACCAGGCCCGCTTAGCGCTTGCACCCGCCCCGCCCGCACGGGCATAGACGGCGCAGTCCAACAACCCTTTTGAGGAAAGTCAGTTTCGCCGATGTCCGAGATGTTCACAATCACGCTGCCCGACGGTTCCGTCCGGAAGGTAGCGCCGGGGACTACCCCCGCGGACGTCGCGGCCGCCATCGGACCGGGGCTCGCCAAGGCCGCACTGGCAGCGCGCGTGGACGGCGAGGTGCGCGATCTCAATCGGCCGCTTCCCGGCGATGCCGATCTGGCGCTGATCACCGCGCGCGACGAGCCGCAAGCGCTGGAGCTGGTGCGCCACGATTATGCGCATGTACTGGCCGAGGCGATCCAGGCGCTGTGGCCGGGCACGCAGATCACGTTCGGCCCGGCAACCGAGGACGGCTTCTATTACGACGTGAAGGCGCCCGAGGGCCGCGACCCCTTCTCGATGGACGACCTGCCCGCGATCGAGGAAAAGATGCGCGAGATCATTCGCGCCGACAAACCGCTCAAGCGCGAGGTATGGAGCCGCGAGGACCTGATTGCCAAGTGGAAGGCGGACGGCGAGACGTTCAAGGCCGAATGGGCGGCCGAGCTTCCCGAGGGCGAGGAACTGACGGTGTACTGGTCGGGCGAGGACTGGCTCGACATGTGCCGCGGGCCGCACCTCGCCTCGACCGGCAAGCTGGACCCCAACGCCTTCAAGCTGATGCGTGTCGCCGGCGCATACTGGCGCGGCGACCAGAACAATGCGCAACTGACGCGCATCTACGGCACCGGCTGGCTCAACAAGAAGCAGCTCGACCAGCATCTCCACCGGCTCGAGGAAGCGGCCAAGCGCGACCACCGCAAGCTGGGCGCGGAGATGGACCTGTTCCACCTTCAGGCCGAAGCGCACGGCTCCGTCTTCTGGCACCCCAAGGGTTATGTCATCTGGCGCGAGTTGGAGGCCTATATGCGCCGCGCGATCGACGGCGCCGGCTACCGCGAGGTCAAGACGCCGCAGGTGATGGACGCGCGCCAGTGGGAGCAGTCGGGCCATTGGGGCAAGTACCGCGAGAACATGTTCGTCATCCCCGACGAGGTGCCCAATGTCGAGGATGAGGGTCCGATCGTCTCCGACGACGCGGACTGGATGGCCTTGAAGCCGATGAACTGCCCGGCGCATGTCCTGATCTTCAAACAGGGCATCAAGAGCTATCGCGACCTGCCGATGCGCCTTTATGAAAACGGCTGCTGCCATCGCAACGAGCCGCACGGCGCGCTGCACGGCCTGATGCGCGTGCGCCAGTTCACGCAAGACGATGCGCATATCTTCTGCCGCGAGGACCAGATCGTGGACGAGGTCCGCGCCTTCTGCGAACTGGCCGACCGCATCTACCGCGATTTCGGGTTCACATACGCGATCAAGCTGGCGCTACGCCCCGACAAGCGGTTCGGCTCGGACGCCGATTGGGACCAGGCAGAGGACGAGCTGCGGAACGCCGTGGTCGAGGCGGGGCAGGCCACGCCGGAATATGGCTGGGAGGAACTGCCCGGCGAAGGCGCCTTCTATGCCCCCAAGCTGGAATGGCACCTGACCGACGCGATCGGTCGGACCTGGCAGGTCGGCACGATCCAGTCCGACCGCGTGCTGCCCGAGCGGCTCGACGCGACCTATGTCGGCGAGGATGGCGAGCGGCACCGGCCGATCATGCTCCACCGCGCGATCTTCGGCAGCTACGAGCGATTCATCGGCATGCTGATCGAACATTTCGAGGGCAAGCTGCCGCTGTGGCTGGCGCCGGTGCAGGCGGTCGTCGCGACGATCGTGTCCGATGCCGACGACTATGCCGGGCAAGTGGCCGCCAAGCTGCGCGCGGCGGGTATCCGCGTCGAGATCGACCTTCGCAACGAAAAGATCAACTACAAGGTGCGCGAACACAGCCTCGCCAAGGTTCCCAACCTCCTCGTCGTGGGCAAGCGCGAGGCGGATGAAGGCACCGTGGCATTGAGGCAACTAGGCGTTGGCGCGAAGCAGCAAATACTGTCGCTGGACGACGCGCTGGCGCAACTCGAAACCGACGCAACACCGCCCGATCTGCGCTGATCGCAACGGCTGGAACGAAGCGTACGCCGTCCCGTTTGGCGTCGTGGTCGGCGCCGTCTTCAAAAGCGGCGGTGAATCCCTTATGTTATAAGCTCGTGCAATTTTGGACAGGAGAGACCAACATACGTCCCCCCATGCGGCGTAATACGCCCCCGCCGATGAACGGCCCCCGGTACAATGAATTCATCCAGTCGCCCAAGGTCCGCGTGATCGACCATGATGGCGAAAATCTGGGTGTGATGTATACGCGCGAGGCGATGGAGCAGGCCGCCGAAGTCGGCCTCGACCTCGTCGAGGTGTCGCCCAACGCCGACCCGCCCGTGGCGAAGTTCCTCGATGTCGGCAAGTACAAATACGAGGCCCAGAAAAAGGCCAATGCCGCGCGCAAGACGCAGAAGACGCAAGAGATCAAAGAGATCAAGATGCGTCCAAACATCGACGATCACGATTACGACACCAAGATGCGCAACGTGCACAAATTCATCGGCGAAGGCGACAAGGTGAAGGTCACGCTGCGCTTTCGCGGCCGCGAACTGTCGCACGGCGAACTCGGCATGGCGCTGCTGCAGCGCGTTGCCGAAGACTGCGCCGAGGACGCCAAGGTCGAATCCTTTCCGCGCATGGAAGGCCGCCAGATGCTGATGGTGCTGGCGCCGAAGCAACAATGACCGTCCGCCGCGCCGCAGCGCTCGCGCTCGGCGCGGTTTCCTTGCTGGCGGACGCACCGGCACCGCAGGATGCGTCCGGTTCGGGGCTGTCCGCGAAGAACGGTCGCGTCGACATGCCGCTGGAACGGCCGGCCGATTATCGGCTCGTCTGGTCGGACGAGTTCGATTCTCCCGGCCTGCCCGACCCGGCGAAGTGGCGCTACGACACCAGCCGGAACAAGCAGGGCTGGTACAATCACGAAAAGCAATATTACAGCGCCGGGCGACCCGAAAACGCCCGGATCGCCGACGGCAAGCTGATCCTCCAGGCGCGACGCGAACGGCTGGATGATGATACGCCCGACGATTATGGCGGGCAGGACTATACTTCCGCCCGGCTCGTCACCCGCGGCCTGGCGGAATGGAAGTACGGCTTTTTCGAGGTTTCGGCGAAGATCCCGTGCGGTCGCGGCACCTGGCCGGCCATCTGGATGCTCGGCACCGGTGGCGAGGACTGGCCCGCCCAGGGCGAGATCGACATCATGGAGCATGTCGGTTTCGACCCCGGCGTGGTGCACGGCACGATTCACACCAAAGCCTATAATCATGTCGCCGGCACACAGATCGGGTCGCAAGTGACGCTCGACGACGCATGCACCAGCTTTCACCGCTATCAGCTCGATTGGTCGCCGCAGCGTATCCTGATCGGCGTCGACGGCCGCGCCTATATGCGCTTTGCCAATGACGGCAGCGGCGACCATGCGCGCTGGCCGTTCGACCGGCCCGAATATCTGATCCTCAACATCGCCGTCGGCGGCGACTGGGGCGGCAAGAAAGGAATCGATCCCGATGCGTTCCCGGCGCGCATGATGGTCGACTATGTCCGTATATGGCAGAATCCGGGCCAGTGACGCGGCCGCTCAGGCAGCTCCCGGCGCGGCAGGCGGCTCCCACAATTCGATGGCGTTACCTTCCGGATCATGGATGCGGGCGAACTGTCCGGTTTCCGGCGAATCCCACTCCGCGCGGGTCTCGATATCGACTCCGGCCGCGCTCAACCGTTCCAGCAGACCTTCGAGATCGGACACGCGCAGGTTGAGCATGAACGTCTTGCCGGCGGCGAAATAATCGGTGTCGTGCCTGAAGGGAGCGAACACCACGGGGCCACCCCGTGTCATCCAGAACCATTTGTCGGGATCGCCGGCGCCTTCGGCATTGCAACCCGCGCCGATGTCCAGATGTTCTCGATACCACGACGACAGCGCGTCCGGATCGCGGGCGCGAAAGAATATGCCGCCTATACCAAGGACGCCCATGATTCGCTCTCCTCGATCCTCAGGATCGCAACAGTCTAGCTCGCGCCCGGCCTCCGGCATAGCTACGGTCGCGCAATGATCGATTCGCTGCTCGTAAAGCTGGCGCTGATCGGAATCATCGGCATCGGCGCGCAATGGGTAGCCTGGCGCACCGGCAAGCCGGCGATCGCCCTGATGCTGCTCGCCGGCATCATTGCCGGACCGGTACTGGGCATCATCGTGCCGGAACGCGATCTCGGCCCGTTGCAGGAACCGATCATCAAGCTCGCCGTCGCGGTGATCCTGTTCGAAGGGGGATTGAGCCTCAACTTCCGGGATCTGCGCCACGCCGGCAGCGCGGTGCTGCGGCTCGTTCTGATCGGAGTGCCGCTGGGATGGTTCCTGGGCGCTTGGGCGGCGCATTACGGCGCCGGCCTGGGCTGGGAGGTTTCGCTGCTGTTCGGCGGCATCCTGGTGGTCACGGGGCCGACCGTCATCGGCCCGATGCTGCGCACGCTCCACCTGCCGCCGCGCGTATCCGATACCCTGCGCTGGGAGGGTATCGTCAACGATCCGATCGGCGCGCTGCTCGCCGTCGGGATTTTCGGCTACATCACCTATTCGGGACAGGATGCGGGGCTGCTCGCGGTGGGCATGGACGTCCTCGCGGCGACGACCGCGGCAGGCTTTCTGGGCGTGGCCCTGGGATTTGCCGTCACCTGGTTGTTTCCGCGCGGTTACGTGCCTGAGTTCCTGAAGTCACCGGTGTTGCTGATCGTGGTGATCGCCGGCTTCGTCATTGCCGATATCGTGAAGCACGAGACCGGGCTCGTCACCGTTACGCTGATGGGCGTCGTGATGGCCAACCGGCCTGTCCATTCCACCCGCGTGCTGCGCCGGTTCAAGGAGGACCTTACCGTTCTCCTGATCTCCGGCGTGTTCATCATCCTGTCCGCCTCGCTCGACTGGGAGACGCTGTCGGCATTCCAGGCGCGTTTCATCCTTTTCCTCCTGCTGCTGCTCTTCGTGGTGCGGCCGCTCACCGTGCTCGTCAGCCTGCTCTTTTCCAGCACGCCCTGGCGCGAACGCCTGTTCATCGCCTGGATCGCGCCGCGCGGTATTGTCGCGGTCGCCATCACCGGCCTGTTCGCGATCCGCCTGTCCGAATACGGCATTCCCGATACCGAGGCGCTGGTGCCGCTGAGCTTCGGCGTCGTCATCGTGACGATCCTGGCGCACGGCTTTTCCGCCCGACTGGTCGCGAAGCGGCTGGGGATAGACCAGGGCAAGGGCGACGGCATCCTGTTCGTCGGCGCGAACGACTGGACGACCGCGCTCGGCGTCTATCTGAAGTCGCTGGGCTATCCGGTGACCATTGCCGACAGTTCCACATTCGCCCTGCGCAATCCCAGGCGGCAGGACCTGGAAGTCTATCGCGGCGATCTTCTCGACGAGGTGATGCAGGATCACCTCGATCTCGGCCAGTATCAGCAACTGCTCGCAGCGTCCGACAACGACGCCTACAATTCGCTCATCTGCGCCGACCTCGGCCCCGAAATGGGGTTCGAGAAGCTGACCCAGACGGCCCCCGCAAAGACCAAGCGCGGCGGCGTCACCCCGCGCGGACGGGTGTTGATGGGAAGCGAGCGGACGAGCGACGAGTTGCAACGGCTGGTCAACGAAGGCTGGGAGTTCAGCCGCACCAGGATCACCGAAAAGTTCACCTTCGCAGATTTCCGCAACAACCTGGACGAGGGCGGCGAACCCATCGCCGTGCAGCACCCCGACGGAATGCTCGAATTCTTCGCCGCGAGCCAGAAGCCGTTCGTCGAGGATGGCGATCAGGTGATCAGCTTCATTCCGCCGGAATCGGAAGCGGACAAGACGGCCCGGCACGAAGCGCGGGCCAGCGAGGCGAAACAGGCCAAGGCGAAGACCGACGCCAAGGCCGCGGCCGCCGATCAGGGCTGAATGTCGATCGGCCCTAGGCCGCCGCCGTCTCCTTGCCCGCATCCGCGGCGTCCAGCAGGCGGCGCTCGAGCGCCTTGATCCGCTGGCTGTTGGTGATCTTGTCGCCGATCAGATCGGTCACGTAGAAGGTATCGACCGCGCGCTCGCCATAAGTGGCGACATGGGCGGAGTGGATCGTCACCTTCGACTGGAACAGGGCGCGCGCCAGGTGATGCAGGAGCGCCGGCCGGTCGCGCGCATTCACCTCCACCACCGTCACCCGATTGGAGGCGCGGTTGTCGATCAGGACATCGGACGGGATGTCGAACGCCTCCGCCCGCAGCCCCGGCAACGGCCTTGCGCGAAGCTGTTCGACCAGCTTCACCCGGTTGGCCAGCGCGTCGGTGATGCTGTCCTTCAGGCGCGCGAGCTGCCGCGACTCGTCGATCGGCTTGCCGTTCGCGTCCTGCACCAGCAGGTTATCGAGCGCCCGGCCATCGCGCGTCGTGTGGATGCGCGCGTCGATGATATTGCCCCCGGCGGCATGGATGGCGCCGGCAATGCGGTAGAACAGTCCCGGATGATCGTCGGCATAGACGGTCACGAGCGTGGCGTCCTGATCCGACCAGGGCTCGGCCTCGATCGCGAGCGAGACGTCGCCCGATTCGCGCACCAAAACGGCATTGCGCTGCAACACCCCGACCGGTTCGGCCACCCAGTAGGATTCCGGCAGGCTGGCGGTGAAGGCGGCCATGGCGGCATCGTCCCAGCCCAATATCTCGGCGAGCGCCGCCTGCTTCGCCGCAATGCGCTCCCCACGCCCCTTGTGCTTGTGGCCGAGGCGCAGCACCTCCTCCGCCGCGTCGTAGAGATTGGTGAGAAGCTGCCGTTTCCAACCGTTCCAGACGCCGGGGCCGACGGCACGGATGTCGACGGTGGTGAGCACCAGCAACATCATCAGCCGCTGCGGACTCTGCACCGTTTCGCAGAAATCGACGATGGTCTTGAAATCGGCCAGATCGCGCTTGAACGCGGTGTCGGACATCAAAAGGTGATGGCGCACCAGCCAGGCCACGGTTTCGGTCTCGGCCGGCGACAGGCCGAAGCGCGGACACAAGGAATGCGCGACCTTCGCCCCCAGAACGCTGTGGTCGCCGCCGCGCCCCTTGGCGATATCGTGCAGCAGCACCGCGACATACAATGCGCGGCGAGAGACGATGTTGGGAAAGACGCCGGTCGCGATCGGGTGATCCTCGGCCAGCTTGCCCCGTTCGATCCGGCTGAGCAGCCCGATCGCGCGAATCGTATGCTCGTCGACCGTATAATGGTGATACATGTCGAACTGCATCTGCGCGACGACCCGGCCGAAATCGGGCACGAAGCGCCCGAATACGCCGGCTTCGTTCATCCAGCGCAGAACGGTCTCGGGGTCCCGCTCGCTCGTCAGCACGTCGAGAAACAGCGCGTTGGCCCGCGCATCGTCGCGGACGTCGTCGACGCATTTCGCATCGCGCGAGGCGGCGCGCATCGCCAGCGGGTGAATTTCCAGGCCGTGTTTGTCCGCGAGCTGGAAGATCTCCAGCAGGCGGACCGGCTCCTCGATGAAGAAATTGTCGCGCGGCAGCGCCAGCCGGCCGCGATCGAGGACGAAGCCCCTGAGCTTGCGCGGCGACCGGCGAATCGTCGGCAGGCCGAAGCGCCGTCCCCGCGCAGCGAACTTCTCGTCCAGATGGGCGAGGAACAGCCCCGTCAGGTCGCCCACGCGCTTCGCCTGCAGGAAGTAGAACTGCATGAAGCGCTCGACCTTCGACTTGCCGGGCCGGTCGGCATAGTTCATCCGGTCCGCGATCTCGCGCTGCACGTCGAAGGTCAGCCGATCCTCGGCCCGGCCGGTGATCAGGTGCAGGTGACAGCGCACCGCCCAGAGGAAATTCTCCGCCCGGTTGAACTGGCGATATTCGTGCGCGGTGAACAGCCCCGCCTGGACCAGTTCGGCCGCGCGCCGCACGTCATAGGCATATTTGCCGATCCAGAAGAGCGTCTGCAGGTCGCGCAGTCCGCCTTTTCCCTCTTTCACATTCGGTTCGACGACATAGCGGCTGTCGCCCATCTTCTCGTGCCGCGCATTGCGCTCCGCCAGCTTGTCGGCGATGAACGGACGCACGGTATCGCGCTGTACCTCCGTCTTGAAGCGGCGGGCCGCCTCGTCATACAGCGCGGTGTCGCCCCAGATGTAGCGCGCCTCGATCAGCGCGGTACGGATGGTGACGTCCGATTTCGCCATGCGCACCATCTCGTCGAGCGAGCGCGACGAGTGGCCGACCTTCAGCCCCATGTCCCACAGGCCATAGAGCATCGATTCGATGATCTGTTCGGACCATGCCGACTGCTTCCACGGGGTCAGAAAGCCGATATCGACGTCCGAATGCGGCGCCATCTCGCCGCGGCCATAGCCGCCGACCGCGATCAGCGTCATCCGCTCGGCCTCGGTCGGATTGTTGTTGGGATAGAGCCGCTTATGGTTGAAATCCCACAGCAGCCGCAGAACCTGGTCGATCAGGAAAGCGCCGGCGGCAGCGGTCGACAGACCGCTCGACGGCTTTTCGAGGAAGCGGCGCTCGATCTCGGCACGGCCATCCTTCAGCGCCTGTTTCAGCCGCTGGGTCGCGGCCTGGCGCAGCCTGGCGGTGGAATCGCCTTCCAGCGCGTCCAGTTCTTCCGCCAGGGCGCGGCGATCAATGATCGCGCGGCGTTGCGGTATGTTGTCGATGCGTTGCGACATTGTGCCAAGAGATAGGGACTCAGACGCCGCGCGTCATCCTTTGCCGCGTAGCGCATCCGATGTGCTCCCGCGAAGGCGAGAGCGCATGTGTCCCCGCCTGCGCGGGGACACATGCGCGATGGGACTGAAGGATGCCGCGGGGTTCAACCCTCCGAAGCATCGTCCGGCTTCTTCGCCACGCCCACCAGCGCCGGGCGCAGGAGCCGGTCGTTGATCGTATAGCCGACCTGCATCTCCTGCACGATGGTGCCGGGTTCCGCATCCTCGCTCGGCATTTCCATCATCGCCTGGTGACGATTGGGATCGAGCGGTTCGCCCATCGCCGTAATGCGCTTGATACCGTGGCGCGAAAAGACGGTTTCCAGCTCGCGGCCGGTGGCCTCCAGACCTACGATCAGCCCCTTGTTCCTGTCGTCCCGGCGCAGCTCATCCGGGATCGCGGCGAGCGCACGCGACAGATTGTCGGCGACCGACAGGATATCGCGGGCAAAGCCGGTCGCGGCATAGGTGCGCGCGTCCTGCGCCTCCTTTTCCGCGCGGCGGCGGACATTCTGCACCTCCGCCTGTGCATATTTGACGGACGCCTGTGCCTCGGCCAGCTCGGCCTCCAACTGGGCGATGCGTTCGGCCGCGTCGTCATGTTCGGCAACCTCGGGCGCGGCCTCGGCCGTTTCCTCGCGAAGGTCTTCGGTTTCGCCTTCGGCGGAATCGATCTTTTCGTTCTCGTTCATGTTTTCCTGTTCAAATCTGAAGGGCTCAGGCCAGCAGCCTGGCCACGGTCGCAGCAGTGAAATCCACCATGGGTACGACGCGCGCATAGTTCAACCGGGTGGGCCCGATCACGCCGACCACGCCCACCACCCGGCCGTCCATCGCGCGCACGGGCTTGGCGATCACCGAAGAGCCGGAAAGCGCGAACAATTCGTTCTCCGCGCCGATGAAGATACGCGCGGCATCACCGTCGCGAGCACGCTCGAGCAGGCGGGCAATCTCCTGCTTCCCCTCCAGCTCGTCGAGCAGTTGCCGCACGCGGTCGAGGTCTTCGGCCGCCGCCTCGTCGAGCAACCGCGCCTGGCCGCGCACGATCAGCACCGGACGGTTGTCGCCGTCCTCGGTCCACACCGCGATGCCGCGCTCGACCAGCGCGCGGGCGGTCGCGTCCAGTTCGGCGCGTTCGTCGCTGATCTGCTGCGCCAGGCGGTTGCGCGCCTCGGCCAGCGTGCCGCCGGCAAGCATGGCGGTCATGTAGTTGCCGGCCTCCGCCAGCGCCGAAGGCGTCATTCCGGGCAATATGTCGACCACGCGGTTCTCGATCGAACCGTCGTCGCCCACCAGCACGGCCAGCGCCTTGCCGTCGGAAAGCGGCACGAAGCTGAACTGGCGCAATACCGGTTCGCGCTTGGGCACCATGACCATGCCGGCGCATGCCGACAGGCCGGACAGAGCGGCGGTGGTGTTGGACAGCGCCTCCTCCACCGATCCCGCCTCGCCCGCGCGCGACTCGATCGTCGCGCGCTCCTCCACGCTCGGTTCCATCGCCTGCATCATGCCGTCGACGAACAGGCGCAGGCCATGATCGGTCGGCATCCGCCCCGCGCTGGTATGCGGCGCGGCGAGCAGGCCCATCTCTTCCAGATCCTGCATGACGTTGCGGATGGAGGCGGGCGACAGGTTGAGCCCGGAAATCTTCGACAGCGTGCGCGAGCCGACCGGCAATCCCGAATCGAGATACGACTCGACGGCGGTCCGGAACACGTCGCGCGCGCGGTCGCTGAGTTCGGCGATGGGCGGTGTTGTCATGTCGGGGAATCTAGGAGCGCGCGTGCCGCCACTCAACGGCCTTCGATCATTGCGCCGATGGGAAGATATTGCGGCGCGTTTCGCAGCGCCTTCGCCATTTCGCGATTCTTTTCCATGTCGCAGCCATAATAATAGTCGAGGTGCTGGGTGGTGCCGTCCGGTGCCGTCCAGCGGACGTCCACGCTCGCCATGTCCGTGGCCTGATGCTCGCAATTCTGCCCCGGCGCGATGATCTTCTCGCCCGACGCCGGGCGATAGGGAGCGAGCACTTCCTGGAATAGCTGCAGATCGTGCTGAGTCGCGACGAATTCCCGCTCGCCCTCGGCGGCGACGTGTTGCCTGCCGACGAACGTCCCGTGGCCGTCCGCATGCACCGTGACCGTATAGACCGGGCAAACCCCGAAACACGGAGCGGTCGAATAGGTGATCGTCGGGCCGTCCTGCACCGCAGGGTCCTGCGTTGCCGGCATCCGGCCGGGCCCCTCGTCGGCGGCACAGCCGGCCAGCGCGGTCGCGGCGGCGAGGGAGGCGATGATAGTGCGCATGATATACTCCGCTTCCATCCGTGTCTTTGCGAACACCAGGCGGCACTGGCGCGTTGGCTTCGTGCCGTCTAGGTGCCGTTCCTGTAACGAAGGAGAACCGATTATGCGCCCATCCGGCCGCGCCCCCGATCAGATGCGCGACATCACCATCGAGCCGAACTTCACCCGTCATGCCGAGGGATCGGTGCTGATCGGCTTCGGCGACACGCGCGTTCTCGTCACCGCATCCGTCGAAGAGCGCCTGCCGCCCTGGCTGCGCGGCAAGGGCGAAGGCTGGGTGACGGCCGAATACGGCATGCTGCCACGCGCCACGCATACTCGCGGCAACCGGGAGGCGGCGCGTGGCAAGCAGTCGGGCCGGACGCAGGAAATCCAGCGGCTGATCGGACGGTCTCTGCGCGCAGTCACCGATCTCAAGCTGCTCGGCGAGCGCCAGATCACGCTCGACTGCGACGTGATCCAGGCCGATGGCGGCACGCGCACGGCCTCCATTTCGGGTGCCTGGGTGGCGCTGCGCATGGCGGTCGACAAGTTGCTGGCCTCGGCCGCGATCGCGGCCGATCCGATCACGCAGCAGGTCGCCGCGGTCAGTTGCGGCATCTATCAGGGCAATCCCGTTCTCGACCTCGATTATGACGAGGATTCGGCCGCCGATGCCGATGCCAATTTCGTGCTGCTGTCGGACGGCAAGATCGCCGAGGCGCAGGCCACCGCAGAGGGCGCCTGCTATGACGAGGAAGGCCTGCTGCGTTTGCTGCGGCTCGCGCGCATCGGCTGCAACGACATCTTCGCCGCGCAGTTGAAGGCGACGGGCAAATGAGCGGCGAGGACGAAGGCATCGGCGGCGACGCGCCGCAGGCGATCCGCAAGCTCGAACCCGGCAAGCTGGTCATCGCCAGCCATAACGAGGGCAAGGTGCGCGAGATTCGCGAACTGCTGAAACCGTACGGCGTCGAGGCGGTATCGGCGGCCGAACTCGACCTGCCGGTGCCGGTGGAAAACGGCACCACCTTCTATGCCAATGCCGAGTTGAAGGCGATTCAGGCGGCGGACCTTTCCGGGCTTCCCGCGCTTTCCGACGATAGCGGCCTTTGCGTGGAGGCGCTGGGCAATGCACCCGGCGTCTATACCGCCGACTGGGCCGAGCGGCAGCCGCTGGAAGGGCCGCCGGGGCGCGACTGGTATCTCGCCATGGGCAAGGTCGAGGGAAAGCTCGCCGAACAGGGCCCCGATGTCAGCCGCTCGGCGCATTTCGTCTGCACGCTGGCGCTGGCCTGGCCCGACGGCCATGTCGAATGGTTCGAAGGCAAGGTCGAGGGCACGCTCGTCTGGCCGCCGCGCGGGAAGAAGGGCTTCGGCTACGACCCGGTGTTTCAGCCGCTCGGCGAAAACGAGACGTTCGGCGAGATGGATCCGGCCAGAAAGCACGGCATGAGCCACCGCGCGGATGCCTTCGCGCAGCTCGTAAAGGCTGTATTCTGAGCCACCACTGACCGCCGAAACCGCTGCCGATGTCGAACGAACCATCACTGGCGCTGTACGTCCACTGGCCGTTCTGCGTGTCGAAATGCCCCTATTGCGACTTCAACAGCCATGTCCGCGAATCGGTGGATCAGCAGGCATGGCGGGAAGCGCTGCTGGCGGACATGGCGCATGAAGCGGCGCTGTTGCCCGGCCGCCGCCTGGGCTCCATCTTCTTCGGCGGGGGCACGCCCTCGCTGATGCCGCCGGAAACGGTGGAAGCACTGATCGCGGCGGCGAACCGGCACTGGCCGTTCGAACCGGGGATCGAGATCACGCTGGAAGCCAACCCGTCCTCGGTGGAGGCGGCGCGCTTCGACGACATTGCGCGCGCCGGCGTCAACCGGGTGTCGCTCGGGCTGCAGGCGCTGGAAGACCAGGCGTTGCGCTTCCTCGGCCGTGCCCACGACGTGCGCGAGGGGCTGGCCGCGCTCGACACCGCGCGCGCGGCATTCGACCGCGTCAGCTTCGACCTTATCTATGCCCGGCCCGGCCAGACGCCCTCCGCCTGGCGCGACGAACTCACCCGTGCGCTGGCCTTCGGCACCGAGCATCTCTCGCTTTATCAACTCGTCATCGAACCGGGGACGCGGTTCGCCACCCTCGCGGCCAAGGGCGAGTTGCGTCTTCCCGAAGGCGACGACGCGGCCGAGTTGTTCACCGACACCCGCGCGATCACCGCGGCCGCGGGGCTGCCGGCCTATGAAATTTCCAACCATGCCCGGCCGGGCGCGGAAAGCCGCCACAATCTCGCTTACTGGCAGTACCGCGACTATGCCGGCATCGGTCCCGGCGCGCACGGCCGGCGCCGCAGCCATGCGAGCTTTCGCCACAAGAAGCCGGAAAACTGGCTGTCGGCGATCGCCCGCAACGGCCACGGCATCCGGTCCGAAGAGGCGCTGGAGCCGCGCACGCGCGCCGTGGAGGCGATCCTGATGGGCCTGCGCCTCGACGCCGGCATCGACCTGAGCCACGTCGCCGGTCTGGGCGGAGCGCCGGCGCAGAACTTCATCGATCTGGGCAAGGTGGCGATCCTTGCCGATCAAGGCCTGATGGCCCGCACCGGCGACCGGCTGCGCGTTACCGACACAGGGATGCCGGTGCTCGACGCGATCCTGCCGACAATCGTGCGCGACTGATCCGCCGAAGCAGGCGGAGCCCAGCGGCTATTCGCCGAACCGCTCGGGCGCCGGAGAGATCGTCACCATATTGCCGTCTCGAATTTCCTGAACCTCCAGCGCGCGCTGGGCGACGCCATTGCGATTGAAGCGGAATGCACCGTCCAATCCGACAAAGCCGCCCTCGTCCATCAGTTCGGTGGTCGGAAACGGCTCGCCGACCGGCCAGTCCCGCGCGACGCGAACGGCGAGCAGGACCGAATCATATCCCAGCGTCGACAGACGGTACGGCGCCTTGCCAAAACGCTGACGATATTTCGTCGCATATTGGCGGTAGAGCCCATCCGGCACGCTCGCGAACCACGCGCCGTTCAACGCCGCATTGTCGCCCACCGCCGAATCGGTATTCCACAATTCGGTGCCGAGGATCTTCACGTCCGCACCGCGATCGGCCCGCACCATCGGCACCGCCAGGGCGGCATTGCCGGCGCTGTCGGCGATGAGGATCGCCTGATAGGGCGACGAATCGGGGATTTCGTCCACCGCCGCCTTCATTGACGCACGGGACCGGTCATAGGGCTGGATGGAAACCACCTGGCCATCAGCCTTGCGCACCGCCTTGAGCAGGGCGTCGGAGGCGCGCTCGCCATAGAGGCCGCGGGGCACCAGCGCTGCGAACTGCGTCATGCCCCTCGATTTGGCGTAGGCGACCACGCGGTCGATCGACTGGTTGGGCGTATAGCCCAGGATGAAGGCCCCCTCGCCCGCCACCGCGATATTGTTTGAATAGCTCAGCACCGGCACGTTCGCCGCGCGGGCAATCGGCGTTACCTGGCGCACATTTTCGGCGAGCAGCGGACCGAGGATCAGCCGATTGCCGTCCGCAATGGCCTTACGCGCCGCAGCCGCCGCGCCCTGCGCCGTATCGTAGGTGGTGATGCGGACCTTTTCGCTCTTGGTGTCGAGCAGTGCGAGCTGCGTCGCATTGGCCAGCGACTGCCCCACCCCGGCATTGCTGCCGCTCATCGGCACCAGCAACGCGACCCGGTGCCGCTCCGTATCCTGGGGAATGCCGGGTTCGACCGGCGCCGGTTCGGAAACCGGGGGCTGTTCCGGCGGTGGCTGCACCGGCGGCGCGCCGCGCGGAATCAGCGTGGAACAGGCGCTGAGTGCCAGCGCTCCGACCATCGCAGCCATGCGGAAGAGGCTCATGCCCCGTTGCGGTTTCGCTACAGCCTCTGCCATGACACTCCCCGTGAACGCTGAACTCGATCCCGGCCTGTATATCGTCGCCACACCAATCGGCAATCTCGGTGATCTGTCGCCGCGCGCCGCGGCGGTGCTGCAGGCCGCCGATCTGATTGCGGTCGAGGACAGCCGCGTCACCGCCAAGCTGCTCCACCATATCGGCGTGAAGCGGCCGATGGCACCGTATCACGACCATAATGCCGATGCCGTGCGCCCCGGCCTGGTGGCGCAGATGGGCGAAAAGGCCGTCGCGCTGGTTTCCGATGCGGGCACGCCGCTGATTTCCGATCCCGGCTACAAGCTGGTGCGCGATGCCCGCGCCGCCGGTCACCTGGTTGTGACCGTCCCCGGCCCTTGCGCCGCAATCGCCGCCCTTACGCTGGCCGGCCTGCCCACCGACCGGTTCTTCTTCCTCGGCTTTCTGCCCGCCAAGGCGCAGGCGCGCGCCACCGCAATTCAGGAGGTCGCGAATATCCGCGCGACGCTGATCCTCTACGAATCGGGACCGCGCCTCGCCGCCTGCCTGCGCGCGCTGGCCGATGGCCTCGGCGACCGCGAAGCCGGCGTCGCGCGCGAGATCAGCAAGAAGTTCGAGGAATGCGTGACCGGCACGCTGTCCTCGCTCGTCGAACGCTACGAGAATGCGCCACCCAAGGGAGAGATCGTGGTCATCGTCGGCCCACCCGGCGAAGCGCCGCCGGCGACCGAAGCCGATGCCGACGCCGCGCTGCGCGAAGCCCTGACGCGCCTGCCCCCGGCCAAGGCGGCGGGCGAAGTGGCGAAGGCGCTCGGGCTGGACAGGAAGCAGCTCTACGCCCGCGCCATCGCGATGAAGGACGAGCGGTGAACGCCAGCGCCACCGTCGCTCCTGCGCAGGGGCGACGCTATGCGTGACCGGCGCGCGGCGGAACAGCGCGGGCGTGCAGGCGAGACCATCGCGGCCTGGTATCTGCGCGCCAAGGGCTGGCGCATCCTCGACCGCCGCGTCCGCACGCCTGCCGGCGAGATCGACCTTGTGGCGAAACGCGGCAAGCTGATCGCCTTCGTCGAGGTGAAGGCGCGCGCGACCGTGGCCGAACGCGACTTCGCGATCGACGAACGCCGCCTCGCCCGCGTCGCTGCCGCGGCCGAAATCCTTGGGCCTCGCTATGCGGCGAATGGCGAGGATATCCGCATCGATGTTGTCCTCCTCGCACCGGGGAGCCGTCCGCAGCATATCGAAAATGCCTGGATCGGATGACTTGGCGGCGACGGAATACTAGATCACCGTCCGGGCTGCGCCTGTCGAAGCCCTGCACTTCCCTTGTACCTGACGGAAGAAGGACAACCCTTCGACGAGCTCAGGGCGAACGGAGACACGAGAACCATGCCGCTGACCATCGCCGTCCAGATGGACCCGATCGAGACCGTCAACATCGCCGGTGATTCGAGCTTTGCGCTGATGCTGTCGGCGCAGGCGCGCGGGCACAAAATCTACCACTATGACGTGCGCGACCTGAGCTATGCCGACGGGCGGTTGTGGACGAAGGCGCGGCCGGTGACGGTGCGGCGCGTGGCGGGCGACCATTATGATGCGGGCGAACCCGTCGATATCGACCTCGGCACCGATGTAGACGTCGTGCTGATGCGGCAGGACCCGCCCTTCGATCTCAGCTACATCACGGCCACGCACCTGCTGGAGCGCATCGCCGACAGGACGCTGGTCGTGAACGATCCCGCCAGCGTCCGGAACGCGCCCGAAAAGGTGTTCGTGCTCGACTTCGCACGCTTCATGCCGCCGACGCTGATCACCCGGTCGGTTTCCGAGGCACGCAAGTTCCTGGCGCAGCACGGATCAATCGTGGTGAAGCCGCTCCACGGCAATGGTGGCAAGGCGATCTTCAAGATCGACGAAGGGGGCCAGAACCTGTCTTCGCTGATCGAGGTGTTCAACACCGCCTATCGCGAACCGCACATGGTGCAGGCTTTCCTTCCCGAGATCGCCGAGGGCGACAAGCGCATCGTGCTGGTCGACGGCCAGATCGCAGGCGCGATCAACCGGCTTCCGGGCGAAGGCGAAATCCGCTCCAACCTCGCCACCGGCGGGTCGGCGGTGCAGACGGAGCTGACGACGCGCGAACGGGAAATCTGTGATGCGCTCGCCCCCGAATTGCGCAAGCGCGGCCTCCTGTTCGTCGGTATCGACGTGATCGGCGGCAAGTGGCTGACGGAGATCAACGTCACGTCGCCCACGGGCATCGTCGCCATCGACAAGTTCAACGGCACCGACACCGCGACGATGATCTGGGAAGCGATCGAACGCCGGCTGGCGGAGCGCGGCGAAGCCTGAGCGCGCCGGTCTGAACTTCCGCGTACCGACGCGCGTTGGCCGCCGCATGGGCGATTTCGTCATCAATATGATCGCGGCCGGCGGCTATTGGGGCATCGCGTTCCTAATGGCACTCGAAAATGTCGTGCCGCCGGTGCCGTCGGAACTGATCATGGGCCTGGGCGGCATCGCCGTCGCACGCGGCCACATGAACCTGCCGCTGCTGGTTGTCGCGGGCACATCCGGCACCGTGATCGGCAATTGTTTCTGGTATTGGGTCGGAAGGCGCATCGGTTACGAACGGCTGCGGCCGTTTGTCGATCGCTGGGGCCGATGGTTGACCGTCGAATGGGAAGAGGTCGAAAAGGTCCACCGCTTCTTCCGCAAGCATGGCGGATGGATGGTGTTCGTCTGCCGTTTCCTGCCGACTTTCCGCACCATGATCTCGTTACCTGCCGGGCTTTCCCGGATGCCGCTGTGGCGCTTTCTCGCGTGGACGACGGCGGGCAGCGCGATCTGGAACACGTTTCTGGCCGGCGCGGGCCTCTATCTGGGGCGCAATTTCACCGCGATCGACCGATTCATCGGCCCCGCCTCGATCGCGATGGTGGTTTTGGTGGTGCTCTGGTATCTCTACCGCGTGATGACCTGGCGTCCGACTGGTTCGCGGACCTGAAGGCCGGTGGCGGCGATTCAGGGCAACAACACCGTCGCACCTTCCGTATCGCTCGCCTCGATCGCGCGGTGCGCCTCGGCGGCATCGGCGAGCGCGAACGTCTGGCCGATGCGCGCGGAAACCGCACCCTTTTCGACCATCGCGAACAACCGATCGACCGCCGCCTGCTTGTCGGCAGGGCCCGGTACGTAATCGAACAAGATCGGCCGCGTCACGAACAGCGATCCCTTTTGCGCGATCACGCCCAGATTGACACCATCGACCTGCCCGCCCGCATTGCCGTAGCTGACGATCAGACCGCGCCGGGCGGCACTGTCGAGCGACGCCTGCCACGTTGCCTTGCCCACGCCGTCGAGCACCACCGGCACGCCGGCGCCGTTCGTGATCTCGCGCACGCGGGCGGCGATGTCCTCCTGATCGTGGCGGATCACATGATCGGCGCCGATGGCCTTTGCGGTCTCCGCCTTGCCCTTGCTACCGACGACGCCGATCACCGTCGCGCCGATCGCCTTGAGCCAGCCGACGAGGATGTGCCCGACGCCGCCCGCCGCGGCATAGACCAGCACCGTCTGCCCCTGCTCGACCCGGGCGCAGCGCTCGATCAGGAATTCGGCCGTACACCCCTTCAGCAGCAGCGCGGCCGCATCGCGATCGGCAATGCCGTCGGGCAGCTTCACCAGCTCCGCCGCCTTCACGTTGCGTTCGGTCGCATAGGCGCCGCGTGACGGGCCGAAGGTGCCGACCCGGTCGCCTTCCGCAAATCCGGTGACCCCCTCGCCCACGGCTTCGACCACGCCGGCCCCTTCGGACCCCAATATGGCGGGCAACTCGATCGAATAGAGGCCGGTACGGTGATAGGTATCGATATAGTTCAGCCCGACGGCGGTGGCGCGTATCCGGACCTCTCCCTCACCGGGTTTCGGAAGGTCTGTTTCCACCCATTCGATGACCTCCGGCCCGCCGGTCCTGGTGATGCGTGCGACATGCGCCATGCCCGCCCCTCCCTTACTGTGCCGGCTGGCCGTTGGACGCGCTGAGCCCGCCGTCGACCGGCAGGTTCACGCCGGTGACAAACCCGGCATCGTCGCTCGCCAGGAACGCCATGACCGCCGCGATGTCCTCCGGCTGGCCGATGCGCTGCATCGGGATTCGCTGCAGGAATGCCGCGATCGTTTCGTCTGTCTTCATGTCCTGGGTCATGCCGGTATCGGTGAAGGTCGGGCAGACCGCGTTCACCCGCACCCCGTCCCTGCCGTGGTCGAGCGCCATGGCGCGCACCATGTTCGATACCGCGCCCTTCGATGCGTTATAGGCGACCATGCCCCAGTCGCCGCCGAGGCCGGAGACGGACGAGGTCATGACGATCGAACCCTTCGCCTGTTTCAGGTGCGGCATCGCGGCCTTCGCCATGTGGAAATAGCCTGTGACGTTGACGTCGAGGACGCGCTGCCAGTCCTCCTCGGCCGTCTCGGTCACGTCGCCCTGGGCGAGCGTCCCGGCATTGTTGATCAGCACGTCGACGCCGCCGAAGCGGTCGACCGCTGCCTGCACCGCCTCTTCGGCCTGTTGCCTCTTGCCGGTATCGGTCTGCTTGATGAGGGTGCGCTCGCCGGGCAAATCCTTTGCCCCGCGGTCGAGCCCGTCCTTTTCGATGTCGACAAGGACGACATTCGCGCCCTCGGCGGAAAAGCGCCGGGCGGCCGCTGCACCCATGCCTGAACCCGCCCCCGTCACGATCACCGTCTTGCCGTCGAACCGCGCCATATGCTCACTCCATCGATTACCGGAAAGGTCCTTGTCGCCAACGAGCGGGCGGGTTTCGGGTTGCAACCCGCACGACAAGCGGGCCTGATCCGCAAAGGTAAGGCGCCGCGCCGGAGGTGGGCGGTCCCGGTCGGCCCGACGAGGTGGAACGCGGCTTCCACGTCAGACCGACGCTATTTTCCCATGTCACCGCCACCTGACGATCGCGCGCGATTCGGCTTGACTGGCTGCACGGTGAGGCTGCCAGCCGCTGCGGCCGAAAGCGGAAAGCCGGGTCCCCGACTGCGCAGGAGCCCGCCTCTCGCCCGCAACCCTCAGCCCGCTTCAGGCGCCGACCGGCTTCTCGTCGGTACGGCGGACCACGACCGTCGACGACCGCGGTTCTTGTCCATCAACCGGCCAGTTGCCGGTCGGATGCTGAATATTGATGAAGAAGTTCATCAGGTCCGGCGTATAGGCGATACCGGTGATTTCGCAGCCTTCGGGGCCGACCAGGAAACGCCTCGATTCGCCCGTATCGCGATCGATATGGAACATGGCGTTGTGACCGAAAACGTCCTCGATCGTCTCGCCTTCGACGCCCGAATTGCCCGGGATCGAGTGGTCGGTCTCGACCCAGAGCCGACCCTGGGGGTCAACGCGGATGCCGTCGGGGCTGGAAAAGGTGTCGCCTTCGATATTGCCCTCCAGATTGTCCTCGGGCGTGTCAAGCGACGGGTCGCCGGCGAGCAGCAGGATGTCCCAGGTAAAGCCGGTCGCAAGCGGCGAATCGCCTTCCTCCTTCCAGCGAATGATATGACCGTGCCGGTTCTCGACCCGCGGATTGGCGGCATCGGTGATCTCGCGTCCCGAATTGTTGGTGAGCGTGACGAACACCGTCTTGTCCGGCGCGACCGAAATCCATTCCGGCCGGTCCATCACCGTGCCCCCCGCAACACGCGCGGCGGACTGGGCGTTGATCAGCACGGCCGCCTGGTTGGGAAAGTCGACCGTGGTCGGCTGCGTGTCGCCTTGCGACGTGTTGCCGGGGTCGGTCGCGCCCATGACGAGGCCGTTCTTGCCGCGCGACAGTTCAAGCCAGTCGCCCGAGCCGTCGCCGTTGAAGCGCGCGACATAGAGCGTGCCGTAATCGAGCAGGTCGATATTGGCGCTGCGGTTGTCGGACTCGAATGCGCGGCCGGGAATGAACTTGTAGATGCAGCCCGGCGTGGTGTCGTCGCCCATATAGAAGGCCACGCGATTGTCGGCATCTGTCATATAGGCGACATTCTCGTGGTTGAACCGGCCCATTGCGGTGCGCTTGGTCGGTTCGGCGAGTTCGCCATAGGGATCGATCTCGACAACCCAGCCATAGCCTTCCTCGGGCTGGGTGGGATCGAGATAATTGTCCATCGTCTCTTCGCAGGTCAGATATGTGCCCCAGGGCGTCGGACCGCTCGAGCAGTTGTTGAGCGTACCCTTGACGGTCGAGCCTACCAGCCCGCCGGCCGGTCCGCCGACCCGGTATACCGTGTTGCCGGTATAGCGCTTGTTGTAGGTCGAATCGGTCTTGACCGACCAGCTTCCGTCATCGGCCTTGGCCACCTCGATCACCGAAACGCCGACTGCTGACAGCGCGATCTTCTTCTGCTCGTCGGTCGCCGTCTGCGGATCGGGCCGACCGCCTTCGAACAGGATGTTGAAGTCCGGCAACTCGTGGTTGATCGCCAGCAGCCCGCCGGTATTCGGGTCGACGCCCTCGATCTCGTAATAATGCATGCCGTCATGGTTGCCGCCGGCCTGAAGCTCGGTCTTGTCGGACGACTGGAAGTTCCCCGAATAGCCCGGCGCGCCCGCGATCACCGGATCGCCCGCCTTGAAGATCGTCTCGGCCGTGTACTCCGCCGGCACGGTGACGTCGTCCTCCTGGTTCGCGGCGACCGCCTCGAACGTGACCTCGTAGCTGGTGGGCGTCGGAGTGGGCGAAGGCGTCGGCGACGGTTCGGGCGTAGGCATCTGCACGTCGCCGTCATTGTCGTCGCAGGCGGCCAGCGGGCCGAGCGCAGGCAATGCCGACAGCATCAGCCCCCGGCGGAGAATGGTACGCCGGTCCGGATTTTCCGCAATGATGTCCTCCAGCGTGGGAGCATCGATGCTCGTGATCCGGTTCGCCGAACGATAGGCTGCGCGCGCGTCATCGGTAAGATAGGACATTGTCTCCCCCTCGGATCCGTGGCGCCCGGCAAGCACCCGGGCTGCGATTCGCGACGCTACGGCGCTCGGATAACGGTTTGGTGGCTGTTCGATGACACTCGTCGAACAATCCGAGGACTCTTTCGTGACGACGGCTCAGGCAATCGGCCACCACCACAGGATCAGCGGCGTGCCGACGACCAGCACCAGCAGCGACAATGGCGCGCCCAGCCGCGCATAGTCGCCGAACCGGTATCCGCCCGGCCCCATTACCAGCGTATTGCACTGATGCCCGATGGGGGTGAGGAAGTCGCAGCCCGCGCCCACGGCGGTCGCCATCAAAAAGGGTTCGGGCCGATAGCCCAGTCCGCTGGCGAATGTCGCGGCGATCGGCGCCATGACCAGCACCGTCGCGGCGTTGTTGAGGAATGGCGTCACCGCCATCGCCGCCGCCAGGATCAGCGCCACCGCGCCCCACGGTGGAAGCGTGGCGGCGAAATCGGACAGCCCGGTGCCGATCACCTTGCTGGCGCCAGTGGTGCGCAGCGTGTCGCTCACGGGGATCAGCGCGCCCAGCATGATCAGGATTGGCCATTCGACATGCGTATATGCTTCGCGCACCGGCAGGGCGCCGGTCAGCATCACCAGCCCGGCGGCGGCGAAGAAGGCCACCGCCACCGGCACATATCCGGTCGCCGTCGCCGCCATCGCCACCGCGAGAATAGCGATCGGAAGCAACCCGCGCCGCGCATTGCCCAGCCGCAACTGCCGCTCCGCCAGCGGCAGGCAGCCGAGATCGCCGAGCCGCTCGGGCAACCGGTCGAGCGCGCCCTGCAGAACGATCACATCGCCGGCGCGAAGCTCGATATTGCCGAGCCGCCGCACGAGCCGCTCGCCCTCGCGCGACACCGCGATCAGGTTCACGCCGAACCGTTCGCGCAGCAGCATACGCCCCGCCGTTCGCCCGACCAGCGGCGATTCCGCCTGGATCACCGCCTCGATCACACCGACCTCGGACTTCTCGCCGCCTTCCGCCGCTTCGCTGTCCTGCCCGACCAGGGCAAGCGCGTCGCTCGCGATCACGCGTTCCAGGCTGTCCGGTGCGCCGCCCAGGATCAACGTGTCGCCCTGGCGGATCGTCGTGTCGGGAAAGAACGTGCTGCGGATGCCGGCGCGCAGCACCGCCGTTACCGTCACCTCGTTGTCGTGGCGTTCGGCGAAGGCGGAGAGGGTCTCGTCGATCGCCTTGCTGTCCTCGGGCACCTCCACCTCGGTGACGTATTTCTTGACGTCGAGCACCTCGCCCATGGTGGGCGCCCCGCGCCGGTCGCGCGGCAGCAGGCGGTAGCCGAAGCGCAGGAAAATCAGACCCACCACCGTCAGGCCGAGACCGACGGGCAGATAGTCGAACATGCGGAACGGCTCACCCACCATTTCCGCGCGGACGCGGCTGACGATGATGTTGGGCGAAGTGCCGACCAGCGTCATCAGCCCACCCAGCAGCGAGGCGAAGGCCATCGGCATGAGAAAGCCCGAGGGCGAGGCATTGGACTTCTTCGCCATCTGAAAGGCGATCGGCATCATCATCGCCAGCGCGCCGATATTCTTGACGAGCGCGGAAGCGAAGCCGACCGAACCGCAGAGCAGCATCAGTTGCGAGCGGAACCGGGTCACCCGGTGCTGAAGCAGCAGCATCATGCGCTCGATCACGCCCGACCGCTGGACCGCGCCGCTGATCACGAGGGCGGACCCGACGATGATGACGATGTCGTCGGAAAAGCCCCGGAACGCGTCTTCCGGCTCGACCAGCCCGATCGCAAGGCCCGCGAGTAGCGCCGCGACCGCCACCATGTCATAGCGCCAGCGGCCCCAGATGAAGAGGCCCATCATCGCCGTGAGCAGCAGAACCGATAAAATCTGGGAAAATGTCATCCGCCCTCGCGCGAAACCGGTGTGCGCCAAACTCTCCAGACGCTCCCCGGCTCCCGCGCCGGGATCAATAATCCTTCGAGACGCGGACGTTCACGCTTTGCCGTCCGATGGTCGACACGCTCGACAGCAGCGACAGCCAGCGCGTGATCTGGAACTCCGCCCGCGTCGCCGAATATCCCTGCCCGTCCGATATGATTTCGACATAGGTGTTGCGCGTGATGTACTTGCCGGCCGCGATCGACGTCGATTGGCCGGTCTGCGGATCGGCGGGAAGGATGCGCAGCCGGTCGAGCCCGGCCGCGCGGCGAACGGCATTGATCGGATCGAGCCCGCCACCGCCTTCCTGCAAGGCCGCGACGGCGGATGCGAGCTGCAACGCCTCCGGCGCCGAAAGGTCGGTGATCGATGTTCCGAACAGCAGGCGCGACAGGAGTTCGTCCTCGGGCAGGGCCGGCGTGCTGGAAAAGCCGATTTCCGGCTGGGCCGCGGTTCCGGTCACGCGGATCGTCGCCGACAGGCCCTGCGTGTCCGCATTGGCCTCGATGTCCAGTGCCGGATTGGGCGGCTGCGCGCCCTCGAACCGGATGGCGCCGCGTTCGAGGTCGAAGGTGCGCCCGGCGAATTCGTAATCGCCGCGGATCAGGTCGAGCCGACCCCGGATGCGGGGGTCGGTGGGCTGACCGCCGATACGCAGGTCGGCCGACCACTCGCTCGACAGCCCCAGGCCCGTGACCACCATCTTGTTATCGGCCTTCGCCCGCAGATCGAGCGTCCAGGGCGCCGCCGGTTCCTCCTCCGCCTCGCCGCCGAAGGGCAGGTTGATTTCCCGCGTGTCGATCTGCGGCACTTCGGTCGCGGCGGTCGCCTGGCCCAGGCGATAGCGACTGCTGTCGAGCGTGACATCGCCGGAGATCGTACCGCCGCTGCCGTCCGACCGGATCGCGATCGGCCCGGAAACGACGGCGGCGATGTCATCGCGCGCAATCAGCCGCGCTTTCGTCGCCTGCAGTTTCAGATCGATGCCGATGCCGCTGCCGAACGAGAAGTCGAAGGCGCCCGAGCCGCTCACGCTGCCGTCGCGCCCGTCCGAGGCGGTGAAGGAGTCGATCACGAGGCGCGATCCGTTGAACCGGCCGCGTCCCTTCACCTGTTCCAGATTGGTGCCGATCGCCGCGCTCTGAATACGCGCATCACTGGTCTGCAGCGAGCCGCGGATACGAGGATCGTTGAGCGTCCCTCCGACGTCCGCGCCAATCGCCACCGGCCCCGACAGATCGAACAGTTCCACGCCGGTCAGCCGCCACAACGTGTCGGCCGGCCCGTCATAGCGGATCTGCGCAAAGAGCGGCGCCCCCGCCAACCGGTCGACGAAATCACCGGCGCTGAGGGGGGCGAGCCGCGCCTGGGCCCGACCGATGGTCTTGCCTTCGCTGGCGGCGACGGCGCGCATGACGGCCTTGTCCGGCTGCAATATAGCGGCGAGACCGACATCCACCGGCTTCGAGGACAGCACCAGGCCGGACCGCGTGAGTCCGCGAATCTTCATGTCGATCCGACCGGTCGGCGCGCCGCCGTCGGCCCCAGCGGCATAGTGCAGGGCCCCCGATGCCGTGCCGCCGAGGCCGAGTTCGGGAAAGGCGATGTCCAGCACCGTCATCGGCATGCCGTCGACCTGTGCCTCCAGGCGCGTGCCGGCGCTGCCGAACATACCGGATATGCTGGCACTGCCGCCGGAGAAGGTGAGCGTCGTCGGCTCCAGTCGCCAGCCGTCGCCGCTGCGCGAGAGAACGGCCGGGCTGTCCAGCCGGATCGGCTTCTTGTCGAGCGTGCCCTCGGCGCGGACGCGATAGCGGCCGTCGGCAATCGTCGTTACGGTGTCGAGATCGAACATGCGCCCGCGCGATCCGGCGAACGACGCGCGCACCTCGCCCTCGCCACCGCGCAATCTGGCCGACCCGTTCAGCCGCGCGATCGACAGCGCGCCGCGTTGCAATCCCTGGAGCGATGCGGTTGCCTCCAGCGACGTCCCGGCGGGGGCCAGGAGCGCCGCGAACTCGAGATGCCCTCGCGCGACCCGCATACCCGGCCCGAGCGCTGCGCGGCGCGCATTGATCGTGCCGGAGATCCGCTGGATATCGCCGACCGGCTGAAGGGCGAGCTGCCCCGACAAACCGCCACCCGACAGATCGAGCTGCCCCGAGAAGCCGCCCTCGACAATGTCGAGCGCGCCGGTCGCATGGGTCTGGGTGACATCCAGGCCGGCGACCACGATTCTGGCGGTGTCACCGCGCGGCAACAGGATCGCCCCGTTCGCGGTGAACGGACCGAGTCTCGACCGGCCCTGCGCGCGATAGGCGAAACCCGCATCCGTGGGGTCGAGATGCGCGACCACGTCGCGCAAGCCCAGGGCATCGTTGGGTGCGGCGAATTCCAGGTCCAGCGTCGGATGATCGATCTTGCCGTCCAGCACGATCGTCAGCGGTCCGTAATCGGTCTGCGTGCCGCGCCCCTCGAAATGGAAGGTGCCATCCCGACGGCGATAGCCGGTTCCCGTCAGGGTCAGCCCCGGTGACGTCAGCTTCAGGTTCTTGAAGTGCAACACCATGTCGGGTCCGCGTTCGAGATCGGACTCGATATGCGGCAGCCCATTGGTCAGCGAGCGGAAGAAGGCATTGTCGAGCCGCACCATCTGCGCGCTGCCATGGCCGGCCACGCGGGAGCCGTGGCCGCCGGCGCCCGGCACGACGTTCAGCTTCGATTCGACGTCGACGATGCCGAGACCCGGAATCTCGTATCGGCGCAGACCGCCGGAAAAGCCGACGACATAGTGGCCCGTATGGAGGTCGAGGCGCAGCGTGATCTGGGCGTTCAGCTTGTCGGAGCGCACCTTCAGATCGTCGCCGGTAATCGCATCCGCCGTCACGCGAAGCGCGCCGGAAACGGTAAGGTCGTGCAGGATTCCGCCGGCGACGTCGCCCACACCCGTTACGCGCCCGGCATGGACGGTGATCGGCACGGTCACCGGCGCTTCCGACAGATGGCCCTTGCCGCTGGCGCGTACTTCCTCGAACCCGGTATCGTCTATGGCGAAACGGTCCGCGACCAGGCGATAGTCGAACGCGGCGGTCGCGAACCCTCCGTCGAGAATCGCCCGCAGTTCGATATTGCGCCCGGTCATGTTGGGAAAGAGCGCCGGCGGTCGCAGCAGGCTCGCCCGCAATCTGACGTCGCGATACGCCCGTCCGCCGAGATCGACCGCCCCGGTCGCCTGCACGTCCAGCGCGCGCGATCGCAGCGCGATATTGCCGTCGAGCACGCGGTTCCGGAGCGTTGCGGCTCCGGTCACACGTATTTGCGGAGCACTCAGCCGCTGCAGCTTTCCATGGGTCAGCGATGCCGGAGCGACGATGCCGGCGAGCGTGTACTGCCCTTCCCGATTGCCGAGCCTCATATCGACGATCGTGGTGTCGCCGGCGCTGGCGAAAGCGCGGCCGGACCAATCGCTCCAGCGGCCATCGCCCGTTACCGCCAGGCGCAACGGCCGGGCAACACTCGTCAGCTTCGCCAGCAGACCATCCGCCGACCCGCGCGCCATCACATCGAGATCGAACCGGTCGCGATCGGGATCCGCGTCCAGGAATAGGGCGACCCGGTCGCTGCCCGCAACCTCGGCGCGCAGCAGCACCAGCGCCCGGCCGGAGCGCACATCCGCCTTCGCGCGCAACTGCCCGTGTCGTTCCACGCCGGTAATGCGCTTCGCAATCGTCAGATCGTCGATCCGCAAGGCGTCGATGCGGATGTCGAAACCAGGCAGGATCGGCCCCTTCTTCTTCGTCTCGCGCAGTTCGGGAAGTTTGGCCAGCGTCGCGTGCGGCACGATCAGGCTGCGGATGTCGAGGCGGTTGGAAACCCAGGACAGCGGCCGCCAGTTCAACGCCACGCGCGGCGCGGCGAAGACGAGCCCTTCCGGGTCGTAGATACGCACGTCGCGCAGGCGCGCCTCGGAATATAGCGAGCCGTCGATCCGGCCGATGCGAAAGCGCAGGCCGCTCGGCGTCTCGATCCCGGCGATACGATCGGTGACGAAGCGGTGGCCGATATCGGTGTCCAGCACCGCCATCACCGCCGCCAGCAGGCCGAGGACGAGGAACAACCCGCCGGCGATCCGCCGCGGCCAGCGCCAGCGCGGCGCACGTTCGAGCGGGGCGTCGTCGGGCGCCTCGATATCTCGCTCTTCCGTCAAAAGGCCTGGCCCAGCGATACATAGACGGCGATGCTGCGATCTCCGGGCTGCGGATTGAGCGGCGTGCCGACATCGACGCGGATCGGCCCGAAGCTGGAATAATAGCGCACGCCCAGCCCCGCGCCGTAGCGGAAGCCGGAGAATTTTGGCAAGGGCGAGGTATAGATGTTACCGGCGTCGAAGAACGGCACCACGCCGAAATTGCCGAACGCCTTGATCCGGGCCTCGATCGAGAATTCGGTCAGGCTGCGCCCGCCGATCGGATCGTTATTGGGGTCGCGCGGCCCGATATCCTGATAGCCATAGCCGCGCACCGATGCCCCGCCACCGGCATAGAAGCGCCGCGAGGGCGCCACGGCATCGCGTGGCGCGCCGAAGATCGTGCCCAGCCGGATTCGCTCCGCCAGCACCACGTCGTCGCTCAGCGGCTGATAGGCGCTGCCGTCGAGCTGAAACCTGCTATAGCCGAAGACATCACCGCTGAGCGACAGTTCGGGCGACAGCCGCGCGCCGAGGCGGAAACCGCGCGTCGGGTTCAACAGGTCATCCGACCCGTCATAGTTTAGGCTGGTCGGCAGTGCCGCGATGAAATAGGTCCGCCGTCGCGGCTCGCCCGTCGTGACGATCACGTCGCGTTCGTCCGATGCCAGCAATTCGGCCCCCAGCGACCACGTCCAGGCTTTTTGAAAGAAGATGTTGGTCTGCCGTTCCAGCGAGGCGCCGAGCTGAAAGGTGTTGGCCTCATAGGCGTCCCGCTCGACATGGGCGGCGGATATCTGGCCGGTCAGCACACGGTCACGAGCCTGGAAGTTGTTGCGGCGAAAGACGACGCTGCCGACCTGTTCGCGCGTGCCGAGCACGCCGCGGATGGTGAGCGCGCCTTCGGGCTTGAACAGGTTGCGGTGGGTCCAGCTCGCCTCCGCCCGTGCGCCCTCACCGGTGCCGTAGCCGATTTCGCCGGCGATCGTGCGCGGCGGTGCCGGCGTCATCGCAACCCGCAAGTCGACGGTGTCCGGCGTCTCGCCCTCCACCGGACGGACGCGTACCGAGGACACCAGCCCCGTCTGCACGATCGCGCGGCGCAGATCGTCGACCTCGGCCGCGTCATAAGGCTGACCGGGTGCGAAGCGCGCGATCTCCTGCACATGGCCGGCGCCGAATACCCGCGTGTCGGGCGTGATGATGCGACCGAAACGGCGATCGCCGCCGGGATCGACATTGACGGTCAGCACCCCGGTCCTGGTCGCATGGTCGATCGTCAGCTTCGGTTCGTCCACCTCGGCAAAGGGAAAACCAAGATCGCCGATGCGCTCGCGCAGCGCAGCCTCCCCGGCGGCGATCCTGTCGGCATCGACCGGATCGCCCCGTGACACCGCGAATGCGTCGCGCAGGGCATCCGCCTTCGCGCCCGCCCGGTCGAGCCCGTCCAGTCGCACGTCGGCGAAGGTGTAGCGCGTGCCCGGCACGGCATCGAGCGTGACGAGAAGGCTGCCGCCTTCCCGCGCCACGCGCGTCGCCACGCGCGCATCGTAATATCCCCGCGCTTTCAGCAACGTGACGAGCAGGTCGGAGTCTTCCTTCGCCCGGCGGTCGATCTGGGCGAGATTGGCCGGATCATCCCGGTTCGCCTCCAGCGTCGACAATTCCCTGAAGCGCTGCTGCAACAGGCTGTCCTCGAGATCGTCGACGCCGGCGATGCGGTATCGGTAGCCGACTTCCGCCGCGATGTCGCTCTGCGTCACTTGCGCCGGCCCGTCCGCGGGCGCCTGTGAGAGATCGGGCCAGTCGACGCCCAGATCGGGTAGCGGTGCCAGCGGCGAGGCCGGATCGGGCACGTCGACGCCGGGCGCGGGGGTCGGGCGATCCGGCGCGCCGGACGGGGGCGCGGTCTCCTGCGCACGTGCGGTCGGCGCCAACAAGAAAGCGAAAAGGCCGGCGCCGGCAATCCGGGTACACCGGCCGAGGGGACGGGACATGGCGTCGTTTTAGGCGCTGAAGGCCGAACCCACAATCACTTCCCGTCCGCCGCGCGGCTGGGAATCAATGCACCGTGCCGATGGAGCGATCGATCGCCAGCATCAGGATCAATCGCTCGATCTGGCGCCAGCGGCAAAAATGCACGTGGTTGCCGAGATCGCGGCTGCGATCGGCACGGGCCGACGCCTCGAACCCCGCACCGTCGCCATATTCGGCGATCAGCGCATGAGCGCAATCGACATCGGCGATGCTGGCGATATAGGGCGGATGGGGAACGGGGGTGTCGAACATGCGCGGCGGGTTCACAAGAGCCATGCCAGATCACGGCATTGAGCGAGCATTGCCGGGACATGAAGGTAAACGCACGCACGCGACCCGGCGAAACCGTGTGCCACATGCACCGAAACGGGACGGTGGCGTCCCGCAGCGGGACATGGCAAGGAGTTCGCATGACCGACCGAAGCCCCAAAACGCCGATCGCCGGCGGCGCGTTGATGACCCTGTGCATCCTGTGCGGCTTCGCCCTCGGCATCGCCACGGGCGAGATCACGATCGGCGTGTTGCTGGGCCTCGCCGCGGGCGTCGGCGCACTGATCGGCGTCGAAATCTTTCAGCGCATCCGCCGCTGAACCTCACCCCGGCACGCGGCCGAGCCACGCCACCCGTCCGATTACCGCAAGCGATTCGCGCGGCACCCCTTGTGTCGCGAAATCGGGATTGTCGCTCGCGACGACCATCCGCTCGCCATCGGGGCGCAGCCGCTTCACCCGCAGGCCGTCGCCATCGCGGATCACGAACAGGCCACCGGAATCGGGAACGGTGCGCTGCGCCGTATCCACCAATATTTCGTCGCCGTCGCATAGCGTGGGCGCCATGGAGTCGCCGATCACGCGAATGATCGACGCCGCATCGTCGCGAACGCCGATCGAGCGCAGCAAATCGGCATCGAATCGGCGGTAGCGCCGCCGGTCCTCCTGCGCCAGCAACCCGCCCGCCCCCGCCGTGGCGGCGACATCCAGGACCGGCACGCGCTGCAGCGGCTCCGGTGCGGGCGATCCGCCGAGACAGGATTCGGGTACGCCGAAATAGCGCGCCAGATCCCCGCGTTCCCGTTCCGGCAGCCGGCGCGGCGATCCGCGCTTCACAAATTGCTGCAGATACGCCGCGTTGCGACCCAGCAGGCGCGAAAGGCCAGCATAGCTTTCCCCCCGCTCGCGAATGAGGGTCTCCAGAACCCGGCGAGGGTCATCGTCCGGCATGCTGTGCTTCTACGCGTAGGATTTTTCCTAGACAAGTAGGAAATGTCGGAACAGAACAAGAACATCTTGGTGAGAATCGGGAGTTCGAGGAGCGATGGCAGTATTATGGAAAATCGAACGGTATCTGCGCCGAAACGACATTTCCGCGACCAAGTTTGGCCGGTTGGCGATCGGCGATCCACGCCTGGTCAGCGACCTGCGCAGGGGGCGCGAACCACGGCCGGCCACGGTCGAGCGCGTCGAGGCATTCATGGCCTCGCATGCGGAGGCGCCGCGATGAGCCGGGGGCCGGACGCATCGACGCTGTTGCAGCGGAGCCTCCTGCGCTCCGCGCAAGGCAAGGGACTGTCGGTCGGGATCATGGTCGCCGACGAGACGCAATGGGCGAGCGCGACCTTCACCGGTGCGCGACACACGATCTGGCTTCGCGCACCGGATGACGAAAGCGTGGAATCATGGCTGGCGGCGCTGCCTGACGCCGAATTGCCGGTCCGCGGGCATCTGGTGGCGGACCTGGTATTGATCGGCCGACGCAGTTGCGCCGGGGAAATCGTGGCGGGGATCGAGGCGCTGACGGTGGAGGACCGCTGAATCAGCCGGCTGCCGCCATCCTGCGCAGTTGCGCCAGCGTTTCGTCGAGCGCCGAACGATCGGCCGGCTGGTGCGAGGCCGTCTCCGTCCGCGCGGTGCGGGTATGACGGCGCGCCACGCCGCGTTCGAGACGATCGAGCAGGGCATGGACGCTGGCATCGGTCTGCGGCGCGGCGAGGGCGCCCTCGCGATTGTCGGATGCGGTCGCGCCGGTGGGCATATGCTCACCCGTCAGATCAGCGGGCGGTGTCAACGCAAACGTCTCGAACCGTTCGCCGTGGTCAAAGACCTGCGGCCTGCGCAGGCCCGCCAGCGGACGGACCGATTCGCTGGGCGTCGCCGGCGTCGCGGGCACGGCGCCGGGATCGTATTGCGACAGCGGCCGATCGAGGTCGGTCGGCAGCGGTCGTTCCGGGGGACGCTCGGGCTTCAGTGCTTTTGCCTCGGCGGTCCGTGATTCCTTTTCCATCAGATCGATGGCGGCGCGAAGCGGCGGACGGGGCGGTGCATCGGGATGCGCGTCGGCGCGGCGGATCTGCGGCGCGGAATAGTCGATCGTCTCGTCGCTCTCGCTCACGTCGTCGGCCGGGCGATAGGACAACATCGGAAAGCTCGTCGGGCCGGCCATGCGGGCGAAGACCAGCGAGACGACGAGTGCGACGCCCCCCACTCCGGCGATCAGGATGCCGCCGCGCGCCCACAGGCCCAGCGGTGGCGCCGCCGCCGGCAGGATGGCGGGCAGGCCGCTTTGCACCACCCACGCTTCGATCACATGAATCGGAATCGACCATAGCGCCGCGGCCGTGACGATGGCGGCCGCCACCGCGACCGTGGCGGGCGAGTTCAAGCGGGAAAGGAACGCTGGTGCGGGCATGGCATTTCCGAATCACTGGACGCGAGGAGATGTTGGTAAACGGGTTCGTAGCGAGAAACGTTTGACGACCAGTTACGCTCTTGTTCGACGAACCGCCGGCCGCGTCCGCGCCGCGCCTCCCAATCGTCGCGATCGCCGAGCATCGCGGCCAGCGCGTCGGCCATGCGAGCCGGGTCATCCGGCGGAAACAGCATGCCGGTTTCGCCGTCGCGGATCAGCTCGCGGTGGCCGCCGATATCCGATGCCGCGACCAGGCGCCGCTGCGCCATGGCCTCCAATGGCTTCAGCGGCGTGACGAGATCGGTCAGCCGCATGCGCTTGCGCGGATAGACCAGAATGTCGGTCAGGCTGTAATAACGCTCCACCTGCGCATGCGGCACGCGGCCGACAAAGCGGATATGATCGGCGACGCCGGACCGCTTCGCCTGATCGCGCAGGGCGAGTTCGCACGGGCCGCCGCCGACCAGCAGGAGATGCGCATCGGGACGCCGCGCCACCAACGCCGGCATCGCCGCGATCAGATCGTCCAGCCCTTCATAGTCGTAGAAGCTGCCGATGAAGCCCAGCACTTCCTTGCCCCGCAACCCGAGTGACGCCCCCAGTTCCCGATCGGGTGGCGGCGGTTCGCCGAAGACCGTCAGGTCGACCCCGTTGGGCGAGACCATGATCTTGTCGCCCGGAATGCCGCGGGCGATCAGATCGTCGCGCAATCCGTTGCAGATCACCGCTACGGCGTCGGCGCGACGCGCCGCATGGGTTTCCAAAGCGCGCGTGGCGCGATAGCGCGAAGATCCCTCGCGCCCCGTTCCGTTCCCGACGGCGGCATCTTCCCAGAATGCGCGAATTTCATACAGCACCGGCAACCCCGAACGCCGGCCCGCGCGCAGCGCCGCCACCGCGTTCAGCGCGGGCGAATGGACATGCAGGATATCGGGGCGGAAGTCGCGGGCGACCTGCGCGATCCGCTTGCCGAAGGACGCGATTTCCTGGAGTTCGCCCAGTGGGCTCGGCCAGCCGCGCGGCGGCGGCGTCCGATGGAAGTCGATGCCGTCGACCGTTTCGAAGGACACCCGCGCATCGCCGTGCCGCGGTCCGGTGATCGCCGCGATCGTCCAGCCCCGCGCCATCTGCGCCTTCAGGATCGCACGGGTGCGAAAGCTGTATCCGCTGTGAAGCGGCAATCCATGGTCGAGAACGTGCAATATCCGCATGACGTCCGCGCTTCTGCCACGCGAGTGTTTAACGCCGCGTCAACCCCACCGGGCATAAAGCGGTGCGCGCAACCAATAGTGTCCGGTTCATTCGAAGGCGGCCAGAAATGATCGACAATTTCGCGCTCGGCCTGTCGCATGGCCTTTTGCTGCTGGCGGCATGGCTGTTGCTGCACCGTCCGGACCTTGACGACGAAAGCGCCGCGTCCGGCCGGGCCGAGGACGGCGCGCCCCGCCCCGGCCGGAGACGCCCGCGTGCGTGATCTCGCCTTTGTCGGCTTTCTCGTCGCCTTGCTGTCGCTGGGGTTCCGGCGTCCGTTCCTGTTCGTTCTCGCTTATGTCTATATCGACGTGGTCTCGCCCCAGCGGCTGAGCTATTTCCTCCTCAATTCCATTCCGATCTCCGCCATCACCTTCGGACTGGCGGCGCTGGGCTGGCTGATCGCCGACGACAAGCGGGACGTGCGCGTGGCGCCGCGCCAATTCCTGATGCTCCTCCTTCTGGGCTATTGCTGGTACACCACGATCAACGCCGATTTCCCGGTGGAAGCACAGTTCAAATGGGACTGGGTGTCCAAGGCGCTGGTCTTCGCCATGTTCCTGCCGCTCACCCTGCGCACGCGGCTGCGGATCGAGGCGCTGCTCGCCTTCATGCTGCTGTCGCTTTCCTCGATCGTGATCGTCGGCGGTATCAAGACGCTGGCGTCGGGCGGCGGCTATGGCGAGCTGAACCTGATGGTTTCGAACAATTCCGGGCTGTTCGAGGGCAGCATCATCTCCGCCGTGGCGATATGTGCGATCCCGATCATCCTGTGGTTCACGAAGCACGGCACGATCTTCCGGCCCGACTGGCGGGTCAAGCTGTTCTGCTACGGGCTGATATTCGCCTGCCTGCTGATCCCGATCGGCACCTCCGCGCGCACCGGACTGGTGTGCATCGGCTTTCTCGCCATTCTGATGCTGCGCGACGTGAAGCGACGGGTCCTGTACCTCACCTGCCTCGGTGCGATCGGTCTGGCCGCCGCCCCGTTGCTGCCCAAGACCTATACCGCGCGAATGGAAACCATCGCCAATTACCAGGCCGACCAGTCCGCATCGACCCGGCTGGCGGTCTGGGCCTGGACGCTCGATTATGTGAAGGACCATCCGCTGGGCGGCGGGTTCGAGGCCTATCGCCAGAACCATGTGCGCTACAATCTGGTCTCCACCCAGGGCAGCGAGAACAATGCCGAGGTCGCGCGCACGCTGGAAACCGACCAGGCCCGCGCCTATCACAGCGCCTATTTCGAGATGCTCGGCGAACAGGGCTGGCCTGGTCTGCTGTTGTGGCTGTGCATCCATTTCGGCGGGCTGATGCGCATGGAGATCATTCGCCGCCGCTATCGCCGGGCCGAAGGTGACGACGCGTGGATTGCGCCGCTGGCGAGCGCCTTGCAGCAGGCGCATATGGTCTATCTGCTGGGCGCCGCATTCGTCGGCATCGCCCTCAACCCGTTCGTCTATATGCTCGTCGGCACGCAGATCGGATTCGACACCTATCTGACTCGCAAGCGCAAGGCGCTGGCGCGTGAACCGATGCGCCGTCCGCGGCGGTTGGCAGAGCCCCTGCCGACCTGAACCACGCAAATCACATGGTCGGGTTCTTAACGCTTTGGCGGTAGGCGGTACGCCATGGCCGGACTGTTCCTCGCCCATCGCCCGACCGCCGACGCCGCTGCCGAACCGCTGGCGGCGGCGCGCGCGCAATTCACGCGGCACGGCTTCGGCGCGCCGCGCGCACTCGCCGCGCCCGGCTGGGACATCCTCGCCTGGGAATCGATCGCCGGAGGGCCGGAATCGTTGTGGCGCGAGGGCGAAGACTTCATCGCCGTCGCGGGAACGCTGGTTTATGACGGGCGCATGGGCGGGCCGGCGCTGTCGGCGCTGCTGCGCGACAGCGATCTTCCGCGGACGCCCGACTGGTCGCGCATCGGCGGCCAGTTCGTCGCCCTCGTGAAGAAGCACGGCCGCCTGTTCGCCTTCACCGATTATTTCGGCGCCTTCCAGCTATTCGTCGACCGCGAGCATCGGCTGTGCTCGACCTCCCTGCTCGCCGCGCTGTGCGCATTGCCGAGCGTCGCGTTCGACACCCAGGGCCTGTACGAATTCGCGTTCAACGTCGTGCCGATCGGGGACGATACCGTGTTTCGCGAGCTGCGGACGCTGAATCCCGGCGAAATCGCGGAGTTCACACCCGCCGGCATTACCCTGCACGCAACGCCCAAGCCCCTTCCCGACACCGCGGCCGAGGCATCGATCGATCGGCAAATCGCCGCCCACCGCGACCGGCTGATGGCGGTGGTCGAGGCGCATGTGCGCCATTTCGGCAATCATGTGCACTGCCCGCTGTCAGGCGGGATCGATTCGCGCCTTCTGCTTGCGGCGCTGCGCGCGGCGGGATCGACACCGCATGTATATGTCTATGGTCCGCCGGACAGCGGGGACGTGGCCGTCGCACGTGCGATCGGTCGGGCGGAAGGCTTCTCCGTGGAGTGGATCGACAAGCAGCAGGCGCCGCTCGACGCCGATGCCTTCGCCGAGCGCACGCGGCGCAATTTCCACGAATTCGACGCGCTGCCGACCTATGGCAACATCTTCGACAATGGCGGCAATGCGGCCGCGCGCGATGCGCGCCACGCGGGTGGCGGGCTGGCGACGTCGGGCGGTTGCGGCGAAATCTACCGCGACTTTTTCTACCTGAGCGATCGGCCCAGGGATGCGGCCGCGGTGGCCGGCACCTTTTTCGCCCGCTTCACTCGCGGCGACGCGACGCCGCTATTCGATCCGAAGCGGTTTCTCGATCGCATCGCCGGCAAGATCGCCTTGGCGGCCGAGGCCGATACCATCCGCACGCCCATTGCGCGGCTCCGCATCGAGCACCTCTATCCGCGGGTGCGTTGCCGCGCTCTGTTCGGTCGGGAGATCAGTATCGAGGCGCGCTACGGCGCCTATATGATGCCGTTCCTCGACCACGCAGTGGTGGCGGAGGCGATGACGCTGCCGATCGGGATGAAGCGGGCAGGCCGGTTCGAATCGGCGCTGCTGAGCGCGATCGACCCCGCACTCGCCCGGCACATGTCCGCCTACGGTCATTCCTTCGATGTCCCGCCGGGGCGCGCCCACCGGCTCGGCGAATGGTCCTCGCGCATCCGGCCGACCTGGCTGCGCGCCCGCAGCTACGCTATCCGGCGCCGACTGGGGCCGATGGGCGACGAACATGGCGGGCTGCTGACGCCGGACTATATGGCGCGCGTGGTCGATCCGGACTTCCCGGCGATGCGCCGCTATTTTCGAATGGAGAACATCACCGACAGCGGCTTGTGGCGCCGGATCGCCTGCCTGGAATATCTTGCGCAGCACCTGGGCTCGCGGCTGCGCCATTGACGGGCCGTTTCCCGCCGGCCGACCCGTCACGGCCGGCGAGCGCGAACGGGCACTCCGCCCTACCGGTCGGCCAGTGGTGTAATCCGTTCGGCAAGGTCGTTATCGCGCACCGCAACGTCGTCGTCGGACCAATTGCCGACGAAGGTCGTGCGATTGTCGAAATCGGGCGCCAGCCAGGCGCGGTTCCGCTCTACCACCAGCCCGGCGGAGCTGTTCTCCGCCCCTTCCGGCGCGACCGAGATCATGGTGGAATAATTGTCCTTGTCCGGCCCTTGCAGGAAGCTGTTTTCGGCGATGCGGCCGGAGGCGCCGTTCGACAGGTCGATCATGTAGTTGGTGTGATGGCCGCGGCTGTCGTCGAAGCTGTTGTCGACGATCTGCACGCGCGGCGCGCGGCTCTTGACGTAATGCCCGCCGGTGCCGCGCTCGAACCGGGAGCGCGTGACGGTCAGCGCGCCATAGTCACCGATATAGATGGCATGGGCACCGTTGCCGGTCGGATCCTTGCCGAGCCCGGAAAAGGTGGAGCGGTCGATGGTGACGCTGCTCGACGGATCGCTGGCCGACAGGATGCCGGACTGGCTGTCGATGAACATGGCGTTGCGGACGACGAGGTCGCCCTTTTCGATGCGGATGCCGGCGCCGTTGCCGTCGAGTACTTCGTCATGGGTGAAGACGATGCCGTCGACCTCCGCCTTGCGGCCGCGCAGGACGAGCGTCGCCTTGCCCTCGCAGATCGCGCCGTCGAAGACGACAGTGCCGGGCCGGTCGGCGCGATAGGTGACGCTTCCGGCTTCCTGCACCGCGCAATCGCGGTAGCGGCCGGGGGCGATGCGGATCGTGCCGTCGCCGCCGCCGATCGCCGCGACTGCGTCGGCAAGCCGGGGATAGGACCGGTCGGTACGCACGACGGTGAAGGCGCCGCCGGACTGCGCCGCCGCCGGCGCCGTCAGTGCGACAAGGCTGAGCGAGAGGAAAGCGAGGCGCATCGGATCGGATCTCCAGCACGAAAAAGGGCGCGCGACCGCCGTTCGGCCACGCGCCCTTGTCTAGCATCGCGGTCTCACCAGAAGGTTACGACCGCTCGCATGTCCGTCACGCCGCCTCTTCCACCTTGGCCAGGGCGTCGATGACCGCCTTGTTGAATGCCGGGATGTCGTCCGGCTTGCGACTGGTGATCAGGTTGCCGTCGACGACGACCTCGCGGTCTTCGACCTCCGCCCCGGCATTCGCCAGGTCGGTGCGCACGGAAGGCCAACTCGTAACCTTGCGGCCGTCGACCACGTCGGCTTCGATCAACAGCCACGGCCCATGGCAGATGGCGGCGACCGTCTTGCCTTCGTCCATGAACCGGCCGACGATCTTCACCGCCTTTTCCTGCAACCGCATCTTGTCCGGATTGCCGACGCCGCCGGGCAGCACCAGCGCATCGAAGCGGGAAACGTCGACCTGATCGAGCGTCATGTCGGGGGTGATCGAATCGCCTTCTTCCGAATCGTGAATGACGCCGGTGATCGGGTCGGTTTCGATCGATGCGAGTTCGACGTCGGCGCCGGCTTCCATCAGCGCCTTGCGGAATTCGAACAGTTCGGAATTCTCGAACCCGTCGGTGGCAAGAATGAGCACGCGCTTGTTGGCGAGATCGGCCATGGTTTCTCTCCGTTTTCCAAGGGGGTGGATAGTGGGACCTAAACCACCGAGCCGGCGGGGCGGTTCCGGAACGAAGCGGGACGCCCGCGCATTCTTCGCGTTCCAAGAGGACCGATCGTGCCCCCCGACCTGCAATTTTCCGACCATAGCCGCCCCGGTATCACGCGACGCAAGGTTCGCGGCGGATGGGGTTATTGGGATGCCGACGGCAACCGCATCACCGATCGCGAAGAGATCGACCGGCTGAACGCCATCGGCATGCCGCCGGCCTATCGCGACTGCTGGTTCTGTCCCGACCCCGCCGGCCATATCCAGGCGGTTGGTTTCGACGAGAAGGGGCGGCGGCAATATCGCTATCATCCCGATTTCCGCGAGCACCGGGAAGCGGCGAAATTCGATCGCTGCGTCGCGTTCGGCCACCGGCTGCCCGACCTGCGCAAACGCGTCGCGGCCGATCTGCGCCGGCACGATCTGTGTCGCGAGCGCGCCGTCGCCGCCGTCGTGCGGCTGCTCGATCTCGGCAATCTGCGCATCGGCAATGAAGGCTATGCCAAGGCGAACAAGAGCTTCGGCGCCACGACGCTGCGCAAGCGCCATGCCACGGTGTCGGGCAGCACGCTGAAGCTGAAATATCGCGCCAAATCCGGCAAGGAACGCGTCGCCCGCGTGACCGACGGCTCGCTCAGCCGTTTCGTCAAGCGCTGCCACGACCTGCCTGGCCAGCACCTGTTCCATTATCTGGACGATGCCGGCACGGCGCACCCGGTGACGTCCAGTGATGTCAATGCCTATATTCACGACGCGATGGGCGAAGAGTTCACCGCCAAGCATTTCCGCACCTGGGGCGCGAGCGTACTCGCCTTCACAGCGCTGGCCGAGGCCGAAAGCGACCTCAGCCTCAAGCGCATGCTGGAGCCGGTGGTCGACGCGCTCGGCAACACGCCGGCGGTCGCGCGCAAATCCTACGTCCATCCCCGCCTCATCGATCTGTGCAAGGACGGGCAGACAGGATTCCGCGCCGAGCTTTGCCTTCCGCGCGCGACGCGTTATCTGTCGCGGCACGAACGCGGTCTGATCGCGTTTCTCGAAAGCGAAGCGGTCGCCGATGCGCCGCATCCTGCCAATGCAGCCTGACAGGAGTATCATGAACAGCAACGCCGCGGCCGCCGCCGCCACGAACGAAGCCCGCATCGACACCGCGGGATTTCACGAACAGGCGGAATATCTGTTCCGATCGAGCTGGCAGTGGATCGACCACCACTGGTTGCAGATCGCGATCGCGGTTGTCGTCGCGGCCGTGATCTTCGTCGTCCTGCAGGGCGTGAAGCGTTGGGGCGCGAAGCTGGGCAGCCGCAAGCCGGACAGCACCGGCTGGCGCCACATCATCGGCCGGGCGTTCGCGAAAACGACCAACTTCTTCATCCTGATGACCGCGATCAAGCTGGTCGTCGGCTATTCCTACGCGCCGCTGCTGGTGCAGACGACGGTCATCTTCCTGTTCACCGTGGCGGCGGTCTTCCAGGCGGCGGTCTGGGCGCGAGAGATCATCCTGGGCTTCATCACCCACCGCACGGAAAGCGGCGGGCATGGCGAGGCGCTGGGCAGCGCCATGGGGATCATCCGCCTGCTGGTGAGTTTCCTGGTCTTCGCCGTCGCGCTGATCGTGGTGTTCGACAATCTGGGCGTGGACGTGACCGGCCTGGTCGCGGGCCTGGGCGTCGGCGGCATCGCCATCGGCCTGGCCGCGCAGGGAATCTTCGCGGACCTCTTCGCGGCGCTGTCGATCATCTTCGACAGGCCGTTCCGCAAGGGTGACAGCGTCGCCTATGACGACACCTTCGCCTCGATCGAACAGATCGGGCTGAAGTCGACCCGCCTGCGTGCCTTCAGCGGCGAAGAGCTGATCATTTCCAACCGCAACCTGCTCGACAAGCAGATCACCAACAACACCCACCGCATCCACCGTCGCGGCACGTTCATGATCGGCGTCACCTATCAGACACCGCCGGAGGTCTGCGCGAAGATCCCTGCGATGATGCAGGAGATCGTCGAACGGCACGACTGCACTTTCTCGCGCTGCGGCTTCGTCGGCTTCGGCGCCAGCAGTCTGGATTTCGAGCTGGTGTTCGACAGCGAAGGCCCGGACTTTGCAATCTTCTACGAGCGCCGCTCGGCGATCGGCATCGCCATCCTGCGGAAGTTCAACGATGACGGCATCGACATCGCCTATCCGACGCAGATGACCTTTGCCGCCGGTCCCGATGGCAAGCCGGTGGATCCGGGCGTGCCGGAGCCGGCCAAGGGCACGGTGATGCGCGGGGCATAAGGAGGAACCGCCGAACACGGCGGAGGGCCACCGCGAAACGGCCAAGCTCATCATCGCCGCTGATGCGTCAGGCGGCGCGGAAGCCGATGGAGACATGAGATTCCTGCCTGCGCAGGAGCGGGGCGCGTGGAAGCCGTCATCCATCTCCCCTCCCTTTCAAGGGAGGGGATCAAGGGGTGGGTGAGCGAGGCCAGGCTCGATGCCTCGGCTTCGCTTTACCCGTCATTGAAGCTCGCTCCGCTCGCACCCACCCCCGGCCCCTCCCTTGAAAGGGAGGGGAGGAAGACGCCATGAGACAGTAACGGTGCATAACGGGCCGCCGGTTCATCCCCGGCGGCCCTTTCCCTCACATTCCGTCGTCGAGGCTGAGCAGCGAGGCGTTGCCGCCGGCGCTCGTCGTATCGATCGACACCGCCCGCTCGGCGCAGAAGCGCGGCAGATAATGCGGGCCGCCCGCTTTCGGGCCGGTGCCGGACAGACCCTCGCCGCCGAAGGGCTGCGAGCCGACGACCGCGCCGATCATAGAGCGGTTGACATAGGCGTTGCCGACGCGGGCGTGCGTGCGCAGCAGATCGGCGTTGCGGGCAATGCGGCTGTGCAGCCCCATCGTCAGGCCGTAACCCTTGGCGTTCACGCGCTTGATCGTCTCTTCGAGCTTGCCGGCCTTCCAGGTCGTGACGTGCAGGATCGGGCCGAACCATTCGGTATCGAGATCCTCGATATCGTCGATCTGGATCATCGTCGGCGGGACGAAAAGCCCTTCGTCCTCCGGGACCGCGACCGTCTTGATCCAGCGCGGGCGCATCGTCTCGCGATAGGCCATCATCTTGTCATAGGCCGCGCGGTCGATGACCGGGCCGACATCGGTCGCCGGATCGCCGGGGTCGCCGACATGGAGCATGTCCATGGCGCCCGACAGCATATGGATCATCTCGTCGGCATTGTCTTCCTGCAGGATCAGGAGGCGCGACGCCGAGCAACGCTGGCCCGCCGAACGGAAGGACGAGGTCAGCACGTCGGCCGCCACCTGTTCGGGCAGCGCGGTCGAATCGACGATCATCGCGTTCACGCCGCCGGTTTCCGCGATGAACGGGATGATCGGGCGATGCTCGCCGACGAGCAGGGTTTGCGCGATCTTCTTTGCCGTTGCGGTCGAGCCGGTAAAGGCGACGCCGGCGATGCGCTGGTCCGACATCATCTCCGCCCCGACATCGGCGCCGCCGGTCACCAGCGTTATCGCATCCTCCGGTACGCCGGCCTGATGCGCGAGATCGACCACCTTGCGGGCGATCGCCGGCGTCTGCGGCGCCGGTTTCGCGACCACGCTGTTGCCGCAGACCAGCGCCGCGGCATTCTGGCCGGTGAAGATGGCGAGCGGGAAGTTCCACGGCGAAACGGTCGCCCAGGTGCCACGGCCCTCCATCTTGAGCGCATTATATTCGCCCGTCGGCCCCGGCAGTTCGTGCACCGTCAGGTCCTTACGCGCACGCTGCGCATAATAGCGGCAGAAATCAGCGGCTTCGCGCACTTCGCTGAGCGCGTCGGGGATGGAACGGAACGCCTCCTTCACCACCAGCCCCATCAGTTCGATCCGGTTCTCCTCGATCAGGTCGGCCCAACGCTCGAGGATGTTGGCGCGCTCGTTCACCGTGCGCCGGTCCCATTCGGGATAGGCGGCCTGCGCGCGCGTCACGGCGTTGTGGACATCGGCGTCCGGCGTCCGGCCGGCCTCGATCGCAGCGCGGCTGCGGCCCGTGGGATGATGGGGATCGGCATGGACCGCGTCGCCGCCTTCGGGTTCGAAGGGAATCGCGTTCACCCCGCGAGCGGTCTCGAGCAGGGTCGGCCGGTCGTTGAGGTCGATGCCCTCGCTGTTCTTCCATTCGCCGAAGATGTCGCGCGGCAGCGGAATCTGCGGCAGACGGGTACAGTTCACCGCCTCCACCTTCTCCACCGGGTCCTTCAGCAGGTCGGAATCGTCATAGGCGTCGTTCGAGAGCTGATTGACGAAGCTCGAATTGGCGCCATTTTCCAGCAGGCGCCGAACGAGATAAGCGAGCAGTTCGCGGTGCCCGCCCACCGGCGCGTAGATGCGGCAGTGATAATCCTCTTCGTTGACCAGCCGGTCGTAAAGGCCCTCGCCCATGCCGTGCAGGCGCTGGAACTCGAAATCGCGGCGGTCGCCCGCCCAGTCGAGGATGGTCGCGACGGTCAGCGCGTTGTGGGTGGCGAAGGCGCAGCCGATATTCTCGGCCGCCAGCATGTCCCTGACGCAGGCGAGATAGCAGACATCGGTGGCCGCCTTGCGGGTATAGACCGGGTAATCCGACAGCCCCTCGACCTGCGCGTGCTTGATCTCGGTATCCCAATAGGCGCCCTTGACCAGTCGCACGTTCATCGGCCGGTCGAGCGAATTGGCCCACTGGATAACGGCGCGGGCGCGCTTGCTGTACGCCTGAACGGCAAGGCCGAAGCGGTTCCATTCGCGGAATTCCGGTCGTTTGGCGATCGCGCCGACGATGTCGAGGCTCATTTCCAGGCGGTCGGCCTCCTCGGCATCGACGGTCACCGCGACATTCTGGTGCATCGCCTCGGCACAGAGCTGGGCCAGGCGATCGGTGATCTCCGGAACGCAGCGGTCATATTGCGGCACTTCGTAGCGCGGATGCAGCGCCGACAGCTTGATCGAGATGGTGTGGTCGGGATTCTGGTCGGCACCGATCTTCTTGATCGCGTCCCAATAGGCATCGTAGAAGGCGTCGGCGTCCTCCTGCGTCTGCGCCGCCTCGCCCAGCATGTCGAAGCTGGCGGAGAAATGCCGGTTCGCGGGCTTGCGCATCCGCTTGAGCGCTTCCTCGATGTCGCGGCCCATGACGAAGACCTCGCCCATCACCTTCATCGCCGCGCCGACGGCCTGACGCACGAAGGGCTCGCTCGTGCGCGAAATCAGGCGTTTGAGCGTGCCCTGGTCCCCCTCGTCGGTGAGCGCGCGGCCCAAAACCAGTCCCCAGGTCGCGGAATTGACGATCCGGGATCTGGAGCGCCCCTCATGCGTGCGCCATTTGCCGTCGTTCAGCTTGTCGGCGATCAGCAGGTCGGCGGTGCGCGCATCCGGTACGCGCAGATAGGCCTCGGCCAGGCTCATCAGGGCGATACCCTCCGGCGAGCTGAGCTGATATTCCTGCAGGAACTGGTTGATCCAGCTTTCCGATTCCGCCTCGCGGATGTCGCGGATCAGGTTGCGGGCGTAGCGTTCGACCCGGGGGCGCGATTCGGGGGTGATTCGCGCATCGTTCAGCATCGGCTTTAGAACATCGGGTTCGGGCATCCGGTGTAGACGGCGCATGGAGTTTCGGGCCGCGGACGTTACGTCTGTGGTCATATTCGTACCTTCGGTCGGGGCGAGACTTGCGGGCGGGCCGCAGCACAGCCTATGAACTGCCGACGCTATGCACAGATAGGTCGGCAAAGGAAGCGGTTGTGGACGCGATCAGCATCAACGAACTGGCCCAACGCGCAGGAATGGAACGGGTTTCCGACTGGGTGGAGGTCACCCAGGCGATGATCGACACCTTCGCCGATGCGACCGGCGATCACCAGTTCATCCATGTCGATCCCGAGGCGGCGAGGCAGACGCCGTTCGGCGGCACCGTCGCGCACGGCTTTCTAACGCTGTCGCTGATGCCGTTACTGGCATCGAAGACGGATCAGCCGCCGATCCGAGACATGAAGATGGGGGTGAACTACGGCGGAAACAAGGTACGCTTCCTCCAGCCGGTGCGCTCGGGCAAGCGCGTGCGCGGCCGGTTCAAGCTATTGTCGCTGGAGGAAAAGCGCGCCGGCCAGTGGCAGCAGACCACCGAATTCACCGTCGAGATCGAAGACGAGGAGAAGCCGGCAATGGTCGCCGAGTGGATCAGCCAGATATTCGTTTGAGTGCCCCTCCCGCTTGCGGAAGAGGTCAAGCAAGGTCGAACACGCGCTCGCGAAACACCCGTTCAACAAGGGGGATCGCCCTCCCCCGGCCCCTCCTGCAAGCGGGAGGGGAGAGAAAGAGAGGAAACCATCATGCGTTCAGCCGTCATCGTCTCCACCGCCCGCACCCCGATCGGCCGCGCCTATCGCGGCGCGTTCAACGCCCTGCCGGCGCAGACGCTCGCCAGCCATTCGATCAGGGCCGCGGTCGAGCGCGCCGGGATCGCCGGCGAGGAAGTGCAGGACGTCGTCTTCGGCGCCGCGCTCCAGCAGGGGCACCAGGCCGGCAACATCGCGCGCCAGGCGCTGCTGCGCGCAGGCCTTCCGGTGTCGGTCGCGGGCATGTCGGTCGACCGGCAATGCGCGAGCGGCCTGATGGCGATCGCCACGGCGGCCAAGGAAATCATGGTCGACAATATGGACATCGCGGTCGGCGGCGGCGTCGAATCGATCAGCCTCGTCCAGACGCCGCAGATGCGCGTCGCGCCCGATCCCGAGCTGCTCGCCATGCACGACGACATGTATATGCCGATGCTGCAGACCGCCGAGGTGGTGGCCGGGCGCTACGGCATCACGCGCGAGCAGATGGACCAGTACAGCCTGCAATCGCAGCAGCGTACCGCCGCCGCGCAAGCAGCGGGCAAGTTCGACGACGAGATCATCCCCGTCACCGCGACCATGAACGTGACCGACAAGGAAACGAAGGAAGTTTCCCAAAAGGAGGTCACGCTGTCGAAGGACGAGGGCAACCGTCCCGAAACCAGTATCGAAGGACTGAAGGGCCTGCAGCCGGTGGTCGGCCCCGAGGGCACGATCACGGCGGGCAATGCCAGCCAGCTTTCCGACGGTTCCTCCGCCAGCGTGCTGATGGAGGAAAGGACGGCCGAGAAGCGGGGGCTCACCCCGCTCGGCCGCTATGTCGGCATGGCGGTGGCGGGCACCAAGCCCGACGAGATGGGCATCGGTCCGATCTACGCGATCCCCAAGCTGCTCGACCGCTTCGACCTGAAAATGGACGATATCGGCCTGTGGGAGCTGAACGAGGCGTTCGCGGTGCAGGTGCTCTATTGCCAGGACAAGCTCGGCATTCCGAACGACTTGCTCAACGTCAATGGCGGGTCGATCTCGATCGGCCATCCCTATGGCATGTCGGGCGCGCGCATGACCGGCCACGCCCTGATCGAGGGCAAGCGGCGCGGCGCCAAATATGTCGTCGTGACGATGTGCGTCGGCGGCGGCATGGGCGCGGCCGGCCTGTTCGAGGTGCTTTGAGGCGGTCGACAGCCTCCGCCCCGCCGCCGCGGCGGAGGCGGGCAGGCGCGGGTGCGGAAATCCGCCAAAGGTCGCACAGAGTCGCACCTCGACGCGCGGGTGCGCGGGCGCGCGGGAGAGTATAACCGATATCAAAGAGCAATGCCGGTGGTGGCACAGACCGGTGGATGTAGGAAAATGGTTTCTGCGTGGTGTGGTGCGGCGAGAGACATGGGTTCCTGCCTTCGCAGGAACGACGGGTTGGGAGGTGGTTCTATTTCCCCTCCCTTTCGAGGGGGGGGGGCAAGGGGTGGGTTCAGCGAAACCGGGGCTCGATGCCTCGGCTTCGCTTTGGCTGGTGTTGAAGCTCGCTGCGCTCGCACCCACCCCCGACCCCTCCCTTGAAAGGGAGGGGAGGAGGGGCGGAAGTGGCGCGGCTGGTCACCGGCGGGGGACATTGTCGACCTCTTCGCGCGCTGGGCGGCGCTCGCGCCGGATCGTCATCGCGCTGAACCCCGTTCGGCTGCGTAGACCCGAGGGCGGAAACACCGGCGCCCGAGACGCGTTGGTGCAGCCGACAGCACCCATAGGAGACGATCCATGACCGAGGCCGCCGATATCCGAAAGGAAATGTGGAAGAAGCTGGCCGACAGCCCGTTCGTGATGGTCGGCATCGAAGGCGACGGCGAACATTCCGAACCGATGACGGCGCAGCTCGACAAGGACGCGAACAGCGCCTTCTGGTTCTACACCACCAAATCCAACCGCATCGCCAAGGGCGGCAAGGCGATGGCGCAGTTCGCCGCCAAGGGGCACGACCTGTTCGCCTGCATCCGCGGCACGCTGGTCGAGGAAACGGATCCGGCGGTCATCGACCGTTACTGGTCGAAGGCGGTGGAGGCCTGGTACGAGGGCGGGCGCCAGGACCCGAAGCTGAAGATGATGCGCTTCGAACTCGGCGATGCCGAGATTTGGGAGGCCGACACCAGCGCCAAAGGGATGTTCAAGCTGCTGACCGGAAGGACGGTGAGAACCGGGGAAATGGGCGAGCATACCGACGTCGCGCTCTGACGCGGGAGCACTTGCGGCTTGACCGGCCCCCGGCGCGCAGCGATGCGTGGCGCATGGGGCCGTCGCTTGCTCATCGTGTCCGCGTCGAGGCGCATGCCGTCTGGCTGGCGGTGCGCGATCCTCGCACGCCGTGGCCGGCGCGGATCGTCGGGCTGCTGGTGGCCGCATATGCGCTCTCACCGCTCGACTTGATCCCCGACTTCATTCCGGTTCTGGGCCTGGTCGACGACATGGTGCTCATCCCGGCCGGAATATGGCTGTTCGAGCGACTGATCCCGCGCGGCCGGATGGCGGAGCACCGCGCGGCCGCCGAGGCGGCGTCGGAGCGGCCGGTCTCGATACCGGGCGTGCTGATCGTGGTCGCCGTCTGGGCGCTCGCGGCCTGGCTGGTCTGGGGCTGGATCGCCACCTGGTGGGATTGAGAGCGCGCCGTGCCGTGCGCGACCGGGCGTCCTCAGTCCTGGTGGGCCGTGATCCAGTCCTCCAGCACCGGCGCGATGCGGGTGCGCCACTTGGAACCGTTGAAGATGCCGTAATGGCCGACACCGGAGGCCATATAGTATTTCTTGTCCTTCGCCGGCAGCTTTTCCGCGAGCGTCAGTGCCGCCTTCGTCTGGCCCAGGCCGGAGATGTCGTCGCGCTCACCCTCGATCGCCAACAGGGCGGTATCGGTGATGGCGTCCAGATCGACCCGTTCGCCGCGATGGCACATCGCGCCGTTCGGCAGCGCATGCTCCTGGAATACCAGTTCGACCGTCTGGAGATAGAATTCGGCCGTCATGTCGCAGACCGAGCGATATTCCTCGTAGAATCCCTGCGTGGCGGTCGCGCTTTCCTCGTCGCCCTGGACCAGATGCTTGAACATCTCCCAATGGCTCATCAGGTGGTTGCCGAGATTCATCGACATGAATCCGGCAAGCTGCAGAAATCCGGGATAAACCTGCCGCCCCGCACCGGCATAGGTCACCGGAACGGTGGCAATCACATTCTGTTCGAACCAGGCGAGCGGCCGTTCGGTCGCGAGCAGGTTCACCGCGGTCGGCGCCTCTCGCGTGTCGATCGGGCCGCCCATCATGGTGAGCGTGCGCGGCCGGTTCGGATGCTTGTCCGCGCCCATGACGGCGGTCGCGGCGTAGCAGGGCACCGATGGCTGGCACACGGCCAGCATGTGCGCGCGCGGATCGCCCTCCTCCCCGATCTTCGCGAGGAAATCGATCACATAGTCGATATAGTCGTCGAGATCGAACCGCCCCGCCGACACCGGCACGTGCTTGGCGTCGCGCCAGTCGGTGATATAGACGTCCGCGAACGGCAGCATGCGTTCCACCGTGCCGCGCAGCAGCGTGGCGAAATGGCCCGACATCGGCGCGACGATCAGCAGCTTGGGGCCGCCCGCCACGCCTTCGCGCACGAACCGCTTCAACTGGCCGAACGGCTTGCGCAGGACGATTTCCTCGCGGACCGCCACGGTTCTGCCATCCACCGTGGTCGTGTCGAGCCCGAATTCGGGTTTGCCGCGCGGCGCGGCGGCATGGGCGAAGACCTCGAGCGCGGACGCCATGACGGGGCCGCCGCCGAAATAGGCGAACGGATTGTTCGGATTCTGCAGCCATCCCGCGCCGAAATTGGCCAGCGCGCTGGCGCCCGCCAGCATGGAACGTTGCATTTCGTACGCGTCGTAAAGCATCGAGGACCTTCTTGCGTGCCCGCCACCCTGTGAAAACGGCCACGGGATCGCAAGGTATAGCGGTTTCATGCTGCAACGCAACGCGCGCCGGTCATCCGGCCGGCGGCCTTTCTTCCTGCGGCCGATCGCGCTAACCGGGCGCATGGCCGATACGCCCCCGACTCCGACCCCGCCCGCTCCCGCCACCGCCCGACCCGAGCAGCGCAAGCTCAGCAATCTCCTGATCGTCTGGCGCCACACCGCGAAATACAAGCTGCAGATCGCGTGCGCGCTGGTGGCGCTGACGGTCGCCGCCGTCGCGACGCTGTGGATCCCGCATACGTTCCAGCAGGTGATCGACCACGGCTTCGCCACCGGCGCCGGCACCGAGACGATCGCGCCTTATTTCGAGGAGATGCTGCTGGTCATCATCGTGTTGGCCCTGTCCTCTTCCGCGCGATTCTATTTCGTGTCCTGGCTGGGCGAGCGCACCGTCGCCGACATGCGGATCGCGGTGCAGCGCAATCTCCTGCGCCTCACGCCGCGCTGGTTCGAGGAGAACCGCCCCTCGGAAATCGCGTCGCGCCTTACCGCCGACACCGCCGTCGTGGAGGTCGTCGTCGGCACCACCCTGTCGGTGGCGCTCAGGAATCTCGTGCTGGCGGTCGGCGGCATCGCCTATCTGTTCACGCTGGCGCCGCGGCTGGCGCTGTGGCTGATCATCGGCATTCCAGCGGTATTGTTGCCGATCATCCTGCTGGGGCGCCGGGTGCGGCAATATTCGCGCAGCAGCCAGGACCGGATCGCCGATATCGGCGCGATCGCGGTGGAAACGCTGGGGGCGATGAAGATCGTCCAGGCGTTCGGGCAGGAACGGCGCGAAGGCGAACGGTTCGAAACGGCAGTGGGTGAAGGCTTCGCCACGGCCAAACGCCGCATCGGCATCCGCGCGGTGCTGACGGCATTCGTCATCACCCTCGTCTTCGGCGCCGTGACGCTGATCCTGTGGGATGCCGTCCATGCGGTCGCGAGCGGAGAATTGTCGGGCGGATCGCTAACCGCCTTCGTCTTCACCGCGGTGATCGTCACGGGCGCATTCCAGGCGCTCAGCGACGTGCTGGGCGAATTGCTGCGCGGGTCGGGCGCGGCGGCGCGGCTGTCCGAACTGCTCGCGGCGGAGCCGGAGATCACCGCGCCCGCCGACCCCGTCGCGCTGCCGGCCCCGGTTCTCGGCGCGATCACGTTCGATCACGTGACCTTCCATTATCCCAGCCGCCCGGATCTGGCGGCGCTCCATGATTTCTCGCTGGAGGTGACGCCGGGGGAGACGGTGGCGGTGGTCGGCCCTTCGGGCGCCGGCAAGTCGACATTGTTCGCGCTGATCGAGCGCTTCTACGACACTTCCAGCGGCGAGGTGCGGGTCGACGGCGTGCCGGTGCACCGCGCCGATCCGGCGGCGCTGCGCGCCCAGATCGCCATGGTGCCGCAGGAGACGGTGATCTTCGGCGCGTCGGCGCGCGACAATCTGCGCTATGGCCGGTGGGAAGCGAGCGACGCGGAATTGTGGCGGGCGGCAGAGGCTGCAAATGCCGCTTCCTTCCTGCGCGCGCTGCCGGACGGGCTGGACACCTTCCTCGGCGAAGGCGGCGCCCGCCTGTCCGGCGGACAGCGCCAGCGCATCGCCATCGCCCGCGCGCTGTTGCGTGATGCCCCCATCCTCCTCCTCGACGAGGCGACCTCCGCGCTCGATGCCGAAAGCGAACGGCTGGTGCAGGAGGCGCTGGAAGGCCTGATGGCGAACCGCACGACCCTGGTGATCGCGCACCGCCTCGCGACCGTGCGTGCGGCGCAGCGGATCGTGGTGATGGACGAAGGCCGGATCGTCGAGACCGGGTCGCATGCCGACCTGATCCGACGCGACGGGCTCTATGCCCGGCTCGCCAGCCTGCAGTTCAGCCAAGCCGCCTGACGCGATTCAGCCTCTGCGCTTCCTGAGCGCGGCGGCGCCACCGATCATGCCGAGCAAGGTCGCGACGATCGCGCCGGTGCGGATACGTCCGCGTATTTCGGCGTCGCGGCCATAGGCATCCATGTCGACATAGAATCCGCCGCGATTGTCCTGTTTGACGACGCCGCGCGCGCGCAGATCCTCGAAAAGGCTGCGGTCGGCCTCGTTCTGCGGCTCCCAGGCGATCGCCTTGTCGCGCGAACTCGCGCCCTTGGACAGGAAATGGGCGATGATCCTGCGCCAGCGCCTGGTGCGGATTGCCGGGAATGTAGCCATGTCCTCGCTCTTGATCGGTGATTACGCTCATGTCGTCCAACCCCGGAGGCGGCCACGGCGTTCCCTGATGGCCCGCTAACCCTTCCTGCCCTGGTGCTTGATGTTTTTCGGCCGGCCGCGGTGCTTGATAACGCGCCTGGGCCTTCCCTTGTGCTTGAACGTGCCCGTAGATGCCGAACCCTTGCCATCGGGCAGTTCGAAGCGCAGCGCCCCGGACACCGGGTTGGCCTCGACCAGCTTCAGCGGCAGGCGCTGACCGAGCGTGAATTCCTCGCCCGAATCCTCTCCCACCAGTTTCTGCCCCGCCTCGTCATAGCGGAAATATTCGCTTCCGAGATCGCGCGCGGGCACCAGCCCGTCGCCGCCGATCCCGTCGACGGTCGCAAAGAAGCCGAAATTGAGCACGCCGGTGATGCGCGTCTCCATCACCTGCCCCACCTTTTCCGAAAGATAGGCGGCGACATAGCGGTCGGTGGTGTCGCGTTCGGCCTCCATCGCACGGCGTTCGAGCTGGCTGATGGATTCGCCGATATGTTCCATGTTGGCGGCTTCCTCGCTCGTCAACCCGCCAGGGCCGAGGCCGAACGCCTCGACGAGAGAGCGGTGGACGATCAGGTCGGCATAGCGGCGGATGGGCGAGGTGAAGTGCGCATAGCTGCCCAATGACAACCCGAAATGGCCATGATTGGCGGGGCCGTAATAGGCTTGCGTCTGCGTGCGCAGGATCTGCTCCATCACCTGCGGGCGAAAATCGGCATCGCCGACGCGGTCGATCACCCGGTTGAAGGTGGCGGGCTTGATGACCTGACCAAGGGTGAAGCTGATGTCGAAGGTGTCGAGATAGTCCTTGAGCGCGACCAGCTTCTCGCGCCCCGGCGTCTCGTGGATGCGGTACATGACCGGCGCCTTCTTGCGCTCGAGCGCCTTCGCCGCGGCGACATTGGCGGCGATCATGTAATCTTCGATCAGCTTGTGCGCATCGAGCCGCTCGCGCGGGGCGACCGACAGGATACGGCCCTGCTCGTCGAGTTCGATGCGACGCTCGGGCAGGTCGAGGTCGAGCGGCTCGCGCTTGCTGCGCGCCTTGTTGAGCGCGGCCCAGCAGGCCCAGAGGGGTTTGAGGGAGGTGTCCACCAGTTCGCGGGGCAACCCGCCGTTCGTGTCGAGCGAAGTCGAAACACGTGCCCCCTGCCCGTTCGCCTCGGCGTCTCTCGACTTCGCTCGAGACGAACGGGTTCGGTCGTTGGCGGCGTCGATCGCCGCCTGCGCGTCCTCATAGGCGATGTTCGCGGCGATACGGACGACCGCGCGGGTGAAGTGCCACGCCTTCAGCGTCCCGTCCTTGCCGATCCGCAGGTGACAGACCACCGCCGCACGGTCCTCGCCTTCCTTCAGCGAGCAGATACCGGCCGACAGCGTCTCGGGCAGCATCGGCACGACGCGGTCGGGGAAATAGACCGAATTGCCGCGCCGGCGCGCCTCGCGGTCGAGCGCGGAGCCGGGGCGGACGTAGAAGCTGACGTCCGCGATGGCGACGATCGCCTTCCAGCCGCCCTGATTGTCGGGATCGTCATCGGGCGCGGCCCAGACGGCGTCGTCATGGTCGCGCGCGTCGGCGGGGTCGATCGCGACGATGGGGATGTCGCGCAGGTCTTCGCGCTCGCCCAGCTTCTGCCTTGCGACGCGCCGCGCTTCTTCCAGCACCTCGTCGGAGAAGGTGTCCGGAATACCCAGCTTGTGGATCGCGATCATCGAGAAGCTGCGCGGGGCGAAGGGGTCGCCCAGGCGCTGCACGATACGCGCGGTCATGCGCGGCGGCCTGCCCGCTTTCTCCGCCAGTACCAGGTCGCCCGGTTCGGCATCGCCGACATCGGACACACGAAATTCGCGCCGCTCCTTCTTCTCCACGCCCTTCAGGAACAATGCGCCATTCTCCTCGTGGAGAACGCCCAGCATCTGTTCCCCGGACGATTTGAGCTTCTTCATCGGATGGGCGATCCAGCCCTTGCCTGCCTCCTCGGTGCGCGCGAGGATACGGTCGCCTACGCCGAGCGCGCCGCGTTTCGAGCGCTCCTTCACCCGCAGGCGGGGCTCGGGGATGCCCTCGGCCTCCCAGCGTTCGGGCTGCGCCCAGACATTGCCGCTGTCATCCACATCCGTGATGCGCAGCACCGTTACCCTGGGAAGCCCGCCCATCTTGTGAAAGGCGCGGCCGGGTGCGCTGTCGATCAGCCCTTCGTCGCCCATGTCGCGCAGCAGCTTCTTGAGGCCGATCTTGTCCTGCCCCTTCAACCCGAAGGCGCGCGCGATCTCGCGCTTGCCCGCGGGCTGGTCGGAACTTTCGATGAAATCCAGTATCTGCTGCCGTGTCGGCAGTCCGGCTTGTTTGGTTGTCTTTTCTTTTGCCATTGACGTCCGATATAGGAATTTCGCGGGCCGCACGCCAGCAATGGGACGGAAGCGGCGTCACTTTCCGGCTTTCGCCGCGATGTCGGTTGCCGCTAGAGCAGGGGCGTGACCTACGACCTCCTCATCATCGGCGGCGGGATCAACGGCTGCGCCATCGCGCGCGAAGCGGCGCTGGGTGGGCTCAAGGTGCTGCTGGTCGAAAAGGACGACCTGGCCGGGCATACGTCCTCGGCCTCGACCAAGCTGATCCATGGCGGGCTTCGCTATCTGGAATATTACGAATTCGGCCTGGTGCGCGAGGCGTTGCGGGAACGTGAGCGGCTGCTGCGCGCAGCCCCCCACCTGATCGAGCCCATGACCTTCGTCCTGCCGATGCAGCATGGCGGGCGGCCGCGCTGGGTGATCCGCGCGGGGCTGTGGCTCTACGATCTGCTCGCGGGCAAATCGTCGCTGCCGCGGTCGCGCTCGCTGAAGGCCAAAGACAGCGTCTATATCCGCCAGCTCAAATGGCCGATGAAGGGCTTCGTCTATTCCGATGCCTGGGTCGACGATGCGCGGCTGACGCTGCACAATGCGATCGACGCGGCCGAAACCGGTGCGGAAATCGCGCCCCGCACCGAACTGACCGCCGCCATCCGGCATGGCGACCACTGGCAGGCGATGCTGTCCGACGGACGCAGCGTGACCGCGCGCGGGCTGGTCAACGCCACCGGCCCATGGGTCGCCGGAACGCTGGATCGGATCGGCGTGCGCACGAAAAACCGGGTGCGGCTGGTGAAAGGCAGCCATATCGTCGTGCCGCGCCTGTATAACGGAGCGCAGGCCTATATCCTGCAGCAACCCGACGGACGGATCGTCTTCGCGATCAACTATCTGGGATACTATACCATGGTCGGCACCACCGACATACCGGTCGACAGCCCGGACGACGCGCGGATCGAGCGCGACGAGGTCGACTATCTCTGCGCCGCCGTGAACGACTATTTCAGCCGCCATGTCGGACCGGACGAAGTGACATCGCACTGGTCCGGCGTGCGGCCGCTCTATGACGACGGCGAAAGCGATGCGAGCGCGGTGACGCGCGAATACAAGCTGGAATGCGATGTCGACGCCGCGCCGGTGCTTTCGGTGTTCGGCGGCAAGATCACGACGGCGCGCGCATTGGCGGAGGATGCGCTGGCGAAGATCGGCCCGCCGCTCGGCATCGATCCGCGCCCGATGACGCGCAACCGCCCCTTCCCCGGCGGCGCCATTCCCGATTTCGATCGCTTTCTCGATTCGGTGCGCGAGCGCTGGCCGTTCCTGGGCGATTCCCGCTCGCTGCGCATGGCGCGGGCCTATGGCGCCCGGCTGACCGAGATGCTCGACGGGATCGACAGCGAGGCGGCGATGGGCCGGCACTTCGGTTCCGGTCTGACGGAACTGGAAGCGCGCTGGATGCAGCGGCGCGAATGGGCGGTGACGGTCGAGGACGCGCTAGAACGGCGCAGTAAACTGGGACTGCTGATGAGCGACGAAGAGCGCGCCGGTTTCGCCGACTGGTGGATGCAGTCGACGGAAGAAGCGGTCGCCTGAACGTCCGACCGGATCGCGTCCGGCCTGTCGACAAGGCGCCACAGCCGCGGCGGGATCAATAAGCGCGCGCCACCAGAATGCGCTCGACCGCCGGTTCGCCGGTAAAGATACAGGTGCCGTCCGCATCGCGCGCATCGTTGGGCACGTTGCGAAAGGTCAGCTTGTGCGCCTTCAGCCGCTCGACGACCTTGTCCAGCTCGGCGCCCGTCGGGCGCGCCCACTGCACCTCGGCCCAGCCGGGATGCTTGCCGCCGCTGCGGAAATAATCGACCAGCTTGTCGAAATCGGTGATGGAACGGCTGATGCTCGCCTCCATCCGCTCGCGCGCGCCCAGCAACGCCCGTTTCTGCGCGCTTTCCAGGATCGCCTTGGCCGCGTCGAGGAATTCGCCCTTGGCCATCACGGTGCTGTCGAGCTTGCCGTCCTCGCGGTGGAGCCGGTCGCGGCGGATGACCGAGACGTTGCCGCCGGCGACGTCGCGGCCGCCGACTTCCAGGATCACGGGCGCGCCTTTCTTCACCCATCCCCAGCGCTTGGTGACGGGCCTGGTCTCCTTGGTGTCCAGCCAGACGCGCAGCGGTTCGCCAAAGGCGTATTGCTTGCGCAGCTCGTACCACAATTCGTTGCAGTACCGCTTGATCTGCTCATCCTCGGGCCCGCCGCGCAACAGCGGCACGATGACGATCTGGTGCGGTGCAATGCGCGGCGGCACGCGCAGGCCGTCGTCATCGCCGTGAACCATGATCAGCCCGCCGATCATGCGTGTCGACATGCCCCAGCTCGTCGTCCAGGCATGGTCGAACTCGCCTTCGGAATTCTGATAGCGGATGTTCTGCGCCTTGGCGAAGGTCTGCCCCAGAAAGTGCGAGGTGCCGGCCTGCAGCGCCTTGCCGTCCTGCATCATCGCCTCGATCGACCAGGTCGCATCGGCGCCGGGGAAGCGCTCATTCTCCGGCTTCTCGCCCGCGATCACGGGCATGGCGACGCATTCCTCGGCAAAGCTGCGATAGACCTCGAGCATGCGCAGCGTCTCCAGTCGCGCCTCCTCCTCGGTCGAATGCGCCGTATGGCCTTCCTGCCAGAGAAATTCCGAGGTGCGCAGGAACATGCGGGTACGCATTTCCCAGCGCACGACATTGGCCCACTGGTTGATCATCACCGGCAGGTCGCGCCAGCTCTGAATCCAGCGCGAAAATGCGTTGCCGATCACCGTTTCCGAGGTCGGGCGCACGATCAGCGGCTCTTCCAGCTTCGCCTCGGGATCGGGAATCAGCCTGCCGTCCTTCATCACCAGCCGGTGATGGGTGACGACCGCCATCTCCTTGGCGAAGCCGTCGACATGCTCGGCCTCCTTCTCGAAGTTCGACAGCGGAATGAAGAGCGGAAAATAGCAGTTCTCGTGCCCCGTTTCCTTGATCCGGTCGTCGAGCAGACGCTGGATGCGTTCCCAGATGCCATAGCCCCAGGGCCGAATGACCATGCACCCGCGCACGCCCGATTCCTCGGCCAGATCGGCTTCGGTGATGACGTGCTGATACCATTGGGCGAAATCGTCTTCGCGGGTGACGGGCAGGGCGTGCTTGGGCATGACGGCTTTCAAAGATTACGCTTTATCCAGCCTGTAACGGCAACCTAAAGCGGGTCAATGGGAAGCGACGAACCGGAGCGGGACCGGACGCTGACGGGCCTGGGCCTGCGGTTGTTCGCGATTCTGTGCCTTGCATCAATGGCGGCGCTGATCAAGCTCAGTGAAGCGCGCGGCGCGAAACTGGGCGAGATCATGTTCTTTCGCCAGCTCTGCGCCATCCCGCTGGTGCTGGGTTTCGTCGCGGCGACCGCGGGGCTGAACGCGCTCAGGACCAGCCGAATCGGCGCGCACGGCGCGCGCACCGTGGTCGGGCTGATGGGCATGGTGTGCAATTTCGGTTCGCTTACGCTGTTGCCGCTGGCCGAGGCCACGACGCTGCAATTCACCGCGCCGATCTTCGCCACGATCCTGGGCGCCCTCCTGTTGCGCGAGCCGACGGGGCGGCACCGCTGGGGCGCGGTGATTGCGGGATTCATCGGCGTGCTGATCGTCGCGCAGCCGGGCGGCGGCGACATTCCGCTGTTCGGCGCGGTGGTCGGCCTTGGCGCCGCCTTCTTCGTTGCGCTGATCGCCATCCTGCTGCGCCAGATCGGCAGAACCGAGGGCGCGGGCACGACCGTGTTCTGGTTCTCCGCCCTGTCGGTGCCGCCGCTGGGCGCGGTCTATGCCTTCCAGGCGCAGCCGCACGACGCCGCCACCTGGGCGATGCTGGCCGGCATCGGTATCATCGGCGGCATGGGGCAGTTGAGCCTGACCGCCGCATTGCGATTCGCGCCGGTATCGGCTGTCGTGCCGATGGATTATTCCAGCCTGATCTGGGCGACGATGTACGGTTTTCTGCTGTTCGGGGTCCTGCCTACCACCGCCACGCTGATCGGCGCACCGATCATCATCGCGAGCGGGCTCTATATCGTCTGGCGCGAACACCGGCTGGCCCGGCTGCGCGCCGGCGCCTAGCGCCGGAAGATCACGCCGATATTGTTCGCCGGCATGTCGACCACCCGTTCGGGCAGGAAGCCGTGTTCGCCGGCCGCGATCTCGACATCTTCCAGGCGGCGCAGGCCCCAGCGGGGATCGCGCTCGCGCAGGCTCTGGTCGAAGGCGATGTTGGACAAAGCGGTTTCCACCTCGTCGCGGAAATAGGGGCCGTAAAGGACAAGCGGCGCGCCCGGGGGCAGCAGGCGGCCGGCATGGCGCATCAGGCCCAGCGTCGCCTCCCACGGGCTGATATGCACCATGTTGATGCACAGGATCGCATCGGCGCGCGCGATCGGCCAGTCTTCGGCGGCGGCATCGATCGCAAGCGGCTGCGCGACATTCGCGCGATCCGCGCACCACGACGCGATCGAGGCGCGGGCGGACGGTTCGGGATCGCTCGGCTGCCAGTGGAGCCGGGGAAAGCGCGCGGCGAAACAGGCGCAATGTTCGCCGCTTCCGCTCGCAATCTCCAGCACCGTGCCCTTCTCCGGCAGGCAGGTGGCGAGCAGGCCGGCGATGGCGTCGCGGTTCCTGAGCGTGGCGGGCGCGTGCTTGCGGGTGGCGCCGCTATCCGCGGCCGCGATCCAGGGTGTGGGATCGGGCGTGCCCGCACAGCCCCCGGGGCCGGCGTCATTGGTTCTGCCGCGATCTTTCATCATCATGCGTTCCCCCCTGCCAGCCGGTGTAGCGCGTCGCGACGGGTGCGCCAATCGCGCTCATTCGTGGATTTCGCGCTTGACCTGGGCATGGGCGAGGAAGGCGAACAGGGCGGTGCCGCCGATGATGTTGCCGGCAAGCGCGGGCAGAATGAAATGGAAGATCACCCAGCCTAGCGATTCCGCACCGGCAAGCCACAGCACCCATGCCTCCGCCGCGCCGGCGACGACATGCGACAGATGGCCCAGCGCAATGACCCAGGTAATGAGCATGATGACCCAGATCCGCTGCCCGGCCGAGCTGGGCATGACCCAGACGATCGTGGCGATCAGAAACCCGCTGGGAATTCCGGCGAGCAGTATATTCCCGGCGTCGCGGCCGCGCAGGGGCTCGCTGACGGCGATGATGGCCTGCTTCAGCTCGGCCGAGCCGAATCCGCCGATATCGGAGAAAAGGGCGAAGGCGAACGTGCCGGCCATGTTCGCGAGGAAGACGATCAGCCACAGCCGCGCCGTACGCCCGAGGCTGTGCCAGCTCGGCGTCGTGACCAGCGGGAGGATCGCGGTGATGGTGCTTTCGGTGAAAAGTTGCAGCCGACCCATGATGACGATGACGAACCCGACGGTATAGCCAAGGTCCACCAGGACCGGCTTGGCCGCGCTTTCGGGAAGGCGCAGGTCCAGCACCGCCTTGGCAAGCACCGACATGCTGAGGGAGACGCCGGCGATGATCGCCGACCACAGAAGCGACATGTCGGGGCGTTCGAGTTCCTCGATCCCCTGGCGGCGGATGACCTCGTGAACGATCCTGGCCGGCGGCGCGCGCCGTTCCTCGACGTCGACCTCCTCCTCATGGCTGAGGTCGGCCGCATTTTCTTCCGCTTCGTGCGACTGCGCCGCCTCGCGCTCCTCGTGCTCGCGGTTGCTCATCGGCGGCGATATGGCTGCGGTGTCATCCAGCGATGACGCCGGACCGGCGGTAAGGTTCCCTTATTCCGCCGCCTGCGCCGGTTCGGGATCTCGCCAGACGAGAACCGGCTTGCGCGCGGCCAGCGTTTCGTCGAGCCGCCTGCGCGGCGCGTACCAGGGCGCGCCCTTCAGCGCCTCGTCGCCCGCCTTCGCGCGCGCGACCACCGAGCGCACCGCGCCGATGAACTGGTCGAGCCCGGCCTTCGATTCCGTCTCGGTCGGCTCGATCAGCATCGCGCCGTGGACGACGAGGGGGAAATACATCGTCATCGGATGATAGCCTTCGTCGATCAGCGCCTTGGCGATGTCGAGCGTGGAGAAGCCCTCGGCCAGCCCCTTGTCCGAAAACAGCGCCTCATGCATGCACGGCCCGCTGTCGCCGAACGGCGCCTGCAGCACGTCGGACAGGCTGCGCAGCACATAATTGGCGTTGAGGACGGCGTCCTCCGCCACCTGCTTCAGACCGTCGGCGCCGTGGCTCAGCATGTAAGCGAGCGCTCGGGTGAACATGCCCATCTGACCGTGGAACGCGACCATGCGGCCGAAGCTGTGAGCGTGGTTCTCGTCGGCGGTTTCCTCTTCGACCAGATGGAAGCCGTCGTCGCGTTTCTCGACGAAGGGCAGCGGCGCATAAGGGGTCAGCGCCTGCGAGAAGACCACCGGTCCCGATCCCGGCCCGCCGCCGCCATGCGGGGTGGAAAAGGTCTTGTGCAGGTTGATGTGCATCGCATCGACGCCCAGGTCGCCCGGCCGCACCCGCCCGACGATCGCGTTGAAATTGGCGCCGTCGCAATAGACGAAGCCGCCCGCTGCATGGACCGCGTCCGAAATCGCCTTCATGTCGGGTTCGAACAGGCCGCAGGTATTGGGGTTGGTGATCATCACCGCCGCCACATCGGGGCCCAGCCGCGCCTTCAGTGCATTCAGGTCGACGCGACCCTGCTTGTTCGCCGGAATCCCCTCGACCTTGTAGCCGGCAAAGGCGGCGGTCGCCGGGTTGGTGCCGTGCGCGCTTTCGGGCACGAGGATCACCTGACGCGTGTCGCCGCGCGCCTCGAGCGCCGCGCGGATGGCGAGGATGCCGCACAGCTCGCCATGCGCGCCCGCCTTGGGGCTCATCGCCACCGAGTGCATGGCCGTAAGCGTCACCAGCCAGTACGAAAGCTGGTGGATCACCTCGAGCGCGCCCTGCACCGTGTCGGTCGGCTGCAGCGGGTGGATATCGGCGAATCCCGGCATCCGCGCGACACGTTCGTTCAGCCGCGGATTATGCTTCATCGTGCACGAACCCAGCGGGAAGATGCCGGTGTCGATGGCGTAGTTCTGACGGCTGAGGCGCGTGTAATGGCGCACGGTTTCCGGCTCGGACAGGCCGGGCAGGCCGATCTCTCGGGTGCGCGCGAGGCCGCCGAGCCGATCCTCCCCAGCATGGGGAGGGGGACCGTCCGCAGGACGGTGGAGGGGGCTATCGGCAGACGCTGCACTTGATGGAGCCCCCCCTCCACCAGCTTCGCTGGTCTCCCTCCCCGTGCCGGGGAGGATGTCGAAATCGACGCCAGTGGTGTCGGTCGACCCGATCTCGAAGATCAGCGCCTCGTCGCGCATCAGCGCGCGCGCGCCGGTGAAGGTTGCCACCGGGCCGCGCTCCTCGCCGCTCGTCATTTCGGGCTTCCAGCCGCTCTGGTTCAAAGCCATCGGATTACTTCCCGTTGGGGCTGAGCGTGTCGAAGCCCTGCCCTTTTTCTTGGGTCAAAAAGAAGAACGGCGCTTCGACAAGCTCAGCGCAAACGGACACGGGGACGCGACGGATCATGCCAGCACCTCCTTCAGCGCTGTTGCAAGCTGTTCGATGTCATCCTCCGTCGTGGTCTCGGTCACCGCCACGACCAGCCCGCCCGCCAGCATGTCGTCCGCCGGGTAGAGCCGGCCGAGCGACACGCCCGCGAGCACCCCTTGGTCGGCCAGCGCCCGCACCACCGGCCGCGCCTCGGTCGGCAGCTTCACCGTGAATTCGTTGAAGAAGGCGGTATTGACCAGCTCGACGCCCGGGACCTGCGCCAGCCGGTCGGCGGCCTTGCAGGCGAGCGTATGGTTGGCCTGCGCCAGTTGCCGCAGCCCCTTTTCGCCCAGGAGCGTCATGTGGATCGAGAACGCGAGCGCGCACAGGCCCGAATTGGTGCAAATGTTGGACGTCGCCTTTTCGCGGCGGATATGCTGTTCGCGCGTCGACAGCGTCAGCACGTAACCGCGCTTGCCCTCGGCATCGACCGTCTCGCCGCACAGCCGGCCCGGCATTTGCCGCACCAGCTTTTGCGAGCAGGCGAACAGGCCGACATAGGGCCCGCCGAACTGGAGACCGACGCCCAGCGACTGCCCCTCGCCGACGACGATATCGGCGCCCATCTCTCCCGGTGCCTTGATCGCGCCCAGCGCCACCGGCTCGGTAACCACGGCGATCAGCAGCGCCTTCCTGGCATGGCACGCTTCCGCCAGTTCCGACAGGTCCCCGATGCGGCCTAGAATGTCGGGATATTGCACGACCACGCACGACGTCTGGTCGTCAATCGCCTCGATCAGCGCGTCTGTATCCGGCTCCGCGGTCAGTTCGGGCGTTGCGGTGATCAGCGTATCGCCGGTGAACGTCGCCATGGTATTGGCGACCGAAACATAATGCGGATGCAGCCCCGAGGACAGCACCGCGCGGTGGCGCTTCGTCACGCGCCCGGCCATGGTGATCGCTTCCCAGCAGGCGGTCGAACCATCATACATGGACGCATTCGCCACGTCACAGCCGAACAGGCGCGCGACCTGCGTCTGGAATTCGAACAGCATCTGCAGCGTGCCCTGCGCGATTTCCGGCTGATAGGGCGTGTAGGCGGTCAGATACTCGCCGCGCTGGATGATGTGATCGACCGTCGCCGGGACATGATGCCGGTACGCGCCGCAACCGAGGAAGAACGGCCCGTCGCCGGCGGTCAGGTTCTTCCGCGCCAGCTTTGCCATATGGCGCTCGACCGCCATTTCGCTGGCATGGCCGGGCAGATCACGGATCGGACCGTCGAGACGGGCATGATCGGGCACGTCGGCGAACAACTCGTCGACCGATCCCGCGCCGATTTCGGCGAGCATCGCGGTGCGATCATCGGGGGTAAGCGGCAGGTAACGCATCGTCTATCTCCCCCCTCCCTTTCAAGGGAGGGGCAGGGGGTGGGTCATGCGGCGGTGAGGGCTCGATACCCTCGGCGGTGCATTGCTGGGTGACGGTGACCAAGCTCGCTGCGCTCGCCACCCGCCCCAGCCCCTCCCTTGAAAGGAGGGGCCGAAAAGAATCAAAGCCCGTCGACGAAGGCCTTGTATTTCGTTTCGTCCATCAGGCCGTCGAGTTCGCGCCTGTCCTTCAGCGCCAGCTTGAAGAACCAGCCCCTGCCTTCCGGGTCCTCGTTGACGAGTTCGGGGCTGTCGTCGAGATCGCCATTGGCCTCGGTCACGGTGCCCGACACGGGCGAATAGACGTCGGACGCCGCCTTTACCGATTCGACGACCGCGGCATCGTCGCCACGCGCGAATTCCTTGCCGGCATCGGGCGTTTCCACGAACACGATGTCGCCGAGCTGGCCTTGCGCATATTCGGTGATGCCCACGGTCGCCGTATCGCCGTCGGCGTCGATCCATTCATGGTCTTGCGTGAAAAAACGGGGCATTATTTTGCTCCTGCACGAACGTAACGATGGGGGACGAAGGGCATGGCCGCGACTTCCGCCCGGTGAAGCTTGCCGCGCTGCGACAGGTGGATGGTGGTGCCGGGTTCGGCGCTCGCCCAGGGGACATAGGCCATGGCGATCGGCTTGCCGATAGTGGGCGCGAAGCCGCCCGAGGTGACGCGGCCGACCATCGTCCCGTCCGCCTCGACCACATCGGCACCCTCGCGGACCGGCTGTCGCCCGTCGATGACCAGCCCGACCCGCTTCTGGATCGCGCCGTCCTCGCGTTCCTTCAGGATGCGCTCGGCGCCGGGAAAGCCGCCTTCCCCGCGCCGGCGCTTCGACAGGGCGAAGCCGAGATCGGCGGCGATCGGCGTCGTGTCGGGATCGAGATCGTGGCCATAAAGCGGCAAGCCTGCTTCCAGCCGCAGCGAATCGCGCGCGCCCAGACCGATCGGCTTTACCTCCGGTTCGGCGCACAGCGCCTCAGCAAAGGCTTCCGCCGTCTCGGCGGGCAGCGAGATCTCGAACCCGTCCTCGCCGGTATAGCCCGACCGGCTGATCCACAGCCCGCGCCCCTGCCAGCCGAACGAGCCGCCGCGCATGAAGGCGAGATCGCCGACGCCGGGAACCAGGCGGCCCAGCGCATCCGCCGCCTTCGGGCCCTGCAGCGCCAGCAGCGCGCGACCCTCCATATGGTTGAGCGTGATCTCGTCGGCGAGATGCTCGCGCAGATGGCCGATATCTTCGAACTTCACCGCACCGTTCACCACGACGTAAAAGCCCGCCGCACCGAAGACATTGTCGTCCGGCAGGCGCGTCGCCATCAAATCGTCGAGAATGCCGCCATTGTCGGCGAGCAGCAGCGAATAGCGCATCCGCCCCTCGCCCAGCCCCTTGAAATCTGCCGGCATCAGCGCCTCTAGCGCGGCATCGACATCCGGCCCGCTGACGGTGAGTTGCCCCATATGACTGACGTCGAACAGCCCGGCCGATCGGCGCGTCCAGCTATGTTCGGCCATCACGCCTTCATATTGAACGGGCATGTGATAGCCGGCGAACGGCACCATGCGGCCACCGCGCGCGCGGTGCCAGCCATCGAGCGGCAATGTGGCCAAGGTCTCGGAAGATTCGGTCTCGGTCAACGGTCACGGCCTTTCACAGGAGCGAGCAGGATGGAAGCGCCGCCAAGCACCGGAACGTCCATCGCCCCCTCTGTCATGGAACCTGAGAGTTTCACGGAGCTGCCCTGGAACAGCCCGCTTACCCCTTCGGTGGGACGCGCCATTGCAACGCGTCCGCTTTCCAGAGTGTCCTGCCCGCGCGGTCCCGTTGGCCTGAGAGTTTCCGGGGCGGTTGCTCCTTCGGCGGCCCGCCCCCGAAAGGGTCGGACGCTCTCCCGCGCTGGCCCATGCCGGTCGCCCGGCATCGACGCCATGTTGTGGAGAATCGCGTAGGCGGAGTCAAACGCTCTCGCGACCGCGCGACGCGATTTTTGTCACCGCGTAAGGTTGTATTTGAGCTGGTCCTCGGTGAGCTGGAAGCCGACCAGCGCCTCGAACGTCGCGGAGCGCACGGCGTCACGCACTTCGGGGATGCTCAGCGGATCGACGGCGGCCGACATATCACCCGCCTTCCGCTTCTGCGTGATCCGGTCGCGAATATCCTGCGGCAAGGTCGCGGCGGCACGGTTCACGATCGCCGTGCCCTGCGCACTCGTCCGCGCCCGCAACTGTCCCTGGTCGAAATGAACGGTGACCCGCGCCACGCGCTTGGCCGTGACGGAGGTGCCGCCCTGAACGACCGTGACGAAATAGGGCAGCGTCACGTCGCGGGCCGGCCCCGCTTCCGCGCGCCTGGCAAAGATATCGAAGCTGATCGCGCTGACCACGTCCGACGTGGCGTCGGTGCAGTTGGCGCGGACATTGGTGATCGTGGCGGTGACGTCGATGTCGCTCGCCAGCCGGCTGTTCGCAGGATCGAACAGGGTGATGTCGCCGGTGCCGGCGGGCACGCCCACGCGCGGGCAGGCTGTGCGGACGGCGGTGATGCCGCCGGTGGGGTCGATCTTGCCCTGGTTCGAACATCCGGCGATAAACGGCACGGTCAGCAGGGCTGCAGCGATACCGGGCTTGCACAAGTTCACGATCCAACACACCTTTCGATACTGGGACGGGCCGTGATACGTCCGGCCCGCGGCGGTGGCGGACCATAGGAACCGCCTTTGCGCCGTGCAAGCAATCGCGTAGAGGCAAGCGCCATCATGAGCCAGCAAAAACCGGTCATCGAACTTCTGATCGCGGCGCCGCGCGGTTTCTGCGCCGGTGTCGACCGTGCCATCAAGATCGTCGAGGTCGCGCTCGAACGGTTCGGCGCGCCGGTCTATGTCCGGCATGAAATCGTCCACAACCGGTTCGTGGTCGACAGCCTGCGCGACAAGGGCGCCGTGTTCGTGGAGGAACTGGACCAGGTTCCCGAGGATGCGCCGGTCGTCTTTTCCGCCCACGGCGTGCCCAAGGCCGTGCCGCGCAAGGCGGAGGAACGCGGGCTGACCTATGTCGACGCCACCTGCCCGCTGGTATCCAAGGTGCATCGCCAGGCCGAGCGGCTGATCGGCAGCGGCAAGCACATCCTGTTCATCGGCCATCGCGGCCATCCGGAGGTGATCGGCACGTTCGGCCAGGTGGATGCGGGCGATATCACGCTGATCGAAACCGTCGCCGATGCCGAAGCGCTTACCCCTGCCGATCCGCACAACCTGGCCTTCCTGACCCAGACGACCCTGTCCGTCGACGACACAGCGGCGGTCGTGAACGTCCTGAGGCGCCGATTTCCCGACATCGTCGCGCCGCGCGCGGACGACATCTGCTATGCGACCTCCAACCGTCAGACCGCGGTCAAGGCGATCGCATCGGCCTGCGACCTGGTGCTGGTGATCGGCGCGCCCAATTCGTCCAACTCGCTGCGCCTGGTCGAGGTCGCCGAGCGCGAGGGCAAGGATGCCAAGCTGATCCAGCGCGCGTCCGACCTCGACTTCGCCTGGCTGGAAGGGGTCGGAACGCTGGGCATCAGCGCCGGCGCATCGGCACCCGAGATTCTCGTTCGCGAGGTCGTCGACCGCGTTGCGGAGCGGTTCGACGTGATCGAGCGCGAGGTGGAAACGGCGCGCGAAAACATCGCCTTCAAGCTGCCGCGCGGCCTCGAAGCCGCCTGACGATGGCGGTCTATACCCGCGTTCCCACCGAGACGCTGCGCGACTTTCTCACCCGGTTCGATGCGGGCGAATTACGTTCGGCCAAGGGCATCGCCGAAGGCGTCGAGAACAGCAACTATCTGGTCGACACCACCACCGGCCGGTTCATCCTCACCCTGTACGAAAAACGCGTTTCCGCAGAGGATCTGCCCTTCTTCATGGCCCTGCTCGACCATTTGGCGGCGCGCGACCAGCCGGTGCCGCCGGCGATCGCGGACCGCGCAGGCAGGGAGATCCACGAACTGGCCGGCCGGCCCGCCTGCCTCATCCGCTTCCTGCCCGGCGTTTCGGTCACGCGGCCCACGCCCGCCCAGGCCCGCTCCGCCGGCGCCGCGCTGGGCCGGATGCATGCTGCGCTCGGCGATTTCGATCGCGTCCGGCCGAACAGCATGGGGCTGGAAAGCTGGCGCCCGCTGCTCGATCGCTGCGGCGGCGATCTCGACCGAATCGCGCCGGACCTGTTCGCCCGGATCGATACGGCCCTGGCCCAGGTTACCGCAGCCTGGCCCGCGGGCCTGCCCCGCAGCGCGATCCATGCCGACCTGTTTCCCGACAACGTCCTGATGCTGGGCGACGAGGTGACGGGATTGATCGATTTCTATTTCGCCTGCACCGACCTTCGTGCCCTGGACCTTGCCATCATGCACGGCGCCTGGGCGTTCGACGATGCGGGGCGCACGCTGGAGCGCGATGTCTCCCACGCGCTGATGGCCGGATACGCCGAAGCCTTCGGCCTGCGCGACGACGAACGCGCGGCCCTGCCCGTTCTGGCGCGCGGCGCGTGTATCCGCTTCTTTCTGACGCGAGCCTGGGACTGGCTCAATACGCCGGCCGACGCGATGGTGACGCGCAAGGACCCGCTGGCCTATCTGCGCCGGCTGGAAATCTATGAGCGGTTGGGCGAGGAAGCGTTCGCATGAAGCCGCTCACCCATGTCGAGATCGCCACCGACGGCGCGTGCAAGGGCAATCCCGGCCCCGGCGGCTGGGGCGCCGTGATCCGCGCCGCCGGGCATGAGAAGGAACTGGCGGGCGGCGAGGCGAATACCACCAACAACCGCATGGAACTGACCGCCGCAATACAGGCGCTGAACGCGCTGACGCGCCCCTGCCGGGTAACGCTGTCAACCGACAGCAAATATGTCATGGACGGACTGACCAAGTGGATTCACGGCTGGCGCCGCAATGGCTGGAAGACGGCGGCGAAGAAGCCGGTGAAGAATGCCGAGCTGTGGCAGGCGCTGGTCGCCGCCGCCGATCGGCACGAGGTCGAATGGGTCTGGGTCAAGGGCCATGCCGGCCACCCCGACAACGAACGCGCCGACCGCCTGGCAAGCGATGCGGCGACGGCGGCGCGGTGATGCCGTCCTCGCATCTTCAGAACCGCGCCGGAGCGTAGCGTTCAGGGTCCAGGGCCGGTGCCATTCGGGCGGGTTCGTTCAGAAGCAGCGCCGCGCCGAGCCGGGCCGCCGCCGGCGCCGTCTGGATACCGAAACCGCCCTGCCCGGCGAACCAGAAAAAGCCGGGCGTATCGGGCGCGAAGCCGTAAACGGGCAGCCGGTCGGGCGCGAAACTGCGCAGCCCCGCCCATTTGCGCTCCACGGCCGCGATCCGCCAGTCGACGGCGTGTTGCAGCCGGTCGATCGCCAGCGCCACGTCGAATTCCTCGGGCGCCGCATCGCAGGGGTCGGTCGGCGTCTCGTCATGCGGCGACAGCCACAGGCGGCCGCCGGGTTCCGGCTTGAAGTAGAAGCCGCCCCGAACGTCACTTACCAGCGGCAGATCGGCGGGCGCGGGCGGATCGACCCGCACCTGCACCACGGTCCGGCGATAGGGCTGAATGCCCAGCGGCCGCACATCCGCCAGCCGGGCGACCGCGTCGGCCCAGGCCCCGGCGGCGTCGACCAGCACGGCCGCACCCACCTGTCCGCCATCGGCAAGCTCCAGCGCCCAGCCGCCGGACTGCCGCGCCGCCGACACCAGCTCCGCCCGCGACCGTAGCGCCACACCCTGTCGGCGCGCCTGCTTCAGGCATGCCGCATGAAGCCGTGCGACATCGATGTCGGCGCAGCTCGGCCCCCATAATCCGTCATTCCAGGCCGGCAGAATGCCGGGAACATGGTCCCGCGGCCTGGAGCGGCGCAGGGCCACGCCCGAACCCGCGAAGCGGCGCTCGAACCCGTCGAGCAGTTCGGCGTCCTCCCCGCGCCCCATGATGAGTTCGCCGCGCGTCAGAAGGAAGGATTCGCCGCCATATTCGGGCGGCGGGGCATTGAGGAACGGGCCGGAAGCCGTGGTGAGCGGCTGCACGCCCGGCCCGCCATAGGTTTCCGACCAGAATGCCGCCGATCGTCCGGTCGCATGATAGCCGGGCTGATCCTCTGCCTCGATCAGCAGCACCGACGCCGCATCCCCGATCGCCGCGGCCAGGCTGGCGCCCGCCATGCCGGCGCCGACGATGACGATGTCATATCGGTTCATGACGATGCCACCCGTTCCGCCAGGAATCTGTCGATCACGGCCAGGGCGCGGTCGCGCACCGGGTCGGCCTCGCGCAGGATCTCGTGCGCCGATTCGCGACCGAAGCAGACGGTGCGGTGATCGGGCAGCCGGGCCAGCATGCGCTTCGCCACAACCGGGTCGACCAACCCGTCGGCCTCCGCCACGAGGGCCAGCACCGGCGTCCCCACGCGCGCCAGCGAATCGCTCTCCCGCAATGTCCGGGTCGAACGGAACGCCTCGTGCAGCCAGCGCCAGCTCGGCGGACCGAGCAGCAAGTCGGGATCGTGCCGCTGCCACCAGATCTCGTCCAAGTAGCGGCGATGATCGTGGGTCAGCAGTGATTCGCGCGTATCGGTCGTGGCCGGTTTCTCATTGCCCTTCCACGCCCGCCGGCCGGGATCGCCCAGCCGGGTCATCCACCGCGCCACCGCTTCACCCAGCCGGGCGCCGAGGGGGGAGCGCAGCCCCAGCATGGGCGCCACCAGCACCGCCGCCGCGGGGGTGACGGCTCCCTCGGCCAGCGCGCGCAGCACGATATGCCCGCCCATCGAGTGCCCCACGATCACATGCGGTCCCGGCGCCTGCGCTTGCCAGTCCGCCCAGAAAGCGCGCAGATCCGCGACATAGGTGGCGAAGTCGTCGATGTCGCCGCCACGGCTGGCGCCGAATCGGCCGGACCCGCCCTGGCCGCGCCAGTCGAAGGACGTGACGTGCCAGCCGGCGCGGTGCCAATACGCGAAACTTTCCAGATATTTCTCGGCGAAATCGCCGCGTCCGCCCTGGAACAGGATAGCGCCGCACGCCGCACCCGCGGCCGGCCGGTCGAAGCGGCGCAGATCACCGCCGCCGGGGCCGCGCCAGCGGGTGATCCGCGCATCGTCGGGAATTGATCGGGCCAAAGCGGCGGAATCTGCCATGGCCAGTGGTTACGTTTTAGCAAGCCATCGCGTCTAGATGGCTGTCCCATGCTGGGGGAAAATATCCTGCAGGCGCTGACACTGGCGCTGCTTGTCCTGCTCGTCGCCGCCGGGATCGAGGATGCCCGTACGCGCGAGATCGCCAATTGGAAGAATGCCGCGATCGCGCTGCTGGCGCCGGTCTGGTGGTGGGCGAACGACCTGTCGATCTGGCCCGGCATGGCGATTCAGCTCGCAATCGGGCTGGGCGTCTTCGCCCTGTTCGCCTGCGCCTTCTTCGCCGGCCAGATGGGCGGCGGCGACGTGAAGATGCTGGGCGCGCTCGCGCTCTGGCTGCCGCTGCAGCCCCTGGCCTGGATGCTCATCTGGATGTCGCTGCTGGGCGGCGCGCTGACCATCGCGATGCTGGTCGATAAGAAAGTGCGAAAATCCGCGGCACGGGTGGAGATACCGTATGGCGTGGCGATCGCGATGGCGGCGCTGCTGCTGTTCCGCGAACCGATTTTTAACCCATTGGGCTGATACTTAACGCTGGATCAACCGGCCCGAACCCCTTTCGAAAGGCTGCGAATCGTCATGGACGGCAGAAAGATCATGCTTCTGGTGGGCGCGCTTGTGATGGCGGCCCTGACCGCCTTCATGGCGCGCAGCCTGATGACGGGATCGTCGGCACCCAGGGCCGACGCCAATATGCCCGCGCCCGCCACGGTGTCCGGCAAGGAAGTGCTGGTCGCGGCCCGAGCGCTGCCCGTCGGCACCATCCTCGATGCCGCCTCGCTGAAATTCCAGCCCTGGCCGGAAGAACTGGTCGAGGATGCCTATTACCTGAAGGGCAAGACCGACCTGCCGACGTTGCAGGGCACGGTCGTGCGCTTCGCCATTCCCGCCGGTCAGCCCATCACCCAGGGCGCCCTGGTGAAGCCCGGCGATCGGGGCTTCCTGGCCGCGGCGCTGTCGCCCGGTATGCGCGCCGTGACGGTGCCGGTATCGGCGCAAAGCGCAGTGGCCGGATTCGTCTTTCCCGGCGACCGTGTCGACCTGATCCTGACGCAGTCGGTGGAAGGCGGCGGGGACGGGCCGGCGCTGAAGGCGTCGGAAACCGTCCTGCGCAACCTGCGCGTGCTCGCCACCGACCAGCGCACCGACAACAAGGTGGGCGAAGACGGCAAGGTCGACGTCCAGACCTATTCGACCGTCACCGTCGAGGTGACGCCCAAGATCGCGGAAAAGATCGCCGTCGCGCAGACGATCGGCCAGCTTTCGCTATCGCTGCGTTCGCTTGCCGACAATCGCGGCGAGCTGGAGCAGGCGATCGCGTCGGGCGCCGTCGACGTGCCCGATGATCCGGACGCGGAAAAGAAGATGCTCGCCTTCGTCGATGCACAGCCGATCGACACCCGCCCGACCTATTCCACCGGAGCAGACGTTTCGCGCTTCCAGCGGGCGACGGTGCCCGGCGAGGCGACCATGGGGCCGCCGCAGATGTCGGCACCGGGCGATGGCAGCGTCGCCGCCAGCGGCGTGGGCCAGAGCAATGTCATCACCGGTCCGACGGTGCGGGTTGCCCGCGGCAACGCCGTAACGGTGGTCCCGGTCGGGGGAAAGAACTGAAATGCGAATGAAGCTCAACACGCTGCGGCTGTCACTGGCGCTCGCCACCACCGCCGCCGCGATCGGTGCGGCGACACCTGCCGCCGCCCAGAATGTGCGCCCCGAACCCGATTCGGTCGTGCAGCTCGACATCGGCCGCGGCCGGCTGGTGACGCTCACCAAGCCGATGAGCGATCTGTTCGTCGCCGACGACAAGGTCGCCGACGTCCAGGTGCGCTCGCCCACCCAGCTCTACATCTTCGCCAAAGGGCCGGGCGAGACGAACGTCTATGCCACGTCCAAATCCGGCGACGTCGTTTATGCGACCACGGTGCGCGTCGGCCAGAACATCAATTCGGTCCAGTCGATGCTGCGCATGGCGATGCCCGAGGCGCACATCACCGCCACGCCGATGAACGGCATGATGCTGCTGACCGGCACGGTGGCGAATCCGGATGACGCGGCCGATGCGCAGCAGCTCGTCCAGGCCTTCGTCGGAGAGAATACGAAGGTGCTGACGCGCCTGCGCACCGCCACGCCCCTGCAGGTGAACCTGCAGGTGCGCGTCGCCGAAGTGTCTCGGTCGCTGGTGAAGAATATCGGCAACAACCTGCTGACCCAGGATCGCACCGGCGGCTTCCTGTTCGGCATAGGTTCGGGCCGCAGCGCCGGATCGATCGACACCGATCCCGACACGGGCGGAACGACCTATAATTTCGACTTCGGCGGCAGCAACGAGCGGACCACGCTCGGCTTTGCCGGTCACCTGCTCGGGCTCGACCTGCTCAGCGCGCTCGACCTGGGCGAACGCAACGGCCAGGTGTCGACGCTCGCCAATCCCAATCTGACCGCGCTGTCGGGGGAAACCGCGACCTTCCTCGCAGGCGGCGAGATCCCCATCCCGATCAGTCAGGGGCTGGGCGCCGTCTCGGTCGAATACAAGCAATATGGCGTCAGCCTGTCCTATACGCCGACGGTGCTCGCCGACGGGCGCATTTCGCTGCGCGTCCGGCCGGAAGTGTCGGAACTGGACTATGCGAACGCCGTCGATGTGAACGGGACCAACGTTCCGGGGCTGAAGACCCGGCGGACGGAAACGACCGTGGAGCTGGGTTCCGGCCAGAGTTTCATGATCGCCGGACTGTTGTCGAACACGCACAATAACAGCTTCGAAGGCACGCCGGGCATCGGCAACCTGCCCGTGCTGGGCGCGCTGTTCCGGTCCAACGCTTTCCAGCGCAGCGAAACCGAGCTGGTCATCGTCATCACGCCCTATCTCGTGAAGCCGACCGATTCCCGGAACATCGCCCTGCCCACCGACGGATATCAGGCGCCGACCGATCTCGGCCGCGTCCTGCTGGGCCAGGTGCGCAGCCAGTCCGATGCGCCGCGGCCGCAGCCGACCACCGAATCGCAAGGCGCGGCCAGCCCGTCGCTGGGCGCGGCCGGGTCCGTCCCGCCCGGACCGGCGCCGCAGCAGCCCGTCCCGAAAAAGCAGGCCACGACATCGCGGGCGGAGCCGACCGGGCAGCAGCCGCAAATCGCCTCACCTGGTTTCAGCATCCAGTAACGCGCAGCGTCAGGAGATGAATGCAATGTCCCGTTCCGTGATCCTGGCCCCGCTCGCCGCGGCGCTCCTTCTGCCCGGATGCGCCGGCAGCGCCTATCGCGGGCTCGAATCGCCGCATCAGCCGGTCGTCAGCCGCGCCGAATACAGCATCGACCTCGCCACCGCCGCGGGCGGGCTCGCCACCGGAGAGCAGCAACGTCTCGCCGACTGGCTCGGCACGATGCGGCTCGGTTACGGCGACGCCGTCTATGTCGACGACGCCAACGCGCAGAACCCTGCCGTCGTCGACGATGTCGCCGACGCGGCGTCGCGCCATGGCATCCTGCTCAGCAGGAACGCACCGGTCACCAGCGGCACTGCGGCCCCCGGCACGGCCCGGGTGGTGGTCGTGCGCAGCAGGGCATCTGTGCCGGGCTGCCCGGATCTGCGCGGTGTCGATCAGCCCAATTTCGACGCGCATACCGACACCAACTACGGCTGCGCGGTGAATTCCAACCTCGCCGCCATGGTCGCGCAACCCCAGGATCTGGTGCGCGGCCAGCCCGGTGCCGGCACGACCGACCCGTCGACGGCAATCAAGGCCATCGACACGTTCCGCAACAAAGAACCGACCGGCAAGGGCGACCTGAAGGATGCCGGCAGCATGGAGGGCAACTGATGAACGCTCCCTGGTCAGCCGGGCGCACCGGCCAGCGCGAACCCTTCATCGCCTTCGTCTGCGATGACAACACGGCGGAAGCCCTGCGGCCGATCGCGATCGAACAGGGCTGGGCCGGCGAAAAGGTCAACAAGGGCGGCCTGCGCAATGCCGTCCAGACGCTTTCGGTGTCGGCGAGCCCCAACATCCTGTTCGTCGACCTTTCCGAATCGGGAGATCCGCTGAACGACATCAACGCGCTTGCGGAAGTGTGCGAACCCGGAACGGTCGTTATCGCCACCGGCCAGGTGAACGATGTCCGCCTGTACCGCGACCTGCTCGCCAGCGGCATCCAGGACTATCTGCTGAAGCCGCTCAATCCCGACATGATGCGCGAATCCTTTGTGCAGGCCCAGGCGATGCTGAACGCGCCGAAGCTGAGCGAGGATGTGCCGGACCATCCGCACTGCTCGCTCGCGGTGATCGGCACGCGCGGCGGCGTCGGCGCCTCGACCGTGGCGACGTCGCTCGCCTGGCTGTTGAGCGCCAAGGGCGGCCGCACCACCGGTCTGCTCGACCTCGACGTCCATTTCGGCACCGGGGCGCTGTCGCTCGACCTCGAACCCGGACGCGGCCTGACCGACGCGATCGAGAATCCGGGCCGGATCGACGGGCTGTTCATCGAGCGCGCGATGGTGCGCGCTTCGGACAAGCTCGCCATCCTGTCCGCCGAGGCGCCGATCAATTCGCCGATGATGAGCGATGGCTCCGCCTTCTTCCAGTTGCAGGAGGAATTGCGCGGCGCGTTCGAGTGCACGGTGATCGACATGCCCAGGGCCATGATCGTGCAGCATCCGCATCTGGCGAGCGACGTTCAGGTCGCCGTCGTCGTTACCGAGCTGACCCTGGCCGCGGCGCGCGACACCATTCGCATCCTCTCGTGGTTCAAGTCGAACGCGCCCCAGACCCGCGTGATACTGGTCGCCAACCGCGTGCATCCGGCGGCGCAACTGGAAATCAGTCGCAAGGACTTCGAAGGCTCGATCGAGCACAAGGTCGATTATGTCGTTCCCTTCGACCAGAAGCTCGCCGCACAGGCCGCCAAGCTGGGCAAGCCGCTCGCCGAGGCGGGCAAGAATGCCAAGACGGTGGCGCCGCTGGCCCACCTTGCCGAGCATGTCGTGCAGGCGAGCGAGGAAAGCGGCGGCGAGACCGCGGCCGGCGGAAAGAAGGGCGGCAAGGGCGGATCCCTGCTCGACAGGCTGGGTTCGCTGCGTCCGAAAAAGGCGCAGCCGGCCAAGGCGTAACCCGCTGGCCCGGTCCCGCGACCGGCCCGGCACCGACACGGAGGCGACCGAATCATGGCGCTGATGCCGCTGTTCCTGATCTGCCTGGGCGCGATCGGCGTCGTGGCGCTGTTCGCCTTCGCGTTGATGGGCCCGTCGCCGCAACGCGCGGCGGCGCGGCGGCTCGGCAATGTGCGCACCCGGCATGCGGCATCTACGGGCGCGAAGATGGAGGCGCAGATGCGCCGCATCTCCGCCGCGCGCGCAACGCGCATGGATCTGGCGGCGGCACGTTTCCTGCCCAACCCGGCACTTCTGAAGAAGCGGCTCGCCATGACCGGCAGGAACATCACCGTCGGCCAATACGGCATGGCGACCGTCGGTATCCTGCTGGTCGCCACCATCCTGTTCTGGACGCGCGGCGCGCCGCTGCTGCTGGCGCTGTTCCTGGGCCTGTTCATGGGCGCGGGGCTGCCGCATTTCGTCGTCGGCCGGATGATCAAGCGCCGCGTGAACAAGTTCACCATAAAGTTTCCCGACGCGATCGAACTGCTCGTGCGCGGCCTGCGCTCGGGTCTGCCGATCACCGAGACCATGGGCGTGGTGGGCGCGGAGATCGACGGGCCGGTGGGTGAGGAATTCCGCGCCATCGCCGACAAGATGAAGATCGGGCGCACGCTCGACGTCGCGCTGCAGGAAACGGCCGACCGGCTCGGCACGCCCGAATTCCAGTTCTTCGTGATCACGATCGCCATTCAGCGGGAAACCGGCGGCAACCTGGCCGAAACCCTCGCCAACCTGGCCGACGTCCTGCGCAAGCGCGCGCAGATGAAGCTGAAGATCCGCGCGATGTCGTCGGAATCCAAGGCATCGGCCTATATCGTCGGCTCGCTGCCGTTCATCGTCTTCTTGCTGATCTATGTGATCAACCCGGAATATATGCTGAACTTCTTCATCGACGAACGCCTGATGGTGGCGGGGATCGGCGGACTGGTCTGGATGGGCATCGGCGCCTTCATCATGGCCAAGATGGTCAGCTTCGAGATCTGAGGACGAACCCGCGATGACTGCACCCGGCCCCACGATCCTCGGCATCGACGTCCTCTGGGTTGCCACCCTGCTCTCCGCGGTGGCGGCGATGTCGGTAATGGCCGCGATCTATGCCGCGACGACCGTTCGCAACCCGATGGCGAAGCGCGTGAAGGCGCTGAACGACCGGCGCGAACAACTGAAGGCCGGCATCACCGCCTCCACCTCCAAGCGCCGTGCCAAGCTCGTCCAGAAGAACGACACGACCGACTGGATCCGCAACCTGCTGCAGTCGATGAAGGTCCTGCAGGACGACCAGGTGAAGGCGGCGCAGATCAAGCTGCTGCAGGCGGGCATCCGGTCCAAGGACTATGCCGTCGCGGTGATCTTCGGCCGGATGGTCCTGCCGATCATATTCGGCGGCCTGGTGGCTTATATCGTCTACGGCACGAGCATGTTCGCGACCTGGAGCCCGCTCAAGGCATACGGCCTCGTCGCGGGTACGCTGGTCCTGTCCTACAAGGGACCGGACATCTATCTGAAGAACAAGATCACCAAGCGGTCCGACGCGATCCGCAAGGGCCTGCCCGATGCGCTCGACCTGCTCGTGATCTGTGCCGAGGCGGGCCTGACCGTCGACGCCGCCTTCCACCGCGTCGCGAAGGAGCTGGGCCGGGCCTATCCCGAACTGGGCGAGGAATTCTCCCTGACGGCCATCGAGCTGGGCTTTCTGACCGACCGGCGCCAGGCGTTCGAGAACCTGGCGATGCGCGTCAGGCTGGACGCGGTGAAGGGCGTGGTCACGACCATGATCCAGACAGAGAAATACGGCACGCCGCTCGCCTCCGCCCTGCGCGTGCTGTCGGCCGAATTCCGCAACGAACGCATGATGCGCGCCGAGGAAAAGGCAGCGCGCCTGCCCGCCATCATGACGGTGCCGTTGATCCTGTTCATCCTGCCGACGCTGTTCGTCGTCATCCTCGGCCCGGCCGCCTGCTCGATCAAGGACGCATTGATCAAGTAACGCTTCGACGGCACAGGGAACGTCCCCGCCGGAACAATCGTTAACCTCCCGAAATATCCAGAGGCTGCGGAGGCGAACGATGATCTTTGAAACCACGACCCAGTTCGCCGTTCTGGCGCTGGCGTTGATCGCCGGCTGGTTCTTCGGCCTTGCAAGCCACCCCGGCGGCCGCAGGTGGAAAGAGCGGTATCGTACGCTGGAGGCGGAGAACAAGGCGTACCGGGAAGAACGCGATCGCGTGCTGGCCGAGCGGGACGAGCGTATCCGCGAACTGGAACATGAGCGCGACCGCCTGCACCGCGACGCGGCTGCCACCGGTGCCGCCAACACCGCCGGGACTGCCGCGGCGGCCCATCACGAAGCCGGACGGCACGACGCCAATCGCGGCTGGTTCGGCTGGGGCCGGGACAACCTGTCGCGCATCCGCGGCATCGACGAGCCACTGGAGAAGCGGCTGAACGAGCATGGCATCAAGACCTACAAGGCGATCGAGGTGATGACCGCCGAGGATGCGGACAAGCTCGAGGCGAAGCTCGATCTCGGCGCGGGGCGGATCGAACGCGAACACTGGCGCGAGCAGGCCGCGATGCTGCGCGAGGGCAAGGACGAGGATCACGCCCGCAATTATGTGTGACGGGCGTGATCCTCCGGTCGTTCAAAATCGCGTGGGCTCACTTCGCCTGTAGCGCCGCCTGTGCCGCCGCGAGCCGGGCGATCGGCACACGGTAGGGAGAGGCGGAGACATAATCGAGCCCGACCTTTTCGCAAAAGGCGATGGACGTCGGGTCGCCGCCATGTTCGCCGCAGATGCCGAGCTTGATTTCCGGACGCGTCGCCCGCCCGCGTTCTGCGGCAATTTCGATCAGTTCGCCCACGCCTTCGACATCCAGGCTGACGAACGGATCGCGGGCATAGATGCCCTTTTCGACATAGGTGCTCAGAAACCGCCCGGCATCGTCCCGGCTGACGCCCAGCGTCGTCTGCGTCAGGTCGTTGGTGCCGAAGCTGAAGAACTCGGCCTTTTCGGCGATCTCGCCCGCCTTCAGCGCGGCGCGCGGCAGTTCGATCATCGTGCCGACGAGATAGCTGAGGCGCCGCCCCTTTTCCTCGAACACCGTCTCGGCGGCCTTCTCGACCACCGCACGCATCAGTTCGAGTTCCTTCTTCGTGCCGACGAGCGGGATCATCACCTCGGGCGTCGGCGCATCGCCCGATTTCGCGGCGACGTCGCACGCCGCCTCGAAGATGGCGCGCGCCTGCATTTCATAGATTTCCGGATAGGTCACGCCAAGGCGACAGCCGCGATGGCCGAGCATCGGATTGAATTCGTGCAGCTCGGCGGCGCGGCGCTTGAGCTTGTCGACATCCATCTCGATCGCCTTGGCGACCTCCTCGAATTCCTCGTCCTCGTGCGGCAGGAATTCGTGCAGCGGCGGATCGAGCAGGCGGATCGTGCAGGGCAGGCCCGCCATCACCTCGAAAATCTCGGTGAAGTCCTGGCGCTGGTGCGGCAGCAGCTTGTCGAGCGCGGCGCGCCTGCCCGCCTCGTCCGAAGCGAGGATCATCTCGCGCACCGCGTTGATGCGGCCCGAATCGAAGAACATGTGCTCGGTACGGCACAGGCCGATGCCCTCCGCGCCGAATTCCCGCGCGGTGCGGCAGTCGGCAGGGGTTTCGGCATTGGCGCGGACCTTCAGCCGCCGGCCCTTGTCCGCCCATTCCATCAGCGTCGCGAAATCGCCGGCGAGTTCCGGCTTCACCGTCGGCACTTCGCCCACCATGACTTCGCCGGTCGCGCCGTCGATGGTGATGACCTCGCCTTGCCGGACTTCGCGCGAACCGACGCGCATCACGCCTTCCTTCGCCTTCACCGACAGCGTGCCCGCGCCCGACACGCACGGCCGCCCCATGCCGCGCGCCACGACGGCGGCGTGGCTGGTCATGCCACCGCGCGCCGTCAGGATGCCCTTGGCGGCGTGCATGCCGTGAATATCCTCCGGCGACGTTTCGACACGGACGAGGATCACGTCCTCGCCGTTATTGGCCATCTTTTCTGCGGTATCGGCATCGAATACGACCTTGCCGGAGGCCGCGCCCGGCGAGGCGGGCAGCCCCTTGGTCAGCACGTCGCGATCCGCCTCCGGGTCCAGCGTCGGGTGAAGGAGCTGGTCGAGCGCGGCCGGATCGACGCGGATCACCGCCTCGTCCTGGGAGATCAGCCCCTCACCCGCCATCTCCACCGCGATCTTGAGCGCCGCCCTGGCGGTGCGCTTGCCGGTCCGCGTCTGGAGCATCCACAGCTTGCCCCGCTCGACGGTGAACTCGATGTCCTGCATGTCGCGATAGTGGTTTTCGAGCTTGTCGAAGACCGCGGCAAGCTCGGCAAAGGTTTCGGGCAGCGCCTCTTCCATGCTGAGCGGTTTTGCGCCCGCATCCTCGCGCGCGCGTCGCGTCAGATATTGCGGCGTGCGGATGCCGGCGACGACGTCCTCGCCCTGCGCGTTGATGAGGAATTCGCCGTAATAGGCTTTCTCGCCCGTCGAGGGATCGCGGGTGAAGGCGACGCCGGTGGCGGACGTGTCGCCCATGTTGCCGAACACCATCGCCTGCACATTGACCGCGGTGCCCCAGTCGCCGGGAATTGAGTTGAGGCGCCGATAGACCTTGGCGCGCTCCGCGTTCCACGAGCCGAACACGGCGCCGATCGCGGTCCAGAGCTGGTCGTGCACGTCCTGCGGGAACGGCTTGTCCCACATTTCCTTCACCAGCGACTTGTATTCGTCGACCAGCGCGCGCCAGTCCTTCGCCGTCATCTCGGTATCGAGCGTATAGCCGCGATCCTCCTTCGCGATCTCCAGCGCTTCCTCGAACCGGCCGTGATCGAGGCCGAGGACGACGTCGCAGTACATCTGGATGAAGCGGCGATAGCTGTCCCAGGCGAAGCGTTCGTCATCGGCCTTTTTCGCCAGCCCCTCGACCGTCGCATCGTTGAGGCCGAGGTTGAGGACCGTGTCCATCATGCCGGGCATCGAGACGCGCGCGCCCGAACGCACCGAGACGAGCAGCGGATCGGCGGCGTCGCCGAAGGTCTTGCCCGTCACGCCCTCGATATGGGCGATGCCGTTCGCCACTTCGTCGCGCAAGCTGTCGGGGAACGTCTCGCCTTCCTCGTAATAGCGCGCGCACATTTCCGTCGAGATCGTGAAGCCCGGCGGCACCGGCAGGCCGATCGAGGCCATTTCCGCCAAGTTCGCCCCCTTGCCGCCGAGGAGATTCCTGTCCCCCTGCCCGCCATCCGAAATCCCGCCGCCGAAGCGATAGACATATTGCGTCATGCGTTCGTCCTGCCCTGTGTTCGTTGCCGTTCTTTCCTGGGGAGGGAAAAGCGCCGGCACCGGCTTAGGTTCACACTATATTCTCGGGGGGTGCGACAGAAAATGTCTCGCAAGAGTTAGATCGTTGCCCCCTCGATCTTCGAGAAATCGGCGACGCGGTGCACCGCGTCGCGCATCCGCGCCAGCAATGCGAGGCGCGCGGTGCGCTTGTCGGGATCGGCGTCGTTTACCGTCACCGTGTCAAAGAACGCATCGATCGGCGCGCGGAGGCTGGCGAGTGCCGCCATCGCACCTTCGAAATCCTCCCGTGCGATCGCGGCCGTGGCCTGCGGCTCGGCCGCATCGAGCGCGTCGATCAGGGCATTTTCCGCAGGTTCGGGCGCGTAGGAAAGTGTCTTTTCCGCACCCTCGTCGTCCTTCCCGCGAAGGCGGGAATCCATGTCTTTGGCTTCGGCCGCCTGTGGCTGCTCGCCAAAGCCATGGGCCCCTGCCTGCGCAGGGGCAACGGATGCACTGGGGGTATCGCCCCACCCCTCCTTCTTGAGGATGTTCGCCGCGCGCTTGTAGCCGGCGAGCAGGTTGGCGCCGTCCTCGGTGGCGACGAATGCCTGAAGCGCCTTCACCCGCGCGAGCAGGCGGACGAGATCGTCCTCGCCGCCGAGCGCGAACACCGCGTCGATCAGGTCGTGCCGGACGCCCGCCTCTCGCTGCTGGACCTTGAGGCGGTCGGCGAAGAAGAGAAGGATTTCATTCCACCACGCCGTTGGTGCTGAGCCCGTCGAAGTACCGCCCTGTTCTTCCGCGACGAAGGACAGCCCTTCGACAAGCTCAGGGCGAACGGTGGAAAGCGGAAAGCGGATCGCATTCTCGGACAGCAGGCGCAGGATGCCGAGGGCGGCGCGCCGGAGCGCGAAGGGGTCCTTCGATCCGGTCGGCTTCTCACCGATCACGAAGAAGGCGGCGATGGTATCCAGCTTGTCCGCCAGGCCCACCGCCACCGTCACCGGGGCGGTCGGCACCTCGTCGCCCTGCCCGACCGGCTTGTAGTGATCGCGGATCGCATCGGCGACCTCTGGCGGCTCGCCCTGCGCGGCGGCGTAATAGCCGCCCATCAGGCCCTGCAGCTCGGGAAACTCGCCGACCATGCCGGTGACGAGATCGGCCTTGGCCAGCCGCGCCGCGCGTTCGGCGAGGGCGGCGAGCCTTGCCCGATCCCCGTTCGTGTCGAGCGAAGTCGAGACACGTTCTTGGGCAGCACCGGGATCACGCGTCTCGACTTTGCTCGAAGCGAACGGGGGAGTGGTGGCGGCCGTGCCGACAATCCCCTCTTCCACCAGCCAGCGGGCCAGCTTCGCCACGCGCTCGACCTTGTCGGCGACGGTGCCGAGCTTTTCGTGGAAGACGATCTTTTCGAGCCGCGGCGTCAGGTCCTCGAGCTTCGTCTTGCGGTCGGTGTCGTAGAAGAATCGCGCGTCGGACAGGCGGGCGGCGAGGACCTTTTCGTTGCCGGCGACGATCCGCTCGCCGCCATCGGCCGCGTCGATATTGGCGACGCAGACGAAGGCGTTGGCCAACTCCCCTTCCCGCGTGCGGGAGGGGGTCGGGGGGAGGGCATGACCGCTGGCGGCATTATCCTCGGGAGACTGCCCTCCCCCGGCCCCTCCCGCAGGCGGGAGGGGGGTGCACACGAAATATTTCTGGTTCACGCGCGCGGTGAGCTGAATCACCTCGGGCGGCACGTCGAGAAAACCTTCGTCGAAGCGGCCGAGCAGCGGCGCCGGCCATTCCGTCAGGCCGGCATTTTCATAGAGCAGCCCCTCATCCTCCACCAGCGCCAGATTGGCCTTCTTCGCCGCCATCTTCGCGCCCAGTGCGATGATGTTCCGGCGTTCGGCGCCATCGACGATGACATGGCAGGCGCGCAGCTTTTCGACATAGTCGGCGGCCGAGCCGATGGTGATCGCGCCCGGATGATGGAAACGGTGGCCGAGCGTGGCCGATCCGGATCGGATGCCCGCGAATTCGAAGTCGACCACGTTCTCGCCGAACAGGGCGACGATGCCGTGCAGCGGGCGGACCCAGCGCAAGGACTCCGTCGAGGTCGAGGCCGCGCCCCAGCGCATCGATTTCGGCCAGGGAAAGGCACGGATGACGGCGGGGATCGCCTCGGCGAGGACGCTCGTCGTCTCTCGACCCGGCGTGTCGATGACGGCGAAATAGGTCGCACGGCCCTTGACCTCGCGCACCTCGAGCTGGTCGCGCGTCAGGCCGGCCTTGCGGCAGAAGCCCTCGACCGCCTGATCGGGGGCGCCTTGGGGCGGGCCTTTCAATTCTTCGGATACCGCCTGCGTACCCTGCGGCAGGCCTTTCGCGATCAGCGCGAGGCGGCGCGGGGTGGCGTAGGTCACGATTTCGGTCGCCTGCAATCCGGCCTTGTCCAGCTCGGCGACGAACAGCTTTTCAAGGTCCGCCCGCGCGCGTTCCTGCATGCGTGCGGGGATTTCTTCCGAGCGGAGTTCGAGAAGGAAATCGGTCACAGTCCTTCTCCCGCCGGGAGAAGGAGGGAGGCGCGGAGCGCCGGAAGGATGAGGGTGAATAGCGCACAGCGGTCGCCCTCACCCTTCCCACTCGGCTGCGCCTCGCGGGCCCCTTCCCTCTCCCGCCGGGAGAGGGAGATACGCGCGTGATCCATCATGCTCATCACAGCACCCACCCCGGAAAGTTCGCTTCCCATTCGGGCGTCTTCCTGTCGATCCACGCCTGGCAGCTTCCCTTCGCGAGGTCGCGGACGCGGCCCATATAGGCCTGGCGTTCGGCGACCGAGATCACGCCGCGCGCCTGCAGCAGGTTGAAGACATGGCTGGCCTTGATCGCCTGCTCATAAGCGGGAATCGGCAGTTTGGCGTCGATGCAGCGCTCGCATTCCGCCGTCGCCTTTCTGAACAGGTCGAATAGCGAGTCGGTGTCGGCGACCTCGAAATTCCAGGTCGACATCTGGCGTTCGTTTTCGAGGAAGACGTCGCCGTAACTCACGCCGGCGTCGTTGAATTTCAGGTCGTATACGCTGTCGACATTCTGGATGTACATCGCCAGCCGCTCGAGCCCGTAGGTCAGTTCGCCCGCCACCGGCTTGCAGTCGAAGCCGCCCATCTGCTGGAAATAGGTGAACTGGGTGACTTCCATCCCGTCGCACCAGACTTCCCAGCCCAGCCCCCATGCGCCGAGCGTGGGGCTTTCCCAGTCATCCTCGACGAAGCGGATGTCGTGCCGGGTGAAATCGATGCCGATCGCCGCCAGCGAGCCGAGATAGAGGTCCTGAAGATCGGCCGGGCTCGGCTTCAGGATCACCTGATACTGGTAATAATGCTGGAGCCGGTTGGGATTTTCGCCGTAGCGGCCGTCGGTCGGGCGGCGGCAGGGCTGGACGAAGGCGGCGTTCCAGCTTTCCGGCCCCAGCGCGCGCAGCGTGGTCGCGGTGTGAAAGGTGCCCGCGCCCATTTCCATGTCATAAGGCTGCAGGATCAGGCAGCCCCGCTCGCTCCAATAATCGTGGAGCGTCAGGATCATGCGCTGGAAACTGGGGGGCTCGGTCACGAACGTCCTTTGTGGCGGTGCAATATGGCGTTCGCGGTGCCTTGCCGGATCGCCACGGGGGAATCAAGCAAGCCGGGCTTTGTCAGGGTATGACGACTATTTGTCACGTTTCATTGACATAGACGCGACTCGCTGACATAAAGTCATGGAAACCTGACAACGAGTCGCGAGGTGCTGTTGAAGAACCGGTTGAAAGTGCTGCGCGCCGAGCGTGACTGGAGCCAGGCGGAGCTTGCCGGGCGGCTCGACGTGTCGCGGCAGGCGGTAAATGCGATCGAAACGGGAAAATACGATCCTTCCCTGCCGCTCGCCTTCAAGATCGGACGGCTGTTCGGACAGCGGATAGAGGAGATTTTCGATGACGGAGCGGACCATGGCTGAGCGCGGGCCGAACGACGGCGAACGAAGTTTTCGCGAACGCCGCAGGAGCCTTTGGAAGCTGGTCGGCATCGGCGTCGGCGGCGGATTGCTGATCGGCATGGTCGGCGGGGCGGCCGCCGCGTTCGTGGAGATACGCGGAAGCGAGCTGCCACGCTGGGCCGGCTGGCTGCTGTGGCCGGTGATCCTCGGCGGCATCTGGTGGTTCGTCGATTACAGCCGGCGCTATTTCGCCCGCGTCGACGAACTCGACGTTCAGGATAATCTGTGGGGCGGCATGATCGGCGCCTATGCCATGATCATGGGGATGCCGTGCTGGTATCTGCTCGCCAGGGCCGGCCAGGTGCCGGCGCCCACGCCCTGGGGTCTGTGGGTGCTCACCATGGCGGCGATGTGCCTTGCCTATGGCGCTCGCAAATGGCGCGCGATGCGCTGACCCCCCTTTTCTCTATCAAGGACAGGAACGACCGACATGATGATCTGCAAATTGCTGAGCGGTGCGGCGCTCGCCGCTTTCGCACTCGCCGCGCCGGCGGCCGCGCAAACCGCCGATGCGGCCCCCGCCGCCGCCACGACCCGGGACGCCGACCCGGCGCTGTGGGTGGTGAAGGACGACGACACGACCATCTATCTGTTCGGCACGGTGCATGTGCTGAAGCCGGGACTGTCCTGGTTCGACGACGCGGTGAAGCAGGCGTTCGACGCCTCCGACGAGCTGGTGCTGGAAATCCGCCAGCCCGACGGCAAGGCGATGCAGAAGCTGATGCTGCAATACGGCCTGGACCCGGAACAGGCGCCGCTCAGCGAGACGCTGCCGGAGGGCCTGGGCGCCAGATATCTGAAGGCGATGGCCGGTATCGGTATTCCGCAGGCCGCCGCCGACCGGTTCGAGCCGTGGTTCGCGGCCACGCTGCTGTCGGTCGCGCCGCTGCAGAAGCTGGGCTACGACCCCGTCAACGGTCCCGAGGCGGTGCTGACGGCCGCGGCCGAGGCGGCGAAGAAGAAGCTGGGCGCGCTGGAGACGCCGGAACAGCAGCTCGGCTATCTCGACAGCCTGTCGGACGAAGCGCAGATCGCGTTCCTGACTAGCACGCTGGAAGACATGGACGAGGCGCAGGCGATGATGGACGCCATGGTCGACCGCTGGTCGTCGGGCGATCCGCAAGCGCTGGGCAAGCTGTTGAACGACGAACTGACCGATTCGCCCGAATTGCAGAAGATCCTGCTCACCGATCGCAACGCCAACTGGGCGGACTGGATCGACACCCGGCTCGACACGCCGGGCACCGTGTTCGTCGCGGTGGGTGCGGGACATCTCGCCGGCGAGGGCAGCGTGCAGGAACAGCTCGCCGCGCACGACCTGATCGCCGCGCGCATCGATTATTGATGGTGCACGCCGGCATCGGGCGATGGCTGCTGGGGCTGATCGCATGCGTCGGGGCGCTGGCGTTGAGCGCCTGCGACCGGCCCCAGCCACAGCGCCAGGCGACGCCGGCGCTGTGGCTGGCATCGGACGGCGATACCCGGATATGGCTGTTCGGCACCATCCACCTGTTGCCGCCGGGCGTGGCGTGGCGAACGCCGGCCGTTCGCGATGCGATCGCCGAGGCCGACACGCTGCTGACGGAAATCCCGCCCGCCGATCCGGAGGACCGCGCCGGCACCTTTCTGCGCATGGCGCGGGCGGAGGATTTACCGCCCATCGCGGAGCGGCTGCCCGGTGTCGATCCCGCGCTGCTGGACCGCGCCGTCTCTGCCGCCGGGACCGACCGCGCGGCGCTGTCGCGCATGAAGAGCTGGGCCGCCGCGCTCGTCATCGCGACCGGCGCGGGCAAGGACAGCGGCGCCACCGTTGCGGACGGGGCGGAGGCGGTGCTGACCCGCGCCTTCGCCCGTGCCGGCAAGCGGCACGAGGCGCTGGAAACGCTGGCGGGGCAGTTCGCCATCTTCGATTCGCTGCCCGAGACGGCGCAGCGCAGCCTGCTCGCCGAAAGCGTGCGGGCGGCGGCATCCGGCCGGGCGGACTATGCCCGCACGCTGGATGCCTGGGCCTCGGGCGATCCGGCGCGGATCGAAGCCGCGTTCCGGCCGCTGCTCGCCGATTCACCCGCACTCGAACAGGCGTTGCTGATCGACCGGAATGCACGCTGGACCGCCGAGATCGCGCGGCGCATGAAGCAGCCGGGCGCGGTGCTCGTCGCCGTCGGCGCGGGTCATCTGGCGGGGCCGGATTCGGTGCCGGCGATGTTGCGGCGCCGGGGAATCCGAGTCGTCCGGGTGAACTGACGATCGCTGTCGCGCCCCGCACGCGCTCGAAGACCGCGACGCTTAACCCTCTTGCACCTCGGCAGTGGAATAGGGGCGCAACGTCGTCCAGCCCAGAGCCGAATAGAGCGCGTGGCCGGCATGACTGGCGACCAGCACGGGGACTGCCGGCGAACGCCGCATGGCGCCGAGCGCCGCCATCACCGCCCTGCCCAGCCCGCGCCGACGGTGGCCTTCTTCCGTGACGATGCGATCATAGGCGAATACGCCGCCATGCTCCGCTGCATGGCCGGACGCCGCGAGGGCGCCGTCAGGGGCGAGGATTCGGACATGGCTGACCGCGCCTCGCGCCTCCCGGTCGAGCGCATAGCCCCGCGGGATCGCGACGGGTAGCGCCGGCGCCCCGCTGCCCACCATGAAATAGCCGGTCGCCTCGACCCGCCAACGCGGCGGCAGCAGGCGCTTCAGGGCCGCCACGTCTCCGCAAAGCTTGAGGAAGATGCGCGGCCGGTCGATCGCTTCGCCCAGCGCCATCAGCCCCGCATCCGGCGCGGCGAAGAAATAGCGGCAATGCTCCCTGTCCGAACCCGTATCCACCCGCCAGCCGCCATGGTCCGCGACAGGCGCCGGCACGCCGCGCGACAGGGAGCGGGCCGCCACCCATGCGCGGAACAGCTCCGGGTCCACGCCGAGGATATCCGCACGATCGCCCATCGCGCCCGCATAGCAGCCGGAGCGACGCGGGCAAGCGCCCCGGCCGCCGCACCCGCCCTTGCCATTCGGCCGCATCACGCCTATAGGCGCGCGCTTGCCGATCCGTGATCATCCCTGGAGGCGCGGATGCGGCAGCAGTTACAGCAACACTAGCGCAACAGGAAAACGCCCATGAGCGATCAGATCAAGCTTATGGCCGAGACGCGCGACCGGGTTGGCAAGGGAGCCTCCCGCGCACTGCGTCGCAACGGCCGTACACCTGCGGTTCTTTACGGCAACAAGAAGGAGCCGCTGCCCATCCATGTCGAGGAGCGCGAGCTTATCCGGCAGCTCAACACCGGTCATTTGATGAACTCGATCGTCATGATCGACACCGGTGACGGCAAGCCGGTCCGCACGCTGCCGAAGGACGTGGCGCTCGACCCCGTGACCGATTTTCCGGTCCATGTCGATTTCCTGCGCATCGACGAACATGCCAAGGTGCATGTCGAAATTCCGGTCGTCTTCACCAATGAAGAAGAAGCCCCCGGCATCAAGCGCGGCGGCGTGCTCAACATCGTCCGCCACGAGCTGGAACTGGTGGTCGACGCGGCGCGGATCCCCGACGAGGTCGAAATCTCGCTGAAGGGTCTCGAGGTTGGCGATTCGGTCCATATCAGCCATGTAAAGCTGCCCGAGGGCGCGGAATCGGCGATCACCGACCGCGATTTCACCATCGCCACCGTCGTGGCTCCGTCGGCGCTCAAGTCGAGCGAGGACGAGGAAGCCGCGGCCGAGGAGGCAGGTGCGACCGAAGTCACCAAGCAGGAGGACGAGGCCGTCCTCGACAAGACCGAAGGCGACGAGGAGGCGTAAGCCTTCATGGCCTTTCGCCTGCTCCGCATGATCGGACAAGGGGGTGCGGCCCTGGCCGCGGTCGGTATCGCGACCGCGCCGCTGGCGGCCCGCCCCCTGCCCGACGAAGATGCGCCTGCCGTGGCCGACGCCGACGACGATGCGCTATGCTTCGTCAGCGGCGCCTATATCGGCATGCTGCTGCAGGCCAGGGCCGACGACATGAAGCGGGAGCAGCGCGAGCGCATGGAGCTGCTCCGCTTCGCTCTTCCGTTTTACGCGGCGCGCCTGAACGCGCGGTTCGACGACGACGCCGCGCTGGAGGACATGCTGACCACCGCGCGGAAAGCGTTCGAGGCGACGGACGACCGGGACAAGGTCGCGGTCGATTGCTATCACGCCTACAAGGCCGCGATGACACGGGTCGCCGGCGCGCTGTCCGACAATGTCGCAGGCGCCGATTCCCCCGCCGACGACACCGAGGCGCCCCAGGGGCGCTGATCGCCACCAGAGAGAGGCGCACACATGCAGCTTTGGGCAGGCCTCGGCAATCCCGGTCCGCGCCATGCGATGCAGCGGCACAATGTCGGCTTCATGGCGGCGGACGCCATCGCCGAGATACACGATTTTCCCGCGCCGAAGCAGCAGTTCCAGGGCTGGGTCCAGGAAGGCCGGATCGGCGGCGAGAAAATCGTCCTGCTGAAACCCGCCACCTTCATGAACGAAAGCGGCCGCTCGATCGGCGCGGCGATGCGCTTCTACAAGCTGGAGCCGGACGACGTCACCGTCTTTCACGACGAACTCGATCTCGCGCCGTTCAAGGTGAAGGTGAAGACCGGCGGCGGCAATGCCGGTCATAACGGCCTGCGCTCCACCCAGGCGCATATCGGCGCCGATTTCCGCCGGGTACGCCTGGGCATCGGCCATCCCGGCCACAAGGAGCGGGTCCACGGCTATGTCCTGGGCAATTACGCCAAGGCGGAGATCGAGGATCTGTCCGACATGCTGGGCGCGGTCGCGGCGGAAGCCGGCTGGCTGGCGAACGGCGACGACGCGCGCTTCATGAACGAGGTGGCGCTCAGGATGCAGCCGGCGGGGTAGGTCGCTGGCGCGCCGGGCGGGAACGCTGGCGGCGACGTTCGGACGAAATCGACGCATGGCGCCCGGTGCCGTGGGAAGGTTCGGAGCAAACGCCCAGGGTCGTTCCGACGTTGATCGAGGCGACGGTAATCCTTCCCTGCAAGGATGCCTCTGCGAAACCCATTCTCGTCTCCCCGGCGGAGGCCGGGTCCACCGAGCCGCTTAGCTTAAGCGTTTGATATTGCGGCCAAGTGGATGCTGAAACAAGTTCAGCATGACGAAAGAGGCTTCCGTTTCGCGCCTCTTGCAGAAGTCCCCTGCAAGGAGAGGTGGCAGTCCGAAGGACTGACGGAGGGGTGTCCCCGCCGGCCGGAATACCCCTCCACCGCGCTGCGCGCGGTCCCCCTCCCCCTCCGGGGGAGGATCTGTCGGCAGATTGCCTCGGCTGCGATCGGAGCGCCTCAACCGATGGTCTGGCCGGTCTTCTGCCAGTCGGCGAGAAAGCCTTCGATCCCCTTGTCGGTCAGCGGGTGGTTGACGAGCTGGCGGATCACCTTGGGCGGGGCGGTCATCACGTCGGCGCCGATCCGCGCGCTTTCCAGCACATGGACGGGGTGGCGGACGCTCGCGACCAGGATTTCGGTCTGAAAGTCGTAATTGTCATAGATCAGCCGGATGTCGGATATAAGCTGCATCCCGTCGAAGCCGATATCGTCGTGCCGGCCGACGAAAGGCGAGATGAAGCTGGCCCCCGCCTTCGCCGCGAGCAGCGCCTGGTTCGCCGAAAAGCACAGGGTGACGTTCACCATCGTGCCGTCATCGGTCAGCGCCTTGCACGTCTTCAGCCCGTCGATCGTCAGCGGCACCTTGATCGCGACATTGTCGGCGATCTTCCGCAGCACCTCGGCTTCCTTCATCATCGTTTCGTGATCGAGCGCGACGACCTCGGCCGAAACCGGCCCCGGCGTAATCCCGCAAATCTCCTCGACGACCTCGAGGAATTTGCGGCCCGACTTGTGGATCAGGGAAGGATTGGTGGTGACGCCGTCGACCAGCCCGGATTCCGCCAGCTCGCGGATTTCGGCGGTGTCGGCGGTATCTACGAAGAATTTCATTGCAGACCTCGATCGGTGATTATGACAGTCTTGTAACAAGATGCTAGGGCGCGGCGAATCGGAACCCGCCCCCTATAGCTGGACATGCCGACAGAAACAGCGGACCGAACGAAAGAGAGTCGCGTGCGCATACTCCTCATCGCCCTTGTCGCCACCACATCGGCGATCGCCGACGCGGCGCACGCGCAGGTGAAGGACGAACAGGCGTGGTTCACCGTTGCTGCGTCCGGCAAGGTCGATGACCATGTCGTTCTCAGCCTGGAGGCGCTGGGTCGCTTCGGCGACGCCGCAGCCGGCCTGTACGAGGCCGAGTTCGGCGGCTTCATCGGCTATCGGCTCGACAATGGCGTGGAGTTCGGTTTCGGCTATGTCAACGTGCCCGGCTATTCCCATGGCGATCGCACCCGGGTCGAGAACCGGCTGCGACAGCAGGTGAGTTTCCCGCTGGGATCGCTGGGCGCGGCAAAGCTGTCAGGCCGCGTGCGGCTGGAGGAGCGGTTCCGCAACACCGGCGCCGACACCGGCTTTCGCCTGCGCCCGCAGGTGAAGGCGGCACTGCCGCTGGGCGACGGCGGCGTTTCGCTGTTCGCCGGGCATGAGAGCTTTCTGGAACTGAACGACACCGACTGGGGCCAGGATGACGGCTATGCCCGCATGCGCAACACGATCGGCGTGAAGGTGCCGCTGTTCGGCGCGGTGTCGGGCTCGGTCGCTTATCTGAACCAGCTCGATTTCGGCCGCGGCGGCGAACGCGACCGGATGGCGCACATCGCCGATATCGGCTTGTCCCTCGGTTTCTGAAGGGTCGCGCCCGCCCGCGAAATCGCTAGATAGGGGCGCATGCCCGGAAACCGCGTCCGCGTTCTCGTCCTCAATGCCGCGCTGGGCCCGCTCGACTACCGGGTGCCGCACGGCATGGCGGTCGAGCCGGGGTCGATCGTGGTGGCGCCGCTCGGGCCGCGACAGTTGCTGGGCGTGGTGTGGGAAACCGAACGCCTGCCGGCCGAGGAGGTGGGCGACAACCGCCTGCGCAACCTGATCGCGGTGGCCGACGCGCCGCCGATCCCTGCTCCCTTGCGCCGCCTCGTCGAATGGACGTCGGATTATTATCTCGCCGCGCCGGCCTCGGTGCTGCGCATGGCGCTCGCCTCCACCGCAGCGCTGGAAGGGGCCCGGACCACGATCGAATATCGCGCGACCGGAGAGGTTCCGGCACGCATGACGCCGCAACGCGAACAGGCGCTCGACCGCATCGGCGACCGCCAGGGGGTCGTGCGCGAGCTTGCCGGCCTCGCCGGCGTGTCGGATGGCGTGATCCGCGGGCTGGTCAAGGCGGGCGCGATGGAGGCGGTCGAGGTCGACATCGACCGCCCCTTCCCGCCGCCCGACCCGGATTTCGGCGCGCCCGACCTGTCGCCCGGCCAGGCGCGCGTCGCCTCGATATTGCGGCGCGCGGTCGAGGCAAAGGCGTTCCAGCCCTTCCTGCTCGACGGGGTCACGGGTTCAGGCAAGACGGAAGTCTATTTCGAAGCCGTCGCCGCGGCGATCGCCGCCGGCAGGCAGACGCTCGTCCTGCTCCCCGAGATTGCGCTCACCGAGCCCTTCCTCACCCGCTTCGCCGCGCGCTTCGGCTGCGAGCCCGTCGCCTGGCATTCGGACCTGCGCCAGTCCGAGCGCCGGCGCGCCTGGCGGGCGATCGCCGGCGGCGAGGCGCTGGTGACGGTGGGGGCGCGCTCGGCGCTGTTCCTGCCCTATCGCGACCTCGGCCTGATCGTCGTCGACGAAGCGCACGAAACCAGTTTCAAGCAGGAAGAAGGCGTCCACTATCACGCCCGCGACGTGGCCGTGATGCGCGGCATGTTCGAAAAATGCCCCGTCGTCCTCGCCTCCGCCACGCCGGCGATCGAGACACGACACCAGGTCGCGCTCGGCCGGTACGAAGAACTGAAGCTCCCCGGCCGCTACGGTGCGGCCGAGCTGCCGCAGCTTTCCGCCATCGACATGATCCGGCATCCGCCCGAGCGCGGCCGCTGGATCGCGCCGCCGCTGGTGACAGCGATCGACGAGACGCTGGAGCGCGGCGAGCAGGTGCTCTTGTTCCTCAACCGGCGCGGCTATGCGCCGCTGACCCTGTGCCGGCATTGCGGCCACCGCTTCCAATGCCCCAATTGCACCGCCTGGATGGTCGAGCACCGGCTGATCCGCCGGCTCGCCTGCCACCATTGCGGCCACACCATCCCCGCGCCGGAAATCTGCCCCGAATGCGAGGAGCCGGACATGCTGGTCGCCTGCGGCCCCGGTGTGGAACGCATCGCCGACGAGGCGGCAGCGCTGTGGCCCGACGCGCGGATCGCGATCGCGACATCGGACACGATCTCCTCGCCCGCGCGCGCCGCCGAGTTCGTCCGGCGCATGGAGGCGGGCGCGATCGACATCGTCGTCGGCACCCAGCTCGTCACCAAGGGCTATCACTTTCCCGAACTCACGCTGGTCGGCGTGATCGACGCCGATCTCGGGCTGGAGGGCGGCGACCTGCGCGCGGCCGAGCGCACGTTCCAGCAGATCATGCAGGTGGCCGGGCGCGCCGGACGCGGCGAGAAACCGGGCACGGTCCTGATCCAGACCCATGCCCCCGACACCGCGGTGATGCGCGCGCTGGTGACGGGCGATGCCGAAAGTTTCTATGCCGCGGAAACGGCAATGCGCCGCGACGCCGACGCCCCGCCCTTCGGTCGCTATGCCGCGATCGTCGTGTCGGCGGAGGAACAGGAATTGGCGGAACAGGTCGCTCAGCAGATCGGCCGGACGGCGCCGGGAATCGAGAACATGATGGTCTTCGGCCCCGCCCCCGCGCCGCTCGCCATGCTGCGCGGCCGGCACCGCTACCGCCTGCTCGTCCACGCCCGCCGCGCGCTCGACGTGCAGGACGTCATCCGCGACTGGCTGGGCGCGCTCGAATGGTCGCCCAAGGTGCGCGTGGCCGTCGACATCGACCCCTATAGCTTCCTGTGATCGCTGGAAAAGGGCGACCACTACAGTTGCGCTCTCGGTAGATCGTTGCCTAGGATGTACCCCAACTAAACGGGCGACCTTTAGGGGCGGCCTTACGACTACTAAGTTTGGGGGGTGGGAAATGTTTCGCTGGTTGATTTGTGCGGTAGCGCTGTCGTTGCCGATGGCGGCCCACGCGGATTGGATAGAAGCGTCATCCAAGCATTTCCGGGTGTATGCAAATGACGATAAAAGCGACATTCGCCATTTCACCAAGAAGCTGGAGATCTATGACAAGGCGATGCGTGAACTGTGGGGTGTGCCGGATGGCAAGATCCCGGCAACGCAACGCCTAACGATCTACGTCGTCAGTGACGTCGCCTCGGTTCAGCAGTTACTTCCAGGCAGATCTGCTGCAGGGTTCTATGAAGCGCGAGCTTCCGGGCCGGTTGCATTTGTTCCGGCCGATTCGGGCGATGTCCTTACGGCTGCGGAGGTGTTGCGGCACGAATATGCACATCAATTCATGTATTCGAATTGGGCGAACAGCAGCTTTCCCACTTGGTTCAGCGAAGGATTCGCGGAATTCAATGCGACCGCCGATTTCCGCAGTGACGGTTCGATCACTTTCGGTGCACGTCCTGATTATCGCGACTACGGCATGCTCCGCTCCGGCACGGTGCCGCTCAGCATGCTGCTTCGGCCGAGCTTCGAGGATATGTCGGCGGAACAGCATGCTATCGGATATTCCCGTGCGTGGCTGCTCACGCACTTTCTGCTCACGCAGCCGGACCAGCGAGGACAACTGGTCGCGTACCTCAAAGCGATCAACACCGGCAAATCCGCTGAGGAAGCGGCCAAGGCACTCGACGGCATCAGCGACATGCGTCTCAATCACTACATCCAACGTAGAGCACTACCCGCCATCACGGTGGATGCGGATAAGCTCGCCGTGGGCGCCATCGAGTTGCGCAAGCTCGAACCGGGAGAAGCGGCAATAATGCCGGCGCGTATCGCGTCTTCGGCCGGGGTTAACGAGGAAACCGCCCCGGCGGTCGAGAAGCTCGCCAGAAGCATCGCCGCATCCTATCCCGAATCTTCGGCTGTGCAGCGTGAACTCGCCGAGGCCGCGTTCGACGCCGAGGACTTCAAGGCCTCCGAAGCAGCAGCCCAGCGCGCACTCGCAGCGAATGCCGAAAATGTCGATGCGCTGCTGTATCGCGGAATGGCAGCCATGGCGGTAGCGTGGAACAATAATGGTACCGATGCAAAACGCTGGGAAGAGATTCGCCAGTGGTTCCTGAAAGCAAACAAGCTCGACACGGAAAATCCGCGCGCATTGCAGCTCTTCTACGAAAGCTTCGAGGCGGCGAAGCAGGAGCCTACAAAGAACGCGAAAAGTGCATTGCTTTACGCCTATGCGCTGGCACCCTACAGCATGGATCTGCGACTAATGGCAGCGAAAGTCCTGCTCGAAATGGGCGAAGGTAAAGCGGCGCAAACAGCGCTGAAGCCGGTGGCTTACAGTCCGCACGCCTCACCTGTCGTAGACATCGCACAGGCTGCCCTGAAAGAGCTCAGCAGCGCGGGTCCCGATGCCGCGGCGGATCTTCTTCAAAAGAAGGAGAATGCATTGAGGAAGCAGGCAGCGGAGCAGGATTCTGAAATGAGTTCCTGAACGACCCGAAGGCGCAAACAGGCGTGCGACAAGCGCACGCTTGATTCACCCTCCCCTTGAACCGCGCCGATATTTCCCCGAAACAGCGGGCGAGCGGGATGGGGAGTTCTACGCACGTGATTCGGCGGTTGCTGCTGATGGTCTGGCTGGCGTTCGCGCTGGCGGCACCGGCGCGGGCGGACGATATCTCGGCGGCGGCGCGCGGCGTCGTGCGCGTCGTCATCACCGCCTCGATCAACGGCGACGAGATCGGCCGCGGGCATGGCAGCGGCTTCGCGGTCGCGCCCAATACGATCGTCACCAACGCCCATGTCGTCGAACTCGCCCAGCGCTTCCCCTCGCTCGTCAGTATCGATGTCGTGCCGGAAACCGGCGAAGAGCATTATCGCGGCGAACTGATCGCGTTCGACGTCGATCGCGACCTCGCGCTCATCCGCTTCGACGGACCGCCGCTGCCGCCGCTGACGCTGTACGGCAAGCCGCTGCCCGACGGCTATCCGCTGGTCTCGCTCGGCTATCCCGGCAATATCGACGAGGCGACGTACAATTCGCTGGCGCAACTGCTGATGCCGACGGAACCGGCGCGATCGACCGGCATCCTGTCGAGCCACCGCAGCCAGCGCGGGCTCGACACGCTGGAGCATACCGCACAGATCGCGCGCGGCAATTCGGGCGGGCCGCTTCTGGACAATTGCGGCCGCGTCGTCGGCGTCAACCGCGCGGTGACGACGGCGCAGGAGGGCGATGGCAGCTTCGTCATCTCGCTCGCCGAGAACGAATTGATCACGTTCCTGCGCGAGAAGAAGCAGGCCTTCCATGCCGTCGACTGGCCCTGCACCAGCATGGCCGACGCGCTGGAACGCGACCGCGAGATGGCGGCGGAAAAGGCGCGGCTGAGCGAGCAACAAGCGCGCGACCGGCAGATCGAGGCGCAGCGCGCCTATGACGAGGCGCTGCGCCAGGCGCGCGCGGACAATGCCGCGACCCGCGACAATTTCATGGCCGGCGCGGCCGTCGCATTGGTGTTCGGCGCATTAGGCGCGGGCGGCGCGGGGCTGCTCGCCATGCGCGGACGCAAGCGGCCGGCGATCGCGGCTGGCGCGGGAGGCGGCATATTGCTGATCGGCGCGGGGCTGCTGTTCGTACTCCGTCCGGACTTCGACCCCGCTTCGGTCGAACAACCCGCGCCCGGCAATGGCGAGCGGGCGGTGCAGCCGAGCACGGGCCGCTTCCAGTGCATAGTCGCACCCGAGCGCAGCCGCATCACCGTGTCCGACGGCGCCCCCGTGCCCCTCACCTGGGGCGAGGACGGGTGCGCAGGCGGCAAGACGCAATATGTCGAAAAGGGCGACACCTGGCAGCGCGTGATCGTGCCGGAAGCGGGACAGACGGTCCGCCTCGCCACCTACGACCCACTCGAACACAGCTATGTCGAGGATCGCTACTTCCTCGACGCCGCGACGATGAAGCAGCTCCGCGAAATGCAGGGCGACGCCAAGGCGCAGTGCACGAGCGATCCGGCGGTGCGCGGGGAACTGGCCTCGCGCCAGTCGAGCCTGCGCTCGCTTCTGCCGCCGCAGCCCAATGAACGGCTGGTCTATTCCTGCCGCGCCGCCGATACGAAGCAATAGGAGCAACGATGCCGAAGCCGCGCCTGCCCGCCTTTTTCTGCGCCCTCGGGCTCGCCGTCGCCTCGGCCGCGCACGCGCAGGATGGGCCGAACGCCGTACCCGTCGCCGTGGCGCCGGAACTGGGGGATACCAATGCGGGCCGGCTGCTCGTCTTCGCGCAGCCGAAAACTGGCGAGGAAAAGCCGGACGCCGATGTCGACACCTCCGCCTTCGATCCCACCGGCACGGCGGTGGCGGCGCGCGAGGTGACCGATTTCCGCCCCGGCACGGTGGCGCTGGTGGGCAACCGGACCGATGTCTTTCCCAAGCCGTTTTCCGAACTGGCGCCCGGCACCTACCGCTTTCAGGCGGTGCTCGATCGCGATCACAGCTATGCCTATGACGGCCGCGGCCAGGGCGATCTGGAATCGCCGGTCGTCACCGCGACCCTGCCGGGGCCGATCCCCACGCTGACGCTGGATCATGTCGTGGCGGGCCACGGTTTCGAGGAGATGCTGGCGGCGATGCCGGCCGACAAGCAGGCGGCGTATCGCGCCAGCCTGGAATCGTTGAAGCCGGTGGACCTGCTGAGCGTCACGATGAGCGACTTCTGGGGGCGGCCGACCTATTTCCACGGCTTCGTCGCGCTTCCGCCCGGCTATGATGCGGACGCAGCGACGACCTATCCCACCGTCTATTCCGATCTCGGCTTCAGCGCGACGATCGATTCGGTGAAGGCCTATGCCACGCGCACGCGGCACATGATGGAAACGGGCGACCTGCCGCCGATGATCTGGGTGTTCCTCGACCATCACATCGCCACGGGCACGCACGAATTCGCCGATTCGAAGAATAACGGCCCGTGGGGCACCGCGCTCGTCGACGAACTAATCCCGGCGCTGGAGGAGCAGTACCGCATGGATGCGCGGCCGGCCGGACGCTTCCTCACCGGGCACAGCTCCGGCGGCTGGTCGACGCTGTGGCTGCAGGTGAAGCATCCGACGGTGTTCGGCGGCACCTGGCCGACCTCGCCCGACCCGAGCGATTTCCACGATTTCACCAATGTCGATCTCTACGACGCCAACGCCAATTTCTATCACGGGCCGGACGGCCGCGCGCTGCCGCTGATCCGCCGCGACGGCAAGGTGGTGGCGACGATCGAGCAGTTCGCCGAGCTGGAGCAGGTGCTGGGCCGCTATGGCGGTCAATTCGCGAGCTTCGAATGGGTCTTCTCGCCCCGCTGCCCCGACGGCCGGCCCTGCCCGATCTTCGACCGCGCGACCGGTGACGTGGATCCGCAGGTCGCGCGCTACTGGATCGAGAATTACGACATCGCCCGCATGGTGAAGCGCGACTGGCCGCTGATCGGCAAGAACCTGAAGGGCAAGATCCACCTGGTCGTCGGCACCGCCGACACCTTCTATCTCGACGGCCCGGCCCACCGGTTGCAGCGCGTGCTCCGCGATCTGGGCGACACGGCGCAGTTTCGCTTCCTGCCGGGCAAGACGCATTTCGATCTGTTCGCCAAGGACGACGATCCGCTTGCGCTGATGAAGACCATCGCCGGGGAGATGTATGCGGTTGCACGACCGGGGAAGAAGTGGAAGATCGCCGTCGAATAGGCGAATGCCCTTCACGGAGCCGAGAGTCCTCCCCGAGCTCAGCTCGGGGAAGGGGGACCATGCGAAGCATGGTGGAGGGGCCGCCCGAAGGGCGAACAGCATATCTTTTCTTTGCACGGCTTCACCGCTTCGCGGTGCCCCTCCACCGCCTTCGGCGGTCCCCCTCCCCAAGCAAGCTTGGGGAGGAATGGGTCATTCGCTCGTCACGATGCGCCAGCCCGGGCGCTCAGTCCTTCACGCCCTCGCGCTTCCTGAGCACCCGCTTGCGCTCCACGCCATAAGCATAGCCGCCCATCGATCCGTCGCTGCGCTGGGCGCGGTGACAGGGGATGACGATGGAAACGTGGTTCGCGCCGCACGCCGTGCCGGCCGCGCGCACCGCACCGGGATTGCCGGCGGCGATGGCGAGGTCGCTATAGCTGCGCGTCTCACCGGCGGGGATTTCGCGCAGCGCCTGCCAGATCGCTTCCTGAAACGCCGTGCCCTGCACGTCCAGCGGCAGGTCGGTGTCGCGGCCGGGGCTTTCCACCTCCGCCACCACGCGCGCGGCCAGATCGCCGAGGGCCGCGCCGCCGGGCTCGATATCGGCATTGGGAAAGCGCTCGGCGAGGGCGGCTGCATCCTCGTCAAAGGACACGCGGCACAGCCCCTTGCCGGTCGCCGCGATCAGGAGCGGGCCAAGGCTGGTGTCGGCGATCGCCCAGCGGATCGTCACCCCCGCCCCGCCGCGTTTCCAGGCGCTGGGCGTCATGCCGAGCCGCTGGTTCGCGGTCTCGTAGAACCGGCTCGGCGCGGAATAGCCCGCTTCGTAGATGGCATCGGTCACGCTGGTCTCCATTGATAGCGCCTCGCGCGCTCGCCTGGCCTTCAGGCCGCGGGCATAGGCGGCCGGGGTCACCCCCGTGGCGCGCTTGAACAGGCGGTGGAAATGATGCGGCGCATAGCCGACCCGCGCGGCGAGTTCGTCGAGCGGCACCGCCGTCTCCGCCTGCTCGATCAGGGCAACCGCCTTCGCCACCGCCACCCGGTCGCGCGCCACCTCATCGGGCTTGCAGCGCAGGCAGGCGCGATAGCCGGCGTCGCGCGCCGCGCCGGGCGTGCCGAAAAGACGACAATTTTCCCGGCGCGGCCGGCGCGCGGGGCAACTCGGCCTGCAATAGATGCCGGTGGTATCGACGGCGACGACGAAGCGCCCGTCGAAAGCGCGGTCGCGGCGTTCGAAGGCGGCCCAGGCCGTAGCGTCATCCATGGCGGGCGAAGCGGTCATGCCCTTGCATATACGGTGCCGAGCGCCGGCGCGACATCCCGCTGCTTGCGCTCAAATCCCGATCGCGACAGGATCGCCGACGGGTGCCGGCGGGTCGGCTGCCGGCTTGCATCCCCCGCCCCCCGATGCTAGCAGCCGCGCGATCCGTGAAAGGGCGCATTTCGACCGCCCTTTTTGGTCGGGGCACGCATTTTCAAAAGAGGAACTGGTACGCGTGGAGATTTCCGCCGGTATTCAGGCAAGCCTAAGCGGACGCTATGCCAGCGCATTGTTCGAGCTCGCGCGCGAATCGAAGCAGATCGATTCGGTCGAGGCGAGCCTCGCCAAGGTGCGCGGCGCACTCGGCGAATCGCAGGAGTTCCATCGACTGACGACGAGCCCGCTGGTCGGCCGCGGCGACGCCGTGAAGGCCGTCACCGCGGCTGCCGAGGCGATGCAGCTCGACGCGATGACGACGAAGTTCCTCGGCGTGCTGGCGCAGAACCGCCGCCTGTCGCAGCTACCCGCGATCATCCGCGCCTTTCGCCTGCTGGCGGCCGCGCATCGCGGCGAGACCACGGCGGAGGTCAGCTCCGCCCATCCGCTTTCCGACGATCAGGTCGCGGCGCTGAAGGCGCAGTTGCGCCAGCGCGTGGGCCGCGACGTCGCCGTCGACCTGTCGGTCGATCCCTCGCTTCTGGGCGGCCTGGTCGTGAAGATCGGCAGCCAGATGATCGACAGCTCGATCAAGACCCGTCTCAACTCCCTCGCGCATGCTATGAAAGGCTGATGGCGAACACGCCGTCAGTGGGAAAGGCTAAAGGCTAGAATAATGGATATCCGCGCCGCAGAAATCTCCAAGGTCATCAAGGACCAGATCGCCAGCTTCGGCACCGAGGCCGAAGTCTCCGAAACCGGCACCGTGCTTTCCGTCGGCGACGGCATCGCGCGCATCCACGGCCTCGACAAGGTGCAGGCCGGCGAGATGGTCGAATTCGCCAATTCGGTACAGGGCATGGCGCTCAACCTGGAAGCCGACAATGTCGGCGTCGTGATCTTCGGCTCCGACGCCGAAATCCGCGAAGGCGACACGGTGAAGCGCACCGGCACCATTGTCGACGTGCCCGTGGGCAAGGGCCTTCTGGGCCGCGTCGTCGACGGTCTCGGCAACCCGATCGACGGCAAGGGTCCGATCGAGAGCGATCAGCGCAGCCGCGTCGAGACGAAGGCGCCGGGCATCATCCCGCGCAAGTCGGTGCACGAACCGGTGCAGACGGGCCTCAAGGCGATCGACGCCCTCGTCCCCGTCGGCCGTGGCCAGCGCGAGCTGATCATCGGCGACCGCCAGACCGGCAAGACCGCCGTCGCGATCGACACGTTCATCAACCAGAAGACGGTGAACCAGGGCGACGACGAATCGAAGAAGCTCTACTGCATCTATGTCGCGGTCGGTCAGAAGCGCTCGACGGTGGCGCAGATCGTGCGCCAGCTCGAGGAAAACGGCGCGATGGAATATTCCATCGTCGTCGCCGCGACCGCGTCCGAGCCGGCGCCGCTGCAGTTCCTCGCGCCTTACACCGCCTGCGCGATGGGCGAATATTTCCGCGACAACGGCATGCACGCCTGCATCGTCTATGACGACCTGTCGAAACAGGCGGTCGCCTATCGCCAGATGTCGCTGCTGCTGCGCCGCCCGCCGGGCCGCGAAGCCTATCCGGGCGACGTCTTCTACCTGCACAGCCGCCTGCTGGAGCGCGCCGCCAAGCTGAACGAGGCCAACGGCGCCGGCTCGCTGACCGCGCTGCCGATCATCGAGACGCAGGCGGGCGACGTGTCGGCCTATATCCCGACCAACGTGATCTCGATCACCGACGGCCAGATCTTCCTGGAGACCGACCTGTTCTTCGCCGGCATCCGCCCCGCCATCAACGTCGGCCTGTCGGTCAGCCGCGTCGGCGGCTCGGCCCAGACCAAGGCGATGAAGAAGGTGGCGGGTTCGATCAAGCTGGAGCTGGCGCAGTACCGCGAGATGGCGGCGTTCGCGCAGTTCGGATCGGACCTCGACGCCTCGACCCAGAAGCTGCTCAACCGCGGCGCGCGCCTGACCGAGCTGTTGAAGCAGCCGCAATTCTCGCCGCTGCCGTTCGAGGAGCAGACGGTATCGATCTTCGCCGGCACCAATGGCTATCTCGACGCAATCCCGACCGAGCAGGTCACGCGGTTCGAGGCGGCGCTGCTCGCCGACATGCGTTCGAACCATGCGGACGTTCTGAGCGACATCCGTGAGACGAAGGCGCTTTCGGACGAGACGACGAAGAAGCTGAAGGACGCGCTCGACGCTTTCGCCAAGACGTTCGCGTAAATTCTAGGAACCGTTTGCCCTGAGCTTGTCGAAGGGCTGCTCTCTCCTTCGGGAGAGAGAAGTACAGGGCTTCGACAGGCTCAGCCCGAACGGAGGTGATGGAAGAAAATGGCCTCTCTCAAGGCTCTGAAAAACCGCATCGGCTCGGTGAAGTCGACGCAGAAGATCACCAAGGCGATGCAGATGGTCGCCGCGGCCAAGCTGAAGCGCGCGCAGGAGCGTGCCGAGGCCGGCCGCCCCTATGCCCAGCGCCTGGAAAAGGTGGTGGCGAGCCTCGCCTCCAAGGTGACGATCAGCTCGACCACGCCGAAGCTGCTGACCGGCACGGGCAAGGACGACACGCATCTGTTCGTCGTCGCCACGTCGGACAAGGGGCTGGCGGGCGCGTTCAACGCCAATATCGCGCGGCTCGCGCGGCGCGAGGCCGACAAGCTGATCGCCGCGGGCAAGACGGTCCGCTTCTACACCATCGGGCGCAAGGGCCGCGCGGTGCTGCGCCGGCTCTATCCGGACCAGATCGTCGAATCGATCGAGCCGGGCGATCTCGGCAAGCTTTCCTTCGAAGACGCGCACCGCTGGGCCGAGGATCTGATCGCGCGCTTCGAGGACGGCGAGTTCGACGTGGCGCACCTGTTCTATTCGGAATTCCAGTCGGTGATCGCGCAGGTGCCGACGCGGCAGCAATTGATCCCGGTCAAGATTCCGGAAGACGCTGCCGACGAAAAGAAGGGTTCGGCCGCGGTCGAATACGAGCCCGACGAGGAGGCGATCCTGGCCGACCTGCTGCCGCGCAACGTTGCGGTGCAGCTTTTCCGCGCGGTTCGCGAGAATGCGGCGTCCGAGCAGGGCTCGAAGATGACCGCGATGGACAATGCCACGCGCAATGCCGGCGATCTGCTGAAGCGGCTCAACATCGAATATAACCGGCAGCGCCAGGCTGCGATCACGACCGAACTGGTCGAGATCATCTCGGGCGCCGAGGCGCTCTGATGCGCGTGCGCGCCCTCCTGCTCACCGGCTGTCTGGCGCTTGGCGCCTGCAACGCGACGTCCGACACGTCGGTGCGCGAGCGGGAAGCCGAGCGCGCGCAGCAGATCGAGGCGCTGACCGGCTGGGACCGCGTATTCGGCGCGCCGGAGGAGGCGTTGAAATGGTCGCGCCAATACGGCTTCGCCACGCGCGACTATCAGCCCACCGGCGCGCGGCCGGCCTATCGCGCGGCCGGAAAGGCGATCACCCTGTCCAGCACCGCCGCGGAAATGCCGAACAAGGCGACTTTCGTCGCCACCGGGCGCACGGCCGACGCGCTGGAACAGATCGTCTTCACGCTGAAGCTGACCGATCCCGATAACGCCGCGACCGCCGAAAAGCGGTTTGCCGACCTGATCCGCCAATATCTGGCGAAGTTCGATATCGAGGATGACGGCGCGCTTCTCGACGCCATCACGCAGGAAACCAGCACCGGCGGCACCATCGAGGGCGCCCCGGTGACGGTCGAACGCAGCGACGCGACCGAGGCGATGCCCGCCGCCATCACCGTGACTTTCACCCGTCCCGCGGCTACATCCGCGGACAACAGCAAGCCCCAAGGATAGCAGACAATGGCAACCGCCGCTGAAGACATTCGCCCCGCGACGGGCACCAACACTGTCGGCCGCATCAGCCAGGTGATCGGCGCCGTCGTCGATGTGACGTTCGACGGCGAATTGCCCGAAATCCTGTCGGCGCTCGAAACCGACAATAACGGCAACCGCCTCGTGCTCGAGGTGGCGCAGCATCTGGGCGAAAGCTCGGTGCGCTGCATCGCCATGGACGGCACCGACGGCCTGACCCGCGGTCAGGAGGTCAAGGACACCGGCAGCCAGATTTCCGTGCCCGTCGGCCCCAAGACGCTAGGCCGCATCATGAACGTGGTCGGCGAGCCGATCGACGAGCGCGGCCCGATCGGCACCGACCTGAAGGCACCGATCCATGCCAAGGCGCCGGAATTCATCGAGCAGTCGACCGAGAGCGCCATTCTCGTCACCGGCATCAAGGTCATCGACCTGCTCGCGCCCTATGCCAAGGGCGGCAAGATCGGCCTGTTCGGCGGCGCCGGCGTCGGCAAGACGGTGCTCATCCAGGAACTGATCAACAACATCGCCAAGGGCCATGGCGGCACCTCCGTGTTCGCCGGCGTCGGCGAGCGCACGCGTGAGGGCAACGACCTCTACCACGAATTCCTCGACGCCGGCGTCATCGCCAAGGACGAGGAAGGCAACGCGATCTCCGAAGGATCGAAGGTGGCGCTCGTCTATGGCCAGATGAACGAGCCGCCGGGCGCGCGTGCCCGCGTCGCGCTGTCGGGCCTGGCCATTGCCGAATATTTCCGCGACCAGGAGGGCCAGGACGTGCTCTTCTTCGTCGACAACATCTTCCGCTTCACCCAGGCGGGCGCGGAAGTGTCGGCACTGCTCGGCCGCATTCCTTCGGCCGTGGGCTATCAGCCGACGCTGGCGACCGACATGGGCGCGCTGCAGGAGCGGATCACCTCGACCAACAAGGGGTCGATCACCTCGGTGCAGGCGATCTACGTGCCCGCGGACGACCTTACCGACCCGGCGCCCGCAACCTCGTTCGCCCATCTTGACGCCACGACGGTGCTCAACCGCGCGATTTCCGAACTCGGCATCTATCCGGCGGTCGACCCGCTCGATTCGACCAGCCGCGTGCTCGAACCGCGCGTCGTCGGCCAGGAGCATTACGAGACGGCGCGCGCGGTCCAGTCGATCCTGCAGAAGTACAAGTCGCTCCAGGACATCATCGCCATTCTCGGCATGGACGAGCTGAGCGAGGAAGATAAGCTGACGGTCGCGCGCGCACGCAAGATCCAGCGCTTCCTTTCCCAGCCCTTCCACGTCGCCGAGGTGTTCACCAACATCCCCGGCAAGTTCGTCGAGCTGGAAGACACCATCAAGTCGTTCAAGGCGGTGGTCGACGGCGAATACGACCATCTGCCCGAATCCGCCTTCTACATGGTCGGCGGCATCGACGAGGCCGTCGCCAAGGCCGAAAAGATGGCGAACGACGCGTAATCCGGTTCCCCTCCCGCTTGCGGGAGGGGTCAGCGGCGGGAATGCCGGAACGGCAGGCCCTCCCCATCAGGCCCTCCCCCGACCCCTCCCGCGAGCGGGAGGGGAGTGAGAAGAAAAAATGGCACTGCACTTCGAACTCGTAACCCCCGAAAAGCTCGTCCGGTCGGAAGAGGTCTATCAGGTCGTCGTTCCCGGCGAGGAAGGCGATTTCGGCGTGCTTCAGGGCCACGCCCCGCTCATGTCGACGGTCCGCGACGGCAACCTGATCGTATATGCGCAGGAAAAGGGCACCCCGGAAACCATCGCCATCCGCGGCGGCTTCGCCGAGGTCAACGAAAAGGGCCTGACGGTGCTGGCCGAACACGCCGACGCCTGATCCGCCGGCATTCTTCGAAACGGGGGCGGTGCCTGCGGGGGCCGCCCTTTTTGCATGCGGCATCGGGGCGCCGTTTGGTTAGGACATTCTAAAACCTTCCCGTTTACCCACTATTCCGACTGCAGATTCGGGGATCGTGGACACCGGTATGAGCGCTTTCGGACGACGTGGTGGCATGGGCGGCGGGCGGCCCTCTTTTGGAGTGGCGCGGCCGATGCAGGGCGGCGCGCCGGAACGCGCCGAGGATCGGGGCGGTAGCCAATTTCCCCCGATCGAAGCCGACCCATTGCCGGATTCCGGTGAGGAAGCACCCCCGCCCACCGAAACACCCGCGCCGACAGGCGGCCTGGGCATGGATGCCATGGCCCGACTTACTGAGCGGCAGAACGCTTCCGGCGAACAGGGCAATTCGCGCAGCGAGGGTTTCGAAAGCTCGATCCACCGGATCAAGGAACAGGTGCTGCCGCGCCTGCTCGAACGCGTCGATCCCGAAGCCGCGGCCACCCTTTCCAAGGACGAGCTGGCCGAGGAATTCCGGCCGATCATCCACGAGGTGCTCGCCGAGTTGAAGCTGACGCTCAACCGGCGCGAACAGTTCGCGCTGGAAAAGGTGCTGGTCGACGAACTGCTCGGCCTCGGCCCGCTGGAGGAATTGCTCGCCGACCCGGCGATCAGCGACATCATGGTCAACGGTCCCGAACAGACCTTTGTCGAACGCAAGGGCAAGCTGGAACTCGCCAACATCCAGTTCCGCGACGAGGAGCATCTGTTCCAGATCGCGCAGCGCATCTGCAATTCGGTCGGCCGCCGCGTCGACCAGACCACGCCGCTCGCCGACGCCCGCCTGAAGGACGGCAGCCGCGTGAACGTGATCGTCCCGCCGCTGAGCCTGAAGGGCACCGCGCTTTCGATCCGCAAATTCTCCGCCAAGCCGATCACGCTGGACATGATGGCCAAGGGCGGGTCGATGTCCGACAAGATGGCGACCGCGCTCAAGATCGCGGGCGCCAGCCGCTTCAATGTGGTGATCTCGGGCGGCACCGGCTCGGGCAAGACGACGATGCTCAATGCGCTGTCGAAGATGATCGACCCCGGAGAGCGCGTGCTGACGATCGAGGATGCCGCCGAACTCCGCCTGCAGCAGCCGCACTGGCTGCCGCTGGAAACGCGCCCGGCGAACCTCGAAGGTCAGGGCGAGATCACCATTCGCGACCTCGTGAAGAATGCGCTGCGTATGCGCCCCGACCGCATCATCCTCGGCGAAATTCGCGGGAGCGAATGTTTCGACCTGCTGGCGGCGATGAACACCGGCCATGATGGGTCGATGGCGACGCTCCACTCCAACTCCCCGCGCGAGTGCCTGGCGCGTATGGAGAACATGGTGATGATGTCGGACATCAAGGTGCCGAAGGAGGCGATCAGCCGGCAAATCGCCGACAGCCTCGACCTCATCATCCAGGTCAAGCGCCTGCGCGACGGTTCGCGCCGCATCACCAACGTGACGGAGGTGATCGGTATGGAAGGCCCGGTGATCGTCACCCAGGAGTTGTTCAAGTTCGAATATCTGGAGGAGTCGGCGGACGGCAAGATCATGGGCGAATACCGCTCCATGGGCCTGCGCCCCTATACGCTCGAAAAGGCCAAGCAGTTCGGCTTCGACCAGGCACTGCTCGAAGCCTGCCTGTAGCAGCGGCATTGGCAATGCCCGGCCCTCTCGCCCGGTAGAGCGGGACGGAGCGTGCGCCGGACACGCCATTTCGCCCGGCCGCTATCGGTCCTAGACTGCAGCCATGATCCGCGTGATTCTCGCCCTGATGCTGTGCGTCAGCCTATCGGTTGCGGCGCATGCGCGCGAGCCGCGGATCGAGCTTGCCGCGGACAGTGCTGAACAGTGGGTCGCGTTCGACCTGACGCCCGGCAACCAGATCCGGTTCGCCATGACGCTGGACGATGAGCCGGTAACCGCGATCCTGGACAGCGGCGTCAGCGCGTCGGTGGCATCGCTCGCGCTCGCCCGGCGCGCGGACCTGGACATCGCCGCCGGCACCAGCGCCGACGCGATCGGCGGCGAGATCACGATCGGCTGGACGACCGCCGGCAGGCTTCGCCTCGGCGGGCTGACGCGGCGCGACGGGCGGATCGCCGTGGCGAAATTGTCGGGGATGGCGACGGGAAGCGCGCGCGGCGTCGACCTGCTGATCGGCAGCGACATCCTGTCCTGCTGCGCGCTCGATATCGATTATGACCGCCGCCGCTTCCGCCTGTTACCCAGCGGGCACATGCCCTTTGCCGGCACCTCGGTCCCGCTCGCGGTGACGCGCGACACCCATTTGCCGGTCAGCGAGTTGCGCATCGGCACGGTGCGCATCCGGCCGGTGCTGGTCGATACCGGGGACGGCGCCTCGATCACGGTGGCCCGCGCGATGTGGGACCGCACCCGGCCGGCCCCTGACGCCCGCATGACGACGACCGTCGCCTTCGGCCTGGGCGGCGCGATCGAAACCCGCCTGACGGTTCTGCCGGAAATCGGGCTCGCCGGACTGAGCGCCCGCGACGTGGAAGTCCGGATCGAGCCCGAGCGCGGCTTTTCCGACGAGACGGGCACGGCGGGACGGATCGGCTCCGCCTTCCTGCAACGCTACCGCGTGCTGCTCGACCCGCGCGCCGGGCACATGGTGCTCGCTCCGGGCAGCAGGGCGGATCAGCCGCCGGTGCGATCGACCAGCGGCCTGCTGGTGGGGCTCGACCGGGACCGGCTGCGCGTACTGCACGTCATGCGCAACAGCCCCGCTGCACGAGCCGGCTGGCGCGACGGCGACCTGATCTGCCGGGTCGACGGCCGCCCCGTGGCGCTGGGTGCGGATAAGGGTATGGACACAAGCTGGTCCGCGGGTCCGCCCGGCGATGTCGTGATACTGGGCATGTGCGACGGCACGCGGCGCACCCTCACCCTCGCCAGCTTCTATTGAGGCCAGCTTCCGTTGAGGCCAGCTTCTGTTAAGATCAGCCGAACAGTGCCGCCGCGGTGAGCACCAGCGCCGCCATCAGCGCCAGCAATTGCACCCCCGGCCAGGCGACGATGCCGATGCGGTCGAGATCGTCGCGACGGCTGCGGCGATGCTCGGCCACGCCCGCGACGACGGCAAGAAACACCATCGCAACAACTGCGATCCATAAGCGTTCATGGAAAAGGTTCATCGCCGTCGGGAGGCTTCCATGCGTGTCTTGTTCAGCGCCCTTGCCCTAGCCAGCACCGTCGCGGCTGTCACCAGCGTCGCCGTCGGCGCACCGCAATCCCGTGAGGAGAACGCTTTGCAACAGGCGATCGCCGCCCCCGGCCGATCGCCTGAAAACGTGGCGCGCGATCGCTTTCGCCATCCGGCGGCGACGTTGCGCTTCTTCGGTGTCGAACCGGACGATACGGTCGTGGAGATCTGGCCGGGCGGCGGATGGTATACCGAAATCCTCGCCCCCTATCTGCGCGCCCGCGGGACGTTGTGGGAAGCTGCGCCGATGCCCGATGGCCTGAAGGCGATCCGGCGCATGCAAGCCGAAACCCCCGAAGTCTATGGCACCATCCGGACCGCGGCTTTCCCGGCGACCAGCGGCCAGAGCGGTGTGCCCGACGGCAGTGCCGACGTGGTGCTGACGTTCCGCAATGCACATAACTGGCAGATGGCCGGCCCGGAAACGGCACAGGCCGCGTTCGACCAGATGTATTCGATGCTGAAACCCGGTGGCACGCTGGGCGTGGTGGACCACCGACTGGGCGAGGATCAGACAGGCATTGCCGAGGGCGACAGCGGCTACATGAAGGCGGGCACGATCATCGCCTATGCCGAAAAGGCGGGGTTCAAGCTCGCCGACCGATCGGACGTGAACGCCAATCCGAAGGACACGCACGACCACCCGAAGGGCGTGTGGACGCTGCCGCCCACCTATTCGCTGGGCGATACCGACCGCGCCCAATATGCCGCGATCGGCGAAAGCGACCGGATGACGCTGCGCTTCGTCAAGCCAGAATAGCCCGCGACCGGCCATGGCCTGGCAAGCCCCAATACACCGCCGGCGAAACCATGACGAGCGGTCGCCGATCCACCTGCCTGCCCGCCGTTCGCCCTGGGCTTGTCGAAGGGCCGTTCTCCTTCGCGACACCGCAAAGGAGCGCTGCTCCGACGAACGTGATACGAACGGGCGGATTTGAAGGCGCGGCGCTCCGAGAAGCACCGCCCCTATTTGCTCAGCTTCTCCACCTTTTCCTGAAGCGTGGAAAGTTCGGCGCGCAGTGCGGCGATTTCCTTGTCCTTGTGCCCGTTATCCTGGCCGGCGGGCGGTTCGGCGCCCGGCTGGAAGGCCGTCGTAGCGGCTTCGAACATGGCCATGTTGCGCTTGGCGATCTCGGCAAAGGGCGAGTTCGCGAACGCGCCTTCGACCGCGTGCTTGAATTCCTTCTGATTGCGCTGGAAGCTTTCCATCGACGCTTCCAGATAGCCCGGCACCATGGCCTGCATCGAATCGCCGTACAGCGCGATCAACTGGCGCAGAAAGCTGACCGGCAGCATAGTCTGCCCCCGGCTTTCCTCCTCCATGATGATCTGGGTGAGCACGTTGTGGGTGATGTCGTCTTCGGATTTTGCGTCGATCACCTTGAAATCCCGGCCTTCGCGCGTCATCGCGGCAAGATGGTCGAGCGTGATGTAGGAAGAGGTTTCGGTATTGTAGAGCCGCCGATTGGCGTATTTCTTGATAATGACGGGGCCGTCCCCCGGAGTCGTCTTCTTCATAAGGCCCTCGCAAGTGTCTGAACGGGCTTTGTCATCCTGCGATGATGCACCGCAACAAGGGCCGCGTCCACTCCCCTTGTTTCTCGAAATGCTGCGCAACGAAACCGCAGCATCGCCCGAGCGCCGGGCCGCGGCGCTGAAGGGGCTGCGCGCCTATCAGGAGGCGCCGCGCGATCCAAACGCCCGGCAAGCCCCGATAATCGCGCGGTCGGGCCGGGCGTCGCTGCGCGACTATGGGGGTTCGGGCCGGCCGGTGGTGTTCGTGCCGTCGCTGATCAATCCACCCTTCATCCTCGACCTCGCGCCCGAAAATTCCCTGTTGCAGTGGCTGAGAAGCCACAGTGACTGCCGCCCGATGCTGGTCGACTGGGGCACGCCGGAGCCTGCCGATTCGCATCAGGACGTCACCGCCCATGTCGAATCGCTGCTCCTCCCGATGCTGAAGACGCTGCAGACGCCGCCGGTGCTTGCCGGCTATTGCCTGGGCGGAACGATCGCGACGGCCGCCGCCGCCGTCCTGCCGGTGGCGGGGCTGGCGCTGATCGCCGCGCCCTGGCGTTTTTCCGGGTTCGGCCGGGGTGCGATCGCCGATATCGACGCGCTCTGGCGCACAGCGCAGCCGACCTGCGAGGCACTCGGCCTGGTGCCGATGGAGGTGCTGCAATCGGGTTTCTGGCGGCTCGATCCGGCGCGCACCGTCGCCAAGTTCGAGCGGTTCGGCACGCTCGACCCCGACAGCGAGCGCGCGCGTGCTTTCGTCGCGCTGGAGGACTGGGCCAACGCCGGCGCGCCGCTGACCTATGCCGCCGGGCGGCAGATGTTCGACGATTTCTTCACCGCCGACCTGCCCGGCCGGGGCCGGTGGATGCTCGGCGGTCGGCCCGTTCTGCCCGGCCTGATCGGTGCGCCCATGGTCGAGTTCGTCTCCACCACCGATCGCATCGTGCCGGCGGCAAGCGCCATCGGCCTGCCCGACCAGCGCCGGACGGCCGCCGGCCATGTCGGCATGGTCGTCGGCGGCCGGGCACGCGAAGCGCTGTGGCAGCCGCTCGCCGACTGGATAAGGGCGCTGCCAGCGCTTACGTAGCGAACACGCAAACCCTTTCGTCTGCATTTCCTCAGGAGGCCGACCCCATGTCCGACATCGTCATCACCGCCGCCAAGCGCACGCCCGTCGGCAGCTTTCTAGGCAGCTTCGCGACGGTGCCCGCGCACGAACTCGGCCGCGCCGCGATCGAGGCCGCGCTCGCCCAGTCGAAGATCACCGGCGAAGACGTGTCCGAAGTCATCCTCGGCCAGGTGCTGACCGCCGCCCAGGGCCAGAATCCGGCGCGCCAGGCTTCCATGGCCGCCGGCGTCCCGAAGGAAGTGCCCGCCTGGGGCGTCAATCAGGTCTGCGGCTCGGGGCTGCGCTCGGTCGCACTCGCCTATCAGATGGTGGCCGGCGGCGACGCCGACATCGTCGTGGCGGGCGGTCAGGAAAGCATGTCCATGTCGGCACATGCGCAGACGATGCGCGCCGGCGCCAAGATGGGCGATGTCAGCCTGGTCGACACGATGATCAAGGACGGGCTGACCGACGTCTTCAATGGCTATCACATGGGCATCACCGCGGAAAATCTGGCCGAACAGTATCAGCTCACCCGCCAGGCTCAGGACGAATTCGCCGTGCGGTCACAAAACCTGGCGGAAAAGGCACGCGAGAGCGGCCGCTTCGCCGACGAGATCGCGCCCGTCACGGTGAAGGGCCGCAAGGGCGACACCGTGGTCGACAGGGACGAATATATCCGCGCCGGCGCGACCGTGGAGGGCGTCGGCGCCCTGCGCCCGGCCTTCCGCAAGGACGGCACGGTGACGGCGGGCAATGCCAGCGGCATCAACGACGGCGCGGCGGCGCTGGTCGTCATGTCGGGCGACGAGGCGGCGAAACGCGGCGCGCCGGTGCTCGCGCGCATCAGGAGCTGGGCGTCGGCCGGCGTCGACCCGTCGATCATGGGCATCGGCCCGGTGCCGGCATCGCGCAAGGCGCTGGCGAAGGCGGGCTGGAGTGTCGCCGATCTCGACCTGATCGAGGCCAACGAGGCCTTCGCCGCCCAGGCGCTCGCGGTCGGCAAGGACATGGGCTGGGACCCGGAAAAGGTGAACGTCAACGGCGGCGCCATCGCCATCGGCCACCCCATCGGCGCATCGGGCGCGCGCGTGCTGACGACGCTGCTCTACGAAATGGAAAAACGCGACGCGAAAAAGGGCCTGGCGACGCTGTGCATCGGCGGCGGCATGGGCATCGCCATGTGCGTGGAGCGGTGATTATGTAGGGAACGGACGTGTTCCTGCGAAAGGTGATGATGCAAGCCGAACGGGGAAGTGCCTAACGCTCGGAGTATCAGGTCGCCGAGGCCCTTTCTGGCGACACGAAAAAGGGAGGCTGCCAAAGGGCAGCCTCCCCCTTTTTTATGCCGAATGAAAGGATCAGAAGGTGACCCTGGCACCTGCGTAAAAGAAGCGCCCGATATTGTCATAGGTCGAACCAGGAGCTGTACCATCGGCCCCGAACGGCGGCTGCTTATCGAACAGATTATCGACACCTACATAGAAGCGGAAGATATCCGTCGGCTCGAATCCAAGGCGAATGTCGTGGTAGGTGAGATCCGGATAATAGGCTACCGGATAGGCATCCGGGTTTTCCGGCGGACGTCCCTGGAAAGAATTCTGAGTTTCGTACTCACCAATCGTCTGCTTACCGACGTATTGAAATTTGTAATATAAGTCAAATTTGCCGACATTCAGAGTCGCGAACAAACTTCCTGCCCAAACAGGATCGCCAAGTTCACTAAGTTGCCGATCCTTAAAATCGGGATCGTTGATATCCGTATAATTGTTGCGCTTAATTACGTAAGATAGCAAACCCTTAAGATTAAGCGACACTCCCTCGCCGAACTCCTGCCGATAATTCGTCGTAAGGTCGATACCTGAAGTTTCCTGCTTGGCGAAGTTGAATGGCCCAGCTTCGAATGCCGAACCGCTGTCATCAAGCTGATAGGTTATGCCATTAATGATGCGGTCTGATTGTCCAGCGAATGTCCCGTCTTCCCTGCGATTTACCGCTGCGCAATAGGGATTATCGATACCGCCTGGCGCATCGTAGCACTGATCGATCAGCGTCTGTCCGCCAAGAGTGTAGATCACGTTATCCAAACGGATATTGTAATAATCGACCGTGACCGAGAAACCCGGCAGGAATGTCGGCTCGTACACACCGCCAACAGTAAAGCTGTATCCCGTTTCTTCGTTAAGGTCCGCATTACCGCCATTGAAGCCAGCGATACTGGACGAAGGACGGTTGGTGAATGGAATCGTATCACCCGTAGCCGGATCAACCACGGTAGTAGGAACACCGTCGGCTGCACAGTTCGCGACCCGGTTCGGATTGTCGTTGATATTTGCCTGATCGCACGGGTCGCTCACGAGCAGATACGTCTGAGACCGAGAATCGAAAAGATTGCTCAGGGACGGTGCGCGGACCGATTTCGCATAGGACAACCGAAAACGAAGGCTATCCACCGGTGCGTAAGTCCCGCCGAGGTTCCAAGCAAACACAGTACCCGTGCTGCCGACATTGTAATGCGACACGCGGCCGGCTGCATTCACCGTAAGCTCTCGGACAAAAGGCATATCCGCGAGCAGCGGTATGCTCAATTCTCCGAACCCTTCGGTGACCTCAAGGGCCGGCGGATCGAAGTCGTTGATGACATTCAAGAAGGTCACGCCACTCTTGGTCACATCATCATATGCGGAGAACGCCGTGCTCTTCCTGAACTCGCCACCGATCGAGAAGCTGACCGGTCCGCCCGGAAGCTCAAAAAACTGTGAGGAATCACCAGAAACGTATCCGGTCACGTCGAACAGTGTCGCCTTCTGATTACGCGTCGACGTTACACCGAAATAGTCAAGCGCCGCCTGCTGCGTCCGCGCTAGTCCTGCACCGAACAGGTTGATGGGAACACACGCCGGATCATCATTCGTTGGATCGGAATCGGCGTTGATGGAACAGACGATGTTGCCGGAGGCGTCACGCGAAGCTGAAGCGGAGTTGAAGTATTTGTTTTCGTTGATATTCCCCTCAGTCTGATAGAATGTCGTCGTTTCACCGTAGGTTGCGGCGAGTTCATAATGCCAGTCATCGTTGAAGTCGCCCCGGATACCGCCGACGAGGTTGAACGTCTCGCGGTCATGATTTTCACCGCGAGCGCCAAAGTCGGTATTGAACCGATAAGCACCGAAGTTGAAATCTTCATTCGGCCCCGCACCATATATGGCCCGGAGCAATGCTTCATTCTGATCGGTAAGATAAGGATTATTGATGTTGAAGACGTTATATTCAAATGTAGGCTGGCCGGCCTGAACCGAACCAATATCCACATACGAACCCCGGAAGAACAGGTCGGCCGCCTCCGATAGTTCATAGTGTGCAAGAACATTAGCGGTCTTGCGCTCATATGCGGGATCTAGCTGACTTCCTTCCAGCAGTGTCGAGCCCAGTCCGCCGATCGAATTAGAGGATCCGACATTTCGAAGATCGTTGATTACGGGATTGGCGACCAACGTTCCCGTTGAATCGAATACATAGGTGCGGCCGATTCTACCTCCGGTTGGCGTCATCTCTCCGGTGCAATTCTGTGCCCTCACGGCCGCAATTACCCCAAATGCTGGGTCACTCTCCGGCACAGGAGCGGGGCAAGTTGATGTAATCAGCCCACCATTGGAGATATTGTTGTTCTTCACGCCGGTCAGAAATGCCGTATCGGGAATACCATCGCCGGTAGCAGGCTCTCCGATCGTGTCCTGAACTCTATTAAATTGATGCCGCCCCGAGTAACCGCCGTAGCGGGCATCCCGGTCAGTGTAATAGAGAGCGTCCGCCTTTGCGTAACCGACACTGACCGTCAGGTTCGCACGGCCATCGAAGAAGTTCTTACCAGCGGTGAGGTAAGCACGATACGACTGCCGGTCGCCGCGCGAAGACACACCGCCCTGGCCGCCCGCTTCGAGACCTTCGAAATCGTCTTTCAGAATGAAGTTTACGACTCCGGCCACGGCATCCGAACCGTACACCGCCGAATTGCCCCCCGTGACGACGTCGACGCGCTCGACCAACTCGTCCGGGATAGTGTTCGTGTCGACGCTCTCAGTGCCGGGATCTGAGGTGACGACGCGGCGCCCATTCACCAGCGTCAGTGTACGGCTCGTACCGAGCCCCCGAAGGTCGAGCAGGTTCAGACCAGACGTGCCGATGAAGGCCGTCGAATTCGCTTGACTGTAAGTCGACCGCAGCGCCGGAAGCTGGTTAAGTGAGTCACCGAGCGATACGTTGCCGGATTGAAGATTTTCGATTTCAACCGATGTTACCGGCACCGGCGAATCCAGGTTCGGACGAGCGATACGGCTACCGGTTACAACGATTGCCTGGGGCTCGTCCGCAGGCACCTCGTCGGTCGCCTGAACAGCAGCCTGGTCTGCGGAATCATCTGGATCGGCAGTTTGCGCGAGCGCAGGCGACGCCGCCAACATTCCAGCCAAAAGCGCGCCCATCGCAGCGCTGCGCAGATAGGACTGCCTGGCGTCTGAAGACCTATTCATTCTGTAATCCCCTTTTGTCGTAACCAGCGTCAGTGACGCCCGCGACGTATTTGCCCCGTCACACACATATGATGACTAATGATTCGCCCAATTGTAAAGCGACGGCACGACAATAGAGCCGAATGCACAGCAGACTGTTGCCATTTTGCAATGCCGCAACCAATTGCTTTAAGGGGAATTTACGTCCGCAGTCGGAGATATAACAACACCATGGCCCCGGCAAACTCGTCTAGATGAAGGCTGTCCGACAGCCCAACGCGTCAGCTTGAAATCACCCGAACCGAACACCCAGCCCGGTCAGCAATTCATACTGCGACATCCCCGACACGGCCGCTGCCTCCGGAAGGTGATAGCCGATCGCCAGCCAGTCGCCTTCCGCCAATGCGCTGGCCGTGCCCACGTCCACCGCGACCAGGTCCATCGAGACCCGCCCCAGCACCGGCAGGCGTTCGCCTTCGTGCACCGCCCAGCCGCGCGCCGAAAACCCCCGGAAATAGCCGTCGGCATAGCCCAGGTTCAGGATCGCCACCTCGGTATCGGCGCGGGCCGTCCAGGTGGCGTTATAGCCGATCGTCTGTCCCGCGCGGACGGTGCGGCGCTGGAGGATCTGCGCCTCGGGAAACACCACCTGCGCGATGCGGCCTTCCAGCGCGGGCACCGGCACACCGCCGTACAATGCCAGCCCCGGCCGAGTCAGGCCGAAGGCATAGTCCGGCCCCAGCGCGATGCCGGCCGAATTGGCGAGGCTCATCCGCCGCGCCCGCGTCTTTCCCGCCAGCGATGCAAACGCCGCGCGCTGCCTCTCGTTGAGCGGATGGCCCGGCTCGTCGGCACAGGCGAGGTGGCTCATCAGCGTCTCGATCGTCAGGCCGTCGAGCAGTCCGCCGGCGATATCGCCCGCCGACAGGCCGAGGCGGTTCAACCCCGTATCGACCATGATATCGCACGCACCGCCGCCCGCCCCGCGCCAGCGGCGCACCTGATCGGGCGTGTTGAGGACCGGGCGCGCATGGGCGGCGGCGCGCGCGACCGCCATATCCTCGTCGCGGACGCCGTGCAGCACCGAAAGCGTGACGCCGGTATCGGCCAGCGCCGCCGCCTCGCCCCAGGTCGCGACGAAGAAGTCGCGGCACCCTGCGGCCGCCAGCCGCAGGGCGACCCTGCGCGCGCCCAGGCCATATCCGTTCGCCTTCACCGCCGCGCCGCACGCGGCCGTGCCGCTCATCGCGTCGAGGGTGCGCCAGTTTGCGGCGAGCGCGTCCATGTCGAGACGCAGGCGAAGCGGTGCGGTCCAGGCCATGGCCGTTCGCCTAAGCGAGGCGCCTCACTCCGGCAAGCGCCCCTGCGGTCTCGCGCAAGCCGACGACCGCGATGTTCGCCGGCGGCAGGCAGATTGGCGGGGCGCGGCCGATACGTTCCGCCGCCTCTTCCGTCCGGCCGCCGGATCGGGCAATGGCGGGGCATGCGCCTCTTTCTTCGCGACAATCTGCACTTCCTGCGCGCCAATGGCCGCTGGATCGGCGGCGGATTCCTGCTGACGCTCTTTTCGTCCTTCGGCCAGACCTTCTTCATCGGCCTGTCGGGCAATGCCATCCGCGCCGCGTTCGACCTGTCGGGCGGCGAATTCGGCGGGCTCTACATGATCGCCACGCTGGCGAGCGCCGCCTCGCTGCCCTGGCTCGGCCGCACGCTCGACCTGATGGCGGGATGGAAGGTGGTACGCTTCGTCATGCCGATGCTGGCGCTGGCCTGTCTGCTGATGGCCGGTGCGTCCAACATCGCGGTGCTGGTGCTGGCGCTCTATCTGCTGCGCCTGTTCGGCCAGGGCATGATGACCGAGATCGCCTTTACCGAGATCGGCCGCTGGTTCGCCGCCAATCGCGGCCGCGCCATGGCGCTGATCACGCCGGGGCTGCAACTCGGCAACGCGCTGCTGCCCGTCATCTTCGTGGCGGGCGCGCAGGCGCTGGGCTGGCGCGGCGCCTGGATCGCGGCGGCGCTGGCCGTTCTCCTGCTCGGCTATCCGGCGATCCTGAAGCTCATGCGCGTGGAGCGCGTGCCGCAATCGAGCGACCCGCACATTTCCGAAACACGCACCGCGCGGGACTGGACGCGGCGGCAGGTGATCCGCGACCCCGTCTTGTACCTGCTGCTTGCCGGCACGCTCGCCCCGCCGTTCATCGGCACGGTCATCTTCTTCCACCAGGGCTATCTGATCGCGCTGCGCGGCTACGACCCGCTGGTCTTCGCCGCGGCCTTTCCGGTGATGGCGGTGACGACGATCGTCTTCGGCTTTCTGTGCGGGCACCTGGTCGACCGGTTCGGTGCGCTGCGGCTGCTGCCCTTCTTCCTGGCGCCGCTCGCGATCGCCTCGCTCGCGGTCGGGCTGGTGACGCCGGTCTGGGGTATCTACCTGTTCATGTTCCTGCTGGGCATCAGCAACGGCTTCACCCAGAACCTGATGGGCGCGCTCTGGCCGGAGGTTTACGGCCTCGCCAATCTCGGCGGCATCCGCGCGATCACCGTGTCGGCGATGGTGCTGTCGACCGCGCTCGGCCCCGGCATCACCGGCGCGTTCATCGACCTGGGCGTGCCGCTGCCGACCCAGATGCTGTGGATGGCCGGCTGGTGCGTGCTGGCCTCGCTGGCGCTGGCCGTCGCCGCGCGCATCGTCCGCCGGCGAGAAGCGTAGGCCGGGCCGCGTTATTCGCCCGGCAGCATCTCCGCCCTATTCTGCGAACCGGGCCAAAATCGCCCTTCGCGGCAGGCTGGGGAGCACCCCGTCAGTCCCCCGCAAAGGTGAACGCCGACATCCGCCGTTCGCGTTCGTTGATGAGCAGCGCGCGTGCTGCCGGCGCCGCCGACCGCTGCGGACAGTCGGCGCGCAGGCATTGGCGGCAGCCGAGACCGATCGGGGTCGCCTCGCCGGCCAGGTCGATCCCGCGCGCGGCGGAGAGGGGGGCGGCCAGCGTCGCCTCGACCCCGAGCCCGATCGCGAACATCGCCTCGACCCCGCCATAGCGGCGTCCCGGCGGCGTGACGGTACGCGCCATGGTGAACCAGCGCGCGACACCCGCGTCGCCCGAGCCGTCGAGGTCGACCAGTTGCGCCGTCAGGGTGCCGGGCCGGTCGAAGGCGTGGTGCAGCCGCCATAACGGACACCGCGCCTGTGCCTCGACCAGCGCTGCGGCGCTGGCGCCGGCATAGCGTTTCGACACCTGTCCCGCCCGGTCGATGCGGATCATGAAGAAAGGCAGGCCCCGCGCGCCGACGCGGCTGAGCGTCGTCAGGCGGTGCGCCACCTGCTCGAATCCCGCGCCGAAGCGGCGCTGCAGGATTTCGAGGTCGTACCCGGTCGCCTCGCACGCGCGCAGGAAACGGGCATAGGGCATCATCACCGCGGCGGCGAAATAGCCGGTGAGGTGACGGCGATAGAGGCGTTCGGCGGCCGGCGTGGCGAACCCGGCCGCCTTGACCAGCGCCTCGATCCCGCCGCGCGCCTCGTTCTGCGCGAGTTGAAAGGCGGCGGCGAACGTGCGCGAGGCGGGATCGAGCAATTCGGATAGCTGCAACTGGCGGGCATGAAGATCGAGCCGGCGCAACAGATCGGGCATCACGTCGGCGGGCAGGATGCGGATCGAGAGTTGGTGCCTGACGCGCAAGCGTTCGGCGATCGCGCCGTAGAGGTCGCCCGCGCCCAGCCGCAATTCGTCGGCGACTTCCTCGGCCGCGGCGTCGAGATCGGCGAAATGATTGCGCCAGCGCTCGATTTCGCGGCGCACCGGCACCGCCGGATCGCTTTCGCCCGACATCGGGGCGGGCCCGCCCTGCCCGATCCGGTCATAAGCGCGCGCGAACGCTTCCGCCCCGCCCGGCGCGCCGGCGAGCCATTCCTCCAGCTCGCCGCGGTCGATCTCCAGATCCGCGAACATCGGATCGGCAAGCCGCCGCCGCACCGCATCCGCACCGCCGCCGGGCTCGTTCGCCGCAAGCTGGCGCGGGTCGAAATCGAAACGTTCGGACAGGCGCAGCAGCAGCGTCGCCGACAACGGCCGCTGGTTGCGTTCGATCAGATTCAGATAGCTCGGACTGATGTCGAGCATCTCGGCCATCGCCGCCTGGGTGAGCCCTGACTGACGCCGCAACCGCCGCACGACATGGCCGGCGAACAATTTGCCCTCGGCCATTTTCCTACAGCCCTTTGTACATGATACGTTCGCGACAGCGCAATGTCCTTACCTCCATCGTCATTCCCGCCTGCGCGGGAATGACGGTAGGCTTCTGTAAATCTAGTTACAACATTACAGCACTTGCCGTCGCTATTGCCGACCCCACAACCGCTTTCGACGACATATTCTGTTTCCATCACCGGGAATTATGAGAAATTGAGCGTGTCCCGACCGTCACGACGAACAGCATCTGTAAAGGACACGACATGACCTTCGACGATCTCGTTCCCGCCCCCAGCGGCCGCTTCGACGGCATCGAGCGTCCCTACGCGCCGCAGGACGTGGCGAAGCTGCGCGGGTCCGTGGCAGTCGAGCACACGCTGGCGCGCGAGGGCGCGAACAAGCTGTGGAGGCTGCTCCATGCGGAGGATTATATCAACGCGCTCGGCGCGCTGTCTGGCAATCAGGCGATGCAGATGGTGCGCGCGGGGTTGAAGGCGATCTATCTGTCCGGCTGGCAGGTCGCCGCCGACGCCAATACCGCCGGCGCGATGTATCCCGACCAGTCGCTCTACCCCGCCAATGCCGGCCCGGAGCTTGCGCGCCGGATCAACAACACGCTGCAGCGCGCCGACCAGATCGAGCATTCGGAAGGTGGCGCGACCCGCGACTGGTTCGCCCCCATCGTCGCCGATGCGGAGGCCGGGTTCGGCGGACCGCTCAACTGTTTCGAGATCATGAAGGCCTATATCGCCGCCGGTGCTGCAGGCGTTCATTACGAAGACCAGTTGGCGGCGGAAAAGAAATGCGGCCATCTGGGCGGCAAGGTGCTGATCCCCACGCAAGCGCATATCCGCAACCTCGACAGCGCGCGCCTTGCCGCCGACGTGTCGGGCGTGCCGACGCTGGTCATCGCGCGCACCGATGCCGAATCGGCGAAGCTCATCACCAGCGACGTGGACGCGCGCGACCGGGAATTCCTGACCGGAGAGCGGACGCCCGAAGGCTTTTTCCGGTTGAAGGAGGGGACGGGCGTCGACCATTGCATCAGGCGGGGCCTCGCTTTCGCGACCCATGCCGACCTGCTGTGGTGGGAAACGTCCAGACCCAATTTGAAAGATGCGCGCCGCTTTGCCGAGGCGATCCGGCGCGATCATCCCGACAAGCTGCTCGCCTATAACTGCTCGCCCAGCTTCAACTGGGAAGCCAATCTCGACAAGGACGACATCGCCCGCTTCCAGCGCGAGCTGGGCGCGATGGGATACAAGTTCCAGTTCGTCACGCTGGCGGGTTTCCACCAGCTCAACCACGGCATGTTCGAGCTGGCGCGCGGATATCGGACACGCGGCATGGCGGCCTATTCGGAACTGCAACAGGCCGAGTTCGCGAGCGAAGCGAACGGCTACACCGCGACGCGCCACCAGCGCGAGGTCGGCACCGGTTATTTCGACCTCGTCGCCACCACGCTCGCCGGCGGCGCCAGCTCAACCACCGCATACGCCCACTCGACCGAAGCCGACCAGTTCAAGAAACAGGCAGCCTGAAGGGGAGACGGCATCATGCATAGCGAACCGCAAACCCCGCCCGCCCGTCCCGCCGGAGAGCCCGGCCGCGCCCGCGCGCTGCTGTCCACCGCCGACTTCAGGCTCATCCGCACCGCGCTTGGCGACTATGCCAAATCGCTCGACGACGAACATGAGCTGGCGTGCGTGAAGGCGCTCTACCACCGCCTCGGCACCTACGCCTGAGGCTCGACTTTCCTGGGGAGGAAAGGTGCCCGTCGGGAGCGATCCCGGCGGGCATTTCCGCTGTGTACCGCGCGCGGCGGTGGCGGCAACTCCCGCAGTTTTTCGTTTTTTCGGTCCACCCATGGAACCCACATGATTAGCTCCACATCATCCTTTTGGAACATGCGGTATGCGTAACTGACTTGCCGCGCACCGGCGACCGCGATAGCGGTAGGGGCCAGACAGCAGGATGCAGCCATGGCCCTCGACCCCGAAACCTTCGACGCGCTGATCGACACGGTCCGCCGCTTCGTCGCCGAACGGCTCCGCCCGCGCGAAGCGCAGGTCGAGGCGGACGATGCGATCCCGCCGGAGATCGTGGCGGAGATGAAGCAGCTCGGCCTGTTCGGGCTGTCGATAGCCGAGGACTATGGCGGGCTCGGCCTGACCATGGCGGAGGAATGCCGCGTGGCGATCGAGCTGGGGCGCACCACGCCGGCCTTTCGATCGACCTTCGGCACCAATGTCGGCATCGGCAGCCAGGGCCTGGTCATCGCCGGCAGCGACGAACAGAAGCGTGAATGGCTGCCGAAGATCGCCAGCGGCGACATCGTCACCAGCTTCGCCCTGACCGAACCCGATGTCGGCAGCGATTCGGGCGCGGTGAAGACGCGCGCGGTGCGCGACGGCGACGTCTATCGTCTGAGCGGCACCAAGCGCTACATCACCAATGCCGACAGGGCCGACCTGTTCACGGTGATGGCGCGCACCGGCGACGAACCCGGCGGACGCGGCGTATCGGCGTTTCTGGTGCCGCGCGACCTGCCCGGCATCGGCATCGGCGAGCCCGAAAAGAAAATGGGGCAGAAGGGTGCAAAAGTCGCCGACCTCACCCTAGACGAGGTGCCCGTGCCGGCGGCGAACCGGCTGGGGGAGGAAGGCGAAGGCTTCAAGATCGCGATGCAGGTGCTGGATCGCGGGCGACTGCACATCGCGGCGGTCTGCGTCGGCGTGGCCGAGCGGCTGATCGCCGACAGCGTCGCTTACGCGACCCAGCGCCACCAGTTCGGCAGGCCGATTGCCGAACACCAGCTCGTCCAGGCGATGATCGCCGATTCGAAGACCGAGGCGCTCGCCGCCCGCGCGCTCGTCCTTGAAACCGCGGGCAGGAAGGATCGCGGCGTGAATGTCGTGATGGAATCGGCGGCGGCGAAATACTATGCCAGCGAGATGGTCGGCCGCGTCGCCGATCGCGCGGTGCAGATTTTCGGCGGCGCCGGTTATATCGCAGATTACGGCATCGAACGCCTGTACCGCGACGTGCGCCTGTTCCGCATCTATGAAGGCACGAGCCAGATTCAGCAGCTCATCATCGCCCGCGAAACGCTGAAGCGCGGGGGATAGTCATCCTCCCCTCCCGCTTGCGGGAGGGGTCAGGGGAGGGGCTGAATCTTTTACCAGTTGCTTGCGGATGCCGCCCCTCCCCGGCCCCTCCCGCAAGCGGGAGGGGAGAAAAAATGGACGTCAGCAAGCTGTTCCGCCTCGACGGACGAGTCGCACTCGTCACCGGCGGGTCGCGCGGGATCGGCCGCATGATCGCCGAAGGCTTCGTTGCCAGCGGCGCCAAGGTCTATATCTCCTCGCGCCACGCCGACGCCTGCGACGAAACCGCGAAGGCGCTGGGCGGGAACTGCACCGCGCTGCCGCAGGACATCTCGACGGTCGCCGGCTGCAAGGCGCTCGCCGAAGCGCTGGCAAAGCACGAGGACAAGCTCGACATCCTCGTCAACAATGCCGGCGCGGCCTGGGGCGAACCGTTCGAGAGCTTTCCCGAATCCGGCTGGGACAAGGTCTTGGACCTGAACGTCAAGTCGCCCTTTTTCCTGACGCAGGCGCTGCACGGCCTGTTGCAGGCGTCGGCGCGGCACGAAAAACCGGCGAAGGTGATCAATATCAGCTCGATCGACGGCCAGCGGCTCAATCCGTGGGATACCTATAGCTATCATGCGTCGAAGGCGGCGCTGATCCATCTCACCAGGCGCATGGCGGCGCGGCTGATCCGCGATTCGATCAACGTCACCTCGGTCGCGCCGGGCGCCTTCCCATCGAAGATGAACCGTGCCGCGCGCGACCATGGCGGCGAGGTCGCACGCGGCATTCCTGCGAAGCGCATCGGCGAGCCCGAGGACATGGCAGCCGCCGCCATCTACCTCGCCAGCCGTGCCGGCGACTATGTCGTGGGCGAGACGATCACCGTCGACGGCGGACTGGTCAACGCGGCGCTGGGGGCGAGTATCGACGCCTGACGCCGGGGCTCGGGCGAGACGGCGCCGCGTCCGATCTCCGCCGGATGTCGAGATGGCGGGGATGGTCGCCACGAAGAGGATAGGACCCCTTCGTGACAGGCGAACGCGGGAAGGCTAGACCGGGCCGCAACGACAACCATGCCGCACCGGATGCGGCCACCGACCGAGGATGTGAATGCGCAAATCCCTGATCGCCCTGTTGCTCGCGACCACCGCCTGCACGCCCAACGGCGAGGCCGGCAACAATGCCGCCGCCGGCAATGGCGCCACCGCCCAGGCCGGGCAGGAGCAATATTCGCTGAAAGCGCAGCGCGCGAAGATCGCGCGGATCGACATGAACCCCGACACCAGCTTCCTGAACGACGAGCAGCGCAAGGTCGTGAATCTGCTGATCCAGGCGTCGGATTACATGAACGACATCTATCTGCGACAGCGCAGCCCGAACCTGCCGCAGGTCCGGCAGCAGATCGCCGACAGCGACGCCCCCGACAAGCAGTTGCTGCTCGACATGTTCGACCTGAATTTCGGGCCGTGGGACACGCTGGCCGAATTCCGTCCGTTCTGGGGCGACCAGCAGTTTCCCGAGGGGGCGGGCTTCTACCCGCCCGATATGACGCGCGAAGAGTTCAACCAGTATGCCGCGGCGCATCCGGAGCAGAAGGACGCGCTGACCAGCCTCTATACGGTCGTGCGGCGCGACGGCGCCAAGCTGAAGGCGGTGCCCTATTCCGTCGAGTACAAGCAGTGGCTCGAGCCCGCGGCGAAGCTGCTCGACCAGGCGGCCGACACGACCAGCAATTCCAGCCTGAAGAAGTTCCTCCATCTGCGCGCCGAGGCCTTTCGCACCGACGACTATTTCGAAAGCGAACTCGCCTGGATGGACCTGAAGGATACGCCGATCGAGATCGCGATCGGCCCGTACGAGGTCTATACCGATCGCCTGTTCGGGCAGAAGGCGGCGTTCGAGAGCTTCGTGACGCTGAAGGACCCGGAAGAATCGGCGGCGCTCGACAAGTACAAGAAATATCTGCGCGATATGGAGGGCAACCTTCCCGAGCCGGACGAGAATAAGAATTTCCGGCGCGGCTTCGCCAGCCCGATCGCGGTCGCGGAGCAGATCCACGGCGGTGGTGACAACGTACCCGGCGTACAGACCATCGCGTTCAACCTGCCCAATGACGAGCGCGTGCGTGAGGCGAAGGGCGCGAAGAAGGTCATCCTGTCCAACGTCCTCGGCGCGAAATACGAACGCATCCTGAAACCGATGGCGCCATTGGTCCTCGTGCCCGATCAGGCGCAGCTCGTCGCGAAGAAGTACATGCAGCTCGAAACGCTGTTCCACGAACTTTCACACAGCCTCGGGCCCGGCACGATCGTCATCAACGGCCGCACCACCACCGTCGACGACGAACTGAAGGACCAGGCGTCCGCCCTCGAAGAGGCGAAGGCCGACGTGGCGGGCGTGTGGAACATCCTGTTCATGATGAAGAAGGGCGAGATCCCGGCCGCCGAGAAGCCGCAGCTCTTCGCCTCCTACGTCGCCGGCATCTTCCGTGCGGTACGGTTCGGCACCGAGGAAGCGCACGGCCAGGGCGCGGCGTTGCAGCTTGCCTATCTGCAGGACAAGGGCGCGATCCGCTGGGACGAAAAGGCCGGACGCTACCGGGTCGACAACGCCAGGATGGAAAGCGGGGTGCGCGATCTGCTGCACGACATGCTGATGCTGCAGGCCAGGGGCGACTATGCCGGGACCAAGGCCCTGATGGACAAATGGGCGCATCTCGACGCCCATGCCCGCCAGGTGATCGGCACGATGGACGCCATTCCCGTCGACATCCAGCCGATCTATCCCGAAAAGATCTGATCCGGCTGATCATGTGCAAAGCCGATAGCGTTCGCCTCTAGAAAGCGGTGACGCCCCTTACGCGGTCCGGGTGCGCGGCGGCGAAGGCGGGCAGCGCACCCGCTTCGTGGTCGGCGCGAACGAGCCGGGCATAGGCGTCGACCGGCACGCCGAAGCGACGGGCATTGTACATCTGCGGCACCAGGCAGATGTCGGCGAGGTCGGGTGCCTCGCCGCCGAGAAACGGCCCCGGCCCCGCCATGGCTTCCAGGGCTGCGAATCCTTCCGCCGTCCAGCGCGCATACCATCTGTCGCGCGCCGCCTGATCGGCCCCCAGTTCCCGTTCGAGATGGCGCAGCACGCGCAGATTGTTGAGCGGATGGACGTCGCAGGCGATCGTGAGCGCCCGGGCCATGGCCGCCGCGCGCTGCGTGGGATCGCGCGGGATCAGCCGCGGCTCCGGCCAGGTCGCGTCGAGCCATTCGATAATGGCGAGGCTCTGCGTCAGCATTGCTTCGCCGGTGTCGAGAACGGGCACCAGACCCTGCGGCGAGCGGGCGCGATGGGCGGATGCGCCCTGTTCGCCGTCGATCAGCGAAACTTCCTCGCGCGTATAGGCAAGCCCTTTCAGATTGAGCGCGATGCGCACGCGGTATCCCGCCGACGAGCGGAAATAGTCATAAAGGTGCAGCCTCACGGCCCGGCTTCGCTTTCGCCCCCCTGCCGCCGCACCCCCACTCGGGCCGCGATCTCCGCCTCGCGCTCCAGCGTCACCTTGATCATCGCGACCAGCGGATCGGCGAGAGCCAGCCCCAATATGCCGAACAGCGTGCTGGCGAGGATCTGCGCCGACAGGGTGAGCGCGGGCGGCAGGTCGACCGTCCGCTTGGCAACCATGGGAATGACGACATAGCCGTCGAAGGTCTGCACCCCCAGGTAGATGGCGATCGCCCAGATGCCCGTTTCGACGCCCGAGCTGAATCCGACCGCCACCATCAACAGCCCGCTGATGAACGCGCCGATATTCGGGATGAACGCAAGCAGGCCGGTAAGGATACCGAGCAGCAACGCCATCGGCACGCCCGCCACCCACAACAGGATGCCGGTCAGAACGCCTTCGAACGCCATGCCCAGCAGGCGCCCGGCAAGCAGGCGGCGCATGGTGAAGGCCATCCGGTCGATCGTGACGGCGAAGTCGTCCCGCTTTCCGATCGGCACCATCCATTGCAGCCCGCGATCGTAGATGCGCGGTTCGATCGCGACGAACAGGCCGATGACCATGATCATGAACAAGGTGGTGACGGCGCCGACCGCGTTGCCGACGAAGCTCGTCAGCCTGCCGATGGAACCGAGCGCCTGCCGCGCCAGATCTGCGACATCCTGCCGGCCGGGCACGATGCCCAGTTCCGACGCCCAGTGCGCCAGACGCTCCCCCTGGGCCATCAGCGTGGTGCGCAATTGTTCGGCCTGGGCCGATATCTGCATCCCGGCGAGGTAGAAGACGCCTAGGACGAAGGCGACCGCCAGCGCCACGACGATCAGCAGGCGCAGGCCGCGCGGCACCGGCAGCACGCGGCCGAGCAGCCGCACCCCGCCGTCGAGCATGGCGGCGAAGACCAGACCGCCGAAAATGATCAGCAGCGGCTGGATGAGCAGCACGATCAGCCCGATGGCCACCGCGACCGAGAACCAGATCACCGCCTTGCGGAACTCCGCGCGGGACACGGGATCGCGCATTTCGTTCGGACCGGGCTCCTGCACGGTGCTGCCGCGCCGGGCCGTCATCGCGTCGCCTTTCCGGGATGGAGCGTGCGCCCGGCCCGGCCGGGGCGGAACGCATCCGGCCAGCTCATCGGGTTCCAGGTGCCGAAACCGTCGAGCGAAAAGGTGATGAATTCGGCGCGGCCGCCGAGATTTTCCCAGGGCACGGGTCCGCCGAGCCCGTTCTGATCGAGCCGGAAGCGGCTGTCGGCGCTGTTGTCGCGATTGTCGCCCATCAGGAAAACATGGCCCTGCGGCACCGTGATCGGCCCGTAATCGTCGCTCTGCGGGCGATAGCCCAGATCGATCGTGTCATAGGCCCGCCCGCTCGGCAACGTCTCGCGCACGATGGGAAGGCTGCAGTAGAAACGGCCGTCGTCGCCGCGAACCCGGCGGCCGGGATATTCGAACGGATCGCAGTCGAAATTGCCGTCGACGGGGACCAACCTATCCCCCATGTCCCGGTGCGCCAGCGCCCGGCCGTTGAGATAGACCCGACCGCCGCGAACGGCGATGCGGTCGCCCGGCAGGCCGATCACGCGCTTGATATAGTCGGTGTGGGATTCCGGCGGCACCGCGATCACGACATCGCCGCGCCGGGGCATGGCGCCGAACAACCGCCCCTGCAGGAACGGCAGCACGTGAAAGGTCGGCGACACATAGGAATAGCCGTACGGATATTTGGTCACGACCAGCCGGTCCCCGACCATCAGCGTCGGCATCATCGATTCCGACGGGATGTAGAAGGGTTTCGCGATCAGGCTGTGGAACGCGAGCACGGCGAGGATCAGCCAGAAGATTCCCTTCGCCTCCGCCCACCAGTCGGTACGGTGCCGCGCCTTCCGGTATCGAGCGGGGCGGGCCGCGCCGCCGGGCTCGTCCTGTTGCAGCGCGAGTTCGCTGTGCGTCATGCAGCGCCGCCCTGCGCGGGGACGGCTTCGATGATCACGAAGGCCTGCGCCCAGGGGTGGTCATCGGTCAGGGTAAGATGGATCTGCGCGACATGCGCGGGAGGTATCATCGCATCCAGCCTTGCCCTGGCACCGCCCTCCAAAGCCAGGGTCGGTGCGCCGGACGGTGCATTAACCACGCCGATATCCTTCATGAACACACCGCGTTTGAAGCCGGTGCCGACAGCCTTGGAAAACGCCTCCTTCGCCGCGAAGCGCTTGGCGAGCGTGCCGGCGACGGTGTGCGGCCGCCGGGCCGCCTTGGCGCGCTCCACTTCGGTGAAGACACGATTGAGAAAACGGTCGCCGAAGCGGTCGAGCGAATTGGCGATGCGCTCGACATTGCACAGGTCGGAGCCGAGACCGACGATCACCGCGCCTCGTCCATCAGCGCGCGCATGCGTCGCACCACGGGGGCGAGGCCATCGAATATCGCCTCGCCGATGAGGAAATGTCCGATGTTGAGTTCGCGCACCTGCGGAATGGCGGCGATCGGCACCACATTGTCGAAGGTCAGGCCGTGGCCGGCATGCACCTCGATCCCGTTCTTGGCCGCCAGCGCCGCGGCATCCGAAAGCCGCTTCAGCTCCTCCGCCTGCGCCGCGCCCGACAGCTCGGCGTAGCGGCCGGTATGGAGTTCGACCACGGGCGCGCCAAGCCTCAGCGCCGCGTCGATCTGGCGCGAGTCGGGTTCGATGAACAGGCTGACGCGGACATTCGCTGCCCCAAGCTCTGCTACCATCGGCGTCAGGCGGTCGTGCTGGCCGGCGGCATCCAGGCCGCCCTCGGTCGTCAGTTCCTCGCGCTTTTCGGGCACGATGCAGGCCGCGTGCGGGCGGTGACGCAGCGCGATCTCCAGCATCTCTCCGGTCGCCGCCATTTCGAGGTTCAGGGGGATCGCGAGTTGATCCGACAGGCGCGCGATGTCGTCGTCGGTGATGTGCCGGCGATCTTCGCGCAGATGGGCCGTGATGCCGTCCGCCCCCGCGTCCGCCGCCACCAGCGCCGCCCGGACCGGGTCGGGATAGCCCGAACCGCGCGCGTTGCGGACGGTGGCGACGTGATCGATGTTGACGCCGAGGCGGAGCGGCCCGTCCTGAGCTTGCCGAAGGGTCATGCCGCGGCCCGGCTGCCCGGCTTCACCGGCGGGATGGCGGCGAGCGCGGGCGGCAGATCGTCGGGCTGGTAGCTGGGGATGTCGAGACGGACGAGCGGAAAGAATGGAACATCGAATTCCGCCTTGCCGCCGGACCGGTCGACCAGGGCCGCCGCGGCCGCGACCTCTCCTTCGGCTTCGCGGATCGCGGCCATCGCCTCGCGCGAGGAAAGGCCGGTGGTGACGACATCCTCCATCATCAGCACCTTCTGCCCGGGCGCGAGCCGGAAGCCGCGCCGCAATTCGAACGTTCCGCCGGGGCGCTCCAGAAACATCGCATCGACGCCCAGCGCGCGGGCGACCTCCTGCCCGGCGATCACGCCGCCCATCGCCGGCGACACGACCGCCTCGATCTGGCGCTTCACCGCGTCGGGCATGGCCGCGACGAGCGCATTGGCGAGGCGTTCGCCGCGCGCCGGGTTCATGAGCACGCGCGCGCATTGCAGGTAACGCGGGCTGCGAAGGCCGGACGACAGAATGAAATGTCCTTCCAGCAGGGCGTCCGCGGCGCGGAATTCCGCCAGAATCGCTGCCTCGTCCATTACCGACCTTTCTCCCGCGACTTGCCGCCACCCCGTCTAGTCGCGGCGCGGGCCGACCGCAACTATCGGAAAAAGACCCGGTGACAAACTTGAGGCACCGCGATACGCCGCGTATAGGCCCTTCGCGGGTCAAACTCGCCCAACGGCGCCATGCTCCAGCGCGGCGCTCCTGAACATGGGGTAACAGGATAGAGATGCGAATGCCTGGCTTGAAGTCGATTCTCATGGCTGCGGGGCTGGCGCTTGCCGGAACGGCGACCGTCGCTTCCGCGCAACCGGCCGCGCCGCAGACCGCGCCCGCCGACAATGCGCAGGCCGTGGACGCGGCAGGCACCGCCCCCGCCGTTGCGCAGACGCCGGCCCTCGCCGATCCGGCCCTGTCCAACCAGGCCCTGCCGGAGTTGGCGGCCAGAGACGATGTGGGCCAGCCGATCGACGCGGCGCTGGGGCTTCAGGCTCAGGTTTCGCCGACCGGCGAGGAAGCGGCGGGATTTCACAACGCCATCCTGATGCCGATCATCACCGTGATCTCGCTGCTGGTGCTGGCGCTGCTGCTCATCGCCATGGTGCGCTTTCGCCAGGCCCGCAATCCGGTGCCGTCCAAGACGTCGCACAATACCACGATCGAGGTGATCTGGACGGTGGTCCCGGTCCTGATCCTGGTGTTCATCGCGATTCCATCGATCAAGCTGCTGGCCCATCAATATCGCCCGGCGCCCGACAACGCCGTCACGCTGAAGGCGATCGGCAACCAATGGTACTGGTCCTACGAATATCCCGACAATGGCGACATCACCTTTACCGCCAACATGCTGAAGGAACAGGACGAGGTACAGCCGGGCGAGCGGTATCGCACCGCCGCGGACGGCCCGCGCCTGCTCGCCACGGACAATCGCGTCGTGCTGCCGGTGGACACGCCCATTCGCCTGATCACCACCTCCACCGACGTGATCCATAGCTGGGCCGTCCCCGCCTTCTGGATCAAGCTGGACGCCATTCCCGGCCGGTTGAACGAACGCACGTTCCGTATCGACGAACCCGGCGTGTATTTCGGCCAGTGCTCCGAATTGTGCGGGGCGCGCCACGGCTTCATGCCGATCGCGGTCGAGGCGGTTTCGCCGGCGCAGTTCGCCCAGTGGGTACGCTCCAAGGGCGGGTCGATGCCCAGCGATCCGAACGCGCCGTCGACCGCTGCCCCGGCGCAGCGCGGCGCCGATACGGTCGATGATACCAGCGACCCGACCGGCGCGACCGGGATCGTTCCCGGCTCCCCGCAGAATGCCGTCGACACGACGCAGGATGCTGTCGCCACACCGACCTCCCAGTCCGCCACCGGAAGCCTGGACAACTAAGCCATGACAGACACCACCCTCACCCCCAACGCCTTCCAGGCGCACGAAGATCACGGCCATGACAGCCATGCCGACCACAAGCCGGCATTCTTCGCCCGTTGGTTCATGTCCACCAACCACAAGGACATCGGGACGCTGTACCTGATCTTCGCGATCTGCGCTGGCATCATCGGCGGCGTGATCTCCGGCATGATGCGCATGGAGCTGGCCGAACCGGGCATCCAGTTCCTCGAAAGCTGGTCGGGCCAGCAGGGCGATCAGGCGCTCCATCTGTGGAACGTGCTGATCACGGCGCACGGCCTGATCATGGTTTTCTTCATGGTGATGCCGGCGATGATCGGCGGGTTCGGCAACTGGTTCGTGCCGCTGATGATCGGCGCGCCGGACATGGCCTTTCCGCGGATGAACAATATTAGCTTCTGGCTGCTGGTTCCCGCCTTCACGCTGCTTTTGGGCTCCGCCTTCATCGGCGGCGGCGCTGGCACCGGCTGGACGCTCTACGCGCCGCTTTCGTCCTATGGCCAGCCCGGACCGTCGGTCGACATGGTGATCCTGGCGCTGCACCTTGCCGGTGCCAGCTCGATCCTGGGCGCGATCAACTTCATCACCACCATTTTCAACATGCGCGCGCCTGGCATGACGCTGCACAAGATGCCGCTGTTCGCCTGGTCGGTGCTGGTCACGGCGTTCCTGCTGCTGCTGGCGCTGCCGGTGCTGGCCGCGGCGATCACCATGCTGCTGACCGATCGCAATTTCGGTACGACCTTCTACGACCCCGTCGGCGGTGGCGATCCGGTGCTGTGGCAGCACCTGTTCTGGTTCTTCGGCCATCCGGAAGTGTACATCATGATCCTGCCGGGCTTCGGCATGATCAGCCATGTCGTCGCCACCTTCAGCCGCAAGCCGGTCTTCGGCTATCTCGGCATGGCCTATGCCATGGTCGCGATCGGCGTGGTCGGCTTCGTCGTGTGGGCGCACCACATGTTCACCACCGGCCTGCCGGTCGACGTGAAGATGTACTTCACCGCCGCGACCATGATCATCGCGGTTCCTACCGGCATCAAGATCTTCTCGTGGATCGCGACGATGTGGGGCGGCTCGATCAGCTTCAAGGTGCCGATGGTCTGGGCGATCGGCTTCATCTTCATGTTCACCGTCGGCGGCGTGACGGGCGTCGTCCTCGCCAATGGCGGCGTCGACGATTACATGCAGGACACCTATTATGTGGTGGCGCATTTCCACTACGTGCTCGCCCAGGGCGCGGTGTTCTCGCTGTTCGCCGGTTTCTATTACTGGTTCCCGAAGATGTCGGGGAAGATGTACAACGAGCTTCTCGGCCATGTGCATTTCTGGCTGTTCTTCGTCGGCGTGAACATGGTGTTCTTCCCGATGCACTTCCTCGGGCTGCAGGGCATGCCGCGCCGCATTCCCGACTATACGCCGATGTACGAATTCTGGAACGGCATCGCGACGCACGGCTACTGGATCATGGCCGCCGGCATGGGCGTGTTCTTCGTCAACCTGATCTGGTCGCTCGCGGCCGGTCGGAAGGCGCCGGACAATCCGTGGGGCGAAGGCGCGACGACGCTGGAATGGACGCTGTCCAGCCCGCCGCCCTTCCACCAGTTCGAAACCCTGCCGAAGGTCGACTGACGGATCAGCCCCTCCCCCGCCGGGAGGGGCTTTTTCCATCATGGATACCCGCTGCCCCTCGCGCTGCGTTGCCATTGAGCCTACATCGATGACCGTGACCACCGCCGACCCCTCCATCATGGCGCCCGCCGAGTGGCGCGACTTCCTGGCGCTGACCAAGCCCAAGGTCATGCGCCTCGTCGTCTTCACGGCGCTGTGCGGCATGCTGGCGGCGCCCGTCGCCATCCATCCGGTACTGGGCTTCACCGCCATCCTGTGCACCGCGCTCGGGGCAGGCGCGGCAGGCGCCCTCAACCAGTGGTACGAAGCCGATCTCGATGCGCGGATGAAGCGCACCGCGTCCCGCCCGCTGCCCGCCGGCCGGATGGAGCGGCAGGCCGCGCTGCATTTCGGCGTAGGGCTGGGCGTGTTCTCGGTCGTCCTGATGGAACTGGCCATCAACTGGGTGGCGGCGGCCATCCTGGCCGCGTCGATCCTGTTCTACGTCCTCATCTACACCGTGTGGCTGAAGCGTCGCACGCCGCAGAATATCGTCATCGGCGGCGCGGCGGGCGCTTTCCCCCCGCTGATCGGCTGGGCCGCGGCGACCGGCGGTCTCGCGCCGCTGCCGATCATCCTGTTCGCGCTGGTCTTCCTCTGGACTCCGCCGCATTTCTGGGCGCTCGCGCTGTTCGTGCACAAGGACTATGCCAATGCCGAGGTGCCGATGTTGCCCGTCGTCGCCGGCGAGGCGGCGACCCGGCGCCAGATCGGCATCTATACCGTGCCCATGGCCCTGGCCGCGATCGCGCCCTGGCCGCTGGGGCTGACCGGCGCCGTCTATGGCATTGTGGCGACCGCCACGTCGCTCATCTTCGCGGGGCTGGCCGCACGCGTCGCCTTCCGCACCACCGGGGCCGACGATCGCATGCGCCCCGAAAAGCGCCTGTTCGCTTATTCGATCCTCTACCTCTTCATCGTGTTCGGCGCGCTCGTCGTCGATCGCTGGGTCGGCTGATGACGCCGGGGGACGAAAAGCTCATCCGTCAGCGCCAACGCGGCAGGGCGCGGGTAACCGCCATATTGCTCGGCGCGTTCGTGGTCCTGTTGTTCGCCATCGCATTCGTGAAGATCAAGAACGGCGGCCTTTAGTGACGCGGAACGGGCGCACGGCGATGCTGGGGGTGACGATCGTGATCGTCATGGGCGGGCTCGGCTTCGCCAGCGTGCCGCTGTACCGTGCATTCTGCCAGATCACCGGCCTGAACGGCACGCCGCAGGTCGCCACCGCGGCGCCGGGCGCGGTGGGCCGCACGATGACGGTCGCGTTCGACAGCAATGTCAGCCCCAGGCTCGACTGGCGCTTCGAACCGGAACGCCGTGCCGACACGGTCCAGATCGGCGCGCGCGACATGGCGTTTTTCCGCGCGACCAACCGATCGGACCGGCCGCTGACGGGCACCGCGACGTTCAACGTCACGCCGGCCCAGGCGGGCAGATATTTCACCAAGATCCAGTGTTTCTGCTTCACGCAGCAGACGCTGGCGCCGGGGGAAACGGCGCGGATGCCGGTGATCTTCTTCGTCGATCCCGGCATCCTCGGCGATCCCGATACCCGCGATGTGGAGGAAATCACGCTCTCCTACACATTTTACCCGGTGGATTCGGACGAGAACGCAAGCTAGAGCAGCACCGGGAACGCAAAGGACAGGGACACGTCATGGCCGGAGCCAAGAACCACGACTATCACATTCTGCCGCCGAGCATCTGGCCGTTCATGGGATCCTTTTCGGCGCTCGCCATGGCCGCCGGCGGCATCATGTGGATGCACGATGCCGCGCATTCGCTGCCCGTCTTCTTCCTCGGTCTGCTCGGCGTCCTCGCGACGATGTATTTCTGGTGGGCCGATGTGATCCGCGAGGCGAAGGCCGGCGACCATACGCCGATCGTCTCGCTGCACCTGCGCTACGGCATGATCCTGTTCATCGCGTCCGAGGTGATGTTCTTCGTCGGCTGGTTCTGGGCGTTCTTCGATTTTGCGCTCTTCCCCTCCAACGTGGAAGTGGTCGGCGGGCAGTGGCCGCCTGCGGGCATCGAGGTGATCAACGCGTTCGAATTCCCGCTTCTCAACACCTTCATCCTGCTGACTTCGGGCACCACCATCACCTGGGCGCACCACGCGTTGATCCACAATCAGCGCGGCGGCGAGAAGCGCGGGCTGTGGGGCCTGCTCGGCGTTGGCGACAATGACAATCTGAAAAAGGGGCTGTGGGCGACGATCGTGCTCGGCCTGCTGTTCAGCACGATCCAGGCCTATGAATATGCCCATGCGCCTTTCGCCTTCAAAGGGCTGAACTACGGCGCCGCCTTCTTCATGGCGACCGGGTTCCACGGCTTTCACGTCATCATCGGCACGATCTTCCTGATCGTCTGCCTGATCCGCGCCTATCGCGGCGATTTCACCCCGCGCCAGCATTTCGGGTTCGAGGCCGCGGCCTGGTACTGGCATTTCGTCGATGTCGTCTGGCTGTTCCTGTTCGTCTCCATCTATGTCTGGGGCGGCTGGGGCGCGCCGATCCACGGAGGCTGACGATCGCGGGCGCCGACCTCGATCCACGAGCGCCCGCGCCCGCCGACGCCGCGTTGCGCGGCCTGTGCCCGCGCTGCGGCGCGCGCACCCTGTTCGACGGCCTTGTCCGGTTCGCGCCGCGATGCCGCGAATGCGGGCTGGAGTTCGAGGGCTTCAACGTCGGGGACGGTCCGGCAGCCTTCCTGATCCTGATCATCGGCACGATCATCACGGTCCTGGCCGTCTGGCTGGAGCTTGCAGTGAGCCCGCCCGTCTGGGTGCACGTCCTGCTCTGGGTCCCGCTCACCATCATCGGCGTGATGGCGTCCCTGCGATTCGCCAAGGGCATCCTGATCTCTCTCGAATACCGCAATGCCGCACGCGAGGGGCGCATCGTTCCTCCGGAATCCGACCGGTGAGACGCCTTCCCGTTCTGCCGACGGTCATTGTCGCCCTGGCGGTCGCCGCCATGGTCGCGCTGGGCATCTGGCAACTGCAGCGGCTGGATTGGAAGGAAGGCCTGCTGGCGCAATATTCCGCCAACGAGCACAAGCCGCCCATCCCCTTCCCCGCCCGGCCCGACCGGTCAGCCCTGTTCCGCCGGGCGTACGGACGCTGTGCGGGGCCTGTCGACTTCCACAAGGAGGGCGCGGGCCGGTACGGCTTTCGCGTCGTGGCCCATTGCCGGGGCACGGAGGATACGCCCCCGATGTTCGTCCAACTCGGCATCACGCGCGACCCGGAGCAGAAGGTCGGCTGGCCGGGCGGGCCGGTATCGGGATTCATCAGTCACGCGCCGGATCACCGGTCGGTTATCGGACAGATTTTCGACGACACGCCCAAGGCGCTGATGCTGGTCGCGGATACCCCGCCCGACGGCCTTGCCGCCAATCCGCCGGCCGATCTGAGCGCGGTTCCGAACAACCACTTCGCCTATGCGATCCAGTGGTTCATCTTCGCCGCGCTGGCGGTGGTGATCTACGCGCTGGCGATCATCCGCCGGAACCGTTCGGTGCTTGCCGGGTCGGGCGGCGACCGCTAACGCATCTGTCGATGCGCTATGTGAGCACGCGGGGGAGCGCGCCGGTTCTCGATTTCGAGCAGGTGACGCTGACGGGGCTGGCTGCCGATGGCGGCCTGTACGTGCCAGAGGCATGGCCACGCTTTTCGGCCGACCAGATCGCCGATATGGCCGGCCTGTCTTATGTCGAGACGGCGGTGCGGGTGATGCTGCCCTTCGTCGGCGACAGCCTGGATGAAGACGCGCTGCGGCGGCTGTGCGAGCAGGCCTATCAGGGGCGGTTCGCGCACGGTGCGGTGACGCCGCTCGTCCAGCTCGATCATCGGCACTGGCTGCTTGAGCTGTTCCACGGCCCCACGCTCGCCTTCAAGGACGTGGCGATGCAGTTGCTCGGCCTGTTGTTCGAACGGTTCATCACCGGAGCAAAGGACCATCTGACCGTGGTCGGTGCGACCTCGGGCGATACCGGATCGGCGGCGATCGACGCGCTGGCCGGGCGCGAGGGCGTCGACATCTTCATGCTCCATCCGCGCGGCCGGGTATCGGAGGTGCAACGGCGGCAGATGACGACGGTGCTGGCGCCCAATGTCCACAACATCGCGATCGACGGCAATTTCGACCAGGCGCAGGCGCTGGTGAAGGCGATGTTCAACGATCCCGGCTTTTCGGGCAAGTTTGCGTTGTCGGCGGTCAATTCGATCAACTGGGCGCGGCTGATGGCGCAGATCGTCTATTATTTCTACGCCGCCGTCCGGCTGGGCGCGCCGGAGCGCGAGGTCGCCTTTTCGGTGCCGACGGGCAATTTCGGCGACGTGTTCGCGGGCTATGTCGCGGCGCGGATGGGATTGCCGGTCGTCAGGCTGATCGTCGCGACCAACATCAACGACATCCTCCACCGCGCGCTGTCGAGCGGCGACTATTCGGTGGGCGAGGTCACGCCGACTGCGGCGCCGTCGATGGACATCCAGGTCAGTTCGAACTTCGAACGGCTGCTGTTCGATCTCGGCGGGCGCGACGGCGGCGCGCTGTCGGCGCAGATGAAGGCGTTCGAAGCGGACCGCAGACTTCAGCTCTCCAACAGCCAATGCGAGGGCGCGGCAACGCTGTTCACGAGCTGCCGGGTCGACCCGGACGAAATGGCGCTGGCGCTGCGCCGGACGCACGAATCGGCCGGACAGGTCGTCGACCCGCATACCGCCATCGCCCTGTCGGCGGCGCGGTCGGCCGAGTTGCCGGGCGACGTCCCGGTCGTGACGCTGGCGACGGCGCATCCGGCGAAGTTCGGCGATGCCGTCGAGCGCGCGACCGGCGTGCGCCCCACCCTGCCGCCGCGCGTCGGCGACCTGTTCGAGCGCGAGGAACGCTATGACGTGATCCATGCGACATTCGACGACGTGACCGCGCATATCGCCGAGCTGGCGACGCCGCGTTCGTGAACCTCGTCCAGCTCATCGGGGAGCCCTGGGACGAATACGGGCTGGTGGATAGTGGCGGCGGGCGCAAGCTCGAACGCTATGGCGATTATCGCTTCATCCGGCCCGAGCCGCAGGCGATGTGGGCGCCGGCGAGCGAAGACTGGGACGCGCATGGCGAATTCGTGCCGGGTTCCGACGAGGAAGGCGGCGGCCGCTGGCGCTTCGACAAGCCGACGCCGGAGGGCGGCTGGCCGCTGGCGTGGGACGACGTGCGCTTCACCGCGCAGACGACGCCGTTCCGGCATCTCGGTTTCTTTCCCGACATGGCCCCGGTCTGGAGCTGGATGCGCGAGCAGGTCGCGGACCTCGATGCGCCAAGCTGCATGAACCTGTTCGGCTATACCGGCGTCGGCACATGCGCGATGGCGGCGCGCGGGGCCGAAATGGTGCATGTCGATGCCTCGAAGAAATCGGTCGAAGCGGCGCGCGCCAATGCCGCGCTGTCGGGGCTGGAGGATGCGCCCGTTCGCTGGCTGGTCGACGATGCGGTGAAGTTCACCGCGCGCGAGGTACGGCGCGGGCGGCGCTATGACGGCATCCTGCTCGACCCGCCCAAATATGGGCGCGGACCGGGCAAGGAAGTCTGGCAGTTGGAACAGGGCCTGCCGGGGCTGATCGCCGATTGCCGCAAGCTGCTCGACCAGGATTCGCGCTTCCTGTTCCTGACCGTCTATGCGGTCAGGATGTCGGCGCTGGCGATCGGCGAGCTGGTGCGGCAGGCGTTCGCCGACCTTGGCGGCACGGTGGAGGCGGGCGAGCTGGGCGTGCGCGAAGAGGCGCGCGGCCTGGCGCTGCCGACGGCGATCTTCGCGCGCTGGTCGCGGTAAGTCCACCATCGCTCCTGCGCAGGCAGGCGCCTATCGCTCGCATTTGCGGCGTAGCAGATCGGCGAGGCTTGGCTCCGGCGCGGACTGAAGAGGCGCGACGGGATCAGCTTCGCGCCAGGCGCATCGCGGCGGCGGCGACGAACGGGCTTCCGGCCAGCAATAGCAGGCTGACCGCGCCGAGCAGCTTGAACGCGCCCGCGCCGCCAGCGATCGCGCCGGCGCCGAAGATCAGCAGCGGCACCGCCAGCGGGAGCATCACCAGCCCCGCCACCGCTCCCGCCCCGCGCAGGCCAGCGGTCAGCGAAGCGGTGGCGACGCCCAGCGCGGCAAGGCCGGGAGTGCCGATCAGCAACCCGATCTCGACGCGCGCGAGGACAGGACCCGGCAGGTTGAGCAGACCGGCCGCGATCACGCTCGCCAGCATCAGCGCGGGCGCAAAGCCGAGCCAGTGACCGACGATCTTCGCCGCCGCCACCCATGCCTCCGCGAGGCCGCGCACAGCGAACTGGTCGATTACGCCGCTTTCGAGATCGGGCGCGACAAGGCGTTCCACCGGCAACAACGCCGCGAGCAACGCGGCCGCCCACACCACCCCGCCGCCGACGCGGGCGAGCAGCCCGGTATCGGGACCGATGGCGAAGGGGAACAGGATCGCGACCAGCAGGAAGAAGGCCACGGGCGTCACCAGGCCGCCGCTGATCCAGGCGCGGCGTAGTTCACGGCCGACCAGGGCGGCGAACCTCATGCCGCACCGCCCAGCGGGATCGACACGGCATCGGGCAGCGCGATCGGCAGATGCGTGGCGAGCAATACCGCCCCGCCCTCCGCCCGATGACGCGCGATGGCGCGTTCGAGAACGGTGATCGAGGCGGCATCGAGGCCGTTGCCCGGTTCGTCGAGCAGCCAGACCGGCGCACCGCTCGCTATCACCCGCGCCAGCGCCGCGCGCCGACGCTGACCGGTGGAAAGCAGCCGTACCGGCACCTCAGCGAGATGCGCGAGACCGACGGTATCGAGCGCGTCCGCCACCCGCGCGATGACCGCACCGTCCATCCGCGCCCAGAAGGCGAGCGCCTTCGCGACCGGAAGCTCGGGATCGAGCGCCGGGGCCTCTGCCGCCATCAGGGTGCGGGAGGCTTCGCCCATGACCGTTCCCGCCGTGGGCGGCAACAGACCGGCGGCAATGCGGATCAGGCTGGACTTGCCCGCGCCATTGGGGCCGGTGGCGAGCGCCGCCCGGCCGGGGCCGAGCGCCAGGTCCAGCCCGGCGAACAGCATCCGGCCGCCGCGCACGCAGTCGACATCCGCCAGGCGAAGAAACGCCCCGCTCACCCGGCGGCGTCTTCCAGCGCGTGCATGTCGTCGTCGGACAGGCCGAAATGGTGCCCGACCTCGTGCACCACGACATGGGTGATGAGCTTGTCGAAATCGACGCCGGTTTCCTGCCATTCGGCGATCAATGGGCGGCGGTAGAGATGGATCTCGTCCGGATAGGGGGCGATGTCGAAGCTCGATTTGTCGCCGATCGGCAGGCCGCGATACAGCCCGGTAAGCTGGTACGGATCGGTCATGCCGAAATGCGCCAGCGTCTCGGCATCGGCGAATTCCTCCACGACCATGACGATGTCGCCGAGGTGGCGGGCGAAGGGTTCGGGAATGCGGCCGAGCGCGTCCCATGCCAGCCGTTCGATCATGGCCGCGTCCGGATCGCCGGTGAAAGGTGCTTGCCCGCGCATCGTGCAATGCATAGGCCCGTTTCCGGGCAAGCAGCAAGGAGGCGATGATGGTCCAACCACTCAGCCAGGCCGATCGCGAGGATGCGCTCGATGGCCTGCCCGACTGGGATTATGACGACGGCCGGGACGCGATTTCGCGCACCTTCACGTTCGACGATTTCAACCAGGCGTTCGGCTTCATGACGCAGGTCGCCCTGATGGCGGAAAAGGCGAACCACCACCCGGAATGGTCGAACGTCTATAACCGCGTCGAGATATTGCTGACCACGCACGACGCCGGCGGCCTGTCGTCGCGCGACGTGGAGATGGCGCAGGCGATCGACGCGCTGGTGGAATGAAGCGCGCGGGCCTTACCCCGCAAAGGCGGGGGAGTGGCGGAGGTGCTGATAGGCATCGATCACGCGTCGCAGCGCCTTTTCGTGGCTGCGGTCACCGCCATTGCGGTCCGGATGGTATTCGCGCACCAGCGCGCCGTAGCGGGCGCGCAGCATCGACCGGTCGGCATCGGTATCGAGCCCCAGCACCTGCAGCGCGCGGCGATCGCGGTCGCTGAGCGGCTTGCCGTCGTTGCGCGACCGCTGCACCTTGGTGCGAAAGCGGGCGCCGATGGCGTCGAGCGGATCGGCGAAATCGGCCCATTCGGGCGGGCGGTCCGCGCCGGTCGAGGCAAAGGCCCGGGTTTCGCGCTCCCAGCCCGACAGGGGACGCTGCGCATCGTGGATCTCGTCCGCGCTCATGCCTTCGAAGAAATTGTAGCCGGCGTTGAATTCTCGGACATGGTCGAGACAGAACCAGCGCCAGCCGCGCGGCCCCTCACCCGATGGCGGGCCCTCGAGCGGCGGGGCGCGGAATTCGCCCGGCGCGTCGCAGCCCGGCGCCATGCATTCTCGGCCACTTTCCATGCGGCCATGAAAACGGGTATTCGGTCGGTCCTTCTTACGTTCAGCGCGCGCCACGCGACTCCCCAAGGCAAATCCACTATATAGGCGCCATGACCGATACCGCCACCGACCGTTCGCCCCAAATTCCCGTCGCCGACCAGATCGCGGCGCGGCTTACCGAAGCCCTCGATCCCACCTACCTGGAGGTCGTCAACGACAGCCACCACCATGCCGGCCATGCCGGGGACGACGGCACCGGCGAAAGCCATTTCACCGTGACCGTCGAGAGCCGGACCTTTGCCGGCCGGTCCCGCGTTCAGCGCCAGAGACTGGTGAACAGGGCCCTGGCCGACCTGCTCGCCACGCGCATCCACGCGCTGGCGATCCGGGCCCGGGCCCCGGGAGAGGAGACGAATGGCGTATAACCTGTGGTACTGGCCCGGCATCCAGGGGCGCGGCGAATTCGTCCGCCTGTCGATGGAGGCCGGCGGCATCGAATATCGCGATTGCGCGCGCGAGGAGGGCGCCCACGCGCTGATCGAGAACATGGCCACGTTCGACCGGCCGCCTTATGCCCCGCCCTATCTGGAACTGGACGGCCATGCCATCGCGCAGGTCGCCAACATCCTGCTGTTCCTGGGCGATCGCGACCATCTGGCGCCGTCGAACATGAACGACCGCTATTGGCTGCACCAGGTCGAACTGACCATCGCCGATATGGTGGCGGAGGTGCACAATGTGCACCATCCCGTAGGCAGCGGCGCCTATTACGAGGACCAGAAGGAAGAGGCCGCCCGCGCCGCCAAGCAGTTCCGGGAGGAACGGATGCCGAAATTCCTCCGTCATTTCGAGGCGGCGGCCAAGTCGAACGAAGGCGACTGGCTGATCGACCATCGCTGGTGCTATACCGATTGTTCGCTGTTCCAGCTCGTTGAGGGACTGCGCTACATGTTCCCGAAGCGGATGAAGACGCTGGAACCCGACCTGCCGAAGCTGATCGGCATCCACGATGCGGTCGCCGAACTGCCGGGCATCAAGGCATATCTCGACAGCAACCGGCGGCTGGCATTCAACGAAGACGGCATTTTCCGTCACTATCCGGAGCTTGACGCGGCATGACCAACGAGGATCTGATCCTGCAGACGATCACGCCTGCAACGCACGATCTCGGCGGGTTCAAGGTCCACAGGACGCTGCCCAACAAGGAACGCACGATGGTGGGGCCGTTCCTGTTCTTCGACCAGATGGGGCCGGCGCACCTGTCGGTCGGCGAAGGCATCGACGTCCGCCCGCACCCGCACATCAACCTCGCCACCGTCACCTATCTGTTCGCCGGCGCGATCGACCACCGCGATTCGCTGGGCACCCTCGCCACGATCGAGCCCGGTGCGGTGAATCTGATGACCGCCGGATCGGGCATCGTCCATTCCGAACGCTCGCCGTCCGCCGAACGGGCGGTGGGGCCGGAACTGTCGGGCATCCAGACCTGGATCGCGCTGCCCGACGGCGAAGAGGACATGGCGCCGGCGTTCGAGCACGTCGCGCGCGGCGACCTGCCGGTGGTCGAGGACGCTTGCGTGAAGGCGCGGGTGGTGATGGGCGCGCTCTGGGGCCGGCGTGCGCCGACCACGACCTATGCCGACACGATCTATGCCGATATCGCGCTGGCCGGCGGCGGGACGATCCCGGTCGATGCCGAGGCGGACGAGCGCGCAGTCTATGTCGCCGAGGGCGATGCGACGCTCGACGGGATGCGGCTCGATCCGATGACGCTCTATCTGTTGAGACCGGGTATGACGGCGACGCTGCGCTCCGACAGCGGCGCGCGGGTGATGCTGTGCGGCGGCGAAGCCTTCGCGACGCCGCGCCATGTATGGTGGAATTTCGTCTCCTCGTCGCGTGAGCGGATCAACGAGGCCAAGCGCGCATGGAAAGCGGGCGAATTCGCGAAGGTGCCGGGCGACGAAAAGGAATGGATCCCGATCCCCGAGGTGCCGAAGACGGTGAGCTACCCGTAAGCGCCCCTCCCGCTTGCAGGCGGATCGGGGAGGGAGCCGCCTCGCCGCATCACGATCTTCCCTCCCGTCGCGGCTCCAAGCCGCATTGCGCCTGCCGCCCACCCCAAGTAAAGCCCGCCGCATTCATGACCGAACCCGTCATCATCGCCGTTCCCAAGGGACGCATCCTCGAAGAGGCGCTGCCACTGCTCGCGCAGGTGGGCGTGGTGCCCGAGCCGGCCTTTTCCGACGACAGCAGCCGCGCGCTCCGGTTCGGGACCAACCGGCCGGACATCGACATCATCCGCGTGCGCGCGTTCGATGTCGCGACCTTCGTCGCGCACGGCGCGGCGCAGCTCGGCATCGTCGGATCGGACGTGATCGGCGAATTCGGCTATTCGGAATTGTACGCGCCGGTCGACCTGGGCATCGGCCATTGCCGGCTGTCGGTCGCCGAACCCGCCGACATGGCGGCAAAGGACGATCCGCGCGGCTGGAGCCATGTGCGGATCGCGACCAAATATCCGAACCTGACCCAGGCCCATTTCGAAGCGCGCGGCGTGCAAGCCGAATGCGTCAAGCTGAACGGCGCGATGGAGCTGGCCCCGATCCTGGGGCTCGCGCCGCGCATCGTCGACCTGGTTTCCTCGGGCCGGACGCTCAAGGAGAACGGGCTCGTCGAGGTCGAGGTGATCGCCGAGGTGACGTCGCGCCTGATCGTCAACCGGGCGGCGTTCAAGACGCGGACCGAAACGGTGGTGCCGCTGGTGGATGCGTTCCGGCAGGCCTCTCCCCTTTCGCCTGCGGGAAGGGGGATATGATCCGCCTCAACGCGTCCGATCCCGGTTTCGGCCATGCTTTCAACGAGCTGGTCAACGCGCGCCGAGAGGCCGAGCCGCAGGTCGCGCGCGACGTGCGCATGATCATCGAGGCGGTGCGCCAGGACGGCGACAATGCGGTGCAGGCCTTTACCGACAAATTCGATGGGCACGACCTGGACGCGAGCGGCTGGCGAATCGAGCAGGCCGAATGCGAAGCGGCGCTCGACGGGCTGGAACCGGGGCTGCGCGCGGCGCTGGAACTCGCGCGCGACCGGATCGCGGCCTATCACGAAAAGCAGTGCCCGGCCGACAGCGACGACACCGACGATGCCGGCGTGCGCCTGGGCGCGCGGTGGCGGGCGGTCGATTCGGCCGGTATCTACGTCCCCGGCGGGCGGGCGGCCTATCCGTCCTCGGTGCTGATGAACGCGGTGCCGGCCAAGGTCGCCGGCGTGCGGCGGCTGGTGATGGTGACGCCAACGCCGAAGGGCGAGGCCAATCCGCTGGTGCTGGCCGCCGCGCGGATCGCCGGCGTGGACGAGATCTGGCGCATCGGCGGGGCGCAGGCGATCGCCGCGATCGCCTACGGGACGGAGCGGATCGACGCCGTCGATGTCGTCACCGGCCCCGGCAACGCCTGGGTCGCGGAGGCCAAGCGGCAGGTATACGGCGTCGTCGGCATCGACATGGTCGCGGGGCCGAGCGAGATCGTCGTCGTCGCAGATGCGAAGAACGATCCCGACTGGATCGCCGCCGACCTGTTGAGCCAGTCGGAGCACGACCCCACCAGCCAGTCGATCCTGTTCACAGACGACGCGGCATTCGCCGATGCCGTGTCGGCCGCGATCGACCTGCAAATCGGAACGCTGGCGACGAAGGACGTGGCACGGGCGAGCTGGGATGCGAACGGCGCGATCGTGCTGGTGCCCGACCTTGCCGCCGCCTGCCCGCTGGTGAACCGGCTGGCGCCGGAACATCTGGAACTGGCGATCGACGACCCCGACCAGATGTTCCCCCTGATCCACCATGCCGGATCGGTGTTCCTCGGCCGGCACACGCCCGAAGCCGTGGGCGATTATGTCGCCGGACCGAACCACGTGCTGCCGACCGGCCGGCGCGCCCGCTTCGCCAGCGGGCTGTCGGTGCTCGACTTCATGAAACGGACGAGTTTCCTGGCCCTGGACGGTGAGGCGCTGGCGGCGATCGGGCCGGCGGCAGTGGCGCTGGCGGAGGCCGAGGGTCTGCCGGCGCATGCAAAATCGGTGGCGCTGCGGCTGGCGCGCGCGGGCTAAGGCATTTCCCGATCAGGTTGGCGCACCTTTCTTGTGCTCCTGCGAACGCAGGAGCACAGGGTTTCGGGCGCGACGCTTGCGGGAGGGGGAATGCCGCAGATCGCGCAATTGCGGTTTGCCTTCGCCGCCATCGCGGCTATCTGCGTGCGCATGCCTAGCCAGACCGCTCGCAATCGAACCCGCGCCCGTGCCGCGGCCCGCCTCGGCGCCGTGCAGGCGCTGTACCAGCGGGAAATGGAGGGAACGCCGCTTCCCACCCTGCTCCACGAATTCCACCAGCACCGGCTGGGCGCGGTGATCGAGGATGTCGAATTCATCGACGCCGACATCGATTTCTTCGACGATATCGTGCGCGGCGTCGACGCCCGGCGCGAAGAGATCGACGCGGCCGTGGAGGGCAAGCTGTCGGCCGGCTGGTCGCTGGAACGGCTCGACAAGCCGATGCGGCAGATCCTGCGCGCCGGCACCTATGAACTGATGGCGCGCGCCGACGTGCCGACCGGCGCGGTGATCACCCAGTATGTCGATGTCGCGCACGCCTTTTACGACCGGCGCGAGGCGGGCTTCGTCAACGGCCTGCTCGACGCCGTGGCAAAAGCCGTGCGCGGCTGAGGATGGGCGAGATAATGGCGACGCGTAACGGTAGAAATTTCCGGAATCGCTCTGTTTCGTCATCCTGACGAAAGTCAGGATCCAGAGTCGAGCGCGATCAGCCTTGAACGCTGCCTGTCACCTTGGGATTTCGGGGATTTCTTGGTCCCCTATCCTGTGTCCTCGCTGGGCTCCCGCCTCCGCGGGAGCACAAAGCCGCATCTCCTTTCAAGGATGCCTCTGCGAAACCCATTCTCGTCTCCCCGGCGGAGGCCGGGTCCACCGAGCCGCTTAGCTCAAGCGTTTGCTATTGCAGCCAGATGGATGCTGAAACAAGTTCAGCATGACGAAAGAGGCTTCCGTTTCGCGCCTTTTGCAGAAGTCTCCTTCCAGGGGATACACGTTCAGGGAGTCGAACTTACCTCTAGAAGCCGCAGCGGTGGCGGCTCTGGATGCCGGATCAAGTCCGGCATGACGATACGGATTGCGTGTAGCAATTCTATCCGAATCCGCGGACAATCCCGACCCATGACCGAAGCCGATTTCATCGCCGCCCTGCGCGACCTGCCGCTGCATCCGGCGGCACGCGGGCTGGTGGACGATGCCGCCGTGCTCGACGCCGGGCCGGGGCTGGTGCTGACCAAGGACATGATCGCCGAGGGGGTGCATTTCCTGCCCGGCGATCCGCCGGGCGACGTGGCGTGGAAGCTGCTGGCGGTGAACCTGTCGGACCTCGCGGCGAAAGGCGCGGCGCCGATCGGCGTCATGCTCGGCTATCCGCTGAGCGATACCGGCTGGGACCGCGCTTTCCTGGACGGGCTGGGCAAGGCGATGCGGCGCTTCGGCTGTCCGCTGATCGGCGGCGACACCATCGCCCTGCCGCCCGGCGCGCCGCGGACGCTGTCGCTCACCGCATTGGGCCAGACGGACCGCGCACCCGCGCGCGGCGGAGCATGTGCGGGCGACGCGCTGTGGGTGACGGGCACGATCGGCGACGGCGGCGCGGGGCTCGCCATCGCCGGGGGCGCTGCCGGGCCGGAGGCGCTGTTGCGGCGCTATCGCCGGCCGGTGCCGCGGATTGCGGAAGGGCAGGCGCTCGCCCACCTCGCGGGCGCGGTGATGGACGTGTCCGACGGCCTGGTGATCGACGCCCGGCGCATGGCGGCGGCAAGCGGGCTGGCGGTGACGATCGACCTTTCGCGCATTCCGCTTTCGGCGGAGCTGAAGGCCTTTTCCGGCGAAGACCGCGCGGCCCGGCTGGCGGCCGCGACGGCGGGCGACGATTACGAACTCCTCTTCGCCCTGCCCGCCGGCGCCGCGCCGCCGGTGGCGGCGACGCGGATCGGCCGGTTCGGCGAGGGCGGCGGAATTTCGCTGACGGATGGCGCAGACCCCGTGCCGGTGCCCGGGCGCGCGGGCTTCGAACACCGCGCCTGATCGTTGCTTGCACTGACGCATCAGCCCCCTATACCTGCAGGGTGATGCGCGGCAGGCCGGCGCCAGATCGGCCGCTCGCGGGGCAAAAAAGGAGGGGTTCACCACATGACGAGCGTCTATATCGCCATCGCCTGCGGGCTGCTGGCCGTGCTCTACGGATTTATCACCAGCGGTCAAGTGCTGCGCCAATCCGCCGGTGAAACGAAGATGCAGGACATCGCGTCCGCCATCCAGGAGGGCGCGTCCGCCTATCTGGCGCGGCAATACCGCACCATCGGAATCGTCGGCATCGTCGTCGTGGTGATCCTGGCCGTCACGCTGGGCTGGTTGTCCACCATCGGCTTCGTCATCGGCGCGGTGCTGTCGGGCGTGGCGGGCTTTGTCGGCATGAACATCTCGGTTCGCGCGAACGTGCGCACCGCCGAAGCCGCGCGCCATTCGCTGCAGCGCGGACTGACGGTGGCGTTCCGGTCGGGCGCCGTTACCGGCATGCTGGTGGCGGGGCTGGGGCTGCTCGCGATTTCGGTCTTCTTCTGGTATCTGGTCGTGCCGGCGGGCCATGCGCCCGACGACCGGGAAATCATCGAGGCGCTGACCGCACTGGCGTTCGGCGCGTCGCTCATTTCCATCTTCGCCCGGCTGGGCGGCGGCATCTTCACCAAGGCGGCCGACGTCGGCGCCGATCTGGTCGGCAAGGTCGAGGCGGGCATCCCGGAGGATGATCCGCGCAACCCGGCGACCATCGCCGACAATGTGGGCGACAATGTCGGCGACTGCGCCGGCATGGCCGCCGACCTGTTCGAGACCTATGTCGTGACGCTGGGCCTGACCATGGTGTCGATCGCGCTCTTGATGGCGAATTCGGATTATCTGCTGGCGCTGATGACCCTGCCGCTGATCGTCGGCGGCGTGTGCATCGTCACCTCGATCATCGGCACCTACATGGTGCGGCTCGGCTCCAGCCAGTCGATCATGGGCGCGCTCTACAAGGGCTTCTGGACCGCCGCGATCCTGGCGGTGCCGGCGATCTATCTCGTTACCTCCTATGCGCTGGGCGGCGACATGAACGTGCCGCTCGACCATAACGCCTTTCTCGGCGGCGGCGGAGCGAGCGACAATCCGTTCACCGGCATGGACCTGTTCTGGGCGATGATGATCGGACTGGGCGTCACCGGCGCGCTGGTATGGATCACCGAATATTATACCGGCACGCAGTACCGGCCGGTGAAATCGATCGCCAAGGCATCGGTCACGGGACATGGCACCAACGTCATCCAGGGCCTGGCGATCAGCCTGGAATCGACCGCGCTGCCGACGCTGGTGATCGTCGTCGCGGTGATCGCGGCCTATCAGCTCGCCGGAATCATCGGCATCGCCTTCGCCGCGACCGCGATGCTGGCGCTCGCCGGCATGGTGATCGCCCTCGACGCATATGGTCCCGTCACCGACAATGCCGGCGGCATCGCCGAAATGGCGGGCCTGCCCGAAGACGTGCGCGGCCGCACCGACGCGCTCGATGCGGTGGGCAACACCACCAAGGCGGTGACCAAGGGCTATGCCATCGGATCGGCGGCGCTGGCCGCGCTGGTGCTGTTCGGCGCCTATACCACCGACCTCGACCGCTATTCGTCGGCGCTGGGGCTGACGGAGGCGGTCGATTTCTCGCTGTCCAACCCCTATATCATCGTCGGCCTGCTGCTGGGGGCGCTGCTGCCCTATCTGTTCGGCGCGTTCGGCATGACGGCGGTGGGCCGCGCGGCGGGATCGGTGGTCGAGGACGTGCGCGCGCAATTCGGCGAGGATGCGGGCATCATGGCCGGCACCAGCCGCCCGAATTATGCCCGCACCGTCGACATCGTCACCAAGGCCGCGATCAAGGAGATGATCATCCCTTCGCTGCTGCCGGTGCTGAGCCCGGTGGTGGTGTTCTTCATCGTGAGCTGGGTCGCCGGGCGCGAAAGCGGGTTCGCCGCGGTCGGCGCGATGCTGCTGGGCGTGATCGTCTCCGGCCTGTTCGTCGCCATTTCGATGACGAGCGGCGGCGGCGCGTGGGACAATGCCAAGAAATATATCGAGGACGGCCATCACGGCGGCAAGGGTTCCGAGGCGCACAAGGCCGCGGTGACGGGCGACACGGTCGGCGATCCGTACAAGGATACGGCGGGTCCTGCCGTGAACCCGATGATCAAGATCACCAACATCGTCGCGCTGCTGCTGCTCGCCGCACTTGCGGCGGGCGGCGCCTGACCCAATATAGATTGCAGAATTTCTCCCCGCCGGAACGGGTTTCCGGCGGGGTATTTGTTACGGACATCTTTTCTTTTCGGCGCGACCGTCGTACAGGCGTGCGCCGATCGATCGACACTGGACGAGGTATTTTTGGCCAAGGAAGAACTACTTGAAATGCGCGGTCAGGTCGTTGAGCTGCTGCCCAACGCCATGTTCCGGGTGCGCCTGGAAAACGACCACGAGATTTTGGGGCACACCGCCGGCAAGATGCGCAAGAACCGCATCCGCGTGCTCGTCGGCGACGAGGTGCTCGTCGAACTGACGCCCTATGACCTGACCAAGGGTCGCATCACCTATCGTTTCAAGTGATCCGGCCGGGGACGGATCGCCGCCACGACGGCGGGAATCCGGCCTGAGCGGTTCCCTGGCCGTGCGGCTCGTCCTCGCCTCTTCGTCGCCCAGGCGTCGCGATCTGCTCGCGCGGATCGGCGTGACGCCGGACCGGATCGCCCATCCCGACATCGACGAGACGCCCCGCCCAGGCGAGTTGCCGCGCGCTTATGCACTGCGCCTGGCCGGGGAAAAGGCGCGCGCGATCGACCGCGCGGCCGATGAAATCGTGCTCGCCGGCGATACGACCATCGCACTCGGCCGGCGCATTCTCGCCAAGGCGACGGACGAGGCGGAACAGCGCCGCATGCTGGCGCTGCTGTCGGGGCGGCGGCATCACTGCCTTTCCGCCATCTGCGTGATCGACATCGCGGGCCGCGCGCGGACGCGGCTGTCCGATACGATCGTAGCGTTCAAGCGTCTCAGCGAGGCGGAGATTGACCGCTATGTCGCAAGCGGCGAGGGGCTGCACAAGGCAGGCGGCTATGCCATCCAGGGCCGGGCAGAAAGCCTGGTGCGGTTCATGTCCGGCAGCCATTCGGGCGTGATCGGACTGCCGCTGTTCGAGACCAGGGCGCTGCTCGACGCCAGCGGCTATCCCGTCGGATGAATGGCCCCCTGGCTGAGAGACCTCCGGGTGAATGGATCGTCGAGGACGGCATCGGGGAGACCCGCGCCGCGCTGATCGAGGGCGAGCGCATCGTCGAAGCGCGCATCCTCGTCCACGGCACCCTGACCGCCGGCACCGTGCTGGAGGCACGGCTGGTAACGCGCCTACCCGAGCGCGATCAGGGCGTGGTCGCATGGGACGGCGGTGAAGCGTTGCTCGCGCCGCTGCCGCGGGCCGTGACCGAGGGCGCTACGCTTTTGGTCGAGATCACGCGGCCGGCCCTGCCCGAACCCGGCAAGCCCAAGCGCGCACGCGCACGCCCTGCCGTCCGGAGCGCCGAACCCGGCCCGGCACCGGCGCTGGCCGAAACGCTGGACGGAATGGTGCGCACTGCCCCGCCGCAGGGGCCGGACCTGCTGGAGGATGCGGGCTGGTCCGAATTGCTGGAAGAAGCGGCGACGGGCCGCGTCGCCTTCGCCGATGGCTGGCTGACCATTTCGCCGACGCCGGCCATGACGCTGATCGACGTCGATGGGGAGTGCGAGCCGGAACGGCTTGCCGTATCGGGCGCTGCCGCGGCGGCGCGGGCGACCCGGCGGCTCGACATCGGTGGTTCGATCGGCATCGACCTGCCGACCGTCGACGACCGCCGGGTGCGGCTGACCGCCGCCGCCGCCATAGACGAGGCGCTTGCGCAGCCGTTCGAGCGGACGGCCGTCAACGGCTTCGGCTTCGTCCAGATCGTGCGCCGCCGCAGCCGGCTGTCGCTTCCCGAAGCCTATGCCGAGGACGCCGTCGCCGCCCATGCCCGCGCGCTGGTCCGCAAGGCCGAACGCAGCCGCGGCCGCGGCGAACGCGTGCTGACGGCGCATCCGCACGTGGTCGCGCGGATCGAGCGCGCCGGCTGGGTGGCGGAAATCGAGCGGCGGGTCGGCGCCACGCTCGCCTTGCGCGGCGATGGCGGGCTCGCCATATCTGCCGGCCATGTCCAAGCGCGATTCCAGTGACACCTGCCCCATATGCGGCGCCCCCGCCGACACCGTGCTGCGCCCCTTCTGCAGCCGCGTGTGCAAGGATCGCGACCTGCTGCAATGGTTGGGCGAGGGGTATCGCATTCCCGGCCCCGTCGCAGACCCGGATGCCATGGCCAAAGCCGATTCCGGGGTGGACAGCGACCGCGAGCGCGACTAATACGCGCCTCTTCCGATGTCCGTCGGAGGCGCCCAGGTAGCTCAGTTGGTAGAGCATGCGACTGAAAATCGCAGTGTCGGCGGTTCGATTCCGTCCCTGGGCACCACCATCCCTCTCCGCAGACATCCGGTGAGCCTGATCGCGAGGCAGAACATGCAAGCGTAACCGCGCGCACGGTCTCCATCTTTGATACGCTCCAACGGCTCGCGCTACGCGCGACCCGACCATCGCCCCGGCGTCGAGGCTATTACTCAGCCCTGCCGTTCGGCGTCGAGTTGCTCGCGCAGATCGTTGAGCGTGCCCTGGATATGGCGGTCGAGCAGTTCCGCCGTCAGTGCGCCGTCCCTTGCCAGCCATGCGTCGAGAAGTCCGCGATGCTCCTGATGCGCGCGGCTTTCGCGGCCGGCGGGCTGAAGATGCTCGATCACATAGCGTTCCGCCAAAATGGCCAGCCGCTCGACGAGCTGGGTGGTAAGCAACCGGCCGCCGGGCCGGACGAGCGCGGTATGGAAGCGCCGGTTGCGTTCGGCAACATCGGGCGCACCTTCGAGCGTCGCGGCGTCGAGTTCCTCGAACAGACGTTCGGCGGCCGCGCGCTCCTCGTCATCCGCCGCACTCGCGCCGGCGCTGGCCGCGGCAGGTTCAATGGCAAGGCGAAGCTCGAAGATCTCATCCGCTTCTTCCGCGCTCATCGCACGCACCGAATAGCCACGATTGGCGTGGCTGATCAGCAGCCCTTCCTGTTCGAGACGGGCAAGCGCCTCGCGCAGCGGGATCTTGCTGACGCCAAGCTCCGCGGCGAGCGCATCCTGACGGATCGGAGCGTCCTCGCGAAGCTGGCCCGACACGATCCGCTCGCGGATGATTTCGCTCACCTGCTCGGAAAGCGTGCGAACGACGATGCTCATGCGGTTGGTCCCTTGGTGAGAGCAGTCGCCATCATGTGACCTGAAATCCGCGCCAGAACAAATCTTCCTGATCGATCCAGATCGTGTTCAGGCCAGTGGCGATCGCCGCACCTTCTATCGACGGTATGATCGCAGGCTGTTCCCCGAGCATCATTTCCTGTTCGATGCGCCCCGTGAACCGGCTGCCGATATAGCTTTCATGGACGAAGCGCTCGCCCACGCTCAGCCGCCCGGTCCCGTGGAGATGCGCGATACGTGCTGACGTGCCCGTACCGCAGGGACTGCGGTCGATCGCGCGGTCGCCGTAGAACACGGCATTACGGCCATGCGCGCCCTCGCCCTTCGGCACGTCGGTCCACAGCACATGGCTGACGCCCTGAATGGTGGGATCGAGCGGGTGCACCGGCGTCACCTTCTCGCGCACCGCCGCGCGGACCTTGGGGCTGAGGTCGAGCAGCCGGGCGGCACCGAGCGCATCGAGCCCGGCATACGCGCCCTGCGGCTCGACGATCGCGTAGAAGTTTCCACCATAGCTGACATCGACGGTCAGCGGCCCGATCCCCTCGACATCGACATCGATACCGCGCGCGGCGACATAGGACGGAATGTTGGTGATCCGAACCGACGTGACGCGGTCGCCCTTTTGTTCATAGCGAATGTCGACAAGTCCGGCCGGAACTTCCGCCCGCACGCGGCCGTGTTCGGCAGGATGGATCAGGCCATGTTCGATCCCGAAGGTGATGATGCCGATCGTGCCGTGCCCGCACATCGGCAGGCAGCCCGAGGTCTCGATGAACAGAATTCCGACATCGGCGTCGGGAAGTGTGGGCGGATAGAGAAAGCCCCCCGACATCATATCGTGACCGCGCGGTTCGAAGCACAGTCCGGTCCGAATCCAGTCGAAGCGTGCGAGAAAATCCTGCCGCCGCTCGGACATGGTCGCGCCCCTGAGCGGCGGAGCACCACCGGCGACCAGCCGAACGGGATTTCCCGCAGTATGGCCATCAATGCAAAAGAATGTGTGCCGCATTGGTAACGTGTCAGACGATCAAGGCCCGGGCGAGGTGATGGCCCGGCTTGTCTACAACCTGCCGCAGCCCCGACAACTGGATTCTCAGCGGCTTTTCCACCCGCATGATGGTGGTGGGAAACGCCCCCCTCCAACCGAAATTCATGGTAATCAGCATTCCCGACCAATTGCGGACTTATACCGTATACGATACATGATTTGGTGGCGCAACGGGTGAAGCACGCAGGATGAAGATCGTAATCGGCGGTGGGATTGTCGGCCTGAGCAGCGCGCTCGCACTCGCCCGCGCGGGGCATGACGTCGTCGCCTATGCGCCGCGCGACGAGGCAGCGCCTTCCTGGGGCAATGCGGGCCATCTCGCCGTCGAGCAGATCGAACCTCTGGCGTCGCGCGCGTCGCTGCGCAGCGCGCCACGCAGATTGTTCGCCGTTGGCGGTGCGCTGGATTTTCCGCTGTCGATGGCGCGCCACTGGCTACCCTTCGCGCTCGATTTCGTGAAGGCGACGAAGCCGCAGCGCTTTGCCGCGGGGCGCTCGGCGCTCGGCGGGCTGATGAAAGACGCGGTGCCCGCGTGGCGTCGTCTGACCGAATCACTGGATGCCCCTGATATCCTGTCCGACGGGGGTCATCTGGTAGTCTGGGAAAGCGCCGCATCGGCCGAGGCCGGCCGTCGCGCCTGGCAGGCCATCGACATCGGGACCGCCACGGTGAAGCCCGCATCGCCAGACATCAAAGCGAAGCTGGCCGCCTTGACCGGCAAGGCTCTCCACGAACCGACGCAGTTCATGGGAAGCGGACAGATCCGCGACCTCGGCCACCTTCACGAGTTGCTGCGCGACGCGGTCTCGGAAGCCGGCGTCGATGTGCGCGATCAGCGCGCCGATCTGACACTGAGGGCCGGCAAGGCGGTCGTCGAGGGCGTCGCGGCAAATGCGGTTCTCGTGGCGGCGGGCGTCGGTTCGCGCCCGCTGATGGAACGGGCGGGCCATCCCACCCCGCTGATCGCCGAGCGCGGCTATCATATCCGCGCCCGCGCTGATGCGTGGCCGGCCGATCTGCCACCGGTCGTGTTCGAGGACCGCTCGATGATCGTCACCCGCTATGCCGACTGCGTACAAGCCGCGAGCTTTGTCGAACTCGGCAGTCCCACCGCGCCGCCCGACCCGCGCAAGTGGCGCCGCCTCGAACGCCATGTCGCCGAACTCGGTCTACCGATGCGCCCGCCTTATCGCCGCTGGATGGGGTGCCGACCGACGCTTCCCGACTATCTGCCGGCAATCGGACGATCGCGGCGAGCGCATAACCTGTTCTATGCCTTCGGCCATCAGCATCTCGGCCTGACGCTCGCCCCCCTTACCGCGGAAATCGTGGCAGCGATGATCGGGGGCGATACGCTCCCTGTCGACATCGCGCCGTTCGATATCAATCGTTTCGCAAAATGAGGATATTTGCATGATCGGCGGATCGACGCCCGAAGCCGAACTGTCCGACCTCGGACCCTGGCCGGACGAGGCGCCGGCCATAACGCGAGAGGAACGCGCAGTCCGCCTCGACCGCCTGCGCACGCTCGCTGGCGAGGCCGGTGCCGATGCCGTGCTCGTCAATGTCGGCCCCAATCTGCGCTACTTTGCCGGCATATCCTGGCAACCGAGCGAGCGCCTGGTCGCCATGCTGGTGCCGGCCTCGGGCCGCCCGGCGATGATCTGCCCCGCCTTCGAACTCGGCACGCTCGAGGCTGATCTCGCGATCGATGTCGACATGCGGCTGTGGGAAGAGGAGGAGGACCCGATCGCGCTGATCGCCGATACGCTCGGCGCCATGGGCGCCCGGACACTGGCGGTCGATCCGCTGTTTCCCTTTCAATGGGCCGAACGCCTGCGCGCCGCAACGCCGAGCCGTCTCGTCGACGGAGGACCGGCGATCGATCGCTGCAGGATCATCAAGTCGGCGGCCGAAATCGCACTGCTGGCACAGGCCAAGGCGATGACGCTCGAAGTGCATCGGCGTACCGCGCGAATCCTGCACCCCGGCATCCGAGCGAGCGAGGTCGTGCGCTTCATCGACGCGGCGCACCGCGCGCTGGGCGCTGCCGGCTCCAGCTTCTGCATCGTGCAATTCGGTCATGCCACGGCCTATCCGCACGGCCTGCCCGGCGATCGGGCGCTGGAGGACGATCAACTCGTACTCGTCGACACGGGATGTCTGGTCGAGGGCTATCATTCGGACATCACCCGCACTTATGCCTATGGCAATGTCGGCGACGCGGAACGCGACATCTGGCAGATCGAGGCCGCCGCCGAACAGGCGGCATTCGATGCCGTACGGCCCGGCCGCACATGCGAGGAAATAGATAAGGCGGCGCGCGACGTGATCGAGAAGGCCGGACTGGGCCCCGGCTACCGCCTGCCCGGATTGCCGCACCGCACCGGGCACGGCATCGGCCTTTCGATCCACGAGCCCGCCTATCTGGTTCCCGGAGACCGGACCGTGCTCGAGCCCGGCATGTGTTTCTCGGACGAGCCGATGCTGGTCGTCCCCGAACGGTTCGGTATCCGGCTGGAGGATCATTTCCACGTCACGGAAACCGGCGCAGCCTGGTTTACCGAGCCCCAGAAGTCGATTGACCGACCGTTCGACTAGTTCCCGGCGGCAGATCCATTCGGCGCCGCAGATCGCCGCGAACCGGGTAGCCGCCCCGGCTGCGTGCGGCCGTGCGGCTTCTTGCCCGGCCGCGCAAGCCAGGCATGAAGCCGCCCCCGGTCAAGTCGTAACGGCAGGCTTGGCGGTAAAGATGCGGACGCCGAACACCGGGCCGGCGGAACTTTTCGCGTGCGGGATGAACTTCACCCGCACCCGATCCTTGCCCTCCGTCAACGCTTCCGGCAGCCGATATTCGACGTCCACGAACTCGCCTGGCTCGTCCTCTTCCAGATGCTGCGTGGCGACCTTCACGTCGTCGACGAGGATATCGAAGTCGCGGCTGCGCTCACCGCCCCAATAGGTCGCCTGCAAGATCAGCGGTCCGGGCTGCACCTTCATGTCGAACTCGAAAAAGCCGCCCGAGCGCGCGTCGCGGCCGTTCCGCCCGCGATAGGTGACCGGATAGGATATCTCCGAAGTCAGTTCGTGATCGCGCTCGGGCTGCATCTCGCCGAGGTGCATGACGTCGACCGAGCGCGCGGCGATATCCTTGGCGCGCGCCTGCGCAGCGAGGAACGCCGCTTCCTCCTGTTTCCATTCGGGTTCGGTGAAGCGCTTGAAATAGACCGCGCTGCGGCGATCATACTGGCTGTAAAAGGGTACGAATTTGAGATCGCCCGGCCGAATGACGCCCTTCGCCGAATAGATACCACGATCGGCGGCGAGTGGTGCGAACCCGGCCAGCAGGTCGGTTCCGACCATCGCGGGATCGGTCCCTTCGAAGTCACTCTCCTTCGTGCCGAGGTCGCCCGCAAGCACCATCGGCCCGCGCATTACGGCAATGGTCTTCGCATCGCCCGGCGTCGCTTCGATCCGGAGGTCGAGCGGAGTCACGATCGCCACCGTGTCGCCCTGCTTCCACTGCCGCTCGACCACTGCGTAGCCGCGGTCCGGCGTCACCGCGAACGGCTTGCCGTTGACCGCAACGGTCGCCGCCGATCCCGCCCAGCCGGGAATGCGTAGCGCAACGGGGAAGCGGCCGGGCTTCGCCAGCCGGTCGAAGGTCAGGCGCGTTTCCGGTTCGAAGGGATAGTTGGTATCGAGCGTCAGCTCGGCGCCGCGCGCCTTCCAGCTCGCTTCGGCGGGAATATAGAGATTGACGAACAGCATGCCGTCGCCCTCCCAGAAGATCGCCTCGCCATGCTTGGCGTGGCTCTCCATGCCCGTGCCGACGCAACACCAGAAAGCGTCCTCGCCCGGCTGCGAATACTCGCGAGCCGAACCGGTCATCAGCGGCGTCATATAGGAGAAGCCGGCCGTACGCGGATTCTGCGCCGCCATCACGTGGTTGAGGTGCGCGCGCTCGTAATAGTCGAACAGCGCACCGTCCGGATTCCAGCCGAACAGATGCTCGGTCAGCTTGAGCATGTTGTACGTATTGCAGTGCTCGCAGGTCTGCTCCGTAATGTGCTCGGCAATGGTGTCGGGCGCGGAGAAATATTCGCGGTCGGCATTGCCGCCGATGACGTAGCTGTGATGCCGCGTCACCGTTTCCCAGAAGTAGCGCGGGGCGACGCGCTGGAACTCCTTGCCGGTTAGCTCGTGCAGCCGCGCCAGGCCGATCAGCTTGGGCACCTGCGTGTTGGCGTGGAAATTGGCGAGCTTGTCCTCGCGCGCGACGAGCGGATCGAGCACCTTGTGATCGTAGATGCGCTCGGCGATGCGCAGCCAGCGCTTGTCGCGGGTGCGCGCATACATCTCGGCAAAGCTTTCGTTCAGCCCGCCATATTCGCAGGCCAGCACCTCCTGCATCTGGTCTTCGTCTAGTGCGGCGAACACGCGCTCGAAATAGCCGCCGAGCGCAATCGCGACCTTCATCGCCTTGTCGTTGCCGCACAGCGCCTGGACATCGAGCAGCCCGGCAAAGAGCTTGTGAACGGTGTAGAGCGGAGACCATGCGCCGTTGAGGTCGAAGCCTCCCGAACGAATGTCGCCCTTGATGATCTCGGTAAAGATCTCTTCCCCGTCGACGACGGTCCCGTCCTTTCGCTTGCGCTGCAGCGCGCCGACATAGCCGGTGCCGCGCTTGTCCTGCGCGAGCGCGAGTTCGTCGACGATATAGTTCGCGCGTTCGCATGCCTCGGCATCGCCGGTCTGGGCATGCATCAACGCGAGCGCGGAGAGATAATGGCCCAGCGTGTGGCCTGCGATCGTGTCGCTTTCCCAACCGCCATAGACTTCGCCCTTGGGCTTCAACCCCGCATAGAGCCGAAAATTATGCAGCAGCCGATCCGGCACGAGCCGCATCAGATAGCCGCGATTGACCTCGACCGCGGTCGCATAATCGGACGGCAGCAACCGCACCGCCGAGAGCGGGAGCGGCTTGGCCCGGCCCGGCAGGCGCGATACCGGTGGCACCGCGAGCGCGGCACCGCTCCGCGCGAGCATGGCGCTGGCTGCGGCGCCGATCAGGAGCATTCTTCGGGTGGTCACGATCATGTCCTTCTCGCTGGAATACAGTATACGATATCGCCTTTCGCGGTGCAGTCAATCTGTGTGACGCGGCGTCGCGTCCGGTAGGATGATTTGTCTGACCCGGCGGACAGCGTGTGTACCGAACCGGCCGACAAAAGGTCGCGTCGACGTATATTGTATAATATGTTTGACCTTTGCAAATCCGCTTGATTGTATGGCCCCCAGATGGGGGGCGGCAGATTGCGGGCTCGCCACGAGGCCCGATGAGGATCTCCATGAAACCGAGCCGTATTGTGATCGTCGCCACATTGATTGCTGCCACGGCCCTCGCCGGCCCGCTCCCCGACGCCGCACGTTCGCAGGACAAGCCCGAAAAGGTGTTCCCCCCGATTGCGAAGACGAGGCGCAATCTCGCGACGTTCGACATCACGCTGAGAACCGACACGCAGACGCTCGCGCGCTTGTCGCCCAAGAATGCGCCAGGGTTCAGCTTCGTCCCCACCGATCGCGAGGCCGAGCGTGCCGGCAACGGATACAACCATCTGGGCGATCTCAATCTGCGCATCCGCTCGCACGGGCGAGAGTGGCGGGACTTCGCGTCCGCCCATCGCCGCGCGCCGATCAGGCCGCTCGCAGCGACAGGCAAAGTCATCGCAGCCGCCGATATCACCGCAACGATGGGCGATGGATTTCCACTGCAGGTTCGCCGGTCCTGGATTGCCGACGACGACGCGCTCGTCATGCGTTTCGCCATCACCAATCCGACCGACCGTCCGATCGAAATCGGCGCGCTCGGGATGCCGATGGTGTTCGACAACATCATCCAGGACCGTTCGCTGGAGGAGGCGCATGCCAAGGCGAGCTTCGCAGATCCCTATATCGGGCGCGATGCCGGCTATCTTCAGGTCACCCGACTGAACGGCAAAGGGCCTGCGCTGCTGGTGCTGCCGGAAAAGGGAACGCCGCTCGAGGCCTATCGCCCGCTTCGCCATGCGCGAGAGCGCGGCGGCAACGCGAATATCTTCACCGAACGGACGCCGCGCAACCAGACTTCGGAAGGCTTTTACGACTGGACGGTCGCGAGCAAGGGCTTTGCCGATCGCGAATGGAAGGACGCAGGCCGCCAATGGAATGCGCCGACCAGCATCATGCTGGCGCCCGGTGCTACGCGCAGCTTCGGTGTTCGCCTTGTCCTGTCGCCTGGTATCCGCCAGATCGAGGATAGGCTCGCCGCCTATGGCCGCCCGGTCGCTGTTGGAATTCCGGGCTATGTCGTGCCGACCGACATGGACGCATCGCTGTTCCTGAAGGCTCCGCAAAAGGTTGCCGGCTTTTCCAGCTATCCAAAGGGCGCGCTCACGGTCACGCCCGCGCGGCGGCGCGGCCCCTGGCGACGCTATACGGTAAAGAGCCACGGTTTCGGGCGGGCGCGGCTGACGATCGACTATGCCGACGGCAGCGCGCAGACGGTCAGCTATTACATCACCAAGCCGCTCGACCGCACGGTCGCCGATCTGGGACGTTTCACCACGACCGAACAGTGGTTCGACGACAAGGACGATCCGTTCCACCGCGCGCCGTCCATCCTTGGTTATGACGACGAGACGGGCAAGATCCTGACGCAGGAGGAGCGCGTCTGGATCGCCGGCATGAGCGACGAGGGCGGCGCGGGCGGCTGGGTTGCAGCGATGATGAAGCAGCTCGACAATCCCGAACCGGAGGAAGTCGCGAAGCTCGAGAGACTTGTCGACGAGACCGTGGTCGGCAAGCTGCAGGTTGCCGAGGGCAAGCATGCGGGCGGGGTGAAGAAGAGCCTGTTCTATTACGACCCCGAGAGGTTTCCCGGCTATTACGACCCCGAGGCGAACTGGAAGAACTGGACCGCCTGGCCGAAGAAGGAAGCCGACAGTCTCGGCCGGTCGTTCAACTATCCCCATGTCGCGATCGGCTATTGGGTGCTCTATCGCCTCGCACGCGATCACCAGGGGCTGGTCACCGCGCATCCATGGCGCTGGTATCTAGACCACGCCTATCAGACGATCGTCGCGATGATGCGCGACGCTCCCCATTACGCGCAGTTCGGCCAGATGGAGGGTCAGGTCTTCGTCGAGATACTCGACGATCTCCGGCGCGAGGGGATGACGGGCGAGGCGGACAGTCTCGAGAAACTGATGAAGGCGCGGGTCGAGCACTGGACGACGCTCCCCTACCCCTTCGGCAGCGAGATGGCCTGGGATTCCACCGGCCAGCCCGAAGTCTATGCGTGGATGCGCTATTTCGGGCACCAGAAGCTCGCCGACGAAACGCGCGACGTGATCCTGGGCTACGATCCGACGATCCCGAGCTGGGGCTATAACGGCAATGCCCGCCGTTATTGGGACTTTCTCTATGCCGGCAAATATCCGCGCATCGAGCGGCAGATCCATCACTATGGATCGACCAACAATGCGATCCCGCTCTTCCAGGCATATCGGCAGGATCCGAGCGACCTCTATCTGTTGCGCGTCGCCTATGGCGGGTTGATGGGCGGGATCACCAATATCGACCAGAAGGGCTTCGGCTCGGCCGCCTTCCATAGCTGGCCGGACATGATGCGCTGGGATCCCTATACCGGCGATTACGGCATGGGGTTCTTCGCCCATGCTTATGCGACCGCGACCTATATGGTGAACGATCCGCGCTTCGGCTGGATCAGCTTCGGCGGCAATCTCACACGGCGCGGCGATACGATCCATGTCGTGCCGAAAGACAGCGCACGGTCACGCTTCTTCATCGCGCCTGTGACGCTATGGCTGACGCTCGACGCCGGCAAATTCGAAGCGGTTGATTTCGATGCCGCAACCGACACGGTGACGCTGACGCTCGCGCCTGCGACGGCGAACACCGACACGGCACTGCTCCGGGTCGAGCAGACCGCCGACGGCGCGGCCTACAGGCTGAACGGGCATCAGAAAGTGCGCGGCGCCTATGCGATTCCGCTGGGCGCCACGACCACCAAGATAGTGCTGGAGCCGCATTCGCCCGCGGCGAAGTGATTGAACCGCATCCGATAGGCGACAGGCTGAGCCCGGTCCGGATCGCGAGCGACTTCCAATTCGATGTCGAGATCCCCGGCCCGTTTGCATCGTATCGTAATTATGCCACAACGTATTTTATATACGATAAGCGAATGCCGCGGCCACGGCTTCTGCGCCACCAACAATCGTTCAGGGATTCTGGATGACCGCCGACACCGCAATCTTCCTCACCTTCGACGCGTTGGCAGACCTGTCCCGCCGCATCCTGCGGCATCACGGTCTTGGACCGAACCAGATCGAGGCAGTTACGCGCACCATCGTCGCCGGCGAGCGCGACGGATGCGCAAGTCATGGCGCTTATCGCCTGATCGTGTGCGCGGCGACGCTGGCAACCGGCAAAGTAATCCGCGATGCAGACCCAGAGGTCTGCGACTCCGCGCCAGGCTTGGCGCGGGTCGATGCCGGCGGGGGCTACGCCCAGCTCGCCTTCGAACGCGGGCTGCCCCTCCTGGTCGAAAAGGCGCAAGCCGCTGGCATCGCCGCGTTGGCGATCAACAATTGCGTGCATTTCGCCGCGCTCTGGCCGGAAATCGAGGCGGTTACCGACCAGGGTCTCGTCGCGCTCGCCTGCACACCCAGCCATGCCTGGGTCGCTCCCGCCGGCGGCCGCAAGCCGCTGTTCGGCACCAACCCGCTGGCATTCGGCTGGCCGAGGCCCGGCCCCTACCCGTTCGTCTTCGATTTCGCGACCAGCGCTGTCGCGCGCGGCGAAATCGAGTTGCACTGCCGTTCCGGTCGGAAAATCCCGACGGGCTGGGGCATCGACCGGGAAGGGAACGACACCACGGACCCGGCGGCCGCGCTCGCCGGGGCCATGCTGACCTTTGGCGGCCACAAGGGCTCGGCTCTCTCGGCGATGATCGAACTGATCGCCGGGCCGCTGATCGGCGACATGACCAGCGCGGAATCGCTTACTGCCGATGAAGGCGCCGGTTCGTCACCGATTGGCGGGGAATTGATCGTCGCCATCGACCCGTCCGGCTTTCTGGGCGATGCAGCGGCACAGCACATGAACCGAGCCGAGGCGCTGTTCGAGGGCATCACCGCTCAGGGCGCCCGCTTGCCTTCGCAGCGAAGATTCGCCGCGCGCGAGCAGTCCCAAGAGCGGGGCGGCGTGACGCTGGCTCGCACGCTGCATGACGATCTCCTCCGCCTGCTGGACTGATCGGTCCGACCAAGGTCGGTCATCCAGGTGGCCCGAAAGCGACAATCCACTCGCCGCCCAGCCGAAAATAGCGCAAACAAACCGGTTGTTCGGGACAATCTTATATCGTATACGAAACTGTCTTGAACGGAGGAAAAATACTCGATGAATGCGCCAAAGGCCTTGTGGAAGGGCGTCTATCCCGCGGCAACAACCCAATTCGCTGCAGACGATTCGGTCGATCTCGACGCAACCCAGCGAATGCAGACCGCGCTGATTGAAGATGGCGTGGACGGGCTGATCCTGCTCGGCACCTGCGGCGAGAACAACTCGCTCACCGCCGATGAAAAGCGCCTGGTGCTCTCCGGCGCGGTCGAAGCGCTGAAGAACCGTGCTCCGCTGGTCGCCGGCGTTTCCGAGTTCACCACCGACGCCGCGATTCGCTATGCGCGCGATGCCGAAAAGATCGGCGTCGACGCGCTGATGGTGCTGCCCGCCATGGTCTATGTTCCGAAGCCGGAAGAACTGGCGGCGCATTTCCGCGCGGTGGCCGAGGCGACATCGCTCCCCGTGATGCTCTACAACAACCCGCCCGCTTACCGTGTCGATATCGATTTCGAGACGCTGGCAGTGCTCGAAGATGTCGAGAATATCGTCGCGATCAAGGAAAGCGCGCCCGATCCTCGCCGCTTCACCGATGTCATCAACCGCTTCGGCGACCGGTACACCGTGATGGCCGGGCTCGACGATATCGCACTCGAAGGGCTGATGCTGGGCGCGAGCGGCTGGGTATCGGGACTGACCAGCGCCTTTCCGCATGAATCGGTGCGGCTGGTCGCCGCTGCCGACGCCGGCAACTGGGAAGAGGCGCGCGAAATCTATCGCTGGTTCATGCCGCTGCTGCACCTCGACGCCGAACACGATCTGGTCCAGTCGATCAAGCTCGCCGAGACGATCATGGGCCGCGGCAGCGAACACGTGCGGATGCCCCGCATGCCGCTGACCGGCGAACGGCGCGCCGAAGTCACCCGGATGGTGGAGCAGTGCCGCGCCACCCAGCCGAGCAAACGAGAGCGCGAAACGGTCTGATGGCCGTGATCCGGGGCAGCTTCCGAGCCGGCGGACGGCGTCGGTCAGGAGCTTCCCGGGGCGGACGATAAAGGCAGATAAGCAATAGCGATCAGGGGGAAGTAGCCGATGGGCGTGCTGGGACGAATCAAGCCGATCGAGCGAAACGGCGGCGACGGCGAGCATCGTCTGAAACCGACACTGTCCTGGCCCCATCTCATCGCATTGGGTGTCGGCGCGATCGTCGGCACCGGCATCTATACACTGACCGGTGTCGGCGCCGATCGCGCCGGACCGGCGGTGATCGTCGCATTCGCAATCGCCGGCGCGGTGTGCGCCTGCGCCGCGCTCGCTTATGCCGAACTCGCCACCGCGATCCCGGCGGCGGGAAGCGCCTACACCTATACCTATTCGGTCCTCGGAGAGACGGTCGCATGGATCGTGGGCTGGAGCCTGATCCTCGAATATTCCCTCGCCTGCTCGGGCGTCGCGGTCGGCTGGTCGGGCTATCTCGTCGGCCTGATCGAGTCCGCGGGCGTGCATCCTCCGCAATGGCTGCTGGCGGGCCCCGGTGCAGGCGGCCTCATCAACCTGCCGGCAGTGCTGGTATCGATGGGCATCGCGGCGATGCTGATGGCCGGCACCCGCGAGAGTGCTACCGTCAACATCCTGCTCGTCATCATCAAGCTCGTCGCACTCGCGATATTCGTGGTGGTGGTCTTCCCTGCCTTCGACGCCGCCAACCTCCATCCGTTCATGCCCTATGGCTTCGGCAGCCATTTCGAAGCCGGTGAAAAGCGCGGCGTGATGGCGGCGGCGGCGATCGTGTTCTTCGCGTTCTACGGCTTCGATGCCGTGGCGACCTCGGCCGAGGAAGCACGCAATCCGGGTCGCGACCTCAAGATCGGAATCATCGGATCGATGGCCGTTTCGACGACCATCTACATCCTCGTCGCCATCGCCGCGGTAGGCGCGGTTTCCTACACCACGCTCGGCGGGTCGCCCGAACCGCTCGCACTCGCCCTTCGCGAACTCGGCCATCCGGTCACCTCGTGGCTCGTCGCTGGCGCAGCCCTGGTCGCGCTGCCCTCGGTCATCCTGGTGATGATGTACGGACAAAGCCGGATCTTCTTCGTCATGGCGCGCGACGGACTGTTGCCGCGCAAGCTCGCCAACGTATCGAAGCGCACCGGAACGCCGATCTTCGTCACCGCGCTGACCGGGATATTCGTGTCGCTGATCGCCGCGTTCTTCAATGTCGGGGAGATCGCGGAGCTTGCCAATGCCGGGACGCTCCTCGCTTTCATCGCGGTCGGCGGATGCATGATGATCCTGCGGCGCCGGGCGCCCGATCTCGAACGCATCTTTCGCTGCCCTGCCCCCTACATCGTCGGCACCGCGGCGATCGCCGGGTGCATCTATCTCCTCGTCAGCCTGCCGGAGAAGACGCTCGTGCGCTTCATGATCTGGAACGCGATCGGGCTGGTCGTCTATTTCCTCTACGGCCGGTCGCGCAGCGCATTGGCGCGCGACATCGTCGATGCGGCCGGGTGATACCGTGACAACCCGGCTCGGTGCCGGGCTGCTCGCGGCGCTGCCAGCGACCGCGCTCGCCCATGTCAGCGATGCCGAGGCCGACGCGGCGCGCAAGACAATCGCCCGGCCCAGGATCGACGGCCGGCGCATGCTCTCCCCGCGCGACGGCTGAGATCACTTCGCCGACCGCGCCAGAACCCCGCGGCAGTTCGGCGGGTTGTTATATGCCAGGTACAAAGCCTATCCGGTTGGCAACACGCCACCTGTTTCCGCGTTCGTGACGGATCTTCGCGGGTCGCGAATTACTGAACTATAAGGTATAGCGACCGCGGAAGGGGTCAGATAACATGAGCAGCATCGTCATCCGCACGCTTCCGGACCAACTCGTCGAACTGGTCCGCGACCGGATTCTTGCCGGCGCCGTGCCGGTCGACCGGGCGATCAGGCAGGATGCATTGGCCTCCGAACTCGGCGTCAGCAAGATTCCGCTGCGCGAGGCGCTGACCCGGCTCGAACAGGAAGGGCTGGTCCGCTCCCAGGCCAATCGCGGCTTTTTCGTGCGACCATTGTCCGCGGCCGAAGCGGAGGAAGTCTATGAACTCCGGCTCAAACTCGAACCCGACGCCGCTGCACTGGCATCGAGACGGGCGACCGATGAGGAGCGGAAAGTCGCGGTGACGGCACTCGAGGCTCTGGATGTCGTGACCGCGAACAATGCCGACGGTGTCGGCGCCGCCAACCGCGCGTTCCACCTCGCGCTCATCCGTCCCGCCGGCCAGTCGATCACGACCCAGTTGCTCGAAAGGCTCCATGTTCTGAGCGATCGCTATGTGCGCAAACATCTCGAGCCGCTCGGCCGCAACGAGCGCGCCAACCAGGAACATGCAGAAGTGATGCAGTGCTGGCTCGACCGCAACGAAAAGGGCGTCGCGCGAAGCATGCACGCACACATCAAGAAGACCATTGTCGATCTTCGCCGTCAGTTGGGTGCGAACGGCGACTGACCGGCGCGACCTGGCTGATCAGGGCGCCGGCAGGATATCCGGCAACCGGTTCCAGTCGGGTGTCTGCTCGTGCCGCAGGTGCCGCACGAAAAAGTCGAATTGCCGCCGCTCGGCATAGAGGATCGGACCCGTCGACCGGCCCGTCGTATGCTCGCCGCCGGGGACTTCGAGCAGGTCGAAATCCTTGTGCGCCTTGATCAGCGCATCGACCAACTGCAGCGATGACGACGGATCGACGTTGCTGTCCTGCTCGCCGAAGATCATCAGGAGGTTACCCTTCAGCCGACCGGCATTGGCCACGTCCGACGAGCGCAGATAGCTCGCGTCGACCGGCCAGCCGAGCCACTGTTCGTTCCAACTGATCTTGTCCATGCGGTTGTCGTAACAGCCGGCATAAGCGACTCCGACGGTATAGAAGTCGGAATGGAACAAAAGCGCCGAGGCGGTACTTTGGCCGCCCGCCGAGCCGCCATAGATGCCGACTCCGTCCGCGATGTCATACCAAGGATATTTCGCCGCTGCCGCCTCATGCCACAGTATGCGGTCGGGAAATCCGGAATCTGCCAGGTTCTTCCACGCTACGTCCTGAAACGCCTTGGACCGGTTGGCGGTACCCATGCCGTCGATCTGGACGACGATGAAGCCCATGTCGGCCTGTTCCTGCATGCCGATCACCTTGTCGCCGCCCGAATGATAGCCGAACGGCCAGAACGTCTTTGGCACGAAGCTGCCGTGCGGTCCGGCATAGATGTTCTCGATGACGGGGTATTTCCGGTTCGGGTCGAAGTCGCGCGGCCGGACGATCAGGCCCCATATGTCGGTCTTCCCGTCGCGCCCCTTTGCCACGAACGGCTTCGGAAACCGGTATCCGGCGGCGAGCAGCCGCGAAATGTCGCCCCTGGCGATCGTGCGGACGAGCGCGCCGTCCCGCGTCCGGTGAAGCTCGGAGACGTTGGGCAGGTCCACCCGCGAATAGGTGTCGACATAATATTTCATGTCGCCGGAAAACGCGACGTCGTGAGAGGCCTGGGCCGGCGTCAGCGGCGTCAGGCCCGTTCCGTCGAAGTTGATCCGGTAATAATGAACGAAATACGGGTCTTCGCCCTCGTTCATCCCGCTTGCGGCGAACCAGATCCGGCGCTTTTCGTCGTCGACCCGGACGACCTGCCGCACCGGCCAGTCACCGCGGGTGATCTGGTTCTTCACAGTGCCTGTCCGGCCGTCATAGAGATAGAGATGCGCCCAGCCATCGCGTTCGGACAGCCAGACCAGTTCGTCGCCCTTTCCGCCGACATCGTGCCAATAGCCGCGATCCTGCCAGATAAAGGTGTCGGCCGATTCCGAGATCACCGTCCGCGCAGCGCCTGTTTCAGCGTCGACCTCGATGATCTTCGCCTGCTGATGACCGCGCCGAGTATATTCGAACGCAAAGCTCCGGCTGTCGGCGCGCCAGTGCATATCGGTGAGCTGATGGGGATTGGGGAACAGCGTATCGTCCACCACGATCTGCTGCGCCGTACCGTCGGGTGAGACGCGGAACAGCACCGGCTGATCGATATCGATCGCGTCGCCCGGCTTGGGATAAAGCTGCTCGCGCATTCCGGGCTGTAGCTGGTCGTCGGGGGACGACAGCACCCGATTCACATAGCGCGGAAATCCGGGCCGGACGCGATCGACGATGATTTTTTCTGAATCGGGCGACCACCGGATCGTCTCGGGATCGTAGAAATTGCCCTCGGTCCCGTCGCGGCTAAGGACCGTTGCCGCGCCGCTACCTGCGGGGCGCAGGACGAGGTTGAAGCCCTGGACCAGAGCTTCCCACCGCCCGTCGGGCGAAACATGCGGCATGTTGTCCGCCGGTACGCGCAGGTCTCGCACGACGCCGAAGCCCTTCGGCCTGCCCGGACGTTCGACCGGCGCGCACCCCTCGCCCGCAAGCGAACAGCGCCATGGCAAATAGTGCAGGTCGAACAGGATGGCCCGGCCGTCGGCATCATAATGGAAATCGTCGAACGGCAGTTTCAGCGCCGAATAGTGTTCGCCGGTCGCCTTGCCGAGCGCGTCGGCGACCGCCGCCTGATCGAATGCGGGCCGGCTGGTTCCGGTATCGGCGTTCTGCCGCACGAATGCAAAACCGCCGGCGACCGTCTTGCGGAACACAAAATCGTGCGTTTTGCCTACCCAGTTCGCCGGAAAGGCCACATCTCGCGTCAGATATTGCCACCGATCGCGCAGGGTCAGCGCATCGCGATACTGCTCCGCGTCCGGCCCCTTGGCAGTCGCCGGCGTGGCAGCCATCGCCAGCACGACCATGCCGCCAAGTCCGTGAGCCAGCATCCGCTTGAACATTTCCGTCGCCCCCCTTATGGCACTGTCTATTATACGGTATACGGAAATGCCGGATCATGTATAGTGTCCGGCGGGCAATCTGCTTCCGCCCGGCATACGTCTTTCCCCGAACCGAACCGCCTCCGCAAATGACAGGGTCGTTTTCCCCGAGGACGCGGCGACCACATTGCATCATGCCGGGCACCTCACCTGACCGCAAAAGCCGCTTCATCTCTGTTCGAGGGTCACACGCAATCATTCCGAGTCGGCTGCCGAGCGCTGGCTGAGACGAGCTTGGCCAACGCACGGCACCTACGTGATGCAATGCTGGAGAACTGTAACTGCCTGGAAATACGCCCGTAACAAACGTACAACAGATATCGTATAATTTATTTGATAATCGCTGCGAATCGTGTTCTCCTTCTTCACGTGCAAGCAACGAGAAGGGGGTTTGATATGATTGCGACACCCAACAGGAAGTCAGCACTGCTCGGCACGGTCGGCATTGCGCTCGCCACGGCGATGCTCTCCACGTCCGCATATGCGCAGAGCGACCCGCCCGATCAGAGCGACCAGACGCCTCCAGTGTCGCCGGAGACGCCGTCAGGCGAACAAGGCCAGGAAATCACCGTCACCGGAACGCTGATCCGCCGCCCCAATCTCGAGAGCAACAGCCCGATAACGGTCGTCGACAATCAGGAATTCCAGTATCAGGGTTCGACCGCGGTCGAGGACACGCTCAACCGCCTTCCGCAATTCACGCCCGACGCCAATTCCAATGTTTCGAACGGATCGGACGGCACCGCGAACATCAACCTTCGCAATCTCGGCTCGAACCGCGTTCTCACGCTGTTGAACGGCAAGCGACTGCTGCCGACCCAGGCGACCGATCTCAATTTCGTTCCCGCCTCGCTGATCGAACGCGTCGACGTGCTGACCGGGGGCGCATCCGCCGTCTACGGCGCGGATGCGGTCTCGGGCGTTGTCAACTTCATCCTCAAGGATGATCTCAACGGCGCGCGTATCGACGCGACCTACGGCTTTTTCGAGCATCACAACAATAACGGGCGCCTGCGTGATGTCGTATCCAGCAGCGGATACGAGCTGGCGCCGGGCCATGTTGCCGACGGCGCGACCTACGAGATCAATGCGGCGATCGGCACCGACTTCGCCGACAATCGCGGCAATGTCACGATGTTCATCGGCAACCGACATTCGGAACCGGTGCTCCAATCCACCCGCGACGTCTCGGCCTGCGCGATCGATCCGGCCGATGCCGCCAACAGCGCGCTACGTTGTGGCGGTTCGAGCAACAACCAGTACGGCCTGTTCACGCTGCTGACGGGTCCCAACCAGGGACAGACGCTGGTCAATTCGAAGGACGGTTCGAAGAACTGGGTCCCGTATGACAGCTCGTTCGCCTATAATTATGCGCCGACGAATTATTTCCAGCGCTCCGACAACCGCTATACGGCGGGCGCTTTCGCGCATTACGACGTTACCGATTTCCTGACGCTTTACGGCAGCGCGATGTTCATGGATGACCATAGCTGGTCGCAGGTCGCGCCGTCAGCGATCTGGCAGGGCACGACCTTCGCGATCAATTGCGACAACCCGCTGTTGAGCGCATCGCAGGCTACGACGCTTTGCGGGACGAGCGCCGGCACGCCGACCAACGCGAATGTTTTCATCGGCTATCGTCCGACCGCCGGAGGTGCGAGCCCGCGGCGCGACGATCTGCGTCATACCGACTATCGGTTCACCGCCGGCATGCGCGGCACCGTGGCCCAGGGCATCTCCTTCGACGTCAGCGCGCTGCGTTCGGAAGTGATCTTCGACGAAAGCTACAAGAACGATATCGACCAGACGCGCGCCGCAAAGGCGCTGCAGGTCGTCAATGTCAATGGCACGCCGACCTGCAAGTCGGTGATCGACGGCACCGACCCTGATTGCGCGCCGGTCGACGTGTTCGGCTATGGCACGATCTCCGACGCCGCATTCGATTACTTGTACGTCCCGAGCTACACCCACGGCGTCAACCGGGAACTCGTCCTGAACGGCACGATCAACGGCGACCTGACCAGCTACGGCATCGCGAGCCCGTGGGCTACCCAGGGCCTCGGCATCGCCGTCGGTGCCGAGCACCGCGAGGAGTATCTAGATTTCCAGGCGGATCAGGTCGCGCTGTCCAAGGGCACCCAGAACGCCCATGGCACGATCGACGTGAACGAAGCGTTCGTCGAACTCGACCTTCCGATCGTACAGGATGCGCCGTTCATACACGCGCTCGGGATCGACGGGGGCTTTCGCTATTCGGGTTATACCAACAAAGGCAGCGGCTCGGAATCGCACTATGAGGCGTCGACATACAAGATCGAACTCAACTATGCGCCGACGCGCGACATCCGCTTCCGCGCGAGTTACAACCGCGCCATTCGCGCGCCCAATATCGCCGAGCTGTTCCAGGCGCAGGGCGTTGGCAACGTCACCGCGAGCGATCCATGCGCGGGCGCGAATCCAGCCGCGAGTCTGCAAGCCTGTCAGGCCAGCGGCGTAACGCAGGCGCAATACGGCTCCATTCCCGAATGCCCGGCTCAGGTATGCGTCCAGCAATATGGCGGCAATCCGGACCTTGAGCCGGAAAAGGCCGACACCTACACCGTCGGCACGGTGTTCACGCCGAGTTTCGCGCCGTCCCTTTCGCTGTCGGTCGACTATTACAACATCAAGGTTGACGGCTATATCAGCTCGATCGACCCCTCACTGATCATCAAGCAGTGCATCAATTCGGGCAATGCCTTCTTCTGCGATCTGTTCCACCGCGATCCCCAGTCGGGCGTGCTGTTCGGCACCGACGGCTATGTCGTCGCGACGACGCAGAATACGGGCTATCTGAAAACCGACGGCATCGACATCAACGCCAGCTACACCCTTGGCATCGGCAACATGGGCAAGCTGAACTTCGACATGGTCGGCAGTTACATGCTGCACCAGATCACCGAACCACTGCCGGGCCTTGGAACCTATGACTGTGTCGGACTGTACGGCCCGAGCTGCGGCCAGCCCAATCCGCACTGGCGGCATACGCTGCGCACGACCTGGCAGATGCCGTGGGCGCATGCCACGCTGTCGCTCAATTGGCGCCACAAAGGGGCGGTCGAGCTTACCAATAATCAGGACAACTCGCTGCTGTCCGGCACCAACTACATCTACGGCGACACGATCAAGGCCTATGACTATTTCGACCTCGTGGCATCGGTGAGGATGCGCAAGGGGGTCTCACTGCGCATGGGCGTCAACAACCTTTTCGATCGCGACCCGCCGGCGCTGTACGAGGGGCTGAACAGTTCGTTCGGCAACGGCAATACCTTCCCGGGATTTTACGATGCACTGGGACGCCGGATCTTCGTTGGCCTCACCGCTGAATTCTAAGGGCGCTTCGGGTCTCCTCCCGCCGAGCCCCACTCAGGGGCCGCGCGAAGCACGGTCTTTTTTTCTTCGCTGATCGAAAGGAATTCGGATGCGCCGAACGATTGCTGTCGCGCTGACCGGGCTCGCAATCGCCGCCACTGCGCCGCAGGTCGCCGTAGCGCGCGACTCCGCTGCGACTTCGCTACCCCGCCTCGAACGTCACGATGGCCGCTTTTCTCTGATTGTCGATGGCGAGCCCTATTTCATCCTCGCTGCGCAACTGCACAACTCAAACGCCTGGCCCGACATGCTCGACGCCTCATGGAAATCCGTCGAGGCCCTGGCGGCCAATACGGTCGAGGCGCCCGTCTATTGGGAACAGTTCGAACCCGAGCAGGGCCGTTTCGACACGGAAAATGTCGATGCCCTGATCGCCAAGGCCCGCGCGACCGACAAGCGGCTCGTGCTGTTGTGGTTCGGGACCTGGAAGAATGGGCAGATGCAATATGCGCCCGAATGGGTGAAGCGCGACCCGGCAACCTATCCGCGCCAGCTCGACGCGCACGGGCAGCCGCTCGACAACCTGTCGACCTTCGCGCCCGCCAACCTCAAAGCCGACCGGCGAGCATTTACCGCATTGATGGCCCACCTCAAGGAAGTGGACGGGAACCGCCACACCGTGATCCTGGTGCAGGTCGAAAACGAACCGGGGACCTTCGGCGCTGTCCGTGACCATAGCCCCGCTGCCAATGCCGCGTTCGCCGCACCCGTTCCCGAGGGAATATTGAAGTCGGTGCATCGCAGTTCAGGGTCGTGGCAGGATGTGTTCGGCCCGGACGCCGACGAGATGTTCAACGCCTGGGCGAACGCACGCTACATCGGCGCAGTCGCCCAGGCCGGCAAGCGCGTCTATCCGCTGCCGATGTATGTGAACTGCTGGCTGCGCTACAAGGACAAGAAATACCCTGGGATGGACTATCCAAGCGGCGGCCCGACCTACAACGTATTCGACATCTGGCGCGCTGCCAGTCCCGCGATCGACTTCATCGGCACCGATCTCTACACCACCAACGCCACCGAATTTCGCAAGGTACTCGATCAGTATCACCGGCCGGACAATCCGGCATGGGTTTCGGAAACCGGTTTCGAACCGGGCACTGCCCCGCTGCTCTACGAGGTGCTCGCGCGCGGCGGCATCGGCTTTTCCCTGTTCGGGATCGATAATCCGCCTTCGGATACGCAGACAGCGACGATCACGGCGCACGCCCGCAATTATCGGCTTCTTGGTCCGATCAACAACCTACTCGCCCGGGCAATGGCCGACGGTCGATTGAAGGCTGCTATCGAGACCGCCGGAGCTTCGCGGCGCACGCTCGATTTCGGCGATTGGCGGGTCAGGCTCGCTTTTGGTCCGCCGCCCTGGGGCAGTTCGCCGGCGATCATTCCGAACTCGCCGGATATCGACGGACGCGCCTTCGTGATCCGGCTCGACGCCGATCATTTTCTCGTGAGCGGCGTTGACGTGCGCGCGTCGTTCGAGCGCACGGCGGAAGATGGGCGGCGCGGCCAATTGCTCCGTGTCGAGGAAGGCGTTTACCGCGACGGCAGATGGCAGGCACACCGCTGGCTCAACGGCGACGAGGTCGATTACGGCATCAACTTTCATAAGGACGCTCGTCTTGTCCGGGTGAAGGTCGGCGCCTTTTGATCGGAACGTATCCGAACTCTGCCACAGCTGGGTCGCGCGGTTGCAGATGATAATTATACGGTATACAATACATAGAGGCGAAAAGGGGAGCTAGGCATGAGCCGTTCGATCTGTTTGGGCGCATTGAGCATCGTCGTTGCAACGGCCGGCATGACCAACGCCACCAGCGCAAGGGCCGAGGATGTCTCGGCATGCGAATGCACCTCGAAGGCCGCCGAATCCGCCGCCGACTTGAAGTTCAGGAAAATCTATTCGGACGAATGGGATTGGCGCCAGCAACAGTTCGCCGCAGACGAGGACAGTGGTGAATCGGACATCCGCGCCAAATTGCCCGATGTCTCCGCCGCCGCCCAGGCAAGGCGGTTGGCGAAGTGGGAATCGGTGACAAATGCCCTTGACGGAATCGACCGCGCCAGCTTGTCGCCCGCAAACCAGGTCAATTTCGACGTCTACAAGGCGCAAATCGCTGTCCTGGTCAATCAGCAGAAGTTCAAGGACTATGAGCGTCCGCTCAATGCTGACACTTCGTTCTGGGGTAATCTCGCCGGCACCGCGCGGCAGACCTTCACGACCGAATCCGATTACCGGAACTATATTGCGCAGCTAGAGGATATCCCGCGTTATTTCGACCAGCAGATCGCAAATATGCGGGCTGGGTTGGCGCGCGGCTTTACCCCGCCGAAAATCACGCTCAGGGGCCGCGACGACACGGTCAGTTCGGTCATCGATATCGACAAGCCCGAAAACAGCATCTTCTATAAGCCGTTCGAGGCAATGCCGGCGAACATCCCGGACGCCACCAAAGCACAGTTGCGCGCGGCGGCCGTGGCGGCGATCCGCAACTCGGTGATCCCCGCGCACAAGAAGCTGCTGGCGTTCCTGCGCAACGACTATATCCCCGGCGCCCAACCCTCGATCGCTGCCTATGATCTGCCCGACGGCAAAGCCTATTACCGCGCCAAGATCAAGGAATTCACAACGCTCGACCTGACGCCCGAGCAAATCCACCGGATCGGCCTCGATCAGGTCGCCGAGATCCACGCCGAAATGCTGCAGACGATGAAGGACGCAAACTTCACAGGCAGCTTTCCCGAATTCCTGAACTTCCTGCGTACCGATCCGCAATTCTATGCGAAGACGCCCGAGGAGTTGCTCAAGGACGCAGCCTGGATCGCCAAGGAATTCGACGGCATTGCCGGGAAGTGGATCGGGCACCTGCCGCGCAGCCGCTTCGCGATCAAGCCGGTCCCGGCCGATATCGCGCCTTATTATACCGGCGGGCGCGGCGGACCGGGCATCTATCTCGTCAATACATACAACCTGCCCTCGCGCCCACTCTATTCCCTGCCGGCACTGACGCTGCACGAAAGCGCCCCAGGCCATGCGTTTCAGATGCCGCTGGCTGCCGAGAACAAGGACCTGCCCGAATTTCGCCAGAATAGCTATATCTCCGCTTACGGCGAAGGCTGGGCGCTCTATTGCGAGTGGCTCGGCCAGGAAATGGGCATGTACAAGACACCGTATGAGCGTTTCGGGATGCTGAGCTATCAGATGTGGCGCGCCGCCCGCCTTGTCGTCGATACCGGTATCCATTCCATGGGCTGGAGTCGGAAGCGGGCGCAGCAATATCTTCACGACAATACCGCGCTCGCCGATCATGAGATCGAGACCGAGGTCGACCGCTACATCGCCTGGCCGGGCCAGGCACTGTCCTATTATCTCGGCGAGATGGCGATACGTCAGGATCGCGCCAGAGCGGAAAAGGCGCTCGGCGCCAAATTCAACATCCGCGCATTTCACGATGCCGTGCTCCAGACCGGGTCCGTGCCGCTCCCCGTACTGAACGCGCGTATCGACCGCTTCATTGCGGAGGGCGGTGTCGGGCCCTATCCGGATGAGGAGTGATCAAGCGTACTGTTCACCAGAGCGGTAAGTGAAGAACGCGCGTTCCCGGCCAGTTGCCGTCCAGCGCGCGGCGGGGATCGGCCACCGCAAGCTGCCTGGGCGGCACCGACATCGCTCCGCCGAACGCTGCATCGTCGAGCACCTCCAGATATTCGCGCACGGCGTAGCTGACGGTTCCCGAAGACCTCGAACATCAGGTGAAGACCGGATAGGCCGCATAGCCGGCAAAGGCTACGCCCCCTCAGAAGCGGCGGCTTAGCGCCGGGCTGTGCGGGATATCCGCAGGCGGCAGGCTCCTGCGGCCTCGGACATGTGAAGAGCGACGCGTAATGTTGAAATTGTGTTGATCTGTCACAAAAGATCAACATCGCACGCATACAGCCCGGCTCGCAACGTGCTCGACAACGTTTACTGTGCTCAAACCGGGGAAATTCAGATGTTCCGCTTTTCGCGACTTTCGTCGCGCGCGTCGCTGCGCGCGCTGTTGATGCTCAGTTCCGCCATACCGGCCGCCGTGATCGCCGTACCGGCCGCCAGCGCCCAGGATTATACCAATATCGCCGCATCGGGCCGCGTGGTGGCCGAAGACGGCACCCCTGTCGCGGGCGCGACCGTGCGGATCACCTCGTCCGACCGCGGCGTGAGCCGCACGGTTTCGACCGACGACACCGGCGCCTACACGATCCCGCAGCTTGCGCCGGGCAATTACGACTTTGTCGTCTCGGCCCCGGGTTTCGGCACCTATAGCGAAGCCGAAATTCCGCTGACGCGCCAGACCGGCGGCGCCAACAGCTTTCGCCTCGTGCCCGCCGATACCGGGAACGAAATCGTCGTCACCGGATCGCGGCAACGTATCGCGGACTTTCAGGATACGACGATCGGCAGCACCATTGATGTCGGCACGCTCAAGGACCGGGTTCCCATCGGCCGGACACTGCGCGACGTGATGCTGTTGACCCCCGGCACGGTGCAGGGTTCTTCTTCCAATGGCGGCTTCGCCGACCAGGTGTCGATCGCGGGCGCGTCCTTCACGGAAAATGCCTTCTACATCAATGGCCTGAACGTCACCGACTTCGTATCAGGCGGCCAGCCTACCGAGGTGCCGTTCGACTTCTATCAAAGCATCGAGGTAAAGACCGGCGGCGCCCCGGCCGAATTCGGCCGCGCCACCGGCGGCTATGTCGTGGCCACCACCAAGTCGGGATCGAACGAATATCATGCCAGCGTAACGGGCATCTGGGAGCCGGGCGGCCTGCGCGACGATGCGCCGTCGACCCGCACCACCGATTATGCCCACGCAACGACCAGCCGCAAGGAACTGGTCCTTCAGGCAAGCGGACCAGTCATCAAGGACCATCTGTTCGTCTATGGTCTCTACAACCTGCGCGACATCCGGTCGATGACGCCGCAGGCCAATCAGGACAATGCGACGACGGTCCGCAACGACAGCCCGTTCTGGGGCGCGAAGGTCGACGGCTATATCACCGGCGACCACCATCTCGAATTCACCTATTTCGACACCAGCAACGAAACCCGTAACCGAAGCCACGACTGGGACCGCACCGGTTATACGCTGGGCGACGAAACCGGCGGCACCAATGCGCGCGCGGGCGGCGTCAACTATGTCGGCCGCTACACCGGCACCTTCGCCCCCTGGCTGACCGTGTCGGGCGCCTACGGCGTCAGCAAGCTGCGTTCCGGCAATCTGCCGCTGGATACCGTCAACCCGCAGGTCATCGATTACCGCACCGACCCGGCAGGCGTTCAAATCGGCCTCAACAAGGTCACCGACGCATTCAGCAAGACCGACAACAAGCGCGAATTCTACCGGATCGACACGGATCTGCAATTCCATCTTCTGGGCGCGCATCATGTCCGCATCGGCTATGATCATGAAACGGATCAGCAGACCCAGACCTTCGAGACGATCGGCGAGGGCGCATTCAAAATCTACACCGTCACCGACGAATCGGCGGAGCGCATCGGGCTGCCGGTCGGCAGTGAATATTATACGACGCGCGTCTATGCCCAGAACGGCGTGGCGCATGTCCGCAACGAAGCCTTTTATATTCAGGACCAATGGTCGCTGCTCGACAATCGGCTGCGGCTCGACCTGGGCCTGCGGAACGACCGTTTCAGCAATCAGGGTGTGAACGGCGAATCCTTCTTCAAATCGGGCGACCTCTGGGCGCCGCGCCTTGGGGCGGCGTTCGATCCGGTCGGTGACGGCCGCACGCGGATCTTCGGTTCCTACGGCAAATATTTCCTGCCGATGGCGGGCGATATCAACCTGAACGTCGCGGGCAGCCTGGTCACCTATACCCGCTATAACCTCTTCAACGGAGTGAGCGGAGAAGGGAATATCCCGGTCGCCGGCGATCCCATCCTTTCGGTCGTCAACACCAAGGCCTGCCCCGATACGGGCATCGCCAACTGCGAAGTGTCGGCCGACGGTTCGCCGTTCAATCCGGCGGGTGCCATCGACGCCGGTATCAAGCCGCAGTCGGCCGATGAATTCATCATCGGCGTGGAGCGGCAACTGGCCGACCATGTCCGCGTCGGCGCGTCCTTCACCCATCGCAGGCTCGGCAATGTCATCGAGGATATTTCCATCGATGCAGGCGCCCGCGCTTATTGCACCGCGCAGGGCTTTACGGAGGAGGCCTGCCAGAACGCCTATCCGGGCGGCAGCCAGTTCGTCATCGCCAATCCCGGCCGCGACGTGACGGTGCAGATCAATCCGCTGCCCGACGGGACCACCCCGATCGCTACGTTGAAGGCATCGGACCTTGGCTATCCCGATCCCAAGCGCAACTACGACGCGCTGACGCTGACCTTCGACCAGGAGTGGAGCCTGTCGGCATCCTATACGCTCGCCTTCAACAAGGGCAATTACGAAGGCGGCGTGCGCTCAGAGAACGGACAGCTATCGATCAACCGGTCGGCGGACTTCGATTCGCCCGGCTTCGTGAACGGCGCATATGGCTACCTGCCGAACGACCGGCGCCACACCTTCCGCGCCTATGGCAGCTATCGCCTGTTCGACGTGCTGGACCTTGGCCTCAACGCCCTTGTGCAGTCGCCCGCCCATTATAGCTGCATCGGCGCGGTGCCGGTGGATGTCGATGCTTATGCCAACACCTATCACGGCTACGGCTTCTACTGTCAGGGCAAGGTCGTCCCGCGCGGCACCGCGTTCGACGGCGACTGGCGTACCGAGTTCAACCTGAGCGCGGTCGGCCGTCTTCCACTGGAGAATGTGGATGCGTCGATCCGGCTGGATGTGTTCAATATCTTCAACAGCCAGGCCGTCACCAATTATAACAATTATGGCGAGATCAGCGACGGATCCGTGAATCCCGATTATCGCTCGCCAAACGCATATCAGACGCCGCGCTATGTGCGTGTGACCGCGAAGCTGGGCTTCTAGGGTCCGATCATATCGGGCCGGGGACCGTCCGATCGGGCGCCCCCCGGCCTGCCCTTGCTTGCGCAATGCCCACGCCCTTGGGCATGACGGCGGGATGGTTGGGCGACGGACGGATGGAGCCATGGACAAGAGATCACAACGCCAGCGCGAGATCATGTCGCGCCTGCGAAGCGGGCGGACCTTGTCGGTTACCGCCCTGGCAAGCGATCTGTCCGTATCCGACGAAACCATCCGCCGCGAGTTGCGGGCGCTGGAGGATCACGGCGCCATCATCCGCGAGCATGGCGGCGCGCGCATGGCTGCGCCCGTGCTGGAAGGCCCGCTGCATCAGCGGATTGGCGAAAATGCCGATGCAAAGCTGCGGATCGCACGCGCCGCGGCGGAACTGGTGCCGGACGGCGCGATCCTGTTCATCGATTCCGGTACGACCAGTTGCTTCATCGCGCGCCAGTTGGTGGACCGCAAATCACTGACCGTCATCACCAACTCGCTTGGTGTCGCGAACGACCTTGGCGGCATCAACAATAATCGCCTGTTTCTCGCCGGCGGGCAGATGGATTACGATTATCGCGCCTTTTCCGATCACATCGCGCAGGAATATGTGCGCGGCTTCACGCCGCACCTTGCCATTCTGTCGGTCGGCGGGATCAGCACCGACCAGGGACTGATGGATTTCCATCCGGGCGAAGCAGAAATGAGCCGCATCGCCTATGCCACGTCAAAGCGGGTTCTGCTGGGCGCGGATGCGTCGAAATTCGGCCGGTACGCCCTGATCCGGACGGCGGCGCTCACCGATGTCGACATTCTCGTCACCGATCAGCCGCTGGACGATGAATATGCCGACGCCTTCGCTCATGCCGAAGTGGTGATCGCCTGACGCGCGCGCAGGACGCGCAGCATCGGTATGCCGGCGATCAGGACCAGCAGCGCGCCGCCCCCGGCCATGGCGGCATGAAGCAGCCAGAAAAGCGGTGTCGGCACGCGCTCGTAATAAATGCCGATCATCCCCACCCAGAGATGGGCGAAAAAGCCGTGCAGGTAAAAGAGGCCCGTCCACAATCCGACCAGCCTGCGCGGCGCGGTTTCCGCGATCACGCTGAGGCCCGACGGCCAGATCAGCACGATGGCGGCGTCCACCAGCACCAGATAGGAAAGCGCCCAGGGCAGCGACAATGTGCCGCCATATGCGCTTCCGATCGCCAGCACGATATAGCCCCCTGCGCAGAGCAGCGCGCCCGCGAATATCTGCATGACCGCGCCGACGGCGATGCCTCGCCGGTCGAGCAGCCGCAGCACCATCTGCCACACCGCGATCAGCCCCAGCGTAACAAGACCGTCCAGGGACAGGAACCAGGCCACGGGCATGGTCCAGCCGGCGAGATTCAGGTCGACCCGCGCCCTCGCCCAAACAAGAAAGATATTCCCCAACTGCTCATAGGCGGCGAAGCAGAGATAGACCGCGACCATCGTCACGATCAGCATTGCCGTGGCCGGAATGGGAGCATTCGCAGGGGCGGCCCGCACCGGTGCCGGCTCGGCCATATCGTTCCGTCCGGCGCGCCGGGCATAGAAGAACAGCCCGATGGCGACCGCCGCCGCAGCGACGGCGATAGCGTACGTCGGCCCGGCATAGGCGGCAACCGCCCCGCATAGCAGCGGCCCGCAGATCACGCCGGCGTTCAGGAAACCCAGATAGACCGTAAAGCCGCGCCGCCGCTGCGCTTCATCGCGGAACAGCATTCCGATCTGTACCGACAGATTGCCCTTGAGCAGCCCCGTGCCGATCGCGAAAGGGACAAGGCCGATGAGGAAACTGTGTTCGCGCAGCATCAGCGCGAGGCCGGCCAGCATCCCTGCCCCGCCGCACGCCACCGCCGCCCGCCGGCTGCCCAGCAGGTCGCCGACCAGTCCGCCAAAGGGAATGGAAAGATAGAGGAGCGCGTTGGCATAACCATAGAGCTGCGACGCCAGGCCGGTCCTGGAGACCGGACCGAACAACGCCGCGCTTGCGTCTCGCACCATCGCCGCACCCGCCACATGGCTGAGGTCGCCGGTCAATATCCGGTCGAGCAGGATGACGACCAGCAGCGACTTGACGCCGTACATGGCGAAGCGCTCCCAGAACTCCATGACGGCCACCGCCAGAAATTCTCTGGTCCACAGGGGTGAGTGTGCCGCCGCCCTGCCAGATATCATGGCGCCCGCTGTCATCGCGCGCTGCACCTAGGCCCGCTTCGCAACAGGAAAATGACAGTGATAACCGGGAACTCCGGGCGCGCATTTCCGCGCCCGCCGGCACTCAGGCCGGGTGGGGGAATCCCGCCACGGGTTCGCTGACGCCCGGCTCGCCATTCTCGATATTGCCCGCAAGGCGCAGGCGCGTGGCGCCCGGCGCATCGACCTGCAGGTCGTACCAGCGATGCGCCGCCAGCCTGAGTGGCCACCTCGCCCGCGCGCCCGCGCTCACGCGCAGCCTGTCACTTGCCCCGGTATGCGCACAGTGCAGCGACAGGTCCGTCGCCGAGGCGCCGCGATTGACCAGGCGGAGCACGCCCTCGCGCCCCGGTTCGTCAAACGCCAACAAGGCCTCGACGCGCGGGGCGTTGGCACCGCCGCGAAAGTCGCGCTGAAATCCGTTCGGCCCGCGCACGACCAGGGCATGCGCTTCATCAGCGCGCAATGCCCAGCTTTCCTCCAGATGCGAATTGGCCGCGACCGTGAAATAGCGCCAGCCGGGAAAGGCGATTTCATCCTGCACGCCAAAGATGACGCCGACCGGCCCGTCATTGACGAAGCGCAGCCTCAGTTTCCCGTCGCCCCAGCTCGGTTCGACCGAGAATCGATAGGGCAGCGCACGAGCCGGGCGCGTCCCCGCTTCCTGCACCGGCACCTCCCGGCTGGTTGCGATAGCGGGTGCGGGCGCGCTGGCGCACAGCTTCTCCGTCTCCTCGACATAGCCGGCCACCGAGGGGAGCGCCGCTGCCCAGCGGGTGTCGAGCCGCGCCTCATAGGGCGTGTCGAAATCGAAGATGGAGGTCAGGTCGCCGCAGCAGGCGCGGCGCCATGGCGAAATATTCGGTTCCGCAACGCCAAATCGCTTTTCCAGGAAACGCAGCACCGATGTATGGTCGAACAGTTGGGAATTGACCCAGCCACCCCGCGTCCAGGGCGAAATCACCATCATCGGCACGCGCGGGCCGAGGCCGACAGGCTCCCCCTGATAGGTTTCGCTGCGGACATCGACATTGCTCGCGCCGTAGCGCGGCGAAATGGCGGGCACGGGCGCGGGCACATGGTCGAAAAACCCGTCATTCTCATCATAATTGAGGATGAACGCGGTCTTGGCCCAGACCTTGGGATTGGCGGCAAGGGCGGCGACCAGGCTGCTGATCAACACCTCTCCGAACGGCACCGGCGCATCGGGATGCTCGCTCATCTGCATCATCGGCACGATCCACGACACCTGCGGCAGGTTGTCGGCGGCGACATCCGCGGCGAAGGCGGCGATCAGATGTCGGGCCTGGGTCTTTTCCGGATCCTTTGGCGCCTGGCCGTCGATCCAGTCGACAAAGGCGCGGCCCCGGCGATAGCGGGACGATGTCGGATCCAGCTTTCGGAACTCCTTGAAATAGCCGAGCGGGTTGTCCGAATAATTGGCGAGTTCCTGATAGATGCGCCACGATACGCCCGCTTCTTCCAGCCGCCCGGCATAGGTTCGCCAGGGCAGTCCTTCGCTATCGTCGTCCTTCGCCATATCGGCGCCCGGATTGGGATCGCTGCCGCCGTTGGTGACGCAATATTCGCCTTCCAGGCCGACACTCAGGCCGTTGGTGCCGGTGAAATGATATAGGCGGTTCGGCCCGGTCGGCCCCTGGAGCGAGCAATGATAGGCGTCGCATATGGTGAACTGGTCGGCCAGCGCGTAATAATAGGGAATGTCAGCACGGGTCAGGTGCGCCATGGTCAATGGGCCTTTCTGCGCCGCCCAGCAGTCCCAGTTGCGCCAGCGCGCCTGATTGTCCTTCCAGCTATGGTCGAGCCCCGTGAAGCAGCGCGCATTGCTGTCGTTATAATCGAGGCGGAACGGCCACGCGATCTGCCCGCCGTCGCGGTCCGCCCGTCGCTGCGCCCAGACGGGCCGGCCGGTGGGCAAGGTAACCGGGCGGGGGTCGGCAAAGCCGCGAACGCCCCGCAATGCGCCGAAATAGTGATCGAAGGACCGATTCTCCTGCATCAGGATCACGACATGCTCGATATCGTCGATCGATCCGCGTTCCGATGCGCGCGCCAGCCCGTTTGCCGCACTGCCCTGCGTCGCTGCCATTGCAGACGCGCTCAAGAGGAAAGTTCTGCGATCTACCGCCATATCCGCCCCAACAGCTTTGCATCGCCGCCCGCTAATAGGTTTCCCGACGCGGTCGAACATGTTCCTGCGAAAGCAGGAACCCAGAGTCGCAAGCGCTGCACCCGCATCCCGGGCTCCTGCGAAGTGATGCACCTAATCGGGAAATGCGCTAGGGCCCCAATGTGGAGCGTTGATGACAGCGGGCCGATTTTTTTGTATTTTTGACGGGTTCGCTCAGTATTCCAACATCCGACCCCGGCCAGCGGCAGCTATGCCTACCGACATGCGCTGCGGACGAGCCTGGTGGTTGGGGGATCAGCCGGCCGCATACCGAGCGACGAGGCCGCTCACTGCGCAGCGTGGTCAACGCTCCATGTCGACCGGCGTTATGCGGCCGGCGGCGTCATATTCGATCGGCTGGACGACGACCCTGCGCGATCCCCGATAGGGGCCGTCGTCATCCTTGTCTTCCCAGCGGTGATAGGCGATCCACCAGCGCCCGTCGATCGGGCTTTTGAAGAATGCGTGGTGGCCCGGCCCCTTATACCGGTCGTCGCTCTTCAACAGCACGCCCTGATAGCGCCACGGCCCGGTCGGGGAATCCGCGGTCGCATAGTGCACCTGATAGCTCGCATCATTGTAACGGCCATGGCTGTAGGACAGGTAATAGCGCCCGTCGCGCCGGTGCATGAACGCTCCCTCGGTGAAATGCGGCGGCTGGTTCACCGGAACGCGGCGCGCGACCGTCACCATGTCGTCCGCCAATTCCCATAGCCGCAGCGTCGAGCCTGCGCTGCCGCCGGCATAGAGCAGGCGGCGGCCGCTGGCCGGATCGACATAGACCATGGGATCGATCGCCTCGAATCCGTCACCGCCGCCGACCAGCGGCTTGCCCGAATCCCGGCAGGGGCCGGTCGGCGTGTCGCATATCGCCACGCCGATGCGGCTGGGCGTCGGATTCTGCGGGCCGACGGCGTAATAGAAAAAATATTTCCCGTTCGCCGCCACCATGTCCGGCGCCCACAGCGCATGAAAGCGGGCGCCGTCATCGTCGATCCAGTCGATATCGGCGATGTCGAGCAACGGACCCTCGCGTCGCCAGTGCTCCAGGTCGTCCGAGGCCCAGGCGGACAGCGTCTCGCCGTCATGGGTGGGGTAGAGATAGACCGTATCGTCCACGACCATTGCAGATGGGTCGGCCCCGTCGAAAACCGAATCCCGCGCCTGTGCCGCGCCGGCGATGCCAGCCGCCATTACCGCGGCCAGCAGCATCCGTTTCGTCCGCTTCGCGGTCACGCCGCCCGCCTCAATATTCGACATCCGGCACAACGCCCTTGGGCGCCTCGCTCATCGCGCGGATCAGATCTGTCTCGGCCATATGCACGTATCTCCGGACCGGATAGGAACATATTTATAAGACTAAATAAAGCGCGTTCTTTGGATCACCACTGCCTGGCAATGTCCTCTCGCTGCCGTTCGGACCATATGGCGAGAAGCCGCCTCGCGCCGGTCGGCTGATACAGGCGCGCCTGGCGCGCGAGCGCGAGCGCGAGCGCGGCGGCGGTGTCGGTGACGGATGGCCTATGCGGAAGCGCCGCAGCCGGTATGCTCAGGCGGGATCCTCGTCGATCCGGAACACCTCGCCCCCCGTGACGTCACGATAGAAGTCCACGCGTGTGCCGTTCCAGTGATAGTCCAGATGGCGCCCCTGGATCGCATTGGCGGCCAGATCGGGGTAGAAAAGCGCCGCGCATTCACCGCCGCGATTCCGGCAACTCGGATAGGCGATGCCGTCGCTGCCGGCCGCGTGCAAGGCGGCGGCAAGCACCTGGCTCGCCGCATGGCTGTCGGGGTCGAGCGCCTCGTCGAACGCCCCGGCGCCGTTCCGGAGGTCATGGGCGTCCAGTTCGAGGTCGAGCACGATCTCACGGAATTGCGAGGTCCAACCCTCCGGCTCTTCGGTGCGGGCCATGAACCGCGCGTGATGGTGGACGGTCTCGGCAAGTGCCGTCTCGAAGGCGTTGGCGGCATAGAGCACGCCGTACTCGCCGATGGTAAACCGGCTTGGCCGGTCGCGGCTGACATGGGTGAACGGCGCCATCAGATAGGACGCTCCGGGGCCGCCGACGCGGCGCTCCGGGGGCACCAGGTCGATAGTGCCCAGCGTCTCCATCAGCCGCGGGTTCGTCTTCTGCTCGGCCGAGACGAGGAGCGGCCAGTCTTCCGGATCGGCCACGTCCTCGAACAGGTCGATCGGCGGATGGACGCTGCGGATGATGCGCCGGGCGTGCCGCCATTCGACCCGGCGGACCGGGACGGTTTCGGGATCGATCACCAGCCGCCGCGCTCGGCGTCGAGATAGCGCCGCACCCGCATCAAATCGGTCAACTCGCCGCCGAGCATCACGTCGAGCGCCGAGCGGCCGCCGAAGGCGTCGTTCGGCGCCTTGATCCAGCGATAGCCCCGCGCGGGCTCGTTGAAGACGATCCTGAGCGCCTTGTGGATGCCCATCAGGTTCGACAGCCGCGCCTTGCCGTCGCGGCCGATACGACCGGGACCGCCCGCCTTCCAGCGCCGATAGCTGCGAAGCCCCAGATCGAGCAGGGTCGCCGCCTGCTCGTCGGTCAGGCCCCAATGGCCGAACAGGCGCACCACCGCGCGGAACATGGCCCCGGCTTCCGCATCGGTGATCGGGTCCGGCACAAAGGGCGCCGCTTCGGTGTCGATGCGCGTCAGCACTGCCATGCCATATTTCCTGTCATATGGCTTTATATGGCTATTATGCTGCCAAATGGCAATGCTGCACGCGGAAGGCGCTTCACGCGACCGCGCTCTACGGCGCGGGTCCGGTGGAGGACGCACGCCACGATACACATGGCCACCGACACTTTCGGCAGCCCGATCGGCTTTCTCTTCGCGGCGGCAAAGCCGCGATGTCCTTGCAGCACCTGAAACACGCCATGATTACGGACGTTGGAGGCCAAGGCGGCCGTGCGACAGGTGGAGATCACCGCCCAGCGCAGATGCCCCGCGCTCGGCGTTCAAGCGATCCACAGCCGCAGGACGCCGGCGACCGCGCCGATGACGACTACGCTTGCCAGCCAGATCAGCGCCATCCAACCGAGCCGCTTCCAAATGGACGAATGGTCGGCTTTCATCAATGATATCCGTGCGTTCCGACCTTGCCGCGAAAAACCCAATAGGCCCAGGCGGTATAGGCCAGGATCATCGGCATGATGACGGCGACGCCGACCAGCATGAACACCTGACTTTTCGCCGGGGCGGCGGCATCCCAGATGGTCAGGCTCTCAGGCACGACATAGGGATACATGCTGATCCCCAGGCCGATGAAGCCCAGCAGGAACAGGCCGAGCGCCGACAGGAAGGGCACCCGTTCGCGGCCGCGCGACAGCGCGCGGAAGAACAGGGCCGAGGCGATCAGCGTCAACAGCGGCACCTGTGCCGTCAGCAGCACGCCCGGCATATCGAACCAGCGCCGCCAATAGCTGTAATGGAGGAAGGGCGTGTAGAGGCTGACAGCAAGCAGCGCGAGAAGCGTCAGTACGCCGAACAGCCGGGCGAGTCGAAAGGCGCGCGCCTGCCCGCTGCCCTCGGTCTTCCAGATCAGCCAGCAGGCGCCGAGCAGCGCATATCCGCACGCAAGCGAGACCCCGGTCAGCAGCGTGAATGGCGTCAGCCAGTCGAGCCAGCCGCCGGCATAGGCATCGTCGGCAACCGTGATGCCCTGCAGGATCGCGCCGAGGGTGATCCCCTGGGCCAGTGCCGCAATCAGCGAGCCGGCGGTGAACGCAGCGTCCCACAAGGGGCGGTGGCGCTCGTCGCGCCAGCGGAACTCGAATGCAACACCGCGAAAGACCAGCCCCAGCAGCATCGCGATCATCAGCGGATAGGTCGCCGGCAGGATGATGGCGTAGGCCAGCGGGAAAGCCGCGAACAACCCGCCGCCGCCCAGCACGAGCCAGGTTTCGTTGCCGTCCCAGACCGGCGCGATCGCGTTCATCGCCTGGTCGCGCTCGGTTCCCACCGCGAAACCGGGAAACAGGATGCCGATGCCCAGGTCGAACCCGTCCATCACCACATACATGAATACGGCGAAAGCGATGATGAACGCCCAGGCGGTGGTAAGGTCGAAATCGACTGCCATCAATCCTGCTCCGCCGGCTGGTGATCGATGCCCGAAGCCGGCGTGATGCCGGCTGTGCGGATGGGAGTTTCCGGCTCGTCCCCGCGCGGTCGGGCCGAGCGCCGCATCAGATGGAAGATGTACCAGACGCCCGCGCCGAACACCGCGAAATAGACGAGCACGAATGCGATGAGCGAGCTGGCGACCGCCGGCGCCGCCAGCGGCGAATGCGATTGTGCCGTCAGGAGATGCCCGTACACCGTGAACGGCTGGCGGCCGGCCTCGGTCGTCACCCAGCCCGCGATCACCGCGACGAAGCCCGACGGCGCCATGATCATTGCCGCGCGGAGCAGCCACGGCCAGTCATAGAGCCGCCCCCGCCAGCGCGCGACCAGGCTCCACAGTCCGAGGCCCAGCATGGCAAAGCCGATCGCGACCATGATGCGGAACGACCAGAAGATGATCGGTGTCGGCGGCCACAGGTCGCGCGGGAAATCGGTGAGCCCCGACAACGGGGCATCGGGATTGTGTTGGAGGATGAACGAGCCGAGCTTCGGCACTTCTACCCGGGCATGGACGGTCGCGTCCTCGTTGCTGGGAAAGCCGAACAGGATGAGCGGCGCGCCGTCCGGGCTGGGCTGGTAATCGCCCTCCATCGCCAATATCTTTGCGGGCTGATGCTCGAGCGTGTTGAGACCGTGCATGTCGCCGGCAAGAATCTGGATCGGCGCGACCAGCGCCGCCATCCACATCGCCATCGAGAACATTTTGCGCGCATGCCCGCTGGTCCGATCGCACAGCAAATGCCAGGCGCCGACGCCGCCGACCACCAGTGCCGTCGTCAGATAGGATGCGATGACGGTGTGAACGAGCCGAAACGGAAAGCTGGGGTTGAAGATGATCGGCAGCCACGATCCCGCCGGCACGAACTGGCCGCGCGCGTTCATGGTGAAGCCCGTCGGCGTATGCATCCAGCTATTCGCCGCGATGATCCAGGTGGCGGAAATCAGGGTGCCCGCCGCAACCATCAGCGTGGCGAGGAAATGCAGTTTCTTGCCGACCTTTTCCATGCCGAACAGCATGACGCCCAGAAAACCTGCTTCGAGGAAAAAGGCGGTGAGCACCTCATAGGCCATTAACGGCCCGATGACCGGCCCCACTTTTTCGGAAAATACCGACCAGTTGGTGCCGAACTGATAGGACATGACGATGCCTGACACGACGCCCATGGCGAATGCGACGGCAAAGATCTTCACCCAATAGCGGAACAGATCCAGATAGACCTGCTTGCCGGTCTTTAGCCATAGGCCCTCCAGCACCGCCAGATAGCTCGCCAGCCCAATCGAGAAGGATGGAAAAATGAAGTGGAAGCTCACAGTGAAGGCGAACTGGATGCGCGCAAGCAGGACAGCATCAAGCGATTCCAGCATCGTCATCCTCCATTCCGAGCCGCACCGACCGGCAACGCGAGAACCTGCCGCCTTCTAGCATTTTTCAGCAAGGCAGCGACAGCCGGGTCATCACCGGAACAAAATGTCCGACTGTTGCCGTCTGGTGTCAGCATGCGAATGTCCGCGCCGAAATGCACACTGCCCGGCAGCTTTCGCACGCAACCGCTCAGTCCTTGGCGGCGCGCATCCGCTGCATTCGGTATCCCGACGGCCGAGCAGATAGCCGGCGAGCAGCGGCAACCCTGTTGGTAGGGGCAGTGGTAGACACGCCGAAACCTAGCTAGATTGATTTTACTTCGTCCGCTTGTCGGCAGCACCTGTCACCACCGGGGACTGTCCAGAAGCCGAAATCCCATAGATCATCGCCTGGGGTCCACGGATTCGGGCACCGCCGACTTTCCGACGCCTCTCGGCGTCCCAACTCTAAACATTTTCTGTCGGTCGGGTTTCGGGCGAAGATGGCTGGAAAGCTGCTCCTCCGGGAACCCGCACATCTCTAATTGGCGATTGGTTTCGGAAGGACATCCGCCAATCGAAGTGCGGCAAATCGTTTGACGCGCCGCAGCATGACAGGCAATCGGACGACGAAACGGAAGGATGGCTGTGCGGATTGTCATCGTCGATGATAGTGGTTTGCGCGCCTCGGTCCTCGAGGAGGGGCTGCGTGAGGCCGGCTATGACGATATCCATCTCGTGCCGCCGCGCGGCGCTTTCGTCGCGCAGATTGAACGGATGGCACCCGACGTCGTATTGATGGACCTGGGCAGTCCCAGCCGCGACATGCTCGAAGAAATGCTGCTGGTCAGCCGCGCACTCGCCAAGCCGATCGCCATGTTTGTCGACCGGTCCGACGAAGCGATGATCGGCGCGGCGATCGATGCCGGCGTTTCCGCTTATGTGGTGGACGGACTGCGCAAGGATCGGGTCAAGCCGATTCTCGACCTCGCGGTCAGACGCTTCAATGCCTTTGCGCGAATGGCGGCGGAACTCAACGAAGCGCGCACCGCGCTTGCCGACCGCAAGACGATCGACAAGGCCAAGGCGATCCTGATGACCAACCGGGGGATGAGCGAGCCTGACGCTTATGCGCTGCTGCGCTCGACGGCGATGAACCAGGGGCTGCGCATCGTCGAGGTTGCGGAGGCTCTGATCACCGCCAGCAGCCTGCTGGGAGATCAAGCATGACGACGATCCGCGCGGCCTTTCTGCCGCTGACCGACAGCGCCGTGCTCGTGGCGGCGCGCGAGAAAGGCTTCGCCGAGTCCGAAGGTATCCAACTTGACCTGGTGCGCACTACGAGCTGGGCAACATTGCGTGATCGACTGGTTTACGGCCAGGTACAGGCGGCGCACATGCTGGCACCGCTAGCGGTCGCGGTGGCGCTCGGCCTGAGCCAGCAGCCGGCAGCGCTGGCGGCACCGTTCAAGCTCAACATCAACGGCAACATGCTGGTGATGACGGCGGACTTCGCAGCGGCGTTGGATCCCGATTTGCCCTCGCGGCTGGCCGATCCGCTCGCCGCCGCGCACGATTTTGCCAGCGCGATCGGGCTTTATCGCCGAAAGCCGGTCATCGGCGTGGTGCATCGTTTTTCCAGCCATGCGCTGTCGTTGCGCTATTGGCTGGCAAGTGCAGGTATTGATCCCGACCGCGACGTGGTGTTGCGCGTGCTGCCGCCTTCCCTGATGGTCGAGGCGAGCCGATCCGGCGAGATTGATGGTTTCATCGCCGGCGATCCCTGGCCGGCGGCGGCCATCGAGCAGGGGCTTGTCGAGGCGGTCGCGCTCGGCGCGCGGATCTGGCAGCGCGGGGTAGAGAAGGTACTCGCTTTCCGCACCGAGTGGATGGAGGACAATGCCGCGACGATCGACCGCTTCCTGGCCGCGCTGACCGAGGCGGCGCGCTGGTGCGACGATCCGGCCAATCGTGCCGAACTTGCGGCATTGCTCGCGAGGCCCGATTATGTCGATCAGCCGGCGGCGATCATCGAACGCGGGCTGCAGGGCCTCGTGATTCCTCGAGCAAGCGCAGCACCGATCGAAGTCCCCGACTTCCTGATCTTCAACCGAGAAGCAACCGCCTTTCCGTGGCGCAGCCAGACGCTGTGGATCTATTCGCAGCTCGTCCGCTGGGGGCAGGTCAAACCGAGCCGAGCGGCCGAACAAGCGGCGGCATCGGTATTTCGGCCCGACGTGTTCCGGCGCGCACTCGGTGCCAGCGATGTCGCGATGCCGGGCGCCAGCATGAAGCTGGAAGGCGCGGTGTCGGCGCCGATCGGCGTCGGCGCCTATCGCGGTGCGCTGACATTGGGGCCGGATCGTTTCTTCGACCAGCGCGTGTTCGATCCAGAGCGCGTCGCCGACTATATCGCCGGGTTCGATGTGCCGCGCTGAGCAGCTCGTTTTTCCGTATTGCAACATGAGTCGAATCGGTGAATAACATTATCCGACGCGCAACGACGTGCGCCTGATCGGATGCAATTCCCCAAAGGCGGGGCAACAAGCGTCCACCCAGCAAGCAGCAGAGCCGCTGACCGGATTTCGCCGATGCGAACGTCCGGCGAGCGGCTTTTTCGTGTCTTTCGCATACGGGGACAAGCATCATGGCAACCGCATTTTGGGATCGCACGGCGCAAGCATCGACAGACGAGCAGGCGCCCACCAACTTCTGGAAGGCCGGCCACTGGCCGACGCTGATCGCCGCATTGTTCTATTTCGATCTGGCCTTCATGGTCTGGGTAATCCTCGGGCCGATGGCGCCGCAGATCGCCCTGACACTCGGGCTTAGCCCTGCCGAGAAAGGGTTGATGGTAGCCACTCCCACGCTGGCCGGAGCGCTGTTGCGCGTCTCCAACGGTCTGCTGGTCGATCGCATCGGGCCGAAGCGTTCGGGCGCGATCAGTCAGCTCATCGTCATCGGCGGCCTGCTTTCGGCCTGGCTGCTCGGCGTCGACAGCTTCGGCGGCACGCTGGCGCTCGGTGTGATCCTGGGCTTTGCCGGGGCGAGCTTCGCGATCGCGCTGCCGCTCGCGAGCCGCTGGTATCCGCCCGAGCATCAGGGCAAGGCGATGGGGCTGGCCGGCATGGGCAATTCGGGCACCGTGCTCGCCGCCCTGTTCGCGCCGACGCTGGCCAGGATGCTCGGCTGGACCAGCGTGCTCGGGCTCGCCTGCATTCCACTTACCATCGTGTTCATCGCCTATATGATGATGGCGAAGGACGCGCCCGACCAGCCGGCGCCCAAGAAGCTCACCGAATATCTCCACCCGCTGAAGTCGGTCGACGCCTGGTGGCTGATGGGATTTTACGCCGTCACTTTCGGCGGGTTCGTGGGGCTGGCGGCGTCGCTGCCGATCTATTTCACCGACCAGTTCGGGCTGAGTCCGGAGATGGCGGGATATTGCACCGCGGCCTGCGTGTTCGTCGGTTCGCTGGTGCGGCCGCTGGGCGGCGCGATGGCGGACAGGGTCGGCGGCATCAAGGCGCTGGCGGTGGTGTTCGCGGTGGCGGCCGTGACGCTGGCGGGCGTGAGCATCGCGCCGGGCGTGGCGATCGCGCTCGGCCTGTTCGTGGCGGCGATGCTGGCGCTGGGCGTCGGCAACGGGTCGGTCTTCCAACTCGTGCCACAGCGCTTTCAGCAAGAGATCGGGGTGATGACCGGGCTGGTCGGAATGGCCGGCGGGGTCGGCGGTTTCTACCTTGCCTCGTCGCTCGGCTTTGCGAGGCAGCTTACCGGCAGCTTCGCGCCGGGTTTCCTGATCTTTGCCGGGCTGGCGGTGCTGGCGCTGATCGGGTTGGCGCTCGTCAAGCGCCGCTGGCGCGCCACCTGGACCACCGGCGCACGCATCTGAACGATCGACGAGCGGGGCCTGCGCGGGGCTTTGCTTCCCCCCAATCAACAAGCCTCTTGAGTGCGCGGCGACAATCGGATATTGTTGCACCGCAACAGGGCGATGATGCCCGCGTGACATAGCCGCGATGGTCCGCCGTTGGATCGTCAAGGCGCGAATGATGGCAAGGCCGCCATCCAGGCCCCGCTCGAAACGGGGTCCGGATGGCGGCCTTTTTCGTTTTGGAGCGAGACGAATGGACATACACGATTCTCCGTCGCCCGGCGCGACCGACGCGATCGAGATCGCGACGCCCCGCCCCCGCGAGCATCTGGTGGTGATCGGCAACGGCATGGCCGGCTGCCGCGCGGTCGAGGAATTGCTGGCGCGCGATGCGGGCCGGTTTCGCGTATCCATTTTCGGTGCCGAGCCGCACGTCAATTACAACCGCATCATGCTGTCGCCCGTTCTCGCCGGCGAGAAGACGTTCGACGACATCGTCATCAACGGTCACGACTGGTATCAGGATAACGGCATCGAACTGATCGCCGGCGACCCGGTGGCCGCGATCGACCGGGCGGCGAAAACGGTGACATCGCAGGCCGGACGCACGATCGGCTACGACAAGCTGCTGATCGCCACCGGATCGGACCCGTTCATCATCCCGGTGCCCGGCCACGACCTGCCCGGCGTGATCAGCTTCCGCGACATGGCGGATGTCGATGCGATGCTGGCGGCGGCCGCGACCGGCGGCGATGCGGTGGTGATCGGCGGCGGCCTGCTCGGGCTGGAGGCAGCGCACGGGCTTATGCTGCGCGGCATGAAGGTGACGGTGCTGCACCTGATGCCGACGCTGATGGAGCGCCAGCTCGACGAGGCGGCCGGCTGGCTGCTCAAGACCGCGCTCGAGGACCGCGGCCAGACCGTCCTGACCGGCGCCGACACCGCCGAAATCCACGGCGACGGCAAGGTCGCGGGCGTGCGGCTGAAGGACGGCCGCGACATCCCGGCGAGCCTGGTGGTGATGGCGGTCGGCATCCGGCCTTCAGTGGCGCTGGCGCGCGCCTCTGGCCTCGCGGTCGGACGCGGCATTCAGGTCGACGATCATATGGTCACATCCGACCCCGACGTGCTCGCGGTCGGTGAATGCGTCGAGCATGACGGGCAGGTTTATGGCCTCGTCGTGCCTTTGTGGGAGATGTGCCGCGCGCTGGCCGACGGGCTGGTCGGGAAACCCACCGGCTATCGCGGCTCCGTCACCTCGACCAAGCTCAAGGTCGCGGGGCTCGACGTGTTTTCGGCGGGCGACTTTTCCGGCGGGGAGAATTGCGAGGACATCGTGCTGCGCGACGGCGCGCGCGGCATCTACAAGCGGGTGGTATTGCGCGACAACCGGATCATCGGCGCGGTGCTCTATGGCGATACCGGTGACGGCGGCTGGTATTTCGACCTGCTCAAAAAAGGAGAGGATGTCGCCGATATCCGCGACGTGCTGATCTACGGCCAGGCCTTCGCCTCCGGAGGTGGGCGGGCGGACCCTAAGGCGGCCGTTGCGGCGCTCTCGGACGACGCCGAGATCTGCGGCTGCAACGGCGTCTCCAAGGGCAAGGTCGTCGCCTGCATCGAGGACGGCGCGACGAGCCTCGACACGGTGCGCGCGACCTGCAAGGCCTCGGCCTCGTGCGGGTCGTGCACTGACCTCGTCGAGACGCTGCTGGCGCTGACGCTCGGCGACAGCGTCGAGAGCGGGCCGAAGACGCTGTGCGAGTGCACCAGCTTCACCCATGACGACGTTCGCCGCGAGATCGTCGCGCAAGAACTGAAGTCGATCCCCGAGGTGATGCAGAAGCTGCACTGGTCGACCCCCGACGGCTGCTCCTCATGCCGGCCTGCGCTCAATTATTACCTGCTGTGCGCCTGGCCGGGCGATTATGCGGACGACCAGCAGAGCCGCTTCGTCAACGAACGCCTGCACGCCAACATCCAGAAGGACGGCACCTATTCGGTGGTGCCGCGCATGTGGGGCGGCATCACCTCGCCGACCGAATTGCGCGCGATCGCCGACGTGGTCGAGAAATATGACGCGCCGATGGTCAAGGTGACGGGCGGCCAGCGGCTCGACATCTTCGGCATCAGGAAGGAAGACCTGCCGGCCGTCTGGGCCGATCTGAACGCTGCCGGCATGGTTTCCGGCCACGCATACGGCAAGGCGCTGCGCACGGTGAAGACCTGCGTCGGTTCCGAATGGTGCCGCTTCGGCACGCAGGATTCGACTGGACTGGGCGTCAAGCTGGAACGGATGAGCTGGGGATCGTGGATGCCCCACAAGTTCAAGATCGCGGTGTCGGGCTGTCCGCGCAACTGCGCCGAGGCGACGATCAAGGATTTCGGCGTGGTATGCGTCGATTCGGGCTACGAGCTGCACGTCGGCGGCAATGGCGGCACGAAGGTCCGCGCGACCGACCTGCTCTGCAAGGTCGCGACCGAGCGCGAGGCGATGGAGTATTGCGCCGCCTTCATCCAGCTCTATCGCGAGGAAGCTCGCTATCTGGAGCGCACCGCGCCGTGGATCGAGCGCGTCGGGCTCGATACCGTCAAGGCGCGGATCATCGACGATGCCGAGGGCCGCGCGGCGCTGACCGATCGCTTCCTGTTCTCGCAAAGCTTCAGCCAGGACGATCCCTGGGCCGAGCGCGCCGCCGGCGCCCGGCCCGAGCATCACACTCCGATGGCGGCGTTCACCCCCCGGACGGAGGAAATGGCATGATCGGCGATTGGCTCGATATCGGCTGGCTCGATGAAATCCCGGTGCGCGGCGCGCGCACCGTGCCGGTTGCTGGCGGGGACGAGATCGCGGTGTTCCGCACCAGCGACGACAAGGTGTTCGCGCTCGCCAACCGCTGCCCGCACAAGAACGGCCCGCTGAGCCAGGGCATCGTCCACGGCCACAGCGTGACCTGCCCGCTGCACAATTGGAAGATCGCGCTCGCCACCGGCGAGGCACAGGGTGCCGACAACGGGTGTACGCCGGTGATCCCGGCCAAGGTCAGCGCCGGCCGCGTGCTGATCTGCCGCGCCAGCACGCTGAAGGCGGCGGCGTGAAGATGAGCGCCCTATTCCTCCCCGGCGTGGGGAGGGAGACCAAGGCGCGAAGCGGCTTGGTGGAGGGGCGTCGACACTGGGCGATTCGCACGTGGCGAAGGCCCCTCCACCACCGGCCTGCGGCCGGCGGTCCCCAGCTTCGGGTTGGCCATGCCCCGCATGGCCAAGGATCGTCCGGGGGACGATCCGACCCGAAACTCCGTGCCGGGGAGGAGCGATGACCACCACTCGCACCACCTGCGCCTATTGCGGCGTCGGCTGCGGGGTGCTTGCAACGCCGACCGGTGAACGGACGGCGACGATCGCCGGTGATCCGCAGCATCCCGCCAATCGCGGCCGGCTGTGCTCCAAGGGCACGCATCTGGGCGAGACGATCGGGCTCGATGGCCGCATGCTCCACCCCACGATCGGCAAGCGCCGGGCGCGCTGGGACAAGGCGCTCGATCTGGTGGCAAAGCGCTTCCGCGAGACGATCGCGCGGTACGGGCCGGGCAGCGTCGCCTTCTATGTCTCGGGCCAGTTGCTGACCGAGGATTATTACGTCGCCAACAAGCTGATGAAGGGCTTCATCGGCTCGGCCAATATCGACACGAATTCGCGGCTGTGCATGTCGAGTGCGGTCGCCGGGCACATGCGCGCGTTCGGCGAGGATCTCGTCGCCGGCAGCTATGACGATATCGACGCCGCCGATTTGATCGTGCTGGTCGGCTCCAACGCCGCCTGGTGCCACCCGATCGTCTATCAGCGCATCCGCGCGCGGTGCGAGGCAGGTGCGAAACTGGTGGTGATCGACCCGCGCCGCACCGAGACCGCCGGCGAGGCCGATTGCCACCTCGCGCTCAAGCCCGGCAGCGACGTTGCGCTGATGAACGGGCTGCTGGCGCATTGCCGGCGCGAAGGCGTGCTGGATACGGCGTTCCTCGCCGATCACGTCGCCGTGCCGGAGGGTTTCTGGAAGGCGCTCGACGACGGCCATGATCTGTGGACGATCGCGCGCACCTGCGACCTGCCGCCGATGGAGCTCAAGCGCTTCTACGACCTGTTCGCCGCGACGCCGCGCACCGTCACGATGTTCAGCCAGGGCATCAACCAGTCGATCCGGGGAACCGATCAGGTCAACGCGATCATCAACGTACATCTCGCCACCGGGCGGATCGGCAAACCGGGTGCTGCCCCCTTCTCGATCACCGGCCAGCCCAATGCGATGGGCGGGCGCGAGGTCGGCGGCCTCGCCTCGACGCTGGCGGCGCATCGCGGTTTCGAGGCGGCGGACGTCGCCGAGGTCGGCCGCTTCTGGGCCGCGCCCAACATGGCGACCAAGCCGGGTCTGAAGGCGGTCGACCTGTTCCGCGCGGTCGGCGAGGGCCGGATCAAGGCGCTGTGGATCATGGCGACCAACCCGGCAGTGTCGATGCCCGACGCCGGCACGGTGCGCGCGGCGCTGGCCACGTGCCCGTTCGTCGTCGTCTCCGACGTGATCGCCGAGACCGACACCAGCCGCTACGCGCACGTCCGCCTGCCCGCCGCCGCCTGGGGCGAGAAGGACGGCACCGTCACCAATTCCGAGCGCATGGTGAGCCGCCAGCGCGCCTTCCTGCCGCTTCCCGGCGAGGCGCGGCCCGACTGGTGGATCATCAAGGAGGTCGCCCGGCGGATGGGCTGGCGCACCGCCTTCGCATACGATCGTCCCGCCGACATCTGGCGCGAGCATGCCCGGCTGACAACCTATCGCAACGGCGGCCGGCGTCTGCTCGATCTTCGCGGACGAACCGCGATCGGCAATATGGATTACGATGCGATGGCGCCGTTTCGTTGGGTCGAGCGCCCATTCACCGACAGTCGTTTCCCGATGCCCGACGGCAAAGCCCGGCTTGTGCCGGTGGCGCAACGGCGGACGCAAAAGCCGCTGCGCGCCTGGCCGCTGACGCTCAATACCGGACGGTATCGCGACCAGTGGCACACGATGACGCGCACCGGCCTCAGCCCGAAGCTCGCCCGTCACCGCGACGAGCCGCTGGTCGAGGTCCATCCAGCCGATACCGAACGGTTCGGGCTCGTCGATGGCGGGCTGGGCCGGGTTGTCACGCCGCAGGGCGACAGCCTGTTTCGGGTTCAGGTGAGCGAAAGCCAGCGCCCCGGCGAGTTGTTCACGCCCATTCACTGGACCGACCGGCAATCGACCGGCGGCCGCACCGGGCTGCTGACGCGATCGCTGACCGATCCATGGTCGGGTCAGCCCGGCTTCAAGATCGCGCCGGCGCGGCTCGAGCCGGTCACCGTCGACTGGCGCGGCTTCCTTATCGCGCGCGGGTCAGTGAAGGCGCCCGACTGCCTGTGGTCGACGCGGGTGACGGTGCCCGGTGGCGTCCTGTTCGAACTGGCCGGCGACGGCGACCCGGCCGCGCTCGAGGCGGCTATGCCCAAAGGCGCGCGGATCGAGGCGAGCGACCCGGCACGCGGCAACCGGCGAGTGGCGGTGCTCGACGACAATCGGCTGGCGGCAGTGCTGTTCGTCGCCGCCAGCGGTGAATTGCCCGGCCGCGACTGGCTGATCGCGCAACTCGATACCAAGCAGGGGCCCGAGGTGCTCGCCGGCCGCGCGCCCGATGACGAACCCGATCGCGGGCCGATCGTCTGCACCTGTTTCGATGCCGGACTGAAGACGATCCTGGCGACGATCCGCGAGCAACGCCTCGCCGATGTCGCGGCGATCGGCGAGGCGCTCGGCGCCGGCACCAATTGCGGCTCGTGCCGCCCGGCGCTCGCCCGGATCCTCGATGAAGAACTGACGGAGGCCGCCAATGGATGACGATTTCACGCCGCGCACGGTCTGGCTGGTCGGAGCCGGCCCCGGCGATCCCGAGTTGCTCACCCGCAAGGCAGCGCGATTGCTGGCGCGTGCGGACATCGTTTTTTACGACGCACTCGTCGGTGCTGGCGTGCTCGACCTCGCGGCACCAGCGGAGTTGATCTGTGTCGGCAAGCGTTCTGGCCGGCACTCGAAGGATCAAAGAACGATCGACGCCCTGATCGTCGATGCCGCGCTGGCAGACAAGCGCGTGGTCCGGCTGAAGGGCGGCGATCCGCCGATCTTCGGCCGCTCGGCGGAGGAGTTGGCGGCTTGCGCAGCCTATGGCGTGCCTGTGCGCATCTGTCCCGGCATCACCGCCGCCAGCGCGGCCGCGGCGAGCGGACTTGCGTCGCTCACCCTGCGGGGCAGCGCACGACAGCTCACATTCGTAACCGCACATGCCCGATCGGGTGAGGCGCTCGATCTCGACTGGGCGACGCTGGCGCGCACCGATACCACGCTCGCCATCTATATGGGCCGCGCGGCCGCGCCCGACATCGCGCGGAAGCTGATCGCAGCGGGCCGCGCGCCGGACACGCCGGTGATGATCGCCGTCAACGCCTCGCTTCCGAACGAGCGCCTGATCCGCGGGCGGCTGGACGCGCTGCCATTCCTGGTGAAAGCACTCGGCAACAGCGACCCGACGCTGCTCCTGATCGGTGAGGCTTGCCGACCAACGATCGTAAACGAAGCACGTCCCCGCGATTCGATCGCAGCATGTGCCCTCAGGTGAAACCTGCCAGACGCCTGCCAAGCGACACATTTTCTCGCCCACCGCGATGCCGAGCGTCAGCATTCGGGCGTTGCGACAGAATCCGTGAATGGCAAATTCGGGCATGAAGCGGAGTCGTTACTCGGGTAGGCCGCCCGAGTGCGCGGCTTCCGGCCCGTTATTCCCCATAAGAAAACGCCATTCCCCGTAAGAAAACGCCGGCGGCAATTCGCGGCTTGGTGCGGCGATGGCGAGGGCGTTCGCCGGTGAAGGCGCTCGGGTCGCGATCAACTGTCTGGTCGCCCCCGACGCGACCGATATGCTGGTGAGGCAATTCACCGGCGCCGGCGTGCAGGCGCTTGGATTGAAGGCGGACATCAGCGCGCCGCTGCGGTCGAGGCGATGTTCGCCAAGGTCGACGAAGCCTGGGGCGGGACCGACGTGCTGGCCAACAATGCCGGGATCGACGGTCATGCCGCGCTCGCTGCGAAGCCGAGCCGAGCGCCTGGGGCGAGGTGATCGACATCAATCGGAAGGGCACGTTCCTTCGTGCGCGGCAAGCGCCGGAGGATATCGCCCGGACGGCGGTCGTGCTCGCTTCGGACATTGCCGGCTATGTCACGGGGACGACGGTGTTCGTCGACGGTGGCATGACCGATTATCCTCGTTCGCGCATGGCGGCTGATCGCGCGATGGACGACGCATCGGGGATCATGGCCTGATCCGCGACATGCGTGCGGCCGCGTCCGCAAAATGCAATAATCTGCTCGCCGCATGTCACGAACCGGCTCGCTGTCTCGTCAGGTCCGCGCAACCCGACGAAAGGACCGCAAACATGACCGACCGTATCAATCCCTATGCCGCCGCGCCTGCGTTGCTCAAGATGTGGCTGGACTTCTCCGACCAGGTCGCCGCGGGCGGGCTCGAAAAGCCGTTGCTCGAACTGGTCAAGATCCGCGCATCACAGATCAACGGATGCGCCAACTGCCTCAACATGCACAGCTATGAAGCGCGGCAGGCCGGCGAGAGCGAGCAGCGCATTGCCGTTCTGACGGCATGGCACGACGCGCCATGCTATACTGATCGCGAGCGCGCTGCGCTCGACTGGACCGAACATCTGACGCTGATTGCCGACAAGCGTGCGCCGCAGCATGTCTATGACGCATTGGACGCCCAGTTCAGCCAGGAGGAGCAGGTTACGCTGACCATGATGATCAACGTCATCAACGGCTGGAACCGGCTGGCGGTCGGTTTCGACCTGTTCGCGCCGGAACTGGGCTGGAAGCGGTGAACGACGCTGCGGCCATCTTCGATGCGCTGCGGCCGCCGCTGTTACGGGTTGCGTATCGCATGCTCGGGTCGATGGCCGATGCGGAGGACGTGGTGCAGGACGCGTGGCTGCGCTGGGCACATGCCGATCGCGAAGCCGTTCGCGTCCCGGAGGCATTCCTGCGCCGTGTCGTCACGCGGCTGTGCCTCGATCAGCTCAAATCGGCGCGGGCGCGGCGCGAGGACTATTTCGGCCCGTGGCTGCCGGATCCGGTGGTCGAAGCGGATATGGAGGAGGACGTCACCCTCCCGCTGATGCTGGCGCTTGAACGGCTATCGCCGCTCGAACGCGCCGCGTTTCTTCTCCACGACGTGTTCGGCGAGAGTTTCGATGCCATCGCCGAGATCCTTCGCCGCGATCCGGCCGCTTGCCGACAGCTCGCCAGCCGCGCCCGTGAGCATGTCCGTGCGGAAAAACCGCGCTTTCCGGTGGAGCGATCGCGCGGGTTTGAGATAGCGCAGGCGTTCTTCGCCGCCTCGCGCGGCGGTGAAATCGCACGGCTGAGCACGATGCTGGCGGAGGATGTCAGCCTTTATTCGGACGGCGGCGGCAAGCGGCCGGCGGCGGGCCGCGTTATGCGCGGAGCGGGCGAGGTCATCCGCACCTTTGCCGCGATCGCGCGGCTTATGCGCGGGGGGACGGGAAAGCTCGTGCGCTATGCCCATATCAATGGCCTGCCAGGCTTCGTCACGCGCGAGCAGGACGGCATTCTCCAGACGACCGCGTTGCTGATCGAGCATGACCGGGTCAAGGCAATCTATGTAATGCGCAATCCCGACAAGCTCCGGCACCTCGAAGCGCCGTCGCATTGACGTTCAAAAATCGACGCCGGAGAGCGACCCGCAGATAAAGACGGTTGGCGTCGGTGAACTTGTAGGGTTTGGCGTGCGGTCTGACGGCGCGCAGCTTCGCATCGGGCGACAATTTCAGTCTCCCAAAGTACCATGTTTTTTGACCGCTCGTACCACATTCTCGCACCTCCGAACGCCGGAAGGCCATGAACGGCCGCGGCCGAACCGGTCAGCTAAACGTCGGCTTTTACGAGGAAAATTCGATATCGGTGGCCCTTTAGGCCCCTGCGGAACAGCCCGTGGCGGAGACGGAGTCCGCCTTGCCGCACTGAAATTAAAGGGTTTTATCGGGTTTACTGATCTTCGTCATAAAAGCGGTCATAAAATAGTCGCCGACCGGTGGCGTTCGTTGGCGCTTCGAAGTGAACGTTCGTTGCGCTCTTGCTCTCGCGACGACCGAGACGAGTGATGCTGTATACTCGAGTTCCTCAAGTTCACTCTCGCCAACTGCCAGCATTTTCGGCCTGAACTGGCCCGCTTGCCGACATTCCGCCTTTAGCAACGGCTACATAGATAGCGGCCGCGATCCATCGTAAATCTACGATGCGAATTGACCGGGCGCATTCCCATCGACAAAAGTCGATGGGATGACGACTGACGACGCCCTCGCAGCGCTTGCCTCGCTCGCGCATCCGACGCGACTTGCCGCCTTCCGCCTGCTCGTTCAGGCCGAGCCCGACGGGCTTTCGACCGGTCAGCTCGTCGATGCTTCCGGTCTCTCCCAGAGCACATTTTCGAGCCATCTCGCCATCCTCGTCGCCGCCGGGCTCGTCATTCCGGACAAGCGCGGGCGGCAAATGATCCAGCGCGCCGATATCGAGCGACTGCGCGCGCTGATGCTGTTTCTCGCCAAGGATTGCTGTGGCGGTCGCGCCGAGCTGTGCGCGCCGCTCGTCACCGAACTCGCCGATTGCTGCTGAAGGAGCCGATCATGCCTGAGCGTTCCTACAACGCGCTGTTCCTGTGCACGGGCAATTCCGCCCGGTCGATCATGGCCGAGGCGCTGCTCAATCGCGACGGCGAAGGCCGGTTCCGCGCCTATAGCGCGGGCAGCTTCCCGAAGGATGCGCCGCATCCGATGGCGCTGAAGCTGATCACGCAGATGGGCCTTCCCACCGATGGCTATCGCTCGAAGAGCTGGGACGAATTCGCCGGCCCCGATGCGCCAACGATCGATTTGATCTTCACCGTGTGTGACGATGCGGCCGGCGAGGCCTGCCCGGTATGGCCCGGCTATCCGATGACCGCGCATTGGGGGATCGAGGATCCGACCGCCGCCGAAGGCCCCGGGCAGGAACAGGCGTTCCTCACCGCGATGCGTTATCTCCATACCCGCATCCAGTTGCTGCTTGCCTTGCCGATAGAGAGCCTTGACCGGCTCGCGCTCAAGCGCAGCCTGAACGAGATCGGCGCCCGCGACGGCGCGACCCCGCTCGCGCAGGGCACGCCGGAAGGTGCGGCATGACCGCGATCGACGTCGTCATCTATCACAATCCCGATTGCGGCACCTCGCGCAACACGCTGGCGATGATCCGCAATGCGGGAATCGAGCCGCATGTGATCGAGTATCTCAAGACGCCGCCGTCGCGCGCGATGCTCGAGCAACTGATCGCCCGTGCTGGGCTGACCCCGCGCGCGCTGCTGCGCGAAAAGGGCACGCCCTATGCCGAGCTTGGCCTCGGTGATGAAAGCCTGAGCGACAAGGCGCTGATCGACGCGATGATGGCGCATCCGATCCTCATCAACCGGCCGCTGGTGGTGACGCCGGTCGGGGTCAGGCTGTGCCGTCCCTCGGAAGTCGTGCTCGACATCCTCCCGAACCCGCAGCGCGGCGCCTTCACCAAGGAGGACGGCGAGCGCGTCGCCGACGATGCCGGTAAGCGTATCGCCTGATGCTGCTCGCGATCCTGATCTTCGTCGCCACGATCGCGCTGGTGATCTGGCAGCCCAAGGGGCTGGGCATTGGCTGGAGCGCGATCGGCGGCGCGGTCGTCGCGCTGCTGACAGGCGTCATCTCACTCGGCGACATTCCGGTCGTTTGGGACATTATTTGGAACGCCACCGGCGCCTTCGTCGCGATCATCCTCATCAGCCTGATCCTCGACCGCGCCGGCTTCTTCGAATGGGCGGCGCTGCATGTCGCGCGCTGGGGCGGCGGCGACGGGCGCTGGCTGTTCGCGCTGGTCGTGCTGCTCGGCGCAGGGGTCGCGGCGCTGTTCGCCAATGACGGCGCGGCGCTGATCCTGACGCCGATCGTCATCGCGATGCTGCGCGCGCTGGGCTATGACGAGAAGGCGACGCTGGCTTTCGTGATGGCGGCGGGGTTCATCGCCGATACCTCCAGCCTGCCGCTGGTCGTCTCCAATCTCGTCAATATCGTCTCGGCTGATTTTTTCCATATCGGCTTCGGCCGCTATGCGCTGGTGATGATCCCGGTCGATCTCGCCGCGATTGCTGCGACGCTGGCGGCGCTGATGATCTTCTTCCGCAAAGATATTCCGGCCCGCTACGACGTCGCGCAATTGCGCGCGCCCGCCGAGGCGATCCGCGACCACGCCACCTTCCGCGCCGGTTGGGTGGTGCTGGCGTTGCTGCTCGCCGGGTTCTTCGTGCTCGATCCGCTCGGCGTGCCGGTGAGCGCGGTGGCCGCCGTCGGCGCCGTCGTGCTCATCGCCATTGCCGCGCGCGGCCCCGTCATCCCGACGCGCACGGTGATCCGCGAGGCCCCTTGGCAGGTCGTGATCTTCTCGCTCGGCATGTATCTGGTCGTCTACGGTCTCAAGAATGCCGGGCTGACCGACGCGCTGGCCGGGCTGCTGACCCGCGCGAGCGAGGGCGGGGTGTGGGGCGCGGCATTCGGCACCGGCATCCTGGCGGCATTGCTGTCGTCGATCATGAACAACATGCCGACTGTGCTCGTCGGCGCGCTGTCGATCGACGCGACGCAGGCCACCGGCACAGTGCACCAGGCGATGGTCTACGCCAACGTCATCGGTTGCGACCTCGGGCCCAAGATCACCCCGATCGGCTCGCTGGCCACGCTCTTGTGGCTGCACGTGCTGGGGCAGAAGGGCGTGAAGATCGCCTGGGGCTATTATTTCCGCGTCGGCATCACGCTGACGACGCCGATCCTGCTCGTGACGCTGGCGGCGCTGGCGCTGCGCCTGACGCTGGCATGACCGGCTATCTCGCCTATCCGCTGGCCGCGCTGTGCGAGATCGCGGGCTGCTTCGCGTTCTGGGCGTGGTGGCGGCTCGACCGCACGCCGGCTTGGATCGTCCCGGGGCTCGCCGTGCTCGCGCTGTTCGCCTGGCTGCTCGCGCAGGTGCCGACCGACGAAGCCGGGCGTGCCTATGCCGCCTATGGCGGCGTCTATGTGGCTGCTTCGCTGCTATGGCTGTGGGTCGTCGAAGGCACGACGCCCGATCGCTGGGACGTCGCCGGCGGTGCGGTCGTGCTCGCCGGCGCCGCCATCATCCTGTTCGGCCCGCGCGGCTGAGCTTTCTGTTTTCGGAGTTTCGCTTGTCCCGTCTGCGCCCGCTTCCCGAGCTCGATCACCTTCCCGCGCTCGACCCGGCCTATGTCCATGAACGGCCCGCGCTCGGACTCGGCGATGACAGCCCGCGCCCGCGCATTCTGCTGCTCTACGGCAGCCTGCGCGAGCGATCCTATTCGCGGCTCGCGGTCGAGGAGGCGGCGCGGCTGTTGCACTTGTTCGGCGCGGAGACCCGCATCTTCAATCCCGCCGACCTGCCGCTGCCCGATCAGATCGCTGGCGACGATCACCCCGCCGTTACCGAGCTGCGCGAACACGCCTTCTGGTCCGAGGGCATGGTGTGGTGCAGCCCCGAACGCCACGGCCAGGTCAGCGCGATCATGAAAGCGCAGATCGATCACTTGCCGCTCAACATCGGCGGCATGCGGCCGACGCAGGGGCGCACGCTCGCGGTGATGCAGGTCTCGGGCGGCTCGCAGTCGTTCAACAGCGTCAACACGCTGCGCCTGCTCGGCCGCTGGATGCGGATGGTGACGATCCCCAACCAGTCAAGCGTGCCCAAGGCCTATGAGGAGTTCGACGAGACCGGGCGGATGAAACCCTCGCCGCTCTATGACCGCATCGTCGACGTGATGGAGGAGCTGGTGCGCTTCACCGTGCTGCTCCGTCCCCATGCCGAGCAACTGGTCGATCGCTATTCGGAGCGCAAAGCGGATGACCGCCCCCTCGACCCAAATCAAGACCTGTCAGCAATCGCCATTCGCTCGTGATTGGATGATCGCTTCCAGCGTTAGCATTGCAGCGAGCAGATGACCGAGATTGGGCGCCTAGTGGCCGACCCTCGCACCCCAGCGTGCTGACGGTTCTCGCCAACAAAGCGGACGTTCCCTGGTCTCCGCGAGCTCGTCGAAAGCCGCCCTCCATTCATCGCATGCCGGCGCCGGGATAAGCACTCAGTCGATAGGCGGGTCGAGCCCAAGTCGTGCCGACGCCTCTCGCTATTTGGACGCCACCAATTATACCGCGTCGAACTGCAGTTACCTAATGGAGGACACAGTTGCGATCGTCAGCGAGGTCGGGCATCGTTGGAACGTATCGGGAACCGGCGCGCACCTCCGTGCCGCTCATACCTCGGACGAGAAGGAAGAACGTGTGCAGATTCTAGGCGACGCCAAGCGCGACCATCCGGTACCACCGGACGCCGATTTTCCGAAGCTTCGCCTCGAACTCACGCGTGCCCGCACGCTGTGTCGCGCTTGGGCTGGGACTATTCCTGAATCGCGCCGCGACGATATGGCGGCGCTTTTCGCGCACCGCGCGCTTGAAGCGCTTGCGCATCGCCATGCACCCATGCTCGACCTCCGCGCCCCTGCGGCAAAGCCCTTCGGCGAGCTCGATCATGCCGCTGCGCAATTGGCCGCGACTATCGGCCACGAAGCGGCGGCGCTTCCGCTCGTCGAGGGCCTTCATCTGGTCACCAGTCTCTATCCGGCGCTTTTGTCCGAGCGCAGCCGCGGCTTGCGCGGTGCGTTCTATACACCTCCGTGCCTGGTCGAGCGTCTGCTCGACCAGGCCGAAGAACATGGTGCCGATTGGGCGACCGTGCGCGTGCTGGACCCAGCAGCTGGCGCGGGCGCGTTCATGGTTCAGGCGGCGCTGCGCATGCGCGCCGCGATGGTCGCCAGCGAACCGGCGTTCGTCTTGCGCCAGATCGGCACGCGGCTAGCGGGGATCGAGCTCGATCCCCCTGCCGCGGTGCTTGCCCAGGCCGCGCTGGAAATTGCTCTTGCCGATGTGTCGCTGGCGGCGGGCGAGCCGGTCCCCGAGCTATTGCGCATCGCGGACACGCTCGAACAGGCGCCCGAGGCCCGATTCGATCTTGTCATTAGCAATCCGCCTTATGGCCGTGTCAATCTCACACCCGAGCAGCGGAAGCGGTTCGCGCGCAGCCTTTTCGGGCATGCCAATCTCTATGGCGTCTTTACCGACATCGCGCTGCGCTGGACGAAGCCCGGCGGGCTGATTGCCTATCTGACCCCGACGAGCTTTCTCGCCGGCCAATATTATGCCGCCTTGCGGCGCCTGTTGGCCGACGAGGCGCCGCCGGTGGCGATCGATTTTGTGCACGCGCGTCGCGGCGTGTTCGAGGATGTGCTTCAAGAGACGCTGCTCGCGCTCTATCGCAAGGGCGCGCCGGCAGGGCGAGCGCAGATTCACTATCTCCATGTCACGAACGAGCGCGAGGCGACGACCACGCGCAACGGCACGGTAGCCCTCCCTCCGGATTCGGGCGCGCCTTGGCTCGCGCCCCGCTCTGCCGCGGACAGTCCGCTGATCGCGCAGGCCGAGACGATGACCGCGCGCCTGGGCGACTGGGGCTATTCGATATCCACCGGTCCGCTCGTTTGGAATCGTTTCAAATCGCAGCTGCGCCAGAGCGGGGCGGGCAAGGACGTCCGTCCGCTGATCTGGGCGGAATGTGTCAGCGCCGACGGGCGCTTTATCTTTCGCGCGTTCAAACGAAATCACGCGCCGTTTTTCAAGCTCGAGCGAAAGGATGGCTGGCTGCTCGTCGAGGAGCCGTGCGTTCTGGTACAGCGCACCACCGCCAAGGAACAGGCGCGTCGCCTCATCGCCGCCGAGTTGCCCGCGGCGTTCGTCGATGAGCATGGCGGCGTCGTCGTCGAGAACCACCTCAACATGATCCGCGCGGCTCATGGCGCCGCGGTGGCGCCAAGGGTCGTCGCGGCGATCCTCAACAGCCGAGTCGTCGATCAGCTGTTCCGTTGCATGAACGGCAGCGTTGCCGTCTCGGCGTTCGAACTGGGCGCGCTGCCACTTCCCACTGCATGCGCGCTCGGCAAATTGGAGAGGCTGGTTGCGGCGGGCGCCGGTCGCGAGGCAGTCGACGCCGAGTGCAACAGATTGTACGGCCAGACGACCGCATGATCGACCTGCCGCCTTATGCCGATCGCGACCTCGTCGCCGAGCGCCTGCCACTCATCTTTCCCGAAGGCACGCCCAACCGGAACTATTGCGTTCGCGAGTTGGCGGCGAGCACCGTCTTTGCCGCGCTCTATGTCGGCGCCGTTGAAGGCACCGGATGTTATCTCGGGCCTGTCCACGTTTATCGCATGACCAACGAGCAGGCGGCCAGAGCCGAGGACGCTGAGCGCCTCGGCTATGACAAAGCCGTACTCAAGCGCGGCGGCCATGTCAGCGGCGCACGCTGGTATGCCGACAACACACGCGAGCCGATCCGGGATGAGACCTTGCGCGACGGGCTGGTCGCCATCGGTGCGATCACGCGCCGTGAGGATCTGCCGACGACATCGGGCAAGCCGCGCTACGCGCTCAAGCGCGATTTCGCTGCATTGTTCGATCCGGCGCTCGCTGGCGAGGCACTCGAGAAACGGATAGCGGAATTTCAGGCCACGCATTTGAGCAAAAGTGCGCTTGCCCGCGTAACGATTATGCAGGCGGGCGCGGCCGCGCGCTCGGACGGCGTGCTCGTCACCTTCCCCAGTGGCGAAACTCGACCGCTGGCGCCGGGCCCAAGTTCGTTTATTGCCCAAGGCGTCGTCGAGGTCTTCGCCCCGCGCTTCCTCGAGACACCGGCCGTGCTCTGGCTCAGCGAGAGCGGGAACAAGGTCGTGGTTCGCGATGACCGGATCGCCGCATCGATCGGGTTGAACATCGAGGCGGACAAGAACCTGCCCGACCTCATTCTTGCCGATCTCGCGCCGCGCGATCCGCTCATTGTGTTCGTCGAAGTTGTCGCAACCGACGGCGCGATCACGCCACGCAGGCAAGAGGCGATCTTCGACCTAACCGATGCGGCAGGCTTCGATCGCCGGCAGATCGCGTTCGTCACCGCCTATCAGGATCGCGCCTCGGCAGGATTCAAGAAGACCGTGACCCAATTGGCGTGGGGGAGCTTCGCGTGGTTCGTTTCCGAGCCCGACCACATTGTCATTTTGCGGACCGGCTCGGGGACGTGCGCCTCGCTGGCGCAGCTGGTTCCTGGATGACTCCGTCTGCGGATCTTCCTCCGCCAGTGGTGTTTCGTAAGTGATACTCTCAGGACGCGAGCCTGCCCGAACGACCGAGATCGGGGCGCTTAGCTGACCGGCAGCTTATGCCGGGAGCCGCCTCGTGGCTCAGGCGCCGCTTGCTGACTGACATGTTTCGAGAAGCGATCCTGGGAAAGCGGCCGTTTTCGGACTCGACGCGAGTAGTCCACTCCCGCCAACATAGCGGTCCTTCGTGCGCTCGATTCGACTTTTCGAAACCCGCCGTCTGTTCATCGGCGACACGACTTCTTGCACGGCAGCGCCGATGCGGAGGCGACTGCTATGCCTCGAGTCATAACACGCAGGCTGTCGGCCCGAGAGGGTGCAGCGTTTGCCTCAGAGCCTGACAACTCAACCACGAATGGAACATAACGCGCACATAGCCGCATTTACAGTCCTGAGATTCGTCGCGCGCGGGGTACTCCTGTCCGAGAAATGCACGACGAGTTTGAGCGCGGGGCTGCAGGCCGGTGATTGGATGTACCGAGCGGGCGTAGCAAGTGCGGCTTTTGTGTAGGAATTGGCAGCGAACGGCGGCCAGTGGCAAAATGGCTGGCCACGTCCAATGACGATGGGCACTATACCGACGCTATCGCGCTATGATCACGCCGCCGTAAAGCGTCTTTCTCCGCCGATTGGCACCGTAGGGGGCAGCGGTTTGTTCGCCTGGGTAGGCCCCTTCTTGGTTCCTTAAAATGAGCCGCTGCACAATGCCCATGAGCAGCGCTGGCGGATATGCGCCTCGTCAGGCACCCCAAGCCTCAATGACTTGCGATAGCGGGAAGGGATTCTGTTCCTTCCGCCATTCATGATAAGGCGCGGCCGTCTGGCTATAGGGGCTAGGCTCCGGTCGATCGAACTGGACGCGCGTCGGAATATGGAAGGCGCTGCCGAACACGATCGCTTCACCTGACGATAAGATTGTCACCTGATCGAGCAGCCGTCGTGCCTGCATTGGAATGATGCGCCGAAAATGGTCGATGTCGTCAGGATTTTGCAGGCGATGGCTGATGAAGTTGGCGCACTGGCTGATGATGGTCTGGCTGATCTCGCTCGGCCGCTGGCTGGCAATGATAAGCGAAAGGCCAAATTTGCGGCCCTCCTTGGCGATCCGCTCGTATGTCAATCGGGCCAAGCGATGACCGCGATCCTCGTCCGAGCGGGCCGGACGTGCATAATTGTGCGCCTCTTCGAGAACGAGCACCCAGGGATGCTTATAGCGCGAGGCTGCCGGCAGGCGCTCACGCGCCTCCAACAACACCCGCCCGATCACCGCGCACGCATAGGGCAGAACCTCGTTGCTCAACATCGACAGGTCGAGCACCGAGACTTTCGGTCCAGTCACAGTGCCAAGCCCGAAGCGCGCAAACCATGCGGACAGCTTCTCGATCTTTGTATCGGTTTCCTCATAATTGAGGAAGGCGCGCCACCGCTTATCGTCGATGCGAGTTTTCAGCCGCAGCTTCAACGTTGTCAGATGAGCATCGACGCGAAACGTATCCTCCTTGGACACAGCGCGATTGATGAGCGACGGATCGGTCAGGGTTGCGCGAGCGATGTGCAACGGGGAGTCGGCAGTGCGCGCACCGGCCTCTGCCGTGCCGCTGCTGCCTGCGATCTTGGCGCGAACCGCGTCTTTCAGCTTCTCCGCCTCCGCTGCGATGGCGGCCTGATTGTTCATAACCTCAGTGTTGAAATCGTTGGCTGACCGATGAGCGGTAAACAGGCCAGCGAACGGGTCTGTATCAATATCTGCATGGGCGAGGTGGCCAATCACGGCATCACAATAGGAACCGGCTGCTTTCTTCTTGATTTTCGTCAGTTCGCTAAGGAGCTGGTCGAGAGCGCTCATGCCATTCTGAAGCGCCCCCATGCTGGCAGCGGCCGTGGCGCTGCCGCCTTTGGCAATCGCCCACCAGTCCTTCAGCACGGGCTCCTGCGTCTGTTCCGAAGCGCTGAGCCACGCACAGATTTCCTCCGCGTTCAGAAACCAAAGCGGAAGGCCGAACTCCTTGCCATTAAGGTAAATGCGATCGGGCAAGCGCTGCGATGCTTCAGCGGCCGGGAAGGCTTTGGCATATTCGCCGTTGATGTCGAGGATGAAGACGTGCGGCTCTTCGGCGGCGCCATCAAGCGCCGTCATCGCCTTCTGGATCAGGCTCGACACCGAGAAGGACTTGCCCGAGCCGGTATTGCCAACAATCGCAAGCGGTCGTGAGAACAGGTCGTTATAAGAGGCGCGGACAACGTTGCGATCCTGACCAGTTGGGTATCCGATCTTCAGATCACAATCGAAATCCTTCGCGCCATAGTCCTCCGGTTTGTTGCGCCGAGGGGGTATTTCGAACATTGCGCGAAGGATATCCGGCGATCCGATTTCCGCGGGCGTATCGAGTGTCGGCAGCACCGAGATGCCCGGACCGAACGCGGGCTCCTCATCCTTGTGCTCGATCGTCCCCAGCAACTGCACGCTCGCGACGCGGCGCGGTTTCATCAGTTCGAGGTTGAGATCGTCTCCGCTGCCAGGATCGAAGGTCTCGCGAGCTTCTAGATCGGTGATGATGCCGATGACCGTTTCACCGGCGCCGAGCGAGAAGGTCAAATAGGCGTTGATCGCGATGGCGGCCTGCACTCCGTCCAGCGTGGCGCGCAACGCCGACCGAGTTTCGGGCAGCAGTTCGACCTTCACCCGGAAGCCTTGGACCGAGACGATGTGACCCACGAGGCGGGGATTATCCATCCGCGTCCTCCGTGTCCGCCCCGGTTGAAGTCGCGGAGGAAGCGATCTGCTTTTCGAAGCGGCGCAAGCGCAGAAAATCGTCGAGCCACTGCACGTCAGGCATCACCGTTCGCGCAAAATCGTCGAAGGTGGCGTGCTTAAACGGCGTTGCAGAGAAGGCGTCCGTCGCCGGGCACAGGACGAAAACGCGCTTGCCGAGATCCTTGTATCGCCGAATGCGCGCGATCACCGGACTGTTCGGATCGGGTTCGACCACAAGCATCACCAGCGACGGATTCATCAGCGCGTTCTCAATGATCCGGCTGACATGATCGTCGCCGAAGCCATAGCCCAGCACGAGGAGGAAGGTCTGGGGAGTGCCGAGCCTCACCTGAAAGGACCGGAACAAGTGCGCGTAGGGCATCGCAAGCGTCTGAGCAAATTTGTTCGCGGTCGGTAGGATTCCGACCGAGGGAGTCCCCCCAGCCAGAGAAGGAAGCGACGCGGCTTTCTGCTCGGCTGTCAAGGTGGCGTAGGTCCGGAATGGCATCAGATCGGGATGCCGCGCACGCATTTCATTGCCGTGCTCGAACCAGTGGATCGAGCCATGGAGCTTATAGAAATGCAGGAACTTGTCGAAACGCCGCACGCGGCCCTCTGCCACCTCGCCTGGATAGTAGATGTCCAAACCATAGACGGAAGGATCGAAGCGGGCGGAGGCGCGGCCGGTGAACCCATCGAAATACTGGACGCCGAGCAGTTCCAGTGCCTGCTCGAACAGCGTGTCGTAATTGAGCGTGAAGAGATGGGTGCGGCCGAGGTTGCTATCCCGCGCCACGAGCTTTGACAGGAACGCAAGATGCGGAGCGATGCTATCGGCAGACGCAGCCAGCCCGTTATCGGGCAGCAAAAGCGCGCACTCGGCGAAGATTGCCATGCGAAGCCGATCAACGAACCAACGCAGATCGGCGACGCTAGGCGCGGGCGTGCTGGGCCAGGTCACGGCGGAAAATGGCCCGCCGGGCGACTCCGCGACGACCAAAGCATTCGCGACGAACGAGAGCCATGCCTCAAAGCCGATGGGGTCATCGTCGTCGAAGGCGGCAAGAAGGACAGCGTTTTTGCGGGCTTCGATGATGGGAGTGATCGAGGTCGGAACGTCGGGCATAGCCTCGATCGTGGCGAATACAGCCGTTTCAAGATTGGCCATCGTCTTGCCGCCTGCGGAAACCGACGTGCCCGATCCCGTCAGAACGACGAGATTCTCCATTCGTAGCCATTCGGATATGAGTGCCTGAAGGCGGATACGTCCCTGCTTCTGATCGAGGCCCGCCAGTAGATCCCCGATGCCGCCGTCTTCAGCGAGGCCGATGAGGTGATAGTCGATAGGTGCCGGCGGCACGGTCGTCATAATATTCCCCCAGTTAGTCCCCACGATCGTGGCTGGCTTTAGCCGAATACCTCCGATCCTGCACCACGCATATCCATCACGAGTTTTTCGACGAACCGGCTCGCCATCCGATAAGGGCGGTGATTTGCTATTCCCGAGCTGATGCCTGGGGACTGTTCTTGATAGCGATTTTCACACCATTGACGCACGTCGTCGCGGAGTCCTCGATCGCTGAGTATGTAGGCTGCAACGCTGACGCCAATGACCATCCGCCGAATAGCCGTGAACGGATAGCGGCTCGAAACCTCCAATCCGTAGTCGCGCGCGCTCAGCATGATGTGAGCTTGCCAGCGGGATTCCGGGCAGTGTCCGAAGAACTGCTCCACAGCTTCGCGCTGACCGTCGGATGGGAGATCGAAGTTCAGACTACCGACGACCGGGAACGTCTGTTGAACTGTAAAGGTCTCAACATCGCCCTCACGCCCAATGAAGCGCGTGACCCTCTGCCTGCGGCGATTAGCTGGCCGGGTCTTTCGGCGATAACAATCACCCGCCCCTGCCAGATCAATCGTGAACTCTTGCGTGGTCGTTAAATCGCAAGATTCTATGGTCATGTCGGTGTGTTCCCGGCGAAATATAAGAACAGATCATATCAGCTTGACGGAAGTGCTTGTGGCCCGGTCGCCCACTTGGGCAATCGTCCCAAATCCGCCATTTCCGCCCGGACCATGCCATCAAGGGCTTCTGGAAACAGGCGGGCCAAAGCCTTCCAGACGGGATGCTCCCGATCGACTTGGTCGTGGGCGCTCCGGGCATTGCCCTGAATCTTCCGGAGAGAGGGACGATCCAGTAGATTGGCCAAGGGCGTAGTCGTCACAAATGCTTCGATCAAGTTGGCATAGGGTGCGAAGGTCGCGGAACTAAGCTTGCTGTTCAGCATCGCAAGCAGGGCGCCATCGCCCGAATGGCGTGTGATATGGAGAACCTCTTTGTCTTGCTCAGCGCTGTGTGCCACCGAGCAGAGAATGGCGAACAGGCTGGCAAGATGCGCCTGTCCTCTATCGGAATGGCTCGCCCAATAGTTCTCCTTCCACGCGGACAGCTCGGGCACATAGCTTCGCACAGATGCCCAGGCGGGAGCGAATTTTTCGCTGTAGAACGGTGAGGATGGCTTGTCCGTCTTGGCCTGCTGAAACGCCTGCCACCAACGGTTTCGGACCTCCTTGCAATATTTTACCAGCCGCTCGCTGCGCCGGTCCTCCAGAAACACCGACAGGCCCGTGGTAATGTCGAGATCATCGAGCGTCACGAGACGAGATTTGAGATAGCCGCCTTTCCCATCCTCGAGATAGCATTTGAGGATCAGGGTGCCTTTCTCGATCGAGGCGGCCTCGGCGTCGTTATCGAATACGAAAGCGTTGCCGCGCTGCATGGTGATGACATCATGAAAGCCCTGCGGAAGCGGGTCTTCCAGCTCCCGGAAAATCCAGATCAGCCGGACGCCTTCGCGTTCATAATGTACATGACGGGCCACGACCTCGGGGGCGAACGGCTTTGAAAGCTGAATTTCCAAGGCGAACCTGCCGAACGTACCCATGTCGAGGTACACGTCCGGCCACCGGCCACGGGCATGAATCTCCGGCCGCAAATAGGTGTCGATCGCCGAGCTGACACATCGCGGGTCGGCTTTGGCGAGGGCCTCTATCGTCTGGCAGAGGCGCCGGTGAAGCGCGGACTCTTGATGTCCCTGATATTGCGCGGCACGAGCGTCGTCGGGTTTCAGATTACCGCCTTCATACCAGGGGCAGCTTTTCGGACTCTCCGGAAAATGGGCGTAGAACGGAATATGCCCCCCATCGACCGCCTGGGCGCGAATGAAGACACCGGCCTCGCAAAGCCTGCATCGGGCGAATGGGCGAGCAGGTTCGGCCTGCCGCCGGATATTGATCTCATTGCGAAGATGCTCCCAGCCTTCGCGGGGCATCGCCATGAGAGCTTCGATCGACACCGCGCCGCGCGGCAGCTCGAAATCGACTGTCCGAATAGTTCGTTTCCGATCAAACAAGCGCCCCACGCCTTCCGTCAGGCGCTTAACGGTGCGCGTAGCGATTGGTTCGCGCCAGTCTCAGAAACCCTTGGGGATCGACGAGAAGAATCTTCTTCACGCCCCTCTCCCCGGCGCGCGCTTGCGCCAGATGCAGGAGTTCCAGAGCAGGGAGTTCAAAGCCGCTCAACTTTCGGGGTTGGCCGACATCGGCCGTCACGGGGCCGGTGAGGTCCATCTCCATTTCGGCAACGATGGATTGACCGACGCCCTTAGAGCAGTCGATGTAAACAGCCATGTAATTCTCGCCCGCCTCGATCGCGTGCGCGTCCGTCACAACTTTGGCCAAAATCGCTCTCCTCAACAACGAGAACCTTTGTAGAACATTCTGTCGCCGAAGATAAGAATATAAGTTGGTCGCGCTTCCCTTCGGAACCGACGCTCTAACTCGACTTGGCGTTCGACTGAGGCATATGCTCATAAGCTGAAATCACTTCGGGTTGCGATTTTGTTCTGCATAGCTAAGTTGGTCGAGCGTCGCGAACACGGCGCCGAGGCGTGAGAACCTCGCTTGGGGATCGGACCCGCCACTTATCCGGCCGGGTGGCCGATGCGTATGTCCAAGCCATGCGGCTAAAGGCATCGGCGCATGTCTCAAGCATGTTCTCAACACCCGGCTTTTGCCGGCCTCGCCTCGAAGAATGAAGCGGGGTCGACGGGTGATGAGGCATTTCGACAAGGTAGATTCTTGCAATGTGCGTCGGCGCTGGCCGAAACCATGCCATTGAGCGCCCCCAAATTGGCGGCATTTTTCGACCCGCGCCTCTCGGAAGATGATCCGCTGCCGCCGGAAAGGCCCCCAGGTCCGCCGACCATAGAGTTTGAAGCGCTCTATCGCGGGCACGCCCCCCGATTGCTTCGCTTCTTTTCGCGACGCACGAATGATAGCGATGCCGCTGACCTCGTGCAGGAGAGTTTTGCGCGGTTGGTCCGAGTAGAGCGATCGTCGCAAACGCGCATCGAAAGCCCGGCTGCCTATCTCTCAAGAATCGCGAAGAACCTGCTTCGCGACCAGAAAAAGTCAGCAATCCAGCGCGCCGATGCCATGCGAACCGAATATGATGACGCGCTTCATGTGGGGATCGACCCCGACCCGCAGCTAAACCATCGAGACGCGCTCGCCCGAGTGGATGCGGCAGTCAAACGCTTGAACCGCCGCACGCGCGAGATATTCCTGCTACATCGCGTGGAAGGCCTCACCTATGCGGAGATCGCCACCGAGATGAATATGAGCGTGAAGGGCGTGAAGAAACAGATGGCGAAAGCATTGTTCCAGCTCCGCCGTGACGTCGGACCGATCTGATGCCGCGCTGGTGGTTGTGGGGGCGCAACGCGCGGATCGCGCGCGACGCTGCCTACTGGCATACAGAAATGCTCGAAGCGCCTTCGGCGGAGACACAGGCAAATTTCGACGCCTGGCGAACCGCCGACCCGGCGCACGAACGGGCATATCGAGAAGTCGAGCCTTTTTCAGCGCTGGGGAGCAGACTGGCGAGCCCGGTCCGCCGAGCGCCGCGGGCTTCGACGTTTATGAAACCGGCGTTCGGCGTGGTTATCGTAGCACTCTGCATTATGGGCGGGCTCTTGCTGTTCGTCGGTCGCGGCGCATCGCCAGCCTATGCGGAGGTGTCGAATTCCGGCCGCGCGGTGCGGACGGTCAGGCTCGCCGACGGGACGATTGTCGCGCTCGATAGGAACACATCGCTATCCGTCTTGATCACGCAAGGCTCGCGGCGGATACGGTTTCAATCCGGGCGTGCCCGATTCGATGTCGCCAACGATCCGGCCACTCCTTTCGTGGTCGAGTTGCGCGGTGGAACGGTTCGCTCAACTGGCAGCGAATTCGACCTTGTGGCGGACGCAGACGGAATGCGGGTGATAGCGCTACGCGGAACCGCGAGCCTGTCCAGCTCCGATGCGCCCCAAGCAAGCGATATCGGCTTGGTTGCAGGTCAAGCCATGCGGTTTTACGACGGCAAGCTGGCACCGATTTCAATTTCTCGCGACGAGCGTCTTTGGCCGGCGAGTAGAATGGCATTCGATAACACGCCCCTTGCCGATGTCATTGCGGCTGCGAACAAGATCGGCACGCCGCCGATTCGCTTTGCATCTGCCGAAATCGGCCGGCTTCGCGTAACGGCGGTTCTCGACCTGCGCGACACGCGGGCACTCGCGCGCAAACTTTCCGCCACCTTCGGCCTGAAAGTGAGCGCCACACCCGACGCCATACGATTGGCGCGCGTCCCTTCATAAATTTTCGTATCGAGGGGGGCCATACCTCGATCAACCTCGTCAATCCTCCCGCAGGCACCGCGATGGTGCCAGAGGGGGAGAAGACGAGTGCAGCACAAATGGATGGGCGCAATCGCGGCGATGTGCGTCACAGCGACGCCTCAGACCGCAATTGGCCAGACCAAAAACGCGCGCGCCTATAACATTCCGGAGCAGGATCTTTCAGCGGCGCTCAAGGCGTTCGCGGCAACATCGGGCCGCGAAATCGTCGCCGCGAGCGACGATGTTGCGAACAAGCGCAGCGCTGCCGTGGTCGGAACCTTCACGCCCGAACAGGCAGTCGCCAAGTTGTTGATTGGCACAGGGATGTCATTTCGTATCGTCGACGGAGCGTTCGTAATCCGTCCGGCAGCCACATCAAATGCCGGCGACGAAAATGCCAATGCCGCGGACATTGTGGTTACCGGCAGCCGAATTCGGGGAGCGCCAATACCCTCGCCCGTCATCACCATCGATCAGGCGCAAATTCGTAATGCTGGCCAAGCCACGCTCGGCGATGTCGTCCGCAATATTCCCCAGAGTTTCGGAGGCGGTCAAAATCCCGGTATCGGCTTCAATGTTCCTGCCATCAACGGCGTCGATGTCGGCGGCGGATCGTCGATCAATCTGCGCGGGCTCGGAAGCGACGCGACCCTGACGCTTCTGAATGGACACCGGATATCCTATAGTGGCTCACGCCAAAGTGTCGATGTCTCGACCATTCCCGTGGGGGCTGTCGAAAGAATAGAAATCGTCGCGGACGGTGCCTCGGCGCTCTATGGATCGGATGCCGTGGGGGGCGTCGCCAACATCATTTTGAAGCGCGATATGAACGGGCTCGAGACCCGCGCGCGCCTCGCCACGTCGACGCAGGGCGGGGACTTTCAACAACAATATGATGTGATCGGTGGACATCGGTGGCGAACGGGCGGCTTGATTGCGGCCTATGAATTCAACCGGAATACGGCGGTCGAGGCATCGCAGCGATCCTATGCGGCGACGCGATCGCCGGGCCTCACCCTGTTTCCGTCACTGCGTAATCACAACGCCGTCGTCAGTGGTCACCAACAGCTGACCAGCGCGCTCAAGTTCTCAATCGACGCGCTCTTCAACGATCGGCGGAGCGCGATCACCTATGCTCAAAATCCAGCAGGCGATCTGTCGGTAAGCGGTGCTCACCAGGTTACGAAGACACGGGCCTATGCGATCGCTCCCACCCTTTCGGTTGCCGTCGGAGATGCCTGGAATCTTGCCCTGTCGGGAAGTTATGCGGGAGACCGAACCAACTATCGCATTGACGGCTTTTCTGCGGGAAGTTCCACGCTGCTCGGCGCGGGTTGCTACTGCAACGGGGCGCAATCGGTCGAACTTGCCGGCGACGGGCCATTGTTCAGCTTGCCCGCTGGCCCCGCCAAGGTCGCTTTGGGGGTCGGATATCGCAACGTCAGGCTAAGAAACGACCGCGGCGCAGACAGTCCGCTAAATTTCGAGCGCTCACAATCCAACCGCTATGCTTACGGCGAACTCAGCATGCCGGTTGTCGGCCCCGCGATGGTGATCCCGGCAGTATATCGACTCAACCTGAGTGCGGCGCTCCGTTACGAGCGTTATCAGGAGACCGGCTCGGTCGCGACGCCGAAATTCGGTCTGATCTATGCGCCGACGTCGAGCATCGATCTCAAGGCCAGTTGGGGAAAGTCGTTTCGCGCACCGACATTGCTGCAACGCTATCAGCCACCAGCACTCACACTTCTCAACGCTGCGGTCTTCGGCGAGCCCGATCCGCCGCCCGGATCATCCGCGCTTTATATTCAGGGGGGCAATGCCACGCTCTCCCCGGAACGCGCGACCAGTTGGTCGGCTACCGGCAGTTTCCATCCGCCGGGCATTCCCGGCCTGACCGCCGAAATCAGCTATTTCGACACCCGCTATATCAGTCGTATCGTCACACCGATCGGCTTCATCACCCAAGCGCTCAGCAACCCCGTCTATGCAGCCCAAGTGACGCGAACGCCGTCTCAGCAGATGTTGGACGCAATCCTGGCGAGCGGCGCATCGTTCGTAAACGCCACTGGCGCGCCGTACGATCCTGCCAACGTCATTGGCTTCATCGATAACAGCAATGTCAATGCGGGGCGGCAATGGGTGCACGGCGTCGACATGCTCGCAAGCTATCACGGCAAGATAGGCCGGGATACGATCGCCCTGAATGCCAATGCGAGTTATTTGACCAGCCACCGGCAGATCAGCGCAAGCCAACCCGATCTGCCGCTTGCGGGCATCCTGTTCAATCCGCCGCATTGGCGCGGACGTGCCAGCGCAACCTGGAGCCATGACGATCTTTCGCTGACCGCCATCGCCAACTATTCCGGCGCGCTCAAGGACACGCGGTATTCACCCGCTGCCGAGCTTCCGTCGCAGTTTCGCTTCGATTTCACCGCGCGGTATCGAACCGGAGATTCAAGCCCGTACTGGCTTCGCGGAATCGACATCACCCTGGGCGTCGAGAACGCATTCGATGTCGATCCGCCGACGATCTTCACAACGACCGTGACCGATACGCCCTATGATTCGACGAATTATTCTCCGCTCGGTCGAGTTATCAGCCTCGCGGTCAGCAAATCATGGTGAGGGTGACGCAGCAACGTGCGACATCCGGCTATGTCCGGCTGCTCCTTCTTCTAATGTCGATCGTTGCCGCGCATCCCGCCTGGAGCAGATGTACGGACTGGACGCCGTTCGCAAAACGATCCGCTGTCACCCGACCGATTGCCGCGTCCGATTTACTCGGGATCGCCGGTATCGGCCGGCCCGATTCAGAACCGATCGGCGGCCCAAGTCCATTGGCGATTTCGCCCGATGGCGAGACAGCGGCGTTCCTCATTGCGCGCGCCGACACCGCGACCAATCGCTATTGCCAGGCGCTGGTTCTGATCGACCTCAAAAATTCGGGCCCGCCACGAATTGTCGATCGCGGCGGCGACTTCATCATGACCGAGGTTGTGGCGCGCGGCCTCTATATTCCGAACGGCTTTCCTCGACAGATCGTGCCGGTCTGGTCGGCCGATGGGCGGTCGATCGCCTATCTGCGCCGAGCGCATGGAGCAACGCATATCCGGCTTGTCTCGGTCGCGACGGGTAAAGCCCGCGACATCATCAGTCAGGCGGGCGATGTCGCATCGTTCGCCTGGATGCCCGGCGACAAGCGCATCGGATTTGCTGCCGAGGCCAGGCGCCACATGATGGAGAGGCAGATCAACGCCGCCAGTCGCAGGGGCTGGCTGTACGATGAACGGGTGACGCCCAATACCAGTTGGCGCCCGCAACCCAAGGCGCCGGTGGCCAATAGCTACAAGGTAGTCACACTGGCCTCGGGGCGCGTCACCGACGCGACGGATCAGGAGGTCCGCTTGATCCGCGCGAATGCGGACCGCGCTGCCAATCCGGAAAAGGCCCGTGCTGGCGAAGCGTCGGCATCGACCGAACCAACCGCACCATCGCCACTCTCCGCCAGACGATTGCAGGTCACGGACCGAAACGGAAGAGAGGTCCGCTGCGATCAACCAGCCTGCACCGGCACTTTTGCAGGGATGTGGTGGAAAGGCGGCGGGACAACGCTGATTTTCCTCAAACGCGAAGGTTGGGACCATCGCTATACCGCGCTGTATCGCTGGTTGCCGGCAACCGGCGCTCCCCGGCGGATGCTACGAACCGATGACCTTCTCGAGCGATGTCAGATGCATCTGCGGAAGTTGCTGTGCCTGCACGAAACCGCCACCCATCCCGCCGATATCGTCCAAATCGCCCCCCAAACCGGGAAGATCGAGACGCTGTTCGATCCCAATCAGGCCTTCGACCGGCTCGACCTGGGCCATGTGAAACGGTTGACATGGCGCAATGCATTGGGCCTCGAGGTTTACGGCGATCTCGTACTGCCGCCCGGCTATCGAGGCGATAGGCCGCTGCCGACAATCGTCACGCTCTATCATTCGCGCGGGTTTCTGCGTGGCGGGACCGGCAATGAATATCCCGTTTTTCTCTTTGCGCAGCGCGGGTTCGCGGTTCTCAGCATCGAACGCCCCGCCATATTCGCCGAGCGCTTTCCCGAGCTAACCACATTCGACGCCATCAACGCCGCGGACCTTGAGAACTGGAGCGAGCGGCGCAGCGTCCAGTCCGCGATCGCGACCGGAATCGAACGCCTTGTCACGCGCGGTATCGCCGATCCGCGCCGCCTTGGTATTACCGGGCTTAGCGACGGCGCGTCCGCGGCGCGCTTCGCGCTCATCAATTCCGATCTGTTCGCTGCCGCCTCGATCAGCAGCTGCTGCGTCGATGAATCGGCTCCCGCGCTCGCGGGACCCGCATGGGCCGAGTATAGTCGCAAGATCGGCTATCCGCCGGCATATCCGGTCGATAACGAATTCTGGCGTCCCTATTCCTTCGTGCGCAACGCACGAAGGATGGACACGCCGCTCCTGTTGCAGCTTGCCGATAGCGAGTCGCTCTATGCGCTGCCGACAATCACGGCGCTGCGCCAATATCATCAGCCGGTCGAGATGCGCGTCTTTCCGGATGAGTTCCACATCAAGTGGCAACCGGCGCACCGCGCCGCGATCTACCAGACCAATCTCGATTGGTTCGACTTCTGGTTGAACGGCAAGATCGATCCCGCGCCCGAAAAGACAGATGAATATCGCCGATGGCGAAGACTGCGCGCCAATCACCAACAAAATGGCTCGACGCGATCAAACCGAGATCCATGATCGAAGCCAGGCTTCGACGTCGGCGAAGTGCATGAGGCGGGCATAGCCATGACCACGCGTCGGTCCCCGCTGATCAAGAATGCCAGCGATCGCGTTCCTGTCGACAAACCCGTGCGCCGCCAACAATCCCTCTTTCACAAGCTGCGCGATCACGTCCCGGTTGCGCTCGAATATCTCAATGACGAAACTGTCCATCGCACCTTTCGACCGACGCCATGCGATCGGTTCCGGGAGGTAGTCGTTAAACGCATGCCGCGCCACCGCACGGTTGTGGCCGCGGTCGAACCAGTGCCAGCTTGGAATCGCGACACAGGCCTCGACAATCGGCTGCGCGATCAGCGGCGCAACCGATGGTACGGCCGCTCGCGGGTCGGGGCTTTCCACCACGCTCTGCGCCGCCGCGATCAGGCCGATATGCGCGGCCGATCCTGGCATGGCGCCGGGCGGCGGCAGGAGCCAAGGGTGATCGAGCGCCGAGGAGGCAGCGGCGACCGCGCAGGAAGAGAGCAGGGAGCGATCGCCCGCGACCCGATATGCTGGATCGCGGCGTAACCGTCTTATCGCCTGCCATAAGACACGCCCCACACTCGCTTGCGTCAGCATGGCGATGTCGCCCGCCACCTTCCAGCTGCCCTGAAGATCGCCACCGGCTAGAAGGCGGTCGGTCAGCGGCGCGGCCGATTGTACCGAGCAGAAGACATTGTCGCCTCCCCCGCCATGAACGATCGCCTGCGCTCCCGTCTCGCAAGCGGCGGCGTGCGCGGCGGCCCGGGTAGCCTGCGCAAAACTGCGCGCGCTGGGTCTGGGAAGTCCCGCCGCGGCGGATTTGAATAGATCGATTTCGACCGGTTCACGCAGAACCGACCTGAGCGACATGCCCAAATGGGATGTCAGTGCTTCGGCGTAATGGCGTTCGTCGCCACCCCGATCCCGGGTCACCATGGTCAACGCAGTCGCTGCCTTGTCCATATCGGCGACACAGGCGGCCACGATCGACGAATCGAGGCCGCCTGAAACCAAGCCAAGCATTCTGTCGAATTGAGCGAGACGCGCGGTCACGGCACTTTGGATCGTGCTTGCCAGCAGCTCGGCGGCGTCCCGTGAATCGACGCGCAACGGCTCGGCAGCGACAGCCCGCCATGGCGACCAGATATCGTCCACCGTCCAGGCGCCGCGGTGCCAGCGCCCCCGGCTTCCGCCCGAAAGCTCGTACAGTCCGGCGAGGCATGTACGCGGACGGCGCAGATCGGGTGCGACGAGATGTTCGGCGACACCGACCCAGTCGATCGACGGGCGGTATCCAGCGATGCGAACCAGTAACTCGACATCGGAAGCAATCACCAGCCCATGCTGTGATTGCCAGACATAGACCGGAAGATCTCCGAGCGGCGCGCGCAAGACCATGAAACCACCACCCTCGTCTGACAGGATAGCAAGATAGGCCCCCCAATATTCATCAGCCAAGCGCGTCCCACCCGTTGCGACGATCGCACGGCTCTCCGCCGATTCGAACGATCGAACCCGCGCGCAGTCATCGCGGCGGAAGACTTCACCCAAGACAATGTTCTCGCCGCCAAGACCAAGGCCGGGCGAGGCGGCCATGAGATGCAGACCTGGATGATCGACAATCGTCATCAGGCCGAAAGCATTCGCCACCGGGCCATCGAGCGGGTCTTTCCAGTCGGCATCGGCGTCAATTCCGCAAGCCAGAAAAGCCAGATACCGGGGGCGAATCATATCGAGAAGATCGGGGTGAAGGGTATCACAGTGTCGAGCTCGTCGCTTAGCACCAGCTCGCCATGCTGGACCCAGGCATGTGCCTGGAAGGGCCGCAATCTCACCCCCATTACCAGGTCGACATCGAGATTGCCCGCGATCGCCGTGCGGGTCATCGCGATCGAGATAGCAAGACACTGGTTCAGCGATCCGGTGGTCAGCGCTGCACGCCTGAACGTTCTCGCGAGTATGGCCGCATTTTCCTCGTCATCGGTACGAAGCCGTCCGGCTTTGGCAGCTCGCAGCGTCCCGATCAGACGGCAGAGGGCGCGACATCGCAGCTCGATTCTTGCCCTGACAAGCGAAACCGAAGCGTCGACAACGTGCCGCAGACCGACATTGGCGGTACCTTCAAAGGCCGAACGGACAGGCGATATTGGTGGCGTGAAACGTGACGGCACGCCCGGCCCGTCGGTTTCGACGAGAAGTCGCTGACGGACCAGACTCGTTAGTCGATCGCAGTCTTCATCCGACAGCGGTTCACCCGCGACCAGGCGGGCAAAGGACCGTTCCATATCCGTACCCAGGCAGAAATAGCGATCGGCCGCGAGATCCAGAAAGACGAAGCGGCCACCGGCATCGCAAAAGCTGATATCCGGAGCGAGTTGGAAAACCATGGCGCGCAACCCGAAAAAGAGCGCGCGGAAACAGTCCGCGCGCTCATTCGGTCAGTCATCGGCAAGACCGGTCGGAATCAGGCCGAGAAATTCGTCCCCAACCTGCGCACCCGGACCCTGCGTCTCGATGCTCGCCGCACCCAGATCGATGACATCGTCTTCGCGTTCCATGATACACTCCTTCATCAAATCGCTGCGAAAATGCAGCTCCTGGAGTGTAGGAAGCGGGGGCGGCTATCTGAACTTTATACGGATTCTATTTGGATTATGTAGAATCCGCAGCGATTGCCTAGACGCGCACCCGGACGCGCTGGCGCAGCCGTTCGTAGAGCGGAATTTCCGCTTCGTGAGCGATCTCGACCGTTACCGCGAAGGCCTGCTGTCCGGCGTCCCCCGCCCACCCGCTCGCGCAGCGAACGACCAGATAATAATTGTCGCCATATTGGCTGACGTCGCGCTGGAAGGTGACGGTCGCGGTCTGCAGGCTCGATTTCTCCCGCACGGTCGAACTCGGATCGAGCTTGCAGTTGAAGCGCGGTTCCATTTCCGGAAACGGACCGTCGTCGGGCGCGCGCTTTCGAAAATGGTCGAATATCTTGTCCGTGTCGCAGCCCCGGATCAGCCGGAAACCCATCGACACCCCATTATAATCCCGTCGGCTGTGCCGCACCGGGGGATCATATGCGAGGCTGACGCGAACATGGCGTCGGCCGCGGCGGGTCTGGAACGGCTCGGGGATCGGTATCTGATAGACCGCGAAATGATCGACCGGAAGTTCATCCTCGGCATAGAGCACGACGCGGCTGTCGTCCGAATAAGCTGCACGCTCGGCATCGACCCGTCCATGGCCACACAGCGCGCGTGCCGCAGGGTCGCCGAGCAAATTGACCCGCGCGGTCGCTTCTTGGGGGATGCTCGCGCCGCCCGCCAGAAGCGCTCGAACGAGGTTCGCGGACGCGTCGGGGAAACGCGCCAGGATTTGACTTGCCTTCAACGCGACGAGCGGCGCGGCATGCGATGTGCCCGAGCGCGCGGCAAAGAGCCGGTCGACCGGCTGGTAGTGAAGCGAAACCACACCGGCCTCGGGACGAACCTCGCCGCCGCGAAGCGCCGCTGTCGGCCCGTCATAGAGGAGCGTCCCGCCGATATCGACGAAATCGGGCTTGATCGCCCCGCGTGCGCCGGGTCCGATGCGGGTGAAGGGCGACGGCTCCATCGCGCCGGTGATCGGACGGATCCCGACATTGTCCGCCGCCCGAGGACCTAGGCCGTCGCCATGGGCGAGCGAGCCGACGGTGACGATATTCATTCCGCCGGCCGGCTCGCACAGGCGATTGGCGTTCTCGAGCAGATAGCGCGGATAGTCGGTGACCGCTTCCTCGACGCGCAGGCCGCCCCTGGGCTGTCGGTTGCCCGCCGCGACGACAATGACGATATCGAGTTCGCGGACCAGTTCGTCAAGCGTCTGCGCCCAGGGGCCCACCTTGCCGTTTTCGATGAGTTTTTTCCGGTCGCCGAGCGCGACGACGAAGATCCGGCAGCCATAATCGTCGTGCAGACGGCCGATCGCTTCGCGCATCAGTTTCGGCGTCACGCGGCTGTTCGGAAACTTGCCGTCATGATCGACGACTTTCGCCGAACAAAGCCGCGCATGACGGGCGAGCGTGCCCGCCCCAAGTTGCCCGCGCAGGTCTCCGAAGGTCGCGATGCCGCCGACAAACGTGCCGTGACCATAATCGTCGGCGGTGCCGAGCGCAGCGGGAACACCGATCGCGCCGGCGATAATGTCCTCGATCAGCGGATGATCGTTGACGCCGCTGTCGATGATGCCGATGAGCGGAGCGTCGGCATCGAGCGCGCCGAGTTCCGGCAGATCGCCAAGCGCGAGGTCGACGAGTTCGCCCGTCGCGAGATCTGGTTCGGGTGGGAAATCGAGATCGGCGATTTCCTCGATCGTCAGCAACGAGCGCACCACCGTTCCGTCGCAGCGCAACCGCACCATCGTGATGCTCGGACCGATATGCCGGTCCAGCTCTTCGGCGCCGAGCGCTTCGGCATAGCGCGCCACATCATCGGTCTTGCGTTCGCGCACCTCGCGGCGGCCGAGATCCCATAATTCGATATCGACGATATAGCTCTCGCCAACCTGAAAATCCTCGACCTCGACCAGCCCTGCCTCGCGGGCGCGCATGCCGATCCGGTCGCGCGGCGACACCTCCGAAAAGCTCTCGATATTGGCGATGAACGATGCGTAAGCGGGATTTTGCCGACCCGGTTGCACGCCGCGACCATAGGCTTCGAGCTTGGTGCGAAACTCGTCCAGCTCGTCCGATGACGCGAACAGCACCATCGTGCGATCCTCGTCGCTCGACAGCACGGTCAGTCCGACCTTGTTCCATTCGTCTTCGAGCAGCGCGGCGTTCATCTCGACACGCAAAATCAGCGAGGGATCGACCGCGTCCGGACGCCGCCGCCGCTGCTGCGCGGCAATCGCCCCGTCGAGTTCATCGCCGAGGCGCCGGCTATGACCGCCAGCGTTCCGGGCAGGGGGTGGGCCGCCGCCACCGGTCTTGCGGCGCGGCAGTCGCTCCGGCAGCCGTACAAGCTGAAGATGATCGTATCGTGCCACCCCGGATGCGGTCAGACCGGTTCGTTCATGCGGGAGGTCCGGCGACGTCTGCGCCGTTCATCGGCGATCGCATCGACAAAATCCCCTTCGCTGACCCGTTTGCGCTTGGCGATGATCGACGATTTGGTCGCCTGCAGGCAGATTCGATCGAGTTCCGCATAGGCATAGCCCTCAAGGTCGGACAGATGCGCCTTGGGGTCGAAATCGATGCTGAGATTCTTGAACTTCATGGCCACGAAACGCTGGATCATTCGGCTATCCGGCTTGTCGAACCATACAACCTCATCGAACCGCCGCCAGATCGCCGAATCGAGCGTCTGATCGAGGTTGGTCGCCGCGATCAGAAACCCCTTCGGCCGCATGCGATCGATGAAGATGAGCAGGCTGTTGACGACCCGGCGCAATTCATGGTGCTCGCCGCTCTCGTCGCGCGTCCGGGCAAGCGCATCGAATTCATCGAAGAACAGCACGCAAGGCTGGGTGCGGGCGAACTCGAAAATCTTGCGCACATTCGCGGCCGTCTCGCCCAGATAGGAGGAAATGAGCTGGTCGAGCTTGACGACATAGAGCGGCAGACCGAGTTCGGCGGCGAATATCTCGGCGCAAAGCGTCTTCCCGCAGCCCGGCGGTCCACAGAACAGCAGTTTCGAGCGCACCGGCAGTCCGTGACGGCGAATCTCGTCGGCCCGGTCGAATTCCTTCATCAACCCGAGAAATATCCGGATATTCTCAAATGACAGGATGATATCCTGCTTGCCGTGCACCGGCTCGATGCGCTCGATGAAATCGGCCGCGGCCTCGGGAAAGGGCAGCAGTGGCGCGAGCGCCTTTGGTCGCGATCGACGTGACGGACCATTCGACAGCGACTTGCGCAGCGACCGGGCAAGGACGCGGTTATTCTTCTTTTCTTCTTCGGTGATGATCTGCTCGGCAACGGCGTGGAACTCCTCATCCCTGCCATAGCTTGCCAGAAGCTTTTTCATCAGTTCGCCGCGCGCCATCTTGTCCTATCCGACCATATGGCTATCGATCATAGTCGCGTTCGAATTTTTCGCCATATTTTCTCGCTTGCCAATTCGCGAGAAACACCCATCACTGTTCTTTGCCATATGGCTTGCATCGACACCACCGCCAAGGGTGTTTCGACCGCGCGCGAAGCGGGGCTGGCCGGCGATCGCTCATTCTCGTCGATGGACGAGGCGCACGATATCGGCGGCTATTCTAAGACGCCGGCGGTGATATTGACCGCTCAGGCGCCGCAGCGTGTTTTTATCGCCAGCATCGACTGCTGCGGCGAGCGCACGCAATTCCGCGCCAATGTCCTCGAGCAACTGCGCTTCGATGACGCGCACGGCGCTTAGCCTGGCGTTCAGCGCCTCGACCGCACGGACATGTTCGCCGTTCAGCGATCGCCGCGCGATCGCGGCAAAAATATCGGCATCGCCACCAGCGACCGACTGCGCGACACCCTCGATGGTCTTTTCTGCGGACACGACCTTTTTTGGCCAGCCCCGGATCGCGAGCGTGACCAATTCGGCCGACCAGGCGTAGAGATCCTTGAGCGATGGCTCGTCGAGCGTCGGCAGATAGAATCCCGTGCCGCTATGCGCCTCGACCAATCCTTCGCCGGCACACATATGCAAGGCATCGCGCACCGGTGTGACGCTCGCGGCCATCTGATCGGCGAGCACGGTGGGATCGAGCCGGTCACCGGGCCGGAAGCCGTGATCCATGATCCGGCGCTTGAGCGCTTCATAGACCCGCTCGGTGGTCGCTCCCGAATTCATCACGCCGCCCGCTGGTCCTGGACATAGGCCTCGATCAGCGCTTGCTGGTCGGGCCTGAGCGCGTCGATCGCGCCGCGCGGCGTGTCGGGGCACCCCTCGAGCAACACCGAGGGACATTGTCCCTCGAAATTGCCGAGATTGGGCCGATGTTGCCGGTAGCCGATCAGCGCGGCGAGTTCGGGATCGAAGTGCCGCGCGACCGACGGCGGGTAAGCGAGCCACTGATTTTCATAGGGTTTGAGCCAGCCCAGCGAATAGCCGATGACGACGCCGCGGCGAACCTGCTGTGTTCTATTGGCGCCCGCCCCGTGCAGCGTCGAGCCGAGAAAGACCAGTGCCGCGCCGGGCGGCATCGCCGCGGGGACCGGGTCACCGCTCGGCTCTGGATCGAGCGCGGCGGGGCCGTGCGTTCCGGGCCAGACGCGCGTCGCGCCATTTTCAGCGGTGAAATCGCTGAGCGGCCAGATCACGTTGACGAGATATTCGGACTCGCCGACGGGCACGCGCCACATATCCTGATCGCGGTGCGGCATTTGCTGGGGTGCACCGGGATGTACGGCGATCGCCTGCGCAACATTGAGCTGAATACAGTCGCACCAGGGCGACAGGATGCGCTCGACGATGGCGAGGATGGTCGCCTGCCGGACCAGCCGGGCCGTCTGCGACGACCGGGTGAGCAATCGGCCGAACCGCTTGGTGGTGGCTCCATAAAAACCGCCCTGGCCGAACGGCGTCGCCGCAAAGTCCTTGGCCAAATCGTCATCCAGCGCGCCGATCGTCGCTTTGGGCACCGCATCGGGAATGATGCAATAGCCACGCTCGGCGAGCTCGGTGGCGTACCGCTCGCTGTCGTTCCCGGTCGATATTCCTGTCATGGCATCTGTCCTTCAAATATGGGCGTCAAGCGGCTTCGCGTTCGCCACCGACAAGCGTCGCGGCCGACCGGATACCGGCGACGGAGAGTCGCTGCGGGGTGTCCTCGGCAATATCGATGCGCAGCGCGGCGAGCATTTCGCCACCGATGCGCTGGGGAAGGCCGAGCGGGATGCAGCGCCATCCAAAGGCCAGAATTTGCTGGAACCAGCCCATCTCGGCAATCGCGCTATAGGCCGCGATGCCCTGATCGAGCGCATGGTCGGCTAGCGCGGTCACCAGCGTGTCGCGCACCGCACGGCGCTCACGGGCGCGCAGGCCCCGATCGAGACAGAAGCGGGTCACTTCCAGGATATCGGCCCCGCACGGGGGGCCGTCTTCGCAAAGCTGCGGGTAAAAGCTGCCGAGAATGTGCGGTCGCGTCGTCGGCAGCAGCCGGGCCGATCCCAGATGGCGGCCGGCGCGATCGACGAGCACCAGATAGGTCGCGTGCTCGTCGTCGAACTGGTCGACCTCATAGCGGCCGTCGATCACCGGCACGTCCCATTTGAGCAGATCGACGAACACCGATTTGCGCGCGGCGAACATCGCGCGCAGGACGCCGTCGGGCGTTTCGGAAGCGCCGAAGCGAAGCGTATGAAGCATGGCGGATGACCTTGGCTGTGACGGGATTGGCCAAGGATCAGCCTAGGGGCTTGGCGGCGCTATGCCGGAAAAGGGGTATATCAGCGCCCGAAAATATCGGTGAAGGTCAATGTTCCGTCGAACAGCGTCCGGATCGCCAGCAATGTCCGCTTGTTCACACCGTAGCGCGCGCAGGCCTGCTTGATATGGCGGGCAACGGTTTCCTCGCTCACCTCCAGGATGCGGCTGATCTCCCAGTCGCCCTTGCCGCGCGCGGCCCACATCACGCAGTCGCGTTGCCGATCGGTCAAGACCGGACGCGGCGCGTCGGGCAGATGTCCGCGCGCCGAGCACAGCCGCCGGGCGCCTTCGAACGCGAAGCCTCCGGCAAGCTGGGCGAGCGGCAGCATTTCCGGAAGGATTGGCCGCCCGGCCTGATTGGCGAACGAGCACGATCCGCGCGCTTCGCCCGGTACATGCGCCGGGACGGTGAAGCCGTCGCCAATCCCTTCTTCGCGACCCAGCGCGAGAATTTCATGATCCGCGCGTGTCAGCGGGATCATGTCCGGCATCTGCGACCAGCAAAACCCCATGCTCGTGACATGACTGGCGCGGTGGACCGGATCGGACACGCCGAGCGCATGGCCATCATAATAGTCCGCCCAGCGCGCCGGATAATTGTGCAGCCGGAGCGCGATCCCGCTTGTCGCGACGACATCGACATGATGGGTAAGCGCGAAATACTCGAAGCCGAGCTCGGCGGTGACCGCGACCATCGCCGCGGTGAGATCGTCGGTACTCGTCACCATCTCGACGATGCGCATCAAGCGCATCGCCATCTGATGCATGCCCACCTTGCACCCTGTCGGCCGCGGGCGGCGTCTCAAGCTACCGTCGGTCCCGTGGCCGCCCCCTGGCTCGGGCTGGGCCGCGGCATCTCACCCCGCTGCCCGGCGACTCCGGTCATTAAATCCTCATATCACAGCAGCTTGATCCGGCAAAATCGGGCATGGTCCGTCATGGAGGCATCTCAGGCGCCGGCCCGGCATCCCCGTCCCGTCACGCCACCCCCCGATCGGAACAACGCATGACCGCGCGACGCGATTGGGAGAATGGCGCTTTTTACAGGCGGCTTGGCGCGATCGACCGCACCGGGATCATGTGGGAATGGCTCAGGCGCGATCCCGATTATATCGCCTGGCACGTGCGCGCGAGCGAAGCGACGCGCGGCGCCACGCCGAACCCGGTGCAATGGGGGCTCTATTTTCGCCGAAGCGCCCGAATTCACGGCGCCCGAGGCACGGATCATCTGGGATGCCGAACTCGACCCCGGCACGCTCAGCGTCAGCGCGACGCCGACGGGGGCGTTGGATCCCGATGGCATCCGCGTTCGCGATCTCGCTCCCTGGCTGACGATCGCGACCGACCCCGATGGGTATGAACATTGCGTGCTTTCCGATGGCTGGCGCCATATCCGCCTCGATGTCGATGCGGGGCGATTGACCGGTGCGGATAATGTGCTTCTATATTATCATCTGTTTGGCCAGGCGAGCGCCGAAAAGCGGCTCCTGCCGCTGCGGCGATTTCTGTATCTGTGCCGGCACCGGCGCTTCGCGCGGACGCTGTTTCCCCGCGATGCGGCCATTCCGCGCCTGCTGACGATGCTGCGCGTGCATGATGCGCTGGCCGACGGGGCGAGCCAGTCCGATATCGGCGCGGCGTTGTTCGGTCGCGACCGTGTGACGCGGGACTGGCATGCAGGATCGGGATCGCTGCGCTCGCGAGTGCGGCGACTGGTTCGCGAGGCACGGGCGATGGCGGCGGGCGGATACCGGCAATTATTGCGAAAAAGGCAATGACAGCGACAATATCATCCACGTCCAGTCGGTCGACAAAGACGGCCATGACGACAGCTTTGTTCCTGTCCTGATGCCTGAACAGGCTGGCGCCTCGCGCCCGCGCTGACGCCGGGCGCGACCGCGCTCTATGGCTCGGGCCCGAGCCCCTCGCCACCGAGCCCCGCCCAGCGGGTCTCGGCCTGACGGTGACGATCGCTGGCGCGCCCGGCTGGGCCTGACGGCCCATCCCGTAAAGCGGTCGCCGCGCGTTTCGCGCGGCGGCGTTTGCGTGTGGCCTCCCGGTCAAAGCGGGGATGGGCGGCGCTCCCGTCTAGGCCCGGCCGCGCGTCCGGCAAGCCGGGCTGACGCCCGGCTCCTCCACTCATCGTTCCGGCCTGTCGGTGCCGGACGCGCTCCTAGCCGGGCCTTTCTGGTCGCTTGGTGCCGCCCACCCCCCGCTTTTCCGGGGGAGGCCATGCTGGCTTTGGGCAGGGACAGGAGGCTCGCGATGCGTACCCCAAGCAACCGCCGCGCCCGGACGACGCGCCGGGACAAGACCGACAAGGCGGCACAGGCCGAAAAAGCGGGTAAAGGGCAACAGCCGCGCGCCGATCTCTATGACAGCGTCACGCAATCGATCATCGCCCAATTGGAAGCCGGGCGGCTGCCCTGGGTTCAGCCTTGGGGCGCCGTGCCCGGCGGGGCCGCGCCGGGTCTGCCGCGCAACGCGCGCACCGGACGGCCTTATTCGGGGATCAACATCCTCATCCTGTGGGGCGCGGTCATCGAGCAAGGCTATCCGAGCCAAGGCTGGTTGACCTTCAAACAGGCGCGGGACGCGGGCGGCTGCGTCCGCAAGGGCGAGCACGGCCAGAGCGTCGTCTATGCCGACCGTTTCATCCCCGAAAGCGAGGCGGCGCGGGCGCGCGAGAGCGGCACCGACGCGCGCGCCATTCCCTTTCTCAAGCGCTTTACCGTGTTCAACGCCGCGCAATGCGACGGCCTTGCCGCCGACTTTGCCGCCGACCCCGCGCCGCTTCCCGGCCGCGAGATCGTGCCGGTCGCCGAACAGGTGATCGCGGCAAGCGGCGTTCGCTTTCGGATCGGCGGCGACAAGGCCTTTTACGCCCCCGGCCCCGATACCGTGCAGGTGCCGCCGCAGCCCGCATTCTTCGAGCAGATCAACTATTACCGCACCGCGCTGCATGAACTTTGCCACGCAACCGGCCACGGATCGCGGCTCGGTCGCGACCTGACCAACCGTTTCGGCTCGAAAGACTATGCCCGCGAGGAACTGATCGCCGAAATGGGATCGGCGTTCCTGTGCGCCGCGCTCGGCATCACCCCGACCGTGCGCCATGCCGATTATCTCGGCTCGTGGCTTGCCGTGCTCAAGGAGGATAATCGCGCGATCTTTCGCGCCGCGAGCGCCGCCAGCAAAGCCGCCGACTGGTTGCTCGCGCGCCATCACACAGCACTTGCCGACCCTCAAACCGCGCCCACCGGCGAAATCGAAACGGCGGCATGAGCGCGCCCGCACCTAAGCCGGCCCCCGAGGCGCTACCCGGTTTCGCCACCGAACCGACCGCGATCGGTCCGCAATCCTTGGTGCCCGGCATCACGCCGATCAACGCGCGCGACCGGCTCGCATGGCGCGCCGCCGCGCCGATGGAACCCAAAAAGCCGCAGCGTCCCTGCAATCACGGGCTGTTCGACCTCAACGCGCGCAACCAGTTCGACCTGTTCACCCCGCCGCCGCCATCCCGCGACACAGCGGATCGCCGCAGCCTTCCAGCGATACCATCCGAGGAGTCCAGTCGATGATTTTGATTCCCGCGCAAACCGCGCGCCGGCTCGCCGCCAACGCCGCGCGCAGCGCCGCCGATCCGAGCTTCGATCCCGCGCCGCTGGTTAAATTGTTCACTCCCGTCGGCGCGGCGACCTGGCTCGCGAGCGAACTCGATCCCGATGGCGATACCTTGTTCGGACTTGCCGATCTGGGGTTCGGCTGTCCCGAACTCGGCGCGTTCAGCCTCGCGGAAATCGCCGCTTTGCGCTTGCCGTTCGGCCTCGCCATCGAACGCGACCTGTTCTTTGAAAGCGACGCGCCACTGTCGGTCTGGGCCGACACCGCGCGCCGCGCGGGATCGATCGCCGCCGCCGAGACCGCGCTCGCCCCGGAATTGCCGCGCGGCGGTTCCAACCAGCTTCCGCCTCCCGATCCGGGAGGCGGCTGACGCGGGCGGCGCGTCTCGCCGTCATTCAAAACCGGTCCCGCCCGCGATTCCACCCGACACGGGACCGGCACTCACCAAGGAGCAATCCCATGAAACTCGATTTTATCCCGCTCAACAAGTTGTCGGTCAGCAAGACCAATATGCGCTACGGCAAACGTCCGCCCGATGTCGCCGATATCCTGCCCAGCGTCAGGAAACGCGGCGTCATCCAGCCGGTCATTGTGCGCCCCAATCCCGGCCCTGAACCCGTCCAAGGCTGTGCGCCCGATGGCTATGAAATCGTCGCGGGCGCGCGACGCTTCACCGCCGCGACGATCGTTGCCGACGAGCGCCGCGCCGAATCGCTCGACCCCGAACCGATGCCCTGCGCAATCCTCGATTGGGGCGACGATGCCGATGCGGTCGAGGCCTCGCTGATCGAAAATATCGCGCGCCTCGACGCCGACGAGGTCACGCAGTGGGCGACCTTCACGCGATTGGTCAAGGAAGGCCGCAGCATCGACGATATCGCCGCGACCTTCGGTCTGCCCGAACTGACGATCAAGCGCGTCCTCGCGCTCGGCAATCTCCTGCCGCGCATCCGCGCGCTTTATGCGCGCGAGGAAATCGACCGTGCGACCGTGCGCCATCTGACGCTCGCCTCCAAAAGCCAGCAAAGGGCATGGCTCGCGCTCGCCGATGACGACAATGCCTATCTGCCGACCGGCCATCAGTTGAAGGCATGGCTGTTCGGCGGACAGTCGGTCCCGGTCGGTTTCGCATTGTTCGATGTCGAAGCGAGCGGGCTGGCGACCATCGCCGACCTGTTCGGCGAGGACCGTTATTTCGCCGACGCCGATGCCTTCTGGACCGCGCAGGACGCGGCGATCGAGCAGAGCCGCGCCAGCTATATCGAGGCGGGCTGGGCCGATGCGGTGATCGTCGGCCCCGACCGGTATTTCTCGACATGGGAATATCAAAAGGCCGCCAAGCGCAAAGGCGGGCGCGTCTATATCGATGTCCGCCAGTCGGGCGAGGTGGCGTTCCACGAAGGCTATATCAGCCACAAGGAAGCCGCACAGATCGCGCGCGGCGAGACGCCGACCGCCGACAAGCCCAAACGCCCCGAAATCACCTCGACGTGCCAGACCTATATCGATCTGCACCGCCACGCCGCCGTTCGCGCCGCGCTCACCGGTCATCCCGGCGTCGCGCTGCGCTTGATGGTCGCCCATGCCATCACCGGCTCGCCCTTGTGGCGGATCAGCCCCGAGCCGCAGACCACGCGCAAGGAGGCCGTGCGCGACAGCCTCGACAACAGCCGGGCCGAAGCGGCGTTCGACGAACGCCGCCGCGCGGTGCTCGGGCTTCTCGACTTCGATGCCGACACGCCGACCGTCACCGGCGGCAATGCCGATGAACATGGGCTGGTCGGGCTGTTCCTGCGGCTGCTCGAAATACCCGATGCGGCGCTCATGGACGTGATCGCCATCGTCATGGGCGAAACGCTCGCCAGCGGCAGCGCCGCCGTCGAGGCGGTCGGGATGCGGATCGGCGTCGATATGGCGGACTATTGGCAAGCCGATGACGCCTTTTTCGAGTTGATTCGCGACAAGGAGATGCTTGGCCATATCGTCGCCGAGGTGGCGGGCGACGCGGTCGCCGAGGCCAATAAAGGCGAAAAGACCAAGGTGATGAAGGCGATTGTCCGCGATCATCTGGACGGCGCGAACGGACGCGACAAGGTCGAAGGCTGGGTGCCGAAATGGATGGCCTTCCCGCCTTCGGCCTATACCGACCGGGGCGGGGTGGGAACGGTCGCGGCGAATGCCCGCGCCGAGGCCGCGCGCGCGATCGAGCAGCCGTCCGACCCCGATCCGACCGCGCCGGGTGCCGTCGCCGCGCCGCCCGAAACGGACGGCGAGACGGGATGCGAGCCGGTGCCGCTGGCGGCGTGACGGAGTGAGGGAGCGGCGATCCGCCGCTCCCATTTTTCGGAGCCAAAAAATCGGGCCGCGCGGCCTCGCGCCTGACGGCGCTCGGACGCGCGGCAAGCAAGGAGAAATATCATGGCGGACCGGGTTTCGGTAGCGATCACCATCGGCGGTACGCTTGCCGCACAGGACCGCGACCGCTTCGTCGCGGCGATCATCGAGGAAGGCGTGTCGATCGAATAGGACGGCCCCGCCTTTGACGCGTGCCAACCGCCCAAGGACGATGCGCTCAGACTTTATGCCCATGCCATCGCCTGAGGACGGCTCGCAACGCTCGAAGCCCTGTGCCTGGAACTGGCGCTCCCCTTCATGCGCTGGTCGGACGGTTATGGCGGCGCATGGTCGCCCGAAATCATCGTCTTTACCGGCAGCGGCGCGGTTCGGGCCTTTGCCGCCGACGAGCAGGAACGCGTGGTGATCGATCGTCAAACGGTCGAACAATGCAGGTGTTTTGATGCCGTGCTCGCATATTTCGCCGCTGCGGATTTTGCCGTCCCGCCGCTTCACGTGGCGGGTGCCACCGCCTGAATGCGGGGCGGATTGCGCTGATTCGTCTGCACGATTCATGTCCTTGATGGCGGTGTCCATCACGGTGGATCGCGCGCGCATAATGCGTCATCCGTACCGCGCGCGCGGTGAAAATTACCGTGACTTGTTGGCAAAAACCGCTTTCTCGCGTCACCGCCGATCGTGCGGCCAGGCATGGTGTCGTCTTGGTGATTGCCGACGCGATCTCCGTGCGGCAGGGCCGACCGATCAAGGGGAAGACGCAACACAATGACACTATTGGAGGAGGTCGAGCGCTTCGTCTCGCGACTGTCGCCCGAGCCGGTCTGCGACGATTGTATCGCCGACAGACTCGGCTTTTCGGTCCGCCAGCACGCCAAACACAAGGCCCGCGAACTTGCCGGATCGAACGGATTCGAGCGGCGCAAGGCGGCGTGCAGCCTGTGCGGCGCGACCAAATTGGTGATCCGGCGCCAGTAGGAACTTTGGTCGGCAGCGGCGCGACCACCCGTGGCAATGCCGTCTCCGCCATGCCGTCGCGACGATGCCTGGTCCGACGCCGCGCCGACACCGAAATGAAGGGGCATGATTGACGGCTGGCGGGGGCGGTCATCGATCATCTCGGTGCACGGCGATCGGCCCCTGTCCCTGTCCGCCGGAAACCTACTCGCCTGCTCCGAAAAAACGTGCTGGCATGTGTCGCCTGGAGGGCGTCGCCGCCCCTTGCCGGTTCGTTCAGCGCAAGACCTGGACCTGCCGCCGGCGCGCGCGAAACCATCGCCGCCAAGGCTTATTTCCCCGCCCGTGTCCACGGGCTCCTCGCGCCCGCTTCGCGGTCAAATAAGCCTTTGGCGCTCCGGTCCTCCGCTGACGCTTCGGCCTGACGGTTCGCGCGTCCGGCCTGGCCGGTCCGACGGTCGCGCTATCGTCCGGAAAAGGGTTCGGGCGACACATCAGGAGACGAACAATGCCAGCCATCGGTTATGTCACCCGCGAGGGAAACGGCTTCAAGGGCCAGTTGAAGACGCTGTCGATCCGCACCGAGATCGAGATCGTGCCCAATACCCGCAAGGCGTCCGACACCCAGCCCGATTACCGGGTCTCGGCGAACGGCGTCGAGGTCGGCGCGGGATGGGTCCGGCGCGGCGAAATGTCCGGCAAGGACTATGTGTCGCTATCGCTCGCCGCGCCCGAATTCGGGCCGCGCCGGCTCTACGCCAATCTCGGCCGCGCCGCCGGTCAGGATGACGACGATGCGTTCGCGATCATCTGGAACCCCGCCGACTGACCAGTCCGGCGACGCCCGCGTCCTTCTCGAAAGGGGCGCGGGCGTTTCGCGTCGCCAGCGCCGACAAGGGGGGTCGGAATCGCATGCACGTAATTGCGACCCTGCCCGGACGGGATCGATCGGGCGATGACGGGACCGACGCGGCGCGCATCGGCGCCGCCTAATCGGGATCCGCCGCTCATGGATGACACCGCCCGGCGCGCCCAGGCCGCGCGCGACACCTGCCCGTTCCTCACCGCCAAACAGACGGCGTTTCATCTCGGGCTTGGCTATTCGACCCTCAAGGCGATGCGCGCAGCCGGGACCGGCCCGCGCTGCCGCCGCCACGGTCGTACCTGGCGCTATCATATCGACGATATCGAAGCCTGGTCGCGCGCCAATGCCAAAGGCGACCGCGCGTGACCGGGCGCGGGCCGCCGCCTTTATTCGCCTGGCAGGAACAGCGAACGGCGCACCGCCGCGCGCGCCGCCGCGCCGCGCGTCTTTGCGCACTCGCCGCCGTCGCGACCGGTCTCGTCCTCATGCCCATCGCAGTTCGTCCGGTCCCGCGTCTCGTCTGGAATGCGAGCGCCAGCGCGCCGATCGGCCTCTATCTCGTGACGCCGGGCAAACGCCCGCCGCTCGGCGCCATGGTCATCGCCTGGTTCCCGGACCGCGCGCGCAAGCTGGCGGCGCGGCGGCACTATCTTCCCGCCAATGTGCCCGCGGTGAAGCATGTCGCAGCGGTCGCCGGCATGCGGGTGTGCGCCCTCGACAGCGTCATCACGGTCGACGGCGCGGCCGTAGCGCGGCGGCTTGCCGCCGACGCACGCGGCGACGCGCTCCCCGCGTGGCGGGGATGCCGCACGCTCGCGCGCGGGCAAATTCTGCTGCTCGCGACCGACCGGCCCGATTCGTTCGACGGGCGCTATTTTGGCATCAGCGACACGCGCGACGTGCTCGGCACCGCGCGGCTGATCTGGGCGCCGCATGACCGTGGCGACGATCGTGGCTGAGCCGCGCCCGCGCCGTGCCGCGGGCCTCGGGAGACTGATCGCGCTCGCGCCGATCGGGATCGTCATCGCATTGACGAACCTTGCCGAAGGTCAAACCGCCGCGATTGCCGGGTCCAATGCGGCGCTGCACCTTCGCGATCAGCGCGCACCGACCGCATCGTCGCCGTCTGTCCCTGCATCGCGAGCACCCGATCCGGTCGCGCGCTGGCGCCCTTTTATCCGCGAGGCCTCGGTCCGGTTCGGCGTGCCCGAGGCGTGGATTAGCCGCGTCATGCGCGCCGAAAGCGGCGGTCATGTCAAGCGTGCCGGACGCCCGATCACCAGCCGCAAGGGTGCGATGGGACTGATGCAACTGATGCCCGCGACCTGGGCGGCGATGCGCGCCGAGCAGGCGCTCGGCAGCGATCCTTTCGACCCGCGCGACAATATCCTCGCGGGCACCGCTTACTTGGCAAAAATGTATCGCCGGTTCGGCTATCCAGGCCTGTTCGCCGCCTATAATGCCGGCCCCGGCCGCTATGCCGGATGGCGCGAGGGACGGCGTTCATTGCCGCGCGAGACACAAGAATATCTCGCGCTCGTCGGTGGCCGGGACGCTGGCGATGGGCGGCCGACGCCTACCGTGGCTGCGGCGAAACCGTCGCCGCCGCCACCGCTTTTCGTCGTTCAACACGGCGCGTCGGTCACGGCGAACACGGCATCATCGCTGCCGTCGTCAGCACCGCCGTCGCCATCGCGATCGCTCTTCATGCCGCTATCGACCGGCGATACCCGCGCCCAATCCGACCGATGATGATCGCTCCTTCAGACGTCACCGCGCGTGGGTGGGGATAAGAGGGGCTCGGCTCGGCAAGGCCCAGCATGACGGCCGGCGGCGCGGCTGTGCAAGGCCGGCGGCCCCGCCAATTTTCCCGCGAGATAAGGAGCGCGCTGCCGCGCGCGCGTTGTTCGCTTGCTCGCGACAAAATCGGTTCCTCCGCCGCCGCTGACGCGGCGCTGGCGGCACGCCGCCAGCGGCCCTGACAGCCGCGCCGCCGCCCGTCTCGGGACTGTCTGCCCTTATCCAAAGGGCATCACAGGATGGAGATTTCGAGATGGCGATGATGCAGCACATAGCAGCGGGGAAGACGGTTCTGTCGGTACTGAGCGCAGGCCTAGAACGCGAATTCGGGCAGGGCGTGGGCGCAGCGCTCGCGGCGCGGTTTCTGGAGGCCGAGGAGAGCGATTTTCTCTGGGAAGCACGGATTAGCGAACGCTGGCTCGGGCGCTATTGGAGCGCGGACGAAGAGGGTTCGGATGATCTCGACCGGGTGGCGATCCTGGCGCGGCTCGGGCGCGCGTGGAGCGTGGCGGTGCTGATTATCGATGGCGAGGGATGCGCGCACGGACTGATGGGCCGGCGCGATTTCCGGCGCAGGAGCGAGGCGGCACGGGCATTGGCAAGTCTGGGCTGAAGCCGGTGCGAACGGCCGGGATGCGTTGCCTGTCACAAGGGCGGCGCGTCCCGGCATTTTTTGGCCGCGCGGGGTGGGCGTTGTGGGACCAGATGGGACCGGAAAGGACAGGAAGGCGAATGGGGCGGCGTAAGGCAAGATAAAGCGCTGGCACGGGCCAGCGCGTAAGTCTTTGTCTGCACATCGTTTTCAGGCGCTTTTACCGACACCGGTCGGCGGGAACCAGTGTCGGTCGATGAGCAGAAACGGCGCAAATGCGCCATTGCTGCCGACACCGGTTTTCAGCAGGTCCGGACGGCGGCAAGCTCGATCCGTCCCTTGTTATACGAGCCCTGTGATGTCCGGCGATGACGATTTCGAACCCCGATTGGGCCGCCAGCGCGCGCGTGGCGGCAAGCGCGGTCGGCGCTATCTCCAACGCGTGCTCGCCGCCACCAATCTCGCGCGCGGCGGCAGGCCCGGATTCAGCAAGGCCCGGCGCGGCTATTCGGGCAGTCGCACCGGGCGCGGCGCGGGCGTCGGGCGATTGTTGGGCAGCCGGGCTGGCAGCTCGGCGCTCACGCGCCGCCGCGTCATCGTCAAGACGCGGATCGTCCGGCTCGCGGGGAAGGGAGCGAATGCGGCGGCCGCCCATCTGCGCTATCTCGAGCGTGACGGCACCACCCGCGAGGGCGATCGCGGCGCCCTGTACGGACGCGATGCGGACGCGGTCGACGCCAAATCCTTTCATGCGCGCGGGCATGGCGATCGTCACCAGTTCCGCTTCATCGTCTCGCCCGAGGACGGCGCCGACTATGACGATCTGAAGCCGCTCGTCCGGCGATTGATGGCGCGCGCCGAATCCGACCTCGGGACCAGGCTCGACTGGGTCGCGGTCGATCATTTCAACACCGGCCACCCGCACAGCCATATTCTCCTGCGCGGAGTCGACGACAAAGGCGCCGATCTCGTCATCGCGCGCGACTATCTGACGCGCGGCTTTCGCGAGCGCGCCGCCGAGCTGATCGACCTCGATCTCGGACCGCGTACCGATCGCGACATCGCGCGCGCCCTGGCCGTTGAAATCGATCAGGACCGGCTGACCGCGATCGACCGCCAGCTGATCGCCGAGGCCGGAGAGGACCGGCTCGTCGAGGCGCGAGCGCGCGGCGCGTTCGCGCAGAGTCTGCGCGCGGGGCGATTGGCGAAACTCAAAAAGCTCGGTCTCGCCGAAGAGGCGGGACGGGGACGCTGGTGGCTCGCCCCCGATCTTGCCGCGACGCTGACCCGGATCGGCGAACGCGACGATATCATCCGCACCATGCAGCGCGCCTTTACCGCCGCGCGGATCGAGCGCGCAAGCGCGGACCGGTCGATCTACGACCCCGCCCAACCGGACGCGCGAGCACTGACCGGCAGCGTGCTGATGCGCGGCCTCGCCGACGAATTTGCCGATCGCCATTATCTGATCGTCGATGCGCTCGATGGCCGCAGCCATTATGTCGCGATCGGAAAGGAAAGCGCCGAAGACATCGGCCCGGGCGCGATCGTCCAGATCGAGCCTCTCACCGGCGGCGCCCGCGAAGTCGATCACACCATCGCCGCAGTCGCCGCCGCGAATGGCGGGCGCTACGATGTCGAAGCGCATCTCGCCTTCGATCAGCGTGCCAGCGAACCCTTCGCCCTAACCCATGTGCGACGGCTCGAAGCGATGCGCAAAGCGGGCGTCGATGTCGTTCGTGAGGCCTCGGGCACTTGGCGTATCGGCGCCGACCATCTCGATACCGTCGACCGGTTCGAGACGGCAAGGCTGCGCGATCGCCCGGTCGCGATCACGATGCTGTCACCGATGGCGGTCGATCGGCTGGTCGACCGCGAGGCCGCGACCTGGCTCGATCATCGCCTCGTGGACGCCGCGCCGCCGCCTGCCCGCGATACCGGATTTGGGCACGCCGTGCGGGATGCCGAGAACCGCCGCCGGCAATGGCTCGTCGCACAAGGGCTGGGCTCGGGGAACGGGACGGATTTCGTTGCCAGAACCGGGTTTATCGAGGCGCTGCGGCGACGCGAACTGCTCACGGTCGCGACGCGCCTTTCATCGGAGTTGAAACGCTCCTTTGAGGAAGCGGCATCGGGTGAACGCATCGAGGGGCTTTATCGCCGCCGCCTCGATCTGGTCAGCGGGCGGTTCGCGCTCATCGAACGCGCGCATGATTTTACCCTCGTGCCGTGGCGGCCGGTGCTCGATCGCCATGTCGGGAAAAGCGTGTCCGGACTGATGCGCGGCGACGGGATCAACTGGACGATCGGTCGCGGGCGGAGCGGGCCGGCGCGGTGACCAGCTGGCAAGCTTGTCCGCGCCGAGAAGGCTGGCACAATGCGTCACCAACCTGTTCGATCGCGAAGCCATCGCGTTTACCGCAATTCACGCGACCCGCAGGCAGTTGGGAATCTCCGCTAGATTTTGGGTCCGATTATCGCATGGTTGGGTTCGCTTATGGGATAACAGCATGACGATATTTGGCGACAGTCGCATTCGCGCGGTGCGGCACATCGACCTCGATAGCTTGCATCCGCTGATTGAACGTGCCTTTCGAGGCGAGACCTCCCGGGCGAGTTGGTCGTATGAAGTCGCTCTAGCCGAGGGAGAGCGAATTTCTCGCGCTGCGCTCCTGGCTATTCTCGCTGACCCGCGGCAGTGCTTGCTCGGTGCCTTTGCCGATGATGCGCCCATTGGCTGCGTGCGGATTGCCTATGAGCCTGAAACCGTATGCGAACTAAGTCTGTTGACGGTCGAACCAGATCGTCAAACGGCGGGACTCGGCAAACGTCTGATCACAGCGGCCGAGAGGGTCGCGATCGAGCGATTTCGTGCTCAGTGGATGGAGATCGCGGTCATCGTTCAACAACCGCGATTGATATCATTCTATCAACGACGCGGCTTTGGCTTCACCGGCCGAACGAAGCCCTATCCGGTTGCGCTCGATCGTCCGCTTCACTTTGCGATCATGCGAAAGCGACTCCAGGATCGGGCCACCTGATCACGATAGCTTCCGCGTGATAGGGAGGCGGTACCATGTGTTCGGATGATCTATGACGGCTACAAAATTGATCCCAGATCCGACGATATCGTCGGATAGGCGGCGATCATCTTGTTCAAATCACCGACCTTTAGTCCCGTCCGGATCGCCAGACCTAGATAATTGATCAATTCCGCATATCCCGGTCCCAGCAGATGGGCGCCCAGAATTCGATCGGTTTTGGCGTCGATAACGATGCGCGTGGCGGCGCAGGATTCGCCTACCCGAAAATTGGAAAACCAGTCGCTCGTGTCGTTGACCGCCATGCGCACATCGTATCCGGCCTCCCGGGCCTCGCTTTCGAGCATCCCGACCCGTGCGAGCTCGGGAATCGTGAACACGACGCTTGGCACACCGCTATAATCCGCCTTGGCATGATTGCCCTTGAGCATGTTGGACGCGGCGACCTTGCCTTCGGCCACCGCGACCGGCGTCAACGCGGGTCCCGCCGTACCGGCGGCGTCGCCGGCGGCATAGACAGCGGGATTGGATACGCTCTGGAGGTGCGCGTTCACGCGAATGCCGGCATCGGTGCGTTCAATATTCGCCGCAGAGAGATTCAGTTGATCGACGGCAGGAACCCTTCCTGCACCATGAACGACGAGGTCGACGGTGAATTCGGCGCATTCGTCGCCCGACTTCGTGCGGATCAGAAAGCCGTCTGACACGCGTTCGATTGATTGCACCGCCACGTTCAGCCGGATGTCGATACCCAGATCGCGGCTATGCGCCACCAGTCGATCGACGAGATCGGGGTCGAAGGCGCGCAGTGGTCGCGGGCCGTGATCGGCGATGCAGACGCTGCTCCCCGCCCGAACCGCGATATGAGCAAATTCGAACGAGATATAGCCGCCGCCGATGAACAGGATGCGCTTGGGAAGCTCATCGAGGTCCATGAACCCGGCATTGTCGATTGCGTGTTCGGACCCCGGCATCGACAGCGGTCGTGCTACGGCACCGGTTGCGATCAGGATATGGCGGCCCTGGATCCGTGTCCCGCCCCCGATTTCCACTGTGTTTTCATTCAGGAACCGCGCGTGACCGTGCAACGTCACAATGCCCTTTTCATCGAAACCGCTCTCGATCCGGCCGGGCATCTTGTCGGTGAAGCTGCGCTTGAACGCGACCAGTTCGCCCCAGTCGATCCGCAGGTCGTCGTCCTTGACCCCCTTGCCGCGCATCAGCCGCGCATCGTTGATGATCTCCGCACCCCGGCGAAGCAGCTTCTTGGGATCGCAACCCCGCAGCGCGCAGGTTCCGCCATAAGGGAGTTCGTCGACGACGGCGACCGACCAGCCGGCCGCCGCGCATTTATTCGCCGCACTCACCGCCGCCATCCCGACGCCGAGCACGACCAGGTCGAACGATTGCGTCAGGATACCGTATTCCCCTGACAACAGGCCGTCGTTCCGGTGGCGCGCGCTTCCTGGATCGGGGGGCAGGGTACGCTGCCGAACGAACAGAAAACACAACAATCGCCCGCATTGGGGCGTAGCACCGCGCCACAACCTTTGCAGTCGTAGAAAAACTGACACGCATTGGTCGGCATCGTCTCGATTTCGGATCGCCCGCACACCGGACACGTCAAGGTTGATTGCAATTCCATAACCATACTCTGCATTTGCGATTCTGGAGCTGACCGGTTCAGTGCTCGCGAACCTTCGCCGGGTAGCCGGCATTGGTCGATGCGGCGGCGATCTTCGCCGGTGTCGCGACCTTCGCATCATAGGTGACTGTGGCAGTCTTCGCGCCGAAGTCGATCTTGACCGACCTGACGCCTGCGACACGGCCCATCGCGGTCTTCACGGTGATCGGGCATGTCGGGCACGTCATGTGGCCGATCGCAAATGTCCGGGTCCGCTCGCTTGCCGGTGCGGCGATCGCCGCGCGGCCGGGCGCGACGCCGATGGCAGTGCCGCCGGCAACGGCGGCAAGTCCTGAAAGGACGATCGACAGGCGGTGCTTCATTTTAGGTCTCCTAATAGAACAGAGGTGCCCACCATTGCAGGGTCATGGTGAGCGCGACGATGAGCGTCGCTACCCACAGCACTGCCTTGGTCAGCAAGTCGGATCGGGGACGGGCGCAATAGCTGTCTTCGTCGCAGTGGGGCTTCGGACGAAAATAGACGTGCCAGAAGCCGCCGGCGAGAAATGCCAGCGTCATTGCGAGGAAATAGGGCTTGTAAGGTTCGAGCGCGGTAAGATTGGCGATCCATGCACCCGAAATCCCCAGCATGACGAGAAGGAGCGGGACGATGCAGCACGACGACGCCAGCACGGCGCCGACGATCCCGCCCGTGGCCAACCACCCGCCGCGCCTGCCGCCCTGACGCGTGGACGTCGATCCTTCGCTTTCCGGTCGCGTGGCCGCCATTCGCCCTTAACTCTCGATTCCTGTCCGACCGAACTTATGTAGTCCCTGTAGTAGATACAGGTTCAAGAGGTGATTTTCGATGGCATTCGCGGCGACCGACCGTCCGTTAAAACGCGGCGCGCTGGCCAGGCGTTTCGGATGCAACATTGAGACGATCCGATATTATGAGAATATCGCGCTGCTCCCGGCGCCCGAACGGACCCGAAGCGGACACCGGATCTATTCCCCAGCAGATCAAACGCGGTTGGGATTTATCCTGCGCGCCCGCGAACTTGGCTTCTCGGTGGAAGAGCTTCGCAGTCTGCTCAGCCTCGCGGACTCACACGAATATACCTGCGGAGAGGTGCTCACGCTCACCAGGGGCCATCTCACGGATATCCGGACGAGAATAAAGGATCTGGCACGCCTCGAACACACGCTCGCCGATATATCAGCCCAGTGCGAAGGCGGCGATGTGCCGCACTGCCCTGTGATGGATGCGTTGCTCAAAGACGGATAAAATTATCGATGACCTATGCAGAGGGTCGATCGATGCACCAAGAAAAGTGCCCGAAGGTCCGCTGACCGCAAAACGCGTGTCACGAAGGATTAATTGGTTTCCGATCGTTCCCGATGTCCAGTCAGACACAGGAATATAGATATCCAATCGAAACAAACCTCTAGCGCTTAAGCCGCGATTGCGGTGACCATTCAGGATGATTATCGATCATATGCAATAATATATAATGCAGCAAGATTATGCTATATAGGCTTGCCACTCAGGGGGCGGGTTATATATTCAAGCATATGGATTGATAAAAACATATGTCAGAGCAGCTTAAAACTGAATTGCTGGTTACATTCGGCCATCGGCTGAGGCACGCGAGGCGGGAAAAGAGCCTGTCCCAGCGTGCACTTGGCGAACGCGTAGGACTTCCCCAGAGTCACATTTCGAAGATCGAACAGGGCGCGGTGGACCTTCAATTCTCGAGTCTCGCCGAACTTGCGCGTGCGCTTGATCTCGAACTCACCCTCGTCCCGCGCGCCGCGGTCGCCGCGCTTGAGGGGACGATCCAGGCAGCGACCGGACGCAACGCCGATCCAAGTGCCAGTCGGGCCAGGACGATCTTGGATGAACAAGCGCAGCTCTTGGCGGACCTCGAAAGCGCCTTTCCTGCGACCGACAAACTGTCGCGTTATGGACAGGCGATCGACGAGCTTCGGCAGCTGCATTTCGATACCCCGGCACTGAAGGCATTGCAGGAGGCTGTAGAACCCTCGCGTAAGCTCGCGCGGCTGCTGCATTCAAATGACAGCAGAGCGGACATCATGAAGGCGCTCGATCAGGCGACCGCAAGTCTGCGCGCGTTGCGAAACCACCGCGTTCACGCGCCTGTTCTCCCGTCGCCGCGCCAGCGTCCCGCCCACAGGCTGGAGGAGGACGATGACTGACGCCCGTGCCCTCGACATCTTCCTTTACGATCGCAGGATCGGAACGATCACGCTGCTCGACGGTGATCACAGTATCTTCACGTTCGACGAAGGCTATGTCGCGGACGAGGCGCGCGAAACGCTAAGCCTCTCCGTTCGAGACGAATATGGCGCGCTGATCACCGATACCCGTGCCTATCGGACGCGCGTCGCGCCGTTCTTTTCCAACCTGCTGCCCGAAGGTACGTTGCGCGACTATCTCGCTAAGCGGGCTGGCGTGAAGGCAAGCCGCGAATTCCAGTTGCTCGCCGAGCTCGGCACCGATCTTCCCGGCGCCATTCGCGCAGTGCCCGTCCAGCAGACCACAGCAGCCGGCGGAGGCGAATTCGCTGACAACGAAAGCCATGTCGCCGCGCCGCCCATATTTCGCTTCTCGCTGGCGGGGGTGCAGCTCAAATTCTCGGCATTGAAAAATCGCGGCAAGAATGGTGGCCTGACGATTCCGGCGCATGGCAATGGCGGTGACTGGATCGTCAAACTACCCTCCACGCGCTTTTCCGACGTTCCCGAGAATGAGTTCGCGTCGATGAGCCTGGCCCGGCACGTCGGCATCGAGGTGCCGGATATCGATCTCGTACCCGTCGCAAAAATCGAGGGGCTGCCCGAAGGGATCGGCGAGTTCGGCGACAATGCCTATGCCATCCGGCGCTTCGACCGGACCCCGCACGGTCCCGTCCATATCGAGGATTTCGCGCAGGTCTTTGGCGTCTACCCCGACGATAAATATGAAAATGCCAGCTACCGAAATATCCTGTCGGTGCTGGCGATCGAGACCGACGAAGCGAGCATCGAGCAGTTCGTGCGCCGTCTCACATTTAGCGTGCTCATCGGCAATGGCGACATGCATCTGAAGAATTGGTCGCTGGTATATCCCGACCGGCGAGCGCCGATCCTGTCGCCGGCTTATGACCTCTTATCGACCGTTCCCTATCTGGGCGACGAGGAAGCGGCGCTCAAGTTTCGCCGGTCCAAGGCGTGGGGATCCTACACCTATGACGAACTCGGCGCGATGGCCGACAAGGCGCGTCTCGCCACTCGCCCCGTCATCCGGGCCGCAAAAGACACGGTCGAACGGTTCGACGCGGCGTGGGCGTCGGAAAGGGACCATCTGCCACTATCGAGCAAGGTCATAGCAGCGATCGACCGCCATCGCGGACACCTCGTGATATGAATGACTCATCCGCTTTCCTTGTAGAAATCGCCGTCGCGCGCGAAGATGTCCGCGATGCGCACTAATCTCGACCATTTGCCGCCGACACAGCAAGGCGAGCTGGAACGCGTCACGCGGCATTTGATGGCCGAGTTCGCGACCGCGATCGCGCGCGCGACCCAGCCCTGGAAAAAGAACGGGAAGATTCTCAAGATCATCCTGTTCGGCAGCTATGCGCGCAGCGACTGGGTTGACGATCCGGACAGGGGCTATCAGTCGGACTTCGATCTGCTCGTGATCGTCAGCCATCCCGATCTGACCGACATCGCGGACTATTGGTATATCGCCGAGGATCTGATCCAGCGCGATTCCGCAATCGACCGTCCGGTCAATATCATCGTCCATACCCTCAACGAAGTGAACCAGGCGCTCAGTCGCGGCGAATATTTCTGGATCGATATCGCGCGCGACGGCATCGTGCTTTACGAGCTGCCCGGCAGCACGCTCGCGACACCCAAACCACTTACGCCTGCAGATGCATACGAAATGGGCGGAGCATATCTGTCGAAACAACTGCCAGCGGTTAATCGATGGCTGAAGCTAGCCCAAGTTTCGATGGAGGAAGGTGCCTCAGACACAGAATGGACCCGCAACGCCGCCTTCAATCTGCATCAAGCGACTGAAACCGCGTACGCCTGCTTCCTGCTCGTCCGCACGCTCTATTTCCCCCGGTCGCACAATATCAAGTTCCTGCGGTCGCTGGCCGAAGATAGCGAACCCCGGCTCGTCGCTGCCTGGCCCCGTGCGACCCGTCTCGAGCGGCGCCGGTTCGAACTGCTCAAGCGCGCTTATGTCGAAGCGCGTTATTCGGCGAATTTCACCATCGGCACCGAGGACCTCGAAATGTTGACGCGCTCGGTCCGCGATTTGCGCAATTTAGTCGCTGGCGTCTCACAGCAACGAATAGACGAACTTCGAACCGCCGCGGGCCTCTAACGCCTCTGACGGTGGCCGTTCCAATCAGCGCAACGAGCCATAGCGAGCTCTTCAAGGCCATTCGGCACCGTTCCGTTTCCATCGTCTCTGATCGAGTCTGAGGCCATCCGGTTCGACCGTCGTCGTTCCGTATGGGAGCTTCGACGTGACGCCCACCAAACTTCTTCTCGGTCAGATTCTCGTCGTTTTCGGGATCGTCCTCCTCGGTCTCTGGGCTTCGACCCAGTGGGTCGCAGCGGCGCTCGCCTATCAACCGGAATTGGGCGGCGCGTGGTTTCGCTTCGCTGGCACGCCGATCTACCGTCCCTGGGCGCTATTTCCGTGGTGGTATCATTTCAATGCCTATGCCCCGCGGATTTTCGATCGCGCCGGCATGTTCGCGGGTGCCAGCGGCTTTACCGGCTGCGGTGCCGCCATTTTCGGGTCGTTGTGGCGCGCACGCCAGTCTCGCAATGTCACCACTTATGGCTCGGCACGTTGGGCGACAACGCGCGAAATCAAACGGGCGGGCCTGCTACGCGATCAAGGCGTCATGCTTGGCCGTCTCGACGACCGCTATCTGCGTCATGACGGTCCCGAACATGTCATGGCCTTCGCCCCGACCCGTTCGGGCAAGGGCGTCGGCCTTGTCGTGCCCACCTTGCTGTCCTGGACCGGTTCGGCGGTCATTCACGATATCAAGGGCGAAAACTGGCAGCTGACGGCGGGTTGGCGGTCGCGCTTTTCGCATTGCCTGTTGTTCAACCCGACCGATCGCCGCTCGGCGCATTATAATCCGCTGCTCGAAGTGCGTCGCGGCGCCCAAGAAGTGCGCGACGTCCAGAACATCGCCGACATCCTCGTCGACCCCGAAGGCGCGCTCGAACGCCGCAGTCATTGGGAGAAGACCAGCCACGCGCTGCTCGTCGGCGCCATCCTCCACATTCTCTATGCCGAGGAAGAAAAGACGCTCGCCCGCGTCGCAACCTTTCTATCCGACCCCAAACGTAGCTTCGTCGCGACGCTTCGACAGATGATGGCAACCAATCATCTCGGCACCGAAAAGACCCCCTGCCCGCATCCGGTCGTCGCCTCGGCCGCGCGCGAACTTCTCAACAAGAGCGAAAATGAACGTTCGGGCGTGCTCTCGACCGCCATGTCGTTTCTCGGCCTGTACCGCGATCCGACCGTGGCCGCGGTGACCTCGCGTTGCGATTGGCGGATCGCCGATCTCGTCGAGGGCAAGCAGCCGCTTTCGCTCTACCTCGTCATCCCGCCCTCGGACATCAGCCGCACCAAGCCGCTGGTGCGCCTGGTGCTCAATCAGATCGGCAGGCGGCTAACCGAACGCCTCGATCAACCGACCGTCGCCGAACATCGACACAAGCTACTGATGATGTTGGATGAGTTTCCAGCACTCGGTCGGCTCGACTTCTTCGAGACCAGTCTCGCCTTCATGGCCGGTTACGGCATCCGCGCGTTCCTGATCGCGCAGAGCCTTAACCAGATAGAGAAGGCTTACGGCGAGCACAATTCGATCCTCGACAATTGTCATGTCCGGGTGGCGTTTGCGACCAATGACGAGCGCACGGCAAAACGCATTTCGGATGCGCTCGGCACGGCGACCGAGCAGCGCGCGATGCGTAATTATGCTGGTCACCGCCTCGCGCCGTGGCTCGCGCATGTCATGGTCAGCCGCCAGGAAACCGCGCGCCAGCTTCTGACCCCCGGCGAAATCATGCAGCTCCCGTCCGACGAGCAGCTTGTGCTCGTCGCCGGTCTCGCGCCGATTCGGGCGACCAAGCTGCGCTATTTCGCCGACGGCAATTTTGCCGCGCGCGACACCGCACCACCCGTCCTGGCCAAGGGCCGCTATGGTGACCGTCCGGCTGACCGCCCGAATGTTTGGGCAGACGCAGTCCGCCTCGACGATCGCGATCGACCGGATGCCGAAGACGAGGCCTGCACTCGAGATGGCGGACGCGAGCAGCAGCGTCAGCCTGGGCTGCCCGAACACGCGCCTCGCGCGACAGAACCGCAAGAGCCGACCCTTGTGGCCGCTGAGGACGACGATCCCGCGCAGGACAAGCGCGCCATGGATCAGGCGCGCAGCCTGAGCGCGGTCGCGCGGGGCTACGGGCTCAATCAGTCAAGCGACCACGATCTGGTGCCGGGGATCTGAGCGATGAAAATACGCCAGAACCTCTATATCGATCGAGAACTCGCCGAGGCGCTCCAGGCGCTCGCCGCGGGCGAGGCCGGCAACAAGTCACGGCTCGTCAATGACGCGATTCGTGATTGGCTTGAACGGCGCGGCGCAAAGGAGATTGACGATCTTCTGAAGCGCCGGCTCGACCGACTCGGTCGCGAGATCGGCCATACCCGCCGCGACATCGAAGTGCTGCTCGAAAGCCTGTCGCTGTTCATCCGCTACCAGCTGATGGTGACCGCGCCGCTTCCCGAAGGGGACGCCGCCGCGATCGCGGTCGGCCAGGCACGGTTCGACAAGTTCGTGTCCCAGGTGGCGCGCCAAATCGCCTCGGAGCATCGTACGCTCGGTGAAACATCCGATACCGGAAAAATCTCGTGAGCGGCGACACCTTCGATGCCGGTAGCGATGGCCGCCGCCGAACCATGCTGCGCACCGCGATGGGGCCGACAATCACCGCCGCCCTCACCGATCCGCTTGTCCTCGAAGTCATGGTCAACCCCGATGGAGAGCTGCGCCTCGATCGGCTTGGCGAAGGCCGCATCGGTACCGGCGTGCGCTACGATCCCGCTCAAATCGAACGAATCGTCCGATTGGTCGCCAGCCATGCTCGTACCGAGGTGAATGCTACGGCACCGATCGTATCGGCGGAACTTCCGCCGTTCGGTGACGGCGCCGGCGAGCGGTTCGAAGGCGTGTTGCCGCCGGTCAGTCTCGCGCCCTGCTTTTCGATCCGTAAGCCCGCGACCCGGCTCTATACGCTGATGGACTATGTGACCGATGGGATCATGTCGGCCGAAGTCGCGCGGTTGCTGAGCCTGGCTGTCGTCGATCGGCGTAATATCCTTGTCGCGGGCGGCACCAGTTCGGGCAAGACCACGCTCGCCAATGCGCTGCTTGCCGAAATGGCCCATCTCGACGAGCGCGTGATCCTGATCGAGGATACGCGCGAGCTCCAATCGCCCGCGGCCGATACCGTCGCGCTCAGGACTCGCGCTGGTGCGGTGTCGATGGCCGATCTTGTCCGCTCGACACTGAGGCTGCGGCCCGACCGCATCATCGTCGGCGAAGTGCGGGGCCCCGAAGCGCTCGATATGCTCAAGGCTTGGAATACCGGCCATCCCGGCGGCATCGCGACGGTTCATGCGAACGGCGCCGGTGCAGCGCTTTTCCGGCTCGAGCAGCTCGTCCAGGAAGCCGTGGTCACCGTGCCCCAGCGACTGATCGCTGATGCGATCGATCTGATCGTGTTCATTTCCGGCCGGGGAACCGCGCGCCGGGTCGAGACGCTCGCGCGCGTCGCCGGTCTCGATCCGGACGGCGGCTACGCCGTGCTCGACATCACCCCCCTCACACCCCCCGACAGTCAAGGAGACTGACCATGTACCCAATGCGCCTTCGTCGCCGCGCGGCTTGCTTTATCGCCGCCGCGTTTCTCTCAGCCACGACCTCGACCACCGCCTGGGCGAGCGGTTCGGGCATGCCTTGGGAACAGCCGCTTCAGCAGGTGCTGGAATCGGTGCAGGGGCCGGTCGCGAAGATTGTCGCGGTGATCATCATCATCGTCACCGGATTGACGCTTGCGTTCGGCGAGACGGCGGGTGGATTTCGCCGTCTCATCCAAATCATCTTCGGCCTGTCGATCGCCTTTGCCGCGTCGAGCTTCTTTCTTTCCTTCTTCAGCTTTGGCGGCGGGGCGCTGGTCGCATGACCTCGATTTCGTCCCACCATATCGAGGGTTTCGAAGTGCCCATCCATGGCAGTCTCGGCTCGCCGATCCTGCTCGGCGGTGCGCCGCGCGGGCTTGCGATCGTCAACGGAACGCTTGCCGCCGCTGTCGGTCTTGGCCTCCAGCAATGGATCGCCGGCCTCGCACTATGGGCCGTCGGGCACAGCCTTGCGGTGTTCGCTGCGCGCCACGATCCCGACTTCGCGCCCGTGCTGATCCGCCATCTGCGCCAGAAGGGCTATCTGGCATGTTAGCGCTCCATGAATATCGCCAGCGCGCTGACCGGCTGTCCGACCACTTGCCATGGGCAGCGTTGGTCGCGCCGGGCGTCGTCCTCAACAAGGACGGCAGCTTTCAGCGAAGCTTTACGTTTCGCGGTCCCGATCTCGAAAGCGCGACCGAGGCTGAACTGGTGTCCGCATCCGCGCGCGCCAATAACGTGCTCAAGCGGTTCGGGACGGGCTGGGCGCTGTTCTTCGAAGCAGTCCGCCGTGAAGCACTAGATTATCCGGTCAGCCGCTTCCCCGATCCTGTCTCCTGGCTCGTCGATGCCGAACGTCGCGCCGCCTTCGAAGCCGAGGGTCGGCACTTCGAGAGCCGGTATTTTGGAACCCTGGTCTGGATGCCGCCCGCCGACAGCAGCGATGCCGCCGGACGCGCGCTGGTGGAGCGCGATAGTCGGCAAGAGGGCCGCGACTGGCACGCCAGCCTTGCAAGCTTTGCAGCGAAAACCGATCGTGCGCTCGATTTGCTCGCGGGCTTCATGCCCGATGTTCATCCGCTGGATGACACCGAGACCCTGACCTATCTCCATGCGACCATATCGACGCGCCCGCACGTCGTGCGCGCGCCAGACACGCCGGTTTACCTCGATGCGATCCTCGCCGATACTCCGCTGACCGGGGGTCTCGAGCCGATGCTCGGGACCGCGCATTTGCGCACCCTGACGATCCTCGGCTTTCCAAATACCAGCCGGCCCGGCCTTCTCGACGCGCTCAATGCCACCGATTTCTCCTATCGTTGGATGACGCGCTTCATCGCGCTCGACAAGGCCGATGCGACCAAGATCCTCACCCGCCTTCGTCGTCAGTGGTTCAACAAGCGCAAGTCGATCACTGCGCTCCTGCGTGAAGTGCTCTACAGTCAGCCGGCGCAATTGCTCGACAGCGACGCCGACAACAAGGTGGCTGACGCCGACCTGGCGCTCCAATCGCTTGGCGGCGACCATGTCGCGTTCGGGTATCTGACCACCACTATCACGGTTACCGACACGGACCGCGTCCGGGTCGACGACAAGCTCCGCGCCGTCGAGCGGATCGTCAACGGGCTGGGCTTTACCAGCATGCGCGAGGGCGTGAACGCGGTCGAGGCATGGCTTTCATCCCTGCCTGGCCAAAGTTACGCCAATGTCCGTCAGCCGCTGATTCATACGCTCAATCTCGCTCACCTGATGCCGCTCTCGTCCGTTTGGGCCGGCCCGGTGAAGAACGATCATCTTGACGGTGCGCCGCTACTGTACGCCCAAACCAGCGGCACGACGCCGTTTCGGCTTTCGACCCATGTCGGCGATGTCGGCCATATGCTCGTCGTCGGTCCGACCGGCGCGGGCAAATCCGTACTGCTCGCGATGATCGCGCTGCAATTCCGTCGCTACGCCAATGCCCGGATCATTGTGTTCGACATGGGGTTTTCGGCGCGCGCCGCGGTGCTGGCGATGGGAGGGAGTCACCATTCCCTTGGTCCTCGGCCGGAGCATGGCGATGGCGGAGGGCTCAGCTTCCAGCCGCTGCGCGATATCGATGACGTCGATGAACGCAGCTGGGCGGCGGAGTGGGTCGCGGCCCTGGTGACCCACGAACAGGTCAATCTTACCCCCGATATCAAGGAGCTGATCTGGTCGGCGCTCGGCAACCTTGCGAGCGCGCCACGCGAAGAACGCACCCTTACCGGGCTTAGTCTGTTGCTCCAGTCGAACGCGCTCAGGACCGCGCTTGCGCCCTATACGCTCGATGGGGCTTATGGCGGGCTGCTCGACGCCGACGACGAGCGGCTCGCCTTTGCCGATGTGCAATGCTTCGAGACCGAGGCGCTTATGCTGCGCAAAGGCGTCGTCGCGCCCGTCCTCACCTATCTGTTCCACCGCATCGAAAAGCGCTTCGATGGTCGCCCGACCCTGTTGCTGCTCGACGAAGCCTGGAGTCTGCTCGACGATCCCCTGTTCGCCGCGCGAATTCGTGAATGGCTCAAGACGCTCAGAAAGAAAAACGTCTCGGTTCTGTTCGCGACGCAGAGTCTCGCCGACATTACCCACAGCGCGATCGCACCGGCCATTATCGAAAGCTGTCCGCAGCGCATCTTCCTGCCGAATGATCGTGCGATCGAGCCACAAAGCCGCGCTGCCTATGAACGTTTTGGCCTCAACGAGCGCCAGGTCGAACTGATCAGCCGATCGACGCCCAAGCGGCATTATTATCTGCAATCAGCGCGCGGCAACCGCCTGTTCGAACTCGGTCTCGGCCCCATCGCGCTCGCGCTGTGTGGCGCGGCCGATCCCGCGACGCAGGCGCAGATCGACGCGCTCATCGCCAATGGCGGGCAGGACGGCTTGGCCGCCCGCTTCCTCACCGCCTCCGGTCTGTCCTGGGCGGCAGATCTGCTCGCGGAATTTCCCGACACCTCATCAGCACAGGAGTAAGACAATGTCCTTCGACGCCCGCAAATATTTCGTTTCGTCTGCCCTCACGCTCGGCACTTTGGTGTCGTTCGGCGTCGCGCTCACTCTCCCCGCGACGCCCGCCGCGGCGCAATTTACCGTGTTCGATCCGAGCAACTACAGTCAAAATTTGCTTACGGCGGCACGCACCCTCCAGCAAATCAACAACCAGATCCAGTCGCTGCAAAATGAAGCGTCGATGCTCCTCAATCAGGCGAAGAATCTTCGCCGCGTTGATTTTCCCGAGGTAGAGACGCTCAACCGGACGCTCCAGCAAATCGACCAATTGATGGGCGAGGCAAAGGGCGTTGGATTTCGGGTTGATGGCCTCGACCGGCAATTTCGTCGGCTCTTTCCAAGAGACTTTGATCAGGCGCTGTCGAGCGATGAGCGTGTGATCGCGGCGCGCACCCGGCTCGGCACCGCGATGGACGCCTATCACGAGACGATGACGGTTCAGGCGCAGGTCGTCGAAAACGTCGCCTCGGACGCCGCGACCCTGCGCACGCTTATCGCGCGTAGCCAAGGCGCCGAAGGCGCGCTTCAGGTTCAACAGGCGACCAATCAGCTGCTTGCGCTCACCGCCAAGCAACAGCTTCAGGTCCAGAATATGATGGCGGCACAATATCGCGCTCAAGCGGTCGAGGCGGCGCGACGCGCGCAAGCCGAAAGCGACGCCCGCGCGACCACGAAACGCTTTCTCGGCTCCGGCTCGGCCTACACGCCCCAATAGGCTTGAGTCCGAGAGGTGACGGCGGATTCGCCCTCCGTCCGTCACCGTCGCGGGGCGCGTACGCTCCCCCGCGCGCCCCGCGACCTTCTCTTCTCCACGGCCACCAGGATCATCATCCGTGAACGACCTGAACGTCCTCGACCGCTTCATGAATGCCTTTATCCGCTACATCGACAGCGGATTCGGCCTGCTGGGTCCGGACATCGGCTTTCTGACCACGACGCTGATCGCGATCGACATCACGCTTGCAGGATTGTTCTGGGCGATGGGCGGCGAGCAGGACGTCATCGGCCGGTTCCTGCGCAAGATCCTCTATATCGGCGCTTTCGCCTTCATCCTGAACCGTTTCGCGACGCTGGCCGACATCATTTTCAGGTCGTTCGCGCAAGCGGGGCTGACGGCCGGTGGCGGGACGCTCTCCGCTGACGACCTGCTCAAACCGGGGCGCCTCGCGGCAACCGGCTTTTCAGCGGCGTGGCCGTTGCTCGACCAGGCCGCAAAGTTGATGGGCTTCACCAGCTTTTTCGACAATTTTCTGACGATCGCGGTGCTGCTGTTCGCCTGGATCATCGTCATCATCGCCTTCTTCATCCTCTCGGTGCAGATGTTCGTCACCATCATCGAGTTCAAACTGACGAGTCTCGCCGGTTTCATCCTCGTGCCATTCGCACTTTGGGGGCGGACCAGTTTCCTCGCCGAGCGTGTGCTGGGAAATGTCGTCTCGTCGGGGATCAAGGTGATGGTGCTCGCCGTGATCGTCGGCATCGGCTCGAACTTTTTCAGCGAGTTCACCGGCGCGCTTCAGGGCCAGGAACCCGATATCGGTCAAGCGATGAGCCTCGTGCTCGCCAGCTTGTCGCTCTTCGGTCTCGGCATCTTCGGCCCCGGCATCGCTTCGGGCCTCGTCGCGGGAGCGCCGCAACTTGGCGCTGGCGCGGCCCTCGGTTCGACAATTGGCGCCGCCGGCGTGGTAGCGCTTGGCGGTGGTGCCGCCATCGGCGCGGCACGGCTTGCAGGTGGTGCGGCGGTCGGCGCGGTTCGGGCCGGGACGGCAATGGGTTCGGCCGCTTCGACGGCTTATACGCTCGGTCAGGAAGGTTCAGGTTCATCGAGCATCGCTTCGGGCATGGGTGGCGTCGCCCGTGCCGCCGGGGGCGCGGCGCGGCAGCGTGCCGGCCAAGCCTTCGGACTCCGGCAAGCCTCCGAGTCGGGTCGCGCCGCTGCCTGGTCAGCCCTCAACGCTGGTGGGTCAGGCCAGCCAACGACAAGTGGCGCGACTGGCGGCGCGCCCGGCTGGGCACGCGACCTTCGCCGCCAGCAGAACGCCCGTCATCACCGCCATGTCGCGCTCCAGACGCTGCGTGAAGGCGACCGCGGCGGCAGCGGCGCCACCCCGGACATCAAGGAAAAGGAGGATTGAACGATGCGCTTTAAACGCAGTGTCCAGCGCTACGGACATACACCCGAGCCCGCAACGCCCTATCAACGTGCTGGCCAAATTTGGGATGAGCGGATCGGCTCGGCCCGTCTTCAGGCAAGAAACTGGCGGATCATGGCGTTCGGCGGCTTGCTGCTGACGGCCGGCATGTCGAGCGCGCTCGTCTGGCAGTCGCTTCAAAGCCACATCGTTCCCTATGTCGTGGAAGTCGATCATCTCGGCGAAGCGCGATCGGTCAGTCCAGCCAACCGCGACTATCGTCCGGACGATCCCGAAATCGCCTGGCACCTTTCGCGGTTCATCGAACAGATACGCTCGGTCTCGCTCGATCCCGTGCTCATGCGTCAGAACTGGCTTTCGGCCTATGCGTTCGTCACCAAACGCGGCGCGCGCTATCTCGATTCCTATGCGCGTGCCAGCGATCCGTTCGCGTCGATTGGCGAGCGGACGATCTCGGTTCAGGTGACCAGCGTGGTGCGCGCATCGGACCAGTCATTCCAGATCAAATGGACACAGACCGCGTTTGAGCGGGGTACGCAAGTCGGCGTCTCGCATTGGACCGGCATCGTGAGCGTGGTCCACCACGCTCCCGCTTCTGCCGAGATACTGCGTCGCAACCCGCTCGGCATTTACATCGATAGCATCGACTGGAGTCGCGAGCTCGATCCCGCTGTCACCGCGCCTGCCGCAGCCACCGTGAATGGCGGCGACACTGTCCTTCCCTCTTCTTCTCCGGAGATCCAGCCATGACCGCGTATCGCTATACGACAATTTTGCCGATCCTCCTCGCTCCAACGCTTGCCGTCCCTGTATCGGCGGCGCCAATCCAGGCCCTTGGCCGGCACCAGACCGAAGCGAGTCCGCCCGACGCGGTTCGAATAGCGACAACGGCGGCGACGGTCGAACCGGTCAGTGGCGACTTCGTCAATGCGGGCGCGGTTTACGCCTATAGTGATGACGCCGTGTATCGGCTCTATGCCGCCCCCGAGCATGTCACCGACATCGCCCTGCAGGCGGGCGAGGCGCTTGTCGCGGTCGCGAGCGGGGACACGGTCAGATGGGTGATCGGCGACACAAGCAGCGGCGCGGGACCTGATCGGCGCGTTCATGTTCTCGTAAAGCCAATCGCCCCGAAATTATCGACCAATTTGGTTATCACGACCGATCGGCGGACCTATCATCTTGCGCTTACCAGCAGCGATGGCGCGGCGATGTCCGCGCTCTCCTGGCGCTACCCGCAAGACGCGCTGCTGGCCGTCAAGCGCGCTCGCGAGACCGCCGAAGCGGCGGCGCCAGTCGCAACCGGTCTCGATGTCGAACAGCTTCATTTCGGGTATCGCATCAGCGGCGATCATCCGGCGTGGCGTCCAGTACGTGCCTTTGACGATGGACGGCAGACCTTCATCGAATTTCCGGCATCGATCGGCGTCGGCGAAGCGCCACCGCTGTTTCTCGTTGACGGCGACAAGACCATCAGCCTTGTCAATTATCGCGTCAAAGGGCGGTTTTACATCGTCGATCGGCTGTTTGATATCGCCGAGCTGCGGCTCGGCACGAAACATCAAAAGACCGTTCAAATTGCGCGAACCGCCCCAGTGGCGCGGAGCGGATTATGACCGAACCCGCCGCACATGTTCAATCTGAGTCAACTCAGGGGCCGAAGACATCCGCCCAGACGAAGGAGAATCCCGAAACGCTCGTTCTGCGAGCACAGCCTAGCCGCGCGATCCGTTTTCGGCGCAGCATCGTCATCCTGATCGCAGCCACCGCCATCGTCGGCGTCGTCGCAGCGGCCTGGTACTCGCTCAAGCCCCAGGCATTGCATCTTATCTCAACGCCGAGCGATGGCAGCGAGCCCGCCAGGCTTCCCGCCGGAAGCTTCGGCAACCTGCCGACCAGCTACGCTGACGCGCCCAAACTCGGGCCGCCGCTTCCGGGAGACCTCGGTCAGCCCATTCTCGATCATCAGCGTGCTCAGAATATGCTTCCTGCGAACGGGCAAAGCGGACCGGCCGATACGCGGAATTCCAAGCACGAGCGGGTCTTGGCCGAGATTGATAGCGCGCGAAGGTCTGCCTTGATGATTCGATCCGCAAACGAAGGACACGATCAATCACCCAAGCCGGCGACGGCGTCCGATATGTCCACGCCATCCCCACAAATTCCCACAGGCTCGAGTGCCGGGCGCTTTCCGAATGCGTCGCCGCACAAGGTCGAATTCATGGCCTCACTCGACACCAAGGGTGACGTGAACCCGCATGAGATCGAGCCAGCGGCATCGCCCTACATATTATCGGCCGGAAGCGTCATTCCAGCCAGCCTCATCACCGGATTGCGATCCGATCTTCCCGGGGTTGTGATCGCCCAGGTCACCGAGCGCGTCTACGACAGCCCGACGGGACGCATTCTTCTAATCCCACAAGGCGCGCGCCTCATCGGCAGCTATGACAGTGTTGTCGCCTTTGGTCAGCGGCGCGCATTGATCGTCTGGCAACGCATCATCTTTCCCGATGGACGGTCGCTTCGCATGGATAATGTGCCGGCAACCGATCCCGCAGGCTATGCCGGCCTTGCCGACAAAGTCGATTTCCACACCTGGACGCTGCTCAAGGGCGCTGCCGTATCGACACTCCTGGGTATCGGTTCCAATCTGACATTTACGGGCGAAAGTGACCTCGTCCAGGCAATACGTGAGTCGACGCAGCAAAACGCATCGCGCGCCGGCGATCAACTCATTTCGCGCGATCTTCGCATTCAACCGACCATCACGATCCGTCCGGGAACACCCGTTCGACTGGTCGTGCATCACGATCTGATCCTGCCACCACGATCCAAGGAGAATTGAGATGCCCGACCTGAAACTTGCAAAATTGCCTGAGCGAAAGCCGGTCAAGATGACCATCAACCTGGCCCCGGATCTACATCAGGCGCTAACCGAATACGCCGCCGTCTACGAGGCAGTCTATGGCCGGGCCGAGCCGGTCGGTAACCTCGTTCCCTATATGCTCACCAGTTTTCTCGAGAGCGATCGAGGCTTCGCAAAAGCGCGGCGGGCAAAATCATGAGTGGATCAATTGATTCAAGCTGCGTGCCTGACCGAGACCGGCTCGATACGCCCATTTGCGTCCGCGCCGATCGAGCGGCACAGATGCTGGGTATCGGCAAAACAAAACTATACGAGCTGATTGGCTCGGGTGAGCTGGAACTGGTTCATATCGGCCGTCGCAGCTTGATCCTAAAGTCAAGTATTGATGACTTTGTTGCTCGCCTGCGCGCCTAATAGCACGGACTAACGCAAGCCATTCCGCACCTGCATCCTCGCGAAGCGATTGCGCTCGCGCATGGCAATTCATCCGCTATTCTGACTGCGGGCTCTGAGGTAGTAACCGCCACGACGCGCGCCGTAGAAGCCCGCTTGCGGCCCCACTACGTCGTCCGCCGGACGTCGAGGACTTTGTCGGAATCGGTCCGTATCGGTTGGACATTGCCCAGACGGCGCTGGGCATCGCGTAGACTTTCGCGTTGGGCGGACACGCGATGCGCAAAGGTCTCTGGTCGCTGAACTCAAATGGCCGAGACCGATCTTGCTATTGCGGTTGCCGGTACCGACGTCTTCGCCAATATTCCAATCATCGTCGCGGGCTTGGTCACCATCGTGTGGCGGTCTGTCTATCCCGATCTCATCATCGGCGTCATAAATGCCGACGCCGCCAAAGGAATCTGGCAGGCGCCGATGGCGGAATAGCCAGACCGCGCTGCGATACCCTGAACTTGTGGTCGCGCGGTTCGCACGTGGCAGCCACCATTTACGCGGCGGTTTGCGGCCGCTTTTGCCGGTCGTTCAGGACGAATCCAATCACGATCGCGACCAGCGCGACAATCTGCGCCAGCACCGATTGCCACGTTGGAAACACTCCGAGCATTGAGATTCGCGGCATTTCGGCGAGCGGCGCGATATCAATCCAACCGGCCTCCTGAAGCGCGGCGACACCCTTGCCGGCCAGCACCACCGTAAGGATCGCCATCAGCCATGCGCTGTAGCGGAAGAAGGTGCCGATCGGCAGCGAGCGACTGTAGCGCAGCATCGCCCAAGCGATCAGCGCAAGCACGCCGATGGCGGCGCCCGCGCCGAGCAGCATCACCGCGCCGTTACCCTGCGCCCAAAGAGCCGCATAGAAGAGGATCGTCTCGAACACCTCGCGGTAGACAACGACAAAAGCCAGCGCGAACAGAAACCAGCCGGATTGGCGATTGAGCGCACCTGAAAGTTTTTTGCGGATATAGCGCTGCCACTGGTCGGCGTGGCTCTTGCCGTGCATCCAGATCCCGACGGACAGCAGAACCACCGCAGCCAGGAGCGAGCCCAGCCCTTCGGTCAGCTCGCGGCTCGCGCCGCTGATGCCGATCGCGTAGGTGGCCACCGCCCAGGTCGCGCCGCCGGCGGCGAGAGCGGATATCCAGCCGCCATGCACATAACGAAGGGCATCGACCCGCTCCGCCTTGCGAAGAAAGGCAAGCATGGCGACAACGATGAGCAGAGCTTCCAGGCCTTCGCGCAGGAGAATGGTGAACGCTCCGAGAAAGGTCGAAACGGCGCTTGACGCTTGCGGGGACAGTGCAGCCGACGCATCGTCGAGCAGCGTTTCGATCGCCGCGGCCCGTGACGCCAGCTCGCCGGACGAGATTCCGTCGCCGATGCCGGCGCGGAACGCCCCCATGCGGGTCTCGATATTCGCCATCAGGCCGGCGTCCTTGGCGCTCAAAAGCGGCTCGATGGGTTCGAACCCGTCAAGATACGCGGAAAGCGCCAGCGCCTTCGCCTTTTTCGCGTCACCGGCGCGATATGCTGCCAAACTCGCATCGAGCTTCGTCCGAGTGACCGCGATGGAGTCGCCGGCTCCCCCTGTCGAGGCGCGCGCCACCGCCTCCGGGTGCATGCGCAGATAGGCCATCACGACGTCGGCTTTTTGCTGGCCGATCGCCTCGCCCAGCGCGGCGGGCGTCGTCGTAACCAGCGCTTTCAGGTCGGGAATGCGCGATCGGATGGCAGCCTCGTTTCGCCAGAGCGCCTTGCCGCGCTGAACATCGGCTTCGGAAAAAGCGAATTCACCCGCCCGAAACGCCAGCGCCCAGCGATCGCCGGGCGGCAAATCGCGAAAGCTCTGCATCGCCGTTCCGTCGATGCCTTGTGTGATCACCTGCTCGAGCGCGGCAAGGCTTCGTTTGCGAGCGCGGCCGGCATCGGTAAAGGCGATCGGCGGCGTATCCAGAGCAGCGGCGTTGGGTCCCTTGCCATTGCCGCTGGCGCCGTGACAGGCGGCGCAGTTGTCGGCGAACAACCGGTCGCCACGCGCGACATCCGGTGGCGTCTCGGGCGCGATCGCGACCGGGTATGCGGCGAGAAGCGCCTTTGACAGCGCATGGGCAGTCGCGGCGATCCGGTCGCCACCTTCCTTCGCCTTGACCTGACGCTGTAGGGCCCCCGCCTGCTGCACAAGCGCGCTACGGCCGGGTCGGCTGGGTAAATCGCCGATCGTGCTCACGATGGTGGCCGCGAATTCGGTCATTTCGGCATATTCGCCGCGGCTAACGATCTTGCCGTTGCGCACCGCCCCGTCATAGTCGACCGCCATATAGTCGAGCAGCTTCCAGGTCGTTGTCACCTTACCGGCAGTTCCGGCGTCTACCGTCTGCGCCGAGGCAGCGCCGCCAACCATCACCAGCATCATCGCCGTCAGAAGCGCCAGCAAGAGCCGTTGCGTCGCTGTGCTGCGGTAGGCGAGACGCGATGTCGGATGCGATTCCCGGAAGTTCATAGCGCGCGCAATAATCCCTGAAGCCGCTATAGGGTCAAGGCTATTGCAACGCATTCTTACTTTCAGATTTCAGATCGAGACGGATTCCCGTGCCGATCGCGCCTCGGACAGGTCGCGCATCGCGTGGCGCAGAATCTGCCATCCGCCCGATATGCCGAGTGCTGCCATGATCGCGGCGACGATGAGATCGGGCCATGCCGTGCCGGTCCCGAACACGCCGGCTGCGGCTGCCACAACCGCGATGTTGCCGATGGCGTCGTTGCGCGAGCAAATCCAAACCGATCGCCGGTTGGCATCGCCGTCGCGATAGCGGAACAGCATGACTGCCACGCCACCATTCGCGACAAGGGCGATGATCCCGACCACGCCCATCATATCGGCGTGCGGCACCGATCCATGCCATGCCGCGATCGCTGTCGAAACCAGGACAGACATTCCCAGGAGCGCAAGCGTTGCACCCTTGGCGACCGCCGCTCGCGCTCTCCAGGCAAGTGCCGAACCTGCGACGCCCAGACTGATCGCGTAATTGGCCGAATCGCCGAGAAAATCGAGCGCGTCGGCGCGTAGCGCCTGAGATCCCGAAACAAGGCCGACGACAATCTCGCCTGCAAACATTGCCGCGTTGACCGCGAGCGCGATCCACAGCGCGCGCCGCCAATGGGGATCATTGGCCGGCGCCTCCTCGGACGAGCAATCACAACATGGCATCGCGGTCTCCGTGCGGAGTGGAAAAATCAAACATGAACGCCATATGCTCCCTGAAGTCGCTACAGGGTCAAGGGATCGGCACATGCGCATTGGCGAACTCGCGCGCCGCACCGGCGTTCGCGTTGAAACCATCCGCTGGTATGAGAAGAGCGGGCTGCTCGAGAAGCCGGCGCGGAACGCCGGCAACTACCGCGACTATGACGCGGCCGCGCTCGCTCGGCTGAGCTTTATCAAGCGCGGGCGCGATCTCGGCTTTTCGCTGGAGCAGATCACCGAATTGATGGCGCTGACACGCAACGCCCGCGCCGATTGCGAACGCGTCGACGCCATCGCGCGTCAGCACCTTGCGGAAGTCGAGCGTAAGATCGTCGACCTTTCGTCGCTGCGGCGCGAACTGAGCGGGTTGGTGAATTCCTGCACAGGCGGGGCAATCGGCGAATGCGACATCCTGCAGGCTTTGGCGCCCGAAGGTCCGCCGTCCCGGAGCGAAGGGTGAAGATGGCATCGCGGCAAGAGGCGTGAGACGTCCCCTCATCATTGTTCTGCTCGCCGCCAGCATCGGCGCACTGGGGTGCTTGCTGCCGATGTCAGAGATGCTCCGCGCGCAGTTACAGCGGCTCGGTTTGACCGCCACGCTTTCTTCGACCACCGTTTGGCTGTTGTGGACGACGGGCTGGTGGCGCGGCCTGCGGATGATAGCCGCTTTGCGCGATCAGCGAAGAAGGGCGTCCGGTCGCCTATAAGCCATTTCGGTCATTCCGCTCAGGCCGACCGCGGGGCGAAGAGGATGACGGCCGAGTCCGCGAGGCACACCGCGGCGGGATATCCCAGCGGTCGGGGGGCGTCTTCTCGACAATCCACATCCAGCCGATCGCCGCCATGATATAGACACCACCATAGGCTGCAAAAGCGCGCCCGGCCTGTCCGTGTCGACGAGTGTCAACAACCATGCAAAAAGCGCGAGCGACGCAATGCCGGGCAGAACCCAGAGCGAAGACCAGTCGAGCCGAAGCCACGCCCAGAAGGCGAAGCAGCCGGCGATTTCCGCGAAAGCCGCACCGACATAAGCGAGATAGCTGGCCATGCTCCTTTTTGGCAAAGCCTTACCCGCGCATCAATTCCTCGATGACCAGAATGGCAAGAAATCCGAGGAAAAACATGCCCGTCGCGACCGGCGTCTCGGGCTTTTCATGCGCCTCGACCAGCAGTTCCTCGGTGACGAGATAGAGAAGCGCCATCAGACCGAAGGCATAGCAGCCGGCGCGAAATGCTTCGGGTAGCGCAGCAATCGGCTGGCCGAGCAGCGCGCCAATGGGAAGCGCCAGGCCGACAAGCATGGTCATCAACACCGCGCGTCCACGCGAAAGCGTCTCGGCGAATGCCCCGACCAGCGTCAAGCCGAGGAACAGCACCTCCAGCGTCAATGCGATGGTGAGCAGCATGCCCTGCCGCGCCCCCACGACGAAGCCCAGTCCGAGCACCAATCCGTCGATGGCGAGGTCGAGGCCGGTGGCCACAGCGAGCCCGGTCGCCCCCTCGGTGCGGCTGCTATATGCCTTGAGCAGCAGCATCGCCGCGATACCCGTAAGTGCGCCGACGATGACCGCGAGCAGCGAGCCGCCATGTTTGACGTCGGGCAAAATCTCACCCGCGGCCGCCGCGAATACCACGCCCGCTGCGAGATGCTGGACGGCGCTGCGAAGCAGGGGTCCGGCATTGAAGCGAAGCGTCGTCAGGGCGCCGATCGCAAGCGCGGCAAGGGGAATGAGCGTGTAGGTGAGCGCCTGCACGATGCTACACCACGTCCGCCGGCTCGAGCGCGCACGCCTTGGGATCGCGCTCGATCTGGAGCGTGGTGTGGTCGATACCGAAATGCTCGTGCAGGTCGGCGGCAACGTCGTGGAGAAACGCATCGCGGTCGTGTTCGGCGGGCACGACCAGATGTGCGGTCAATGCGGTGTCGGTGGTGCTCATCGCCCAGATGTGCAGGTCGTGTACCGCCGTCACGCAGTCGATCTGCGCCAGATGCTCCTCCACCGCCTTCGCATCGATCCCCGACGGCACGGCGTTGAGCGACATGGCGAATGCCTCCCGCAACAGCCCCCAAGTGCTCCAGACGATAACCGCGACGATCAAGAGGCTGGTGACCGGGTCGAGCCAATTCCACCCGGTATAGCGGATGGCGAGCCCGGCGAGCACCACGCCCGCCGACACGGCCGCATCGGCCGCCATGTGCAGGAACGCGCCCTGGATGTTAATGTCGCCCTTGCGGCCGCGCATGAACATCAGCGCGGTGCCGGTGTTGATCGCGATGCCGATCGCGGCGACGATCATCACCGTATTACCGGCGACCGGCTCGGGATCGGAAAAGCGCAGCACCGCCTGCCAGGCGATCGCGCCCGCTGCCAGCATCAGGAACACGCCATTGGCGAGCGCTGCGAGAATCGAGCTGCCCTGCAGGCCGTAAGTATAGCGCCAGGTCGGCGCCTTCTTCGCGACGAGCAAGGCCACCCAGGCGATGACGAGCCCGAAAACGTCGCTCAGATTGTGACCGGCGTCTGCGAGAAGCGCCAGTGAATTGGATAGAATGCCATAGGCGGCCTCGATCACCACGAATATGACGTTCAGGCCGATGCCGACCGCGAACGCCGTGCCGAAACTCGCCGGAGCATGGCCGTGCCCGGCGTGCGAATGGCCGTGATCATGTCCGTGGTGGTGATGACCGCCCATGGTCCTTTCCCTTTCTGTCAGTCGCGCCGAAGCGGCATCAGCGTTTCGACGCGCTCGAGCGTCATCAGGCCGATATGATGAAGATCGGCGACCGTATGGGCGAACGCACGGAGCGCAGCCTCTTGGTCGACCATTTCAATCACCACCGGCAGATTGTCCGCGATACCGAACGCGTGATGCTCATGGATCGGCGCCGTTCGGGCACCGAAACCCGCCCGGCCACGCAGGACGGTCGCGCCGGCCAGCCCGGCGCGCCTCGCGCGCCGGACGACCAAATCCATTACCGCCTCATCGCCGTGGCGGGCATTCTCATCGGTATAAAGCCGAAGCAACATTGCTTCTTCGCTCATCTCACCTCTCCTCTCGTCAAGCGTTCGCCGGTTCATGGTGAAGCTCGGTTGCTGCTTCCTTGCGCCGTCGTCCGAGCACCAGCTTCGAGATCGCCGGCAGCACGAACAGCGTCAGGATGGTCGCGGTAATGAGCCCGCCGATCACCGTAATCGCCAGCGGCTTCTGCACTTCGGCCCCGGTGCCGTGCGCGATCGCCATCGGCACGAAGCCGAGCGACGGCACGATCGCCGTCATCAGCACCGAGCGGAAGCGCTCCATCGCGCCGCCCTCGATCGCCTCGCCGACTTCCATGCCCGATTTGAGCCTGGCCTGGATGCTGGTCATCATTACCAGACCGTTCAGCACGGAGACGCCGAACAGCACGATGAAGCCGACCGCCGCCGAGATCGAGAAGAGCTGCCCGGTCAGGAACAGCGCGAAGATGCCGCCCGAAATCGCCAGCGGAACCGCGGCGAAGATCGCCGCCGCCATCCCGATGCTTTCCAGCGCCATCAAGAGCAGAACGAAGATCAGCACCGCCGCGATGGGAATGACGATCATCAGCCGCTGCGACGCCGCCTGCAGGCTCTGGAACTGCCCGCCCCATTCGAGATACATGCCCGCTGGCAGATCGACCTGGCTTCGGACCTTCGCCTGCGCTTCGGCGACGAAGGTGCCGACATCACGCCCGCGCACATTCGACTGGATGACGACACGCCGCTTACCGTTGACGCGGCTGATCTGGTTGATCCCCTCGACCTCCTTGAAGTCGACGAGCTGTCGCAGCGGCACCGAATGGCGTCCTGCGCTCGCTTCTTGCGGCAACATGACCGGAATCGCACCGATCGCGTCGATATTGTCGCGGGTGGCGTCTGGCATGCGCACGACAACGTCGAACCGGCGATCACCCTCGAACACCACGCCTGCTTCGCGGCCGCCGAGTGCGGCCGAAACCGTCTTGGCGACATCTTCGACCTGCAGCCCCAATCCGGAGATTGCCGCTCTGTCGAAGCGGAAGTCGAGAGTCGGGAAGCCCCCGGTCTGGTCGGCCTGGACGTCGGCCGCGCCGTCGATCGATTGCAGGACGCGTGCGATCTGTTCCGACGTCGTCGCCATTTGGTCGAGATCGTCGCCGTAAAGCGAGATCGCGACCGTGCCACGCACGCCCGAGATCAGTTCGTTGAACCGCATCTCGATCGGCTGAGTGAAGCTGAATGCGTTGCCGACCAGCGGTTGCAGCTTCGCATCGAGCTTCTTCGCAAGTTCCGCCTTGCTGAGGTCCGGATCGGGCCATTCCTCCTCCGGCTTGAGCATCACGAAGCTGTCCGACCGGTTCGGCGGCATCGGATCGGACGCCACCTCGGCGGTGCCGGTTTTGGAAAATACGTAGTCGACCTCTGGCACGCTCATCAGCGCGCGTTCGACGTCGCGCTGCATCTTCGCCGATTGTTCGAGCGAGGTGGAGGGGATGCGAATCGCCGAGACGGCAAAGTCCTTTTCATCAAGCTGCGGGATGAACTCGCGCCCGACGAACTGGAACACGACGAGCGACAGCGCGAACACCGCGACGCCCGTTCCGATCGTGACCCAGGGGCGCGCCAGCGCGCGCGGCAGGCCGCGGGCATAGCGATCCTTGAGCCAGGCAATCGCCCGCACCTCCTTTTCGGCGACCCGTCCGCGGATGACCACCGCCAGTAGCGCGGGCACCAACGTCATCGACAGGATGAACGCGGCGACCAGTGCGAGCATCACCGTGATCGCCATCGGCGAGAAGGTCTTGCCCTCGACGCCGGTAAAGGTCAGCAGCGGCGCGAACACCATCAGGATGATCGCCTGTCCGAACAACGAAGGCCGGATCATCTCCTTGACCGAGCCCGCAACCTCCTCGAGCCGCTCGCCGACGTTCAGCAGCCGGCCTTCATGTTCCTGCCGTTCCGCCATGCGGCGCAGGAAATTCTCGACGATGATCACCGTGCCATCGACGATCAGCCCGAAATCAAGCGCGCCGAGGCTCATCAGATTGCCCGGCACTTTCAGCCAGTTCATCCCGATCGCCATCATCAGAAACGAAAACGGGATGACGAGCGCGGAAATGATCGCCGCGCGGAAATTGCCGAGAAGCAGGAACAGCGACACGATGACGAGCAGCGCACCTTCGGTCAGGTTCTTCTGGATCGTCTCGATCGTCGCGTTGACCAGTTTCGAGCGGTCGAGCACGACCTGCAATTCTACCCCCGGCGGAAGCGACGGCCTGATCTGTTCCAACCTTTCGCCAGCGTCCTGCGCGACTGCCCGGCTGTTTTCGCCGAGCAGCATCAGCGCGGTTCCGATCACCGCCTGATTGCCGTTTTCCGATGCCGCGCCGGTGCGCAGCTCGCCGCCGATCGAAACCGAGGCGACGTCGGACAGGCGGATGGGAACGCCGGCACGGTCGGCGATCACCGCATTCTCGATCTGGTCGATCGAGGTGATGCGCGCATCGACCCGAGCGAGGAACGCCTCGCCCCCGCGATTGACATAGTTCGCGCCGACCGAGAGGTTGTTGCGTTCGAGCGCGTCGGCGACATCCATGAACGACAGACCGTAGGAGGAAAGCTTCGCGGGGTCGGGTTGGACCAGATACTTCTTCTGGTAGCCGCCGATCGAGTCGACGCCGGCAATGCCGGGAACGGTTCGCATCTGAAGCGCGACGATCCAGTCCTGAACGGTGCGCAGATAAGCGGCCTTGGCAGTCTCGGTCGTCAGCCGCTGACCTTCGGGCGTGATATAGGACCCGTCGCTCTGCGGCCCCGGCTTGCCGTCGCGCACCTTGGCATCCTTGGTCCCCGGCTCGGCATAGCGGATCGACCACATCAGCACTTCGCCGAGACCGGTCGAGATCGGGCCCATGGTCGGCTGCACACCCTGCGGCAGCGCGTCGCCGATCTGGTTAAGCCGCTCGCCGACCTGCTGGCGGGCGAAATAGATGTCGGTATCGTCGCTGAAGATCGCGACGACCTGGCTGAACCCGTTGCGGGTGATCGAGCGTGTCGTCTCCAGCCCCGGGATGCCCGCAAGCGACGTTTCCACCGGAAACGTCACCAGCTTTTCCATGTTGACGGGGGATAGCTCGGGCGCGACCGAATTGATCTGCACCTGATTGTTGGTGATGTCGGGAACCGCGTCGATCGGCAGCTTCTTGAGCTGGAACAACCCGAAGGCCGCGATCGCCGCGATGATGAAGAGGACCAGATACCGGTGTCGGACCGATCCGTCGATTAGCTTGGCTAGCATGTCGCGTATCTCCTGATCGGTCCGGTCACTCTTCCTCGCCCGAACCCTTTTCGAGTTCGGCCTTGAGGAGGAAGGCATTGGCGCCGGCGATCGTCTCGCCGGGCTTCAGCCCGTTCAGGATCTGCGCCGCCGCGCTGGTGCGCGCGCCGAGTTGCACGGGGCGCGGGGCGAAGCCCTTGTCCGTCCGCACGAAGACGACGTCGCGCCCGCCGACCGACTGCACCGCTTCGGCGGGGACCGACAGGCCGGCTTCACCACCCTTTGCGGCGGTGATGCGAGCGCGGATGTAATCACCCGGCGTCAACATGCTACGGCCGGCGGTTGGCGTCAGGATCACCGTCAGCGTGCGACTTTCGGGATTGGCGGACGGCGTGACCGAGCGAACCCGCGCCGGGATCTCCTGCCCGCCCGCCTCGATCACGGCACGCGCGCCGCGCTCGATCCGGCGGCCATCGGCGACCGGCACCGAGACCTGCGCCTGGACGAGATTGGGGTTGGCGATGCGGAACAGCTCGGTTTCCGGGCTGACATAATTGCCGAGCTTGGCCGGCGCCGCGGTGACGCTTCCCGAAATCGGCGATCGGACGAGCACATAGCGCCCGGTCACGCCCGCCGCGGCAGCGGAACCCTGCGCCGCATCGACTGCGGCGACCGCGGCCTGATAGTCGGCGCGGGCCTTTTGCAGATCGGCCTCGGCGGTGACCTTCGCATCGAACAGGCGCTGCTCGCGCTCATATTCGGCCCTTGCCTGGGCGGCACGCGCTTGCGCCGCACGCAAGTCGCCGGAAATATCGGCTGCGTCGCGACTCTCGATGCGGGCGACCGTCTGGCCGCGCGAGACGGCGTCGCCGATCTGCTTGGTGATCCGGGTGATGCGCCCCTCGGCACCGGCGGTGAGGACGGCGACGCCGCTGGGCGGCGCCTCGATCGAGCCCTGGGCGACGATTTCGGACCCGAACGCACCCGGGCCGACCTCGACCAGCGCGATGTCGGCGGCCTTGATCCGCTCGGGCGTCATCGCGACGCTGTCGGGAGTAGTGGCGGTTTCCGGCGCGGTCGCCGGCGCCTGGTCGGGCGATGCGTCCTCGCTTCCGCTGAGCAGATATCCGGTGCCGCCGGATATGATGGCGATTGCCGCGAACGCGGCGATGATGTTGCGATTCATGTCAGTTGGTCCCCTGGGTGAAGGGCGCGGCAAGGCGCGCAAGCGCCGCCGCTGCCTCCGCGCGGGCGCGCCGCGCATCGATCAGATCGGTTTGGAGAAGCGCGAGGCTTCGCTGGGCATCGAGCAATTCGATCAGCGACGACTTGCCGGCGCGATAGGACAGGTCGGCAAGGCGCAGCGCTTCCTTTGCCTCGCCGATCCCGCTGTCGCGCAGGGCGGTCAGGCGCGCGTCAGCGGCGCGCAGCTCGGCACGCGCGGTGTCGATTTCCGCCCGGGTCCGGTTCTCGACATCGACCAGCCTCGCTTCCGCAGCGACGCGTTCGGCACCGGCGGCAGCGATATTGCCCTGATTGCGGTCGAAGACCGGCAGCGGCAGCGATATGCCCGCCACCAGTCCGACATCGCCCGTTTCGCGCACCGTCTTCACACCCAGACCGATCGACGGATCGACCCGACCCTCGGCCCGCGCGTTGCTCACCTGCGCTTCGGCAATCGCCGTTTCCGCGCGGGCGAGTAGCACATCGAGCGCTTCCGGAGCACTGATGCTGGCCGGCATCGGCACCTCGACAGCGCCGACCACCTGTGCCGGCGGCGTTTTGCTGCCAAGCAAGGTGCCGAGCGCGGCGCGCGCGGCCTGCTCTTCTGCCTGTGCCGACTCGACCGCCGCCTGCTCGCGGGCAAGTGCGGCGCGGGCGCGTAGCGCACGCAGCGGCGGCTCGCGTCCGGCATCGACCAGTTCCCCCGCGATGCGGGCGAGTTCGCGAGACCGATCGGCATTGTCGCGTGCGACCGTAAGCTGCTCTCGCGCCGCCACCGCCCGGGCAAAGCGCTGCCGGACGTCCTGGATGAGGTCGGCGCGCGCGATCGCCAGCCGCAGGGTTTCGGCAAATAGCTGAGCTTCGGCTACCGACACGCGCGCCTTGCGGTGGCCGGCAAGGTCGATCTGCTGGTTGATCGAGGCGGTCAGCTCGGTGCTTCGAAACCCTTCGAAAGCGCCGGAGCCCAGGAAATTCTCAGCCTCGACGCTGAGCGTGGGGTTTACCCGAAAGCCTGCCTGGCGAACGCGTGCACGCGCAGCGTCGACCTGGCTCTGCGCGTCCACGATGCGCGGCGAGCGAGCCGCCGCTAGGGCGAGCGCTTCCGCAAGGCTGAGCCGCTCCGGCAGCTTTGCCGTGGACGATACTGGCGGCGCGCCTTGCGCGACAGGCCCCATCGTGGCCGGCGGTCCGGCCACGGTTTGCGCCGACAAGGGCGATGTGCCCCAGCCGGTCGCGGCCACGGCGAAGGCCGCGGCGACGATACGATACATGAATTATCTCCTGACGAACGGACATCCCCCGTGAGGGGGAGGACGCATTTGTCAGGCGCGCGGAGGCCTCAGCATGCCGTCGGACGGTGCCGGATCCAGCGGCCGTGACGGAAGCGCAAGACCGATATCCCGCAGCGATACCGGGACCTCGGACGCGACCGCATCCACGGGCGCAATCAGGTGATGGCAATGCGAGGCATGAGCGTGCGGTGCGGACTTCTCACCGTCGCTATCGCCGGTCTTGCCGTCGTTATCGGCGGTGCACTCGACCGCGCCGGCAAGATGCGAAACCGGCGCCTCCATGACATGCGCGACCGCACTTGCCGCCAATGACAGCGACAGCAGCGTTCCCAGAACAAGAGCGATCAATCCTCGCATGCGGCGTGCATCCATAGTGCCACCGCGTGCTTAGTCAAACTCAAAAATGTATCCTGACGCCGCACGGGCTATGTATTGATATAGCATGAATTGGCGAGGATGGCTTCAATACTCCTCTTCAGCAAGAGCAGTCGACATGCTACCGTGACGAGTGATGGTTCTCGAGAATGACCAAGTTAAGAAGGTCTATGGCAGGACCGCGAAATTCTATGACGCCGCTCTGGTCATTTACCGGCTCGCGGGAATTGGCCGACAGCGCGCGACTTCGATCGATGCGCTGAACCTTCGGCCCGGCGCAACGGTCGTCGATCTTGGCTGCGGGACCGGCGCGAACCTCGCGATGTTGGTCCGGAGGGTCGGACCGACCGGCCGGGTCGTCGGCATCGATCTTTCTCCGGAAATGCTGGCCAAGGCCCGTGAACGGGTCGCCGATAACGGTTGGGACAATGTGGAGCTACGATGCGGTGACCTCAGAACCGCCGACTTGCCAGACGCACTTGACGGCGCGGTGGCAACATTCGCACTCGAAATGCTGCCCGATCACGCCGAGGTGGTAGCGCGCGTAGCAGATCGACTGCAACCGGGGGCACGCTTCGCTTGTCTCGGGCTGAAGGAACCCGAGCACTGGCCGAAATGGCTCATCGACCTGGCAATCTTCATCAACCGCCCGTTCGGCGTCAGCCGCGACTATGCCGCCATCAAGCCCTGGCACGCGATCGAGGAGTTGCTTTCACCCGTCAGCCACAAGGAATTCCTCGCCGGTGCGGCATATCGCTGCGTCGCGGAAGCGATAGGACCTATCCGACGTACGACAAGCTCCCAGACGCGTTGAGCGACGTTTGGGGTCTCTCGCCGCTAGGCCCATATGTGTTGATGGAGCATCGATACGTCGATCACGATCAGCGCCACGCGGCCCAGCACCTCCGCGCTTTTCCCCATATACTCATCGGCCTTGCGTCCGAGCAGGACGCCGATTGTCGCCATTAGCGTGGTTAGACAGGGTTTGCCATTGATCGGATCTCGTCACGGGCGAACCCCGCTCGGCAAATCCGAGGCGGCATAACTGTGATCTGTTGGAAGCATTTACCACAAGTATTATTCGGGTAAACTTTAGTCGAATACTTGAAATTCAGCAACTGCACCGCAGAAGCGAAAACACTACTACGCAAAGTACCCGTCAGAGATTTGGTCCCTTTCGCAGGCCACCACATTCCGCCACTGATGCTTTCGGTGTTGACAATTCGGCCAGATGCATGGAAGGGATCGCGCGTGTTGCGAACCGTGCTCTACTCGATCCTGTTATCGCTGCTTGCACTGACCGTGAGCGGGCAGGGCTTGGCGCACGCCCGTTCAACCGATGCGACCGTGACTGCGAGTACGTCGTCTTCCGCCGACTGCATGCGGATGATGAACGACACCAACAAGAGCGGCTCGGACAAGCAAGGCTGCAATTTCGCGACCTGTCTTGTCAGCATGGCCGGGTGCAGCGGCGTCATGGCGCCATCGGCCGACCCGGCGATCGCGCGTCGCGTTGCACTGTCGGACGACATTGCGTTCGCCCCGTCCTCCGCGCGCTTGACCGGCTTGACGGTCGCACCCCCACTCGCGCCTCCGCGCCCATCTATCTGATCCTTTAGGCAACGGCGCCGCGACCACGCGGCGGACGTCTCGGCTGCCCGGTTACATGGGGGCCTTTGCGTCGCCGCGGCGTGCGCCTCTTCCCGCGACATCACCGCGAGCGCGGCAGATTCGCGACGTGCCCGTACCCGCTTGGTACGCGGCGACACGAAGGCTCACGAATGAAGAACTCTATGCAAGGCGCCGCCGCGCGCCTGGCGATCACCGTTGGGATGGCGGCGATCGTGCAAGCCACACCCGCATCAGCGCAATCGTTGACGTTCGGACAGGCGGTCGAACGCGCCGAAGGCGACGCACCGTCGGTCGAGGCACGTTCGGAGCAAGCCGCGGCGGCGCGACGTTCCGCCGTTGCCGCCGATCAGCTCCCCGATCCGACGATCGATCTCGATTTCAACGACTTCCGGTTGACGCAGGCTCCGCCGGTGACGCCCAACGGCTACGTCCGGCAAACCATCGGTGTCCGTCAGGAATTTCCCAATCTCAAGAAGCGCCATGCTCGCGCCGACCGGGCGGCGGCGGACATCACCGCCGCCGACGCGCGCGAGGCGGTCGCGGTTCGCGAGGCCAGGCTCGGCGCGGCGCTGGCCTGGGTCGATCTCTATTTCGCTCAAAAGCGCCTCGACATCCTCGCGAAACTGGAGAGCGATATCGGCGACCTGCAAAAGACGATGGGCGCGCGGCTCGCCTCGGGCAGCGCCACCGGCGCCGAGGCGTTCGATCCCGACATTCTTGCCGCCAAACTTGCCGACCGCCGGAGCGAGCGCGAGGCGGCGATCTCTAAGGCGCGCGCCGAACTGCGCCGCTGGACCGGTATCGCCGCGCCCCAGGTCGCCGGCCCGCCGCCTGCCACGGAGATCGACTCGACAGCGCTGGCTGCGCGGATCGATACGCTTCCCAAACTCCGCGTGCGCGATGCCGCCATCGGTCAGGCGCAAGCCGATGTCCGCCTCGCCCGCGCCGAGAAGCATCCCGACTGGGCGCTGAAGGCGTCGTTCGCGCATCGCCAGCCGCAGTTCGGCAATTTCGTGTCGATCGGCGTTTCGATCGACCTTCCGCTCTTCGCCGGCAAGCGGCAGGATCCCGTGATCGACGCACGGCTCGGCGATGAACAGGCGGCGCGGCTCGAACGGATCGATGCCGAGCGTCAGGCCCGTGCCGCGTTGAGCACCGATCTCGCCGACTATCGCATGCGGCGCGAACAATATGATCGCGCGCGCGACCAGCTGGTGCCCCTGTCGAAGAAGCGCGCCGTCGTCGCGCAGGAAAGCTACGCCGCCGGCCGGCTCGATCTGGGCGCCGCACTCAACCAGACGATCGCGTTAGCCGACGCCGAAATCGACCTTCTCGAACGCGAAGCGGCGCTCAAGCGCGCCGCCGTCCAAATCCTGTTCGCCTATACCGGAGACGCCAAGTGACCCTCGACAAATCTCTGAAGCTGCGGATTGCCGCGGCAATCGGCGTCGCCTCGCTGGCCGCCGGCGCCGGCGGCTATTTTTTGGCCGAACAGACAAGCGCCGCGCCGTCGGGCGCGGCGGCCAAGGACGGCCGCAAGATCCTCTATTGGTACGATCCGATGGTGCCGACCGAGCATTACGACAATCCTGACACGCTGTCGTCGATGGGCATGAAGACCATCCCCAAATATGCCGACGAGGACGGCAATTCGGCGCCCGGCGTCAAGATCGATCCGCGCGTCATGCAAAATCTCGGCATCCGCACCGCGACCGCACAGATGGGCACGCTGCGGTCGAGCATCGATGTCACCGGCACGATCGATTTCAACCAGCGCGACGTCGCGGTCATTCAGGCACGGTCCGGCGGATTCGTCCAGCGCACCTATGGTCGGGCGCCGAGCGACCTGGTCCGGCGCGGCGCTCCGATCGCCGACCTCCTGGTGCCCGAATGGGGCGGTGCGCAGGCGGAATATCTCGCGCTCCGGCGTGCGGGCAATCAGAGCCTCGCCGCGGCGGCGCGCGAGCGGCTGAAACTGCTCGGGATGCCGGAGGGCCTGATCGCGCGCGTCGACCGGACCGGGCGCGAACAGAATGTGGTGACGATCTCGACTCCTGTCAGCGGCGTCATCCAGACGCTCGACGTGCGCTCGGGCATGACGCTCGCCGCCGGTCAGACGCTGGCGCAAGTCAACGGGCTGGGGACGGTATGGCTCAATGCCGCCGTTCCCGAGGCGCAGGCCGGGCAGATCAGGGTCGGCGAAACCGCCGCCGCCGATGTCGCGAGCTATCCCGGCGAACGCTTCACCGGCCGCGTCATCGCGGTTCTGCCGACCGCCGCCGAGGCCAGCCGCACGCTGACCGTGCGCATCGAGCTTGCCAATCGCGGCGGCCGCCTGAAACCCGGCATGTTCGCGACCGTGCATCTCGGCCAAAGCGGCGAACCGCATCTCCTCGTTCCGAGCGAAGCGGTGATCCGCACCGGAAAGCGCGACATCGTGATGCTGGCGACGGGCAATGGCCGCTTCCAGCCGGCCGAGGTGAAGCTGGGCCGCGAGGGCGGAGGCCAGACCGAAATCCTCGACGGTCTCGCCGCCGGCGAGAAGGTCGTCGCCTCGGGCCAGTTCCTCGTCGATTCCGAAGCCAGCCTCTCGAACCTTCAGGTCCGACCGCTCGACGCGTCGCGCCCGGCGCCCGCCGATAGCGCGAAAAAGGCGCAAGACGCCAGCGCGGACCATTCCGCCACCGGCAAGATCGAAGCCATCAAGCCCAACGCGATCACCATCTCGCACGAGCCGGTGCCGGCACTGCAATGGCCGGCGATGACGATGACCTTCGCGCTCGCCAAACCTGAACTGGCGCGGGGATTCAAGACGGGGGACCGCATCACCTTCCACTTCCGCAAACAGGGCCGCTCGCAAACCGTGACGAGCATCGCGCGCGCGGGAGGCGGCCAATGATCGGGTCGCTCGTCCGTGCCTGCGTCCGCGGGCGCTTCCTCGTCCTGCTGCTGGTTGGAGCTTTGCTCGCAGTCGGCATCTGGGCAACGAAAACCACGCCTGTCGACGCGCTTCCCGATCTGTCCGACGTGCAGGTCATCATCCGCACGAGCTATCCGGGACAGGCGCCGCAGCTCGTCGAGGACCAGGTCACCTATCCGCTCGCGACGACGATGCTGTCGGTGCCGGGCGCACGATCGGTGCGCGGCTATTCGTTCAATGGCGACAGCTATGTCTACATTCTGTTCGACGACGGCACCGATCTCTATTGGGCGCGCTCGCGCGTCCTCGAATATCTCAGCCAGGTGCAAAGCCAGCTGCCCGAGGGCGCCAAGGCATCGCTCGGACCCGATGCGACCGGCGTCGGCTGGATCTATGAATATGCGCTGGTTGACAGGACCGGGCAGCACGACCTCGCGCAGCTGAGGAGCATCCAGGACTGGTTCCTGCGCTACGAGCTCAAGACCGTCCCCGACGTCGCCGAGGTGGCAAGCATCGGCGGGATGGTGCGCCAGTATCAGATCGTGCTCGATCCCGAACGCATGGCCTCCTACGGCATCACCCAGGATGCCGTGATCAGCGCCGTTCGCAACGCCAACCAGGAAAAGGGCGGCTCGGTCGTCGAGATGGCGGAAAGCGAATATATCGTGCGCGCCAGCGGCTATCTCGAAAATCTCGATGATTTCCGGGCGATCCCCGTCGACACGGTGTCGGGCGGCATTCCGATCACGCTCGGCGACGTCGCCACGATCCAGACCGGCCCCGCTATCCGGCGCGGCGTCGCCGAACTGAACGGCCAAGGTGAGGTCGCGGGCGGCATCATCGTGCTGCGGTCGGGCAAGAACGCGCGGCAGGCGATCACCAACGTCAAGGCCAAGCTCGACGACCTCAAGAAGAGCCTCCCGCCCGGCGTTGAGATTGTGCCGACCTATGACCGGTCGTCGCTGATCGATCGCGGCGTCGACAACCTCAAGGAAAAACTGTTCGAGGAATTCATCGTCGTCGCGCTCGTCTGCGCGCTGTTCCTGTGGCACGCGCGCTCGGCGCTGGTCGCGATCCTCACCTTGCCGCTCGGCGTGCTGATCGCACTGATCGTCATGCGCATCCAGGGCGTCAACGCGAACATCATGTCGCTCGGCGGCATCGCCATCGCGGTGGGCGCGATGACCGACGCCGCGATCGTGATGATCGAGAACGCGCACAAGCATATCGAGCGGTGGAACCACCTTCACCCCGACGATACGCTGAGGGGCGAGGCGCGCTGGCGTCTCGTCACGGCGTCCGCCGTCGAGGTCGCGCCGGCGCTGTTCCTCAGCCTGCTCATCATCGCCCTGTCGTTCGTGCCGGTATTCACGCTGCAGGGACAGGAAGGACGGCTGTTCGCGCCGCTTGCGTTCACCAAGACCTATGCGATGGCGGGCGCGGCGATCCTGTCGGTCACGCTCATTCCGATCCTGATGGGATATCTGATCCGCGGGCGGATACCGGAAGAGCAGGCCAATCCGATCAATCGCTGGCTGACGCGGATTTACCGTCCCGCGATCGACTGGGTCATGGTCCGCCCGAAGACGACGATCCTGATCGCGGGTCTCGTCTTCGCCTCGAGCCTGTGGCCCATCAGTCAGCTCGGCGGCGAATTCCTGCCGCAGATGGACGAGGGCGATCTGCTCTACATGCCGTCGACGCTGCCGGGGGTTTCGCCCGCCAAGGCGGCCGAGCTGCTCCAGCAGACCGACCGGATGATCAAGACCGTTCCCGAAGTGGAAACCGTCTTCGGCAAGGCGGGGCGCGCCGATACCGCGACCGATCCCGCGCCGCTGACGATGTTCGAAAGCGTCGTTCATTTCAAACCACGCGATCAGTGGCGCGAAGGCATGACGCCTGACAAGCTCGTCGACGCACTCGACGCGGCGGTGAAGGTTCCCGGCATCGCCAACTTCTGGATCCCGCCGATCCGCAATCGGATTGAGATGCTGTCGACCGGCATCAAGAGCCCGATCGGGGTCAAGGTCTCGGGCGCCGAGCTGTCGACGATCGACGGCGTCGCGCAAAAGATCGAAGGCGTCGCGAAATCGGTCCCCGGCGTCACCTCGGCGCTCGCCGATCGGCTGTCCGGCGGACATTATATCGATGTCGATATCGACCGGGCGCGGGCCGGCCGTTACGGGCTTAACATCTCCGACGTGCAATCGATCGTCGCGAGCGCGATCGGCGGGCAGACGATCGGCGAGACGGTCGAAGGGCTGGCCCGCTATCCGATCAGCGTGCGCTATCCGCGCGAAATTCGCGACAGCCTGGAAGAGCTGCGCGCGCTGCCGATCCTCACTCCGTCGCGACAGCAAATCACGCTCGGCAGCGTCGCCGATGTGACGGTAAGTTCGGGGCCGCCGATGCTCCGGAGCGAGAATGGCAGGCCATCGACCTGGATCTATATCGACAGCCGCGGGCGCGACATCGCCTCGGTCGTCGAGGATCTTCAGGACGCGGTTCGTAGCCAGGTGAAGCTGCCGCCGGGCGTCAGCGTGTCCTACACCGGCCAGTTCGAATATCTGAAGCGCGCCGAGCAGCGGATGATGATCGTCGTTCCGGCGACGCTGCTCATCATCTTCGTCCTGCTCTATCTGATCTTCAAGCGGTTCGACGAGGCGCTGCTCGTCATGGCGACGCTGCCGTTCGCGCTGACCGGCGGGCTGTGGCTGCTCTATCTGCTCGGCTACAACCAGTCGGTCGCGACCGCGGTCGGTTTCATAGCGCTTGCCGGCGTCGCGGCCGAGTTCGGCGTGGTGATGCTTGTCTATCTCAAGCAGGCGCTCGCCGACCGTGGCCCCAATCCGAGCATTGCCGAAATTACGACCGCGGTACGCGAAGGGGCGCTGCTGCGGGTGCGGCCCAAGGCAATGACCGTCGCGGTGATTTTGACGGGCCTGCTGCCGATCCTGATAAGCGCGGGAACAGGGTCGGAAGTGATGCGCCGCATCGCGGCGCCCATGATCGGCGGCATGTTCACCGCACCGCTGATCTCAATGCTGGTTATTCCCGCCGGCTATCTGCTGTTGCGCCGCCGGTCAGCCAAGAAAGAACAAGGAGAAACACCATGATGAACTGCGCGAGTGACATGCCGACCGGCATGATGGTGGGAATGGGCATCGTCTGGATCCTCATTCTTGCATGGCTCGTCCTCAGCCTGCTGGCGCTCGTCAAATATCTGCGATCCGGATGACGCCACCGGTTGCGTGCCGGATTGCCGATCCCAAGCCACGAAAGGAACAGCATGATTGGCCGAAGGCAACTGGTCGCGGGAGCGGCGCTGGGCGGGGGCATGATCGTCGCCGGCGTCACGCTGCCCGGTCTGTTCGACGAGTCTCGAACGGCAGTGTCGGGCGGCACCGGCGACCGTAAACCGCTCAACATTCCACCGCTGCTCCCGGGAGTTCAAGCCGGCGGCGCGCGCCAATTCTCGCTACGGCTGCAAAAGGGCGTCAGCGAATTTATCGAGAGGCGGACGACGCCAACCATCGGCATCAACAGCGCCTATCTCGGTCCCACGCTGGAAATGCATGCGGGCGAGCGGGTTCGCATGTCCGTGGTCAACGCGCTCGACGAGCCGGCGACGCTGCACTGGCATGGCTTCAACCTGCCGGCGGCAGCGGACGGCGGACCGCATCAGCCGATCGCACCGGGCGAGACGTGGTCGCCATCGTTTGAAATACGCGAACGCGGCGCGATGTTCTGGTATCATTCGCATATGCACCGCCGAGCGGGACCGCAGGTCTATCACGGGCTGGCGGGTGCGATTTACGTTCGCGACCGCGAAAGCGAGCGCCTCGCGCTTCCAGGCGAGTACGGCGTCGACGACGTTCCCCTCATCCTGCAGGACCGGTCGTTCGGCAGCGCTGGGGAGCTGATCTATTCGCCGTCGATGATGAACAGGATGATGGGCGTCACCGGCGATACGCTACTCGTGAACGGCGGCATCGGCCGGACATTCGATGCCGGCTCGGACCGGTTGCGTCTTCGCCTTCTCAACGGTTCGAACGCGCGCTTCTATCGCCTGTCGTTCAGCGATGGCCGGTCATTCCACCTGATCGGCACCGATGGCGGGCTGCTCGCCGCCGCCTTGCGAACCGACCATGTGATCCTGGCCCCTGCCGAACGCGCTCAGATCATCGTCGATCTTCAGGACGGTTTAGCGGTCAAGCTCCTGGCCGCCGATGCCCGGCGTACAATGATGCGCGGGGGAATGATGGCGCGCGGCGCGGACCGCGGCGAGCGCTTCGTCGCGCTCGACATCCGCCCGGGCGAAGCGAGGAGACGCTGGGGTCCGCTGCCGCGTCGTCTCGTCGATCTCGCACCTCCGGATGCGAGCAAGGCGGTGCGGAAGCGGCGTTTCGTGCTCGACATGCCGATGGGAATGATGCGCGGCGGCGGCTTCACGATCAACGGACGGTCGATGGACATGCAGCGGATCGACGAAGCGGTAACGGTCGGAACCGATGAAATCTGGGAAATCGAGAACGCGTCGATGATGGCGCACCCCTTCCACGTCCACAATGTGCAGTTCCGTGTCCTCGATCGCGACGGCCGGCCCGCATCGGCCGCCGAACTGGGGCTCAAGGATGTCGTCGTCGTTCGCCCCCGCGAGCGCGTGCGCATCCTGGTGCGGTTCGAGGAATACACCGATCGCGATCTGCCCTATATGTATCATTGCCATATCCTCGAGCACGAGGATGCGGGCATGATGGGCCAGTTCGTCGTTAGGGCCTGACAGCCTGCTTGGGTTTGGCCGCCGTCAAATATGCTAAGCCAAGAACCACCGTCAGCAGGCATTCCAAATCCCGATGCCGCTTGCGATAGAGCAGATGAGCGGAAGATCGAACGGTAGAGCAGACCCGAGCAGGCGCTGCCAACTCGCTCCAATGTTCTGGCTGAAGAGGCGAATAGAAACCCAGGCAATGCCCAAGGCGACAGTATTTAGGAGCGTCGCCAAACCTAGCGTCAAAAAAGCTGTTTCCACTGATCTGCAATGCCAAGCGACGACACCGGGAATAGTGAGCGCGATCCCCAAGGGTACAATCTGGCGAAGAAATCCGCTACCCATCGCGACAACCTCCGAACCGGAATGCTACCGAAGCACAGTGCGAATATCTGGACGAAAATATTGTCCGGAGCGGGTGATCTCTTCGGCCCTCGATGACCCGATCAACTTCTCACCTCTCCTCAACACCGTGATGCATCGACTGAAAGACATAGGACGCCGAGCAACTGAGAAGTAGAAACCCCGTCAGCGATTCGACGCCAGCCAGAAACCGTAAATGGCCCACCGGGTATACGTCGCCGAGACCAAGCGTCGTCATGTTGATCAGCGAGAAGTAGAATTGATCCATCGCATCCGGTGGCGAGGATCCAGATAGCGCGCCGAGGCCCAAAAGCCCCCCAAAATAAAACCCTATGGCGAACAACGCCGCGCCGGCCAGATGCAATGCGAGCAACAACGGCAGTAAGCACGCCGTCCTCCGACCATGACCGGAGATGCGCCTGATATGGCGTGCCGTTCCGGCAATCCCCCCGATATGTACAGCGCAAACTATCGCGAAAATCGCGAATGTCAGAATGATAGTGCTCAGCATGTTTCGGCCATGCGAATGCAGATTCCCCAGGTTTCCACCTGCGCTTACGCTCGCCAGGTGTCTTATCCCTCGGCCCGCGAGGGGAACCGGTTGGACAATACGTATTAGAGGTGAAAGCAGGAAGTGATGACAATGAAGCCAATGCAATCCGACGTTGCAGCGCCCCTCGATGCAGCATTCATAAGTGGGGTATGGCAGCGGATCGGCACGATTACCGAACGACAAAGACGGTTGCGCCAAACGGCGTTGAGCGCGCTGTTCCTCGCCATCGCGACGGTTTCTGGGATGGGCATCGCCGGAAGCGATCCCGCCCGGGCACACCCCAGTGCTATCTGGGTAACCGACCATGCCCCCGCTGCGCTACTCGATCTGGAAGGCTGAAGGTGCGGCGCATTGGCCTCGTCCTACTCGTGCTTCTCGCCGTGGCACTCGGCGCACTCGGCGCGCTCGCGGTCGATCGGTGGGCGCCGACTCACAGCACAGCGACCGGTCTCCACAGTTTTGTCCATGAGCGGTTGCGGCTATCGCCCGACCAAGAGGCCGCGCTCGAAACGCTCGAGGCACGGTTCGGCGCGCGGCAGCGCGCGCTCGATCTGCAATTGCAGCAGGCCAATGTCGATCTCGCCCGTGCGATCGAGATCGAAGGGCGCAACGGCCCGCGAGTGAAAGCGGCCGTGGAAATCGTCCATGCCCGTATGGGCGCGCTCCAGGACGCCACGATCGATCACCTGTTCGCGATGCGCGCGATCCTTACGCCGGCGCAGCGCGAGCGGTTCGATGCCCGGGTCACGCAATCGCTCACCAGCCAGCCGGAATGACCCCCGGGGGCGGCGAGACGGAAGCACAAGAGCAGGAGCTTGTTCGACGCGCGAGGGCCGGTGACCGCGCTGCCTATGACCGCCTGATCGCGCGCCATGCGCCGCGCTTGTTGGCCATCGCTCAAGCGACGATGGGCAATCGCGCTGAAGCCGAGGACGCCGCGCAGGAAGCGCTTGCGCAGGCGTGGCTGAAGCTCGACCGTTTCGACGAAACGCGCGCACTAGCTCCCTGGCTGGCACGCGTAACCCTGAACAAGTGCCGCGATCTCCTGCGGCGTCGGCATTGGCGCTTCTTCACCGAAAACCCATTCGATCGGCTCGATCCGGCGAACGAACATGATCGTCCCGATCCCGAGGATCCCGTCGAGTCGATCGAGCGGCGCGACGAGCTCCGCCGTGTACAGGCGCAGATCGCGCGCCTCCCTACGTCCCTTCGCGAGCCATTGATCCTTGTGGCTCACGAGGGTTATTCGCAAGGCGAGGCAGCTGCTATTCTCGGCATTTCGGAAAAGGCGGTGGAGACGCGCATTTACCGGGCGCGTGCCCGGCTTCGCGGCGGCGCACAAAATGTTTGAGGGTTGTCACACCGAGCTCGCGTAGTAGGCGATATGAGCACCGAGACATTCCAGACGCCGTTTGGCCGGCGAGATTTCCTTCGCGCATCGGCACTCGCCGGCAGCGCCTTGCTTTCGTGTCCAGCTTGGGCGCGCGGGGGTGACCTGTCGCAGCCGCTGATCCGTCAGGGTTTCGACGAGGTGAGCGGCGAGACCATCGAACTTCGCGTTGGCCGAGGCCCGCGCCGCGTAGAGGGCCGCGCCGGACGCGGCATCGCAGTCAATGGCAGTGTTCCCGGACCGCTCATTCGGTTGCGCGAAGGTGATCCGGTGACACTCAACATCCATAATGACCTCGACGTCGATACCTCAATTCACTGGCATGGCCTGCTGGTGCCGTTCCAGATGGACGGCGTGCCCGGCGTGAGCTTTCCCGGCATTCCCGCAGGCGGCACATTCAGCGCGGTCTTTCCGGTCCGGCAGTCGGGCACCTATTGGTGGCACAGCCATGCGGGCCTGCAGGAACAGTCGGGCCATTACGGACCCATCGTAGTCGATCCCGCTAGTCCCGATCCAGTCCAAGCGGACCGCGATTATGTTCTCCTGTTGAGCGAATTCTCTTCGCTCGATCCGCATGCGATCATGGCCAAGCTCAAAAAGGGCGAGGATTATTTCAACTACCAGCAGACGAGCTGGACCGACGATTATCCGCTATCGGGCAAGGACCGCCGCATGTGGGCGAAGATGCGGATGATGGCGACCGACATCCTTGACGTGACGGGATCCACCTACACCTATCTCGCCAACGGACACGGCCCGACCGAAGGGATGGAATTCGCGTTCCGGCCCGGCGAGCGCGTGCGAATCCGGATCATCAACGGCTCGGCGATGACGTTCTTCAACGTCAGGCTTCCCGGCCTGCCGATGACGGTGGTCGCCGCCGATGGACAGAATGTGCGGCCCGTCGAGGTGGACGAGCTGCAGATCGGCGTTGCCGAGACCTATGACGTGGTCGTCGAACCCGGTTCGGCGCCCGCCTATACGATCGTCGGCGAAGCGATGGACCGATCGGGCATGGCGGTCGCCACGCTCGCTTCGGCTCCCGGCGCGCGCGCGGCGGTACCGGCGCTTCGCGATCCGCCGCTCCTGACGATGGCCGATATGGGCATGAGCGGCATGGGCGGTATGGACGGCATGAAGATGGGCGATGGCGCCTCTTCGGACATGACCGGAATGGATCACGGCGCGATGGGCCATGCCGGTCAGACGGACCATGGCGACATGGCCGGCACGAGCGGTATGGCGATGGGCGCGTCGCAGGGCGGCGGGGGCATGTCGATGTCGGGCATGTCGATGCGTGACACATCGCTGCTGCCGCCCGACGTCAAAGTCGGGCCCGGCATCGACATGGTCGCGATGAATCCGATCGACCGGATGGGCGATCCCGGCCTCGGGCTCGATAACGTCGATCACCGCGTGCTCGATTACAGGCAGCTCGTCGCGCTCGAACCCGGCGCCGACGACCGCGTGCCGTCGCGCTTCATGGAGATCCATCTGACCGGCAACATGGAACGCTATATGTGGTCGTTCGACGGCGAAAAATTCTCCGCCGTCAGCGATCATCCGATCCGCTTCGCGAACGACGAACGCGTCCGCGTGAAGCTCGTCAACGACACGATGATGGCGCATCCGATTCACCTGCACGGCCATTTCTTCGAGCTGGTGAACGGTGCCGGACATCTGCACCAGCCGCGCAAGCACACGGTGATCGTACAGCCCGGCGGCAGCGCGCAGTTCGACCTGACCGCCAACGAATATGGCGACTGGGCGTTTCACTGCCATCTGCTCTACCACATGCATGCGGGCATGTTTCAGGTCGTCTCGGTCGCCGCACCGGGAGAGCGGGCATGACGCGCGCCTTGCTCCTCCTTCCGCTGCTGTTCGCCGCGACGCCCGCTGCTGCACAGCATATGCACATGGACATGCCGATGCCGGCAAAGCCCAAGGCGGCGACCGGGCAGAAGGCCGCGCCGAAGCCCGCACCGATGCCGCCCGCAAAGCGCCGCACGCAGACGACGCCGGCGGCGAAGGCAAAGGCTCCTGCCGCGCCGGTTTCGATGGACATGCCGTCGGTCGCACCGCAGTCGTCCGCGCCCATGCAAATGCAGGATCACGGCGCGATGGACATGCCCGTTGCACCGACGACGGAAACACCGCCACCCGCCGCGGCGGGATCGGGTCCGCCGACCGCGGCCGATGCGATCTACGGCGCCGATGCGATGGCGCCGTCGCGCGAGACGCTTCGCCGCGAACAGGGCGCTCAGAAATATTTCTGGTTTATGGCCGATCGGCTCGAATACCGCGCGCACAAGGGCAAGGACGGATATCTGTGGGACGTCCAGGGCTATTATGGCGGCGACGTCGACAAGCTGTGGTTCAAGAGCGAGGGCGAAGGCGCGTTCGGCGGCGAGAACGAACAGGCCGAGGTTCAGGCGCTCTACAGCCATGCGATCGGGCCGTGGTTCGATCTCCAGACCGGCGTGCGCCATGATTTCGCCGGCCCCGACCGTACCGACGCGGTGATCGGCGTTCAGGGTCTCGCGCCCTATATGTTCGAAATCGACGCTGCGGCGTTCCTGTCGACCAAGGGCGAGCTGCGCGGGCGTATCGAGGCCGAACTCGACCAGCGCATCACGCAGCGCCTGCGGTTGCAGCCGCGCGCCGAGATCAACCTGTCGGCGCAGGATATTCGCGAACGCGGCGTCGGTGCCGGGATCGACACCGCCGAGATCGGCGTGCGGCTGCGCTACGAAATCGCCCGCGAGTTCGCGCCCTATATCGGCGTCGAGCAGGAATGGCGGGTCGGCAACAGCGCCGATTTCGCCCGGGCACGCGGCGACGATCCCAGCGTCACGAATTTCGTGGCGGGCATCAGGCTGTGGTTCTGATCCAACACCAACAAGTTGCTTGCCGAAGGAAGATACTGCGATGACCGGAATAAAATGGGCGGGTTTTGCGCTATTGAGCATGACGTTTGCGGCTTCGCAATCCGCACTTGCGCATACGAAATTGGTGAAGTCCACACCGGCAGAGGGAACCACCACTACCGGCGTATCGGTCGTCACCTTGACCTTCGATGCCGCGATCACGCCTGACAGCGGCAGCGCGGAAATCGTGATGACCGGTATGCCGGGAATGAACAACCATTCGCCAATGGCGATCAAGGCGTTCGTCGCCGCCACCGACCCGACCACGAGAACGGTGACCTTGAAGCTTCGCAATCGGCTAAAGCCTGGAACCTATGCGCTGCGCTGGGCGGTGGAAGCGGCGGACGGGCACCCTATGCGTGGCGAACTCGACTTCGAGGTCACGAGATAGGCTCGGATTCTTCGCAAATCCTGAGTGCCGGCAAACCGATGTTCGCGGGAACATGTCGTGGACAGCGGTCAAGCGTACATTAAGCATCACGCACTCGGTGCGCAGGTTATTCTCTTCCAATTTCCTAACCTCATTCCGGATCTCGGCGAGGGGATCGGGGGTGCACACACGTATCATAGACAAAGAGGAATGCGGGGGTCCGTTTCTCATGTCTATTATGTCGGGTCCGACCCGAGAAACAGCGACCGGTCGCCACCGTGACAGCGTAGATCGGGGTATCGGCCTGAGCGATGCCGGCGCCGTCGTGCACGAAGCTGCGGGCGTCAAACCGTACATCCACTCGCACACCGCATTGCGCGGCATGGCTGCATTGTTCGTATTCTTCTACCATTTCGAGCTCATACGCGCATTCCGGATACCGCTTGGATCCGCAGCACCGGTCATCGCACGCGGCTATGCCTGGGTGGACCTGTTCTTCATTCTGAGCGGATTCGTCATTGCGCTTACCTATCAAGGCTTTCTCGCGTCACCGTCAAAGACATCGGTCACCGCCTTTGCCGTCGCCCGAATCGCACGGATACTTCCATTTCACATTTTGGCGCTCACCTATCTGGCGGTGCTCATGATCGGCACCTCGTTTCTAGGACCGTTGCTGGGGGGCGGACGCTTCTGGAAGCCGCTGACGACGTTCGATTTTCGCCATTTTCTTGAACAGCTTTCTCTTCTCCAGATCTGGGACGCGAAGGCAGCGCTCAGCTGGAACATTCCATCCTGGTCGATCAGCGCGGAAATGCATGTGTATCTGATCTTCCCGCTTCTGGCCTTCGCGCTCGCGCGTGCCCCGGTGCGCAGCATCGTAGTTTTGTGTGTCACATCGGTGTCGATCTACCTTGCGATCCTTCACGCAAAGCCCTCGCTCGATATCCTGACACCCTTTGCGCTTCTTCGCTGCTTTGCCGGCTTCGCGCTTGGCGTCGTTCTCTACCGGGCGCATGAGCGACGACCGCTGCGCGCTAGACCGTGGATGGGATTAACCCAGTGCGGCGCGCTGATCCTGATCGCAGCCATTTTCTTGTCCGGTTTTCATGATGTTTTTCTCATCCCAGCTTTCGCGACACTGATCTACGCCAGCGCCTCGGACGCCGGGCCGATTGGAGCAATAGCGAGGACGCGTGCGGCACAGCGCTTGGGCACCATGTCCTATGCTCTCTATCTGCTCAATTTCCCCGTGCTGATGACCGCCGAGCTTCTATGGCCTCAGCTATCGGGCCTGACCGGTAGCCATCCCGCGAACACCGCGAAGCTTGTATGGGCGGTCGTCCTGACGGCGATTATCCTTGCGCTTGCAGCATTGAGCCACGATTATGTCGAGCAACCAATGCGCCGGATGATCGTGCGAAAATTCACGCCGAGCTAGACGGGCTTGAGATCACGATTTGCGTCGACCCCCGAGCTTTGCTGTCGACCACCACCCCAGCGCGACAAAGCCGCCAAGGAAAATATCGCTCCACGGGGAGGGCAATAGGAAGAAACTCAGGCCTGCCGCGATCACGCATACCAATTCGGCGGCGATCCCAACCCACCAGCGCACCACTGCCTGCTTTGGTCGCACGGCACCGGTTCCCCATCGCGTCCCGCTCAGTGCTGACGATCGTGACCATCCCCGCCATGCGCTTCGCCCGCCGGTTTGGTGTTCGCGCCTTCGTCTTCCTTCATCATTTCATCATGATCGGCCGGCGCATTGGCCACGATCGCTTTATACTGTGCAGGGGTCATGCTCGGCAGACGATCGACAAACGCGACCATGTCCCAGATCAGCTCGTCGCTATGCGTCTTGCCCCAGGCCGGCATCGCCGTCAGCTTGACGCCGTGCTTGATCATCCAGAATTTCTGTGCATTCGAGTGATGCGCATGTTCTGCCAGCTCGGGCGCCTCAGGATATAAGCCCTGGCTCAGTTCGGTCGGCGCCATGCCCGGCCCCAAGTGACAGCCGGTGCACATTTCGTCATAGAGCCCCGCGCCACGCGACACGCGTTCGGCGCTGGCGAGGTTGGCGGGCGGTTTGATTCCGCGCGCATGGACCGCGATCGACCGGTCACGGACCGTGTCGAGCAGCGAATAGACGGCGCGGGTATGCGGGGCGTCGGCGCCGATATTGTACACGCCGGTATAGATCAGCACGGCCGCGAAGACCGCAATGACGATCGCGGCTACGACAATGAACGAGACGCTAGGTAGATGTTTGCGATGGTCGAAATTTCGGATTGCGGCCACGGATTCGGTCTCCCCTTCTTGTCGCGCCTCACGCAAGGCCTCAATTCCATTACGTCACCTTGCGGCCTTTCCCCTCACCCGAGAGAGTATTTCCGTGACGGCGGGTGGGCGTGGATCAAAATGCTGCCAGCACCAATCCGGCAAAAATTCCTATACCGGTCACCCCGACCGCGCCTATCGCCAACGCGGCACCGCTCCATCCGCCGAGTATCCGGGCATTGCCTCCCCGCTCGCCGAAATACATTCGGGCGAGAACACGCAGATAGTAGAAGAGCGATATCACGGTATTCGCGACCGCGATCGCGGCGAGCCAGGCATAGCCGGCCGCGATGGTCGTCTTGAACAGCAACAACTTGCCGACGAAACCAGCGAGCGGCGGAACACCGACCAGGGAGAGCAGCGCCAGCGCCAGCGCGGCCGCGGTAAAAGGTCGCCGTCCAGCAAAACCGGCATAATCCTCGATCGCGGTGCGTCCGCGCAGGTGGATCACCGCGCCGAACGCGGTCAGGTTCGCCGCCGCATACCCTGCCAGGAATAGCAGCAGCGCCGCCGTGGCATCGGGCACGAGCCCGACGATCGTCACCGCCATCAGCGCATAGCCAGATTGCGACACCGAAGACCAGCCGAGCAATCGCCGCACGTCCGATTGCCATAGCGCGGCGAGATTGCCGAGCGTCATCGTCGCTACCGCCAGCGCGGCGACCAACGGCCGGACGCCGGCGTCGATGCCGCCGAACAGCGTCACCAGCCGCGCGAGCGCGATGGCGCCGCCGATCTTGGGCGCGATCGTCAGGAACGCCGCGACCGGCGCCGGCGCACCCTCGGCGACATCGGGCATCCAGCTATGCACGGGCACCGCCCCGAGTTTGAACGCCACGCCGACGACTGTCAGCGCGAAACCGACCAGCAGCAGCGGCGATGGCGCCGTTGTGCCTAGCGCCGCCGCCATGGCGGCATAGCTCGAATCGCCGAGCAGGCCGAACAGCAACGCCACGCCCACCATCAGCACGGCATTGGCGAGCGCGCCGATCAGGAAATATTTCATTCCCGCCTCGACCGACAGCGCCCAGTCGCGGTGATAGGCGGCGAGCGTATAGCCGGTCACCGAGGACAGCAGGATTCCCATGACGAGCTGCAACAGGTCGGTCGCACCGGCGAGGATCATCGCGCCCAGCGCCGACAGCAGGAGCAGCGCATAATATTCGCCCTCGCGTTGATCGGCGCGGAACCAGCCGATGCTCATCATGGTGACCGCGAGCGTAACGGCGAGGATCAGAAGTCGCGCCCAGATCGACGCCGGATCAATCACCCACAGGCCCGAAAACGTCTCGCGTACCGGCGTGCGGAGTTGGATGGCGACCAACGCCAGCGCCACCAACCCGCCCGCCAGCGCGACAAAGGCGCACAGCCGCTGCTGCGCGCGCGGCAGGAACGTAGCGAGCAGGACGATCGCGACGGCGCTCAGGACGAGCGCGATTTCGGGGGCGATGTCGCCTATCGGCACCTCAGCGCTCCGCGACGATCGGGACAGTGCCGAAACCGATCAGCGCGAGCAGTGGTCGCGGATAGACGCCGATCGCCAGCACGAGCCCGAGCAGAACGGAGAGGATCGCGGTTTCGATGCGGCCGAGATCGACAAATCCCTGACGCTCTTTTGGCAGGTCACCGAAAAAGAGCCGGCGAAGCATGTTCAGGAACAAGGCGGCCGTAATGAGCACGCCCAGCAGGCCGATCGCCGCGATCCACGGCCAAGTGGCGAAGGTTCCGGCAAAAATCTGGAACTCGGCGACGAAGCCGGCAAGCGCGGGCAGGCCCAGACTGGCGAAAGCGGCGACGATGGTCAGCGCCGTCAGGCGCGGCGCCACGTCGGCCAAGCCGCCATAATGGTCGAGATCATAGTCGCGCGTGCGCTGCCAGAACGCGCCCGCGATCAGGAACAAAGAGCCGGTGATGAGGCCGTGTGCGACCATCTCGACCACCGCGCCGTCGAGCGCGAGGCGGTGCGCGGCGGCATCGCCGCTCGCCAACGCACCGGCAACCGCGATCCCGAGCACGGTGTAGCCCATGTGATTGACCGAGGTGTAGGCGATCCGGCGCTTCAGATCGCTCTGCGCCAAGGCGACGAACGCCCCCCACAGGATGGAGACGAGCGCGAGGATCGCCAGCGGCAGCGCATAGGCGGCAACGGTCTCGCGCATCATCGACAGCGGAATGCGCACCAGGCCGTAGGTGCCCATTTTGAGGAGCACGCCGGCGAGGATCGCCGAGACCGGCCCCGGCGCGTTGACATGCGCGGGCGGAAGCCAAGTATGGACGGGAAAGAGCGGCGTCTTGATCGCGAAGCCGAGCACGAAACCGAACAGGATCAGCGAACTCCGCGGATCGACGCCGCCGAGCGGCTGGCGCACGATCAACGTGCGCATGTCGAAGGTCAGCGGCCCCCCGCCCGAGAGCGCTAGCCCGATGATCGCCAGCAGGATCGCGAGCGAGCCGAGCAGCGTATAGATGAAGAATTTGGTCGCGGCGGCCTGCGCGTCGCCATGGCCCCACCGCCCGATCAGGAAATACATGCCGACCAGGCTCAGGTCGAAGAACACGTAGAACAGGATCAGGTCAAGAACGAGGAATACGCCGAGCGAGACGCCGAGCAGGAAGAGCATCCAGGCGTAATAATGCCTTGGCTCGCGATCGAGACGGATCGGCCAGGCGATCGCCGCGACGAACAAGAGCGCGCTCATCAGGGCGATCGCGATGGCAACGCCGTCGACGCCCACCCGCCAGGCGATGCCGAGCGCCGGAATCCACGGCCATTCGGCGGTCGCGACGAACGCCGGCTGCGCACCGCCGCCGAAGAACCGCGCCGCGACAACCGCCAGCAATATGAGCGGCACGGCCGCTACTCCAATGGCGATGCCGCGCGATGCCCGCGCGCCAAGCGAGGGAATCATGAACAGCGCGAGCGCGGCGGCAAGCGGCAGCAGGATCGCGATCGTCAGCATGTCACCTCCACAAGAACAGCAACAGGAGCATCCCTGCTCCTCCACCCGCGATGAGCAGATAATAATGGTGCGAGAGTCCGGTCTGGAGCTTCATCGATTTCAGGCCGGTCATCGACACCGCGCGCGCGCTGCCGTGCGGCAGCAGGTCGGCAAGCCGCTCGCCGACATTGTCGCCGAGGCGCGCGATGACGCCCGCCAGACGAGACGTCCAGGCGACGCCCCAATCGATCAGACGGTCGTCGACGCCCGCGAGGCTTTCGGCGAAGCGAACGGCCGGGCGTACAACAAGCCGGTCGATCAGTAACGGCAGCCCGAACCATTCGGCGATCCATCCCGGAAACTCGATCCGTACCCCCCGGACGCCGACCACCAGTCCTGTCACCACGAATGCGAGCGACAACAGCAAGCCGGTGCCGCTCCGTTCGGGAAAATCCGCCGCCAGCAGCCGCGCCGTCGCCGCTTCGACGCCCGGCAGCCACAACAGCGACAATGCCAGCGTTGCCACCGCGAACAGCCCAAGCCCAACGCGCTCGGCGGCCCGCGGCGAGGTGAGCTGGTGTTTTTCCCCCAAACCAAAGCCGAGCGTAACAAAGCGTGCCGCATAGGCCGCGCTCAACCCGCCGGCGAGGATGACGGCAAGCGCAAGGGGCAATCCTTGCCGGGCCTCGGCGGCGCTGACGATCGCATCCTTCGTCCAGCCCCCGCCGAGCGGCGGCAATCCGGCCAGCGCCAGTCCGGCGACGAGCGCGACCGCCGCGGTCCAGGGCACGACGCGTCCGAGGCGCATCCGGCGCAAATCGTAGCTGCCGACCGCATGTTCGGCCACACCGGCGGACAGGAACAGCGGTGCCTTGAATGCGGCATGGGCGACGAGGTGGAGAACGGCGACACCCGGAAATCCCGCGCCGACCGCGACGAACATCAGCCCGAAATGCGCCGAGGTCGACGCCGCCAGGAGCTTCTTGGCGTGGAACTGCGCGAACCCGACGATCCCTCCGGCGAGCGCGGTGGCGAGGCCGATCGCGATCGTCGCCGGGCCGAACCAGTCGACCGCGTGAAGCGGTTCCCACAGCCGCGCGAGCAGGAACGCGCCTGCCGCCACCATCGTCGCGGCATGAAGCAGGGCCGACACCGAGGTCGGGCCGGCCATCGCCCGGAACAGCCAGGGCGCGAAGGGCACCTGCCCCGATTTCGCGGCTGCAGACAAGAGCAGGCCCGCCGCGACCACGCCAAGCGCCGGGCCATGCATGACCGCGAGCGAGGAGAAGGCAAAACGCCCGGTCGCGGCGAAACATGCCATCCCGGCCAGGAACAGGCCGAGATCGCCGAATCGCGTCACGACAAAGGCGTAGTTCGCCGACGCGGGCACGTCCGCGTCGCGCCAGCGATGCCCGATCAGCGCCCAGGAACAGGCGCCGACCAGTTCCCAGCCGAGGAGCAGCGTGACGAAATCCCCGGCGATCACGAGCAACTCCATCGCGCCGGCAAAAGCGACCATAAGCGCCAATAACCGCCGCAATCCGCGCTCCGCCTCATGCGCGGCGGCATAAAGCACGACTGCCAGCGCAACCCCCGGCACGAGGATTGCGACAATGGACGAAAGCGGCGTCAGCACCGCGATCAGGCGCAGCGGCCCGCCCCATTCGAGCGCCTCGCTCCAGCCTTGCGTCGCAGCGAGAACCGCGAGGGCGAGGGTCGCCGTGAGTACCAAGACACCCGCTGCGCCGAGCCCCATCCGCCGTTCGGAAGGCCAGGCGAAGATCGCGGCAGCGCCGATGATCGGCACGAGGGCGGGTAGCCACAACATCAGTGCTTCATCGTCTCCAGTCCCTCGGTCGTGTCGGCTTGGCGCTTCCGGTAGACGGCGGTGACGAGTGCGAAACCGACCGCCATCTCGATCGCCATCACCGCCATCACCACGATCGCGAGCAATTGCCCGCGCGGCGGGCCGCCAAGACCCAGCGACCAGAATCCGACCGCGATCAGCAGCACCCCGTTGAGGATCAGTTCGAGCCCCATCATCAGCATGACGAACGATTGCTGCGACAACGCGCCGTACAGCCCGATGCCGATCAGCGCGGCGGCCACGAGCAGGATCGCGGTCAAAGTCATCCGCCATGCTCCGCATGGTGCGAATGATCGCTATCTCGCTCCGGCGCCCGGCCGGCGGGCTTGCCGCCGGGTTCGAGGCCCGGCGGGCGTGATCCCTCATCGGCGGCACCAAACCGCCCCGACCGGCTCGACAGCACCACCGTCGCCACCATCGTCGCCAGGAGCGTGATCCCCGCGGTCTCGAAAATCAGCATCGACCCGCCGAGCAGTTCGGTTCCGAGGTCGCGAATCACCGGCTTGCCGGCGGCGACCGCGTGATGGGGCAGATCGGTCAGGAGAGCCGCCGCGCCCAACCCGGCAAAGGCCGCCACGCCGGCACCGATCGATACCTTATGCTGATGCACCATCATCATCGGGTTGAGGCCGGCCGGGTTCATCATGAACATGACCATGAACAGCGCCATGACCATCATCTCGACGGCCATCATGAAGATCGTCGCGATGCCGAGATAGGGCGCGGACAGGAGCAGCAGGATCGCCGCGACGCAGAAGAAGGAGAGCATCAGCGCGAATGAGGCGCGGACCATCGAATCGGTGCGAAACACACGCCACGCGGTCCAAACGGCGCCTGCCGAAAACAGCCAAAAGGCGATATCGCTGAGGGTCATCGCATTGCCTCCAGTCCCGCCCAGACAAGATCGACGAAGGACAGCGGCAACAACACCGTCCACAGCCAGGTGAGCATCCGCGCCGGCGGCACGCGCGCCACCAGATGCGTGATCGCGACCAGAACGAGCATGACGAGAGCGGTCTTCAGCACGAGCCACGCCGGGCCGGGCAGCACGGTTCCGAGATACCCGCCGAGAAACACCGTCGCCGCCATCGCGGAAAAGGCGGTCAGCATCGCGAGCTTGGCAGCGCGCCACAACAGCCGATGTGCACCTGAGGCCTCGGCATGCGTGCCGCCGGCGAGGTCCGCCGAGTCGCCATAGTCGAACGGCCCGCGCAACGTGATCGACAGGCCGAGCAGCAGAAACAGAGGCAATCCGAGCGGCTGCCGGACGGCGTTGATGAGCACCCGCTGCGATTCGACGACGGCGCCGACTCCCAGCGATTGTGCAGGTAGCGCCGCGCCGATCAGAACGAACATGCTGATCAGCATCGCCGGCAGGCCGATCGCGACATAACGGTATCCGCCGATAAGCGGCAATGGCGCATTGGCCGACCAGCCATTCAGAAAGACCACCACAACCACCAACGCCTCGCAAGCGCCCCACAGCACGAGACCCGTGGCGATATCGGTAACCGCCATCCCGGGCGCGAACGGTATGACCGAAAGGCCGGCGGCGGCCAGCACGAGATAACAGGCTGGCGCGAGCAAACGATTGAGCCTGTCGGGATGTTCGGTCGCGATCGCCTGGCGCGAAAGCATCAGTGCGGCGCGACGGAACGGTGACGTCAGAGCGGCCCGTACCGGATGGCCAGCCACAGCGGCCTCGGCAACAGCGTCGGCCGTCGCACCGAACCAGATGCCGGCGGCAAGCAGCAGAAGCACGGCGATGAGCGCGGTCACGTCCCATGCCCTTCGCGGTGCTCTTCCGGCTCCACTTCGCGCGGCGCGAGCGCCACGAGATCGCGATGCGAGAAGCTGTTGATGACAAGCATCGCCTCGCTCCATTCGAGCCCCGGCAGGAGGTCGACGAGTCGACCGCCGGGACCGGCAAACGATGACGCTTCTGCATCGCCCAACGCCGCGACCATTCGCGTGAACCGGGTGCGTGCATCAGCACCCGCGATCCTGCCGAGCCCGTCCGGAATGGCACGCATGGCGCCGCTCGCGCCGATCCGTCGTCGCAAAGCGGCGACCGCGTCCCGATCGTCGACCGGCACCGCTTCGCATCGGCGCGCCAAGGCGTCGAGCTCCAGAAGGTGCAGCATGCGCCCCACGATCATCGACCGGCACGCGTCCGCGGCGCCCTTGCCCGGATCGAGCGGAGGGCGCACGATACGCGCCGACTGAATGATATCGCCCTGCAGCACCAGCTCGAGCGCGAGACCAGGCGGAAGGCTTGGATAGAAGGGGCCGACCGTGAAGCTGAAGCTGTCGAGCGCCAGCCCGTCGCGTAAGTCGTCGGCGGTCATCGCCATGGGACGGCCATAGGGGGTTCCGCCCATCATGCCCTTGCCGCCCTGACCATGATCCCCCTCGCCTCGCCACGGATTGGGAGGGTCATCGGGCAACCAATCCGGCTCGCTCTCTCGGACGCGCGCCAGAAGTGCGGCGAATGCCCTGCGGAGCAACGGCCCCGGATCGTCGGTCGCGGAGACCTCGAGTGCAGAATCGGCCTCGGCGAACGGGCGCGTGCCCCACCACGCGGTCGCGCGCGGATGCGGCATCTGGTCGTGCAATCGCCGAAGCGCATCGCGATCCTCGTCGCGCGGTTCGCCGGCGACGATGAGGATCGCAGCTTGGCGGATGTTCGCGACGACCGCGATGTCCGCGCTCGCGGCAAGTTTCCGGCACGGGCCAAGCCAACCCCGCCCTGTCGCCACGAACACGGGGATCGGCGCGCGCATCGCGATCCGTGCGAGCGCCTTCATTGCCACCGAAATACCCCCTCGCGCCAGCCATAGACGATACCGACCGACAGGATGGCGAGAAACATACCCATCTCGACCATCGCCTTCATCCCCTCGGCGACGAAGACGACCGCCCAGGGATACATGAACATCATCTCCATCTCGAAGGCGATGAACAACAGCGTCATCGAATAATAGCGGATGTGATAGCGCTGCCAGGCGTGCGCGCCCTGATCACCACCGCCGAGAAACGGCATCGCCTGCGGCCACGATGTCGGCCAAGAACTAGGTGAGGCCAACTGGCCAAGCAGCGCCAGCGCGAAAATCAGGGCCACCAAGGAAGCGAAATAGAGCAGCTTCTATCTCCGACATCGATACCTGCAACCTCAAACGTCACGCAGGCTAGATGTTCCCCGGAATCAAGCGATTCCGAGGGGTTGTCCTATTTGTTACGCGCCGGACCCCCTGCGCCCCTCGATCTTTTTTCAGTCGCAAAACAGGGAGAAAGAATGATGGGATTTCTCGACTGGGTGGCGCATGTCTTGCCATTCATGGCGTCGCCGGCCTTTGCGATCAGCTGGTACGCGATCGGAGTTATCGGCGCGGTTGCGATCGCGATAGACGCGAACACTGCCAACAGCGCACTCAATCCACCGCTGAAGGTCGCCTGGCCGATCATCGTCTTTTTCTTCTCGCTGGTTGGTGTCGCCCTCTATCTCGTGATGTCGCGGCCTGGCGACATCGGACGCGTCCAAGGACGCAAGGCAAAGACGGAGCGCTTCACGCAATATTCGAAACCGACGTGGCGCAAGGTGGTCGCGTCCGCCACGCATTGCGTCGGCGGCGACGGCATGGGGATCATGACGGCAATGGTCTTTGCCCGCGTCGAAGGCTTCAGCTTCTGGGGTGAGTTCTGGTTCGAATATCTCATCGGCTATCTGCTTGGCTGGTTCATCTTCCAGACCTGGGCGATGCGCATGCACGACAATGGCTGGTTCGAGTCGATTTGGAAGGGCGGCCGTGCGGAATTCTTCTCCATGATCACCGTGATGCTGGGGATGGGGCTGGTCATGCGCTTTGTCACGCCAGCAACGGTCGGTGCTCAGCCGCTGCCCGATACCTACGCCTTCTGGACCTTCGGCGCCTTGGGGCTGATGGTTGGCTTCATCTTCACGTACCCGATGAACTATTGGCTGGTCGCGATCGGCTGGAAACACGGCCAGGGACATGAAGACATGCTGAAAAAGATGAACAAGGACGAACGCGACGGGCGCCGCGGGCAAGAAGCTCGCACCAGCGAACAATAATATTGAGGAATTCCACCATGATCCGCATTGCGCCCCACACAATTCTTGCGTTGTCGGTTCTATCGGCAGGTGCCTTGCCGACCTCACTTCCGGCTGCTTCGCAAGTCGCGCAGCTGGCAGATGCACGCTCTCCTCGTCCTTTGGTCAAGGGCCTTGCAAAGGACTTTCAAAAGGCAGCAACGGCGCTGCGGAGCCCGTCACGCCGGCACGAGGCAATGAAGACGCTTGACGACGCCCGCAGGCTCGGACGCGTCATGCGCGACGAACTGGGACCTGCGGGTGAGGCTGCCTATAAATTCGTGGAATCGGCGCGTCATGCGGTCCAGACAGGGCGTCCGGACGAGGCAGCTCGAATTCTCGAGACCGGCGCTGGACGCTTGACGACGCTGCCCTTCCCCAACCGGTTCGACTCCGTCGATCGCACCAATGTCGGAACGCGTGTTATTGATGCCGAGGGACGGAAACTTGGCCGGATTTCGGCAATCGACGCGGCTGCAGGCAAAGCGACCCTGAAGATCGGCGGCGTGGTGGACCTGTTCGGATTTCTCGATGCCGGCAACCGAACCGTTACCGTGTCAAACTCCGACCTTGCCGCCGGCAAAATGTACGCCGCCTATCTTGGGTCAGAAAGCTCGCTTCCTCGCTGACGACGTCGAATGTCCACGATCGTCGACCAATATTGCTCGAGGTTGAAACCCACTCGGCCAATTCCGATTATACCCTACAGGGGTATCTTGAGGACCACACTATGCGCAGTGCCGTTGTGAACCGCTTGCGGCGAATAGAAGGACAGGTCCGCGGCCTCGCGCAGATGGTCGAGGACGATCGCTACTGCCTCGACATTCTCTATCAGGTGCAGGCGGTGAAAGCCGCGCTCGCCAAGGTCGAAAACGCGGTCTTGAAGGATCATGCCGCACACTGCGTCGCCGATGCCATCCGGTCGGGCGATCCGGCGGAGCAGCAGGTTAAGTTCGGCGAACTGGTCGAACTGTTCGAAAAGGTGAAACGATGAACGACATGAGCACCGCGCCGAACACGCGCGACAGGGCCGCCACCGTATACCGGATGGTGATGGACAAGCATGTCTGTCCCTTCGGGTTGAAGACGCTGCATCTGCTCAAAAGCCAGGGGTACAAGGTCGAAGATCATCCCCTGACCACGCGCGAGGAAACCGACGCGTTCAAGGAAAAGAACGGCGTGAAGACGACACCGCAGACATTTATCGGCGGTGAACGCGTCGGCGGCTATGACGATCTGCGGCGCTTCTTCGGCAAGCCGGTGAAGGACCCGAGCGCGACCAGCTACAAGCCGGTGATCGCGATCTTCGGCATGGGCGCGGCGATGGCGCTGGCGGTCAATTGGCTGCTGACGGGTGCGCTACTGAGCGTGATGACGGCCGAGCTGTTCATCGCCATCTCGATGTGTCTGCTCGCGATGCAGAAGCTGCAGGATGTTGACGGCTTCGCGACCATGTTTCTTGGCTACGACCTGCTCGCCAAACGCTGGGTGCCCTATGCCTATCTCTACCCGTTCGGCGAGGGGCTGGCCGGCGCGCTGATGATCGCGCACGCGCTGAACTGGCTGTCGGTGCCGATCGCCTTGTTCATCGGCGGCGTGGGCGCGATTTCGGTGTTTTACGCCGTCTACATCCAGAAGCGCGAGCTAAAGTGCGCTTGCGTAGGCGGTGGATCGAACGTGCCGCTCGGCTTCGTCTCACTGACCGAAAATGTGATGATGTTCGCGATGGGACTGTGGATGCTTGTCGTTGGTTGATATTGGCCGGTCAGTTCCGACGACCGCATCGATCAGCCCGAATGCGCTTGCGCCGAGCACGATCGGCGAGAAACCCGCTGCCGCACTTATCAGGCTATCCCTTTTCACTACGAACATCGCTGTCCCAAGCCGACCGCGGCCGCCGAGGCAATAACGAGATCCCCAGTTTCCCCCAACTGGGATTAGAGCCCGGCGATTGCCTCGCGCATCAGCGCATCTGAAGCAATGGGCTGCGTAGCGGAGCCCGAAGAGCGTAAACACCGCCCAAAGTCGCCATGCCAAAGCACCGTGCCAGATCCTAAAATAGAGAACCCTCGCCCGTACGCCAGCGGTAGGATTAAAACGTCGTCATCAGGACACCCCTTTGCGCCCAGGTATTTTCATCCACGCCGCAATTGAGCACAATATGACGCCCAATCCTCCATAAGGAGGCGTCGCTTCTCCAGCGCGCGCCCGCGTCTGTAAGCTCGCTCAGTCTTTGATTCGATGGCGTGCGCAAGCGCCATTTCGACTACTTCGCGGGGGAAATCCGTCCGCTCTCCAGCCCAGTCTCGAAACGTCGATCGGAAGCCGTGTACAGTCACGTTTCGACACTTCATCCGACGAAGAACCATCGACATCGCCATGTTTGACAGTTTGTGGCCATCTGTATTGGTGAAAATCCGATCGCTGGCCGAGCGTGATTCTTTCGCCAAACAGTTCAGCAAGCTTAAGGCCACTTCACTCAGAGGCACCTGATGTTCGCGACCCGCTTTCATTCGTTCTCCTGGAACTGTCCAGATAGCGGCACGCAGATCCACTTCACCCCAAGTCGCGTCGAGAACCTCGCCAGAGCGTGCAGCGGTCAAAATCGTAAATTCGAGCGCCCGTGCAGCGATCGCGGGCCTCCTCCGCAATTCGCCCATGAAAGCAGCTAGTTCAATAAAGGGTAGTGCTGCATGATGCTCAACCGACACCTTAGGCCGTCGCGGCAACAGAAGATCGAGATGCCCACGCCAGCGCGCCGGATTTTCTCCGCTCCGATGACCTTTGGCCTTCGCTGCATCGAGCACGCGCTCAATGCGGCCACGAACGCGCGAAGCGGTTTCAGGCAGTTCCAACCAAATCGGTCGCAGAACTTCGACGACATCTTCTGTCTGGATCTCATCAACGGGTTTGGAGAACAGTCGCGCCGCATGCGTACGTAGCGTCGACCGCCACTGCTTACGATGCTTTTCGTTTCGAAAACCGGATTCAATATCGTCAATCAGTGCTTCGGTGAATGGTCCGAACAAAACTGTCGTAGTTGCGGCGATCGACTTCGATTCTCGCCGTTCTTCGATAGGATCGCGGCCTTCCAGAAAGAGCTGCCGAGCTTCAAGTGCTTTGGCGCGCGCTTGTCCGAGGGAGACATCGAGAAGGGATCCGAGTCCCATTTCCCGGCGCTTTCCATTGATCATACAGATAAAAAGCCATGACCGACTACCGGTCCTTCTGACCCGCAGATAGAGTCCTCCGCCATCCGAATAGACACCCGGCTTCGTCAGACCGGCAATCTGGCGAACGTGAAGCTTTCCGCGAGCATGCATCCTGAGAACCTCGAATAAGGTATGCGGCACATATTCGGAAAAAGCTAGTCATAAAAGTGGTCATAAAAATATCTACGGTCTGGGACGAACGATCGCGACCGACCGCGGATAATTCACCCGCATAAAGCGCCGTTTTTCAGCGGTTTTTGTTAATTGCGGCGGTTCGTCAAAGCTCGCCGAAGACCGGCGGCTGGCGGAGACGGAGGGATTCGAACCCTCGGTACCGGTAATCCCGGTACGGCGGTTTAGCAAACCGCTGGTTTCAGCCACTCACCCACGTCTCCGCGCCTGGCCGGAAGCGCGGGCTATAGCGATGGCGGCCGAACGGATCAATGGCGCATTGCATGGCGCGCGCCGCGCCGGACAATTCCCGTCGCAAATTGGACTCGCGTCATCGCCTGTTCATTGCAGCGCAAGCCGGTTACGGCATAGTAAGAGATACTTATCGTATGCGGGGAGGGAAAATGCGTTCGTTTGGTCTCGTCTGGTTGGTCGTCATGATGATGGCGGCAATGCCTGCGACCGCGCAGATCCGGACGGTGGATCCGAACGACGTGATCGATGGCGACCTGCAACAGCCGCAAGCCGACCCGACGAGCGCGGGCGACGCCGGCGGCGCAGCGCCGAGTTACGAGCCCGCCCCGCCTTATGGCGAGCCGGAGGACCGGACCCCCACGACCGCGCCCGCCACGGTCGAGCCCGAGCCGCAGACGGCGGCCCCGGCCCGGAACGGGAACGGTGCACCCGTTCGCGGACCGGATTATGTCGCGCCGCCCGAACAGGCCGCGACGCAGCGCCAGTCGGCTTCCGGCCCTACCGCCGGTGATACGACCGATGCGGCCAGCACCTACGGCCGCGATGACCTGATCGGCGCCGCCGAAGGCGTGTTCGGCAAGGGCGCGGCCGGCCTGGCCGACATTATCGAGGACATCCTCAAGGATCAGGGCCAGCCCAACGCCTATATCGCCGGGCGAGAGGCATCGGGCGCCTTCGTCGTGGGCCTGCGATACGGCTCCGGCATCATGCACCACCGTATCGAAGGATCGATGCCCGTCTATTGGACCGGTCCGTCGGTCGGGTTCGACGTCGGCGGCGACGCGGCCAAGGTCTTCGTGCTGGTCTATAACCTCTATGACTCGCAGGAACTGTACGAACGCTTCCCGGCGGCGGAGGGGCGCGCCTATTTCGTCGGCGGCTTTTCGGCCAGCTATCTACGCAAGGGCAACGTGGTGCTGATCCCCGTCCGCCTGGGCGTCGGCTGGCGGCTCGGCGCCAATATCGGCTACATGAAGTTCAGCGATCATCAGAAGTGGTTCCCCTTCTGACGGGGCGGTTCAGCCGAATTCGGTCGCCTCGAACCGGATCGGACGGCCGGTCGCCTGATCGATCAACTCGTCATTCCACATCACCCGCCGGCCGCGGATGATCGTGCCGATCGGCTTGCCGGTCAGCGTCCGGCCGGTGAAGGGAGACCAGCCCGCGCGCGACGCGACCCAGCCTTCGTCGATGGTCCAGCGCCGCTTGCGGTCGACGATGGTGAAATCGGCGTCATAGCCGCACACGATCCGCCCCTTGCCGACGATCCCGAACAGGCGCTGCGCACCGGCGCTGGTCAGATCGATCAGCCGCTCCAGCGTCAGCCGTCCGTTCGCCACATGGTCGAGCAGCAGCGGCAACAATGTCTGCACCCCCGGCATGCCGCTGGGCGACGCCGGATATTCGGCGGCCTTTTCCTCGCGCGTATGCGGCGCATGGTCCGAACCGATCACGTCGGGCACGCCCTGGCCCAACCAGTACCACAGGCCTTCGCGATGCGCGGCGGAGCGGACCGGCGGGTTCATCTGCGCCAGCGTGCCGAGCGCCGGATAGGCCTCCTCGGCCGCCAGCGTCAGATGCTGGGGCGTAACCTCGCACGAGGCGATATCCTTGTTGCGGCCCAGCAGTTCGAGTTCGGCCGGCGTCGTCACATGCAGCACGTGGATGCGCCGCCGGGCCTCGCGCGCCAGCCGCAGGATGCGTGTCGTCGCCAGCATCGCGCTTTCGTCGTCGCGCCATTCGGGGTGCGAGGAGGGGTCGCCCTTGCGGCGAAGATGGGCGCGTTCGTTCATCCGCGCCTCGTCCTCGGCGTGGATCGCCACACGCCTGTGGCCGGATGCCAGCACCCGGGCCAGTTCCCCGTCTTCGGCGACGAGAAGGTCCCCGGTCGACGCGCCCATGAAGATCTTCACGCCGCAGGTTCCGCGAAGGCGCTCCAGCTCCTTCAGGTGCGCCGCATTCGCCGCCGTCGCGCCGACATAGAAGGCATGGTCGCACCACATCCGGTCGCGCGCGCGCGTCAGCTTGTCCTCGATCGCCTCCGCGCTGTCGGTGTTGGGCTTGGTGTTCGGCATCTCGAACACCGCCGTCACGCCGCCCAGCACGGCCGAGCGGCTGCCGCTTTCCAGGTCCTCCTTGTGCTCCAGCCCCGGTTCGCGGAAATGGACCTGGGTGTCGATGACGCCCGGCAGGATGTCGAGGCCGGTGCAGTCGATCGTTTCTCCGGCATCGCCATCGCCGCCGATCCGCTCGATTCTGCCGTCGCTGACGCAAATCGAGGCGTGGACCGGGCCGCCGGGCAGGTGAACGGTGCCGCCGGTGAGTTTCAGATCGTAGCTCGGCATCTGCAATACCCCTTTCCTGCGCTGATGGTGCGTCCTACCTGTTCACCATGACCGATGCCAGCCCGGGAACCTGCCTCGCCGATCGCGCCCTCGTCCGCATCGCCGGCGACGAACCGCGATCCTTCCTTCAGGGATTGGTGACGCGCGACGTCACCCGTCTGGCGCCATCCGCGCCGATCTGGTGCGGACTGCTCGGCGCGCAGGGCAAGGCGCTGTTCGATTTCCTGCTATGGGACGATGGCGACGCCGTGCTCGTCGATTGCGAAGCGGCGCAACGCGACGCGCTGATCCAGCGGCTGGCGCTGTATCGCCTTCGCCGCAATATCGAAATCGCGCCCGTGGAGGGCGCCGTCCATTGGTCGCGGGAATCCGGGCGCGGCGTGCCCGACCCGCGGCTCGCGGATCTCGGCTATCGCTGGCTGGGGCAAGCGGGACCGCCGGACACGCGCTGGCCGGCACATCGGCTCTCGCTCGGCGTGGTCGAGGGGGTGGCGGAACTCGGTCAGGACCGGACGCTGTGGCTCGAATGCAATGCGCGCGAGCTGAACGGGGTGAGCTTCGACAAGGGCTGCTTCATCGGTCAGGAAAACACCGCCCGCATGCATTACCGCAACAAGGTGAACCGGCGCCTGGTCGTCTGTCCGCTCGGCGAACCGGGGCCGCGCACACGTGCGGTCTATCCGGACCTCGGCTTCATGGTCGAACTGCGCAGGGTGGAGGATCTGGGCGACGCGCTGCGCCCCCCTTGGCTCGCCGACGCCTTGCGGGACGATCTGCCCGGATAGCGTGCCCGGACCGCCGATCGGTCGACCGCGGCCGTAATTCGCGGCCGCCGGAGCGGCCTGGGCGGAACCTCTCCAATCGCGCCGCGCCCTGCAGCCCTTGTACCGCGTCCATGGTCCGACACGACGCCACCGTGCGGTAACGACGATCAACCCGCGGTTTTCCGAATTGCACGCGCGCAACTCGCCGATCGCACCTCTGCGCATGCGCTTCCTTCAAGCGGGGGGGGGCGGCCGATCGCGCACCGGAATCCGCAACCAGCATCATCCGCGCATCAGGGGCAGGGCCGGCTCAGGAAGAGCCTCGCACCAACCTCACCTTCCTTCCCCACCTTGTGCTCCCGCGAAGGCAGGAGCCCAGTGTTCAAAGCCGACAGCATTCGCCTTCCAGGCGGCCTCGGCGTCGACCGCACATCCCTGTTCGGACGGCGGCAGCGTGCCTGGATGGTCCGGGACACGGACCCGTCGGCAGCTCCACCGGGCGCTGCCCGAACAGTGCGATCCGGGCGAAATCCGGGAGGAGCAGACAACAGGCAGCGGACCGCGGGAGAGGCAGGCTGCAGGCACGCGACATGCGGCGCGTGTGCGGCCGGCGTTGCGGTCGGATTGGAGGAGAATTCGCGCCAGGTCCGTCGGGCGAGTGCGATACCGGCATCCGGCGCACCGCGATCGGGATCGGAGGCCCGGCGTGCACCGGTCGACGCACCGGCGAAATGCGCAGGCGGTGCAGTCCAGCAGGCGCACCGATGAATCCGCATAGAAAAAGGGAGGCCGGTTTCCCGACCTCCCTCTTCAAGGTTTCCGATACATCGGAGCTTACATGCCCGAACCCGGACCGTAGGTGATTTCCACCCGGCGGTTCTGCAGTTCGCGGACGCCGTCGGCGGTCGCGACACGCGGACGGCTCTCGCCGAACGCTTCGGTCGAGATGACCGAGTCGGGAATGCCACGCTGCGTCAGATACGCCTGAACGGCGTCGGCACGGCGCTGGGACAGGCCCACATTGTAGGAAGCCGGACCCGACCGGTCGGCGTGACCAGCCAGCATGACCTGCGCATTGCCACAGCTCTGATAAGCCGAGATGGCGTTGTCCAGGATGCTCGCGGCTTCCGGCGTGATGTCCGATTTGTCCCAACCGAAGAACACGATGTACGGCCCAGGCGTGCACGTCACCGGTTCTGGCTCCGGTGCCGGCGGAGGCGGCGGCGGGGGAGGCGGCGGCGGGGGCGGCGGGGGCGGAGGAGGAGGCGGCGGCGGAGCGGCGCCGAAGTTATACACCAGGCCGCCCAGAATGCTGTGCGACCGGAACCGGCCCTCGAATTCGCGACCCGTGGCATCGATCATCTTCGCGTCGTCAGCGGTGAAGAAGCGATATTTCAGCGTCACGTCCAGATTGTCGCTCAGCGGCGCACGGACACCGGCGATGCCCTGATAGGCGAACACCGTGTCGGAGTCGTCGAGGAACGGACCACCCGAGGTCAGGGCATAATCGTCCGCCTTGACCCGAGCGAGGCCGACACCACCGCCGACAAAGCCGGAAATGCCATCGTCCGGACCGAAGTCGAGCAGACCATTGACCATGTAGCTGAGTGCCGAGGTCGAACCGCCGACATTGCCATAATCACCCGCGGGAGCGGAGCCCAGCGCACCAGACGGGCCAAAAGCCGGCGTCGTCGTGGTCGAACGATAGCTGTCTAGGCTGGCGTTGCGATACCCGACTTCGGCTTCGAGCCGGAAACCGCCGAAATCATACCCGACCGTGGCGTCGACGTCATAGCCATAGTCATGATCTGCGGTACCCTGATCGGTCGTGCCGATATCGTAGTCGATGTCCTCCACGATCATCGGGCCACCTTCCGCACCTACATACCACGAATTATCGCGGGCAAGCGCGGGGGAGGCGAGCGCGGTGGAGGCGAGTGCCATAGTAACGGCAAGCTTCCGCATCTTAATCCCCTTTCAAAACGTCCTACGGACAGCGCAAACTCACTACCGAAGGGAATGTTTCCGCGCAAGCGAACAAAATTACCTCGGTGTTGCCCGAAAAACACACTTATTCCGGCCCGATCAGCCCATGGGCACGCAGCGCCGAGAGGATGGCGCCGATCGCCGCGCGGGCCTGGACGTCGACCGTGGCGCCGTCCGCCGGCGCGGCGATCGCCGGCTGGCGCGGGCCCAGCACCTGTTCGCCCGCGAACACGATCGCCTCGGGCCGTATCGGATCGGCGATCCAGCCCCCGTCACCGAAGCGGTACGCGGTCCGGTCCGCGGCCGACCACATGCGCCAACCGATGCGCGGACCGGCGAAGCGCCAGCCCGCCGCCGTCCACCCGGCGATTGCACCCGGCATGCCGGCCCAGGCGCCGCCGGGCGCATCGCCCAGGATCCAGCATTGTCCCGCTTGCGGCGCGGCCGGCGGGTCGTCCGCCGACACCGACTCGACCACGCCTTGCACCAGCATGTCGAGCAGCGTCAGCGCCTCGTTGTGAAACATTTCCTTTTGCGCCTGGCCCGGCTGCAACAGCGGCAGCGCCAGGCGGTCGGTCTGTTCCTGGGTCATCGTCCCCCTCATGCGATTGTCGTGGAAGCCGGAAGCGACCGGCCGTGCGCGCCGATCTGCCTGACGGCGACGGTGAACGGCTCCGCGGGCCGTTCCACCGCCGGAATCGTGTGGCTGGGACCGCCGACCTCGATCTCGCTCGATCGGCCGTCACCGCGCCTCAGCGAGACGAGATAGCGCTCCGCTTCTTCGCCCAGCGGCACGTCGGCGCCGTCGATCCAGCGCCAGCCGAGGCGACTGCGCCGCGCCCAGGTCAGCACGACATCGCCCTCGCCCGATTGCCGCCAGCGCAGGTGGACCGGACCGGGCGGCAACAGGGACCGCCCGTCGATCCGGGCAACCGCTTCGACCGGCCCTTTGCTATCGCCGACACCCGACGCCTGGACCGACACGTCGCGGCCGAGCGTCGACAGGTCCGTCCCGACGAGCTTGACCGTGTCCGCCGACAGGAGGGCAAAGCGGTCGCCCGCCTTCTGCCGCCCGGTCGCATGCTCGGTGCCGCGCCGCCCCCGCCACAGCCGACGCAGTCGCCACCTGCGCGGGCCGATCTGCTCGGCCTCCGCGAATTGCAGCAGTTCGTCGCCGGCCAGCGCCAGATTGCCGCCGCCGTCCAGTGCATCGGTGTCCGCCTGCGTCAACGCCATCCGCTCGTGCAGCAGCTCGACCTCGAATGCGGTGCGGCGATCCTCCAGCGCCGACGGCGCCGTCCCCGGCACGTTCGCCACCGTTCCGATCACCGCCGGCAGGGCCGTCGCCCCGATCGGCCGCCATGCCCCGGCCGCGCCGTCGTCCAGCAGCAGCGCCGCGCTGCGCCACCCAGCGCCCTGCCCCGCCGCCACGATCGCCAGTTGCGGCGTCGCATACAGTTCGTCGCGCACCAGTGGCAGTTCGAACGGCGCCAGCACCGTCGCCCCGATCGTCAGGTCGGGTGCTGCGGCCACCCTGCCCGACGTCGCCGCGGCCACCGGTTCCGGCGGTGCGATCCGCACCAGATCGAGGATCAGCGTCATCGCCTCCAGCGACCAGCCGGCGACATGCCATTGCCCCGGTTCGCCGGACAGCCGCACGCGCGAACCGGGCAGGATATCGATCTTCGTCCAGTCCAGCGCCACCCGGCGCCGTTCCCGCCCCAGATCGGCCCGGGCGAGCGCCATTTCGGCAAGGGTCCGCGCCTCGACCGCTCCCAGCACCGCGGGAAGCTCGATCTGCTCGGTGCGGTGCGCGCCACAACGATGGCGCACCGCCTGCTGCACGCCCGCCTGATAATCGCGCGCCGGGTCGTAATGCCGCACCAGAACCCGGTCGGCGGCGCTTGACGCCGCGGCGATGCTCCGCCGCGTCGCATCGCCCCGCTCTCCCGCCGGCCGCGCGCCCGGATCGGTCAGCACGGCCGCCTCGCCCGGCCCCCGCATCCAGCGAACCGCGCCGCCGTCGCGCACGAACCAGCTTCCGGTAGCATCGCTCAGCCGCGTGATCACGCCGCGCATGTCGCTGCCATAGGCCGAAAAGCCCGCAAGCCCGAAATCCGCCGTGCCGCAGATCGCGCCGTCGGAGACGTCGCCGGCGATGCTGCCCAGGTCGACCGCGCCGGCATCGGCCTCGACCTCGAAGGTCAGCGACGGGATCCGGTTGCCGAAATCGGCCAGTTGCAGCGCCTCGAACACGACATAGGCCGATCCGCGATGCGCCGGCGTCCGGCCGGTCGTCTCCAGCGACGCGATCAGCGGATCGGGCGCCTGCGCCTCGCCGCCATCATGGATGCGCAGCGCCGCGCAGCGGCTCTTGAGGTCGCCCGCCGCACCGCGCAACAGCTTGCCGTCGGCCCAGATGCGCCGCACAGTGCGGATGCGCCGCGCCGACAGGAGAACGGCGAAGGACGCCGAATAGCTATAGCGCGTCGTGTCCGGCTGCCCCTTGCCGCCGTCGGTCGTGCTGCTGCTTTCGATCAGGTCGGTCGACCAGATGACCGTCCCCGCCACGCGCATCGTCCCGAACAGCCTCGGGATCTGCGTGCCGTAGGACGAGGTCTGCACCGCCAGGTCGGTCAGCCGAGGGCCCGTCCGCGTGCCTGCGTCGGACAACCATTCGCGATCGACCGTCCGTCCCAGCGCCGCGCCGAGCGCCGCCCCCACCGGACCGCCCAGCGCACCGCCCGCCACCGTCAACACCAGCGTCGCCATTATCCTCTCCCTCCGGCATCAGCCGCCAGCATCCGATCACCGGCCAGGGCGCCGGCCCCGGCCGTTCCAGCACGCGCCGCGCCCCCGCATCGGCATGAACGATCCCCGTCTCCGTCCGAATGGCGAGGTGAAGTTGCCCCGGCCCCGCCGCGAACAGCATCAGGTCGCCCGCCGCCGCCCGGTCCACCGGTCGCAGCCCCGCCGCTCCGATCGCGCGCCGGACACGGTCACGATCGCCGGTGCGCAGGGCATATCCCTGCGCTACCGGCCCGGACATGCCGCCGGCCCGCATCGCCGCCGCCGCCAGGCCTACGCAATCCAGCCCCGTCGCCGGGTCGCGTCCGTGCAGGCGGAACGGCGCGCCGACCAGCGCCCGCGCCGCCGCCGTCACGCATTCGCCCCGCGTCATGCGCCGGGATAACGCGTCAGAAGGTCGATGCCCGGCAGATACGGCTCGCCGCGAAAGTTCACGGCATTGCCGAACCGCTCCGCACAGGTCGCCAGTTGTTTGTCGCAGCCCTCGGTGATCTCCACCAGCGCGCCGACCGTCTCGAACCGGGGCGGCCGGCGCAGCGTCACCGTCGCGCCGTCCGACGCCGCGATTGCCGCGCGCAGCCCGCTATTCGGCCCGGAAAACCAGGCGAGCATGCCGAAGCCATAGGCATTCCCGATGGGTTCTTCCCGATCGAGCGTCAGCACCACATTCTCCGCCGTCACGACCCGGGCCATGCGCCGCCGCCCCGCCATCGCCACCCGGCAGCGCCCATCGCCCAGCGCGGCGCGGCACGCCGGCGCCGTCTCCTCCACCGCCGCACGCTCCAGCGCCGCCGTCACGCCGCGCAATTCGGCGGTGAAGGCGGTATCCGTCGTCTCGACATCGCCGATCGTGCCGCGTCCCAGCTCGATCGGCGTATCCGGTCGTTCCCAGTCGACCGCGAACAGCGTCACCCGCGCCCCGTCCCAGCGCCCGGCGCGCAGGTCCGCCGCGTCGATCGCGCCGTGATCCAGCGCACCGGTCACATCCATCGTGTCGACGTCCAGTCCGGCGCCGCGCTTGATCGCGGACGGCGTCATGCCCGGCGCCGCGCGATAGACCAGCCCGTTCCGTTCCAGGTCGCGGTCATGCGCTGTCAGACCGATCGTCACCCCGTCGCGCCGGTCGAGCCGCCAGCACAGCGTCATCGTCGTCAGCGCGCCCTGCAGCCAGTCAGCCATCGCCGCCCTCCCGGATCTCGACCAGCGGCACCGACGGCGCCGCTCCGGCCAGAAAGGACGCGCGGTTGACCGTCAACCGGTCCTCGGCGAAGCGCACCGGCACGTCGAACCGAAACCCGGCCGTGACCGCCGCACCGCCGGCGGGCGGGCTGTCGAGCGCGACCCACCCGCCGGCCTCGACCGTGAAGTACGGCGTCTCCGTCCCGTCCACCGCCACGCGCACGCTGCCCGCGACCGGCCGTGTGATCCGCCGCACCGTCTCGCCATAATGCTTGACGAGCGCAAACCGCGTCGTCGTTCCGTCGCCGGTGCCGATCGTCTGGTCTCCGGGCGATACCGCACCGCCCTCGCCCGAGGACCAGTCGAACGGATCGCGCAGGCGAAAGCCCCGCGCCGCGCCCAGCCGCGCGCGAAAGAATGCCAGCAGCGCGGCGATATCGGCTTCCGAGCGCACCCCCGGCCCGACATCGTAGCGGGTCCGCGCCGCCGACCAGTCCGCATTGCGCTTCTCGGCACCGCCCGCACTCGTCACGATCGCGGTGGAAAGCTCCGGCGCCACCTCCGCCTCGCGCCCCAGTGCCAGCGGGAACAGCACGTCGTCGAATGGCTGCACGTCCCTCTCCTCGTCGAAATGGGTAAATCCGTCGCGCATCACCTGCGGCAGCGCCCAGACGAAGGTCGCCGCGACGCCGCGCACGCGCCCGGCTTCCGCCGCCGCATCGATCGCGCGCCACTGGTCCCGGTCCTCGGGCCGCAGCACGAAGCCGGAAAGATAATGCTGCTCCGACGGCGGATAGCCCAGCCGCGCCTCGGCCGCCGCGACACCGCGCGCCGTGCCTGCGGAATTGCCCGCCGCCGCCCAGTCGTAATCTTCCAGTTGCAGCACGTCGAAGGCCGGCCGCTGCCAGCCGAGCGGCAGGTTCGCCCGCTTCAGCTCCGGCGCCTCCCGGTCCAGCACCGTCGGCAGATAGGCGAGCAGCAGCACCTCCGCCCCCGGCGCCTCAGCCCGCACCGCTTCGCACAGCGCCGCCGTCGACGCCGCCAGCACTTCCCCCGCCCGGTCGAGCAGATCGGTCTCGGCCGGCGACAGCGGCCCGCGCACGCTCGTAATCACCGGCGGCTCACCGCCAAGCGCCGCCCGGGCCGCCACGTCGTACAGGCAGGGCCGCCCGTCCGGCATCACCCACCACCACGGCTCGCCGACCTGGAACCGCACCGCCAGCCCGGCATCGCGCCCGATCGCCACGAACGCGCGCGCCACGGTGTGCAGATAGTTCATCGCTCCCGAATGCGCCGGCGACAGCAGCGCCGAGGGCGGCTCCCAGCCGGTCTGTCCGGCCGCACCGTCCGCCGCCCGCTGTTTCCAGTCGTTCCAGCAATGCGCGTCGAACAGTTCATAGGACAGCGACCAGATCACGCCGTATCCCAGCGGCGCCGCACGCGCGGCGAAGTCGCGGTGCCAGGCGGCGCACGGCGCGTTCAGCACCCCGCCCGCCAGGCTGACATAATAGCCGCCGTACAGCGCCTCGAGCCGAAAATAATGGCTCATGCCGACATAATGGTTGATCGCGCCCCGATAGCCGAGGTGCAGCGCATTCCGCAGCAGCCGCGCCGGCGTCAGGTGATAGCTGTCGTCATATCCGGTCGCGATCGACAGGCCGTGCTCCGGCACGATCGCCTCACCGATGGCAAGCACCGATCCCGGTCCTTCGCACACGATCTCCGACAGCTCGACCCAGCCCTCGGTCGGCGCCGACAGCGGCGTCTCGTCACCTTCGGCGTAGTCGGGCGGCACCAGCGACACGAACATCCGGTCGACATCGCCCGCCCATACCGGATCGGCCTCCTCCGGCAACAGGAACCCGCCGGTCAGATCGGCGAAGTCCAGCGACACTTGCGCATCGCCCTCCGTCCCGCTGGCATAGTTCCACAGCCGCACATACCAGGACCGCGCATCGCCGTTCGCGTCGCGCCCCTCGATCGTCAGCACCGCGCCATTTACGCCGTCGAGCGCCGCGCTCCCCGACGACCGCCAGAGAAAGGAAAGCCGGCACTGCCGGAAATCCCGGTCGGTCGCATAAGCGAGCAACGGATGGTCCTCCCGGTCCTCCGCCTCCCAGATCAACCCGGCGAGATCGCCCCTGCGATAGAAGACGCAATCCACCCGCAACGCATCCGGCGCGGTCGTGACGACGCTCGCCATCATCGGCCGCGGGAAATTGACGGTCCAGAACCGCGGGTCGAAGCGCGAGATCACCCCCTCGCGCTGCCCGGTTCGCTCCGCCATCAGAGAATAGCCCACCAGTCCCCTCTCCCCTCCGGGGAGAGGGTTAGGGAGAGGGGCAGCCGCCCCTCACGCCCCCACTCCCCGCAAAACGCCGTCATTCCACCCCGGCCAGCGCCGCCTTCACCGCCCTAGCGACCTGCCGGCTCGATTGCGCCAGCGCCTTCGGCGCCTCGCCGCCGCCCGCGTTGATCGTGATCGCCACCCGCACATCGCGCCCGCCCGCTTCCGGCGCGGCCGGCATCACCTGTCCGCTTGCGGTCGGCACGAACAATTCCGGCCCGCGCTCACCAACCAGATAAGGCCGGTCGGGCGACACCGCCCCGCCGGTCGCTCGGCCCGGCAGCCCCGACAGGGCGCCCATCAGCGATGTCAGCAATCCGCCGCCGCCCGATCCGCCGAACAGCGTATCGAGGCCCGAATGCAGCGCGCTCGCCGCGATGCGATCCAGCGCCCCGCGCGCCACCTTCTCCAGGTCTTCAAAGCCCAGCTTGCCCGTCCGTACCGCCCGCGCCAGCGTCGTCTCCAGCGATCGCCCCGCGCGGCCGACGCCATCGGCGAACGGCCCTTCCAGCGATTGCCGCATCTGATCGACGTCGCGCGCGAACCCTTGCGTGTCGGCTCGCACGCTGACGACGAGCCGCTCGATTTCCTCATCCATCGGGAAACATCTCCATCAGCCGGTCGACGGTCGCGCGCTCGATCGTGTCGCCGCCATCACCCCGTATCGCCCGCACCAGCGCTCCCAGCTCCGCCGGCGTCGCCGCCCAGAACGCATCGGGCGACCACCCGAACAGCACCCCCGCAATCCCCGCCAACCGCGCGGCACCGCTCCCAAAATCCTCCCCTGCAAGGGGAGGGGGACCGTACGAAGCATGGTGGAGGGGTGCCGCGCTGTCCGTACTTCTCATCACCGCCCCGCCAGGATCTGCTCCAGCAGCCCCTTCAGCACCGGCGTCGCATGGCCCAGCCCGCACGCCGTCACCGCCTCGCCGAATTCCGCACGGCTCAGCCCCTCGGGCCGCTCGCGCAGGCAGTGCCAGAACAGCGCCACCATCTCGGAAAGCGCCAGCTTCCCCGCCGCCGCCCGCTCGACCAGCGCGAACAGCGGCCCCAGCTCGCCCTCAGCCGCGACCAGCGCCGCAAAGGACGGCCGCACCACAAGCTCCGCCCCGCGAACCCGCAACACCGCCTCCCCGCGAGCCGGATTGGCCCCAAGTCCCCTCTCCCCGCCGGGGAGAGGGTTAGGGAGAGGGGCAGTCGAATCTCCGAGAGGGGCAGCAGAACCCGCAAGAGAGGCACCATCGCCGTCACCCCCGCTCATCCCGAAACCACCGCCCCGGAACTCTCCAGGCTCAGCGTGTAATTCCGCTCGCCATTATAATCCCCCGCATAATCGAGCCGCGTCACCAGGAACCGCCCGGTCATCGTGTCGCCGCTCTCGAAGCTCAGCCGATAGTCGTCGATTTCGCCCGAAAGCGCGTTCGCCTTCACGCGCCCCTCGGCCGCCGAGCCGGTGAACACGCCCGCGCCCGAAACGCTCACCGAGCGCACGCCCGCGCCCGACAGCAGCTCGCGCCAGCCGCCCGAATCCTTCGACGTGACCGCCACCATCTCGCCGTTCACCGACATCTGCGTCGTCCTGAGCCCCGCCACCGTGGTGAAGCCCGCCGGATCGCCGCCATCGCCCACCTTCAGCAGAAAGGCGCTCCCCTTCTCCGCCGCCATCGTTCGTCTCCTTGTTCGCCCGCGATTTCGAGATTGTTCCTGCTCTGGAAAAATTTCCTCCCCCGCAGGGGGAGGGGGACCATGCGAAGCATGGTGGAGGGGTATCCCCGCCGGCTTCCCGAGAACTGCCCTAGCTGACCCGCAGCAGCCGCACCCGCGCCTCCACCGATCCCGTCCAGCGGTCCCGCCCGGCGCGCAGCACCCGGCTCCTCAGCGGCACCATCGTCACGATCCGCCACCCTTCGCCCAGTTCGCGCGGCATCGCCGCCAGCGCCGCGCCCGCGGCATCGCACAGCGACCGCACCCGCACCGGCCGCTCGCCGGCATCCTCGATCAGCACCAGCACGCGCCCCTCGCGCCCCGCGACATCCTTCGCACCCCAGTCGGAAAGCACCGTCTCCTCGACCAGCGCATAGGGCATCGCAACGCGCGGCGGCGGCGCATCGAACACGGCCGTCACCGCGCCGCCCACCGCCGGATCGCCCGAAAGCGCCGTCACCAGCGCCTGTTGCAGCAAGCTCCGCACGCTCATCGCACCAGCCCTCCGATCCAGCGCAGCACGGGGTCGCGCAGCCGCCGCCGCGAAAGCCCGCGCCCGCTCAGCACCACGTCCTCGCCCTCGCGCGTCACGCGCACGTCGGGCGCGGCGTCGCGCACCGCTTCGGCGACCTTGTCCGCCTCCCGGTCCGCACGCCGCGCGGCGATCTCCCGGCCGCGCCGCTCCAGCGCCGCCCTCATGCCCGCACCGCCGCATTCAGCCGCATCCGCCGGAACGGCCGCCACAATGCCGTCACTGCCGCCGGCGGCGCCGCGCCCGCATCCGCGCCGCGCACCAGATGCGCCGCCAGCATCACCACGCCCTGTCGCACCGGCTGCGGCAGGCTCGCCCAGTCGCCCGCGACGCCCGCCTGATATTCGACCGCCACGCGCCCCGCCGAGCCGGGGACCATCACCCGCACCCAGCCGATCCCGTCGGCACCGATGTCGACCGCATAGCCATCGGCGGAAAGCGCGAACCCCGCCCCGTCCGCCGGCACCCCCTCGACCGCGGTAATCGCCGTCACCGGCAGCATGGGAAGCGCAGCCCAAACTCCCGATACCGGCATCACGTCACGAAATTCGCGCGCGATCAGCGCCGCCCCCAGAAACGCCTCGCCCACCGCCAGCGCGGTTTCGATCAGCGGCACCAGCACCGCATCGCCGTCCCCGCCATTGCGCAGCCAGCCCCGCACCTCGTCCAGCGCCGCCGCGCGATCCGCATCGCCCAGCACCACCGCCCCGCCATCGGCCGGTCTCACCCCCATCGCCATATCCCCTGAAATTCTCTTCCGTCATCCTGACGAAAGTCAGGATCCAGAGTCCGCAGCGGCTGCGCGTCTGGATGCTGAACCGAATTCAGCATGACGATAATCGGCTGCGGCTTTCGTAGATCGGAAAGCAAGAGCACCGGCCGCAACCGGCGCCCCCGCATCCTTCGCCGCCCGTCAGGCCGCGGCGAACTTCATCAGCTTGATCGCCTCCGAATTGGACACCATCCCGCCCACGCGCTTGGTCGCGTAGAAATGGACGAACGGCTTATTCGAATAGGGATCGCGCAGGATCTGCGTGCTCGACCGCTCGGCGATCAGATATCCGGCCTTGAAGTTGCCGAACGCCACCGACAGCGATCCCGCCGCGATGTCGGGCATGTCCTCGGCCTCGACCACGGGATAGCCGAGCAGCGTCGCCGGTTGCCCCGCCGCGAGGCTCGGCTGCCACAGGAACGCGCCGTCCGCCGTCTTGATCTTGCGGATGCGCGCCAGCACCGACGAATTCATCACGAACGCCGCGCCCTGGCGATAGGGCGCAGCCAGGCTCTGGACGAGGTCGATCAGCAGTTCGTCGGGCGCGCCGCCGAAGCCGCCATCCTCGCCGCTCGCAATATATTGCAGCGTACCGAAATCGCGCGTCGCATCGCCGGCATCGTCGACCGGCGAGCGAAGGAAACCCCGCGGCCGGTCAATCCCCGAACCGTTGACGAACGCCGCGCCCTCGGCCTGCGCGAACTCGCTCGCGATCTCGCCCGCCAGCCACTGTTCGACATCGAACGCCGCATCGTCGAGCATCGCCTGCGACGCCGCCGGATTGGCGTAGAGTTCGCCCATCGGCGGCGCGATCTCGTTGAACACCGGCGTGTCGGTCTCGGGCCGCTCCGCCGTCTCCGCCGTCCAGCCCGACGGCGTGCCGCCGCTCGCCACCAGCTTGCGATAGCCCGCCGAGCCCACACGCACGACATTGGCGATCGACCGGATCGGCGAGATGCTCTTCAACGTCGCGTCGATGACATGATCGATCTCCTCCGGCACGGCATAGCCGCCCTCGGCCCCGCTCGCCCCCGACATCGCCTTCATCTCGACCGCACCCGCGCCCGACCGCAGAAAGCTGCCGAACGCATCGCCGCCCGGTTCACCGCCGCCCATCAACATCGGCCGCGCCGCGCGCACGCCCTTCGCTTCCTCCTCGGCAAAGCTCGTCTCGAGCACACCCATATCCGTATCGCTCATTCACATTCTCCCAATTTTCCTCTCCCGCCTGCGGGAGAGGATACGAAGCCTCGGCGGCGAAGCCGCCTAGGCGAAGTTGGAGAGGGCAGCCCCGCCACCCCCCACAACCGCATGCACCCGCGCCAGCGGCTGCATCGGCTGCGCCACCAGGCTCACCTCGATCAGGTCGAGCCGCGCGAGTTCCCGATATCTTCCTCGCTTTATCTCGCGCGCGCGGTATCCGAAGCTCAGCCCCGTCACCGCACCATCGCACACCAGCCCCGCCAGCTTCGGCTCGGCCAGCGCGCCGATCACGCGCAGCCCGCGCGCATCCTCGCCCAGCACGCGCACGCGCCCGACTGGTTTTCCCCCATGCTGCCACAACAGCGGCACCTCGCCCGCGACGCCCGAAAAGGCCCCGCGACGCACCACATCGCCCCCGCGATCCGGCGCGTCGAACACCGCCGCATAGCCGGCAAAGCGCACCAATCCCGCCTCCCGCGTGCGAGTTGCCGGCCGGTCAAGCTCCCAGCCTGACCTGAACGATGCGGGGCATCGTTCTTCGGCAACTGGGCCGGGGGAGGGCAGGTCCGACCCCTCGCTCACTTCACCCACGCCCCGAACCCCAGCCGCACCGCCAGCCCGACCAGCACCAGCGCCAGCCCCAGCCGCACGATCCATCCGATCAGCGCCTTCGCCGCCGACCGCTTGGCGTCGCGCCATGCGCCCAGCAGTTCGCGCAGTTCGGCCATGTCCTTGGCCGCCGCCGCATCCTCCAGCCCCAGCCGCGCAAGCGCCCGCGCCGCCCCCAGCTCGCCCGCCTCCTCGACGATCGCGCGCAGCGTCACGAGATCCGCCCCCGCATCCTCCGCCTGATCGATGAGCTGCGCCAATACCAATCCGTTGGTCATACTCCCCCCTTCTTCCCCCTATGCGAGAGGATACGAAGCCTCGCGAGCTTGGCTCACCAGCCCATCAAGCGTTAACCAGACCCGTTTGCCCTGAGCTTGTCGAAGGGCTGTCCTGAGCGCCTGCCTTGGCAGGCAGTCGAAGGGGGCTGTCCTCCTTCTTTCCCGTGGCAAGGAAAGGCAGGGCTTCGACAAGCTCAGCCCAAACGGGCCTGGTCCGAGGCTCGCCGCTCCAGCGATCGCCCACTTGCCCCGCCGCGCGCACCATCCTACCGGTCGGCGCCATGCCCCCCTCGCCCGGCAAAATCGTCTTCATGATCCTCGCCGTGCTTCTGGCGATTCTCGTCTGGTTATGGTGGACCGACGCCGTGCTCGACTATAAATGCGGCCGGGTCGGCGGCATCTGGGACGCGGACGCCCGCGTCTGTCGCATTCCCGTCACGCCAGACCCAGGATCGCGCGCTTCTCACTGGGTGTAAGGAACTCCGCGCCCGACACCTGCGCCCACAACCGCTCGCGATCCTCGGAAAGCGCGGGAACCCGATCGAGATCGACCGACAGCGCCGCGCCCGCGAACCACGGGGCCAGCCCCTGCCCCAGCGCGCCGAGGATCTTGTCGGCCAGCGGCAGGATCGCCAGCCGCCACAGCGCCCGGTTCGCCTCGCGGTAATTGGCGTAGGTGCTGTCGCCCGGCAGCCCCAGCAGCATCGGCGGCACCCCGAACGCCAGCGCGATCTCGCGCGCCGCCGCCGCCTTCAGCCCGACGAAATCCATGTCCGCCGGCGTCATCGACATCGCCTGCCAGCGCAGCCCGCCTTCGAGCAGCATCGGCCGTCCGGCATTGGCGGCGCCCGCGAACGCCCCGTCCATCTCGGCGCGCAACCGCTCGAACTGCTCGCCCGACAGGCCCGCCCCGTCGCCCGGTTCATAGACCAGCGCGCCGGAGGGCCGCGCGGCATTGTCGAGCAGCGCCTTGTTCCATTTCGCCGCGGCGTTGTGGACCGCCACCGCCCCCGCCGCCGCGCCCAGGCACCCCAGCCCGTAATGATCGTCGACCGGGTTGAACGCGCGGATATGCACGATCGCGGGTCGCCCGGCCTCGTCCTCGCACGCCAGCCGCATCGTCCGCTCGCCGACGCGGTAGCGATAGGCGACCGGCCACCCGCTCGCATCGGGCTCGACCGACACCCGTTCGGGCCTGAGCGCGAACAGCTCCGCCACCCCGCCCGCGCCGTCGCCCAGCACCTGCACATAGGCATTGCCGTGCAGCAACAGATGCGACGCCACCGTCTCCAGCAATCCCTGCCCGCCCGATGTCGCGGCCACCAGCGCCCGCAAGTTCTCGTCCGATACGGCAAGCGGCGCCCCGCCAACGCCTTCCGCGACCAGCCGCACCGCTCGCTGCGCCACCGCATTGCCGCAATAGGCCTCGCGCACCTGCGCTTCGTAACTGCGCGGCCATTCCCCGATCACCGGCACCGCGCCGACCCGCGACAACACCGGACGCGCACCATCGCGCCCGGCCGATTTCCGACCGAACCATTTCATCCGAGATTTCCTTTTTTTTCTCCCCTCCCGCCTCCGGGAGGGGTCGGGGGAGGGCAGTCCAGCCCGCAGCCACCCTCCCCGTCATCCTGACGGAAGTCAGGATCCATTCTCACTCCGCTCGACCATCTGACGCAGCGCCAATGGATTCCGGATCAAGCCCGTCCTGAGCGAAGTCGAAGGATCCGGAATGACGAACAGGATATTGCGTCCCCAGGCACCCGTTCGCTTCGAGCGAAGTCGAGAAGCGCAGCCGCTCCGCCTACCCCCGCTTCTGCGCCAGCCAGATCACATGCCGCGGCCCCTTGCCGCTCGCCCGCGCCCGCACCGCCTGCTCCTCGACCACGAACCCCGCCGCCTTCAGCCTTCGCACGAACGCCGCATCGGGCGCCGCCGACCACACCGCCAGTACCCCGCCGGGCGTCAGCGCCGCCTTCGCCGCACGCAGGCCGGCATCCGAATACAGCCCGTCATTGCCCGCGCGCACGATCCCGTCCGGCCCATTGTCGACGTCGAGCAGGATCGCGTCATAGCGCCCCTGCCCGCCACCGATCACCCGCCCGACATCGTCGATCACCACCCGCACCCGGCCGTCGTCCAGGCACCCGCCGGCAAGCGCCGCCATCGGCCCGCGCGCCCAGTCGATGATCTTGGGCACCAGTTCGGCGACGACGACCCCGGCATCGTCGCCCAGCTCGTCCAGCGCCTTCCTCAGCGTGAATCCCATGCCGTATCCGCCGATCAGCCAGCGCTGCCCCGCACGGCCCCGCAACCGCTCAGCGGTCAGCGTGCTGAGCGCCTCTTCGGACCCGCTCATCCGGCTGTTCATCAGCTCGTTGCGCTCCATGACGATCATGAAGTCGCCCCCGCGCCGGAACAGCCGCAGCGGCGCGCCGTCCGGCACCTCGGCCGTATCGATCAACTCGCGCGAAACCATTATCTTCCCTTCATGCCGACCAGGCAAAGCCCAACCGCGTCTCGCCCGTCACCGCGCCGCCCGCATCGAAGCGCCGCTCGGCGATCACGCCTTTCCCTGCGGCATCCACCGTCACCACCGTCGAACACCGCGTCCCATAGACGGCATCGCGAATGAAGATTGGCGACGCGACCGGCTCGACCTCGCCATCCCCGGCCGGCCCCTCGAACCGCTCCTCGTCGCCGAGCGCCGCGAACAGCGGCTCGATATCCTCGCTCCCCGCCGCAAGCCAGTCCCCGAGCATCGCCTCCAGCTTGCGTGTCTTCGGCCAGGCCGCATCGCGCAACCCGTTCGAAAGCCCGTGCATCCCCGGCGCCAGCGGCGCGATCACCGGTTCCGGCCGATTGGTACAATAAAACGCCTCGTCCCCCGCGACCGCGATCAGGTTGAACGGGTTATAGTTACCAAGCTCCGCCAATCCCGCCCGCTCCCCGCCGAGCAATTCGCTCACCAGCCGCCCCCGCGACCGCTTCGCCGCATCGGACATCCCTTCCCCACGCAAATTGGTAACGACGACAAACCGCCCGGCGGGATTCACCCCCAGCCAGGTCCCCCCGGCGACAGCATCGCGTCCCGCAATCACCCCGGCCGGCGCGTCCCACGCAGCCAGCGGCAACGCCTCGCGCGCATGCAACTCGTCCCGATTCCCGACAGCCACCAACCGCCACCGCGGATGCACCACCCACGCCATCGCCAGAACACACATGCCACCCGCCATAGCCGCGCGGGCGGCAAACGGAAACGACGGCTATCGTGTATCACCGTCACCCCGGATCAAGTCCGGCATGACGAATGAGCAACGCCGACCGCGCCCCGTCCGTCATCCTGACGAAAGTCAGGATCCAGAGCCCGCAGCGCCTGCGGCTCTGGATGCTGAATCAAGTTCAGCATGACGCTTCCTGTCATTCCGCAGCATCGCCGATCTTTCCTCACATAACCCGCACCCCAACCGCACCCCGCCGCTTCAGCATCACCTCGCTCATCGCCCACACCAGCGCATCCGCCCGGTCGGGCGAGCGCCCCGGCCCTTCATATCCACCACCGGCGATCAGCCCGCAAAGCTCGTCCTCCAGCGCCGGAAACGCGCCGACATGGAATGCGCGGCCCGCCTCGTACAGCGCCGCCACCGGCTCGGCCCGCGCGCTCTTCCCCCGGCTGGCATGGACCAGCTTCAGCGGCAGGTCGGTGTCCGCCGCCAACAGCACGCTCCTGACCATCGCACCGCCATTATTCGCCTCGGCCACCACGCGGTCGGCGCCGGTCCGCACCGCGCACGCCGCCACCGCCCGCGCCCATCCTTCGGGCGAGGTCGCCGCCACGCTCGCATCCTCCAGCACATAGCCCAGCCCGTCACGCCCCAGCGCCACCGCGACGATCCCGCACGCATCGCCGTCGCTCCCCGCCGGCGAATCGACCCCCACCACGACGCGCCGCACCGCCGGCCGCTCGCGCACCCGCGCCGCCTCCAGCAGCGCGCGCGTCCACAGCGCGCCTGCGACATCCTCGATCAGCTCGCCGTCCAGTTCCTGCCGCCCGATCCGCGTGCCGCCATATTGCGCGACCATCGCCTCGACAAAGGTGTCGGGCAGGTGCGGATTGTCGCGCGTCCTGCCCCGCGTCACCGCGGCGCCCGGCAGCTTCGCGATCCGGCGCATCAGCGGAACCGGCCGCGGCGTCGTCGTCACCACCGCGCGCGGATCGTCGCCCAGCCGCAATCCCATCATCAGATTGTCCCAGGCGATCTCGGCGCCCGGCCCCCATTTGGCCAGCTCGTCGCACCAGGCCGCATGATGTTCGGGTCCGCGCAGCCGCTCCGGCGCCGCCGCCGAATAGACATAAGCGCGCGCACCGCTGTCGAACCGCACCTCGCCCCTGGTCGCGTTCCACGCGACCGCCTCCTCGGCCTGCGCCACCGCCAGCAATCCGCTCTCGCCGTCGATCATCACCCGGCGCACATCGTCGACCGAGCTGCCGACCAGCGCGATGCGCGCATGCGGCCGGTCGCGGGCGAAGGCGCTCACCCATTCGGCGCCCGCCCGCGTCTTGCCGAACCCGCGCCCCGCCACGATCATCCAGATGCGCCATTTCCCCTGCGGGGCGAGCTGGCCGGGATGCGCCCATTCCGACCAGCGCCCGTTCAGCTCGCGGCGCTGCGGCGGGGTCAGGCCGCGCAGGACGTGCCGCCGCTCCTCGGCACTGCAGGCGAGAAGCCGTTCGATCACGTCACTTTCGGTCATTCTTCGCCTTCCGCCGCCGGTCGAGCGCGTCGAGCTTGCGGATCAGCGCGGCGTCGGTTTCCTCCTGCGTCGCCCGCCGGCGCGGCGCGTCGGCGGAACGTGTCCGTCCTTCTGCCACCGCCCCGCGGTGGGTGCGCAGCAGCTTCACCGCATTGTCGAAATTGATCTCGCGCGACTTGGTATCGCCGGGGTCCTTCAGGTCGATATCGTTCAGCGCCGACGTCGCGACTTCCAGCAGCCGCGCCTCCAGCCGGTCATAGCCCACGACCATCGCCGCGCGCCACAACGCGGCGAATTCGGCATCACTGCGCCGCAATTTATAGGCGTTGGACGGCCAAACGCCCGCCGCGCGCGCCGACGCCGTGACGTTGCAGGTCTCGGCAAGCGTGTTGAGAAACGTCTCCCGGCGCTTCTTCGTCCACCCGTTGGAGTGCGTTGCGCGCACCTGCGGCTTGCCGTTCCTGCCCCGCCTCACGACCGTGTCGGCCATCTGCTCGCCCTCCCCCGCAAACAAAAGGGGCCGGAAGCACCTCGTCGGCGCCCGACCCCGATTCGCAATTCGTCAGCGTTCCCGTTATGTGCCAGAACAGCGTGACGATGTCAAGAGCTTTTTGCCTATTTGGTTAACTCTAAATATTCGTCAGCACTTCTGATCGCGCTCCGGCTGCCGGCCCTGCGGACGCGGACCGAACCCGGAAATTATGCTCCGCCCGCCACCGCCGCCCAGGCGGCCACCTCGTCCGGGCGCCGGCTATGCACGGCAAGGTCGTCGATCGCGCCGCTGTCGGGATCGACCGTGATCACGCCGTCATAGAGGAAGGTGGCATTGCCGGTGACCGATACCATGCCGCCCGCCGCCGGGGCCTCGGCGCGGGCCCGCACCAGCCCGCCGCGATTGCGCACCACGATTTCGCGGCCGAAGGCGATCCGCCCGGTCAGCCCTGCGGCAAAGGTCGCCGCCGCCATCGCGCTCCCGCAACTGTTGGTCAGCCCGACCCCGCGCTCATAGGTTCGCACGAACAGTCCGCCGCTGCCCGCGCTCGCGAAGCTGACATTGATCCGGTTCGGGATCAGCGCCGGCTTCGCCTCGCACCAGTCGCCCAGCGCCACCAGTTCCGCCTCGTCCACCGTCTCGACAAAGGCGACCAGATGCGGGTTGGCGATGGCGAGCGCGGTAAAGGCGCGCTCGCTCGGCAGGCCCGCGATCGCGGCGTCGATCACCGCCTCCGCCAGCCCGACCAGGCCCACGGCCCCCGGATCGGTCGTCACCGGCCCCGCCCGCGTCGTGATCGACGTCACGCCCGGCGCGATCGGCTCGGCCATGGCGGCCTGTGCGCTGCTGGTCTTCAACCGCACCTGCGCGGCGTTCAGGCCGGTCGTTTCGAACCCCAGCCGCGCGGTACAGCGCAGGCCGTTCAGGCACGTCTCGGCCTCGCTGCCGTCGGGATTGAACATCCGCATGCCGAAGGCGTGCCCGTCCCCGCCGGGGGTCAGCAGCAACAATCCGTCGCCGCCCACCGGCCCGTCGCGATTCGCCAGCGCCCGCGCCACCCGTGCCCATCCTGCATCGTCGAGCGCGATTTCGCGCGCATCGACCAGGGGAAAGTCGTTGCCCGATCCGTGGCACTTGATGAAGGCGAGGCGCATGGCCGTCCCTCTAGAGGGGATCGATCCGGCACGCATCAGGAAAATCGCATTCGCACAGCCGGTCGCACCCGCTTTCCATCCCGCCTCGGCTCGGCTAAGCCCCGCGTCCATGTTGCGCCGCCTCTACGACTGGACGCTGGCTAAGGCGGGGCATCCCCATGCCGAACGCTGGCTGTTCCTCTTCGCCTTTGTCGAATCGAGCTTCTTTCCGGTCCCGCCGCATCCGCTGCTCGGGCTCATGTGCCTGGCGAATCCGCGCAAGGCGCTGCGCTACGGCGCGATCTGCACCGTCGCCTCGGTGCTGGGCGGCATCTTCGGCTACGCAATCGGCTATTTCCTCTACGAAAGCGTCGGCCAGGCGCTGCTCGACGCGCTCGGCCTGACGCGGGAATTTCCCGTCGCCGCCTGCTATCTGCGCGAATATGGCTGGCAGCTCATCCTCATCAAGGGCGCCACGCCCATCCCGTTCAAGCTGGTGACGATCACCGCCGGGTTCATCCACATGAACCTGATCACCTTCGTCTGGGCCAGCATCCTCAGCCGCGGCTTTCAGTTCATGCTCGTGGGCGTGCTGTTCCGCCTGTTCGGCGCCTGGGCAAAGGCCTTTATCGAGAAATATCTGGTCTGGCTGACCATCGCCTTTGTCATCCTGGTGATCGGCGGCATCCTCGTCATCGGCCAGTTGGAAGGCGGCGGCCACGCCGAAAGCGACCGCTGCAACAACGCCACGCTGGTCGCCCGGCATTAAGACCAGACCGTGCTCCCGCGAAGGCAGGAGCACGTCATACCTCCGAATTTCTCCAGCCTCATCGCTGACCTTGAGCCGCCACTACCCCCTTCAATTCTTGAATAGCCGTTCCGGATTGTTCACCAGCGCCGGCTCGCGCTGCACAGGACCCGGAATTCCAACGCGAAGGCCGATCGACCAGCAGCGCATCATCGACCGGAAGGCCGTCGCTGTCTCCAGGTAGTGGCGGTCCGATCCCATGAGGAAGCCACCGCCGGGAAGAGCGCCATGGCGGCGAACGCGTCGCCGGCCGGGGCCTTTCGGATATCCCGTGAAAACGGCATGCCGCCTTCAACCGTCGCGGCGCCTACGGGCCCCCAGCCGTGCCGGGCGGCGGCGTTTGCGACAGCCGGTGGATCAGTTCGACCTCCGCCCTGCGATACGGCGTGCCGTCCTCATGCAGGACATCGTGGAACCAGATGGTCGGCTGCTGGAGCACATACGGCCTCTGCCAGGAATCCCACGGCAGATGAGTCTGCTCCTTGCCCTTTACGAAGCCCCAGTTGATCATTCCTACATCGTGCCTCCAGCCCACCGGCAGCGACCCATCGAATGTCGAACCGTTTCCACGCGCCATATATTCGGTGCAGATGATCGGCCGCCCATAGTGTTCGAGCTGCTCGATGCGCGCTTCCATGCTTTCGGGCCAGCCATAATCGTGGAAGCTGATGAAATCGGACTGCGCGACCTGAACGGCTTGCACCGGGTTCAGCTCATCCTTGTGGGACCAGTCGGTTCCGCGTCCCCAGAGACCGCTGGTAAGCGGCTGCACCGGGTCCGCGCTGCGCGCCCAGGCGAATACCTGCGGCAACAGCTTGGCGACCAGTTCGGCCTTGTTCTTCGGCTGGCCGGGATATTGCCCGGCGGGGTTGTCGGGCTCGTTCCAGACGTCCCAGCCAAGGATGCGCTTATCGTTGGCGAACCGGCCGACCACGCCTTTCACATAGGCTTCGAGCCGCGGATACTGTTTCGGGTCCTGAAGCGCCGCAGTGCCGGGCGACTGGACCCAGCCCGAATTGTGCACGCCCGGTATCGGCGGATGCTGCGGCCCCAGCTTCGGGTCCGGATCCCAGCAACTGTCGAACAGGACGAACAGCGGCTTGATATGGTGCTTGTCCGCGATGGCCAGGAAGGTGTCGATCCGCCTTGCGAAGCCGTTCGGGTCCTGGTCCCACAACAAGTCGTGCAGGAAAACGCGCATCGTCGTCATTCCCATATTCTCGGCCCAGCCAAGCTCCTGGTCGATGCGCTTCGGGTCGAAGGTCGCCGGCTGCCACATCTCGATCTGATTGATGGCGTTGGACGGCACATAATTCGCGCCGACCTGCCAGGGCTGGCCGGCATACCATGTCTTTGCCTGCTCGGCGGTCCAGCGATCGCGCGCGGTTGCCGGCGAGACATGGACGGCCGCCAGTCCAACCGCAGCCAGTGCCGTCAGTTGTGAAAAACGCGTGCGAAACTTCATCATTTCCCCTCCATCGGCCCTGATTGCATCATCGGTGCGCACGACACTCTGGCTTTTCGCCCTCGACATGTCTAGGGATAAATATGATTAGTATGCCCGTCGCTGCAGTCATGCAAACAGGAAGGAGATGATGTATCGGCATCGGCAAATGCGTGAAGACCGGCCTCGCCGGCGCTCGCGGACATCGGCCCGCCGGCAATCGGGGCGTCCGTATCGCCTGCCGTCGCGCAGCGTCGACGATGCCGGATCGGTCCGCGGCGCGATCTATCTTCCGTCCCATGCGTATGACGCACCGCGGATGTGGAAGAACCGCGGCGAAACCGATCGCGATCACGGCTATGCGCGCGAGCCGCATCTCGGTGCACTGCGGGTCTGGCAAGCTACGATCCACCGCCCGACATGAAGAAAAAGCCGGTCCCGACCGATTTTGACGCGCTGCCGCCCGAAACCGGATCCAAATAACGACATTCAGGGGAGACGACCATGAACGGCAACATCTCGCGCCGGCGGCTGCTGACAGGAAGCGCGGTGGCGCTCGTTACGGCCGCGGCGGCGAACGCAAGCGCTTTTGCGCGGCACGGCGCGGCGGCGCGCAAGCCCAATATTCTCATCATCTATACCGACGACCTCGGCTACCGCGATCTCTCATGCTATGGCGCGACGGCGGTCTCGACGCCCAATATCGACCGCCTCGCGAAGAACGGCGTGCGCTTCACCCGCGGGCACGCGCCGTCGGCAACCTGCACGCCGTCGCGCTATGCTCTGCTGACCGGCGATTATGCCTGGCGCAAGGAAGGCGCGCATATCCTGCCCGGCAACGCCCCCGCACTGATCCCCCCCGGCAAGCCGACTATCGCGTCGATGCTGAAGGGCGCGGGCTATACCACGTCGGTCGTGGGCAAATGGCATCTCGGCCTCGGCTCGGGCGATCTCGACTGGAACGGCCGGATCGCGCGGGGCCCGCTCGAAATCGGGTTCGACTATGCCTTCTATTTTCCAGGGACGCTCGACCGCGTTCCGACCGTCTTCATCGAGGATCACAAGGTCGTTGGGCTCGACCCCGATGATCCGATCCGGGTGAGCTATACCGACAATATCAGTTCGGATCCCACCGGGCGCGAACATCCCGAACTGCTCAGGATGACGTCCAATGACGGGCATGACGGAACGATCGTGAACGGCGTCGGCCGCATCGGCTATATGAGCGGCGGCCATGCCGCGCGCTGGAAGGACGAGGACATGGCCGACACGCTGGTCGAAAAGGCCGGCGCCTGGTTCGAACAGACCGGCAGCGATCCGTTCTTCATGTATTTCTCGGCCAGCGAAATCCACGTCCCGCGCGTACCGGCCAAGCGCTTTCAGGGCGTGACCGGCATGGGTCCGCGCGGCGATTCGATCGCGGAGCTGGACTGGGTGGTCGGCGCGCTGGTCCAGAAGCTGGAGGAACTCGGTAAGCTGGACGACACGCTCATCATCTTCAGCAGCGACAACGGCCCCGTCCTCAACGACGGCTATAACGATGACGCGGTGCAGAAGATCGGCGAGCATCGCCCCTCCGGCCCGTTCCGCAGCGGAAAATACGCGATCTTCGACGGCGGCCTGATGGTGCCGATGATCGCGCACTGGCCGGACGCCATGCCCGCCGGCGTCGTGTCGCCCGCGCGCATCGACCATGTCGACCTGTTCGCCAGCCTCGCCGGCCTGGTCGGGCAATCGCTGGGCCGCGACGCCGCCGTCGACAGTTTCGACCTGCTCCCCGCCCTCACCGGCCACGCGCTCGACGGTCGCGAATATCTGATCGAGGATACGAGCACCAATATCGCCGAGGAAAGCAACCTCACCAGGCACAGCGACAGCATCTTCGCGTTCGTGCAGGGCGACTGGAAGGTCATCAAGCCGCACGGGCAGCCGACATCGTTCCACGGAAACGAAATCGGCAACGCGCCGGCGCCGCAGCTCTACAATATCACCAACGATCCCGGCGAAACCGTGAACCTGGCGGCGCGCTATCCTGACCGCACCGACAAGATGCTCAACCGGTTGGAGGCCATTCTGGCGGGCTCGCGCACGCGGCCGCAATGAGGTGTGGAGGCGGACCGCCCTTGCCTGGGGGCGGTCCGCAACCGCTCAGCGCGTTTGCAGCGCCCGGAAATCCTCGATCCAGGCATATCCATAGGGGGCGCTGCCGTCCGGGTTCGGCCGTACCGTGCGCGGAGCGAAGACGCTGTTGATGAGCCACGGCGTCTTGTCCGGCCCGAAATTCGCCGACATCGAACTGCCCTGCTTGAAGCCGTAGGTGGCGACGTCGAGACGGCCAGTATCGCGGAAAATCTTCATCTGCGCGCGCAGATAGTGGCGATGCTCCTCGAACCAGGGGCTGAGCGCCAGGAAGTCATCCCATTTCGATTTGCCGAACGGTTCCTTGAGCGCCTGCGCGATCACCTGCCAGTTCCGCGTGTCCGACGGCAGGCCGTACATCTTCGCGAAGGTCGGCGAAACCGGCCGCTTCATCTGGTCGTTCCACCACCAGATCAACGAGAATTCGGTGGCGATGAACGACTGGTCCGCTCGCATGCGCGGTAGCACATAGGACAGGAACGCCCGCGATTCCTCGATATCGGTTATGTGGGGATGGATATCGACCCCGGCGATCTGGGGCGTGGCCTTTACAAAGGCCATCCAGCGTTCGGCCGTCTTCGTGCGCCGGCCGGCTTTTTGAAGCTGGTTCAGCGCACCCATGTACAGCCGTGTCGGGCATTCGCCGCCGCAATGCGCCTCGCGATATGCGATGACGCGACGCGCCATCGTTTCGTAAAAGACGTTGAGATCCGCGTCACGGTCCTCCGTGCGGCTCTCGATGAACGGCTCGTTGCCGATTTCGAGGATGTCGACCTTTCCCATCACCATCGGCAGCACCTGATCCAGGCGGGCCAGCTCGCGCTTCATCCCGTCGCTGCCCGGCTTTGGAAAATCGCGATGATTATACGGCCATTTCAGCGTGAGCAGCGTGCGATAGCCGTGTTCGTGAACGTCGAGGATGGTGCGTACGGCTCCCGGACCCGCCGCCCCCTCGGCATCGACCTGGGGCATCGGCAGGAAGATGCGCACCCAGTGCGTCTGCGCTTTTTCGAGATCGCGGTAATCGACGTCTTCGAAATGCTCATTGTAGTTCGCGCCAAGCGCGCCGGTTGCGTTTTCCGCGAAAGCCGGCGCATTTGCGATGCCGGCGAGCGCCAGTACGATCGGGATAAAAGCCTTCATCACATCTCCCCTCCAATTGTGTCGGCGGTGGATCCATTGCGCCGCCGGACACGGCTTTGTCGCGCGCGACATGGTCAATGCCACGGCAACTCCGCCGAAAGCTTATTGTATAAGTCCTATAAATGCGATACCGCCGGATGGCAATCGGACGCAGCATGCAAAATGCCGCCGACATCAGGGTGCGATCCGCACAAAGTACGGAGGGGTTTAGTGAACAACCGCAATATCTTCTGCTGCTCAGCTTCGGCATTGGCGGTGATGTCGATGGCCGCCGGCGCACATGCGCAGTCGCGTGCCGGCGAAACTCCGCAGAGCAACTCTATATCCCGATCTGACGATCAGACGGTTTCCACCCTGCCGGGTCAGGAAATCGTGGTCACCGGCATCCGCGAAAGTCTCGCACGCGCGGCGGAGATCAAGCGCGATTCACCGCAGGTCGTCGATTCGATCGTGGCGGAGGATATCGGCAAATTTCCCGACCCGACCACTGCGGGCGCACTGCAACGCGTTCCCGGCGTGCAGGTTGCGGTGGGCGCGAACAACGAAATCACCGGCGTGCGCGTCCGTGGCCTCGACGACATCACGACGACGCTGGACGGGCGCGAGATTTTCTCCGCAACCGGCCGCGGTTTCGCATTTCAGGATCTGCCTGCCGCGGCGCTCGCCCGGGTCGACGTTATCAAGACCAGCACCGCCGATCTGATCGAAGGCGGCATCGCCAGCACGATCAACCTGCAACTCAACAAGCCGTTCAATTTCAACAAGCCCACGATCGTGGCGACGGCGCGCGGCAATTACGAAAACAACGCCGACAAGATCAATCCGCAGGCCAGCCTGCTGGCGACCGATAGCTGGGAAACCGGTATCGGCAAGATCGGCGTTCTCGTGAACGCCAGCTATGCCTATTTCGATTATGATCGATCGATCACCTTCGACGGACTGCGTCGCAGCCTGGATACGGGGCCGTTCAACGTGCCGGGCGCCATCGCGCCGCTCAACTTCGGCGCGGTCAATACTTATGGCCAATATGACCGGCCCGAAGTCAACGGATCGATCCAATGGCAGGCGACGCCGGAGCTTCAGGTCTATGTCGACGGCCTGTTCACCGGGTACGAATCGGACCATCAGACATCGTTCCTGGCGACCCCGTTCTTTGTCGGCGGCACCACCGTTTCGAACATCGTCACCAATCCCGACCAGTGTTTTGACACGCCCGTTGCGCCGAATGGATTTTATCCAACGCAAGATCAGTTCGATAACGGGCAGTATACGACCCAGAATCTGTGCAAGCTCGAATCGGCAACATTCGACAATGTGCCTTTGAACAGTTCCACCCAGTCGTTCCGCGACAGGAATTACAACTATCTTGGCGCGTTCGGGCTGAAATACGACAGCGACGCGACGCATATCGACTTCGACATCGCCTATCAAAAGTCGACCGGGCGGCACGAGGCGTTCATCGTCGATGTCGGAAAACGGATCACCGTCAATCTGCAGACCGACGTCAATGGCGCGGGCGTCGCCGAACAGCCCGGAAACCCGGCCGGAGACCCCGAGGGTTGGGCCTTCTGGCACGGGCTTGCCCAGACGTTCAATAAATCCAACGGCGATATGTGGCAGGGACGTTTCGACATCACGCGTGATCTCGATGATGAACTGGGTATCCTTCAAAAATTCCAGTTCGGGGCGCGCTTCAGCCGCCGGGCGGCACTGTTTCAGGAAGCGGTGGTCAACACCCCTGCGCCGGGCGGCGATTTCGCGACGCCGGTGGCGGGCAACGCGCCCGATGGCTTCATGGTGCCCGTACCCGGCGTTCCGCGCGTCAATGACGGCGCCGACGGCTATGGTCCCGATCCCGATTATCTGCGCTCCGACGATGGGCGTGATCTCATCCGTGCGCTTTACGGTACGCAACTCGGCAATCCGGCGTACCAGCCCGAGCGCGAATTCGACGCAAAGGAAAAAACCTACGCGGTCTATACGCAACTCGGATATGCCTTCGATATCGGCGGCCCGGTCAAGGCCGATGGCCTGATCGGCGGGCGCGTCGTCAACACCGAACGATCCATCTCAGGCGCTGGTGTCGTAAACGGCGTCGCGGTTCCGGTCGATGCGAACAGGTCGGACACCAAATGGTTGCCCAATGCCAGCCTCCGCGTTCAGTTCGGCGGGGGGCTGCAGGCGCGCGCAACCTATTCGCGCACCATGCGCCGGCCCAATTTCGGCGATCTCAATCCCGGATTGAATTATGTGGTGTCCACCAATCCCAATGTCATCAATTCGGGATCTGCGGGCAATCCCGACCTGCGCCCCCAGGTCTCCGACAGCTATGACGCCACGCTGGAATATTACTGGAACGGGGGCTTTGCGGCTGTCGCAGGCTTTTACCGCACGATCGAGGATCGCGTCGTCGGCGATCCGCAGCGTGAGACGATCGACGGGCAGGAATACAATATCAATCGACCGCGTAATATCGGCAGCGTCAAGCTGAAGGGTGTCGAAGTCAGCGGGCAGACCTTTTTCAACTTCCTTCCCGGTGCACTCTCAGGCCTCGGTGTCTTCGGCAACTTCACCTATATCGATTCCAAGATCGGGGGAGACGATCCTTTGGCGGGCTATCCGCTGCTCGGTGTGTCCAAATACAACTTCAATTCGGGCTTGCTCTACGACCACAGCGGCATTTCGGGCCGGCTGGTCTACACATATCGGTCGAAATACGCAGAGGGCAATTCGACGGGCACCAACACCCTGCGCCCGGATCCCGTCGTCCTCAGTTATGTTCGTTCCGGCGGCCGTCTCGACTTCAGCGTAGGCTATGACATCACGAAGGCGATCCGCGTGGATGTCGGCGGCACCAATATCCTGCACAACAAGTATAAGAGCTATTATGCCGTGCCGTGGCTGCCCATCGACTACCGCGATGACGGCACAACCTATACGGTCGGGCTCCGCGTAAAGATCTAGGGCGGACCGCAACCGGGTGACAGCCGCCACGACGCACGCTGTCACCCGGTCCGTAACACGCACTTTGCGTCAACCGCCTGTTCGCTCGGCGCAACCGGTCCACGGGCGGCGTGAAGGAAGAGGGACCCCGGATCGCCGGGGTCTGACGGTCGGACGTACCTTATCCCTGCATCACGACATTGTCCCAGGCGCGCCCCTCAACGGCGCGCTTGTTCTTCCAGTGCCGACGGTAGCGAAGGCAATCGCTATCCTTCTTTGCAGTCGTACTATTCCGGCCCGCCCGGCGGAAAACGTAAGCGCCGCCTGAACGTTTCGACGCCCTTTATCGCGAAGGCACCGGGATCGGCTCACCCTCTGGCACCGGCTCGCCGAAATCGGGCCAGCCCGCATCTGTCCAGCCGAATTTCTGGATATGCGGCGCGCGCTTCGGGGTGCAGCCCATGTCCGGCCCCGAATTGGCATGATAGATGATCCAGTTCTCGCTGCCGTCGGGCGAGGTGAAAAAGCCGTTATGCCCGGTCGCATAGACGCCGTTGCCGCGCTTGAAGACGGGACCGGGCGACTTGGCCCACGCACCGGCGTCGAGCGGGTCCGCCCCCGGCGCGGCGTGGAGCAGGCCCAGCGCATAGTCGTCCGACCAACAGGCGCTGCCCGAATAGGTCATGAACAGGTCGCCCTTCGGCCCCAGCAGGAATTCCGGCCCTTCGACGATCTGGCGTCCGCCCTGCCGCTCCCACGCCTTGTCGGGGCGCGCGATCACCGTTTCGGGGGTGGCGAGCGTCCAGGGGTTCGCCATGCGCGCGATGGCGAGCGCGCTGTCGGGGCCGTCATAGGCCGAATAGACGAAATACAGATCGCCCTTGTAACGGAAGACGGTGCCGTCGATGCCGGGAAGCCGGGTGTCGACCCTGCCCCGATCGATCCATTCGCCGGTCAGCGGATCGGCGGAGTCATTCTCAAGCACGAAAACGCCGCGATGCAGGTCGTCCTTGTGCCCGCTCGCCGTGGCCGAATAATAAAGGAACCACTTGCCGTCGATCCGGTGCAGTTCCGGCGCCCAGATCAGGTGCGCGTTCGGGCCGGTCTTGGGCGGGGTCCAAACGACGGCATGCTCGGCATCCTTCAGATCGGCGATATCGTCGGTGCGCCACAGCGCGATCCGGTCGCGCGTGGTATGGGTGTAGTAGTAGGTGCCGTCGACCTGCGTGATCCACGGATCGGGGCCGGAAGGCAGCAGCGGATTGGTGAAGGTCGCCGCATGCTGCGATATCGCGGCGGGCGGAGGCGCGGTATCGGCGCAACCGGCGACAAGGCCGAACGCGGCGAGCGCGAATGCCAGCTTCGATGCACGATGGGCCATGGTCGTCCTCTTTATCCCAATGCGGCGACAAAGCGGTCGGCGGCCGCCCGCACGCTCGCGGCATCGTCGCGGGGTTTGTAGAGAGCGGATCCCAGGCCGAATCCGTCGGCGCCGACCGCGCGCCACGGGGCCATGTTGTCCGGCGTGATGCCGCCGACCACCAGCTTGCGCGTGCCCTTCGGCAACACCGCGCCCTGTGCCTTCAGCACGGCCGGGCTCGCGGCCTCTGCCGGGAAGAGCTTTAGCGCATCGGCGCCGGCCTGAAGCGCGGCGAAGCCTTCCGACGGCGTGAAATAGCCCGGCAGGGACGCCATGCCTTCCCGCTTGGTCGCGGCGATGACCCCGGTATCGGTGTTGGGCGATACGATCATGCGCCCGCCCGCCTGCGCCACGGCCGCCACCGCTGCCGTATCGAGCACGGTGCCGGCGCCGATCACCGCACGGTCGCCGATCGCTGTGACGAGGCGCCGGATCGAATCGATCGGGTCGGGCGAATTGAGCGGCACCTCGATCAGGGTGAAGCCGGCGGCGACCAGCGCGGCGCCCACATCCTCCACCTCGTCGGGCCGGATGCCGCGCAGGATGGCGACCAGCGGGCAACGGGCGAATGCGTCGGCGAAGTCGTTCGGCGTGGTCATAGCTGTCTCCAGATGGCGGTGATGCCGGCGACGAAGGCGCCGTGGCTGTCAAGGATAGTGGCTTCACCGCCGAGTGTCTCGACCGCCGCCCGGTAGAGATCGCCCAATTCCGGATCGGCGAGAATGGCGATCTTGCGATCGAGCGGGCGCGCAGCGACGTCGGCGCCGATCACCAGTCCGCTGGCATAAGCGGCGGCATCGCTGTCCGCCCGGCGGCCGAGAACGGCCGAGGCGCGGACGTCGAACAGGTTGGCGAGCAGATCGCCGTCGCGCGCGCGCTCCACGCCCGCACGAAAGACCGGGCCGTCGGCAATCGCGCCGCCGAGCTGCGGCGCAAGGATGCTGTGCCGGCGCAGCAGCGCGAAGACCTCGCCCGTCATCGCAGTGGTGAATCCGGTGATCCGCCCGCCGGTCAGATCGGCCCATTTGCAATGCGTCCCCGGCTGACAGAACAACGCGTCCGGTCCGGCCATGCCGCTGGCGACGGCGCCGAGCAGTTGCACTTCCTCGCCGCGCATCACGTCGGCGCGGGTGTCGGTCGCCAGCGATACGCCCGGCACGATCCCCGTGCGCCCCGGCTCGATCCAGGCGATCGCGGCCGCCAGATCGGCCAGCCCGGCGGGGCAGGGGCAATAGCCGGCGTCGCGCCAGCCGCGATTCGACCCCGCCATGCCGGCGATCAGGACGGACAGGTCGCCGTGCCGTTCGCGGATGCGGGCGATCTCGTCCGCATAATCGCCGCCCTCCATCGCCAGCATGCCGCGATCGTCGCGCTCGGTCGCGACCACCTCGTCGGTCGCATCGATGCGATAGACGCGCCGGTTGGTGGTGCCCCAGTCGATGGCGAGGAAAGCGCCCTGCGTCACCTCACCACCATGTCGCGTAGAGCGCGATGAGGATCGCGATAATGATCACCGCGGCGATGTTGAAGCCGGTCGAGGTGCGGAAGCGGACCCCCTCCATGGTGATGCGGTTGCTCTCGCGCGCGGCGGGTTTCGCCAGCGATACGACGATGGCGAGCGCCAGCGAGACGAAGAACACGACCAGCATCCGGTTCATGAACGGGAAGTCCGGCACGAACAGGTACATCAGATAGGACAGCACGACCGAGGCAACGGCCCCGACCAGCGCGCCATTCTCCGTCGCCTTGGGCCAGAACAGCCCCAGCAGGAAGATGACGGTGATGCCCGGCGTTACGAAGCCGGAGAATTCCTGGATATACTGGAACGCCTGGTCGAGGCTGCCGAGCAGCGGCCGGGCGGTTAGCATGGCGATGACGATGGCGGCGATGGCGGTAACGCGGCCGACGAGCACGAGATGGCGCTCTTGCCGGCTGCGGCCGTGCGCGTCCTCCGCTTCGGTCTCGATGCGGCGGTACTTGGCATAGAGATCGAGGGTGAAGATCGTCGCGATCGAATTGATCTTGGATGCCGTGGAGGCGATGATCGCGGCGATCAGCGCGGCGAAGACCAGGCCCAGCAGCCCCGCCGGCAACAGCCGCATCATCGCCGGATAGGCCTCGTCCGGCTTGGCAAGGTCGGGCGCCAGCACCGCCGCGGCGATGCCCGGCAGGACGATGACGACCGGGATCAAGAGCTTCAGGAAGCCGGCGAACACCACGCCGCGCTGCGCCTCGGGCAGGCTCTTGGCCGCCAGTGCGCGCTGGATGATATACTGGTTGAAGCCCCAATAGCTGAGATTGGCGATCCACATGCCGCCGACGATCACGCTGATCCCCGGCAGGTCGCTGAAATAAGGATTGTCGCGCGACAGGATCATGTCGAAATGGCCCGGCAGGCGGCGGGTCAGCTCGCCGAACCCCGCGACGACGCCGGCATCGCCGCCGATCTTCGACAGGGTCAGCCAGGCGATGATCAGGCCGCCCAGCACCAGAAGCGTGACCTGCACGATGTCGGTCAGCGCCACCGCCTTCAGCCCGCCCTTGAGCTGATAGAGCAGCGCGAAACTGCCGAGCACGACGAGCGCGAGGTCCTGGTTCATCCCCGTCACCTCGGTCACGGCGATCGATCCGAGCCAGATGATCGAGGTCAAGTTCACGAAGATGTAGAGCGCCAGCCAGAATACCGCCATCAGCGTGCGGATGCGCGTGCCGAAGCGCTGCTCCAGGAATTGCGGCATGGTGTAGATTTCGTTGCGCAGGAAGATCGGCAGGAAGAATTTGCCGACGATCAGGAGCGTCAGCGCCGCCATCCATTCATAGGACGCGATGGCCAGGCCGATGGCATAGCCGGAGCCGGACATGCCGACGATCTGTTCGGCCGAAATGTTCGCCGCGATCAGCGATGCGCCGATCGCCCACCAGGGCAGGTTCTTGGACGCGAGGAAATAGTCGCTCGAATCCTTTTCGTGCCCGGCCTTTTCCCGGCTCACCCACTGGGCGAGCCCGAAAATGCCGATCGCGTAGACGATCACGACGATCAGATCGATGGTTGCCAGCTTCATTCCACTCTCCTGATGCCCCGGCGCGCGCGGCCCGGAGAACCGATCTCGTTCAACCCTTCAGCGCCGACGGACGGCCGATCACTTGCCGGTCGAGAACTTGTAGACGATCACGTTGCGATAGGTTTCGCCCGGATCGAGCCGGGCCGATCCGAATTTCGGCTGGTTCGGCGTGTCGGGAAATAGCTGCGGTTCGAGCACGATCGCATCGCCTTCGCGATAGATCTTGCGCGCTTTGCCCATCGTCGTACCGTCGAGAAAATTGCCCGAGTAGAATTGCAGGCCGGGCTGATTGGACCAGAGTTCGAAGCCGCGACCCGATGCGGGGTCGCGCACCTTCGCCATCAGATGGATGTCCTTGGCGACCTTGCGACCGATGACGAAATTATGGTCATAGCCACGACCATAGACGATCTGCGGATCGTCGCCATCCCGCACCCGCGCGCCGATGGCCCTCGGCTTGCGGAAGTCGAATACGGTGCCTTCGACGGCTCGCAATTCGCCGGTCGGAATCGCGGTAGCGTCGGTGGGGGTGTAATAGTCCGCGGGAATGGTGAGCAGATCGGCCATCGCCCCGTTCGCCGATCCTTCCCCGGACAGGTTCCAGTAACTGTGGTTGCTGATGTTCACAACCGTCGGCTTGGTGGTCGTCGCGGTGTAGGTGATCGTCAGTTGGTCGTGATCGTCAAGCGCATAGGTCGCATTGACCGTCAGCTTCCCGGGATAGCCCATGTCGCCGTCGGGGCTGACATAACGCATCGTCACGCTGGCGGTATCGTCGTCCCTGGTGCCGACCACGTCCCACAGCACCTTGTCGAACCCCTTGGTGCCGCCATGCAGCGTGTTGTCGCCGTCGTTGAGCGGCGTGTGATAGGTCTTGCCGTCGATGACGAACGTGCCCCGCGCCACGCGGTTGGCGAAGCGGCCGACGGTGGCGCCGAAATATTGCGGCTGCTCCAGATAATCCTCGATGTCGGAATAGCCGAGCGTGATGTCGGCGGGTTCGCCCTGCGCATCGGGCAGGATCAACGCCTGCAGCGCCGCGCCGTAGGTGATGACCGTCGCCGACACGCCGTGATCGTTGCTGAGCGTCACCGCCTCGACCGTGCGCCCGTCGGGCAGCGTGCCGAAGGAGCGCTTGCTCACCTCGCTCGCCTGTGCGGCGCCGGCCGTTGCCGACACGGCCATCAGCGCAAGGGCCGTGCCCGCCATCGTCCGCTTCTTCATCATCGACTCTCTCTCCTTGTTCACGCAGGCGCGATCAGTGGCTGTTGCGCGGCAGGCCCTTTGTCTGTGCGATGCGTTGATATTTGACCGCGGGTTCCAGCACCGCGCCGGTATCGAACTGGCCGGTGATGCCGCGCTGGATCTCCTGCCACGGCGTCTGCGAAGCGGGCGTGACATCGGCCTCCACCGTCGCCAGGCCGGCGCGCCGGCGTTCCAGTTCGTCCGCGTCCACCAGCATGTTGGCCTCGCGGCGCTTCAGGTCGATGCGGATCGTGTCGCCCGTGCGCAGGAGCGCCAGGCCGCCGCCCACCGCCGCCTCCGGAGCGGCGTTCAGGATCGACGGCGATTCGCTCGTGCCCGATTGCCGCCCGTCGCCGATGCACGGCAGCGCATCGACCCCGGCGCGGATGAGCGCGGCCGGCGGGCGCATGTTCACCACCTCCGCGCCGCCCGGATAGCCGACCGGCCCGGCGCCGCGGATGACCAGAATGCTCTTCGCGTCGATGCCGAGCGCCGGATCGTCGATGCGCGCGTGATAGTCTTCCGGCCCGTCGAACACGATCGCGCGTCCCTCGAACGCTTCCGGATCGTCCGGGTTGGAGAGATAGGCGTCGCGGAAGCTTTGCGAGATCACGCTCGCCTTCATCACCGCCGCCTCGAACAGGTTGCCGGAAAGCACGATCAGCCCGGCATCGGGCTTCAGCGCATCGTCCAGCGGGCGGATGACGCGCTCGTCCTCGATCGCCGCCGCGCCGTAATTGTCCGCGACCGTCCTGCCGTTGGCCGTCATCGCCGCGCCGTCCAGCATCCCTGCGCGCAGCAGCGTGCCCATCACCGCCGGCACGCCGCCGGCGCGGTAATAATCCTCGCCCAGATACTCGCCCGCCGGCTGCAGGTTGACGAGCAAAGGCACGTGATGGCCGTGCGCTTCCCAGTCGGCGATGTCGAGTTCGACGCCCATGTGCCGCGCGATCGCGATCAGGTGGATGGGCGCGTTGGTCGAGCCGCCAATGGCGGAATTGACGCGGATCGCGTTCAGGAACGCCGCACGCGTCATGATGTCGGACGGCTTGCGGTCGGCCGCCACCATCTCGACGATCCGGCGTCCGGTCGCCCAGGCGCATTCCTGCCGGTCGCGATAGGGCGCCGGAATCGCCGCCCCGCCGGGAAGCTGCATGCCCAGCGCCTCGGCCAGGCTGTTCATCGTCGTCGCCGTGCCCATCGTGTTGCAATAGCCCGTCGACGGCGCCGACGACGCGACCAGCTCGATAAAGCCCTTATAGTCGATCTCGCCGGCCGCCAGCATCCGCCGCGCCTTCCACACGATCGTGCCCGAGCCCGTCCGCTCGCCCTTGTGGAACCCGTTCAGCATCGGCCCCACCGACAGGGCGATGGCGGGGATGTTCACCGTCGCCGCCGCCATCAGACAGGCCGGCGTCGTCTTGTCGCAGCCGATGGTCAGCACCACCCCGTCGAGCGGATAGCCGTACAGCGTCTCCACCACACTCAGATAAGCGAGATTGCGGTCGAGCCCCGCCGTCGGGCGCTTGCCGGTCTCCTGGATGGGATGCACCGGAAACTCGATCGGAATGCCGCCGGCATCGCGAATGCCCTGCTTCACCCGATCGGCCAGAACCAGATGATGCCGGTTGCACGGCGCCAGATCGCTCCCCGTCTGGGCAATGCCGATGATCGGCCGGTCCGACTGCAACTCCTCCAGGCTCAGCCCGTAATTCATGTATCGCTCAATATAAAGCGCCGTCATGTCCGGATTCCCCGGATCGTCAAACCACGCACGCGAACGCAGACGGGAAGGGGATTTTCCAGCTTCAGCCATTCCGAAGCTCCCGGACGGAATTCGCCAGAGGCCGGAATAGGCTCGTATATCCAGTACAATACACCGCTATGCCTCGTTTCAGGAATTCAGACGCAAGCATCGCATTTGAAAGCCGAGCGCCGCTCTTCGTTTCGAGCGGCCCCGAAAAGCCACCGGGCGCGACATGCCAAAGCCCGGACGCGGGACATCGCTTACAACCGATACCGAACGCCCTCCCTCGATCTTGCGCTTCTGCCAGGAGGCGTATATAAATATGATTTAAGTGTCAAAGCAAGATTTCGTCGCGGCAACATCAACCGCGTAGGCGGAGTTCACATTGGCGTCCAGCACTTCGCGGTCGGCCCGATCACAAATGCGCAATGGACCAAATCACCGCGGCAAATCGCGGGAATGGTTATCGCTTAGCGGCCAGTGCAGCACATTGCTGCTGCGCCGGGCGAACGGGCGCCGCGGTTCGGCGCTGCGATCGGCGGCCGCGCCGATGCTCGCGGGTTCGGCTCGAAGCTGGTCTCGGCGTCATTCGGCTGGAAGCGACAACTCAGGATACCGATCACGAGACCGCGTCGACGGCGATGCTCGTCAGCGGCGGAGTAAGGGCGGCGGGTATTCGACTGGTCGGCCTGGATTCCGCACTTGTACCAGAAACGCGACCCGCGGCCGGCGATAGCACTCGATGCCGTCATCGCCAGGGCCCAGGCACTGGCGGTCGATCCGCAACGCACCGCTGCTACACGTTCGCCGTGGCAACGCATCGAAACCGGTGACCGGCCTGGTCCGAAGCTGATACACGAACGCCGGTTGCGTCCGGCGCCATCCTCCGCTAATCGAAAGATTATATATCTTATAATTTGGGGGTGGAGGATCATGGAAAGCGCTCGCCCGGATCTTTCCAGGGAAATTCGTCTCGGACTTGTCGGGATTGGAAAGATCGCGCGCGATCAGCACCTTCCCGCGATCGTCGACAACGACCGGTTCGAACTCGTCGCGACGGCGAGCCGCAACGCGCAGGTCGACGGGATTCCAAGCCACGGCGACATCGATGCGCTGATCGCCGGGGGGCATCAGCTCGATGCCATCTCGCTGTGCACGCCGCCGGGCGGGCGCTTCGACCAGGCGGCAGCCGCCATCGCCGCGGGCCTCCATCTCATGCTGGAAAAGCCGCCCGCCGCAACGATCCGCGAGATAACGACGCTCGCCGAGCAGGCGCGCGCACGCGGCGTCACGCTGTTCACCACATGGCACTCGCGCGAGGCAGCGGGCGTCGAACCGGCACGGAAATGGCTCGCGGGCAGGCGTGTCGAAGCGGTACGGATCACCTGGAAGGAAGATATCCGCCGCTGGCATCCGGGGCAGGAATGGATTCTCGCCGCCGGCGGTTTCGGGGTGTTCGACCCCGGCATCAACGCGCTGTCGATCGCGACGCGGATCCTGCCCGGCCCGGTCATCCTCGAATCGGCATCGATGGAAGTGCCGGAGAACCGCGCCTCACCACTCAGGGCCGAGCTGGAGATGCGCAGCGGGGCGGCCCCCGTCCGTGCCGAATTCGATTTCCTCCAGACGGGACCGCAGACCTGGGACATCGAGGTCGATACCGACCAGGGCACGCTGAGGCTCGCCATGGGCGGAAACATCCTCCGTCTTCCCGGCGGTGCGCCGGTCAGGGCTCCCGATGCCGAATATCCGCGGCTCTACGCGCGGTTCGCCGAACTCGTCGCCGGCGGCGAGCAGGATATCGACATCCGGCCGTTCGAACTCGTAGCCGACGCTTTCCTCATCGGCGCCCGACGCACCGGCCCCGCCTTTGCGTTCTGACCGAGGCGCTCCCGGAAACTTGCACAGGATGTCAAACTCATCCCGACCTGAGGAAATGCGACGGGAACGAAGAAGACGGGGAAACGGTACAGGGCCGGGTTCGCGGCAAAGATAGCCCGGAGGCGATCCGGGGGCTGACGCTCGCCCGGCCCTCTACCCCCGATGGCTGACCAGGTGACCGATGGCGGCCACCCATCGATCCGAACGCCGCTTTCGAATGCCCAGCGCAACCTCCGGAATGTTGCGACGATCAGTTGAACCGCCCGGTTCACCAGCTTCGCCTTCTTTACCTTACCCGTAATATATGTCATATATATGTGGGACAATGAAAGCCGGGCGCTACGTGACGTTTACCCCGGTGACAATCCACGGCATAATTGGGGAACGCGATGTCCCCAAACATCCCGATGCGATGGACGAGATGACGCCGCTGCTTCGTGAACAACTCGCCAACCGGAAATAGGCCTTCCCACCTTGCACGTTTCGAATACCCGGTCCGCTTCCTCGATGCGCTTCATCGAAGGCGGCAGCTTCACCATGGGATCGGACAATTTCTATCCCGAGGAAATGCCGGCGCGGTCGGTTCGCGTCGATTCGTTCTGGATCGACGAAACCCCGGTGACGAATGCTGAGTTCGCGCGCTTCACCGAGGCCACCGGCCATGTCACGGTGGCCGAGACCGCACCGGACCCCGCGGACTATCCGGACATGCTTGCCGAAATGGCGCGGCCGGGATCGGCGGTGTTCCGCAAGACCTCCGGACCGGTCGACTTGAGCGACGCGTCGCAATGGTGGCACTATTCGTTCGGCGCCGACTGGCGGCATCCATTGGGCCCCGGCAGCACGATCGAGGGACTCGACGATCATCCGGTCGTCCACATCGCATACGGCGATGCCGAAGCCTATGCCGCCTGGGCGGGCAAGGAATTGCCGACTGAGGCCGAATGGGAATATGCCGCGCGCGGCGGGCTGGGCGGCAAGGACTATGCCTGGGGCGACGAGCTGGCGCCCGACGGCGCGATGCTCGCCAACTATTGGCAGGGACTGTTTCCCTTCGCCAATCAGAAGCTCGACGGCTGGGAGCGCACGTCGCCGGTCAAGAGCTTCCCGGCCAATGGTTTCGGGCTGTACGACATGATCGGCAATGTCTGGGAATGGACGAGCGACTGGTATGCGACGCGCTCGGCACTGCCTGCCCCAAAAAGCTGTTGCATGCCGCAGAACCCGCGCGGTGGACGCGAACGGGACAGCTACGATCCGGCGTTGGGCGTGACGATACCGCGCAAGGTGGTGAAAGGCGGATCGCACCTGTGCGCGGCGAATTACTGCCAGCGCTATCGCCCCGCGGCGCGCCATCCCGAAACGATCGACACCTCGACCAGCCATATCGGCTTTCGCTGCATCAAGCGGGCCTGAAGGCGGGAGGCGCACCAGCTTGGGAGCGCAATCCGGGCCTTTGGACCGGCCGCCGGCATAAGATCACTGGAGCCATATTCCAGGAAAGATGCCGACAATAGCGCGCACGCGCCTTCGCGCGGTCACAGAGCAGATTCAGGCACTGTTCGACGCTACTCGCCCGAAAGAAAATGGCCGCGTCGCGAAAAGATGTGGCGGGACGGCGTCTCCGCCGTCCCCGCAGTCGATCGCCCGTCAGAACCGGAACCGGACGCCCAGCGACACGGTGCGCTCCAGATATTCTACGAATGTCGGAAAGCGCGCACCGGTCTGGTCATAGGCGCGATCCCGCGAAAGCGGGGTGGCCAACAGATTGGACATGTTGAGCGCGATCGTGACGTTCGGCTGGGGCGTAATACCGGCCGAGAAGTCAAGAATGCCCCGCCCGTCCTGCATGACAGGACTGACGATCCCCGGTCCCGGCCCCTCGGGAAGACCGGGATTGTTCACGCGCGTGTAGTTGAAGACGAAGCGCGAACGGTAATGATATGCCAGCCGCGCCGAGAAGGTGCGCGTTTCGTAGTATCCCGCGACGTTGAACGTGTGCTTGGAGACGCCAGCGACGGGCTGCAGCCCCGGCAGATATTGGCCGAGCCCTTCCGGCGGAAGTTCGGAACCGTGGTCGATATAGGTGTAATTGGCGTTCACGCCGAAATCGCGCGCCCATTTGGGCAGCACCTGCAGGTCGAAAAAGGTGTGAAACGACATTTCGAGCCCCTGCAGCCGCCCCTTGCCGCCATTTTCGGGCCGCGTGATCCGCAGCCGCCCCAGTTCGGGATCGTCGGTCACCGCGGAGAAACTGGAGATGAAGCCGGTCACGTCGTGTCGGAACAGCGCCAGCGTCAACGATCCCGTCCGGGCAAAATAATATTCCAGGCTTAGGTCGTAATTGTCCGAGGTGATCGGGCTCAAATCGGGATTTCCGCCCGATCCCGTCCGGACACAGTTTTCCGGATCGTAATTCGGCGAGTCGGCGTCGCAGACACCTTGCGGCGGTGCGATGTTGAGCGAGGGATTGAGCTGGCCAAAGGCTGCGCGGGTCCGCGTCTTTGTGAAGGCCGCCCGCAACTGAAGATCGTCGCGAAATTTCAGCCGTGCGCTGAAATTGGGCAGCAGGTCGGTGAACCCGTTGCGATCGGTCACAGGCGTGAACGTCACGACATCCCCGCCTCCGGCCGGGTCGGGCTCGACATTGCGGCTGATGCCGTCGAGCCTATCCTCGGTGCGGACGGCGCGCAGGCCGATCAATCCGTCGACGGGAAAGCCGATATCGACATTGTATTTCACCTGGGCGTAGCCGGTATAGGACTTTTCGTTCGCATCGAAGGTGTTGAGCTGATTGTACGGCGTCGGCCCCTCGGGAAAGCCGACGATGTCGCGCAACTCGCCCAGATTCTCGAAGATGCTCTCCGGGCGCGGGCTTATCCATGTGCGGGGCAAGATGCCTCCGGTGCCACCAAAGGCGAAACCGGGCGTCGTATTGTACAACGAAACCGGGAGTTCTGGATAGAGGATGTGCTGCGCCTCGACATTCTGATAGCGGGTGCCGTCTCGCACGCTGGAAGTGCGATCGTCATAGCGGATTCCCGCCTGGATATTTTCCAGGAAGCCCGCGCCGATATCGTATTGCAGGTGGAGACGCGCCTGGACGTCGTGCCCCTTGGACACGTGGCGATGCTCGTACAGGCCGCGGAACACGAAATTTTCCGGATCGGCGAGATTGAAGTCGCGGAAACCGAAGATCGGCCCGCCATCGGCGCTGTTGCTGTCGAACTCGACGTCGCGCACCGGCGTACGCGCGAAGGCGAAGTCGATATTCGCCTGGTCGTACCAATAGGTGCTTTGGGAATAAGCGACGTCCGTCGACGCATGAAACCGGTCGTGGTTATAGATGGCGCCGCCGCCGACCTGATAGGTATTCGTGTTGGCGTTGAAGGCGTCGTTATGACCTTCGGGTCGTCGGCCGCCGACGGCGGTGAAGCCTTGCGCCTGGTTGGTGCCGTCCTCGAGAACAACGTCCTCGAACCGGATCGGACCGCCTAGATCCGCGCCGGTATCGAGCAGCGGCGACGTGAGGTTGCGATTGCGATCGCGCCCGCGATAGCCCTGGAACAGACCATCCGCGTAGAGTTCGAGATCGCCGCTCGGGCGCCATTGCACGGCGGCGTTGACCGAGGGCCGCCAGCGATGGCCCTGATTGATGATGATGGCCTGGGAGTTGGGAAATCGAAAGCCCGGCGAATCCGTCTGGCTCGGCTGCGCGACCTGGATCACCTGGCTCTGTTGCCGGATTGAATCCATGAAATCGGTGTAGGCAAGATTGCCGTTCAACAGCACGCCGATCTCGCCGATCCCGGTGTCCCAACGATCGCTGATGAGCAGGTTACCGTTCCAGTCGACATCGCCCGACTGGGTGAAATGGCGCATGTTGAGGGAACCCGCTAGCTTGAACCCCTTGAAATCCAATGGCTTGCGCGACACCACGTTGACCTGGCCCGCAATGCCGGGCTCCACCAGATTGGCCGTGCTCGACTTATAGACTTCGAGGCGCGCCACACTGGCCGCGGGAAAGTCCTGGATGGCGACGTTGCGTCCGGAGCCGGTGAAGATCGAGCGGCCGTTATACGTGGTCGATACATCGGGAAGCCCGCGGATACGAACATTTTGCGCCGTGCCCGCATTGCGCGTCACCTGGATGCCGGCGATGCGCGCCAGTGATGCCGAGGCGGTGATGTCGGGAAGCTTGCCGATATCCTCCGCCGCGATCACGTCTACGATCTGATCTGCGTTGCGTTTGATCGCCTGCGCGGTTTCCAAACTCTGTCGGACGCCGGTGACGACGATTTCGTTGCCGCTCGCCACTGGAACCTGATCGTCCGGCAACTTTTGCTGTTCCGGTGTTTCCGAGGCCGTCTGCCCCATGGCCGGCTGCGACAGCAGGGCCAATGCGATGGCCGACGTCGTTCCGCACAAGGATATGCTCGCACGCATCCCGTTCCTCCCCTTTTGTTTTCCCGGCCTTGCGCTTTTGCCGGGATGTCGTCGTTACCGACTGATTGTTTTACAAGTCATTTAAAGCATATAAATCTGAGAGTCCAGCTTCAAGCGCCGATCGGCCGAAGGTCAAGTCTCCAGGGCTGCTTTGCAGCCGGCTTGGGGCGCAAGGGCTTCGACGCACCGATAGCGGCGATGCCGCCTATCCGGCGCCGTCCGTGGGTGCGCTTTCAAGGCCTTCGCCTTTTTCCGGAGTGGTGCGGTCACGGAGCCACCGTTGGAGTTCGGCGAGCAGCCGGTCGCGTATCGCGGGATGCTTCGCCGAAACGTTCTTCGATTCGGTCGGATCGCTCGCCAGATTGTACAGCTCGGGCTTATTTCCGCCCGCCTCGGCGAGCAGCTTCCAGTCCCCGTCGCGCACCGCGAACGGCGGCGCGACGTCATGCGGGTCGGCGGGGCTCGGCGGCTGCTTTGGGGCGCCTTCCTTGCCATAGGCGTAAAAGAGCGGCGGCCGTTCCGTCACGGGATGCCCCGTTAGCACCGGTGACAGGTCGACCCCTTCGAGCGAGGCCGGAGGCGTTTCGCCGATGATGCTGGCGATGGTCGGGAACAGGTCGACGCCTTGCCCGACGGTCTGTCGGTCCACCGTGCCGGGCTTCGTGTGGCCGCGCCAGTATAGGATCAGCGGCTGGCGGATGCCGCCTTCATAGTTGCTCCATTTGCGCCCGCGCAGATGCGCGACGCTGCCGGGCGCGGTATCACCGCCCTGATAGTAGATCTGGCGCGACGACGGCCCGTTGTCCGAGGTGACGATGATCAGCGTGTTGTCGAACTCGCCCATGTCCTTGAGCCGCTGGAACAATTTGCCGAGCGTCCGGTCCATCTTGACCAGCGTGGCGAGATAGCGGTCGTCGTCCGAACTGGTGCCCTTGCCCATCACGTCGGACAGCGACTCGTCGTCCGGTGCCCAGGGATCGTGAACGTCGTTGAACCACAGGTTGACGAACCACGGCTCGTCGCTGTGCTGCGCGACGAAATCGACCGTCATGTCGCAATAAAGCTGGGTGAGCTTCGTCTTGATCTCCCAGAAGCGTGCGCCCTCGCCGAGTTCGTCCGACTGCTCGGCGAGAAAACGTTCCTCGTCCGATACGAGCACGCGCGGGCCCAGCCCCTCGAACGTCGTGAAGCTCTGGTCGAAACCATAGGCGGTCGGCCAGGGCGCGTCGCCAATGTCGCGCCCGCCGCCCAGATGCCACTTGCCGATATGCGCGGTGGCATAGCCCGCCCGCTGCAGCATCCGGGCCATCGTCGGCACCTCGGGGTCGAGCCAGTCGACCTGCCCCAGCGCGCGGTTGCTCTCGCGGCTACCCTCATAGCTGTAGAAGCCGACTTCCGCCGGGAAGCGCCCGGTCATGAACCCGGCGCGAGAGGCCGAACAGATCGGCGCGGCGTCGTAGAACTTGGTCAGCAGCACGCCGTCGCGTGCCAGCTTGTCGAGATTGGGCGTCTGCACCTTCTTGTCGCCCATCACCGACAGGTCGGCCCAACCCATGTCGTCGATCAGGACGAACAGGATATTCGGCCGTGCCTGCTCTGGTTGCGGCGCGCGGGGGGCCGATGCCGCGGCAGTAACGGGCGGGGACACTGCGATGGCGGAGCCGCCGAACAGCGAGACGGTGGCAAGCGCCGCGCCGGCGAACATCGCCATGCGACGGGCACGTCCTTTACAGCGCCGGCGGTGGGCACGGGCTTCGGCAGTCTGATGTGCGGCAGGCATGGCATCCTCCTCGGCGAGTTCGGCGGTCATGGAACGAAGGCGCTGTCGGCAGGCGCGCGGCCGACCTTCCCTCCGTGTGAATCTGGCCCGTCCTATTCGGCGTCGCTGAAAAGCGGGGCCGCCATTTTCGCGAAATCACTCGCCGGGAGTTTCTCCACCGCACGGTCATAGGTACGCAGCCCGTTAAGCTCGCCCTCGACGTCGGACGTTTCGGTATAGATCGCCGCGGCAAGGCCGATTTCCTTCGCCTGCCGCACGATCTCGTCGAACTTGCGCTTGTAGCGGGCGCGATAATCCTCGCGATCACTTGCGAACTGATAGATGCGGGCGTCGCGATCGGTGAACCACAGATGTCCCTTGATGGGCAGGCCCACCCCGCCATATTCGCCGATCACGAGCGGCCGGTCGCCGTGCGGAGTCGGCGCGTCGGGAACAGGATCGTAGGTGTGGATGTCGAAAACGTCCGATTCGGCTCCCGGAACATCCATCCACCCGCTCGTGGCATCGACCAGCCGGCTGGGGTCCATATCCTTGGCCAGGCGGGCGACCGTCTTCGCGTCATACTGGCCCCAGCCCTCATTGTTGGTCACCCACATTACGATCGAGGGGAAATTGCGCAGCGCGCCGATCATCCGCGACAGTTCGGACTGATATTCGGCCATCGCCTCGGACGACATCGTCGCCTCGCGATTGCTTGGACGGCGCACCGACTGGTCGCCAAATGCGCCCGACGGCATGTCCTGCCAGATCAGCATGCCGAGGCGGTCGGCATCGTAATAATATTGGGCGGGCTCGACCTTGATATGCTTGCGCAACATGTTGAAGCCGGCTTTCTTGAGGAACAGGATGTCGTCACGCGCGGCCTCTTCCGACGGCGGCGTCAACAACCCGCCGGGCCACCACCCCTGATCGAGCGTGCCGTTCTGGAAAAGCGGCTTGTTGTTGAGCAGCAGCGCCGGCTTGCCGGTCTTCGGGTCGGTGCCGGTCGAGATCTTGCGCATCCCGAAATAGGAATCGACGCGGTCGCGCCCCGTTGCGGTCACCTTCGCCCGTGCATAAGCCCCCGCCTCTGCATCGGTCATCGGCGCCACGCCCCGTTGCCGCTTGTTCCCGCGCTTCGGCGCCTCGACCGAGACGAGTTCTGCGGTCAGATCATAGAGATAGGGATCGTCCGGCGACCACAGATGCGCATTGGGAATACGAAGCGTTCCGTGCCGGTTGCCGCGGATGACGGTCGAAGCGACGACCTTGCCGTCGGCGCGCGCGGTGACCCGCACCGCATCGGTATCCTGCGCCATCGAATTCAGCGCGACATCGACGCCCAGCTCGCCCTTGTCGATATCCGGCGTCGTGCGGATATCCTTGATGTAAAGATCGGGCACGGGCTCAAGCCATACTGTCTGCCAGATGCCGCTGACCGCGGTGTACCAGATGCCGCGCGGTTCGAGCGTCTGCTTGCCGCGCGGCTGATCGCGCATCGACGTCGGGTCGGTGACGCCGACGGCGATCTCGTTCGCCCCCGGCTGAAGGAAGTCGGTGATGTCGAAGGTGAAGGGATCGAAGCCGCCCTTGTGGCTTCCCACCAGCTTGCCGTTGACCCAGATGGTCGATTCATAGTCGACCGCGCCGAAATGAAGCAGCGTCCGCTTGCCCGGCCAGTCGGCCGGCAGCGTGAAGGAGCGGCGATACCATAGCCGATCCTCGGGCATCAGATGCCGGGCGACGCCCGACAGACGCGATTCGACCGCGAAGGGGACGAGGATCTTGCCATCCATCTCGGTCGGCTGCGTGGCGGCCGCCTTGGTGATCGCATAGTCCCAATTGCCGTTGAGATTGAGCCAGGCGTCACGCTTCATCTGCGGGCGTGGATAATCGCGCCACGCATTCTCAGCGGTGACCTCGCGTCCCCATTTGCTGAGGATCGGCCCGACATAGGTGTTGCCCGCCTCGACCGTCCCCGGCCGGGTGAAGCCGGCCGACCCGGCAGCGGGGTTCTTGGGGCTTGGTGGTGCCGTTTGCGCGAGCGCCGATGCCGGGCCAAGCACAAACATGCTCGTCGCACCGGCGAGCAGAAGCCTTTTGATCACCATCTCTCCAACATATATATATTATTAATTAGGCGCGATAGCGCATGGCGACGCGATTGCGCAAGCCCCCTTGATCGCTGCGGCATTGGCGACGGGGCGACGCGCCCGCCGGTCGCGCTGTCAGCGGTTCGCGGTGCCATTCGCCCGACCCAGACTTGCCGTCCAGCGCTCGAGCTTGCCGAGCAGGCTGTCGCGCACGCGCGGGTTCTCCGCCGCGACGTCGTGCGCCTCGACCGGGTCGGATGCGAGATTGTAGAGTTCCGGGTCGACCCCGTCGGCATTGACGAGCAGCTTCCAGTCGCCCTCCCGAACCGCGTAACGCGGCGATACGTCGTGCGGATCGGCCGGGGTTCGCGGCTGACGCTTCGCTCCTGCCTTGCCATAGGCCCAGAACAGGTCCGGGCGCGCCGCCACCGCATGCCCTTCGAGCACCGGCGACAGATCGGTGCCATCAACGCCGTCGGGGAGCTTCGCCCCCGTGACCGCAGCGATGGTCGGCAGCAGGTCAACACCCTGTCCGACCGTCGTGTCGTCGCGATACCCCGCCTTCACATGCCCCGGCCAGGACAGGATCAGCGGCTGGCGGATGCCGCCCTCGTACAGGCTGAACTTGCGCCCGCGCAGATGGCCCGCACTGCCCGGCGGCTGCTCGCCGCCGCGATAGTAGCGTTGCAGCGATGACGGCCCGTTGTCCGAGGTGACGATGATCAGCGTGTTGTCGAACTCGCCCATGTCCTTGAGCCGCTGGAACAGTTTGCCGAGCGTCCGGTCCATCTTGACCAGCGTGGCGAGATAGCGGTCGTCGTCCGAACTGGTGCCCTTGCCCATCGCGTCCGACAGCGACTCGTCGTCCGGCGCCCAGGGGTCATGGACGTCGTTGAACCACAGGTTGACGAACCACGGCTCGTCGCTGTGCTGCGCGACGAAATCGACCGTCATGTCGCAATAAAGCTGGGTGAGCTTCGTCTTGATCTCCCAGAAGCGCGGCCCCTGACCTAGCTTGTCCGACTGTTCGGCAAGCCCGCGTTCCTTGTCGGACACGAGCACGCGCGGGCCCAGCCCCTCGAAGGTCGTGAAGCTCTGGTCGAAACCATAGGCGGTCGGCCAGGGCGCGTCGCCAATGTCGCGCCCGCCGCCCAGATGCCACTTGCCGATATGCGCCGTTGCATAACCGGCGTCTTGTAGCATGCGCGCGACATTGGGCAGTTGGGGGGCGAGCCAGTTCGCCTGTCCGGTCTCCGCATTGCGCGCGCGTGATGCGGTAATGCCGACAAACCCGACCTCGGCCGGAAACCGCCCGGTCAGGAATCCGGCGCGCGAAGACGAACAGATCGGCGCGGCGTCATAGAACTTGGTCAGCAGCACGCCGTCGCGCGCCAGCTTGTCGAGATTGGGCGTCTGCACCTTCTTGTCGCCCATGATCGACAGATCGCCCCAGCCCATGTCGTCGATCAGGATGAACAGGACGTTCGGGCGGGCATCGGGCGTCGGCACGGGCGCCTGCTGTGGCGTCGGCGGCGGGGCGGCGGGCGCGGCATCCGCCGACACGCCGCTCAACGCCGGAAGCGCGCACGCGCACGCCAGCGCGCACCGCAACAATGCCCCCCTTCCCTTTGCGCGGCTGCGAGAGAACGCGTTTTTCCGGCATCCTTTTCGAACTGTCATCGTCTTGCCCCCATGCGATCCGCTGCAGCCATGCCGTCCATGCGGTCAGTCGTCGGTACGGTCGGCTTCGGTCGGCTCGGCGTGGATGTCGACGCCGACATCCTGCGCCCAGGCCAGCCATTCGCGATTGAGCCGCGCGGCGACTTCGGGATGCTGGGCCGAAACGTCATGCATTTCGGTGCGGTCGGTCTTCATGTCGTAGAGATGCCACGGCCGGTACGTCTTGCGGCGGCCATTGGGGGCGAGCGAGACCATCTTCCAGTTGCCGTCGAGAATGCCGCGCGCAGCATAGTGCTCGAAAAACAGCGGCTGCGACCGCTCGACCGGCTGTCCCTTCAACACGCCGGCGAACGACACGCCGTCGATCGGCGGCTTGCCCTTTAGGTGCGGCTTGGTCCCGGCAAGGTCGAGCAGCGTCGGCGTCACGTCGATGATATGCGCGACCTCGGTCGTCTTGGTGCCGGCGCGATCGCCCATATGCCCCGGCCAACTGAACAGAAAGGGCGTGTGCGTGCCGCCCTGATACTGCTCGCGCTTCCAATAGCGCCACGGCGTATTGGCGGCGCTCGCCCATTGCGTGCCGATGCCCGCCATCGTCAGCTCGGTGCCGATCTTCGCCTCGGGATATTCGCCGTACCGGATCTTGCGGCCGTCGCGCGTCTCGCTCGGGCGGTCATAGCCCGGCCGCGTCATCACCTCGGGCGACGCGCCGTTGTCGACGAGGAACATCACCACCGTATTGTCGTACTGCCCGCTGTCCTTGAGCGCCTGGATGACGCGCCCGATGCCCTGATCCATGATGTCGATCATCGCGGCGTGCGTCGCCATCTTGCGGATCTGCACCTTGCGCTGCTCGGGCGTCAGCTTGTTCCAGGCGATGTCGGCATTGCCCGCATAGCCGGTCGTCACCGGCGGCAGCTCGGTTCCCGGCGCGATCAGGCCGAGTTCGACCTGCTTTTCATAGCGCTGCCTGCGCAACGCATTCCAGCCGCCGGAAAAGCGCGTGATATATTTCTGAATAACCTTTTCGGGCGCCATCAGCGGCCAATGCGCCGCGGTGTAGGCGAGATACATCATGAACGGCTTCCTGCCGTGAGCCAGCGTGTTGATCTGCTGGACGGCATGATCGGTGATCGCGTCGGTAAGATAGAAGTCCTTGGGCACCGACTTCACCGGCGTGAAGTCGTCGACCAGCGAGAACGGGTCGTAATAGTCCGCCACGCCCCAGATGATGCCCCAGTGATGATCGAATCCGCGCGCGGCGGGATATGTCCGCCTGTCGCCGAAGTCGCGGTCGAAATGGCCCTGGTGGTTGAGCCATTTGAGATGCTCGGCCTCGTTCTTGATCGGCTTCGCCGCGGTCAGGTGCCATTTGCCCACCATCGACGTCGCATACCCCGAATCGCGAAGCTCTTCGGCGACCGTCGGAACCTCGAGCGACAGGCTCGTCCCGTTGCCCGCCATGTTGACGCGGTGCGGATAGCGCCCCGTCAGCAACGCCGCGCGCGAAGGGCAGCAGCGCGACATGTTGTAGAAATTGGTGAACTTGATCGAATGGCGCGCCAACTCGTCGAGATTGGGGGTATCGATATTGCCGCCATAGGCGCCGATGTCCGAATAGCCGATATCATCGCCCATGATGACCAGCAGATTCGGCCGCGACGGGGCCGAATCGGGCGCTTGCGCGGGCGTTGCGGCGGACTGCGGCCCCGGAGCCGCATGCACCGGCTGCTGAATGCCCGCCGCGCAGCAGCCGAGCATGCTTCCCGCGACCGCCAGTCGCATCGCCGCGCCTCGCAGACCCGACCTGGCTGCCTTCTTCGTCGCATTCGTGCCGCGGATATCCATTGCGCCCCTTTCCCTTGCCCTTCACGTCCGGCGACCATTCAGCCCGTCCCGGCTTTCTCGAAAGTCGCTTCATCAACGGCATTATCATGCTCTGTTTTTGCTCACGAGCAGTTTGTCGTACATATATGCTAAAGTAAAGGGCCCGGAACACGGAGGTCGCGCTGCGCTTCGGCGGCGACCGTCAGGTCCCACACCACAAAGAAGGGACGCGGAATCGCCTGGCTGCAGATGACATTGCCCTGTCGGATTACGCCGGCGCGTTTAGGAGCGATCCTGGAGCGGCTAGGATCGGTCGACATTCAGAAGATGACGGCCTGAATGTCGATCGGTGCTACCGCTACCGCTCCGCTTTGTGGTATCTATCTCACTTGTCGAGCAGGCGCTTCAGCGCTAACGCTGCACGGTTAGGCGGGTATTTTCCCGGCCCCCATCGCGGAAGGGCAGCATGGCTTCACCCCCGGCGGCATCTACGGCCGCGGCAAACAATCTGGGTCGCAACCTCACCTACGGCCTGCAAGAGGTGATCGGGCGGGCGATCGTCGTCGGTGAATATGCCACCGGAAAGCCCTTTCCCACCGAAGCCGATCTTGCCAGGCAGCACGGCGTCAGCCGATCGGTGACGCGCGAGGCGATGAAGATGCTTGCCGCCAAGGGGCTGCTCGGCGCGCGGCCGCGGCAAGGCACCTTCGTCCAGCCCGACGATCAATGGAACCTGTTCGATACCGACGTGCTGCGCTGGATTCTCGAGCGCAAGCTTTCGGTGAAGACGCTGCGGCAGTTCAACGAGCTGCGCATCGGCGTCGAGCCTCGGGCGGCGGCGCTGGCTGCACAGCGCGCGCGCCCCAGCCAGGTCGCGGCGATCGCCGCCGGGCTGCAGCGGATGCGCGATGCCGAACGCGGTCAGGACGATACGCTGTCGGCCGACATCGAATTCCACGTTGCCGTGCTGCGCGCATCGGGCAATCCCTTCTACGTTCAGTTCCGGGACATCGTTTCGACCGCGCTTCGCACCTCGATCCGCTTCACCAACCGTATCGCCGGCCGCAGCGCAAGCATCGACGACCACGCCATGGTCCATTCCGCGATCGCCTCTGGTCAGGCACAGGCTGCGCACGACGCCATGTACAAGCTCATCGACGATGTTCTCGACCTCATCGGCAACGCCGCCGAATAGCACCTCCGCGCCATGCCGCGAAAGCGGGAAGTCCGGAGGCTTCGCCCACCTTGGTCTGACCCGTCTGCCCTGAACCTGCCGGGCCTCGTCCGGGGTCGGCGGCAGGAAACCGCGTGGTGTTCAGGGGCGGTATCCTGTGCCGATCGGTGCGCGGCGGTACGGGGCGAACCAATTATGGGCCTTGGGCTCCTTGGTGTCGTATTTCCCCCGCTGCGGCCCGGTGGGGAGGTCGTCCTGGCTGCGAATGGTCCACATCAGCAATTCGGCCATCAACCGGTTTCGGGCATCGACAGCCTTCGGATCGTCCATCCGGTTGTTCAGCTCCGCCGGGTCGGAGGGAAGATGATAGAGCTGTCCGTTGCCCATCATGTCGTACATCAGTTTCCAATCGCCCATGCGCACCATCTTCGTATTGCCGCTTTGGGTGACCTTGTTGAGTTCGTCGAAGCCCTCCGTTCCGGAACGGGAAATGGCGTAGGGTACCTTGTCTTCCGCGTCGTAGAACAAGCCGCCCACGCCGGACGTGGCATAAACGCTGCGGAATTCTTCTTTTGGATAGTCCTCGCCGTGCAGCAGTGGCGCCAAGCTGCGCCCTTGCACGCCCGACGGAATTTCCGCCCGCATCAATTCACAGAAAGTAGGCATGACATCGGCCATGGAGACATGCGCGCTTTCGCCAAGCTCCCGGTTCGGCCGAATGCCGGCGCCGAACCAGGTCATCGGAATGCGCGCCAGGCAATCCGGCAGCCCCACGCCTTTCCGCCCCAGGCCATATTCCATCATATAGTCGCCATGATCGGCGGTAACCACGACGACCGTGTTTTCGGCCAGACCGGACTCGTCGAGATGATCGAACAGTCGCTTCATCTGGTCGTCGATCAGGCGCAGCATACCGAGATAGTTCGAGACGTAGCGCCGCCATTGTTTCTCTAGATCCGGATAAGCGCCTTCCAGCCCGTGGAGCCAGCGTTCGCGGTCGCCCATCCGCTTCAGCGCCTCCGGGCCAGCGTCACGCTCGGGCACTTCGGACGGCGGGAACATGTCCCAATAGGGTTTCGGAACCTGTTCGGGATTGTGCGGCTCGGGAAAGCTGACCTGCAGCAGGAAGCGCTGGTCGGCCGATTCCTTGATGAAATCGATCGCGTCGGAGACGATCCGGTGGGGGTGCTGCGCCTCGACCGGGAAAGGCGCGGGTTCGGTGACGAGATTGAACTGGGTCGTTTTCAGCCATTTGTCGAACGCGGCATATTCCGGCGGAGCGTCCGGGCCGACATAGCCGTCGAGATGGCCGTATTGGCGCCAGAAATCGATATCCCCCTGGCGCAGATAGGTATGGTTCTTGCCGGCAAGGCCGGTGCGATACCCCTGCTCGCGCGCTACCTGATACATGTCCTTGGCGAAATAGGCGTCCTGACTGTCGAAGTTCATCCGCACGCGGGTCGCCTCGGGCCAGCGGCCGGTCAGCATGGAAATGCGGCTCGGGACGCAGGCGGGAATGGTGCAATAGGCGCGGGAGAAGTCGACGCCGGTCGCCGCCATCCGGTCCATGGTCGGGGTGACGTCGAGCGGATAGCCATGCCGCTTGCTGACGCCGGCATGGTGCTGGTCGGCGATGATCAGGAGGATGTTCGGCTTCGACACGCTGGCCGGCCCGGTCCGCCCACGCGGCTGCGCGCTTCGCAACTGCTGGAACCCGGCTCCCAGCGCAGGGCTGGAGACCGTCGATGCCAGGATGCTGGTCACGCCCAGGAAATGACGGCGATTCATGCGGCTCTCCTCTCTCATGTGCGCCAAAGCTGCTCTTTTTTATATGACAAGCACATAGCGCTGTCTGCAAATTTCAGGCGGTTGGCACTTGCTCGATGCCCTTTACATCGGAATGATATGATCTATTATAAATAGTAAATCAAGCAGCCGAACATCAATTCGGCCGAAGGGGAGAGGGTATGAGGCATCTCGGTTATCTCGCGGGCGCGTCGGCACTGGCATTGGCTACGGCGCATCCCGCCGCGGCGCAGACAAGCGATGCGCCGCCGCAATCGACGACGAGCGACAGCGCGGACAAGGCCGCCGCCCCCGCTCCCGACGAAGTCAGGGAAATCGTGGTGACGGGTATCCGGCAGAGCCTGGAGCGCGCCGCCGAGATCAAACGCAATGCGGACCAGGTCGTCGACAGCATCGTGTCCGAAGATATCGGCAAGTTCCCCGATCCGACGACCGCTGCGGCGCTGCAGCGGGTGCCCGGCGTACAGGTCGCTGTCACCCAGTCCAATCAGATCGGCAATGTGAAGATCCGCGGTCTGGGGGACATTCTGACGACTCTCGACGGGCGCGAAATCTTTTCCACCACGGGGCGTTCCTTTTCGTTGCAGGACGTGCCGGCCGCCGCACTGGCGCGGGTGGATGTCATCAAGACCAATACCGCCAACCTGATCGAGGGGGGCATTGCGGGTATTATCGACCTGCAACTTCATAAACCCTTCGATTTCGACAAGCCGACCGTCGTCCTGAACGGACGCGGAAACTACTCCGTCAAGGCCGACCGCCTCGACCCGCAGCTCGGCTTCCTCGCCACCGACACCTGGAGCACGGGCATCGGCGATATCGGCGCGCTGGTGAACGCGACCTGGTACAAGACGCATTACAACCATCCCCGCACGCGCGAAGGAGGTCCGCGAAGTGGCGCATCGCTCGGCAGACCCGACGTGATGGTGCCGATCGTGGCCGAGGGGCATTCCAACCACGGCTATTATGAACGGCCGCAGGTCAACGCGTCGCTGCAATGGCAGCCGTCCGACGCCCTCCAGATCTACGCCGACGGACTCTACACCGGTTCCCGCGCCGAGGACGAGTGGTCGCTGTCGAACGCGCAATTCTTCATCTCCGACGAAACCACCATGTCGGATGTGGAGACCACCGACCAGTGCTTTACCGCGCGGGTAAACCAGAACGGCCTCAATCCGCGCGAAGTGGTCGACCGGCAGGGTACTGCGGACCCCGGCGACGATGTCCAGACGCTTCAGCCCTTTACCTTGAACAAGGTGTGCAATCTGAAATCGGCGACGTTCCGCAACGCCGTCAGCCAGCAGAACACCCATTCCTATTACAACAAAACCGACAATTATCTCGGCGCGCTGGGCTTCAAGCTCGACACCGATCGCGTGACGGTGAACGGCGACGTATCGTACCAGAATTCGCACAATATCGGCGAGGAGATCCTCGTCGCCACCGCACAACGCATCCCCGAGCTGCGCTATGTCTCCAACCAGGGCGATGGCCTGCAGCTAGATACGGTGGGTGACAATGCCTATGCGCAACCGGACGGTCTGGTTATCGCGCAGGGACTGAACCAGTATTTCTCCCGATCGAAAGGCGATCTGTTCGCCGCCAAGCTCGACAGTTCGTTCGAGATCGGCGACATCATGAAAAGTTTCGACGTCGGCATGCGCTACGCCGTCCGCAAGGCGGAATTCGATCAGGCCGTCGTCCAGACCCCGTCGCCCGGCGGTGGTTCTCCGTCGAACCCGAACGCGATTCGGGTGGTCGATGCCGGCCTTCCCGACGGGTTCCTTTCGCTGCTTCCCAGCATATCCGGACTGAACGGCGGCGAACGGTCGCTGGTGCCCGATCCGGGATATCTCCGCTCCGACGAAGGGCGGGACGCAATCCGGGCGCTGTTCGGCGCGGCAGCGGGCGATCCCGATTACCAACCGCAGCGTCATTTCGATGCCAGGGAAACCACCTTCGCCGCCTATGCCCAGGTCCATTACGAGGTCCCGCTCGGCTCGATGACGCTCGACGGCACGGTCGGCGTGCGGCCGACGCGCACGAAACGGACCATCAATGGCTTTAGCGCCATCAGCATTCCGGCGACGGATGACGAGCCGGCAAGGACCGAAATCGTGCCGCTGTCGGCAACCACCACGGACACCGATATTCTGCCCAATGCCAGCGCGCGACTCCGGTTCGGCGGCGGACTCCAGGCCCGGCTGGCCTATTCGGTCGCGATTCGTCGACCGGGTTTCGCCTCGCTCAATCCCGGCCTCAGCTATGCACTGGCCGTCAACAAGAATGTGTTGAACTCCGGTTCTGCCGGCAATCCCGATCTGCGCCCGCAAAAGTCGGAGAATTACGATGCCTCACTCGAATATTATTTCGACAAGGGGTTCGCGGCGATCGCCATATACCGCCACGATCTGACCGATCGCGTCATATCCTCTGCAAGCGCGGAATCGATCGGCGGTATCCTCTACAATATCAGCCGGCCGAGAAATGTCGGATCGGCAAGGTTGCAGGGGGTCGAGATCAGCGGACAGACCTTCTTCGACTTCCTGCCCGGCGCGCTGTCCGGCTTCGGCGCGTTCGGCAACTTCACCTATGCGGATACCGAAGTGAAGGGCGACGACCCCCTGGCCGGCTATCCGCTTCAAGGCGTGTCCAAATATAATTTCAACGCCGGCCTGCTATATGAAAAATACGGACTGACGGCGCGCGCAGTCTATACCTATCGCTCCCGCTATTATGACGGCGATCTCACCGGCAACGTGTTCCTGCGCGCCATCGATCCCGACCGCGCCGACGACACCAGCTACACGCCGGCGGTGCTCAACTATGTCCGCCCGTCCGGCCGGCTCGACTTCAGCCTGAGTTACGAGGTCAACGACCGCATCCGGCTGGACGTTGGCGGGACGAACATCCTGGGCAGCCATTATTACGGCTATTACAACGAGAAGTATCTCGGAAACCAGTATCGTTATGACGACACGACCTATACTGCGGGAATTCGGTTTGCGCTCTAACGGCACGCCGAACAGCGCCTGCCTGACACCGAATCCGGGCCGGGACGGGACGCGTTACGCTGCCGGCGGTCACCAGGGATGGCGTGACCCGACTTTTGCTACCTTGCCAACCGTTTACGGATAAACTGGCTGGGGCGGCAGGCGCCTCGGGTCCGACCCGACCGCCAGCGGGCGGCCGCCATCTTCAACGAATGCCGTAAAAGTCCGCAACCCGGTCGAGCGCCAGGGTGAGCACCAGCTTGCCCGCGCGCGCCGGCCAGCCCAGCGCCTTTTCCGCCGCCGGCAGCTTTTCGCACGCGCATACCACCCGCCACAGCACGTCGCGCAGGCCCGGTCCCGCCGCCGCCATCGCCCCGTCGAAACGCCGTTTCGCCGCAAGCTGCGCGGTCGTGGGGTCCAATCCTTCCGGCGCCCCGCGCCGGCCGCCGGCGGTCGGCGACGCGTCCCAGCGCATGGTGACGCTCGGCCCCAGTGACGCCGTCTCGTAATCGGCGCGCAACCGCTCGCCCGCGTCGAACGCCCGATTGGACACCAGCCCGCGCGACTTCAGCCAGCCCAGCGGCGATTCCGCCAGGTTCACCGTCACGCTGCGCCCGCGCCGCCCGCCGCGTTTCGCCGCCGCGTCCCCGATCACGCCATCGTCGAAGCACCGTTCGACCAGTTCCCGCATCGCTCTTCTCCCGAATCGGCCCGCGGCGGGGGTTGCCATATCGCGTAGCTTGTAGGAAAGAAGAAAAACCGATTTGGTTCGTCAACAGGAGACGGGAATGATCACCGCCATCCGCGAAGTGCGCCGGGCGAAGGGACTCACGCTGGAAGATGTCGCCGCACGCTGCGATCCGCCGACCACGGCGCAGACGATCGGCCGGCTGGAAACGGGCACGCGCACCGTGTCGGTCAAGTGGCTCAACCGCATCGCCGCGGCACTGGGTGTCGACGCCGCCGACCTCGTCCGCCTGCCCGACCGTCCCGACATTCCCGTCGCCGCCATTCTCGACGGCGGCACGGCATCCGCCCCGCGGCGCGCGGAAACCGTCACCGCGCCGCAGGCCGGGCCGGGCATGGTCGCCGTCATCGTGCGCGGCGGTGTCGGCGATTATCGCGCCGGCGACGAGATCTGGTGCGACCGCCTCGCCCCCGACGCCTTCCGCCAGGCGGTCAATCGCGACGTCCTCGTCCCCCGCCCCGCCGGCCGCTTCGTCTTTGCCCGCCTGATCGCGACCGATGGCGCCCGCCTCCAGCTCCTGCCGCTCGGCGCGGGGCAACGCCAGACCATCGTCACCGATCCCGCCTGGATCGCCGTCGCCACCCGCCTGATCCGCCCGCTGTAACGCTCCCCTTCCCTTTCAGGATGCCTCTGCGAAACCCATTCTCGTCACCCCGGGGAAGGCCGGGGTCCACCGAGCCGCTTAGCTTAAGCGTTTGATCGCGCCTTTCGCAGAGGCATCGTTTCAGGGAGGACCCCTGCAAATCTCCCCTCCCTTTCAAGGGAGGGGTCGGGGGTGGGCGCGAGCGAAGCGAGCCCGACAAGAAAAGGGCGGACCCGAAGGCCCGCCCCTTACATTCATCGTCGGCCCCAGCCCGGTCAGCCTTTCTTGCGAAAGTGCAGGATTCCCCAGGTCAGTTTGCCGGCATCGGCGCCATTGACCCAGTGGCTCAGCCCCTCGAGCATCCGCTCGACAAAGGCGTCGCCGGCCTTCACGTCCTCGCGCCGGGCCGACAATTCCTCGGCGACCCGCGCATAATGGTTGCGAAGCTGGATCGAGCGGTCCTCGACCGCCACCTCCTCGAAGCCCAGCTTGCCCAGTTCCTCGCGATAGAAACCGAATGACGCCAGGTTCGGCAGGTGGATGCGGTCATAGATCGGCTGCAAGTCGCCCTCGTCCTTCAGGTCGTCGGCCTGCATCGGATCGGTGAAGATGAAATCGCCGCCGGGCTTCAGCGCCCTGGCGACCTCACGCAGGACGGCCAGCCGGTCGGGCGCGTGCAGGATCGCATCCTGGCTCCAGGCGGCGTCGAAACTCGCATCGTCGAACGGCAGGTCGTCGAACGACCCGTCCACGACCGACACCTTGTCCTCCAGGCCCGCCGCCCTGGTCAGTTCGCGGTTGCGCTGATTCTCGACCACAGCGACGTTCAGGCAGGTGACCCGCGCGCCATGCTCGGCCGCCATGACTCGCGCAGCGCCGCCATAGCCGGAGCCGATGTCGAGCAGCACCTTGCCGGAAACATCGCCCAGCAGTTCCGCCATGCGGTCCACCGTGGCCCGGCTCGCCTCGCGGATATCCCGGGTGTCGTCATAGATGCCGACATGGATGTCCTCGCCGCCCCAGATGGTGTTGTAGAAGTCGTCGGCCTCGTCGCTGTCGTAATAGTCGCGCGCCGTGGCAACGCCTGCATCAACCGTCATATGTTTTCTCCGCAACGTGAACGAAGAAGTCGGGCGCCTTCTCTTCGCCCTCCTCCATGAAATCGCCATAGGTGTGCAGCTTCTGGAAGCCGACGTCGCGCAACAGACCGCGGACATAGTCCTTGCGGATCGGGAACATGTTCAGATGGTAATCCGATCCGTCCGGGAAGCTGTATTTGAACCGCGCCAGCGAATCGTCGACATATTCCGGCTCGGCCGAAACCCGGTCGCCGCAATAATAATATTTGTGCTTGGTCGAAAAACCGTCGTCCAGGATGGTGTCGTAATTGCGCTGATCGAGGATCAGGACGCCGTCATGCTTCAGCGCGGCATAGAATTCGGCGAGCGCGCGGCGGCGGTCCTTTTCCTCGAACAGGTGGGTGAAGCTGTTGCCCAGGCAGATGATCGCGTCGAATTTGCCGTGCACGTCCTTGTTCAGCCAGCGCCAGTCGGCATGGACCGTCTTTAGCATCAGCCCTTCGTCCATCGCGTTCTGGAACGCCTTGGCCAGCATTTCCGCCGAACCGTCGGCCGATGTCACGTCGAACCCGGCCTTCAGCAACTGCACCGAATGAAAGCCCGTGCCGGTGGAAACGTCGAGGACGCTCTTCTTGTCGCGCGCCTTCAGGACGTCGATGAAGAACTGCCCTTCGCTCTTGGCGCGGGCGTCCCAGTCGATCAGCTCGTCCCACTTGTCCACGAATCCGCGGACATATTCGTTCTTGTAATGCTCGGTATTGCGTACCGCTTTGGGGTCGTCCCCATAATCCTGTTTGTCGTCAGGCACGAATACGCCCTGGTCGGTCTGCGTCTGCATAGCTTCCCCTTGCATTGTGCGAGCGTAGCGAGGCCGCGGCGACGCGGCCTGAAAGCCGTACGGATGACGGCGACAGCTCTGGAGTAGTCGAAGGCTATTACAACAGAGCGAAACGCTTGACGCAAATTAAGTATGCCCGGCAACGCCGAATAATCGGACGGCTGGTGCGGCGGCGTAACGATGTCGGGGTTTGCTGGTGGGCGGTGACGGGCTCGAACCGCCGACCCTCTCGGTGTAAACGAGATGCTCTACCAACTGAGCTAACCGCCCGGTCGCGCGGGCGATACGGCAAGCCCGCGCCGCCCGCAAGCCGCAATGTCGTGGCGCGTCCTCAGCCGAGCGCCAGGCCGGCATCGGCGGCCGCGGCGAAATAGCGGCCCATCGCGGCTTCGGCGCGCTCGCCCAGCACGATGAAGGCGCGCCGCCGGTCGTGCGGATCGGCGCGGCGTTCGAACAGGCCGGTGTCGGTCATGGTCTTGATCCAGCGCAGCGCGGTCGTCGGCGGAACGCTGGCGGCGATGCACAGGCTCGACACCGACACGCCCACCCGCTCGATCGCGGCGGCGTACAGGTCGAGCAGCATGTCCCAGGCCGGGTCGGCGAACAGTTCCGGGTCGAAGAACCGGTCGCGCAGGCGGCGCAGGCGAATCACGGCGCGCACGGTGCCGGCATCGACCCGCCGCGGCGGCGGCAGCGGCGGCGGCGCGCCATAGCCGGTTTCGCGGTCGCGCACGCCGCGATCCGGCCCGGTCGCGTCGGACCGCGTCAGCCGCGCCAGCGTTTCGGCGATGCGCGCGACTTCGGCGTTGATCCGCTGCAGCCGCGCGATCTCCTCATCCGCGCCCTCGCGCACGCCGCCGGGGCCGCCGCGCGCAGCCACGGCGAGCGCCCCCACCCGCTCCGCCATGCTGGGGTCGCAGAGCAACTGCACGTCGCTGCCGAGCAGGCAGGCGGCGACGGCGTCGATCTGGTCGCGCGCGAAGGTCGCGACCAGGCGCGCACCGCATTCGCGCGCGAACAGGGTCGCGGCCTCCATGGCGTCGTCCAGAAGCGCCTGGCCGATTCCCGCCGCCTCGATCAGGATGATGTCGGCGCCGACCTGCATCGCCAGCCGCTCGCGCGCACCGGCGAAATCGCACGCGGCGAGGATCCGCGCGCCGGCGAGCGTCGCCGCCTCGCGCGCCGTGCGCAGCGCCGCCTCTTCGTCCGTGATCACGATTACGGCCGGTGTCGTCCGCAACGCCGTGCCTGCCTGATCCGCCATCGCGCCCTCGTCGTCGGGAAAAGCCCCCGATGCCAGACGAACACGCGCCGGATAAGTCAAATCGCCTCCATTCCGGAGGGAAACCGTCCGCTCACCCCCTGTCATGCCCGGCCTCAATCCAGCGACTTGACGATCTCTTCGACCATCTTCTTGGCATCGGCGAGCAGCATCATCGTATTGTCCTGGTAGAAGACTTCGTTGTCGACGCCGGCATAGCCCACGCCGCCCATCGACCGCTTGGAAAACAGCACCGTCTTGGCATTCCCGACGTCCAGCACCGGCATGCCGTAGATCGGCGAGGACTTGTCGGTCTTGGCCGCCGGGTTGGTCACGTCGTTCGCGCCGATCACGAAGGCGACGTCGGTCTGGGAGAATTCGCTGTTGATATCCTCCAGCTCGAACACCTCGTCATAGGGCACGTTCGCCTCGGCCAGCAGCACGTTCATATGCCCCGGCATCCGCCCCGCGACCGGGTGGATGGCGTATTTCACGGTGACGCCTTCCGCCTTCAGCTTGTCGGCCATCTCGCGCACCGCGTGCTGCGCCTGCGCCACCGCCATGCCGTATCCCGGCACGATGATGACCTGTTCCGCCTGCTTCATCAGGAACGCCGCGTCCTCGGCCGATCCGCGCTTCCAGGGCCGGTCGATTCTCTCCGCCCCCTCGGCCCCGCCGCCGCTGTCGGCGCCGAACCCGCCGGCGATCACGCTGACGAAGCTGCGGTTCATCGCCCGGCACATGATGTAGCTCAGGATCGCGCCCGAGCTGCCGACAAGCGCGCCGGTGATGATCATCGCCGTATTGTGCAGCGTGAAGCCCATCGCCGCCGCCGCCCAGCCGGAATAGCTGTTCAGCATCGACACCACGACCGGCATGTCCGCCCCGCCGATGGGGATGATCAGCAGGAAACCGACGACGAAGCTCAGCGCCGTGATCGCCCAGAACACCCACGGGCTCTGGTCCTGCGTGAACCAGGCGACCAGCGCTACGATCGCCGCCAGCGTCCCGAAATTGACGACATGGCGCGCCGGCAGCAGGATCGGCGTGCCCGACATGTTGCCGTTCAGCTTGGCGAACGCGATCACGCTGCCGGAAAAGGTGATCGCGCCGATCGCCACGCCCAGCGCCATCTCGATCCGGCTTACCGGGTGGATCGCCATGAACGGGTCGCCGATCATCGGCGTCACCAGGTCGGCGATCCCGAACGCGCCGGGGTTGAGATAGGCCGCCGCGCCCACCAGCACCGCGGCGAGGCCGACCAGCGAATGGAACGCCGCGACGAGCTGCGGCATCGCCGTCATCGCGATCCGCCGCGCGATGGTGATGCCGATCGCGCCGCCGATCGCGATGGCGATCAGGATCTCGATCAGCGCGGCCGGGTCGAAATCCATTCCCGCCGTCACCGAATTCAGGCCGCGCGTCACGTTCAGTCCCAGGCCGTGCGTGATCAGCGTCGTCACCACCGCGATCGTCATGCCGATCATGCCGAAGCGATTGCCCCGCCGGCTGCTCTCCGGGCTCGACAGGCCGCGCAGCGCGAGGATGAAGCAGACCCCCGCGACCAGATAAGCGAGCGCCACCCACGGATTGATCGCTAGTGCCTCGTCCATCGCTACTTACTTCCCCCGTAACGTCGCCCCTGCGAAGGCAGGGGCCTATCTCTCTGTCCCAACGGTTTCGCGCTGATGGAGAGAGCCATGGGCTCCTGCCTGTGCAGGAGCGACGGTGATATCATGCAGCTATTTCTTCGCAGCCGCCGGCCGCTCCTTCTTCTTGTACATCGCGAGCATCCGCGCCGTGACGGCGAAGCCGCCGAAGATGTTCACGCTCGCCAGCGTCACCGCCAGCAGCCCGAGCCATTTCGAACTCGCCGAACCCGCCCCGGCACTCGCGATCAGCGCACCGACGATGATGACGGAGGAAATCGCATTCGTCACCGCCATCAGCGGCGTATGCAGCGCCGGCGTTACCGACCAGACCACATAATAGCCGACGAACACCGCCAGCACGAAGATCGACAGGATCGAGATGAAGTCCATTTAATCCTCCCCGGCACGGGGAGGGGGACCATGCGAAGCATGGTGGAGGGGGACGGCGGCAAGCGAAACGATGGAAGCGATCGTCGCGTCCAAGTCGCGCATCACGTCATTCGCCCCGATCCGGACTACCCGATACCCGTTCTCTGACAAAAATCGGTCCCGTGACGCATCGCGCTCGCTTGTAGCGGTCCCATCATGCACGGAGCCGTCGATCTCAATCGCGAGCCGAGCCCGCGGACAATAGAAATCCACGATATATGGGCCGATAGGATGCTGGCGACGAAATTTCACGCCAGTGGCGCCCCCTCGCAGGCGCCTCCAAAGCATCGCTTCGGGAAGCGTCAGCTTGCGGCGAAGTTTTCTGGCAACAACGACTTCCGGGCGCCGCGCAGGCGGAACGCCCCCTCCACCACGCCCTGCGGGCGCGGTCCCCCTCCCCGTGCCGGGGAGGATCACGTCGCCAACCTCTCGCTCACCACCTCGCCGCCCCGCGTCACCCGCACGCCGCATACGATCTCGTCATCGTCCGGAAACACCGGCTTCTTCGCTTCCTCGTCCCAGAAGGCGGACAGGAAATTGTACAGGTTGCGCGCGAACAGCGCCGATGCGTCCGCCGCCAGCCGGCTCGCCACGTTCCGGTGGCCGATGATCTTCACGCCGTGCTTTTCGACGATCTCGCCCGCGACCGCGCCCTCGACATTGCCGCCCTGCTCGACCGCCAGGTCGACGATCACGCCGCCCGGCTTCATCGTCGCGATCTGCGCATCGGAAATCAGCCGCGGCGCCGCCTTGCCCGGGATCAGCGCGGTGGTGATGACGATGTCCTGCTTGGCGATATGGCTCGATACCAGTTCGGCCTGCGCCTTTTTATATTCCTCGGACATCTCGGTGGCATAGCCGCCGCTGCCCTCGCCCTCGATCCCGCCTTCGTCGACAAAGACCGGCTTGGCGCCCAGCGACTTGATCTGCTCCTTCGTCGCCGCGCGCACATCGGTCGCCGACACCTGCGCGCCCAGTCGCCGCGCGGTCGCGATCGCCTGCAGCCCGGCGACGCCCACGCCCATCACGAACACGCGCGCCGCGGAAACCGTGCCCGCCGCCGTCATCATCATCGGAAAGACGCGGCCATATTCGGCAGCGGCATCCAGCACCGACTTGTACCCGGCCAGATTGGCCTGCGACGACAGGATGTCCATCGATTGCGCGCGGGTGATGCGCGGCATGAACTCCATCGCCATCGCCTCGATGCCGGCCTGCGCATACCGGTCGACCCGCTCACGCTCGCCGAACGGATTGAGCCCGGCGATGAGCAAAGCGCCCTTGCCGATACCCTGCAGGCTGTCGGGGTCCGGCCCCTGCACTGCCAGCACCGCATCGGCGCCGGCCAGCGCCTCGGCGCGCGGTGCGACGCTCGCCCCGGCTTCCCGATAGGCGTCGTCGTCATGGGACGCGGCCAGCCCGGCGCCCTGTTCGACCACCATCCCGGCGCCCAGCGACGTGAATTTCCTGACCGTTTCGGGAACGGCGGCGACCCGGCGCTCGCCGGCGGCCTGTTCCTTGAGAACGGCGATCCGCACGTTACGGCGCGATCAGCCAGACGACGATCAGGGCGATCACGAAACAGGCGATCGCCCCCACCCGCATCAACCGCATGATCGAATGGTAGGTCTGTTCATGTGCCTGAAGCTGTTCGCCGTCGCCGGCCATCGTCGCATTCCTTTCCGAATGGCGAATTCCCTCTTGCCTCTGTCCTAACCCCGGCCGCTGCCCATCTCAAGCCCCGCTGACGGGTGGCGACTTAAGCAGCCCTTTACCGATGGCCGCTATCCACGTCGTTCCGATCTGGCACGATTCAAGGACCACCGGATGACGCGCAACGGCCAGCGTATGTTGATGCTGATCGACGACGAACCCGCCCAGCGGCGGCTCGTCGCCGCGATCGCCGCGCGGCGCGGCTGGCGCACGGTCTTCGCCGCCGATGGCGAAACCGCGCTCGCCACGCTCGGCACGCAGGACGGCATGTCGCTCGACGCCGTCATCATCGACACCTGGCTGAGCGACGCGGAAACCGCCGCTTTGATCCGCGAACTGCGCGCGAACCGGCCGCTGCTGCCCATCCTCATCCTGTCGGCCAATGATTCCGCCGCCACCGCCGTCGGCGCGATGCGGGCCGGCGCCACCGATTTCCTGGTCAAGCCCATCGCCGCCGATCGCCTGCTCGGCGCCCTCGACGCGGTGCTGGAGGACGAAGCGAAGGGCGAACTCCGCCCGCTGTCGGAAAAGATGTCGGCCCCGCTCGCCTTTGACGAGGTGGTGGGCTCCGCGCCGCAGTTCCGCGCCGCGCTCGCCATCGCGGCAAAGGCCGCCCGGGCGCGCGTGCCGGTGCTGATCGAGGGCGAAAGCGGCGTCGGCAAGGAAGTGATCGCCGACGCCGTCCACGCCGCCAGCCCGCGCCATGCCCGGCCGATGGTGCGCGTCAATTGCGGCGCGATTCCCGAAAATCTGGTCGAATCCGAACTGTTCGGCCACGAAAAGGGCGCCTTCACCGGCGCGTTCGAGCGCAAGATCGGTCGCTTTCAGGAAGCGGACGGCGGCACCCTGTTCCTCGACGAGGTGGGCGAGATGCCGCTCGATGCGCAGGTGAAGCTGCTGCGGGTCCTGCAATCGGGCGAGATCCAGCCGCTCGGCGCGCGCCATGTCCACCATGTCGATGTCCGGATCATCGCCGCCACCAACAAGCGGCTGACCGATGCGATCGAGGCCGGCGACTTTCGCGAGGATCTCTATTACCGCCTCAACGTCGTTCAGGTCACGGTGCCGCCGCTGCGCGACCGGCCGGGCGATGTCGGTCCGCTCGCGCGGCACCTGTTGCGCCGCATCGCCGACCAGCCGGGCCTGCGCCCGCTGGGCATCACCGACGAGGCGCTGTCGCTGCTCGCCAGCTATGACTGGCCCGGCAATGTGCGCCAGCTCCACAACGCGCTGTTCCGCGCCTCGGTGCTGTGCGAAGGCGACGCGCTGACCGCGGCCGACTTTCCCCAGATCGCGGAAATCGCGATCGGCCGGCCCGATCGCCCGGCGAACAAGACACGCGCGACCGGCCATGCCGGCGTCACCCTGTTCCACCCGGATGGCAACCTACGCCGGCTGGAGGATATCGAGGCCGATGTCATCCGCCTCGCCATCGGCCATTATCGCGGCCGCATGACGGAGGTCGCGCGCCGCCTCGGCATCGGCCGCTCGACGCTCTACCGCAAGCTCGGCGAACTCGGCATCGACCAGCACGCCGCCTGAAGCGGATGGAACATCGTCGCAGGGCCGCGCTTTGGCGGGGCATGCGACCAATTCTCCCGACAACCACCCTCGCGCTCGCCCTCGCCGCCTGCTCCGGCGGTTCGGGGACCAGCAACTCCGCCTCCGCACCGCAATCCGGGAACGTCGTCGACGCCACGACCACCGCCAACGGCCTGACGGTACAGCCGACGAGCGACGCAGGCACTGCTCCAGGCCGCGACTGGCACCGCTACACCAACGCCCGCTTCGATTTTGCCCTGGAGGTGCCACCGGGCTTCGCCGCCGACGAAGCGCCGCGGAACAAGGACGGCCGTGTCTTTCGCAAGAGCGGCGCCCGCTTGCGCGTCTTTGGCAGCCATAACGCGCTCGCAGAGGATTTCGACGCCCAGATTGCCCGCGCACGAAAAGGGCTCGGCGACGTCCAAGTGGTCGATCGAACCCCCGCCACCTGGCGCGCCACCGCCATGACGAAGAACGGCGAGTACGTCGCGATCCTCCTCGCCCGTCCCAGCGACTCGCGCATCGTCACCGCACAGTTCACCTGGCCGAAAGGCATGGCGCTGAAGGACACCGCCGAGCGCGCACTCGACAGCTTGCTGATGGTCGGCCATGCCGGCCCGCTCACCTTTCGCTATCAACCGGAACGTCTCGCGGCCGTCGCCACTGCGCTCCGCCTCCCGCCCGACTACGACCGCGCATTCGACGCGACGAAACTGCTGCCGCTGGATCGCCGCGCGAAGCTGGGCAAGAACGGATGCCGCTACGGCCTGTCCGGACGCACCAGCACCTGTTCGGCCGAAAAGGAGGCCGGTCTGTCCTTCGCCGTCGTCGACTTGCCGCTGGCGACGCTGCGCGACCGCTTCGACGCCAGCCGGGCGGCACGGACGACACTGGCGCGGCGGGAAGGCTTTCGGGTCGAACAGACGGCGGAAGGCATGGGCGCGACCTATACCTTCCTGCCCGCGGGTGATCGCACGGTCGTAATCGAACACCGACACCGCGAACACGGCGACGGCACCGCGACCATGGCCGTATTGCGGGGCTTGACCTTCGTCTCAGGCGCACCGGGCTAAGGGATGGTCAACCGCCGCGCCCCACCAGCGCCGCATCGCGCATCCCGCGCCACACCCTGAGCGCCTGCACCGTCTCGGCCACGTCGTGGACGCGCAGCATCTGCACCCCCTGTTCGGCCCCTTTCAGCGCCAGCGCGATTGACCCGCCCAGCCGCTCGCCCGCCGGCGCCTCGTTCGACAGCGCGCCGATCATCCGCTTGCGGCTCGCGCCCAGCAGCACCGGACAACCCAGGCCATGGAACAGCGACAGGCCGTTCAGCAGCGCCAGATTGTCGGCCATCGACTTGCCGAAACCGATGCCGGGATCGACCAGGATATTGCCGCGCGCCACGCCGCTGCCCGCCACCGCCTCGATCCGCCGCTCCAGCCAGTCGAACGTCTCGATCAGCACGTCGCCATAGCCGTCGCCGCCATGCGGGCCGCGTGCCGGATCGGGCGAATGCATCAGCACCACCGGACACCCGGCGCGGGCCACCACCTCCAGCGCGCGCTCATCCCAAAGCAGCGCCGCGACATCGTTGACGACATGCGCACCCGCAGCCAGCGCCGCCTCCATCACCGCCGCCTTGCGCGTGTCGATCGACACCGGCGTGCCCGACCGGGCGAGCCGCTCGATCACCGGCACGACCCGCGCGATCTCGTCGCCTTCCCACACGGCCTTCGCGCCGGGCCGCGTCGATTCGCCGCCGACATCGACCATCGCCGCGCCCGCCGCGCCCATATCGAAGGCCGCCTGCGCCGCGGCGTCCGCGTCGTCGTGCCTGCCGCCGTCGGAAAAGCTGTCCGGCGTCATGTTGAGGATGCCCATCACCAGCGGCTGATCGAGCCGGAGCGTCCGCTCGCCCGCCCGGATGGCGCCGCGCGGCGCCGCGATATGTGCCGCCAGCACCGTCAGCCGCTCGCGCTGCGCCGCCGGCAGCGCCTCGGCAAAGGCATCGAAGTCCGTAACCGCCACCGGCTGCTGCACCGCGCGCCGCCCGTCCACGACCGCGATCACCTCATAGGCCGCGAACCACACGAGCCCGCCTGCGATCCGCGCCACCTGTCCGTCCAGCCCGATCGGCGAATCGACGAACTGCACCGGCCGCAGATAGAGTTTCGCCTCGGCGGGGAGGGAGATCACTTCGGACATCGCTCCTTTCTAGGGCCGCCCCTGCCCTCGCGAAAGCGGGGGCATGTGACGTGCATCGCGGTGGCGAAGCGCTACGGCTGCGTCGCCAGCAGATAGGTCTGCCGCACCGCGTCGATCGGCTTCAGCCCGTCGGCCGCCTCGTAATGCCAGAAGGTCCAGCCGTTGCACGACGGCGCCTCCTGCAATGTCGCGCCCAATTTGTGGATCGACCCCGCAGCCGCGCCGCAGGTCAGCGATCCGTCGGCGCCCACCACCGCCTGCCACCGCCGCTTCGCGTCGGTCAGCACCGTACCCGGCGCGAGAAAGCCGTTTTCGACCAACTGCCCGAAGGCCACGCGCGGCGGCTTCTTGGTGTTGGCCTGCATGGTCTGCAATTGCGATTCGTCGAGCGGCAGCGCCGCCGCGATCCGCGCCTCCGCCGCCTCGATATAGGCCGCCTCGCGCTCGATCCCGATCCAGCGCCGCCCCAGCCGCTTCGCCACCGCGCCCGTCGTGCCGGTGCCGAAGAACGGGTCGAGCACCACGTCGCCGGCCTGCGTCGTCGCCAGCAGCACGCGGTATAAGAGCGCCTCGGGCTTCTGCGTCGGATGGACCTTGTGGCCGTCCTTCTTCAGCCGCTCCGGCCCGCCGCAGATCGGGAATTCCCAATCGGAACGCATCTGCAACTCGTCGTTCAGCGTCTTCATCGACCGGTAGTTGAAGGTATATTTCGCCTTCTCGCCCATCGATGCCCAAATGAGCGTCTCGTGCGCATTGGTGAAGCGCGTGCCGCGAAAATTCGGCATCGGATTGGCCTTGCGCCACACCACGTCGTTCAGGATCCAGAAGCCGCTATCCTGGATCGCGGTGCCGACGCGAAAGATGTTGTGATAGCTGCCGATCACCCAGATCGAGCCATTGTCCTTCAGGATGCGCCGCGCCTCGGCCAGCCATTGCCGCGTAAAGGCGTCATAGGCGGCGAAGCTGTCGAACTTGTCCCACGCGTCGTTCACCGCATCGACCCGGCTGCCGTCGGGCCGGTTGAGGTCGCCGCCGAGCTGCAGGTTGTAGGGCGGATCGGCGAAGATCATGTCGACCGACTTGGCGGGCAGCGACCGCATCGCCGCGATGCAGTCGCCCGTCAGGATGCGGTCGAGCGGCAGCTCGCCCTCCGGCACCCGCCGGACACGCGGCTTCGCCTTGACCTTCTCCAACACCGCCATCGATCCCTGCCCCCTCTTGTTCGGCCGGCGATCGTGCGGATCGCGCGGACTCCGTCAAGCGAACAATAGTTAACGCATCGCGTTACGAGGTCGTTGACGACCCGGAACATTTCGCGACCCCGGCAGATATTGAGTCCGGGAGGCGCCCTCCGGCACAACCGATGGGGTGTGGCACGAAAGACTCACACCGATGTTTTCCGTCGGCGCCGGACCGGTCGAAGGGCAGTCCCTTCCTGGAGGAGACTTCTGCAAAAGGCGCGAAACGGAAGCCTCTTTCGTCATGCTGAACGTGTTTCAGCATCCACTTAGCTGCAATATCAAGCGCTTAAGCCAAGCGGCTCGGTGGACCCGGCCTCCGCCGGGGAGACGAGAATGGGTTTCGCAGAGGCATCCTGCTCAGGACAAACGGCTCGTGAGCGGCTCCAGCGGCAGTTCGGCCTGCGCGACCGGCGCGAAGCTGCGCCGGTGAAGCGGCGACGGTCCGTGTTCGCGCAGCGCCGTACGGTGCTGCGGGCAGCCATAGCCCTTGTTCGATTCCCAGCGATATTGCGGGTAATCGCGCGCATGGCCGATCATGATCGTGTCGCGCCTGTGCTTGGCGACGATGGAGGCTGCGGCGATGCACTGCGCCTGCCCGTCGCCGCCGACGATCGCGGTCGCCGGGTGCTGCCAGCGCGGCAGGCGGTTGCCGTCGACCAGGACGTGGCCCGGCGCGCATCCCAGCGCCTCGACCGCCAGCGCCATTGCCTTCATCGTCGCCCAATGGATGTTGATCCGGTCGATCTCGTCGGCTTCGACGATCCCGACGCCGACGATCGCGCACGCCATCAGCCGGTCGTGCAGGCGTTCGCGCGCGGGCGCGGTCAGCTTCTTCGAATCGTCCAGCCCGCGCGGCCGCCCGCGTTCCGGCAGGATCACCGCGGCGGCCACCACCGGCCCGGCGAGCGGCCCGCGCCCGGCCTCGTCCACCCCGCACACCGGTGCGGCGAACAGCTTTTCATGGCGGCGGCTGGGCATGTTCAGTGCGTTAGCGCATCGAACGGCGCGACGCCAAGGGCGTGGCCCATCGGCCCCGCACCGCCGCCCAGCCCCGGCGCGTTCGCGAGCGCCGCCCGGACAAAGGCGATGGCACGCCCGGTCGCCGCCTCCAGCGCCAGGCCGGCGCCCAGGCCGGTCGCGATACCGCTGGCCAGCGTGCAGCCGGTGCCGTGCGTGTGCCGCGTAACGATGCGCGGATTGGTAAACAGGCGCGTGCCCGCATCGGTGACCAGCCGGTCCTCGACCATGTCGCCGTCGCCATGGCCGCCCTTGGCGAGCAGCGCCGCGCCGCCCGCGCGCACCGCCGCGTCGCCGCCCAGCGCCGCCAGTTCGGGCAGGTTCGGCGTCACCAGCGTGGCGAGCGTCATCAGCCGCCGAAACGCCGCGATGGTGGCGTCGTCGGCAAGCACCGATCCGCTCGTCGCGACCATGACGGGATCGAAGACGATCGGCACTTGCGGCAGCACCGCCAGCCTGTCCGCCAGCGCATGTGCCGTCGCCGCCGATCCGATCATGCCGATCTTGACCGCATCGACGCCGATGTCGGCTACCACCGACTCGATCTGCGCCAGCACCGTTTCGGTCGGAATCGGGTGCACCGCCTGCACGCCCAGCGTATTCTGGGCCGTGATCGCGGTAATCGCGGTCATGGCATGGCCGCCCAGCATGGCGACGGTCTTGATATCCGCCTGGATACCGGCCCCGCCGCCCGAATCGGACCCGGCGATGATGAGGATTCGCGGTGGCGCCATGGGCCCCTTGTGCCAGCGATCGCCCCCCATTTGTACCCATTCCTCCCCAAGCTCGCTTGGGGAGGGGGACCGCCGAAGGCGGTGGAGGGGCACCGCGAATCGGTGAAGCCGCGCAAAGACACGCCTTCGCCCTTGAGGCACCCCTTCACTACGCTTCAGATGGTCCCCCTCGAGGACCTCGGACCCGCAACCGAAGCGGCGAACGCACCCGCGCCGCCGGCTACTCCGCCACCTCGCGCACCGCGTCGCAAATCCGGTCGACGATTTCCTCGACCCTGCCGCGATCGTCGCCCTCGGCCATCACGCGGATCACCGGCTCGGTGCCCGAGGGACGGATCACCAGCCGGCCGGTGCCGTTCAACTCTTCCTCCGCCCTGGCGATCACCTCCTTCACGCGCCCGTCCTCCAGCGGCCTGCCGCCGTCGAATCGCACATTCTTCAGGAGCTGCGGCACCGGGTCGAAGCGGTTCAGCACCTCGCTCGCCGGCGCCTGCGCGCGCACGATCTCCGCCAGCACCTGCAGCGCGGCGATCAGCCCGTCGCCGGTCGTGGCATAATCGGACAGGATGATGTGTCCCGACTGTTCGCCACCGACATTGAAGCCGCTGGTGCGCATCTTCTCCAGCACGTGCCGGTCCCCCACCTTGGTGCGGATCAGGTTCATGCCCTGCGCGCCCAGATGGCGCTCCAGCCCCAAATTGGACATCACCGTCGCGACCAGCCCGCCGCCGCCCAGCCGCCCGTCGCGCGCCCAGCCGGAGGCGATGGTCGCCATCAACTGGTCGCCGTCGACGACCCGGCCGTTCTCGTCCACCACGATCAGGCGGTCGGCGTCGCCGTCCAGCGCGATGCCGAGATGCGCGCCCATCGTCACCACGGTTTCGCACAGGGTCTGCGGCGCGGTGGATCCGACCTTGTCGTTGATGTTCTTGCCGTTGGGCGTCACGCCGATGGCGGTCACGTCCGCGCCCAGTTCCCACAGCGCCGACGGCGCCACCTGATAGGCCGCGCCGTTGGCGCAATCGATCACGATCTTCAGCCCGTCCAGCGTCAGGTCGGTCGGAAAGGTCATCTTCGCGGCGTGGGTATAGCGCCCGCGCGCATCCTCGACACGGCGCGCCCGGCCGATATCGACCGCGGCGGCCAGCGGCACGTCGCCGTCGATCAGCGCCTCGATCCGCTCCTCGTCGGCGTCGGACAGCTTGAACCCGTCGGGCCCGAACAGCTTGATGCCGTTATCGGCGAACGGATTATGGCTGGCGGAGATCATCACGCCCAGATCGGCGCGCATCGAATGGGTCAGCATGGCGACGGCCGGCGTCGGCATCGGGCCGACCTGCACCACGTCCATGCCGACGCTGGTGAACCCGGCGACGAGCGCGTTTTCCAGCATGTAGCCGGAAAGCCGCGTATCCTTGCCGATCACCACGCGGTGCTTGTGGTCGCCGCGCACGAAATGCGCGCCCGCGGCCATTCCCACCTTCATCGCCATTTCGGCGGTCATCGGCAGCCGGTTGGTCACGCCGCGAATGCCGTCGGTGCCGAAATATTTTCTTGCCATTGCCGATAATACCCTAATCTTGCCGGAAACTCCCTGCGCGTGTGATAGCGCCGCCAGCCACAAAGAGCGAGCATGTCACAAGCCACGCGTATCCTCATCGGCCTGATCGTCGGACTGACGGCCGGAATCGCGGCCGCCGCGGTCGCGCCCGACCGCGCGCTCGACTGGGCCGACTATGTCCGGCCGGTCGGCACCGCCTGGCTCAACGCGCTCAGGATGACGATCGTGCCGCTGGTGGTGTCGCTGCTGATTACCGGGATCGGCGCGACCGCGAAGGCCGCCCGCGCCAGCCGGCTGGCGACGCGCGCGATCGTGACCTTCATCGCGCTTCTCTGGCTGTCCTCGCTCCTCGGCGCGCTCCTTACCCCGCTGGCGCTCGCCTGGTTCCCGCTCGCCGGCGACGCGGCGGAGGCGCTGCGCCAGACCTTCGCGGCGGCGAAGCCCGTGGGCGACATCCCGCCTTTTTCCGAATTCCTCCAGGCGATGATCCCGACCAACCCCATCGCCGCGGCCGCGAACGACAGTTTCCTGCCGCTCATCATCTTCACCACCGTCTTCGCCTTCGCCGTCACCCGCCTGCCGAACGAACCGCGCGAACGGCTGACGGGATTCTTCCAGGCGCTGGCCGATGCGATGCTGGTGGTCGTCAACTGGGTGCTGTGGCTGGGGCCGATCGGCGTTTTCGCGCTCGCTTATGTCGTCGGCGCACGCGCCGGCACCTCGGCCTTCGGCGCGCTCATCCATTACGTCCTGATCGTCGCCGGCGTCGGTGCGGTGGTATCGCTCGTCGCCTATCCGCTCGCCGTTCTCGGCGGCCGGGTGCCGCTCGGCCGGTTCGCCCGCGCGATCGCCCCGGCCCAGGCGGTGGCGATTTCCACCCAGTCCTCGCTCGCCTCGCTGCCGGAGATGCTGCGCAGCACGGAAAAGACGGGCGTGCCGGTCGCGAGCGGCGGCATGGTGCTGCCGATGGCGGTGGCGATCTTCCGCTTCACCGGGCCGGTGATGAACATCGCCGTCGCGATCTATGTCGCGCATGTCTTCGGCATCCATCTCGGGCCGGCGCAGCTCGCGGCCGGCGTCGCCGCCGCGGCGATCACGACCATGGGTGCGGTGGGCCTGCCCGGTCAGGTCAGCTTCATCAGCTCGATCGCGCCGATCGCCATCGCCATGGGCGTGCCGATCGAACCGCTGGCGCTGCTCGTCGCGGTGGAGACGATGCCCGACCTCGTCCGCACCATCGGCAACGTTATGATGGACGTTGCCGTCACCACCGCCATCGTCGGCAAGGACGCGGAACCGGCGACCGAGGCCGACGCCCTGCTGGCGCAGGACTGACGCCGCCCCCCATCGCCCATCGTCATTCTGACGAAAGTCCGAATCCAGAGCCCACAGCGCCTGCGTCTCCGAATGCCGAACCAAGTTCAGCATGACGAACGGCCTTACTTCAGCAGCACCAGCTCCTCGGCCATGCTCGGATGCAGCGCCACGGTCTGGTCGAACTGCGCCTTGGTCAGCCCCGCCTTCACCGCGACCGCCGCCGCCTGCAGGATTTCCGGCGCATCCGGTCCGATCATGTGCAGCCCCACGACCTTCCCGTTCGCCCCGTCGCAGACCATCTTGTACAGCGCGCGTTCGTTGCGCTGCGCCAGCACGTTCTTCATCGCGCGAAAATCGCTGGTATAGACCTTGACCGATCCCAGCTTTTCCTTCGCCTCGCCCTCGGTCATGCCGACGCCCGCCACCGGCGGATGGCTGAACACGGCGGACGGGATACAGCCGTAATCGACGCGCGTCGGCTTGTCGCCGAACACGGTGTCCGCGAACGCCTGCCCCTCGCGAATCGCCACCGGCGTCAACTGCACGCGGTTGGTCACGTCGCCCACGGCATAGATGCTGTCGCAGGTCGAGCGGCTGTCGGCATCGACCTTCACCGCGCCCTTGTCGTCGATCTCGACCCCGGCATTCTCCAGGCCCAGCCCTTCGGTATTCGGCACGCGGCCGGTGGCGAACAGCACGCAATCGACGGTGATCGGGTCATGGCCCGTCATCTCGACCGTCAGGCTGCCGTCCTCGTTCTTGGTGATGCCGCGGAACTCGGCGTGGAAGCGGAATTCGATTCCCTTCATCATCGCAATCTGAAGCAAGCGGTCGCGGACCGATTCGTCATATCCGCGCAGGATCACGTCGGTGCGGTTGATCAGCGTCACCTTGGTGCCGAATTCCTGGAAGATCCCGGCGAACTCGTTGGCGATATAGCCCGCGCCCGCGATCAGGATGCGTTTGGGCAACTTGTCCAGGTGGAACACCTCGTTCGACGTGATGCCGTGCTCGTGCCCCGGACATCCCGGTATATGCGGCCGCGCGCCCGTGGCGATCAGGATCACCTTCGCGGTCACCTCCCTGCCGCTCGCCAGCTTCACGCCGTGCGGGCCGGTGATCGTCGCGCGCTCACCCACGATTTCGACGCCGTGATTGGTCAGCGTCTGCGTATAGGCGTTGTTCAGCCGATCGACCTCGCCCAGCACATTGTCGCGCAGGCGTCCCCAGTCGAACTCGCACTGGTCGGGCACCTTCCAGCCGAAGCGGATCGCGTCCTTCAGGTCCTCGGCGAAATGCGCGCCGTAAACGAGCAGCTTTTTCGGCACGCAGCCGCGGATGACGCAGGTGCCGCCGACGCGGTGCTCCTCGGCGATCGCGACCTTCGCCCCGTGCGCCGCCGAAACCCGCGCCGCCCGCACGCCGCCGGACCCGGCGCCGATGACGAAAAGGTCGTAGTCATAGGAAGCCATCACATTCTCCGTTCAGGCAGACGTAAAAGCCGTTGTGCTGAGCTTGTCGAATCACTGCACTTCTCCACCTGGTAGAAAGCAGCCCTTCGACCGGCTCAGGGCAAACGGCGCATTCAACCGAAGGCCCGCTTGATCAGGTCATTGGTCGAGGCGTCGAAATCAAGCTCGCCCCCCTCGGCAGCCGCGCCCGCCGCCTTCGCCATTTCCTTGCCCAGCTCGACGCCGAACTGGTCGAACGGATTGATGCCGAGCAGCACCGCACTGACGAACACCCGGTGCTCGTAAAAGGCGATCAGCGCGCCCAGCGTGCGCGGATCGAGCGTGTCGAGCAGCAGCGTCGAGGACGGCCGGTCGCCCGAATAAGCGCGTGCCGCATCGTCGTTCTCGCGCCCCTTCATCAGCGCCGCGCCCTGCGCGAAGGCGTTGAGCAGCAATTGCCGGTGATGGTCGGGGTTCAGCGCATCGCCCGGCTCGGTCACCGCGACGAACTCCACCGGCACCAGATGCGTGCCCTGGTGCAGCAACTGGAACACCGCGTGCTGCGCATCCGTGCCGACGCCGCCCCAGGTGATCGGCGCGCTCGGCCGGTCGAGCGGCTCGCCCTCGGCCGTCACGCCCTTGCCGTTCGATTCCATCTCGAGCTGTTGCAGATAGTCGGGAAGCAGCCGCAGCCGCTCGTCATAGGCGAACACCGCGCGCGTCTCGCAGCCGCGGGCCTGCGTGTAATACAGGTCCGCGAACGCCGCGAGCACCGGCGCGTTGGCGCCGAAATCGCCGAAGCGGAAATGCCGGTCCATCTCGGCCGCGCCCTCCAGCATTTCCTCGAACACGTCCCAGCCCAGGCCGAGTGCGGCGGGAAAACCGATCGATGACCACAGCGAATAGCGTCCGCCCACGCTTTCCGAAAAAGGCAGGACGCGCGTCTCGTCCACGCCCCATTCCACCGCCTTGTCGGGCGATGCGGTCAGCGCCACGACCTTGCCGTACGGATCGGCGACGCCGCCATGGCGCATCCACGAGATCGCGCTGTTCGCGTTCAGCATCGTCTCGGTCGTGGTGAAGGTCTTCGATGCCACGACCAGCAGCGTCGCCTGCGGGTCGAACCGGGCGAACGCCTCCTCCAGCGCCACGCCGTCGACGTTCGACACGATCGCCACGTCGTAGCGGTCGCTGTCGCGGCCCAGCGCATCGACCAGCAGGTCCGGCCCCAGCGCCGATCCGCCGATGCCGACATGCAGGATGTGCCGCACCGGCCCCAGCGCCTCCGCCTCGATCGCGTCGATCAGCGCGCGCATGCGGGCGTGGAAGCCTTGGGCGCGCGCCACGCTGTCGGGCGCGCCCTCGCCGCGCTCGGCGGTATGTTCGGCGGCGCGGCTCTCGGTCACGTTCACCGTCTCGCCCGCGAACAGCGCGTCGCGCTTGTCGGCCAGCCCGGAATCGCCCGCCAGCCGGACGAAGGCGTCGATCGCCTCCGCCGTCAGATGCGTCTTCGACCAGTCGAAATGGATGCCGGCCACGTCCAGGCTCAGCAGCGACACCCGCTCGGGGTCCGCGGCGAACAGCGTATCGAGCCGTTGCTGCTCCAACCCCTCGATCGCCGACCAATCGCGCTTCGCCATATCGTGTCTTCTCCTGCTATTTGCCCCGGATGCGGCCTCCCTATCGTGCGAAAGGCGGTGTCGCCAGCGGTAACGCATGCTTGACGGCGCGGGTCCCGCGCCGCACAGCATCCGGCCCATGAACGATCACGCACCCTCCGCCGACCGGAACGAGGCCACCGAGGCGAAGCCGCATTCCGAATGGCGCGACACGCTCTCCTTCGTGGTGAAGCTCGCCCTCGCCGTCTTCATCATCCGCAGCTTCATCGTCTCGCCCTTCGTCATCCCCTCTGGCTCGATGCTGCCGCGGCTGCTGATCGGCGACTATATCTTCGTCACCAAATGGAATTACGGCTATTCCAAGCACGCGATGCCGTGGAGCCCGCCCATCATCCCGGGCCGCATCTTCGCCGACACCCCGCACCGCGGCGACGTTGTGGTGTTCAAGGCGCCGCCCGCCGATGACGAGGACTGGGTGAAGCGCGTCATCGGCCTGCCCGGCGACACGATCCGGATGCGCGCCGGCCAGGTCATCCTCAACGGCAAGCCGATTCCGAAACAGCGCGTGGCCGATTTCGTCCTGCCCGTCAGCCCCAATTTCAGTTGCGACGCCTATTACCAGCAGATGGACGGCGACACCCTCACCTGCCACTATCCGCAGTTCCGCGAGACGCTGCCCTCGGGCAAGAGCTACAAGGTGCTCGACCTCGGCCAGACCATCGCCGACGATACCGAAGTCTACAAGGTGCCCGCCGGCCACGTCTTCCTGATGGGCGACAATCGCGACAACAGCGAGGACAGCCGCTTTCCGCAGGTCGTCGGCCAGGGGATCGGCATGGTCCCGATGGAAAATCTGGAGGGCAAGGCCGTGGTCAACTTCTGGTCGACCGACGGCAGCGCGAGCTGGTTCCTGCCCTGGACCTGGGCGTCGGCCGCCCGCTGGGACCGGATCGGCAAGACGTTTTGAGCGGCGCCGACCTGAAGACCTGGCTGAGCGAAACCTTCGGCCATGCGCCACAGGCGATCGAGCGCTACGAACGCGCACTGACGCACGGAAGCCAGGGACGGGCCAATTACGAGCGGCTGGAATTTCTCGGCGACCGCATCCTCGGCCTCGTCATCGCCGAATGGCTGTACGAACGCTTCGGCAGCGAGCCGGAAGGCGCCCTCTCGCGCCGGCTGAACGTGCTGGTCGCCGGCACCACCTGCGCCGAGGTCGCGCGCGACATCGGCGTGGCGCCGCATCTGCGCCTCGGCAAGCAGGCGCGCGACGACGGCGCGGCGCAAAGCGACAATGTGCTGGGCGATGTCATGGAGGCGCTGCTCGGCGCGCTGTATCTGGAAGCGGGGCTGCAGCCGGTGCGCGATTTCGTCCGCAGGGCCTGGGGCGACCGCATCGATTCGCAAACCCGCGCGCCGCAGCATCCCAAATCCGCGCTGCAGGAATGGGCCGCGGCCCACAACCGCCGTCCGCCCGAATACAGCATTCTCGACCGCTCCGGCCCCCACCACGCCCCGCGCTTCACGGTGAGGGTGGCGATCGGCACCTTCGCCGAAGCCACGGCCGAGGGTACGTCCAAACAGGAAGCCGAAACGGCAGCGGCCAAGGCACTGCTGAAGGATCTAGAAGACAAGGGAACAGCCAAGCGCCGTTGATCCCGAAGGAGGGCCGTGCTTCGATAGGCTCAGCACAAGCGGATAAAGCAAGAGGCATGGAGCAAGGTGATCCGCCCTCCCGTTGCCCTGAGCTTGTCGAAGGGCCGTTCTTCCCCTTATCTGAACCGCATGCGCTTCTGGGCCTACATGCTCCACTGCCGCGGCGGTGCCTTCTACATCGGCCACACCGATAACCTGGACCGGAGAATCGCCCAGCACCGCTCCGGCCTAATCCCCAGCTTCACCGCCACTCGCCTGCCGGTCGAGCTGGTCTGGTCCGAAGCCTTTCCCACCCGCGAAGAAGCCAAGGCCTGCGAACGCCGCCTGAAGGGCTGGAGCCGGGCCAAGAAGCTCGCCCTCATCCGAGGCGACTTCGCCGAAATCTCGCGCCTGGCGAGGAATAAGAACCGCCCTTCGACGAGCTCAGGGCAAACGGAATAATCGCAACGCCGAAGACCCCCGGACCCGACATTCTAACCCACCCCGCTCGCCCTGAGCTTGTCGAAGGGCTGCACTCCTCTTCCGCCCACAGGTCCGACCAACACCCACGCGGCCCCAAACCACCGCTCACTCCTGCCCCCACCCCACCCGCTCACCCTGAGCTTGTCGAAGGGCGGTATTTCTCTACAGCCCACCGACGACCCAACCAACACACGCCCCCTTCCCCTTCGACACGCCCCCCGGAACGCACTAAGAGCCACGCCATGCACGAATCCTCCCCCCGTTGCGGCCTCGTGGCCGTGGTCGGCGCGCCCAATGCCGGCAAGTCGACGCTCGTGAACCGCCTCGTCGGGCAAAAGGTCGCGATTACCAGCCCCAAGGCGCAGACCACGCGCACCCGGCTGATGGGCATCGCCATTACCGGCGAAACGCAGCTCCTGCTGGTCGACACGCCGGGCATCTTCGATCCGCGCCGCCGGCTCGACCGCGCGATGGTCGCCGCCGCCTGGGGCGGGGCGGAAGATGCCGACGCGGTCCTGTTCGTCGTCGACGGCAAGGGCGGCGTCGGCCCGCGCATCACCAAACTCGCCGAAGCGCTGGCCGAACGCCGCGAGCCGAAGATCCTGATCCTCAACAAGGTCGACGTGGCCGACAAGCCCAAGCTGCTGAACCACGCCGCCCGGCTGAACGCGCTCGCCGCCTTCGACGAGACCTATTTCGTCAGCGCCACCACCGGCGACGGCGTCGACGATCTGAAGGCCGCGCTCGCCGCGCGGATGCCGGCCGGGCCATGGCACTTCCCCGAAGACCAGGTGTCCGACGCCACCGACCGGATGATGGCGGCCGAGGTCACGCGCGAACAGCTCTACCACCAGCTTCACGCCGAATTGCCCTATGCCAGCGCGGTCGAGACCGAACGCTATACCGAGCGCGAGGACGGATCGGTCGAGATCCACCAGCAGATCCTGGTCGAACGCGAAACCCAGCGCGCCATCGTGCTGGGCAAGGGCGGTGCTCGCATCAAGGCGATCGGCGCCGCCGCGCGCCAGGAATTGCACGAATTGATGGGCGTGCGCGTCCACCTCTATCTGCACGTAAAGGTCCGCCCCGGCTGGGAAGACGACCGATCGCTCTACAGCGAAATCGGCCTCGACTGGGTCGACTGATTCCGGCCCCTCCCTTGAAAGAGGCCTCTGCGAAAGGTGGGCATACCCTTTTCCATTTTTCGTCATGCCGGACTTGTTCCGGCATCCACGGTGCAGCAAACCGGCACCGTACGGGTTCGTGGCTCCGTGGCCCCCGGAACAAGTCCGGGGTGACGGGGAGTTTCGCGAGAAGTCTCCTTGAAGGGAGGGGAAATAGAACCACCTCCCCAACCCGTCGTTCCTGCGCAGGCAGGGACCCATGCTTCCCTCGACACCCCCCACCTCCGGAAAAACCATTTTCCTACACCCGCCGGTCTGTGCCACCACCGCCATGGCTCTTTGATATCGGTTATACTTCCCCCTCGCGCGCACCCGCGCGCCGGCGCGCGCGCAGAGGTGCGACTCTGTGCGACCTTTGGCGAATTTCCGCGCCTTTCAGGAAAGCAGCGAGTCCACCCATCGCGGCACGAGCACCCCCGCCGGCCCCAGCCGGCTCTCGTCGAACCGGTGGCTGCCCTCCGACCGGTCGAGATTGAGCTCCAGCGTCGCCGCTTCGTACGCCGCCGCCATCTGCACGAAGCCCGCGGCGGGATAGACCGCGCCCGACGTGCCCACCGACACGAACAGATCGCACCGCGCCAGCGCCTGCTCGATTCGCTCCATCTCGCGCGGGATCTCGCCGAAAAAGACGATGTCGGGCCGCAGCATCGCCTCGCCGCAATCGGTGCAGGCGCTTCCCGGCGGCAACGCGCCCGGCCACCGCGAATGCGCGCCGCACATCGCGCACAGCGCCGATCGCAACTCGCCATGCATGTGGATCAGCCGCTTCGCCCCGGCGCGCTCGTGCAGGTCGTCGACATTCTGCGTGACGATCAGCAGCTCGCCCGGCCATGCGGCGTCCAGCCTCGCCAGCGCGCGGTGCGCCGCATTGGGCTCCACGCCGGCCAGCGCCGCCCGCCGCGCGTCATAGAATTGATGTACGGTTTCCGGGTCGCGCGCCAGTGCCTCCGGCGTGCAGACATCCTCGACCCGATGTCCTTCCCACAGCCCGCCCGGCCCGCGAAAGGTCGCCACCCCGCTTTCGGCGGAGATGCCGGCGCCGGTCAGCACAACGATGTTGCGGATGTCGTCCATGCGCATGCGAACATAACCGCTCGCCAGCCCCTGTCACGCGTCGCGGATTTCTGCCATGGGCCTAGGGGCGCGAGCGGCATCGCGCGACACGAGGGAAACGGCATGACCAGCATCGGCATCTTCGGCAATCTCGGCCGTATGGGCCGCGCCATCGAGGCGGCGATCCCGCGGACGGGCGGCAGTTTCGCCGGCGGCATCGATCATGGCGGCGATGCCTCGGCGCTCGCCCGGTCGGCCGACGTGCTGGTCGACTTCTCCGCTCCCGGCGCGCTCGACCGGCATCTCACCGCGGCGCAGGCGGCAGCGACGCCGATCGTCATCGGCACCACCGGCCTGACCGGCGCCCATCACCGCCGCATCGACGAGGCCGCACGCGACATCGCCGTGCTCCAGACCGGCAACACCTCGCTCGGCATCGCCATGCTGGCGGCGCTGGTGAAGGACGCCGCCTCCCGCCTCGGCATCGATTGGGATGTGGAGGTGCTGGAGATGCACCACCGGGCCAAGGTGGATGCGCCTTCCGGCACCGCCCTGATGCTGGGCGACGCCGCGGCGGAAGGGCGCGGCAGCGACCTGTCCGACCTCTCCGTCGTCGGGCGCGCCGGCCTGACCGGCGAGCGGACCGACGGCACCATCGGCTTCGCATCCCTGCGCGGCGGCACGGTGGCGGGCGACCACAGCGTGATCTTTGCCGGCAATGGCGAGCGCATCACCCTGTCGCACCAGGCCGAAAGCCGCGACATCTTCGCGCACGGTGCGATCAGGGCGGCGCTGTGGCTCGCAGGGCAACAACCGGGCCGCTACACGATGAACGCGGTGCTCGGCCTGTGAAGAAGGCGGATGTCGTCGAATTCTATTCCCGCCTCGCCGAGGAGAACCCGCACCCGGAAACCGAGCTCGAATCGGTCAACGACTATACCCTGCTGATCGCCGTCGTCCTGTCGGCGCAGGCGACCGACGCCGGCGTGAACAAGGCGACGCGCCAACTCTTTCGGCAGGTCGACACGCCGGAAAAGATGGTGGCGCTGGGCGAGGACGGGCTGAAGCAGCACATCAAGACGATCGGCCTGTTCAATACCAAGGCGAAGAACGTCATCGCCCTGTCGAAGGCGCTGATCGAAGATCATGGCGGGCAGGTCCCCGCCGACCGGGATGCCCTGCAACAACTTCCCGGCGTCGGGCGCAAGACCGCGAACGTGGTGATGAACGTCGCCTTCGGCCGGGAAACCTTCGCCGTCGACACCCACATCTTCCGCGTCGGCAACCGCACCGGTCTGGCGCGCGGCAAGACCCCGCACGCGGTCGAGCAGAAGCTCGATAGGGCAACGCCGCAACCCTTTCGGCTCCACGCCCATCACTGGCTGATCCTGCACGGCCGCTATGTCTGCAAGGCGCGCACGCCCGAATGCTGGCGATGCATCGTTCGCGATCTCTGTGCGTATAAGGACAAGACGCCCGCGCCGGACGCGCGCAAGAAGCAACAGGGCGCGAAGCAATAGGAGATGCCGACATGCGACCGATCCTGATCGCGCCGGCGGCCATCGCCGCAAGCGCCGCCCTCGCCGCCTGCGCCACCACGCCGGAGGAGCGCAGCGCCTACGAGGCGAGCGAGGCCGCAAAGGTGCCCGCTGCCACGCCCACGGGCGAAGCGGTTTCCTGCATCCAGACGAACCGGATCCGAGAGACGCGCGTGCACGGCGATTCCGTCATCGACTTCGTGATGGACGGCGGCCGCGTCTATCGCAACCGGCTGCCCAATCGCTGCTCCGGCCTCGGCTTCGAAGAGCGCTTCGGGTATGAAACCCATATCGGCCAGCTCTGCTCGACCGACACGATCACGGTTCTCTGTTCCCCGCCGCAGCCGGGCCCGACCTGCGGCCTGGGCGAATTTCAGCCGGTCGAGCTCGCCGGCGACTGAATCGGACTGGCATCCCCCGACCAGCGATGCTAAGCGCCCTTGCCACGCACCCGTAGCTCAGCTGGATAGAGCGCTGCCCTCCGAAGGCAGAGGCCACAGGTTCGAATCCTGTCGGGTGCGCCACAAAATCAATGACTTAGCGAATATTCGATGTTGCCGCACGGAAAACGTACGGAAAACGCAATCGTACAGTCTGTGCTGAATTGGAATGCGCGTTGCGACGATTCGGGTTGGTAGTGCGCGCCCTTCCGGCATGCGCGTATCGTCCGCTTCGCACTAGGGAATTGCGGGAGGGCGCTTAGGGGTACGGTTAGCCTATTGAACGACGGGCTATATTTCGCCAACCACAGCTGGCTACCCCACGATTATGCCCACAATCGTACTCGGATTTATTGGCACGGTCTGGCTCATTCTACCGATGGTTGAATCGGGGCCGGTTGCCACCTGTCCGGTGCTGACAACAAATGGGCCGAATCAAACGTTCGGCTCCCGCCAACTTTGCAGCCGTTCCGAGGCTTTGAACTGGCGCCTGAAACCGGCCATTCGTTCACACGGCGGATTATGACGCCTATGGGGGATCGAGGGCGGATTTTGCGTCAGACGTCGACGCTAACCGAAGGCGACGATCGCCCAGCTGGCCACGCCGACCATCGCGACGCTCACCGTCGCAAACGCAATGGAAAAGACGACAGCAATCCAAAAGTTGATCGGCTGAGCCTTTCGTTCGATCCGATGGCTCTGAGCGTAGATTACGCCCGTCCGAAGTCCAATCAAGGCGTTACGCCCGAATAGGGTCGCAAGAAGGAGTCCAACCGGAAGGAGGAGGATCATCAACATTATCGATGTCATGGAACAACCATGCCGCTGGGATGAGGAGTGTGCAAGTTCACGACGAGCACTCGAAACCGGGCGTTTCCTAAAAAGCGTTCGCTAAGCAGTTACCACCGAGTAGATGCACGTTCGATCCGGGTCTGCAGTGACGCCAGCCGCGAACATACCGGCCATTCGCGGCCTCGAAGTCGTTCAGTGATGACTGCCGTTCATTCAGCAGCCTTTCGACGATGGCAACGGGACCAGCAGCTGTCGGGTGGCTTTCCAACGACTGAAGCGTGATAGCTGCCAATCACATAATGTATGCCACCTACTACTTGCTCGCGAGTCGCTTTACTGACAACGGCAGCGCTCAGATCGGTCGATGTTCGGCACACGGGCACGCCATCGTGCTTCAATAGCGGTGTATTGGCAAGGATTGGCACTGTTGGTCGGGGCAGCGGCTTAGCCGCTGATCGTACCGCTCCTGAACGCGCCATCGTCCGCGATCTGGTTTGAACGGCGCGCGGCGTCGCAAGGGACAGCGACAGGGTCAGGGTGAGCCCGGGTCCGCCTCCAGCACCGGAAGGCGCGCGCCGGTGCCGCTGCTCGCCAGCGTCCCGCGCGTGACGAGCATGGTGGCGCCCGGCTCGAGGATCGCTTCGAGCGTGGTCCGGAATCCCTCGGCGACATGACCGGCTGCGCGCTCTTCGGCGCTGAGCTCTCCTCCCGCGCTGTCCGACGCCGTCTCCGGAAGCGGCAACCGCATCCAGTGCGCGCCTTTCGCGTCGATCGCGCGCAGGGTGAATGCCTGCGTCCGGGTAATCGGCGCGTCGAGCGAAACGCTCGCCGATCCGATTTCGACGCCGTTGCGCAGAACCACGATCCGGCGGTCGCGCCCGCTGACCACGATCGACACCGGCCCGTGCGGCGCGCGTTCGGGCATCCAGCGATAGGCTTGCCGCGCTCCCCGGGCATCCCGGGACCGCGAGGGCAGCGGGCTGGGCGCCGGCGAAACCTCCGGCACGCAGGCGTCATCGGTGACGACCACGGTCAGCCCGAGCTCGGTCGTATCGAACAGCAATTTGGCGAAGGCGAGCGGCAGGCGGATGCAGCCGTGGCTGGCGGGATAGCCGGGAAGGTCGCCCGCATGGAGCGCAATTCCATCCCAGGTGAGCCGCTGCATAAAGGGCATGGGCGCACTGTTGTAGAGGTTCGAATGGTGATCCACGTCCTTTTGCAGGATGGTGAACACCCCGGTCGGGGTGCGGTGACCGGGTTTGCCCGACGAGATGGTCGAAACCCCGATCGGCACGCCGTTGCGGTACACGAAAGCGCGCTGCGCGGCGAGGCTGATGACCATCGTCACCGGCCCGTCCGGCGCGATCTGCGGCGCCCAGAGATATTCGCCCGGCTTCAGCTTCTCGATCGGGCCGTCGAGGACCGAGGGTGCGGGCGCCGTCGCGGCGGGCGCGTCAGGGACGGCCTGCGCGGTTGCCGGCACAGCCGGACTTGTCAGGGCGATCAGATAGGCAAGGTATGTCAGCATGAGGATCAGGCGGCAATTTCCGCTAGCGGCGCGGCGCGACTGGTCTCGAGATCGAACTGCCGGTCGCACAGCGCGGTCATCGCCGGGCGGTGACTGACGAGGATCAGCCCCTGCCCCGTGCGTTCGAACCGCGCGGTCAGCCGCCGCGCGACCAGCGCTTCGGTGGCGGCGTCGAGCCCCTCGCTCGGCTCGTCGAGCAGGAGCCAGGGCGCGGGCGCGCAATAGGCGCGGGCGAGCGCGAGCCGCCGCCGCTCGCCGCCCGACAGCCGCGCGCCATTCTCGCCGATCCAGCCGTCGAGACCGCGATCGAGCGCGGCGACGACATCGTCGAGCGCGGCGTCGTGCAGCGCCCGCCGCAGCGTCGCCTCGTCGGCCTGCGGATCGGCGAGCAGCAGGTTGTCGCGCACCGTGCCCGCGATCAGGCTCGCATCCTGCGGCGCCCAGGCGAAGGTGCGGCGCAGGCTTTCGGGGGCGATGGCCGCGACATCTTCGCCGTCGATGCGTGCCGCCCCGGCGGCGGCGGTGCGCAGGCCCAGCAATGTTTCGAGCAGCGTCGTCTTGCCCGCGCCCGAACGGCCGACCAGCGCCAGCCGCGCGCCCGGCGGGACGGGGGCGGGCAGGCCCGGAAAGACGATCGCCGGCCGCGCCGAGATGGCCGCGCCCGCGGCAGCGGCCGAGGCGCCCTCCGTCGACGCCGCGGCGAGCACTCCGTCGAGCCGCGCCCGCGCCTCCTCGATCCGGCCGCGATCGGTCATCGCGCGCAGCGCCGGGCCGGCGGCGTCGACCGTCATCGCGGCGGCGAGCGCCGCCAGCGCCGCGATCGCCGGCCCGGCGGCGACCGACAGCAGCAGCGCGGAAGCCGCCGCGCCGCCGACCGCGCCGGCATGGAGCAGCTCGACCCAGGCCGCGGCGTTCGCCTGTCTGCGCTGGGCGGCGGTGAGCGCGCGGCCGGCCCCGTCAATGCGATCGGCGGCCCATTCCTCCAGCGCGAAACAGCGCAGCTCGGCGGCGGCATCGGCCATGCTCGCGAATTCCTGGCGCAGCGTGCCCGCCGCGCGCTGGACCTCGCGGCCCGTATCGACCAACCGGCGCGACAAAAGTTCGCCGGCGACGAGCAGCGCGGCCAGCCAGGCGACCGTCGCCAGCGCCGCGCCGATGCCGCCCAGCAGCGCCAGCACGATGCCGGAGACCAGCGCCGCGCCGACGCCCCAGGGCGCCGACAGCCGCACGAAGCGCGTCTCGACGGCATCGACGTCGCCGACCAGCCGCGCCGTCGCCTCCCCCGTGCCGAGCGCGAGCGCCCGTTCCGGCGGCGCGGCGGCGAGCGCGCGGAACAACGCGGGCCGGATGCGGGCGAGCGCGCCGAACGCCGCGCCGTGGCTCGCCAGCCGCTCGCCATAGCGCGCGCCGGTGCGCACGATCGCGAGCAGGCGGATGCCGGCCGCGGGCAGCATATAGTTGAACGCCAGCGCCGCCGTCGCGCCCGCCGTCCCCGCGATCGCGGCGGCGGTGATGAACCAGCCCGACAGGCCGAGCAGCAGCACCGACGCCGCCGCGACCAGCCCGGCGAGCAGCGCACCGCGTCGCAACAGGCGCCGCTCGCGCCGGCGCTCTGCGGCGATCAGCGTTTCGAGCGGGCTCATGCCGCGTCTCCCAGCCGGACGACGCGATCGGCGGTCGCGGCGAGCGCAGTGGAATGGGTGGCGATCAGCGCCGTGCGACCGCGACAGGCGCGGGCGATCGTCACGATCAGCGCGTCTTCGGACGCGGCGTCGAGATGCGCGGTCGGCTCGTCGAGCAGCAGCAGCGGCGCGTGGCTGAGCAGCGCGCGGGCAAGCGCGATCCGCCGCCGCTCGCCGCCCGACAGGCCGCTGCCGCGCGCATCGAGCACATGGTCGAGCCCGTCGCCGCGCCGCGCGAGCATCGGCCCGAGCCCGGCGCCGCGCACCGCCCCGGCGAGCGCGTCGGCGCCGGCCTGCCGATGCGCGAGCAGCAGGTTGTCGCGGATGGTACCCGGCACGATCAGCGGGTTCTGCCCCGCCCAGGCGGCGATCGCCGCGACGCCGCCGATCTCGGCCAGCGCGACGCCGCCGACCGTCACCGCGCCCGCGCTGAGCGGCGCGAGGCCGAGCAGCAGGTGCAGCAGGCTGGACTTTCCGCTTCCCGACGGGCCGAGCAGCGCCACCGTCTCGCCGGGCGCGACCCGGAAGCTGGTGGCGGGCAGCGCCGGCCGGTCCTCGCCGGCATAGCGGATGACAACGCTTTCGAAGCACAATTCGGGCAGGCCGGCGGGCGGCGTCCGCGCGGCGCGCGCCGCCGGCTCAGGTAGCGCCGACAGCCGCTCGGCGGCGGTCTCGGCGGCCTGCTTGTCGTGATAGGCGGCGGCGAGGCGGCGCATCGGCGCATAGAATTCGGGCGCCAGCGCCAGCACGAAGAATGCCTGGCCCAGGCCCAACTGCTCGGGCACCGGAAAGGGCAGCAGGCCGAGCAGGTTGAACCCGCAATAGACCGCGACCAGCGCGACCGACAGCGCGGCGAAGAATTCGAGCGCGCCCGACGACAGGAATGCGACGCGCAGCACGCGCATGGTGCGCCGCGCCAGCTCGTCCGCCGCCGCGCCCAGCGCCGCGGCCTCGCGCTCCTCGGCACGGAAGGCGAGCACCGCCGGCAACGCGCGCACGCGATCGGCGAAGCGGCCCGACAGCCGCGCCAGCGCGACGAACTGCCGCCGCGATTCGTCTGCCGCCGCACCGCCCGCAAGTGCCATCGCGATGATGAAGGGGATAAGCGTCGCGCAAAGGATCGCCGCCGAGATCGGGCTGGCGAGCGCGGTGGCGGCGAGCACGAGCAGGGGCGCGATCGCCCCCGCCTTCCGCGCGGGCAGGAAGCGGGCGATATAGCCGTCGAGCGCATCGACCTCGTCGCCAACGGCGCTCATCAGCGTGCCCGTCGTGGCGATGCCGCCGGGCGGCCGGTGGAGCGCCGCGGCAACGACCCGCCGGCGCAGCCGACCCTTCGCTTCCTCGGCTCCCGCCGCGCCCGATCGCGCCGCCAGCATGGCGAACAGCCCGCGCGCGACACCCGACAGCGCGGCAAGCACCGCCCAGGGCAGTACCGCCGCGACGCCGTGCGGCACGGCGATCACCGCCCCGGCGATCCCGCCCGCGAATCCGATCGCGGCGACCGTGTCGAGCAGGAGAAGTGCGATCGATGCGCCGGTTCGCCCGCCATCGGCGACCGCCGCCTTCAACCAATGCCTGCGCGCGTCTGCCTGCGCCTTTTCGTGTGGAACCGCCGTCATGGGCATCGCCATCGCCGCTCCGCCCGGTCGGGTCTTTGATCGCGGTCAATGTCCGGCGCGAAGACTGGTCGTAGCGCGTCGCCAGCAAGAGGTCGGAGGATCGGCCTCGCGGGGAGATTCAATCATGGACCCACAGGTCATCGACCTGTCGCGAATCCAGTTCGCGGCAACCGCGCTATACCATTTCCTGTTCGTGCCGCTGACGCTCGGGCTGTCGTTCATGCTCGTCATCATGGAAAGCGTATACGTGATGACGAACCGCCCGATCTGGCGCGTCGTCACGCGGTTCTGGGGGCGCATCTTCGCGATCAACTTCGTGCTGGGCGTCGCCACCGGACTGACGATGGAATTCCAGTTCGGGACCAACTGGTCGTACTTCTCGCACTATGTCGGCGACATCTTCGGCGCGCCGCTGGCGATCGAGGGACTGATGGCCTTCTTCCTGGAGGCGACGTTCGTCGGCATCATGTTCTTCGGCTGGAACCGGCTGTCGAAGTTGGGGCATCTGATCGTCACCTTCCTGGTGGCACTGGGCACCAACCTGTCGGCGCTGTGGATTCTGATCGCCAACGGCTGGATGCAGAACCCCGTCGGCGCGACCTTCAACCCCGATACGATGCGCATGGAGGTCAGCGACTTCGGTCAAGTGCTGTTCAACCCGATCGCGCAGGCCAAGTTCGTCCATACCGTCAGCGCCGGCTATGTCTGCGCCTCGGTCGTCGTGCTCGGCATTTCGGCCTATTATCTGCTCAAGGGCAAGTGGGTCGCGGTGGCGCGGCGTTCGATGACGGTGGCCGCCGCCTTCGGCTTGGCCTCGTCGCTGTCGGTCGTCGTGCTGGGCGACGAAAGCGGCTATGCGCTGACCGACAACCAGAAGATGAAGCTCGCCGCGATCGAGGCGGCATGGCACACCGCACCCGCGCCCTCCGGCCTGACGCTGTTCGGCATGCCCGACACTACTGCGCGGACGACGCGCTACAAGGTCGAGATACCCTGGGTGCTGGGCCTGATCGCGACGCGCAGCCTCGACAAGACCGTCGCCGGCATGTCCGAACTCGTGCTCAAGGCGCATGACCGCATCGAATCGGGGCAGGTCGCCTATAGAGCGGTCGAGACGCTGAAGAACGACCCGAACAACCAGACCGCCCGGGCCGCATTCGCGATGCACGGCCGCGACCTCGGCTATGCCATGCTGCTCAAGCGCTATGTGGCCGATCCCGCCGCGGCGACGCCACAGCAGATCGACCAGGCGGCGTGGGATACGGTGCCCAACGTGCCCCTGATGTTCTGGGGCTTCCGGGTCATGGCGGCGATCGGTTTCCTGATGATCGCGCTGTTCGCGACCGCGTTTATGCTCTGTTCGCTGCGGATGCACCTCAATGCGAAATGGTTCCTGAAGCTGGCGGTGCTCGCGATCCCGCTGCCCTGGATCGCCATCGAACTCGGCTGGCTCGTTGCCGAGATCGGGCGCCAGCCCTGGGCGATCGAGGGCGTGCTGCCAACCTTCCTCGCCACCTCGACGCTCAGCCGGGGGGCGCTGTGGACGACGCTGATCGGCTTCACCCTGCTCTACGGAACGCTCGCCGTGATCGAGGTGCGGCTGATCCTCGCCACGATTCGCCACGGCCCCTACGAGCATGACGACGATCCGCAGCCGCTGCCCGGGCCGATCCCCGCCGAACCCGTCACCGCATGATCCGCGAAAGGACACACCATGTTCGACTATGAAATCCTGCGCCTGATCTGGTGGGTGCTACTCGGCGTGCTGCTGATCGGCTTCGCGCTCACCGACGGTTTCGACCTGGGGGTGACGGCGCTGCTGCCCTTCGCCGCGAGGACCGATGCCGAGCGGCGGATGGTCATCAATTCGGTAGGGCCGGCCTGGGAGGGCAACCAGGTGTGGTTCATCCTCGGCGGCGGCGCGATCTTCGCGGCCTGGCCGTTCGTCTATGCGGTCAGCTTTTCGGGCTTCTACCTCGCGATGTTCGTGGTGCTCGCCGCGTTGATCCTGCGGCCCGTGGGGTTCAAATACCGATCGAAAAAGCCCGACGCCGCCTGGCGCAGCCGCTGGGACTGGGCGCTGTTCGTCGGCGGCTTCGTGCCGGCGCTGGTGTTCGGCGTCGCGGTCGGCAACGTGCTCCAGGGCGCGCCCTTCCGCATCGATAGCGACCTGCGCTCCTGGTACGAGGGCAGCTTTTTCGGCCTGTTCACACCGTTCGCCCTGCTGTGCGGGCTGCTCTCGCTAGCCATGTTGGTGGTGCACGGCGCGGCATGGCTGGCGATCAAGCTGGAGCACGGGGCGGTCCATGACCGCGCGCGGCGCTTCGGCACCTGGGCGGCGCTGGCGGCGCTGGCCCTGTTCGCGCTCGGCGGGCTGTATGTAGCGTTCGGCGATATCGGCTACCGCATGGTCGGCGCGGCCGATCCGATCGGCCCGTCCAACCCGCTGCGCACGACGACCGAGCAGGTCGGCGGCGGCTGGCTGACCAATTACGGCCGCTATCCGTGGATGCTGATCGCGCCGGCCCTGGGCTTCGCTAGCAGCGCGCTCGCGCTGGTCGGCATCCGCGCGGGCAGAGAATGGGCGGCGTTCGCCGGATCGTCGGCGGGGGCGCTGGGGATCATCGCCACCGTGGGGCTGTCGATGTTCCCGTACATCCTGCCGTCGAGCATCGATCCGCATTCCAGCCTGACGGTGTGGAACGCCTCGTCCTCGGCGCACACGCTGGCGATCATGGTCGTCGTGACCGTTGTCTTCCTGCCGATCGTGCTCGCCTACACCGCCTGGGCGTACAAGGTGATGTTCGGCCGCGTGACGACCGAGGAAGTCCGCACCAATCCCGATTTCTACTGACGAAGGATAACAGGCCATGTGGTATTTCACCTGGGTGCTGGGGCTCGGCCTCGCGGTCGTCTTCGGCATTTTGAACGGGATCTGGCACGAATTCGACTTGCCGGTCGAGGACGATGCGGAGGGGCCGGCCAACCGCTGACGCGGCGGCGTACGCGCGGCTTGACGCGAGGGGTCGGCACGGGCCAACCTTTCGCCTATATGGGGCGCATGGCGACGAGCGATATCTGTGCCGATTGCGCGGTGCGCGACCAGGCGCTGTGCGGCAGCCTCGACAACGACGAACTGACTGCGCTCAACATGCTCAGCCGGCGACAGCTGGTCGCACCTGGCGAAACGATCACGTGGGCCGGCGACGACCATGTGATCTGCGCCAACCTGTTGTCGGGCATGTTGAAGCTGGTGGCGTCGACGGCCGATGGGCGCGAGCAGATCGTCGGACTGCTCTATCCCGCCGACTTCGTGGGACAGCCATATCCCGGCCGGTCGAGTTTCACGATCACGGCGCTTACTGAGGCGGAGCTTTGCATTTTCCCGCGCGAACCGTTCACACGTGTATTGGAGGATCATGCGCATATGGAGCGCCTGTTGCTTCGGCGCACGATGGAGGCGCTGGACGAAGCCCGCAGCCGCATGCTGACGCTGGCGCGCAAGTCGGCGCAGGAAAAGGTGGCCGGCTTTCTGCTCGATATGGCGGCGCGCGCGGGCGCGTCGGCGTGCCGCGCCACGCCGGCCGGCCCGCTCACCTTCGACCTTCCGCTGACGCGCGGTCAGATCGCCGACGTGCTGGGGCTGACGATCGAAACGGTGAGCCGCCAGATGACGCGGCTCAAGGCCGCCGGCGTCATCGCGCTGCCGGGAACGCGGGCGATAACGATCACCAACCGCGAGGCGTTGGAGGCGCGCGCCGAAGCAGCTTAAACGGCGCTGCGGCGGCGGAGGCTCTCGACCAGAAGCATGCGCGCTTCGGCCGTCAGCCGGTGGCTGGCGAGATGCAGGACGACCAGCCCCTCGACGTCCATCGTCCGGCGGCATCCCTCGAACACGCAGCGGAGCAGATATCCGAGCGTTTCTCCGGCCACCGGCTGGCTGTGCCTGGCGTCTTCCAACGCCTCGATCAATTCCTGACCATAGGCCGCGTCGGCAAGGCGGAGGCGTCCTACCCGCGCCATCAGCAGCGGTGCCAGCAGGCCGGTATCGCGCTTTCCCGCGAGCGCCTCCGGAAAATTGCCGCGGTCACCCTCGCGCCGGACGACGGTTGCCGCCAGCAGCCTGCACAGTGCGACGGAATGTGTCGGCGACGGCAGCGTCGGCAGTGCGTCGGCGCACGCCTCCAATTCGTGGCACAGCGCCGCGAGTCGGTGATGCCCGGCGACAAGACGGGCGACATCGATCTCCTTAATGACGTGCCAGCACCGGCAAAAGGGCTCGACGCGACCGTCAGAGCCGGCGGCCTCGCTCATCGGCATTCTCCTCTCGCCTGAAAATCGCGCTTTACCGGTGTGGCGGCATTGACGGTGGTCAAAGCCGCGATTGCTCAAGCGGTTCGCGGCGGCGCGACCCGGTGGCGAAGCGGCCTTCCCGCCTCGGCATCGGCGATGCTTGCCAGCGTAGTCTGCGCAATCGCCGTCAGCGCCTCATCGGTAAGGAAGGCCTGATGCCCGGTGATCAGAACGTTGGGGAAGGTAAGCAGACGCTGGAACACGTCGTCGTCGATGATCTCGCTCGACAGGTCCTCGAAGAACAGGTTCGATTCCTGCTCGTACACGTCGAGCGCGACGCCGCCGAGCTTGCGGCTCTTCAACCCGGCGATCAGCGCGCTCGTATCGATCAGCGCGCCGCGGCTGGTGTTGACGATCAGCAGCCCGTCGCGGGCGCGCGTGATCGCCGCGGCGTCGATCAGGTGGCGGGTGTCGGGCGTCAGCGGGCAGTGCAGCGTGACGATATCGCTGGCGGCGAGCAGCTCGGCGGAATCGACATAGCGGACGCCGCAGTCCTCCAGCCCGGCGTCGGGCGCGGGATCGCTCGCCAGAACGTCGCAACTGAAGCCGAGGCGCAGCGCGCGGGCGACGAGCCGGCCGATCTGCCCGGTGCCGACCACCCCTGCGGTGCGACCGAACAGATTGCGGCCGATAAGGCCGTCCAGCGCGAAATTATTCTCGCGCACGCGCGCCCAGGCGCGGTGGATCTTTCGATCGAGCGCCAGCAACAGGCCGATGGTGAATTCGGCGACGGCATGCGGCGAATAGGCCGGAACGCGAACGACATCGATCCCCAGCCGCCCGGCCGCCGTGAAATCGACATTGTTGAAGCCGGCACAGCGCAGCGCGACAAGCCGGACGCCGTTTCGCGCCAGTTCCTCGAGCACCGGTTCATCGAGCGTGTCGTTGACGAACACGCAGACCGCCGCGCACCCCTTCGCCAGTGTCGCAGTCGCTCCGTCGAGCCGCGGCTCGAAATAGACCAGGTCATGTCCGAACGCCGCGTTGGCGGCATCCAGGTAGTGACGATCATACGGCTTCGTTGCGAAAACGGCAACGCGCATCCCGGTCTCCCGTCGCAATTCTTCGTCCGTCGCCGAGCGGCGAGAGCGATAGGCAGAGCCCATAGTATCGCCGTCGGACAAGCCGATGAAGGCGGGACCGACTTGCCGGCCAAGCCCGGTCGTCTTCCGATTCCGCCTCGCTCGGACTGTCGCCCCTAGCCGCCCACCGCTTCTGAGCGCAAGCTCGCCCGGGGCTGAAGCATTGGCAAGGTCATGGACGCCGGAACGGGCTTGCCGAAAAGATAGCCCTGAGCGTGGGTGCAGCCGAGCGACCCAAGCGCATGGGCGACCGCCTCGTCCTCGACGCCCTCGGCGGTAACCGACATGCCCATCGCTCCGCCCAGCCCGATCACGGCCTTGATGATCTGGCGACTCTCGGTCGTGTCGATCGACCGAATGAAAGAGCTGTCAATCTTGAGGTGATCGAAACGCAATTGCCGTAGGTGGGTGAGGCTTGAATAGCCCTTGCCGAAGTCATCCAGCGCGACGCGGATGCCCGCATTGTGCAGCGATTCGAATATGCCGGAGGCGAAGTCCGCATCCTCGATAAACGCATTTTCGGTCACTTCGATGATCAGACGGCTCGGCGCGACGCCCGTTGCGGTCAGCGTTGCCAGCGTATGCGCGGGAAACCAGCCGGCAAGCAACTGAGCAGGCGGGACGTTGACCGAAAACGAAATCCCGTCCGGCCATGTTTGCGCAACGATGCAGGACTGCGTCAGGATGTGCTGCGTCAGGTCGTGCATCAGTCCGATATCTTCGGCGACCGGAATGAATTCGACGGGACTTACCAGTCCGCGCTCGGGGTGAAACCACCTTGCGAGCGCTTCGAATCCTATGATCCGATCTTCGACGAGCGAATAGATCGGCTGGAAATAGGGAATGATATGGCCTTCGGCGACCGCGTGCCTGAGATCGCGCTCGAGCATCGCACGGGCCTGCAGCTTCTCGTCCATTTCCGTGCGAAAATATTCGAAGGTCCCTCGCTGTTCGCGCTTGGCATGATACATCGCGATATCAGCAGCGCGGAGCAATGTTGCCGGATCTCCCGAGTTGCGGGGAGACCGCGCAATGCCGATCGTGGCGCTGACCTCGAGCGTGCGCCCCTCTATGACGTAACGCCGGCCCAGGCTCCGGATGATCCGCATGGCAAGGTGGCCGGGCGCGTCGTTGCCGCGTTCATAGGACAGCCAGCAGGCGAATTCGTCACCGCCAAGGCGTGCGATATGAGCGGTATCGGAGGCCAGCTCGCGCAGCCGGTTGGAAACCTCGACCAGCAACGCGTCGCCGATATGATGGCCGTGAAGGTCGTTGACCGACTTGAAGTGATCGAGGTCGATCAGCAGCACGGCGCAGTCCCGGTCGTGGCGAGCGGCTTCCTGGACGGCGCGAACCAGCAGTTCGCCAAGCACGCGACGGTTGGGAAGACCGGTCAGCGGGTCGAGGCGCGCCAGCTTCAGCGCCTTTCGCTCGGCCTCCTCGCGACGGCGCACCTCTCTTGCCATATCGGCGGTCCGGCGAATGGCGATGACCAGCGCCGCAAAACCACCGAAAAAGATCACGAAGAGCAACTCGTCGAGCTGCTCATAGGCGGCTTTGTCCACGAATTTGCTGTATTTTGTGAAGGCGTCGAAATGGATAAACAGGAATCCGAGCACCATACCGGCAAGCGCGATGACGAGCGCCTCGCCCCGCTTCACCACCTTCTTGCGGCCCAGATACCGGTTCACGCCAAGCTCACTGTCCCGTAAATCTTGTTCCCGCAGATTTAAGCTGCGCCTATGAAGCAATTGTAAATAAACGGCTTTGATACGCTATCGCCCCTATGGCCGCGATTCCGCTCGGGCCTCAGCCGGTGCGCGACACCGGGTTTTCCGGCGTTTCCGGCGCGATCGCCACACGGTTTCGTCCGGCGTGCTTGGCGGCGTAAAGCGCCGTATCGGCCGAATCTATAAGGTCCTGCAACCGGCCCTGCGTCGATGCGCTCGCAACGCCGACCGAAATGGTAAGCGTGCCGAGATCGCGGCCATCGAAGTCGAGCGGCATCCCGGCAATATGTTCGCGAAGCATTTCAGCGCGCTCGGTCGCCGGCTTGATATCGAGGTCGGGCAGCAGCAGGACGAATTCCTCGCCACCATAGCGGAACGCGTGATCGCCCTGCCGTATCTGTCGCTTCAGCGCGGTAGCGACGCTTTGCAGCACGAAATCGCCGGCGGCATGCCCATGCTCGTCGTTGAACCGCTTGAAATGGTCGATGTCGACGACCAGGCAACTGACGATACGCTCGGGCGTGGCCGCAAGCCTTTGCAGCTCGATATCGAGGCGGCGGCGGTGGTCACGCGGGTCTGAGCATCCGCTTCTAAGGATCGTCGGCGAGAGGCAGCATGGTTATCCATGCTGCCTCCGTTAAAGGCTCAGGATGCAGCTTTGCTCCGTTCCGCGCCGGTTAACAACACGTTTCCGCCTGTCCGGTCATAGCCGCCAGAACAAGCGAAGCTGCCCTTCTATCACGCCGACGCATGGGTCAGCTGGCGCGGGTGAAGCTGCCGTTCGTTTGAACCAACCTCCCGGTCAGCAGCGCCAACAAAGATGGTGTATCGCGGCGGCTGCGCTTTGGAACGCAATCGGGCGCAGCCTCCTTCACGTACGATGGCTGATCGGGGTCACACCTGACCTCGCGCATCGAGGGAAGGATTGAAGACGATGACACATTTCGTTGGTCTGGATGTCTCGATGAAGGAGACGTCGGTGTGCGTGCTGGACGATGCTGGCGCGGTTCTATGTGAACGCAAGGTGGCGACCGAGCCGGACGACATTGCTGTCCTGCTTACGTCAGTGGGCGGCGACTATGTTCGGGTTGGGATCGAAGCTGGTCCCTTGTCCCAATGGCTAGTGAACGCATTGACCGAAGCGGGTTTGCCCATGGTATGTGTCGAGACCCGGCACATGAAGGCGCTGCTCAAAGCCCAGCAGATCAACAAGTCGGATCCCAATGACGCCCGCGGTATTGCGCGGATGATGCGCGCGGGTCTGTTCAAGCCGGTGCATGTGAAGACGCTGGCGGCGCAGGAAAACAGGATGCTGCTGACAAGCCGCAGGCTCGTCCAGCGCAAGCTGCTCGACATCGAGTGCGATCTGCGCGGTACGCTGCGCAACTTCGGCTTGAGGGTCGGTCCTGTAAGCCCGACCGGCTACGAAGCGCGCATTCGGCATCTGGTCGAAGACTTCCCTGCGCTTGCCACGATCGTCGAGCCTTTGCTGAGCGTACGGCGCGTGATGCGCGAGCAACTCGCCGTCCTGCACAAGATGGTGCTCGATACGGTTCGCCAGGACCCGGTGTGCCGGCGCTTCATGACCGTTCCCGGCGTGGGCCCGTTGGTGGCGCTCACCTACCGCGCGTCGGTGGATCAGCCGCACCGGTTTGTCCATTCGCGGGAAGTTGGCGCGCACGTGGGATTGACGCCTCGGCGCCACCAGTCGGGCGAGATCGACTATAACGGCGGTGTTTCGAAATGCGGAGACACCATGCTGCGTGCGATGCTTTACGAAGCGGCGCAGTCGATGCTCTGCCACAGCCAGAAATGGTCCTGGCTCAAGGCATGGGCAGCGCGGGTCGCCCAGCGCAGGGGCATGCGCCGCGCCACCGTCGCGCTTGCCAGGAGGCTCGCCGTCATACTCCACCGCATGTGGGTCGATGGCACCGACTTCCGCTATAGCAATATCGCCGTCGTCGTGCCGGCGGCCTGAACCATCGGATAACGACAGGAAAAACGGTTCTGCCTCGGCAGGAAGATGTCCTCACGGGGACGATGGGTGGCGTGAGTTCGTAACGTCGGCGGATCCTGCCGCGATGGCAAGGACGCAACAAAGATAGAACCACGCCCCCTTCTTACCCCATCCTGAGGCGGCCCGCGCCGACCTCGAAGAGAAGCAAGAGCCTCGTGAGACAGCATCCTTCGCAGAGCCACGAAATGGGAGAAAGGCCATGGTAACAGAAATTTGTCCTTGACCCCGGCCGCGATAGAGAAGCCGGCGCTTGAGGCTGAATCTGGAGCCATCAAGAAACAGACATCAACTTAGCGCTCGAGGACGCGTTTATCCCGATCCTACGGTCGGTTTACAACCTGCCCCAACTCCTCAATCTTAACCGCAAGCAGAAGAATTTTCCTGGCATCGACCTTGGCGACGATCACGACCGCGTTTGCTTTCAGGTCACCTCGACCACCTCGCTCCACAAGGTGAAGGCGACCCTCCGCCAGTTCATGGATCGCACCTACTTCAACAGCTTCGACGAACTGTACGTACTCACCCTCGTTAAGAAGCAGGCGTCCTATAGCCAAGCCGCCGTCAACGAGATCGTGGGCGACCGTTTCGCGTTTAATACCAAGAAGCACGTCATCGACCTCGGTGACTTGCTCGGGCTGGTCGCGGCGCTGCGCCTGCCCGCGCAGGAGCGCATCCTTGAGGAGTTCCAACGCATCCTGGGTGAGGTGGACGCCTATATCGCGTATAGCTCCGACAGCATCCCCGATCCGACGGCCATCACGACCAACCTACAACAGATTCGGATGCCGCAGGCCGTCTACGTCGCTGAGTTGACGATCAACGACAAGGAGGTGGTCGCGCAGGCGCGCAGTAGTCTTTCATACAAGGGCAAGGCTCGGAGCAGAACATCGGTTGTTAAGATGGCCCTCCTCCTCAACGACGTGCACTCAGACGCCTGGGTCTGCCACGACAACAAACTCTTCTCTTTCCACGACATGGAAACCAGCGGCCTTATCAGCATCGTGGACGAGGGGTCAGTGGAACGACTCGACGTCTCTGACCTTGCTGATTCCCTGGAAACCGACAACATCAACGTGCTCAAGCAGCTGCTCACCGCCGAGGCCCGTGAGATCCTCAAGGCACGCCACGTCCGCATGCAGCCCAAAGATCGTTTCTTCTACTTCATTGCCAACGAGGAGGGACAGAGTGAACGCAAGGAACCGTGGATTGGCAAACAGAAGGCGACACGGCGTGTCTATTTCGCCCGCCCGTCGAAAAAGGATCCCGCTCGGATCGCGCATCACCAGCACCTTTCGTTCGACCTAACCTTCACGAAGCTCGGTGACGATTGGTTCGCGCAGATCTTGCCCAGCTGGTTCTACTCGTTCGACGGGTTCCGCGAGTCGAACTGGCACGACGACCTGCTCTCCCAACAGAAGCGGCTCGAGCGGAATGCCAGCGTCAGGAACCAGGTGCGCTTTATCGCCTACTTCCTGTCCGCAACAGACGCTGGCGATGAGGATGGGCTCGCATTCCAAAACCTCATCGAGTTCGACGTTGCTGAGGACGCCGATGACGTCGCCGACGATGCCGACGAGACGTCCATCGCCGATGCCGCAGACCACCAGGAGGAAGCCGCTTGAAGCTCACCACTCTCGCCGAGCCGCTTCTTGGGTTCGGCACCGGCACCCACGTCTGCCCGCGAACCGGCATCGAGCACATGGGGGTGTACGACAAGCGCGATGAGCTGCGCCGCACAGAACTGCGCATTGGCGTCGTCGGCCGCGGCGAAGGTGTCGATCTGCTTGACGAATGGCTCGCTCAATGCCGCAGCGGCATCGAGCGCAAGAAGGAATCGAAGCTGCTTAACCTTTTCCGGGGCTTCGGCGGCATCAACCAGAGCTACGGCTTCCTGACCCGCCTCATCAACTCGCCCCAGTACACGCGTACGCTGCAGAAGTCCGAGATCACCGCCATCGTAAAGCTACCGTCACGCCCCGACCGCGTCGAGCGTGCGGTCGAGCTGTACTACGAGCAGATCCGCTTCCTAGCCGAGAACAGATCCGTTGATGTCATCGTCTGCGTAATGCCGAACGAAATGTTTGACTCCGTCACCACTTCCAAGGAGGGTGAAGAAGGGGATAGCGGGCTGGAACACAATTTCCGCCGCATCCTCAAGGCGAAGTGCATGCATCTCGGAACGCCGCTACAGCTCGTACGCGAGAAGACCATTCTCATCACGAAGCAGGCCGGGGAGCAGCAGGATCCGGCCACCAAGGCATGGAACTTCTGCACTGCTCTCTACTACAAGGGCAACCGCACCATCCCATGGAGGCTCGTTGAGGAGACCGCCAAGCTGCGCTCCTGCTACATAGGGATCGGCTTCTATAAGAGCCGCGACGGTGAAACTGTCTCGTCCAGCCTCGCGCAGGTCTTCGACGAGTTCGGCCACGGTATCATCCTGCGCGGAACCCCGGTCTCCATCGATAAGAAGAACCGCCACCCCTACCTGAGCGAGGATCAGGCGTACGAACTCTTGCGCGATGCATTGGACGAATACGACCGCGCCCTACAGCACATGCCGGCTCGAATCGTCATCCACAAATCTAGTCGCTTCCGCGATAGTGAACGAAAAGGCTTCCTGCGCGCTCTCGATGAGAAGGGCATTCGCGTTAAGGATTTCGTAGCCATCACCGACACTGACATCCGCCTTTTCGGTGACGGCGACTATCCGCCCAAACGCGGTACCATGCTCGCCATCACCGAGACCGAGGGACTGCTATACACGCGCGGCACCGTCGATTTCTACAAGACCTATCCCGGCGCTTACGTTCCCAAGCCCCTCAAGATCACGGTCTACGAACAAGATTCGTCCCTCGAGAACCTATGCGAGGAGATCCTTGGTCTGACCAAGATGAACTGGAACAACACCCAGATGGACGGCCGCCTGCCGATCACGCTCGAATGCGCTCGCAAGATCGGCGACATCATGAAGTACGTCAGCCCGACCGAGAAGCCTCAGGTCAGCTACAGCTTCTACATGTAGCGCCTCTCGCCCCCGCTGCCGCACCGCCCGGCGTCCGACCGGCGTTATTGCGCGTCATAGTCTTCCCATTTGACCGACCTAAACGGTAGTTTTGATAGGACCGAACGTTCGTCTGGACAGAAGCGAATAGGCCGTCTCTAGTCGGTGTCAGTTGACGCTGACATTGCTGCCGTTCGCTGGCGATGTGTTGAAGGACAGGTTTTGTCTGGAGCCGACATCCGGCGTTTGCGCGACCGGCATAGGATAGCGACAAAAAGTGGGCCGGAAGCCGCGTGTCCGCTTTTGGTGGCTGAACGTGTAGAGTGGAAAATTCATTGACGACGACGACCGTCCACAGTGCGGTAAAGAAGGATCAGAGCATAACCGCTTTAAGCCATCACCCGGCGAAACTTCTCTGGGACTGAAATTGGGGCTTAGGCGTTCGAGAACAAGTCCGGTTGAGTCTGTAGGCGGGCAGCTGGAATCGTTCGCGCAGGCGGCTCCAGCCGCCACTTCGGTGGAAAGAAAAGCTCAAGCGAGGTCGTCGATGGCCGATAGCGAGCCTTGATCCGCGACCGGTTGCTGGCGAGCTCCGGCGCAGCTTCTCTGCAGTACTTGTCAGTTTCACAGAACAGCCCCTGACAGTCGATCGCGTGCAAAGGTCTCCCGAAGAGGCCCGAGAAGGGTAGATCGAGCCGTTCGAACTCGACCTCCTGTTGGTCGACCATCCATTGAATCGCTTCGGACGGTGTGTAATCGCCTAAGTTCTCGAACACCTTGGCGAGGCCGCGCACGGCGCCTGGGCCAGCTTGCGTATAGTCGTTCTCGCTAAAATCCGTTAGTTCGGAATAGTTAAGATCGACCGCAGTCTGATAGGCCATGAACGGACCCATCAAGGGATAGCCCTCAAGCGTGCGGACGAGGCCTTCGAAGGAGTTCGCACCGATCAGCCGATCTGCAACGGCGTCTTGGACAAACATTTTCTCAAAAAGGGCGGCGTGATTGTGATGCTTCTCGTCGTGTCCAAACGCCTTGTTCGCGCACAGTATAAAGGCCCCGGTGTAAAGGCCGCCGTCCTCGCGCTTGATACGGTCTAGCGCGGCGACGAAACTCCCGTCCGCCAAATCTCGGATGCGTGGAGGCCCGTCCAGTAGCGCCATGAGCCTGTTCCAGGTGCTGATTTTGCTGAACGTCCTGAAAGCGACGATCTGAAAGGCGCGATCGGCTGCGCTGCCGACTTCCTCAGCATAGCATACCTCTCGGATCATATACTGGGAGACGCGATCAGCTGCCCGGTAAACATTGCAAAACTTGAACTCCTGCAGGATGGGATCGTCCGACCAAGGCGCATTCTTGCCGGCGAGACGACGTTCAAACGCTGCCTGCCGTCGAGAGGCGAACTGCCAGTACAGTTCGTAGACTCCCCGGCGGGGCTTTGGCTTGCTGCGTGTTTCGACGATATCCATCACGCTGACTGCCGAAGAAATACGCCGGTGCCGTGTAGATTGAAGAATCGCGGGTCTTCGAGAAGGCGCTTGGCGGCCATGCGTTCGCCCAAGGTGTACAAAAAGCGGTCTACACCAGTGAAGTGGTCGAACACAATGGCGCCCCCGGGCACTATCTGACCTTGAACAGCATCCAGCGCCGCCACTGCCGAGGTGTAGTTGTCGGTGTCAATGAACGCTAGCAGGATACCCCGCTCCTTCAACTGAGACGCGGTCTCGACGATATCGCCCGGCACGATCTTGACGTTCCGTCCGGCCAGATATCGGCGGGCTGCGGCCTCGTCCATAAAGACGCAGTCAGGGTGAGAATACATGTCAAGCGGACTACGTGGCGGAGGGAAACCGTCGAAGGTGTCGAAACCGATGACTGGCCAGTCTTTGCCCAGTCGCTCGGCGAAGCGAGAGAGCAACATGGTCGTTCCTCCCCGGAACATTCCGAATTCCACGATCGTCCCGTCGACGCCCAAGCGTGCAGCGTTCTGAAGAACCTGCCAAAGATGGATCAGGCAGTTCGGATATCCGTTCGCGAAGGAGGGCACGAGCGCGTTTGCAGTTTCTTGCTCAAAGGCCAGGTCGCGGTACCGGAAGTGGTCGAATCCTCCGATTAGCAACCGGACGCTCGCCTCAATGTGGGGTACAGCGGCCTCGATAAGCGCCTCTTTACGCTGGTCCGAAGCTACAATCAGGATCTGGGGCCGGTCCTGTTCCAGCGCCTCCATCGGTCGGCAGCGAAGCCCGGCCTCTTGCGGTGACGTGTCGTAGACTCCGGTCAACCGGCCGGTCAGCCCCGCAACGTTCAGCCAGGTTACGACGTCGTATGCGGCGGGGCCGACGCCTAGGATTCCGAGAACGTCAGTCTCGGGGCGAGCGGACAACTCTTGCTTGAGCGTTTCGAGCAGTGTCGACAGGTCGGCAGGGTTCATATCGACGCTACGAGGAGGAGGGGGTTTCATCGCGCGGGCTCCATTGCTGAATGAACGCCAACAGGACTTGAGGCTGAGTCAGCGCGATTGCCCCGACCAGTCGCGCCGCATGAACACGTAACCGACTGGTAGCGGCGATGCGCGCCTCGACGTCCGCTTCCGCCTTTACTTTGGGCCAGAGATCTTCAAAGGTGCTAACCGCCGCTATGAGCTCGCTGTCTACCTCATTGTCGGCGAGCGGCGTCACACCCGCATGACGGAGTGCCACGGTGAAATCATCGTTACAATCACTGTAGGCTCTGGTCCCACCTTGCAAGCCGATTCGCTCGGCTAGTGAGGGGGACTGTTCCGCGAGAAACAACTCGTATTTGAGAACGTACACCAACAGGTCAACCGCCGTGTCGAACAGCGTCTCGCCGGAGAGTTCCAGGCCCGAAGTGCTGAAATGTTCCAGCCGGTCGACCTTGCGCGCAATGTTGGGCAGAATGCTGATGCGCTCACCGCGCCGCTTCCAGGCCGCGCCGTAGCCGGCGTTCTTCTCTCGATGTAGGGCGTCTATCGCTTGGATGAGACCATCGCCGGAAGTCGGCCGGCACGTCGCTCGGTTGAAGTAAGCCCGAGCGCCGGGCTGCGGAATGCCGTCTACTAACCGCGGAAAACGGCGCGCCAGGCGTTCATAAGCCGCGGCCGTGAAGTCGTCGTCAGGGCACGCGTGCAATTCGTTCCTCAGCCTGTCCTCTGTCCAAATGTCAGCGCCCCATTTGAGACGAACGGTCCGGAGGGAGGCAAGGAGGAAGGGATCCTCTGGCAAGCTCTCAACGGGCCAGGCGTCGGGATCTTGGCGAACGAGTGCTTCGGCTGCGAACCATTCCAATAAGGCGGCATCCAAGCGGTCTTGGGCGACTTCCAGACGCGGTGTCGAAACTTCGAAATCGTACGGCGTAACGCCAGGAAACGCATTCACGACCGCGGCCGCACGTTCGAGATGCCGGTCGCGTTCGTAGATGTGAAACGAGGAGGCGAGGAAATAGGTTGGGCCGGGTTCAACCCCCAGCCAGTTCGCCAACAGTTCCTGCAGGACGCTCCACTCGAACGCATTGACGCCCGAGAACCCCCACATTGCGTCGTTGCTGCGTACCGCAACATTGAGCAGCAGACGGCCGTCCCTGATCAGCCAGCTGAGCCAGTTGTTGCAGGGGATGTCTAGGGATGGACCAAAGTCAGATCGAGGATCGAATAAACTCATGACCGCGCGTCGGCTAGTCCTGTCTGCGCTGAGAAGCCGAAAGACTTCGGCCAGCTGGTCCACGCCCTGCCAGTCCCTGAGGCGCGGTCCATATCCCGCTCGCCAGACCCTACCATCGTCGGAGAACTGGGCGGCGCGCGGAAGGTAATGGGTCAGCCAGTCGAGGTCGTTTCGCCCGGCAAGGACCCAGATGCATTCAGCCACGAGGGCGAACGGATCACCTAGTCGCCCGGGTAAGAACGGAAACCGTTCCTGTGGGCATTCTATGAGCGTGCCACGTCCGAGCACTTCCCGTGTGGCTTCGCCGCGCACCGAGACGGCCTTGCCGTCTTTCAGCACTGCCTCGAAACCACCTACCGTCGCGTGGCTAATGTTGCGGTACCGCTCCGATTTCATGAACTTCCCCCCGGTCCCGCCCGCATTCTCAACCCCAATGTTGATTCTCTGTATTCGTAAAGTATGCCTACTGTTCAACCCGCCTGTATTCGATGGCGATTTTCATTACACCGGCCGGTAGCCCATGATTGATCATCTGCGCATACATGTTGTCTGGGCTTCCGGGTCGCTAGAAGGAGCGCGCGTCGCTGAAATGATCTCCCGGCATTTCGACGGAATCGGAATGGAAAGGGACGGGGTGGCTTATCGAGTGCCCGTTCGCTTCGCGAGCGCGCCGTGGCTTCCGGACTCGCCGTTGCCTAAACCCGTTGACCTATCGCGCGCGGACCACAATGCCGTCGTGCTGCTGCATGACGACTTCATGGACGAACAAGCCTCAGTATGGGATCAATATGTTCAGTCCACGCGTGCGGCCATGGAGACGCGCGGCGCAGCTGACGTCTACATCCCGTTTTGTGACTACGGCGGCAGCGCGATACCCGCCTCGGACAGGGAGCGGAACACGCAATACGTCTATAGGACGGGCTGGAAGGGACTGGACCAGCTAGCGCGAGATAAGCGTCTGTTGCTCCATGTGCTCGTTCAGATCCGTCGGCATCTGCGAAAACTCAGCGGCGACGACCGCGACGAGCCGCTGTTCGTTAGTCACGCCAAGGCGGACGGAGACACGATCGCCAGAGAGATTGTGGCTTATGTACAGTCACCAGATCATGACGTGCCCCTTCACACCTTCTACGACGCCATGGAGTTGAATCCGGGCGAGGATTTCAAAGCGCGCTTTGACGCTGAAATCAGTCGAGGGACGCTGATCGCCATCGTCTCGGATGTGTACGACTCCCGGCCATGGTGCATCTTCGAGCTGACGACCGCGAAGCGGCATAGGCGGCCAATCGTCTTGGCCGATATCGGGGGCGTTCGCGTCAGCCGAACCTATCCCTACGGCGCAAATCTTCCCCGGGTTCGTCTTGATCCCACCGGTTCGGCCGGTTCGTGGATAGATCCATTGCTGGTGGAAACCATGTCCGAAGGGCTGCGCTGCGACATCTTTCAGGCTCAAGCGGCGAAAGTTGTGGCGGCGGATTCGGAGGTCACGGTGATGCCGCGCCCCCCTGAGCTTTTTGACGTGATCGACGCCGATCTATGCCCACGAGTGATCCTATATCCCGATCCTCCGCTAGGAGACCTTGAGGCTCGGCTCGTCACTCGGGCGATGGCCGCATTGCGAAGTGACAGCCAGCTGAAAACATTGGGCGAATACCAGGCATGAAACTGAAGGGATGGAAAGTCGCCTTGTCGGTCAGCGATGCGCCCGACCGGGCGCGTCTGGGGTTCCCTCAGAGGGAAGTTGAACGGACGCTCCTCGCAGTATGCACCGCGATAATCCGCGAAGGGGGCGAAATACTGTATGCCGGCGATTTGCAGCCCGAGCACTTTACCTTCAAGATATTTCAGCATCTCGCGGGCGCCTACGCCGGAAGCCGGGAGACAGCCCCCTTCTTATACATCATCGCTGAGCCCATCGCCCGACGAATCCAGTTCCTCGATTTCGTTGCAGCGCTGAAACTTGCCCGCAACGTCGCAAGTATCAGACTGTCGAGCGCCGACAAACTGACCTCGGTGCGGCTATCAGGTAAGCACCTCATCGTCGGCGGTGTTGGGGAGGCTCGGCAAACCATATCCACCGAAGCCGAGTGGAACGACTGGCTGAAAAACCAACCGGGACAGTCTGACGCCGACGCCTACACCGCAGTCCGACGGGCAATTGCGGCGGAAGCGGACGCGCGAGTGGCGATGGGTGGGAAGATGGGCATCGTCGGCCTGCCGGAAGACCGATATGAAGGTCGGATGCCAGGCGTCATAGAAGAAGCGGTCATGACCTTGGAGGCGGACAAGCCACTGGTTCTCCTCGGAGCCTACGGTGGTGCAACTCGCGACTGCGCCATTGCGCTCGAACTGATGGATCCCGCCGCCCGTGTTCCGCGTGAAGCGCAGCAATCTGGGTACCACGATGCGATTGCCCGCATCGCGGCGATGGTCGATCGGATACCGGCGCTTGTTAGGCCCGATTTGCAGGACATTGCCAACGATGACCGAAGCGAGCCAACCGCGTTTGCGGTCTGCGATCTGTTCGTCCGTTGGCGTGCTGCGCTAGCCTAGCGCGCCGGCCGAATGCTTAGACAGATGAGGCAGGGTTAGACCATGCGCTGACGCGTGGCCGAGAAACGTTTGGACGTCGCATCAAAATTGATCGGGTCATCCAATGGAATGTTGCGGTGGGCGACGATTTGAGGCTCAAGCCAGTCGATCAAGCATTTGGCTTCCGCCAGAGCATATTTGCGCATGTCACGCGGGTTCTTCGCGTAGTTCATACTGGCCAAGATATGGGCCGGCACAGCCAGAGCGGAGGCTCCGAAATAGACAAACCGCTCGGACAGCAATACCCTGTTGACACGCGTGTCATGCGCCGTGTTGAGCGGACATTGAGATCCATCTTCTAGGCTGTGCACCGAATCCTCCTGCACCCACGGAGCGTCCAGCTCGTCGCGGTGATAGATGTTGTCGCCTACCTGCTTCTTGGCGGATCCATTTCGCCTAGATTTCCGAGTTTCGAACTCTTCGCTGGCCCAGTATTCGTCGAATGTTACTGATCGTGTGACCTGCATGGCGAATATGCACCGCAATGCTGGACGCAATTTTGTGCCCGTTAACCCGACAATCCAATCTCCATCTTTCGCACCGGAACGGATAGCCGGTTTGCAGCAGGCGAGGCTGCAGATGCCCCCGAACGGATTCGGTGCGAACCCAAGGTCATAGCTAACAGCGTACATATAGACGCTGGTCATCAGGCCGCGCATCCCCTCGTGCCGTCGCGCGTGCTTCTCTCGATGCCTGCCGGGGTTTCCTGCGGATCGCATCGTCCCTCGATCGCGCCGATGATATTCTTTGAGTTCCAAGCAACGATCGCATCGCCGTACTTGTCTAGGGCGGCCGGAATGTCATTTTCTGTGCCACCGTGTTCATAGACGCCGACGATGCGCTTGCCCAGACGATGAGCCGTCTCGATTTCCCAGTTCACCCAAGGGCGCTGGTGGGTGTTCTTGCCGATGACAACCACGACCGTTGAGGCCCAGGACATCTTCATGCGCAGCAAACGCTTGAGTGTTTTGTCAGCGATTAGCCCTTTACGAAGTCTCTCTGCATTAGCGGGCTTTGCGCGGATCGAGCTGTTACGGATTTCTAGCGCATTCCGGCGCAGCATGTTTGTCAGGCTCGTGACCCGAGCATCATCTGCGTGATGATGGCTGATGAACACATGACGACGCTTGGTCATAACTTCTTCCGTCTCCAACTACCGCTGATCACATGCCAACGGTGTACTGCATTCGTTCTAAAATGTGAACTAGCGTGAACCTGTCCTCGCGTGCGACAGGTTCCGGACATCTTTTGACCAAAGATCCCGACCTGTCGCCGGGGAGGTGCGGTCAATAGATAAACCAGGGGGCCAGTTTTTGCGGCGCAGCAGGACTGCACGAAATACGGCAATGAGGGCGCGTAGCTGACGCGTCGATCGCAGCCGGGAACGTCCGCTATATCCATCTGTGTTCCCGAAAGGAGCCGTTCCGGAACGTCGAACATTGCGGTCGTTCCGCGCGGCACAACCAAGCAGCTGAACGAATGGTGGGTTCCGGGCTCACCGATCTTGACACTGAACGGCGATAATGAGGGCGCAAAGCCGCCCTATCGCTTCTCCGGAGATGCCCTGGCAGCGGCACGTTCCGCCCGCTCGTGCTCTCGGTGCAATATCGCCTCCCACCGGTCCGGATCGGCCTTGGCCATCATGTCTTGCCCGGCATGCCACATGTCCAGCCCGAGCATGCGCGCGGCGATGCGCTCGGGCATCGCCCAACTTACCGGCATCGACCGTGCGACAGCTCCTGGCAGGATGGCGAACGTCATCATGCCGGCGACCGCGAACGCGATCCGGTTTTTCTTCAGTTCGCGGTTCTGCGCATGGACCGACCGGGTCGTGGCAATGGCAGCATCGAACCGGTCGCTCGCGGCATTCATATTGTAGGTGGCTCGGTCCAGCATCTGCTGATCGTGTTCGCGGCTGCTCCGGGCAGCTGCGGTGATCTGTTGCGCGATAACTTCCGGCGTCAGCTTGACGCCCGGCTGGCCGGCAACCTTGCGCGCCCAGACACAGATATCCTCCAGCCGCTTGCCGATCGCCTCAAGCGTTGGTTCGTAATCGGGCATGGATGTGCGTTCGGCGGTGAGCTGCTCGATCGCGCGGCGAAGCAGTCCCACCTCGCCGCGCAGTTCGGTAAAGGCCTGCGCGGCAAAGCTGGCCGCCGCTCCTTCGGTGCTTTCCTGGTCCATGCGACCGTATCTATCGGCCGAGCCCGCGCGAACGCGAGTGGCCGAGCCAGTTCTGGATGCTGTGGGACAGGGATGCGCCCTGGTGGGGCGCCAGACCAAGTTCTGGCAGACGCTTTCTCACCAGCGACTCGGCCTGGGCGTCGCGCTCCATGCTCTTGCCCATGGCGGTCATCTGCTGGCCGATCGCCCGTGCGCCCTTGCTGTCACCGGCACGGTCCAGCCTGCGGTGCGCCGTCGCCAGCTTGGTCCAGTCCTCGACGAACCGGTCGGCCCGGCGCTCGGGGCTCGCGCGCATTTCCGTCTCCAGCGTCATCGCGCGGATGGCGGCACTGGTCCGTCCCTTTGCCGCTTCGTCGGCAAGGCCGGCGTCGCGCGCAAAGGCTTCGCCGAGGTCGCGCGCGGCGTGCGGGCGCACCGCCTCGAGCGCGGCACGCGCCTTGTCGAGCGCCGCCGTCTGATGCGGCAGCTCGCGATAGCCGTCGCGCCGCATGCGCATAATATCGGCGGTCGCCCGCGCGAACCGCTGGACCGCGCTACCCAGACCAGGTGGCTCGATCCCCGGCGCGGGCGACGCATCGAGTTTCAGTCCGTCGAACATGCCGCGCGTCATTGGCGGCGCGGCCGGCCGCAGGTCCAGCCCGGCAAACGGATCGTGTGACGGTGTGGGTATGACCTTCTCGACCATGTCGCGGTTTATCTTCAGGCCATCGAACATGCTCCGGCGCTTTGTGGGCTGCTTCGCCTGCTCGCGCTCGGGCGTGCGGAGATGATCGGACGCCATATCCTTGGCCCGCTCGCGAGAGAGCGCGCGGACGAGTTTCGACCGGTCGGCGAAGTCGTCGCGGCCGTAATGGAGATCGACGCTGTCGCGGTGGCGGGACAGCGCCACATAGGCGGCATGCCGATCGAGCCCCGGCGTCGCCAGCACGTGCACCCGGTCGACCGTCATCCCCTGCGCCTTGTGGACGGTCGCGGCGTAGCCGTGATCGATCGCGGCATAATCCTTCACATCGAGCGCGACCGCCCGGTCGTCGTCGAGGATCACCGCCATGCGGCTTCGGCTGACCGAGTGGACGGTCCCGAGCGAGCCGTTCTTCACCCCCAGGCTGCGCTCGTTCCTCAGGAACATCACCCGGTCGCCGGACGCGAAGCGGCGTTCGCCCTTCTCCGTTTGCAACGTCACATCCTCGCCCAGCGCTTCCACCTCGCGCAGGCTCGCGCGGGCCGCCAGGTTCAGCTCGCGCACTTCGGCATTGGTGTGAGTGAGGATGATCCGGCTCGCCTCCAGCGACCGATCGCAGTCGCGGTCCCACCGCGCGATGAGCGCGCGCCGTGCCTGCTCGCGCGTCTCGGCGGCGTGGATATGGCCGTGCTCGTCATAGGCGCTGATCGCCAGCCCGGTCCGCCCGGTCGCCAGCTGCCGCGTCGCATCGCGCTGCCAGTCTGCACGCTGCCGCCGGACCTCGGTGATCTCCACGCTGCCGTGGCGCTCGGCGACCGAGCGGAACGCAGCGCCGGCCTCGATCGCCTGGAGCTGTTCGGGATCGCCGACCAGCACCACCTTGGCGCCGCGCTTCCGGCTCTCGGCAATCACCCGTTCCATCTGCCGCGTACCGATCATGCCGGCCTCGTCGATCACGAGCACATCGCGCGACGTGAGCAGATCGCGGTCCTGCTCCCATTGATGTTCGAGACTGGCTAGCGTGCGTGAAGTGATCCCCGAGCCGTGCTCGAGGTTCTCGGCGGCGATGCCGGAGAGCGCCGCGCCGACAACGCGGTAGCCTTCCTGCTCCCATCCGTCCCGCGCAACGCTCAGCATGGCCGATTTGCCCGTCCCGGCATAGCCGACCACCGTTGCCAGGCCAGTGTCGCGTGTTACGTGGCGAAGCGCGGCTTCTTGCATCTCCCCGAGAACGAGACCCGCACTTGCCGAGCGAGCGAGGGTCCCCCCTATCGTCCGCTCGGCAAGACCATGGCCGCGCTGGCGCGCCAGCGCCTCGGTCGCGATCTCCAGGCGCCGTTCGGTCTCCAGCATATCGCGCGAGGTGAACCGCTCCTGCCCGCGCCCGTCCTTGCCGAGCTTCACCAGCTCGGGCGACCCGCGTACCGCCGCCATCACATGATCGAACTGCTCCTTTCCGTCGCTATGGCGGTGGACGAACATGGCAAGGTCGCGGGTGGTGAAGGTGGATTGCTGGTGGGTGATCGCATCGAGCGCCAGTTCCGGTCGGGCGAGCAGCCTGTCGCCATTCTCGCGCGCAATGTCGCGGTGCTCGTCGAGCCGCTCGGACGACCGTCCCTGCTCGACCATGCGCGATGCCGCCGGGCCGATCTTGTGCTGGGGTTCGAGATCGATGCCCTGGGCTTCCAGTGAGCGGTGATCGACGCTCGCGTCGATATCGAGCTCGACCAGCCTGTGGTTCACATGCTGTGCCCAGGCCTCGCGCCAATGGTCGAGCAGATCGGTGCGGTTCCACTCGCGCATCTTCGCGCCGAACCCGTTCTCATCGACCGAGCGCATGGTGAGCATCACATGCGCATGGGGTTTGACCATGCCGTCCGGTCCGACATCGCGGTGGACGTTCAGGTCGGCGATCATGCCCCGGTCGACGAACTCGGCTTTCACGAACTCGCGCGCGAGCCGGATACCCTCGGCGCTGTCCAGCTCCCGCGGGATCGCGAACTCGACCTCGCGCGCCAACTGCGCGTCCTTGCGGACCTCGCCCGCCTCGACGTCGTTCCACAGTCGCTCGCGATAACGGAGATGCTCCGGCGCGCCGTCCGGCAGCAGCACTTCCGAATGCTCGACGCCCGCCTTGCTGGAAAAATCGTGATCGCGGTCGAGCCGCTGGTCGTGCAGCCGCGACGCGGAACGATAGGCGGCAGCCGCCAGCGCCGACGACCCTGCGGCGCGCGAGATGACTTTGGCGGAGAAATGGTAGATCGCCATGGCGGCAATCCATCTACACTATAAAAGCGACGTCGGCACGACGTATAAGCGCGCCCTCGAAAGATTTAATCTTCCTCGGGACTAGGACATGTCAGGAGATATCGCGGTATTTACGCGCGCACAAGCGAGCGATAGCTGAACCGTTTTCGCCACCAACAAGAGGACGACTGTCATGCGCAAACCCCGCGACTATGATTCGGAACTGAAGGCGCTCGGCGACAAAGCCCGGAAGCTTCGCGAGCGCAAGGTCATGCAGCTGGGCGAGCTCGTGCAGGCGACCGATGCGGACGCGCTCCCGGTCGAGGAGCTGGCCGGGGCGCTCATCGCCGCGATCGAAGAAAAGAACGCCACCACGAAGGGAGCCTGGCGCCAGCGCGGCGAGGCGTTCTTTCGCGGCGCAAAGGGCAAAGCTGCTGGCCGGGTTTCGCACGATCGCGGTGGCGATACATCGAACAACGGCGGCGCGGAACCGGCTGCTGCTTCGTCGGGCGCGGCATGACAATCGCGACTGGCAGGTGAAGCGACGCGAGCGTACGCGCCGGCTGATCGAACTGGGTGGGTTGGTCGCAAAGTCGGGACTGATCGATCTGTGCGATGACGACCGCGCCATTATCCTTGGTGTGCTGGTCGATGCAGCCCCAAGTTGCGCGGCGAAGAGCGCGAGCAGCTGCTGACGCTCTGGCGGCGGCGAGGGAAGCGAGCATTCGATGAGAAGGCGCGATAAATCTCGCAGCACAATCTTTATTTGCCAAACCCAGTTTCAGAGCATTTCCAGTCACGTGTCATAAAGCGGGGCGTGGCTTGCCCATCAGGAGTCATCCGACTGATTCCGGATCCAACACCGCACTTATCATGCCGCGGTTCTTGTTCGACTGCATCGGCTCGCGCTTGTCACGCCAGCGTAAACCTTTCGTCATATCTGCGTAAACACACTCCAGCACAGGCGCCCCGTGCCGCTGCTCCGTCAGCGGCGGCAATCAAACCGGGGAGTATCCATGCAAGCGACGCGATCGTGCGCCCGTGCGCCAATCACGATAGTATCTTTCATGTTGACTTCGGCATTGATGGCCGCGCCGGCCGCAGCGCAGCGTGTTGGCACTCCGGCCGGCCAAGCCGACGAGTCCGCCGATGACAACAGCGGCGACATCGTCGTCATCGGCACCAAACGCAACCGCGCGAGCGCCATCGACCAGAAGCGCGATTCGCTTCGTGTGATCGATGCGCTCGGCGCCGACGAACTCGGTCAGTTGCCGGAGAAGAATGTCGGCGAGTCGCTCAACCGCCTGCCGGGCGTGACCATGCTGGTCGAAAAAGGCGAAGGACGTTTCGTCCAGATTCGCGGCGTCGCGGCCAATCTCAACGCGGTTACGATCAACGGTGTCTATATCGGCTCGCCACAAACCGATGGCGGCGGGCGGCAGGTTCCGCTCGACCTGATCGCCGGCAGCGTGCTGGGCTCAGTCCAGGTGGTGAAAACGCCGACGCCGGACATGGATGCGCAGGGCATCGGCGGTACCGTTAATATCGTTACCAAGATGCCTTTCGACCGCTCGGACAAATTCTACGGCTATGGCAGCACGAATTACGGCATTGAGACGATCGAGCCCAAGGACAAGGGCTATGGCGGCCACGACCCCTATAGTGTCGACGGTACCATTTCCGGCAAGCTGTTCGGCGACAAGCTGGGCTGGCTGGTCGGCGGCGCCTGGTCCGACCGCGAATATATCGCCCAAGGCATCTATCAGGACGATTTCCACGACGCCGACGGCCTCGGCCTGCCCGAGGAGGTGAAGAACAATTATTATACCATCGGTCGGCAGCGGCTGAACCTGAACGGTGCGCTGCAATTCCGGCCGGACAATGTGAGCGAGTATTTCGTGCGCGGTTTTTATGCCGAATGGGACGAATATCAGCACCGCAACCGCTTTCAGGAAGCACTGACCGAGGATGTGACCGACACCGGAGACAGCGGCGGCACCTATGGCATGAACGCGACGCGCGCCAATCTCCGGCTGGAAGACACGGAGAAATCCGTGCTCAGTATCGCCGCGGGCGGCAATTCCGATTTCGGCACGTTGAAGCTCGATTATCTGCTGCAGTACAACCGCAACCGGCTGAACAATCCCTACAGCTATTGGGAATTCGAGTCGGATGATATGTTCGGCCCCGGCCGGTTCACCCGCGACGATGACGGAATCGTCACGCTGATGCCGGACGAAGGTACGGCCGACCGCACCGACCCGCGATATCAGGTTTTCGACCGGCTCCGCTATCAGCAGTCCAGGTTGAAGGAGAATGCGTGGGTCACGGCGGTCAATCTGCGTTGGAACGCCAGCGATGATTTCTATTTGAAGGTCGGCGCCAAGGGCACGCAGACGATCCGCCACAACGACTATAACCGCCAGCGCTACGACCCCGGCTCCCAGATGATGACGCTGGCGACCGACCCGGCGCTCAACAGCGGCGGCTTCGTCAACGACGTCGAGGCGAGCGATGTCCCGAACCTGTGGATGAACATCGACGCGCTGAACGCATTCTTCGATGACCCCGCCAACGCCGCCTATTTCGAGCGCAACGACGACGATACGTTCGTCCAGCGCTATGCCAATGATTACGACCTGACGGAAAATATCGCCGCAGGCTACATCATGGGCGTCAAGACGATCGGCATCGCGCAGATCATCGGCGGCGTGCGCTATGAATATACCGATGTGAACAGCGCCGGCTATCTGCAGAGCGACGGCGAGGCCTATCGCATCCATGCCGGCGGCGATTACGCAGAGTGGTTACCCTCGCTGATCGTCAACGTGCATCCGACCGATCGAACGATCCTGCGCGGTGCGGTATCGCGCGCGCTGGGCCGGCCAGGCTACGACACCATCGCGCCGATCTCCAGCTATTCGGTCGAGACGAACGAGGCGAGCCTGTCTATCGGCAATCCCGATCTGAAGCCGCGTACGTCGTGGAATTTCGACGCCAGCGCCGAATGGTATCCCAACGACCTGAGCGCGGTGACGGTCGGCGTCTTCTACAAGGATATCGGGAACCAGATCACCGGCGTGTCCGACCGTTTTACCTCGCCGGCTGATATCCAGGATGCGTTGGATGCCAACGGCCTGGGCGGCGCGGTGAATCCGGAGGGGCTGACCGAGCTGATCGTGTCCACATCGGTCAATGCCGGCAGCGCCGAGCTCTACGGCATCGAGATGAACGGGCAGACCCAGTTCTCCTTTCTGCCGGCGCCGCTCGACGGGCTGGGCGTATCGCTATCCGCGACCTTCCTCGATGGAAGCACGACCATCGACGGCGAGAAGGCGCCCATAGAGGGGCAAGCGAGCGAGACCTACGCCGCCACGCTCTTCTATCAGAAGGGACCGATCGATGCTTCGCTCAACTATACCTATAACGGCGATTACCTGACCGACCGGGCGAGCGACCCCGACAACCGGCTTAATCAGGGCGAGTTCGGACGGCTGGACGCCAAGCTCACCTATGTCGTCTCGCCGATGCTCAAGCTGTTCGTGCAGGGCGTCAATCTGACCAACGAGCCAACCACCGAATTCCAGGGCGGCCACAAGGTCTGGCGCACCGAGGCGGAATATGTCGGCACCACCGTATCGGCGGGCATCAATGTCGGCTTCTGATCGGATGCGCAGCGCAATGCTCGCCGGCCTGATCCTCGCGCTGGCGCCGGTGGCGGCGCGGGCGCAGGCCGTGACGCAGCTCTCGGCAAAGACGGTCCATCGCTTCGAGGCGCCCGCGGCGGACCAGGGCGTGGCGGTCGATGGCGATTATTTCTATGCCATCGACAATCACACCATCGTCAAGCACGAACGCGGCACCGGCAAGGTGGTCGCGCGCTGGGAAGGTCCGGCGAATGAACGCATCCGCCACATCAACAGTTGTATCGTTGAGGACACGCGGCTCGTATGCGCCAATTCCAACTATCCCAACGTGCCTATGGGATCCTCGATCGAAATCTTCGACACCGCGACCATGACGCATGTCGGGACAAAGTCGCTGGGCCTGACCGATGAGGGTTCGCTGGTCTGGGCCAATCCCTACAAGGGCGGCTGGCTCGCCGGCTTCGCGCAATATGACGATCATGGCGGCAATGGCATGAAGAATGCGCGCTATGCCAATGTCGCCACCTATGACGCGGAGTGGCGGCGGACCGGCGGTTGGCTATTCCCGGGCGACGTACTCGACCGTCTGGCGCCCAAGGCGGCCTCGGGCGGGGTGATCGGGCCGGACGGGCTGCTCTATGTCACCGGCCATGACCGGCCGGAAATGTACGTGCTGGCGCGCCCGTGCATGGGTCCGGTGCTGATTCATGTCGCCACCATCGCGGTCGAAGCCGAGGGCCAGGCCTTCGCCTTCGTAGCCGGGCATGACCGGCGTGTGGCCGCGATCGGTCGAGATTCCGGAACAGTCATCATGGAGGACCTGCCTGAGGTGACTGTATCAGATCCATGTGCGCTGCGGTTTTCTGGCTGAACCGGCAAAGCCGACGAACGAATGCAATAATCGGATCGGACTTGCCATTGTTCTTTCCAAGGGACGCCCCGCAGCTCGATCAGCTGCGGGGCGCCACACGAATTCAATCCGCCGGGTTCCAGATGATCGCGAACCGATCATCATCTTTGCCGATAACGCGACCGAGATTGGCGTAGAGCCGGCGCGGCCCGAACTCGGGCGCGGCCAGGCTCAGCGACAAATAGTTGCGACCGCTGGTTTCGGAATGGCGCATCCAGCCAGCACCGATCTCGACATCGCCGGAATAGACCCGGTGATCGGGCTGGGCGTCGTTCCGTTTTGCGGCATTGGCGACGATATTGATCTCGGCGCGGATGCTGAGGGTTTTCAGCTGGCCCTTGAACGATCCGTTGTCGCTCCGGGTGACATATCCGATGGCAGGCATGTGACGTCTCCTTGGTTCTCGACCGGGACCGTTCCCGTATCGACACCTGCCGATCCGAAGACCGGGCATCAGGAGACCGGCGCACCATGTCTGGCCGCAGCGAAGCGAAGGACCGGTGGAGCGCCAATATTGTTGGACCGCGAGGAGCCGCGAACGCGGCGGGGAAGAATATTGGTGTGCCCCGGTTGCGCCGGTCTTCGACCGGTCATAGGTCAAGGCACAGAGACGGGATGGTTTCTGTCGCAGGCGACAAGACGAAACCGCTGCCCGCATATCGTCGAACACTGAACCGTTATCACGATCAACTGGCAGGATGCGAGCTGATGCCCCGCATCCATATTCGAACCGAAATAATCGGAGTGTAGAATTGACCGAAGAAATCGAACAGACCGGCCCCGACCTTGTCGAGCTCGCAACCGAACTGACCGTCGCCTGGCTCAGCAACCCGAACAACCGGGTGATGGCCGAGGAGGCGCCCGAATTTCTGAAGAAGATGCATGCGACGGTGAGCGAACTCTCCGGCGCAGCGGCTACACCGGGCGATACCGACCAGGAAGCGGCGCCCGAGCCGGCGGTATCGGTGCGCAAATCGCTTGCATCCAAGGACCACATCATCTCGCTGATCGACGGCAAGCCGTACAAGACGTTGCGCCGGCACTTGTCGACGCACGGGCTGACGCCGGAGGAGTATCGCGAGCGCTATAACCTGAAGCCCGATTACCCGATGGTCGCGCCGAGCTATTCCGAGCAGCGCCGGTCGATGGCAAAGCAGATCGGCCTCGGCAAGAAAGGCCGCGCAGCGAAAAAGAAATGACGAGCGAGCATTTGTGCGGGGAGATGGAACGGGCGCAAGCCGCCGCTATTCGCCCGCTGTCTGAACTGGGACTTCATAGCCTTACCGATACGCTGAAGACGCCCAAAAACCCTGCTCTTTCTACATTCGGGTTCGTGCTGTGGAACACCATTGGCTCTCGACCGCGATTGCAGCCGCTGGAAGGCGGCTTCGCAAAAAGTGGATGAGCTGCTGTAATTCGCTCGCGCCGGCAGTGGAACGATCGGTAGCGGTCGATTATCCGGGCATTTATTTTGCCAGCGATTCGCAGCTTTCGTCATGGATATTAGCCCAAGCGACGCGTTGCAGGCGCGTGGCTTGCCGGGGGGAAAGGCCGAGTTCGCTTGCAGCGCGCTCGGACTGGCCGAACGCGCGCGGATCCTTGCCCGTGATGCCGATGAAGACCGTCAGTGCTTCTAGATAGTAGCCCGCGACACCGGCATGGTAATGGTCATAGGTCCAAAGGTCGAGCTGGCCGAAGGTGATGCCGTCATAGGGATCGGGATCGGCGAAGCCGGCCTTGATCGCGCAATTGAAGGCCTGCCCCACCGGGTTCACGTGGTCGATCGCGCTGCTATTTTCAGCCGCACGGTCATAGGAACGCCGAAGGTCGCGCGCCATCTGATAGACGGATTTGCCGTACCAGTGGCCATCCGGCTTGTAGGTCTGGTCGGGCCGCGTCCAGGTGGCGGTCAGACTGACGTCTACATGCTTGTTTTCGTCCGCGAACATCTGCGCGAACTTCGCCGAATATTCGAGGAGCTTCGCCGGGTTGCCAGGATCGTCGCGGTCCAGGACGCTATATTCCTGCATCACCACATGGTCCCAGGCGTGATCGACGACATTGCGCTTGTGCTGCCAGTGCCATTCGAGAGTCTTGCCGGGCGAGGTCTCGGCGCTGACGCGGTAGTCGAGCCCCGCTTCCTCGGTGAACAGCTTGAACAGGGCGGGCACGCCGCCGATGCCGTCGCCGTTCAGGTCGGCAATGGTCTCGGCCCGGTAGCGCAATGCCGCCGAATGCGCGCCGAAGGTGAAGCTGTTGCCGATGAACAGCACGGTCTGCGGCTGCGTCGCCCCGTCGCCGCCGGCCCGCTGCGCAAAGGCGGGGGTGGTGGCGAGCATCGCCGCCGCAAACACGGCGATGCCCTTTCCGATCGTCTTGGTCGTCATGCGGTCCTTTCTCAAAGCGAAACCCCTGCCGAGGCGTAGAGATAGCGGCCATAGGGCTGATAGAGCGAGCCGTAATAGCCTCCCTGTGAGATCAGCGGTTGCTCGTCGGTGATGTTGCGCGCACCGAGACGGAACCGCATGCCGCTGAGCGGGCCGCGATCATCGTCCACCGTGAACTGAAGATAGAGGTTCGCGGTGAACTGCGAGCCCACGCGGTACGGCACGCCGTCGTCCGAAAGGAAGCTGTGGTCGTAGATCACGCCGGTATATTTGCCGAGCGCGCCGATCTCGAATTGGTCGAGGCTCCAGGTCAGCGAGCTTGTCACCTTCCATTTCGGCCGGCCGCCGCGCGCCAGCAGGTTCTCGGCATTGGACAGCGGCACCGCGGCGTTGATCTCGCCCGCGTCGCGCGCGTCGAAAAGCTCGGCCACCTGATCGCCGGTATCGCGCGAGAATTTCATCAGGTGCGCGGCGTTCACTTTCAGGTCGAAATCGCCGACGCTGGTACCGTGCAGCGCATAGAGAAAGGCGAGGTCGAGCCCGCGCACCGTCTGCGGCAACAGGTTCACGAACTCGTCGTTGACGCTCGTGACCTCGCCCACCGGATCGATGCCGGTGCCGGCGAAGAAGGCGACGTCGTCCGCGGTCGGATTATCGCGCACCACGTTGGAATTGCTCGTGCCCCGCACCCGATCGAGATAATCGAGCACCAGCGAGTTCCGCCCGCCGAACTGGCCGACGATGCCGCGCTGTTTGATCTCCCAGTAATCGGCCGTGAATGTCACCCGGCCGAAGCGTTCGGGGATGAAATGCGGCTGCAGCACGATCCCGACCGAGCGGTCTTCGCTCTTTTCCGGCTGAAGGTCAGGATTGCCCGCGACCCGGACGGAAAAGCCGACCGGCTCTGAACAGTCGTTGAAATTGTCGATCCGGCCCGCGCGCAGATCGGCCTCGCAGCGGATATAGTCGTTATTGGTGTCGAGCCGGGCATATTCGGCGGCGTGCAGCTGTTCCAGATTGGGCGCGCGGAAGCCCTTCGACCAGGATGCACGCAGCCTGACGCCGCTGATCACGTCCCACGACCCTGCGATCTTCGGCCGGAATATCCCGCCGAAATCGCTGTAATGTTCGTACCGGCCGGCAAGCTGCAACTCGATGCTGCGCACCAGCGGCACGTGCATGTCCTTGGAAATGACGGGAACGGCCAGCTCGCCATAGGCGGAAAAGACATTGCGCGATCCGAACGTGTCGGGCGTCGGGCTGACGGCGATGACATTGCTTTCGTTCGTCGTGCCGGTCACGGAGTCGGTGAAGCTGTTCGTGCCGTCGAGATTGGGGTCCCGGTCGTCCGCCTGAGTCTCGTGCCGGAAGCCCAGGCCGAGCGCGATGCCGACCGGGCCGCCCGGAAGCTGGAACAGGTCGGGCCGTGACAGCTTTGCCTGGGCCTGGGTCAGCGTCGTGCGGTCCTCGCGGCGCATGCGGAACAGGATCGGGTCGATCGCGGCCTGCGAACTGGGCGTGCAGTCGCCGATATTCGGGTCGCCGTCGCACCCGCCGCCGTTGAACGGATCATAGGCGTCCGGCGTCGCCAGCGCGAGCTGCTGTTGCAGCGCGGTGCTGTTCACATTGTCGGAGACGTCCTCGGCCTTCGCTTCCGAATAGGTGAGCGCGGTTTCCCAGTCGAACCCGGCCACGTCACCGCGCAAGCCGCCAACAAAGCGTGCCTGGTGGTTGGTGACGTCGACATATTGCGGCCCGGTGTCGATGAAGCGGTAGCGGGTTAGCGTCACCGGCAGGCCTTCACCCGGCACATTGTCCAGGCCCGGCAGCCGGTTCGGATTGAGCGACCCGTCGGGCAGCGTTGTCGCCCCGAACGGGTTCCAGTAATTGGACGCCGGCACGGTGATCTCGTTGAGCGCGATCACCGGCGGTTGCTTGGCGTGCGAGACGGCACGGTAATAGCCCGCCTCGGCAAAGGCGGTGATATGGTCGGTCAGGTCGTAATGACCATTCAGATAGAGGTTGATGCGATCGACCGACGGCTTGACCGTGGTGTCATAGGCGTCGTCGTAGCGGAGCTCGCGGTGTCGGCCATAGGACAGCGAGCCGGAAGCGAGGCACACGCCGCTCGGCAACGGCGTCGTGCAGCCGTCCGTCGTGTCCGGCTGGATGTGAAAAGACCCCGCACCCGACGTGATCGTCTCGCCGTTCTGAATGACACCTCTATTCCCGACGACCGAGAAATTGGCGAACGGCGTATAGCTCGATCGGTTGTCCGGCGAAGTGCTGTCGGCATAGGCCGGGTCGTCCGCGAAATAAGGCCGCAGGTCGCCCGTCTCGGTATAGGGCTGGTCGGACGCCAGCTCCGCCGTGCGATGGGTATATTCGCCCATCACCGTGACATTGCCGCGCCCGCCGCCGAAATTGGTGCCGGCGAGCATGTTGGTGTTGAACTCGTGGAGATGTGTGCCCTCGGCCAGACCGTAGCGCGCGTTCAGGCGCAGGCCCTCGAAATCGTCCTTCAGCACGACGTTGACCACGCCCGCCACCGCGTCGGCGCCATAGATGGCGGCGGCCCCGTCGCGCAGGACCTCCAGCCGCTGAATGCCCGCGACCGGCAGCGCATTGGCGTTGTAGGTGAGAACCGGGACATTGGCGATGCCGGCCTGGCTGACCGGATGCTGGACCATGCGCCGGCCGTTGATCAGCACCAGCGTGTTGCCAGCGCCCAGGTTGCGAAGGTCGATCGAGTTGATGTCGCCGCGCGCGGTGTTGCTCGTCTGCGGCCCGTTGGACGAATTGAAATCGACATCGCCCATCTGGGGGATCGTGCGCAGCAACTCGTCGCCGGACACCGCGCCGGTCGCGTCGATATCCTTGGCATCGATAATGCTCACCGGCAACGCCTCGGTCACCTTGCTGCCGCGAATCTGGGTGCCGACGACCACGATCTCGCCGCTGTACTCGGTATCGTCGGTATCGGTGGCGGCCGGCTGTTCCGCGGTCCGGCCGGCCGGCGCCGTCTGGGCGAGCGCCGGGGCGGCTGCCACCGCGCAAAGCGAACTGGTTGCAAGAATCGCTGTCTTGATCATCGTCATATCCTCTCCTCCCGCTTCCCCGTTCTCGGGGTTTGCGATTTATTCGTGCGAGGCGCGGGCGCGCCTCAGAAAGAAATCTGGCTGCGTACGCCGATCGAATTTCCGGAATCGGGGCCCTTTTGCGCGCTGACCTGATTGTCGGTGTGCCAGCGCACATAGTTCACCATCAGCCTGGCCCAATTGTTCAGGTACCAGTTGACGCCCAGCGTCCAGCTATGGCCGATGCCGCCCCTGCGTTCGTCGCTGAAATCGTAATTGTCGTAGCGGCCGGCGAGTTCGAACGCGCCGGTCCCGCCGGAGGTGACCGGATCGATCACCTTGGTCGATCCCCAGATGCCCGACCGCGTCGAAAAGGACGGGTCCTCGCCCGTGATCATCCAGCCGCCATAGAGCGAATAGGCTTTCTGATGCGCGCTGGGGTCGTCGTTGGCGCGGATGAAGCGGTCGGTATATTCGCCGAAGGCGTAGAGATTGTGGAACACGCCACCTGCCTCCAGGCCGTAGGCATGATCGCGGATCGTGCCGTCGATCGAGCTCGCCGAGACGTGCAGATTCGTGTTGAAATGCTGGGCGATGTCCGGAAACTCGTTGATGCTGTCCGCGTCCGAGCCGAGATATTCGGTCCAGCCCCAGGCGCCGAGATGGACGAAGCCGGTATTTGTCTTGATCGGGTTCCAGTGGCCGCGCGCGAAGAAGGCGTAGCTGTCGGACTCGTCACCCTCGTTGGTCACCCCGTCGCCGCTGGCGGACACCGATATGTGCCAGTTCGGCCCGATCATCTTCGCCAGCACGCCGGTGTTGAAGAAACCGAGGTCGGGCGCACCGACCGTGGCCACGGCATTTCGCTCCATGAACGGAATGCGCCGCTTGGTCGTCGATCCCTCGATACTGCGGTCTTCCAGGCGCTGGCCGACATAGAATTCCGTCGTGTTGCCGAACAGCTTCGCGTCGTATGAAAGATAGGCCTCTTTCAGATGCACGTCGTTATGGTCGAAGCCCACATCGACCTTGTACCCGATCTTGCCGACCGAGCCTTCCATGCCCAGCCGCACGTCGCGAATTTCGGTGCCGGTGATGTTGCGATCGGCGAAATCCGATCCCCAGGTGTGGGAGAAGTCGAACAGGAAATCCCCGCGGGGGCGAAAGGTGAAGAAGCCGTCCTTCGATTCGAACGCGGGGCCGCCAGTGCGCCAGCGCACGTCCACGCCGCGCTCGCTGTTCGCCGCCAACTGCGCGAGCTGCGCCTGCATCGCGGCGGTCTCGCTGGACTGGCTGTCGGCAACGGCGTTTTGTACCTGAGCATCGATGGCCGCCTGTTGCTGCTGCTTGGCGGAAAGCGCCGTCGGCGGTGTCGCCTGAGCGGTGCCGGTCGGTGCCGCTGCCGCGCTGGCCGCACTCGCCTGTTGCTCGGCCTCCAGCTTTTCCAGTCGCGCCTTCAGGTCGGCGATCTGCGACTGCTGCTGCTTGACCAGGTCGATCAGCTTTTCGACATCGGCCCGCTCCTGCGCCGATGCCGGATTGGCGGCGATCAGCGCGACGGCGCTGACGGCCAGCGCGTATTTGTGTACCCCCGACATTATTCGTCCTCCTCGATCGGTCCCGCATTGTCATCCCGGCCTTTCGGCGCGGGTGCCCCCATCAGACCGTTATGTTTCGCCCAGGCAGTGAACAGCCGCGGCCATGCCGATGGCAGCGTCCCCGGCGCGCCGAGGCCGAAGCCGTGTCCGCCGCTCTGGAAAAGATGCATCTCCGCCGGCACGCCCGCCTTCTGCAGGGCGTCGAACATGATCATGGAATGATGCGGGTCCGCGATCGGATCGTCCTCGGCCTGGGCGAGGAAGGTCGGCGGCGTGTTCTTGGTGACGTGCAGCTCAGGCGAATAGGGCTTGAGCGTCGCCGGATCGGTGCTGTCGCCGACCAGCTCTTCCTTGGTTCGCGACGTGTCGTACGGCGCGGTCAGCGTGATGACCGGGAACAGCAGCGCGGAGAAGTCGGGGCGCGAGGACAGGGTGTCCGCGTCGTCAACCGGCTGGTACCACTCCTTGTCGTAGGTTGTCTCCGTCATCGCGGCCAGGTGACCGCCGGCGGAAAAGCCCATGACCCCGATCTCGTCAGGGTCAATGCCCAGCTCTTCGGCGCGCGAGCGAACCAGGCGCACGGCCCGCTGCGCATCCTGTATCGGCGCATCGGCCGACCAGCCATCGTCCGGCAGACGGTAATAGAGCACGATGGGCGTCACGCCGATCGCCTTCAGCCAGCGTGCCGCGGGCATCGCCTCATGCGAGATCTGGATACGGAAATATCCGCCGCCGCCCATGATTATGACCGCCGTGCCGTCCGGGTTGGTCGGGCGATATACCTTCATGCGCGGCACCGAGACGTTAGACACCGCGCCGAGTGCCGCGCCCTCGCGCCCGATATGTTCGGGACCGCTCGGCTTGCCCTTGCCGGGCGCCTCGCCGGGCCAAAGTTTGATGACGGTCGCGCCGTCGTCGGAATTCGCCTGCGCCTGCACGTACGGTGCCGTGGCGAGCGCAGCGGCCGCCGCTATGGCGCCCAGAACCGTTCTTCGCATCAACATGGTCAAGCCTCCTGCTCGCTGAGTTCGGTCGCGGTCTTGCCGTCGAGCGCGGCGGTGAGCCGCTCGTGGTCGAGCTGCCCCTCCCATTTGGCGACGACGATGGTGGCGACGGCATTGCCGGTGAAATTGGTCAGGCTGCGGCATTCGGACATGAACCGATCGATGCCCAGGATCAGCGCCATGCCGGCGACGGGGACCGAAGGCACGATCGACAGCGTGGCGGCAAGCGTGATGAACCCCGCGCCGGTGACGCCGGCGGCGCCCTTGGACGACAGCATCGCGACCGCCAGCAGGGCGATCTGTTCGCCCAGCGACAGGTCGACACCGGTGGCCTGGGCGATGAACAGGGCGGCGAGCGTCATGTAGATGTTGGTGCCGTCGAGATTGAAGCTGTAGCCGGTGGGGATGACCAGGCCGACCACCGCCTTGGCGCAGCCGGCATCCTCCATCTTCTCGATCAGCGCCGGGAGCGCCGCTTCCGACGACGAGGTGCCGAGCACGAGCAGCAGTTCGGCACGCAGATAGCGGATCAGCTTCAGGATCGAAAAACCCGCGAGCCGTGCCACCGTGCCGAGCACCACGGTCACGAAGAGGATCGCGGTCAGATAGAACAGGCCGACCAACTCGGCGAGATTGGCGAGGCTTTCGACGCCGTAATTGCCGACGGTGAAGGCGATCGCGCCGAACGCGCCGATCGGCGCGAGGCGCATCAGCAGGCCGACAATGCGGAACACCACCGCGCCGATGCGGTCGAGCATGGCGAGGACGGGTTTGCCCGGCTCGCCGATCAGCACCAGCGCGACGCCCGACAGGATCGACACCAGCAGCACCTGCAGAATGTTGTCGCCGACGAGCGGCGACAGGAGCGAGGTCGGGATGATGTTCATCAGGAAGCCCGTCAGCGTCACTTCGTGCGCCTTGCTGGCGTAGCTGCTGACCTGACCGGCATCGAGCGTGGCGGGATCGATGTTGAGGCTGGCGCCGGGCTGCACCGTGTTGGCGACGATCAGGCCGATGATGAGCGCGAGGGTGGAGAAGAACAGGAAATAGACGAACGCCTTCAACGCGACGCGCCCGACCTCGCCCAGGTTGCGGATGCCGGCGATGCCGGTGACCAGCGTGAGGAAGATCACCGGCGCGATGATCATCTTTACCAGCTTGATGAAGGCATCGCCCAGCGGCTTCAGCGACGCGCCCACATCCGGCCAGAAATGCCCGATCACCGCACCGCACGCGATCGCCACCAACACCTGTACGTAAAGGTGGCGCCACCAGGGGGGCGTCTCGCGCCCGGCGTCGTCTGCCTGAACCAGCATCATCTCTCCTGCACCTGATCGTCACGCCACTCTGGCGGTGGATGCAGCAATGATAGCCGGACCAGTTCCCGGAAAATACGAAATCCGACTATTTCATAACCGATTGATATCAAGTCCGTTTCATCATTTTCTATTTCAAAAAGTGCGGACTATCGGACTTTACAGGTCGACGCAGTGCGATTTTCCGCACAGAGTGCCAATCAAGCGATGACTTCTGCACACCGCCCCGCCGTCGACCGATCGACCGTCCTGATCGCGCTGATCGTGGCGGCGCTGTGCGGTGCCGCGATATGGGCGTCCGGCCGGATCGCGACCGAGCGCGCGATCGGGCGGATCGAGCGCAGCGCCAATGCCTCCGCGACCCTGCACGGCGCCCTCCTGCGCAGCGAGCTGCAGAAATACCGCCTCGTCCCGCTTGCCCTCGCCGGCGACCCCGAGGCGGCATCGGTTCTCGGCACCCCCGCCCCCGCGACCATCCGCAATTTCGACAAGCGGCTCGAACGGCTGAACGACGCCATCCACGCATCCGCCATCTATCTGATCGCTGAAGACGGTACGACGATCGCCGCGAGCAACTGGAACGAGGCCGACAGCTTCGTCGGCTCGAACTACAGCTTCCGCGACTATTTCCGCCGCGCGCTCGCGACGGGCGGGCACGAACAGTTCGCGCTGGGCACGGTCAGCCAACATCCGGGCCTCTACATCGCGCGGCGGATCCGCGCGGGAGGCCGATCCGGCGTCATCGTGCTGAAGGTCGAATTCGACGCGCTGGAGCAGGAATGGCGCCATTCGGGCGAACCCGCCTTCGTTGCCGAGGGGCGCGGAATCGTGCTCGTCACCAGCGAACCGACGTGGCGCTTCCGCTCGCTGGAGCCGTTGCCACGGGCCGAGCGGCGGTCGATCCGGCGCAATCTCGATTTCGGGTCGGCATCGCTGACGCCGCTCCCGATCCGCCGGGACCGTATCGCCGATCACCAGATCATTCGAATCGCCGACGACGATGCACCGTCCCCCCATTATGTCGAGGCGACCAAACCGACGGCAAAGCCCGGCTGGACCCTGCACGTCCTGACCCCGATCGACGAGGCGATCAGCGGCGCGGCGACGACGGCGCGGCTCGCGACCGCGATGGTATGCGTTGTCATCGTCGGCCTTGCCCTGTTCGTGTCGCGGCGGCGGCGGGCGATCCGGCAGCGCGCGGCGGATGCCCAAGCGGCGCAGATCGCGCTGGAGCACAAGGTGGATGAACGCACGCGCGACGTGCGGCTGGCCAATGAACAGCTGAAGAGCGAAATGAACGACCGGCTGGCGAGCGAGATGCAGCTTCAGGAGACGCGCGACCAGCTTTTCCAGGCCAACAAGCTGGCATCGCTCGGCCAGATCACGGCCGGCGTCGCGCACGAAATAGCACAGCCCGTCGCCGCCATTCGCAGCTATGCCGACAATGGCCGCGCCTTCCTGTCGCGCGGCCGGGACGAAGACGCCTCGGTGAATTTCGAATCGATCGTTTCCATGACCGACCGAATCGGGTCGATCACCAGCGAGCTTCGCAACTTTTCCCGCAAGGCGCGGGGAACTGCGGCGACGATCTCGCTCGATGACGCGGTGATGGGCGCGCTGCTCCTGCTGCGCGACCGGATCGCTCGCCAGGGCGTTGACGTCGATTACACGCCCGGCGAACCGCTGCTGGTGGTGGCCGAGCGGGTGCGGCTGGAACAGGTATTGATGAACCTGCTCGGCAACGCGCTCGACGCCTTGCGCGACACCCCTTCGCCGATGATCCGCATCACCGCCGGCACCAGGGCCGACCACATCGCCCTCGTCATCGCCAACAACGGCCCGCCGCTTGCCGACGAGGTGGCGGCCAACCTGTTCAAGCCGTTCACGTCGAGCAAGGAGGACGGCCTCGGCTTGGGCCTCGTCATTTCCCGCGACATCGTGCGCGAGCTTGGCGGCGACCTGACCTTGGCCGCCAGCGACACGAGCGTCGCCTTCGCGTTGAAGCTGAAACCGGCATGAGCGCGGACCGGGTCGCCTGTCGCCGCGTCGCCTTCGTCGATGACGACGCGGATCTGCGCCGTGCCAATGTGCAGAGCATCGAGCTGGCGGGCTACGAGCCCGTCGCCTGCGCCTCGGCAGCCGAGGCACTGGCGCAGGTGGACGCCGATTTCGCCGGCGTCGTCGTCAGCGACCTGCGCATGCCGGGCATGGACGGTCTGCAACTGTTCGCCGAACTGCGCGAGCGCGATGTCGAGCTTCCGGTCCTGCTGATCACCGGCCACGGCGATGTGCCGACCGCGGTGAAGGCGATCCAGGACGGCGCCTACGATTTCCTGACCAAGCCCTATTCCGCAGAGACCCTACTCCGCTCGGTCGAGCGCGCCCTGGAGCAGCGCTCGCTCGCCCTCGACAACCGGCGGCTGCGGCGCGAGGCCGAGGGGGCGACCGCCGGTTCGGCGCTGATCGGGTCGTCGCCGCAGACGGAGCGGCTGCGCAGGACGATCGATCAGGTCGGCCCCGTCGATATCGACATCCTGATCGAAGGCGAGACCGGCACCGGCAAGTCGCTCGTCGCTGCGCTGCTGCACCGTGCCAGTGCGCGCGGCGGCCGCCCGATGGTGACGCTGGACGCCGGCGCGCTGCCGGAAGCCATGGCCGAAGGCGAGTTGTTCGGCCATGTCGCCGGTGCCTTTCCTGGCGCGCACCATTCGCGAACCGGCCGCATCATGTCCGCCGAGCAAGGCACGTTGTTTCTCGACAATATCGATGCGCTGCCGCCCGCAATTCAGCCGAAGCTGGTGCAGGCATTGGAAGAACGCGTGGTCGTGCCGCTCGGCACGAACGAGGCGCATCCCGTCGATGTCCGGATAATTGCCGCCAGCAGCGCCGATCTCGGTGAGCGCGTGCGCGAAGGCCGCTTTATCGACGCCCTGTTTTATCGACTAAACGCGATCACGCTCCAATTGCCGCCGCTGCGCGAGCGACGCGAGGACATCGCCTTGCTTTTCGAACATTTTCTTGCCGAGGCGGCGAGACGGCACCGCCGCGCCAAGCCCGCCATCGGCGCGTCCGACTGGGCTCGCTTCCACGATCATTCTTGGCCGGGCAATGCGCGGGAGTTGAGCAACTGGGCCGAACGCTCGGTGCTGGGCATCGGCCGCGCGGAGGCGTCGGAGGCGCAGCGCCTTCCCCTACCCGAAAGAGTGGCGCACTTTGAAGCGGCGCAACTCCGCGAGGCGCTGATACGGGCCGAGGGAAATGCCGCCGCGGCAATTGCAGCGCTGCAGCTGCCCAGAAAGACGTTTTATGACAAGTTGAAGCGATATGGGATCAGCACACGCGAATGGCGCAAAGCGGGATCCCAATAGACGCGACGCAGTTTCCCGTTGGGCACCGCCGGCCATAGGACAAGGCATGGAGATCGGGTGTGGTGTCGGGTCGTTCGACCGGAGATCCCGACCTGCTCCTCCGTATGGAGTTGTATTGGCGATCGATTCGAGTTGGCGGGTGTCTCATCCTGTGCACCGGCGAGATTTAATCCATTCGCAACCGGCTCGTACGACGATGTTCTTTATGTCGAACCGTCACTTCAGCGCGCGAGGGCGCAACAGGTCTGGCCGTCACTACCGCCAGCGCGGCGGTCGCGACGATTTCCTGACGACCGCGCTTACGCTGTGCGCATTCGTCGCCCTGATCACATGGACGATCGCGCCGAATATCATTTCCGCGTGGACGGTCGGCACGAACTCACCCGAGGCCGTCGCCGATATCGAAGGCTCGGTCTATTATCCGGATTGCGCCGCTGCGCGTGCCGCCGGTGCTGCCCCGATGCATCGCGGCTCGCCCGGATACCGGGACCATCTCGATGGCGACAACGACGGCACGGCCTGCGAGCCCTATCACCGATGGTAGATGCTCAGTCGGCAGGCGGGTTCGCATTCACCGCGATTGATGGGGCTACCTGCTCGGTGCGCGGTTTGGCGAGGGCCCGCACCGCCATCGCCGAATAGCGTACGCTCATCTCGTAATGCGCCGCGCCCGCGGGCGTATGATCGCCGAAAATCGCGGTGATCGCTTCCTGCTCGGCACGCCGCAGAAGATAGGGCAGATCGTCATCGATTGTGGCCACGGCCGGTCTCCTTGCGTCCCGGCCCCGAGATAGCGGCGCAACATTGCCGGAAGATGTCTGGCGCGGGGAACAAGCGCCGGACCGATGCAGAGGATCGACGATCGGAAGCGACGGCCGTCCTCAGGCGGCGGCGCTGCGCTCCAGCTCGGCGATCCGTTCGCGGCAGATCGTCTCGACCACCTGTCCCAGCGCCTCGACCCGCGAGCCGAGCCAGGCAAGCTCCTCCTCGCTGATCCGGTAATGCTTGGAGTAACGCGCCTTCACATAGGCTTCCTTCAGCTTCTCGAAGCGAGAGCGATCCGCCTTGATCGCGCGCGGCCAGACCTCGATCAGCCGGGGATCGATGCGTTCGGCCTGGGTACGCAGGAAACCGAGATTGTGAACGTGCGGCGTGTAGAAGCAGGCGACGAGTAGTACGCAGTGGAAAAAGCTCTCAGCGGCTTGATGAAATTCAAATGCGGCGTGCTTTGGTAGTTCCTGTTCAATTGCGTAGCGGGCCAGCTTGATGCGCCCTTTCGCAGCCGGCAACCACTCCTCGAAATATTCCCGCGCCATGGCGAGCGCCTGATCGGGCGTCTTGGGCTGCGGCTCGGGCAGATCGGTATCGGCGCTCTGGTAGAGCGCGATGCCGTCGGCGGCGATGTCGATGAAGAAATAACGCCCCTCGGACAGGCCTGCACTCACCTCCGCCAGCGTATGGACGATGAAGTTGACCGGGGTCTTCAGCGTCTTCGTGATCGCCAGCTCGCGGTTCAAGCGGTCCTCGGCGCTCGCCCAGAACTCGACGCGGTCGGTCAGCTTCCGGTGATTGACGATCACCAGCAGGTCGAAGTCGGACTGGTAGCCTTTGGCGGTGTGCGGTTCGTCGACCCAGCCGCCGCGCGCATAGCTGCCGTAGAGAATCACCTTCAGGATGCGCGCCTGCTTCTTCCAGTCCGACGTCGCGATCGCGGTCGCGTCGCCGAACTCCTCGAAGAGGATCTGGACGACACGTTCCAGCTCGCGCTGTTTGGCCGGGGGCAGATGATCGAGGCTGGTCTTCACGAGAGCGATCCTAACGCGACGATGGCGATAAGCACAGCCTCGCGGGGCGAACCCCGCGAGGCGAAATTTTCAAAACCACCGCCGCCACCAAGGCAGCGGCGTGCCGTCCATATGCCGGCTGATGGCGTAGAGCGCCCAGGCCATGCGGCGTTGGACCTGCGCCGCGCTCAAGCCGGTACGCCGGGCGATTTCGGCATAGGACATCGCGTCCAGCCGGTGGGCGAGAAATATCTCGCGGTCGATCCGGCGCAGCGAGCGCAGCGCCGCGTCCAGTCTCGCGACGGCTTGCGGATCGGGCTCACCCTCGATCCGCTCCGGTAGCGGCGCGACCGAGCGCGCGAGAGCATCCGACGCGCGGCTCATGATCCCGCCTCCGGGTCGGGCACAAAGGCGAGCAGGTAATCCGCCGCCTTGCTAGCGGCACTCGCCGCGCGAACTATCGCCTTCTCGTTTTCGCGCAGCACGGCAAGCCACGCCCCGATATAATCGGCGTGCCGGACGGTGGGCTGTATCGAAAGCGACGCGCACGTGAACGCGCTCGCCATCTCCGCGATCAATTCCTCGCGCGCATAGGCTTCGCAAGCGAAGGCGGCCGACTGGTCTCGGCCCAGCCGCGTCGGGTGTCCCGTCCAATGGCCAAGCTCGTGCAGCGCGGTCCGATACCAATTGATCTGTTCGCCATAGGCCTGACGCGGCGGCACCTGCACGAAATCCCGGTCGGGCGCGTAAAAGGCCTCGGGACCACCGATCCGGAAATCCGCCCCGCTCGCATCGATCAGCGCCTGCACCTCCGGCAGCATCTCTACGGGTTCGGGAACCGCATCGGGCGCGGTCAGCGTGTCGGGCAGGCCCTCGCACTGGTCGATATTGAAGACGGTGAAGCGCTTGAGGAACGCCACCTGCCGCGCGTCGCGGTCCTCGTCGCGAGCCTTCTCTTCCTCACCCCTCGGCGTGAAGCGGTCGGCGTAGCAAACGGTCGTGCCGCGCTCGCCCTTGCAGACATTGCCACCGGCCGCTTGTGCCTGCCGGTAGTCAGCCACGCTTGCGACCCATAGCCGCCCTCGATCACCGCCGCCCACAGGATCAAGACATTGATCCCGGAATAGCGCCTGCCGGTCACCGCGTTGCGCGGCATCCCGCACCCGCATGCGGATTTGTCCCAGGTGCAGATCCAGGGCACCCGCCCCGCCTCCAGCTCGGCGATCACCCGCGCGGTTACCTCGCTATAGAGGCTCGACCGCTTGCCATTCGTCCTGTCCGTCATCTCCCTTACTCCTCCTCACCAGCGCACCGGCGCCGGAATGGCGGGGTGGGCGGCAAGAGCGGACTGACGGTCCCGTGAAAGCGGCGGGCCGCACCCGTAGGGGCGTAATGGAATGGAGCACCGGCGCAGCCGGTTGCGGCACGGTGCTGCGGGACCACAGGGGAGCGACGCCCACACCGCCATCCCGCGCGCCCGACGCGCGCACGCCAGCGCGGGAGCACCGCCTCCGCGCTGTCCGCAGGTCGGGCAAGGCCCGACTCGACACGTCAGCGGGCGTCACCCGAATGGGCTAAGACGCTTCAGCGGCTTGGTGGCGCCAAGCACCATAGGACGCGGTCGCGCTCGCCGCGAGACGCCCTGGCCCCTCCTGGACGTTGGCAAGCGATGGCGAGCGTCACGTAGCGACGCGCAGCGCCCCATTTGTTGTTGGAGCGTGTTTGTTCGCTAGATCCGACGCGGCCCTATTGCCATCCGTGCGTCATGTCTCGACGCTGCTTGTGGGAGAGCTTCGCAATCCATGAAATGCGAGATGACATCATGACGACGACACAGATCACCAACCGCATCATCAGACTGGGTACCGTGCTCGACCGAACCGGCCTCAGCCGCTCGACCGTCTACCGCAAAATCCACGAGGGTACGTTTCCCAGACAGCTCAAGATCGGCACCCGCTGCGCGGGCTGGCGCGAGCACGAGGTCGAGGACTGGCTCAGGAATCCGATGTGCTACAGCGTCGACGAACAGACAGGCTGAGACGACCGCAACTTCACGGCCTCACCAGCGAATAGCTGGTGCTGCGCCCGCCGGCGGCGTCCTTTTGCAGGATTGAGCGCGCGACGAGATCGTTGATATCGCGCAGCGCGGTGTCCGTAGAGCATTTCGCGATCTTTGCCCATTTCGAGCTGGTGAGCTTGCCCTCGAATCCGTCGAGCAAACGTTCGATGATCTTTTGCTGACGCTCGTTCAGACCCTCGCGGCCATGGGCTTCCCAGAACCGCGCCTTGGCGAGAACGGCGGCAAGAACGCCATCGGCACCGTCGATCGCCCCTGCCAGGCAACCGATAAACCATTGCACCCAGGGCGTGATGTCGAGGTCGCCCTTCTGCGTGCGCTCCAGCATGTCGTAATAGGCCTTGCGCTCGGCGCGGATATGCGCGGACATGCTGTAGAAACGCTGCGGGGTCTTCTCTGCGCGCGCCAGCGTCAGATCGGCGATGGCGCGCGCGATGCGCCCGTTGCCGTCGTCGAACGGGTGGATCGTGACGAACCATAAATGGGCGATAGCCGCCTTGAGGACGGGATCGATATCGGGACCGTTTTCGAACCAGTCGAGAAAGCGGGCCATCTCGTCGTCGACGCGGTCTGCGGACGGCGCCTGGTAGTGAACACGCTCGCGACCGACCGGCCCGGACACGACCTGCATCGGCCCTGTCTCATCAGTGCGCCAGGCGCCGACGGCGATCTTGACCATGCCGCTGCGTCCGGTCGGAAACAGCGCCGCATGCCATGCATGAAGTCGTTCGGCATCGAGCGGCGCGGTATAATTCTGGGTGGCGTCGAGCATCATTTCGACGACACCCTCGACATCGCGGTCCGCGGGAATCAGCCCGCCGATATCCATGCCGAGACGCCGCGCGATCGACGAGCGGACCTGATCCTTGTCGAGCTGTTCGCCCTCGATCTCGCTTGATTTGATCACATCCTCGGTAAGGGTCCTGAGCACGGCCTCCTCGCGCAGCGGGAAGCCGAGCGCTTCCATTCGACCGATGAGCCTGCCCTGTCGGTGACGCACGTCCGCCAATGGGCGAACGAGCGCGTCACCCTGCCAGCGAAAGCCCGGCCAATCAGCGATGTCGTATATATAGGCCATATTCACCGCATAATTTGCGGCGATTATAGGCCATATTCGCCGCACGGTCCAGACGTATTCGCCGCAGCCTGTGCGGAGATTGTTTCGCTATTCGCCGCACGCGTGGCGGAAACGATAGCATTGGGCCGCCGGAAAAGACCGTTTGCTCGATCGCTTGCTGCCTTTCGCTCGCCTTAAACCAGACAGATGATGATGAACACCGTCGCTAAATCAGTGCGCTCGCCATGAGCAAGGACACCCGCTCCAGGCAAATCATTATCATGACGGCTACCTTCCCATTCGTGCGCCGAACCGAGCTCACCGGATCGATTGCGCACCGGCGGGTCCGTGCTATGGCTTTGATACAGCCTCCCTTTCCTCGGAGTTATCCTGAATGCGCTTGCCATTTGCCGCTTTGCTTCTCACCGCCATTTCCACGCCCGCGCTCGCGCAAGTCCATTATTACGGTGATCTCGCCATCGCGCCGGCCGGGGACCGGATCGCGACCGTCGAAGCGATGGATAGTGCCGCGAAGGTAGTGATCCGCTCGGTCGCCGACGGACACATTCTGGGCACGGTCGATCCGTGCGATGATTGCCGGTATTCGGACCTGACGTTCGGCCCGGACGGAACCATCGCCTTTCTCGCGCGCGGGGACGAGGGCGTGATGTTGGAGACCGCGAAGGGCAATCGGGTGCGCACCGTCGCGACCATCGACGGCATCGCATCGACCCCGCGCTTTTCACCCGATGGCAAGCGGATCGCATTGATGGTGACGCTGGGCGCGCAGAAGGAGGCTGGTGCGCGCCAGGCGGGGGTGCGCCAGGTCGGCGAGATCGGCGAACATTTCGACGAGCGCAGGCTTGCGATTTTCGATGTCGGCGCATCGGTAGCGCCGGACGCCATCAAGCCGCTGTCGCCGGCGAACCGCTATATCTACGAATATGACTGGGCGCCCGATGGTCGCAGTCTCGTCGTCACCAGCGCGATCGGCAATGGCGACGAAAACTGGTGGGTGGCGACGCTCGATGCGGTGGATGCGACCACCGGCAAGGTTCGTCAGATCACGAAGCCGACCACCCAGCTCGACATGCCGCGCGTCTCGCCCGACGGGAAGACGGTTGCCTATATCGGTGGTCTGATGAGCGATTTCGGCTCGGTGGGCGGCGACATCTATACCGTGCCCTTTTCCGGCGGCACGCCGAAAAACCTGACCCAAGGCTCGGACACGACCAACGTCTCGCTCGACTGGGGCAGGGGCGGAATGCGTACGACCGCGCTCAAGAGCGATACGCTCCAGATCGGCGCAATCGATGCCACCGGCAAGGCCATGGCGCCTTATTGGGGGCGTCCCGCGAGCTTTTCGGCGGGCGACGGCAAGGCCGTGTTCAGCCGCGACGGCCGCACGGTGGCGACGGTCGTGCAGGATTTCACGCACGCGCCGGCGATCTATGCCGGGCCGGTGACCGCACCGAAGCAGATCACCCATGACAATGACGACGTTCGCCCGATTGTCGAGGCGCGCAGCATCAAAATGGACCAATGAGGGATATAACCTTCAAGGCTGGCTGATCGCGCCTCTGGGTGCCGATCCGAACGAAAAAGCGCCGATGATAACCAACGTTCACGGCGGTCCGGCAGCGGCGCACATGCCGCGCTTCCTGTCCGGCGAGACGATCAGCAAGGTGCTGGACGCGGGCTATTACCTGTTCTTTCCCAATCCGCGCGGCAGCTATGGACAGGGCGAGGCGTTCGTGCGCGCCAACCGCAGCGATTTCGGCGGCGGCGACCTGCGCGATATCCTTGCAGGAATCGACGCGGTCGAAAAACAGGCACCGATCGATGACGACCGGCTCGGGCCTGACGGGCGGCAGCTATGGCGGGTTCATGGCGATGTGGGCGAACACGCAGACCGATCGGTTCAAGGCGATCGTCGCCAGTGCCGGCCTGTCCAACTGGGTGAGCTATTACGGCACCAACGGCATCAATACCTGGATGCTGCCCTATTTCGGGAAGACGATGTACGACGACCCCGAGGCATATCGCGCGGTGTCAGCGGTGAATTTCGCCAAGCAGGCACACACGCCCACGTTCATCGTGGTCGGCGAACGCGACATTGAAGTACCGCCGACGCAATCGATCGAATGGTGGAATGCGCTGAAAGACATGAACGTGCCGACAACGCTGGTGATCTATGCCGGTGAGGGCCATGGCATCCGCGATCCTGAACATCGCGCCGACTTGGATAAGCGCACGCTGGCGTGGTTTAACAAGTACCTTGGAGAAAAAGCCGCCGATAGCGGCGAGTAGTTTTCGCCTATTGAGGTTCCCGCTACATGGCATGGTGCTTACAGCGTAAGGCCAGCAAGCGCCTCGACCGCCGCATGTCGGCAGAGATGGCCGTAATGGCGTTCGATCATTTCCGCGCTCGTGTCGCTGATCTGCGCAACGGTCAGCAACGGCAGACCGTCGTTTACGAGATCGGTGATCGTGCTGTGCCGTAACGTGTAGGCGGTCGTGCCAGCGGGCAGTTTGGCTGCAATCACGGCTTTCGCAATCGGGTCCTTCCAAGTCGAACAGTCCCAAGGCTTGCCATTGGCCCGCGTCATCAATGGCGCGGTCGGTGATTTACCCTTTGCCTGCGCGGCAAATAGTTCAGCGGCGGCGGGCGGTATCAGAATGCGGCGCGGCTTCCCGCTCTTGTCCTTTCCGATGCTCAACTCCGACGTTCGTTTGTCAAAATCAGCCACGGTCAGCTGGGCAACCGCCCCGGGTCGCAAAGGAAGCAGACAGAGCGCTTTGAAAAATGGCTGCGCTTCACTGCCGATATGATCCAGCAGGGTCCGGCGCTGCGTGCGGTCGAGATAGAGGGTGCGCTGCCGATCGGCATTTCTGATGGACTTCAGCGCTTCCTGCCAGGCTGCTTCCGTGTTTGGCGTACCGGGCGCCAGAACCTTGTTTAACGCCGCCCGAAGCATCGACATGTCGCGGTTTATCGTCGAGGGCGCGCGAGGGCGGGTCACCTGGGGACCCTTCTTGCGGCGGGTGACCCGCGCCGGCGTTTCCTCCAGCCGCCGGCGCCAGGCTTTCAAATGGTGGCGGCGCAGCTTCGACAATTTCAGCTTGGCTATCGGATCACTGTAGACATAGCGCTTGAAGCGCCCTTTGGCGTCGTCGTTCTCGTCGGCGTATCTGCGGCAAGCCTGTTCTACCGTCTCCACCTTCTGCTCGGGCTCACCGCCCGCTTCTATTATTTTGACGAAGGCCTCGGCTTGCTCTTTGGCAGCGGAGAATCGATCGCGTCCAGGAAGGTCGCCGAAGCCCCCAAGCGCCTTTAACCGGTAGGCACGCTTATCTTCGTCATAGGCGCGTGCAATCCATGTTCCTATTCCTTCACGAGCAGATGGCCGATAGCCCAGAAAACAACCTGGTCGAATACGCTGCCAATATGGCTCACGGCGCGATGGCAGTTCATCGCGCTCTCTCACCCTGCTCAGGTCTAGCCCCATCGCACCACCTCGAAATCCATTCCGTACGGAAAAAGTACGGAAAACATACTCAGACTTCACTGCGCCTTGGGAGATACAAAATCAAGGTTTTCCGGGACCTTTTGAATTTCAGGATGTGCCAGAAACCCCCATTTCAAAGCGCTCCTTGCGCAAGGTCGCGAGGTGGTTCTGCGCGCCGCGCAACAGCAACGGAAACACGCTTGCCGGCGTCGCCGATGCCGCTCCGAAATAGCGGTCGCGAATGGTCGCGTTGACCCGGCCCAATGCGCCATATTGTGCGGCTTCCAGCACGGCGAACAACCGGCCGAGCCGATAGGCCGGGTTCGTCTCCTCTCTGTCCAGGCTCATCGGGGCTCCTTCCCTTGCCAGCTTTCGTCTCTTGTCGCGTTCCAGCACCGCGCGGATCGCGGCGGCGTGCCAGCCGCGCGCCGGGTCGTCGCCCGCGCGCAGCCGCATGATCGCCGCCGACAACAGGCTGCGCGGATAGCGCCCGCCGCCAAGCACCGCGCGCGCGACTTCGCCCGCGAGCAGCGGCGGGATATTGTCCCATTTCTGCTGCGCGGCGGTCGTGTTCACCAACAAGCGGTTGATTGAGGGCGGAGTCTTCCACGGCAACGGCTCGACGCGGCAATCGGCTTCGTGCGCGGCGAGATTGCGGGCGAGGTCGCCGAGGCTTTGTGTAAACCAGAAGCGGATCGCCAAGCGCGCCGCATTGGGTGCAAGGCCGAGCACATGAAGCTGTGTACTGGGGCGAAGTTCGCCCAGATCCGTGGTGACCGGCCGCCCCGCCGCGAGCGGTTCCAGCGCATCGCGCAGCTTGACGGCTTCGGTCGCGTCCTGGTCGCCACCGCGATCGGCAGCGCCGAACAGTATCGCGAAATAGTCCTCCGCCGCGGCTGCGTGGCTTTCATCCGTCGCGGACGTGTCCGCCCAGAACACCGTGGTCGCATCGCCGATCCGGAGCCGGTGCCGACTGCTGCGATCGAGCAAGCGATTGAGCGCAGCGCCGTAGCGGAAGGCTGCTGTCTCACCCGTCGGCGCATTATCGCCCTGTTTCCGCCCCCAGGATTCGAAAGCATCGAGATTGAACGAGACCAGCGCCGCACCCGAACTCTGCGCGCCGTCGACGCCCCCGATGGTCGGATGCAGCCGCGCGATGGGCACGTCCTCGCCTGTAACCAGGCAACGCCCGGTTTCTCCGGCCGTCGTGCGGGCGGCGACAAGCGGCGCGGCGGCCGGACGTTGGTGAATGAAGCGAGGTGCGCCGCTATCATCAACGTCGCCGTCAAGCCGGAAGACGATATTGGTGTCGAGCATGTCGTCGGAAAATGGCGGCTCCGAAAAGCGTTCCGGCACCCAATTCTCTAAGAAAAACCGAAGTGCTGCCAAGCCGGCATCGTCGGTGTCGGCCAAAAGCTCGAAATGCAGATCGCGGAACGCCTGATGTTCCTCGGCGAGGCGCTTGCCGGCGCCGGCCGTTGCTCCAAGCACATAAGCCGTTTTGTCCCACAGGAAATAGGGTTTGATTCCGCTCGTGCGTCCGGCCGCGGCAGGCACATCGCGAAGAACCGGGCGGGGCTTCTTGCCCGTGTGATCCCGGACATCGACGACATCAATGACGGTGCCGTTTCGAGCAAGGATCACCGCGAAACTAATCTTTTCCCGGCTGAACCCCGGCCGTTCGGCCTCTCCCCGCGCCGCCATCCGATCGTAATAGCTCGACAGCGCCTGGAGGATGGTCATGCCGCCAATCCCTCGGCGACCAGCTTTTCCTCCAGCACGCCGTCGTCGAGCTGCGCACGGAAGAAGGTGGCTTCCTGGCCGGGCGCATAGGGCGGTGCGTAGCTCATCCAGCCGAGATCGCGGTTGCGCTCGGCTTCGGGCAGCGTGCTTTCGGGCAGCGACGCGCCATCCTCGATCAGGCGGAAGTCGCAGGCGAATTCGCGGGTGCCGAGACAGGGGCGGTGAAAACACTGCCCGCTGGCGGCGCGGCGATTGAACATGCTGATATGTTTGGCGGGCGTATCCTCCGCCCCGGCCTTGGCCGTCATGTCGAAGCGCGCCTCGATGACATAGCCGACATCGACAAGCAGCGTCGTCGCGCGCTGTTGCCGCGTGGCAGCCACGTCGATGCCCACCCCGGCGGTGGTGCCCGCTTTCATCGCGCTTTTGGCCAGCCGTTCCGAGGCCTTGGCGGAGACCTCGTTGCGGCGAAAGGACTGGAAGCGGATGGGCTTGAGCACATGAATGCGCGTCACCGTCCACGCAATCGCCGGCTTCCAGTGGATCGCTTCGAGGATACCGCGCGCTGCCGCCGGCGTCATCACGTCATAGGAAACGCGCTCGACCTTCATCTCGGGCCGCGTAAAGCAGGCGCGCTCTCCCCAGACGTGCAGACGGATGCCAACGGTCATGCGTTTCCCCCTCGAAGATATGCTTTTATCGTTCGGCCGAAAGCACAATAGGGGAATCCGCTCGGATACGGATCAGAACACCCCCGCCCGCGCATCCATGCCGAATGGATCGAGCGAGAGCCCGGTCGCTTCGCTGTAGAGACTGTCGCTGACCAGATGGACGAAGCGGTCGCCATAAGCGGGAAGCACGGCTTGCACCGCGCCGCTTGCCAGCATTGCCGCGCGCGCTTTGGTCGGAATAGAAACGGTGAACTGCTGCAACCGCCGCAGAACGTCGCCGGGTGGCCGCTCCGCCATTCGGAGTTGGTCGAGCAGACCCGACACCTCGTCCCGGCCATCGCCGCCGCGCCACGGCACGATCACCGGGTCCATGACATCGTCGATCATGCGAAAGGCGTCGGCGATGCTGCGATAGGGAAAATCGAAGGGCGGCACGGCGCGCTCCGCAATTGCCGGCAGGATCGGATAGGGCTTCCCGGCGAGCGTCGCGGCATCGAGCGCCTCGTCTCCCTTGGTCCAATAAAGCTCGCGGAAATAGGTCTCGACCGCGCCGAGGCCAAGCGGGTCGGCCTCATGTCCGCGCATCGCGGCGCGCATCGCGGCTCTCGGTTGCTCGAACACTGCCGGCGATTTGTGATCCGCCGCCTCGAACACCACGACCTCACCCCGGTTCAGCTTGCCCTCACGATCGCACCGTCCCGCCGCCTGCGCGATGGAATCGAGACCCGCTTCGGCGCGCCAGACCTCCGGAAAGTCGACATCGACGCCCGCCTCGATCAGGCTCGTGGCGACAAGGCGCACCGGCCGCTTTTCCTTAAGGTCGTCTCGTATGTCCGCCAGCACCGCGCGGCGATGCGCGGGGCACATCAACGTCGTCAGATGGCGGGCGCCCGGCATCTCAGCGATCTCGGCGAACAGGGCCTGGGCGTGCTTGCGGCTGTTGACGATGCACAGCATCTGCTCGCGCTCGGCGAAGCGTGCCGCGATCCGGGCGTCGGCGACGCTTCCGGCGTGCCGGACCTCGGTGCGGCGCAATTCGTCGTAAAGCTCGCGCGGGCGCGGCGCGAGTTCGCGGTCGTCTGCGATCTGTAAACCGTCCCGAAAGCCCTTCGCCTCCGTCACCGCCGGCTGGGTCGCCGTACACAAGACCACGCTCGCACCGTAATTGCCGGCAAGTTCGTCGATCGCCGCCAAGCAGGGCCGCAGCAGATGAGTGGGAAGCGTCTGCGCTTCGTCGAGGATGATCGCGCTCTTCGCCAGGTTGTGGAGCTTGCGGCAGCGCGAGGTGCGGGCGGCATACAGACTTTCGAAGAACTGGACCGCGGTGGTAACCACGATCGGCACGTCCCAGTTTTCCGCCGCGCGGCGGAACTTGTCGGAGGCATCGCGCCCTTCGTCGTCCGCCTGTGCGATGGTTTCGGCCCCCCACATGCTCCCATTCAATATTGCCGTGATGTTCGAGCACGTCGGCTTCACCCACCGCCGAACGAAAGACAGCAGCGGTCTGCTCGATGATCGAGGTGTAGGGAATGACATAGACGATCCGCCGCAGCCGGTGGCGAACGGCATGGTCGAGCGCGAAGGCGAGACTGGCCAGCGTCTTGCCGCCCCCGGTCGGTACGGTCATCGTGAATAGCCCGGGCGGCATTCCGGCCTTGGCCCGGGCATGGCCGAGAATTTCGGCGCGAAGCGTGTTCAGGTCGCTCTCGCGGGCGCTGTCCGTCAACGCCGCGAGATGCTTGGTCAACCGTTCACGTAAGACCGGGAGCGACGAATAGCCACCGCGCTCCTTCGCGCCGTAAAAGGCCTCGGTCGCCAGAAAATCGGCATCGACGAGACAGGAGAACAGCATCCTGCCCAGAAAGGCCGCGGAATAGGCGCGCTGACGCCGAAATGGGAAAGGCGGTGGCGCGATATGGGGCAGCGGCCCGGTCTCGGTTTCCCAGCCCGCATAATCGGGCAGATCGGCCCGTGCCAGCCGCTTCTTCAGATCGCCGCCATCCGCAAGCCCGGCGTGATGGCCCGCGACAGCAAAGGCGAGCAGCCGGCCCAGAAAAGAGTCGAACCGCTTGCCAGCCTCGATCGCGCCGGCGGTGCTGTGATCCACTGGCGGTCCACCACGAAGCCGGTCCTGGAATTCAGGCGAACATTTGCCGATGTCGTGCAGCAATCCGGCTGTTTGCGCCAATGCGGGGATGTTCAGATGCGAGCCTAACTCGAATGCCTTCGCTCCTACCGCAGCGAGATGCGCCGACAGCGGCTCCCATCGTTCCTCCGGCGAATTGGTGACCGAATGTGCGAAGACTTTCATGATGGCTTGCAGATAGCAAATGACAGTGCCGACCAACAGTGAACCCCTGGAGAGCTTGAACGTCTCGGAGCGATGCGGCTGCAGACCGAAGGCGGCACAGATCCGCCGAGGCTGGCGATGGGGATTGGCACCGCGATCTTGAGGCGACCGCCGGAGGCACGCCCGCATATCGCCGGAGGCGCTGTCGGGTTGCGGCGCACAGCTTTCAGACGCGGGTTGCGTCGTCCGGCACACTGCGCATCGGTTCGTCGCCGCGCCCTCTCTCCGAACGGGAAGGATTTCGACGCCGACGGCACCTTTTCCCGATCAGTGCATTGTCTTCGTTGGCCGCCGTGGCTGACCCGGCGGACCAGCGGAAGAGGAACCCGCGACGATGAAAGACGATACCGAGCAGCATATTCGCGACCGCGCATATCAGATCTGGCAGGAGGAGGGGCAGCCCGAAGGCCGCGAGCATGAACACTGGGCCAGGGCGAGAACCGAAATCGAAGATGCGCGCCCCGGCGCGGCAAAGTCCGGGGAACGCAGGCAACGGGCGAGCAGCACCCGCAAAACAGCGACGAAAAGGGCGCCTGCCAAGCGCGCGGGCGGCCGGAAGCGCACGACCAAGGCCTAACGCCACCTGCATACCGACCAAGGTCCGGAGAGCTGTCACTTGCCCCTATCCGCACATCGCTACATATCCGCGCCCCTTGATGCGATCGGTTCGGACGGCATCTGTCGCGGTGGCAACCTTGCCGGCCTGGCCCGCGAAACCGGCGCGGACGCGGTTCTCCTGAGCGGACGCATGTCGCTGTTCGAAGCGGGGATTGCGCAAGCCGTGGAACCGATCCGCGGCAGTCCCGACGACCTGCCGCCCTGCACGATCGAGGTCGATCTGAGCCGCTTTCCGCTCGACCATCCGCTCGTTGTCGCGCATCCGGAGGCCTTTGCGGTGCGCCGTGCCGGCGGCGCCCGCGCGACCGTCGATCCCCGGCGGCCCATGCCGGCAGCCGGGGAGGCGCTGGCGCGATTACGGGCGCCTGATGCTGTCGATCGTTTCGGCGAGCTACTGGTCGAGCGGCTGGACGCGCTGGCATCGGCCGGCGCCCGCGGCTTTCGGCTCCTGTCGCCCGAGCGGCTCGGCGTCGATGTGGTTCGCTATCTCGCAGAAGCCTTCGCAGGGCGTGAGATTACCTTCCTTGCAGGACCGTTGCGGGACCGCGCGAGCGCGCGGCGCCTGGGCGCATCGGGCATCGACGGCCTGGTTACGTCTTTCGGCCGATGGGATCCGGGCGCGCGCTGGATGACCGAGGAGATCGAGGCATTGCGCGGCACCACCGCGCTCGTCGCCGAACTCTCCGCCGACCATGTCCGGCCGGAGGTCGCGCTGAAGGTGGCGCCGCTTCTCTCCGAAGGACTGGTGGTGCCGCTGACATGGCTCGCCTCCCCCGATCTGCGCGAGGCCGCCACGCGTGCTTTTGCCGACCTTGACCGGCTTGCGGAAATACGCGGCGAGGTTCGCGAGGCCAGCGCTCCCGACGACCCCGTGACGGTGATCGCGCGCGGCGACCGAGGTGACTTGCGCATGGCGGAACGGATCGTCGTCGCCTTGATCAATCGCGAAGAGACGCGCCCCTTGCCGATGCCGGCGCCGCTGCTCCAGCCGGTCGGGTTCCCCTGCTCCGCCCTTTCCCCGCTCGATGGCGGAACGGCGCCGCGCGAACTCGGCGAGGGCGATGCGTTGCTGCTGCGCGCCGAATGTGCGCCCGCGGTCCGCCGGCCGCAGCCACCGCTCCGCGATCCTGCCGCCGCGCGCAACTGGCCCCGGCTCGTCGTGGAGGACCTGTCGCCAAGTGTCGCGGGCGGCGACTTCGCGGTGAAGCGCGTGGCCGGCGACTCCGTCGGTGTGGAGGCAACGGTCTTCGCCGACGGGCACGAGCAGCTCGCCGCTGAACTCCAGTGGCGCGCCGCCGATGCGGACGCATGGCATACGGCGCCTATGACGCCGCTTCCCAACGACCGCTGGACGGCGTCCTTCGTGCCCGACCGGCTCGGCGCACATGAATTCCGCGTCGAGGGTTGGCTCGACCGCTTCGGCGGCTTCCGGCGCGATTTCCGCAAGAAACGCGATGCGCGCGTAGCCCGGCCGGTCGACCTCCAGGAGGGCGTGGCGCTGGTTGAAGCCGTGGCCGGGCGCAGCAGGGGTGACCTGAAGAAGGCGCTGCAGGCGGTGCTGGCCGACTGCGCAAAAGCAGATGATGAGGTTCGGGCGGACCTGCTGCTTTCGGACGATCTCGCCAAGCTGGTGAGCCGGGCCGACGACCGCCCGCACGCGATCCGCTCGCCGGTGCAGCGGCTGGACGCAGAACGTCTCGCCGCCCGTTTTTCCAGTTGGTACGAACTTTTCCCGCGCTCCATCACCCCTATTCCGGAATCCGGCTCCAGGCCGCGCCACGGCACCTTCGCCGACGTGATCGATCGGTTGCCCGCCATCCGCGACATGGGCTTCGACACGCTCTATTTCCCGCCGATCCATCCGATCGGACAGACCAACCGCAAGGGTCCCAACAATACGCTGACACCGGGGCCGGACGATCCCGGCAGCCCCTATGCGATCGGCAGCGAAGCGGGCGGCCATGAGGCCATCCACCCAGAGCTTGGCAACTTCGAGGATTTCGACCGGCTCGTCGCCGCGGCGCATGAGCAGGGCCTGGAGATCGCCCTCGATTTCGCCATCCAGTGCGCGCCCGATCACCCCTGGCTGAAGGCGCATCCCGGCTGGTTTGCATGGCGCCCCGACGGCAGCATGAAATATGCCGAGAATCCGCCGAAGAAGTACCAGGACATCGTCAACGTCGATTTCTACGCCCCCGGCGCGGTGCCCGATCTGTGGCTGGCGCTGCGCGACATCGTGCTGCTGTGGATCGAGCACGGGGTGAAGACGTTCCGCGTCGACAATCCGCATACCAAGCCGCTGCCGTTCTGGGAATGGATGATCGCCGATGTGCGCGGCAAGCATCCCGATGTGATTTTCCTCGCCGAGGCCTTCACCCGGCCGACAATGATGTACCGCCTCGCCAAGGTCGGCTTTTCGCAAAGCTACACCTATTTCACCTGGCGCGATCGCAAGCACGAGCTCATCGAGTATGTCACCGAACTGACGACGACGGCGCCCAGGGAGTTTTACCGGCCGCACTTCTTCGTCAACACGCCCGACATCAATCCGTTGTACCTGCAAGGCTCGGGCCGCGCCGGGTTCCGCGTGCGCGCCGTGCTCGCCGCGACCCTTTCGGGACTGTTCGGCGTCTATTCGGGGTTCGAGCTGTGCGAGAGCGCCCCGCTGGGGCCGGGCAAGGAAGAATATCTCGACAGCGAGAAGTACGAGATCCGCCCGCGCGATTACGAAGCTCCGGGCAACATCATCGCCGACATCACGCTGCTCAATCGCCTGCGCCGCACCTGGCCGGCGCTTCAGACGCACCTCAATACGCGCTTCTACCAGGCGTATGATGACAATATCATCTGGTACGGAAAGCCCGCAGCCGACCGGCGGTCGATCATCATGGTGATGGTCAATCTCGATCCGCACCGCCCCCATGAATGCGATTTCGAGGTGCCGCTCTGGGAGTTCGGGCTGGCCGACGACGGCAGCGTCGCGGTCGAGGATCTCGCCGCCGGCTACCGCTTCACCTGGCACGGCAAGGTCCAGCATATCCGCATCGCGCCCGACGAGCCCTTCCGCCTCTGGCGGATCGTCCCGGAGCGCGCGTCGTGACCGCGCCGCAGTCGGTGAGCGCGACCGTGGCGGCGGCGGACGACCCGCTGTGGTACAAGGACGCGGTCATCTATCAGCTTCACCTCAAGTCGTTCTTCGACGCGAACGACGACGGGATCGGCGACTTTGCCGGGCTGATGCAGAAGCTCGATTATATCGCCGATCTGGGCGTCACGGCGATCTGGCTGCTGCCCTTCTATCCCAGCCCGCGCCGCGACGACGGATACGACATCGCCGAATATCGCGACGTCAGCCCCGATTACGGCACGATGGAGGAAGCGCGCGCCTTCATCGACGCGGCCCATGTCCGGGGCATCCGCGTCATCACCGAACTGGTCATCAACCACACGTCGGACCAGCATCCCTGGTTCCAGGCGGCACGCCGCGCACCGCCCGGCAGCCCCGAGCGCGATTTCTATGTCTGGTCCGACACCGACCAGCTCTATTCGGGCACGCGGATCATCTTTCTCGACACGGAGAAATCGAACTGGACGTGGGACGAAGAGGCCCGAGCCTTCTTCTGGCACCGCTTCTATTCGCACCAGCCGGATCTCAATTTCGACAATCCCAGGGTGCTCGCCGAAGTGCTGTCGGTGATGCATTTCTGGCTCGATGCGGGAATCGACGGCCTCCGGCTCGACGCCATTCCCTATCTGATCGAGCGCGACGGCACCTCGAACGAGAACCTGCCCGAGACGCATGCGGTGCTGAAGAAGATCAGGGCCGATCTCGACCGCCATTATCCCGACCGCATGCTGCTTGCCGAGGCCAATATGTGGCCCGAGGACACGCAGGCCTATTTCGGCGACGACGACGAATGCCACATGGCGTTCCACTTTCCGCTGATGCCGCGCATGTACATGGCGGTGGCGCAGGAGGACCGCTTCCCGATCACCGACATCATGCGCCAGACGCCCGACATTCCCGAGCACGCGCAATGGGCGATCTTCCTGCGCAACCATGACGAGCTGACGCTCGAAATGGTGACCGATGCCGAGCGCGATTATCTGTGGAACACCTACGCCGCCGATGCGCGCGCGCGCATCAATCTGGGCATCCGCCGACGCCTTGCGCCGCTGATGGAGCGCGACCGCCGGCGGATCGAGCTGATGCACGCCCTGCTGCTCACCATGCCGGGCACGCCGGTCCTCTATTATGGCGACGAGATCGGTATGGGCGACAATGTCTTCCTCGGCGACCGGGACGGGGTGCGCACGCCGATGCAATGGTCGGTCGATCGCAATGGCGGCTTCTCCCGCGCCGACCCCGCGGCTCTGGCGCTGCCGCCGATCATGGACCCGGTCTATGGCTATCAGGCGGTCAATGTCGAGGCGCAGGAGCGTGACCGCCATTCGCTGCTCAACTGGCTGAAGCGCATGCTCGCGGTGCGCGGTCAGCACCGCGCGTTCGGCCGCGGCACGCAGCGCTTCCTGCGCCCGGCCAATCGCAAGGTGCTCGCCTTTTTCCGCGAACAGGGCGGCGAGACGATTCTGTGCGTCGCCAATCTCGCGCGTACCGCGCAGGCGGTCGAACTCGACCTGCACGAATTCGCCGGCCGCACGCCGATCGAGCTTTCGGGCGAAGGCGCCTTTCCGCGGATTGGCCAGCTCCCTTATTTGCTAACGCTGCCGCCCTACGGCTTTTCGTGGTTCGCGCTGTCCGAGGATGCCGAGGCGCCCGACTGGGCAAGTGCGGCGCCCGGCGAGGCGGTCGAGCGCCATACCTTCGTGCTGCGCCCGGACCTTGCCGATATCACGTTGGGCGCCAATCGCGGTGTGCTCGAAGGCGACGTGCTGCCGGACTATATCGCACAGCGCCGCTGGTTCGGCGCCAAGGACGAAACGGTTGCGCGGACCCGGCTCGTGCGCGCGACGCCGCTCCCCGGGGCACAGGACCTGCTGCTCGGCGAAATCGCGGTCGGGACCGACCACCGCGAGACGACCTATCTGCTCCCCTTCGGCATTGCCTGGGAGGGGGAACAGCATGGCCGTTTCGCCTCCAACCTCGCGATCGCGCGGGTGCGGCGCGGTCGTCATGTCGGCCTGCTGACCGACGGCTTTGCGCTGGCGACGTTCGCCTCGGCGGTGGTCGCGGCGATGCGCGACGGCGCGCGCTTGCCGAGCGGCGAGGGCGAACTGCGCTTCACCGCCTTCGACGGCTTCGACCTCGATCCCGCGGACGAGCCCGAATGGATCGCCGCCGAGCAATCGAACAGCACGATGATCATCGGTGCCAGGGCGGTACTCAAGCTGCTGCGCAAGGTCGCGCCGGGCATGCACCCGGAGGTTGAGATGGTCCGCTACCTCGCCGCCGGCGGTTTCGAGAACGTACCGCCGATGCTGGGCACCGCCAGCCGCGTCGAAGACGGCGAAGAGACGTTGATGATGCTCGCGCAGCGGTTCGTGTACAATCAGGGCGACGGCTGGCAATGGACGCTGCGGGCGCTGGAGCGCGCCGCAACCGACAGTGCGAGCGGTTCGGCCGATGCCCAGGATTTCGCCCGCAACGCCGGTCGCCGGCTGGCCGAGATGCACGCCGCGCTCGCGCGCGACACCGATGATCCGGCCTTCGCCCCCGAAACGATGAGCGCGGACGAGGCCCGGCGCCTGGGCGAACGGGTCACGGCGCAGTTCGACGCCGCGCTCACGCGGCTGGACAGCGACGTGCAGTTCACCGGGAAAGAGGCTGGCGCCGCGGACTTCCTCACCGGGCAGCGCGATGCGACCGTGCGGTCCATCGCGGATCTGGCGGCGCGCGCGGCGGGGCGGGCACGCACGCGAATCCACGGCGACCTCCATCTGGGCCAGATACTGGTCGCCGGCAACGATGCCGTGTTCATCGATTTCGAGGGCGAACCGACGCGCCCGCTCGCCGAGCGCCGGGGCAAGGACCTGCCGCTTCGCGACGTCGCGGGCATGCTGCGCTCGTTCGACTACGCCGCCGCCGTCGCCGCACGCGATCTGCCCGCCGCCGCCGAGCCGTGGGAGGACGAAGCCGCACGGGCGATCGCACAGTTCCGCGAGCGCACGATCGCCGCTTTCCACGCCGGCTATTTCGGCGATGAGGCCGCGGCCGATCCGCTGCTGGACCTCTTCCTGCTCGAAAAGGCGGCATACGAAGTGAGCTATGAAGCCGCCAACCGTCCGGGCTGGATCGGCGTGCCGACCGCCAGCCTCGCCCGCATCGCAGCAAGACTGATCCACAAGGAACTGCCATGACCGCCAACGACACCCTGCTCGCCGGCGCGGCCGCGGCACTGCTCGAGGGCCGGCTGGAGGACCCGTTCGCACTGCTCGGGCCGCACGGCGAGGGCGCGGAGCGCACCGTGCGCACCTTTCAGCCCGGCGCGGAAAGCGTCATGCTGATCGCCGGCGACGACAGCGAGCCCGCCGCCATGGACGAAGTCGCACCCGGCGTGTTCGTCGGCACGCTCGGCGCGCGCGACAGCTATCGTTTCCGCGTCGTATGGCCGGACGGCGTCGTCCACGAGACCGAAGACCCCTATTGCTTCGGCGTGATCCTAGGTGATCTCGACCTCCACCTCTTCGCCGAGGGGAGGCACTTCGATCTGGCGCGGATCTTCGGCGCCAATCGGCGCGTCATGGACGGCGTACCGGGGGTCGCATTCGCCGTCTGGGCACCCAATGCCCGTCGCGTTTCCGTGGTGGGCGACTTCAACGGCTGGGACGGCCGCCGCCACCCGATGCGGCTGCGCCACGGCGCCGGCATATGGGAACTGTTCGTTCCGCGCCTCGGCACCGGCGAGCGCTATAAATTCGAGGTCGCCGGCGCCGATGGCGGGATCGTGCAGAAGGCGGACCCTGTCGCCCGCCAGACCGAGGCACCGCCCGCGACCGCCTCGGTCGTCGCCGATCCACCCGAGTATCGCTGGAACGACGAGGACTGGATGGCGGAACGCGCGCAGCGCCATGCCGGCGATGCGCCGATTTCCATATACGAGGTCCATGCCGGCTCGTGGATGGCGGCACCGGGCGAACAGCGGGAAGCGCTGGACTGGGCCGGCCTCGCCGACCGGCTGATCCCCTATGTCGCGGACATGGGCTTCACGCACGTCGAGTTGCTGCCGATCATGGAACACCCCTTCGGCGGCTCCTGGGGATACCAGCCGCTGTCGCAATTCGCCCCTTCGGCCCGGTTCGGCAGCCCGGAGGATTTCGCGCGCTTCGTGGATGCCGCTCATCGTTCGGGTATCGGCGTCATCCTCGATTGGGTGCCGGCGCACTTTCCGACCGACCCGCACGGTCTCGCGCACTTCGACGGCACGCATCTCTACGAGCATGCCGACCCGCGCGAGGGTTTCCATCAGGACTGGAATACGCTGATCTACAATCTCGGCCGGCGCGAGGTTTCGGGATTCCTGCTGGCCTCGGCGCTGTGGTGGCTGGAGACCTTTCACATCGACGGTCTGCGTGTCGATGCCGTCGCCTCGATGCTGTACCGCGACTATAGCCGCAATGCCGGCGAATGGGTGCCGAACGTCCATGGCGGGCGCGAGAATCTGGAGTCCGTGTCCTTCCTCCGGCACATGAACGCCGTCGTCGCCGAACGCTGCCCCGGCGCGATCACCATAGCCGAGGAATCGACCGCCTGGCCCGGCGTGACGGCGCCCGTCACCGATGGCGGGCTGGGCTTCGACTATAAGTGGAACATGGGCTGGATGCACGACACGCTCCAATATATCGAGCACGACCCCGTCCACCGGCGCTGGCACCACGACGCATTCACCTTCAGTCTGGTCTATGCCTATTCGGAGCGGTTCGTGCTGCCGATCAGCCATGACGAGGTAGTGCACGGCAAGGGATCGCTGGTCGGCAAGATGCCGGGCGACGAGTGGCGCAAGCGCGCGAACCTGCGCGCCTATCTCTCCTTCATGTGGACGCATCCGGGCAAGAAGCTGTTGTTCATGGGGTGCGAACTCGGCCAGGAAACCGAATGGAACCACGACGCCCCCCTGCCCTGGGACCTGCTGGACGATCCCCGCCATGCCGGCATCCAGCGCCTGGTGCGCGACCTGAACCGTCTTTATGCCGAGCAGCCGGCCCTGCACCGGCGCGACACCGATCCCGGCGGTTTCACCTGGATCGTCGGCGACGACGCCGATAACTCCGTCTTCACCTTCGCCCGCTTCGGCGATGACGACGACGTGCCCGTGGTGGTGCTGCTCAATCTCACGCCGGAGCCGCGAACGGGATATCGTACCGGCATGCCGCGCGGCGGACGCTGGGTGGAGATCTTCAACAGCGATGCCGACCTCTATGGCGGCTCCAACTTCGGCAATGGCGGTGCCGTGGAAGCCGCCGACGAACCGCTGCACGGCCAGCCCGCCTCGGCAAGCGTCACGCTGCCGCCGCTTGCCGCCATCTTCCTCTGCCACGACGAGGTGCTCGCTTGACGCCACTGCCCGACCGGCTCTCGCCCGGCTCCCCCTATCCGCTCGGCGCCACCTTCGACGGCCTCGGCGTGAATTTCGCAGTCTTCTCGGCCAATGCCGAAAGGATCGAATTGTGCCTGTTCGAGCGCACCGGCCGGCGAGAGATCGCCCGCTTCGATCTGCCCGAATGGACCGACGAGGTCTGGCACGGGTATCTGCCCGACGCGCGGCCGGGGCTGCTTTACGGCTACCGCGCGCACGGCCGCTACGCACCGGAAGAGGGGCACCGCTTCAATCCCAACAAGCTTCTGCTCGATCCGTATGCCCGGCAGATTGCGGGACAATTGCGATGGACCGACGCGATGCACGGCTACCGCGTGCGCTCTCCGCGCAAGGATCTCAGCTTCGACCGCCGCGACAGCGCGCCTTCCATGCCCAAGGCGGTGGTGACGATCGACAATTTCGACTGGTCCGGCGACGTCCGCCCCAACACGCCCTGGTCGGAGACGGTGATCTACGAAGCGCATGTACGTGGCCTCACCAAGCTGATGAAGGACGTGGAGCCGGGATCCCGCGGCACCTTCACCGGCCTCGCCCATCCGCGCGTCATCGACCATCTCAAACGGCTCGGCATCACCGCGATCGAGTTGATGCCGATCCACGCCTTCGCGCAGGATCGCTTCCTGGAGGAAAAGGGGCTTCGCAACTATTGGGGCTATTCCACCCTGGGCTATTTCGCGCCGGAGCAGCGGTACATGGGCGGGGGCGACGCCAACGATCTGCGCATGGCGGTGCGCCTCCTCCACGCTGCCGGTATCGAGGTGATTCTCGATGTCGTTTACAACCATACCTGCGAAGGCAGCGAACTCGGCCCGACGCTTTCGTGGCGCGGCCTCGACAACGCCACCTATTACCGGCTGCAGCAGGATAACTGGCGCTACTGCGTCAACGATACCGGCACCGGCAACACCTTGAACCTGTCCAAGGCGCGGGTAATCCAGATGGTGGCGGATTCGCTGCGCTACTGGGCGACATCGTTCGGCGTCGACGGCTTCCGCTTCGATCTCGGGCTCACGCTTGGCCGGACCGACCACGGTTTCGACCCCGGCGCCGGCTTTTTCGATGTGCTGCGCCAGGATCCGGTGCTCGGCCGGCTCAAGCTCATTACCGAACCGTGGGACATCGGGCCGGGCGGCTATGCGCTGGGCGGCTTTCCCCCCGGCTTTGCCGAATGGAACGACAAGTATCGCGACACCGCGCGCCGGTATTGGCGCGGCGACGCCTCGCAGCGCGGCGAGCTGGCGGCGCGGCTGTCCGGTTCGGGCGATCTGTTCGACCGGCGCGCGCGGCGCCCCTGGGCCAGCGTCAATTATCTCGCCAGCCATGACGGATTTCCGCTGGGCGACCTCGTATCCTACGAAGAGCGTCACAACGAGGCCAATGGCGAAGGCAATGCGGACGGCCACGGCGAAAACTTTTCCCGCAACTGGGGTGTCGAGGGGCCGACCGAAGACGAGAACATCCTGGCAATTCGCGATCGGGTGCGCCGTTCGATGCTGGTCACGCTTTTCTCCTCGCTCGGCACGCCGATGCTGCTCGCCGGCGACGAATTCGGGCACAGCCAGGGCGGCAACAACAACGCTTATTGCCAGGACAACGAGATCAGTTGGATCGACTGGAGCAACCGCGAGACCGAACGCGGCGGCGCGCTGTTCGCCTTTACCCGGCGGGTCATCGAGTTGCGCAAGCGGTTCCAGATGCTGCGCGCACCCATCTTCCTTTACGGGCAGGATTCGCCCGGACACGGCGTCAACGACATCGAATGGTTCGACGAACGCGGGGAGCAGTTTTCCGTGGACGACTGGAACAACCCCGAAGGTCGCGCACTCGCGATGCGGCGCGCGGTCCGCTGCGACGACGGCCGTGTGGAGGCGCTGACGCTGCTGCTCAACGCTTCGGACGAGGCGTTGTGCTTCCATCTTCCTCCCGCGCCCGACGTGCCGCGCACGGTTCTTGTCGACAGCGCCGAACCCGACCGCGAGCCGTTCGCCATCGGGCATGAATATGAGGTGCAGGCATATGCCGCGGTGCTCGTCTGCTGGATCACCGGGGCCGGTGAGGAATGAGACGCTGGGGGCCGGAACGCCGTGCCGACGGCCGGGTCCGCTTCCACCTGTGGGCGCCGGACCGATCGGCGGTGGCGCTGAAGCTGGCGGACGGCGGATCCCTGGCGATGACGCGCGACGAAGCGGGGTGGTTCGTCTGCGACGCGGAAGCCGCACCTGGCACACGCTACCGCTTCGATCTGGGCGACCTGCAGGTGCCCGATCCGGCCTCGCGCGGGCAGGCTGGCGGCGTCCATGGCTGGAGCGTGCTTCCCGCTCCCGACCGTTATGTCTGGCAGCATGATGACTGGCAGGGCCGCCCCTGGCGCGAGGCGGTGATCGAGGAGGTTCATGTCGGGCTTGCGGGCGGCTTTGCCGGGCTTGCAGAACAACTGCCGGGCATTGCCGAACTCGGCATCACCGCGATCGAACTGATGCCCATCGCCGCCTTCTCCGGTACGCGCAACTGGGGCTATGACGGTGTGCTGCCATATGCGCCTGCCGAAGCCTATGGCACGCCCGAGGAACTCAAGGCGCTGATCGATCGGGCCCACGGGCTGGGGCTGATGGTGCTGTTGGACGTCGTCTATAACCATTTCGGACCCGACGGGAATTATCTCGGCGCCTATGCAAGCGCGTTCTTCAATCCGGATGCGCATACGCCCTGGGGCGCGGCGATCGATTTCGATGCCGAGCCGGTGCGCCGCTTCTTCATCGACAATGCGCGGATGTGGCTGGAGGAATATCGGCTCGACGGGCTGCGCTTCGACGCCGTGCATGCGATCGCGGACAACGGCTTTCTCGATGCCATGGCGGATGAACTGCGCGAAGCGACAACGGGCAGGCACGTTCACCTGATCCTGGAGAACGAACGCAACGATGCCGACCGCCTGGCCCCCGGTCGCTTCGATGCGCAGTGGAACGACGATTTCCACAACACGCTTCATGTCCTTCTGACCGGCGAGCGCGAGGGCTATTATGCCGATTTCGCCGACCGCCCGACCGAAAAACTTGCCCGCTGTCTTGCCGAGGGCTTCGTATATCAGGGCGACCCGTCGGCGAACCGCGATGGCGCCCGCCGCGGCAAACCGAGTGGACACCTCTCCCCGACCGCCTTCGTTTCCTTCCTCCAGAACCACGACCAGATCGGCAACCGGGCATTTGGCGAGCGTCTGACGGTGCTTGCCGATCCCGACCGGCTGCGCGCGGCGACGGCGTTGCTGTTGCTGAGCCCGCAGATTCCGCTGATCTTTACCGGCGATGCGCTGGGAAGCCGCTCGCCCTTCTTGTTCTTCACCGACTTTCACGATGCGCTCGCCGATACGGTATGCGAGGGCCGGCGGCGCGAATTCGCTCCTTTTGCCGCCTTCGCCGACGAGCAAGCCCGCGCCCGCATCCCCGACCCGAATGCCGAAGCGACGTTCGCGGCCTCGCGGCCGAAACCCGGCCCGGATGCGGCGGATTGGCGCAGGCTCTATCGCGATCTCATCGCGATACGGCGGCGCGCGATCATGCCGCGGCTCGACGGGGCGCGCGGGAAGGCCGCCGACCTGCTGGGCGACGGCGCGGTGGCGGCGCGCTGGCACATGGCCGACGGGGCCGTGCTCGGGCTTGCGGTCAATCTGGGCGACACCCCCGTTTCCTTCCCGGCGTCGCGGGGTGAGACGCTGTTCACGCTGAGGCACCCCGGCGCGCCGGCGAGCTTTGCGGCATGGCTGGAGACATGAGCGCGCTCCACCGCCTCGCCGCTGCCGTCGGCGTTCAGATCGGGTGGCAGGATGCGACCGGTCAGCCGCAGCATGTGTCGGACGAAGCGCTGCGCCGGGTGCTGACCGCGCTGGGGCATCCGGCGGACAGCGATGCGGCCGTCGAATCCAGCATCGAATCCCGCCTGGCGCGGAATCCACCGCCGCTGGTCGCTGCCGACGGGGGCCGGGCGATCCTCATACCGGGGCTTGCCGGAGAGGATTCGGCCGCGCTGGAACAGGAGGACGGGACCGTCCACCGGGTTCCGGTCGAACGCACGGCCGAGGGTCTTCGCATCCCGCCGATAGCCGCGGCGGGCTATCACCGCCTGCATCTGGGCGAGCGCACGATCACCCTCGCCGTCGCCCCGGATCGTTGTCTCGGAACCGCCGATCTGGCGCCGGGCAGGCGCCTCTGGGGACCGGCGGTGCAGGTGCCCGCGTTGCGCGCCGAGCGTGCGACGGATTTCGGTGACTTCGCCACCCTCGCCAGCGCCGCCCGCGCCTTTGCAGGGAAAGGTGCCGACGCGGTGGCGATCAGCCCGACCCACGCTCTTTTTCCCGCCGACGCCAGCCGCTTCAGTCCCTATGCCCCTTCAAGCCGCCTGTTCCACAACATTCTGTTCGGCGATCCCCTGCTGGCCGGCGGACCGGTCGCGGAGGCGCAGACCGGCGATCTGATCGACTGGCACGCGGCGATGCCGGCACGCCTCGCCGCCTTGCGCCACGCCTTTGCGGCACGCGACGAGACGGTTGCGAGCGCGGTCGCCGCCTATCGCGTGCAGCGCGGCCGCGATCTGGAACGCCACGCAACCTTCGATGCGCTTCATGCCCATTTCTTCGCCGCCGATGGTGCGCGCGGCTGGCAGGACTGGCCCGCCGCCTATCACGACCCCGACAGCGTTGCGGTCGACGCGTTCGCACGCGCGCATCGTGCTGAAATCGATTTCTATATCTTTGCGCAGTGGCTCGCCGATACCAGCCTCGGCGCCGCGCAGTCGCAGGCGCGCGACGCCGGCATGGCCGTCGGCCTGATCGCGGACCTTGCGGTCGGAATGGATGGCGGCGGCAGCCATGCCTGGAGCCACCGGGGCGATCTCCTGACCGGCTTGTCGATCGGCGCGCCGCCCGATCCGCTGGGCCCGGAGGGACAGGATTGGGGCATCACAGGCTTCGCTCCCGACGCGCTGCGAAGCACGGGTTTCGCCGGCTTCATCGAGACGGTCCGGGCGGCGACCCGCAATACCGGCGGGTTGCGCATCGATCATGTCCTCGGCCTGCGAAGGCTGTGGGTCATCCCGCATGGCTCCCGTTCGGTCGAGGGTGCCTATCTGACCTATCCGCTCGACGATCTGCTTCGACTGATCGCGCTGGAATCGCACCGGTCCCGCGCCATCGTGATCGGGGAGGATCTCGGCACCGTGCCGGAGGGATTGCGGCCGAAGCTGGCATCGCGCGGCCTCATGGGCATGCGGGTGCTGTGGTTCGAGCGCGACGATGCCGGGCGCTATCGTTCCCCCAGGGACTGGGAGCCCGATGCCGCGGCGATGACCGGCACGCATGACACGCCGACCGTCGTCGGCTGGTGGCGCGGGCGCGACATCGACTGGCGCGAGCGGCTCGGCAAGCCCGCGGCCGAGGTCGCAGAGGACCGGCGGCAACGGCAGGATGATCGCGGGCAATTGTGGCAGGCCTTCACCCGCGCGGGGACCGCGGACGGCCCTGCCCCCGCGCCCGAGCGGGGCGTGGCCGTCGCGGATGCAGCCCTGGCCTTCGTCGGCGCGACCCCCGCCACGCTGGCGATCGTGCCGATGGAGGATGTCGCCGCGCTCGTCGAGCAGCCCAACCTGCCCGGCACGACAGACCAGCATCCCAACTGGCGCCGCCGGATGCCCGAAGCCGTCGATACGATACTCGCCCGCCCGGATGTCGCGGCCCGGCTTGCGCGACTGGATGCGGAGCGCCGAACATGATCCCGCGTGCAACCTATCGCCTGCAATTTCACAAGGGCTTCACCTTCGCCGATGCCGAGGCGCTGATCCCCTATCTCCACAACCTCGGCATCAGCCATCTCTATGCCTCGCCGATCACCACCGCGCGCCGGGGTTCGATGCACGGCTACGATGTCGCCGATCCCACGCGCATCAATCCGGAGATCGGCGGCGAAGCGGGGTTCCGCTCGCTGGTGGCGGCGCTGCGGTCGCACGGCATGGGCGTCATCGTCGACATCGTGCCGAATCACATGGGCGTCGCCGGCGGTGACAACCCGTGGTGGAACGACGTGCTGCGCCATGGCCGCGCCAGCGCCTATGCCGATTTCTTCGACATCGACTGGCGGCACAAGGTCATGCTGCCGATCCTCGGTGCGCCGCTGGACGAGGTGATCGCGGCGGGCGAGATCGGGGTCGATGCGAGCGGCGCCGAGCCGGTGCTGAGCGTCTATGGCGAGCATCGCGTGCCGATCCGGCCGGCGGATCACGCCATCGCGAGCGCCGTGGAGAGCCACGCCGAGATCGCGGCACTGCTCGATCGGCAGCATTATCGCCTCGTCTGGTGGCGTGTCGCCAATGACGAACTCAACTGGCGCCGCTTCTTCACGATCAACGACCTGGCCGGGCTGCGCGCCGAAGACGAGCGCGTGTTCGAGGCCACGCACGCGCTCTATTTCCGGTTGTACGAAGAAGGCCTGATCGACGGCGTCCGGGTCGACCATATCGACGGCCTCACCGATCCCGCGGGCTATTGCCGCCGCCTGCGCGAGCGGTTCGCCGCGACCGGGGAACGTACCGATGCCGCGCGCGGGCACGCTTATATCGTCGTGGAGAAGATCCTCGCGCCGGGGGAGATGCTGCCGCCGGACTGGCCGGTCGACGGCACCAGCGGCTACGATTTCATGGCGGATGTGACGGCACTTCTGAACGAGCCCGCCGGCGAACCGCCGCTCACCCGCTTATGGGACGAAATGGCGCGCGACGCCGACACTTTCGCGGCGGTCGAACGCACCGCGCGCCGCGAGATGCTGTCCTGGGCGTTCGCTGGCCAGCTCGATGGCTGTGTCGAGGCCTTTGTAGCGCTTGCCCGCTCGAACGGCGAAACGCACGCGCTCACACCCCATATGCTGCGGCGCGCGATCGAACGCGCGCTGTGGGCTTTTCCCGTCTATCGCACCTATGGAACCGGAACTGGCGCTCCGCCGGGCGACGGCTCCGTGCGCAACCGGGTCCGCGAACGCGCCGCGCCCTATAGCGCGCCCGGCGAACGCGGCGTACTGGACAGGCTGCTCGACTGGCTCGCGGGCGAAGGTCCCGGCGATCCGGCGCTCGCCGCAGAGGCGGTACGACGCTTCCAGCAATTGGCGGCGCCGATCGCGGCGAAGGCGGTCGAGGATACCGCCTTCTACCGCTACGGCCGGTTGCTGTCGCTCAACGACGTCGGCGGCGATCCGGGCCGGTTCGCACTTTCACCCGATGATTTCCTGCGCACGGTCGCGCGGCGGGCGGAGCAGCACGCCAATGCCATGCTTGCCACCGCCACCCACGATCACAAACGCGGCGAAGACACGCGCGCGCGGTTCGCGGTGCTCAGTGCCATGCCCGAAGCCTGGCGCTGCGCCGTCGCCGACTGGGATTCACTCGCTCACGGCGCGGACAGCGGCATCCATCCGGCCGACCGCTACATGCTCTATCAAACGCTGCTGGGAGCGTTCCCGCCCGGTCCGTCGGAACGCAACGCCGAAGTTCTTGCGGACTTTGCCGAGCGTGTCGTCGGCTGGCAGGTGAAGGCGCTGCGCGAGGCCAAGCGCCGTTCATCCTGGGCCGCCCCCGACGAAGCATATGAGGCTCGCTGCACGACCTTCGTCCGCAGCCTCCTCGATCCACAATGTTCGGGCGGGTTTCTTTCCAGCCTGGACGCGTTCCTTCGCCGTATTCACGCCCCGGCGATGGCGAACAGTCTCGCCCAGACAGGGCTGCGCTACCTGCTGCCGGGAGTTCCCGATTGTTACCAGGGCGCCGAGCTCCTCGACCTCAGCCTCGTCGATCCGGACAACCGCCGACCGGTGGACTTCGACTTGCGCCGCGCCGTTCTCGACGGAGATTCGAACGCGCCCGGCGCGCGCAAGCTGGCGCTGATCCGGACACTGCTGGCGCTGCGCCGCGACTGCCCGATGCTGTTCAACGGCGGACCAATCAAGCGGACTTCCGTAAAGGGCGAGCGCAAGGACCACATTCTCGCCTGGACTTGCCGTCACGGGGACCGCGTCTTGTTCGCCGCGGTCGCGATCCGCCTTGCGCCGGCCCTGGCCGACACGGACAACTGCACGCCGGAGCCCGCATGGTGGGCCGATACCGCCATCCTGGCGCCCGGTGACAGATGGATCGCGGCCGCGGACTGCTTTGCCGATTCGCCCGTCAGCGCGTCGATCATCTCTGCCCGCTCATAGCCGCCGGGCAAGCTGCCGTGTGACGCACGCCGCGGCCGCGCGATGGAAACCGCCGGATAGCCGATCACGAGGCCGGAAGGTGGAGAGACGCGGCGGCGGGTTGCTGATCCAACGCGACGCGAACGACCTGGTCGCCCGGCCGGAACCCGGCGCGGGCGAGAGATCGGGGGCGCTGTCGCCCCCGATCACGATCGGTTGGACAGATCCTGCAGGCGGTCGATATGCTTCTGCACGATCGGCACCGCCTGTTGCGCGGCGTCCTTGAGTTCGGGCGTGTCGCCATTCTGGGCGTAGTTCCGCAGCATGGTCAAAGCCTTCTGGTGCGCCGGCGTCTGCTGCGCGAGATACGCCTTGTCGAACTCGTCTCCCGTCAGCGGCTTGAGCTGCGCGATCATCTGCTGCTGATCGGCGGTCAGCGCGGGCGGCGGCGGCGTCATGCCGGCCTTGTTGGCGGCGGCTTTCACAGCGTCGGTGGTCTTCGTATGGTCGGTCACCATCATGTTCGCGAACTCGCGAATATCATCGTCCTCGGTCTTTTGCAGCGCCAGCTTGGCCGACTGGATCTCGTACAGGTCGCTGGCGCCGGCAGCCTTGACGAAGGCGGTGGCGTCGGTCGGCATTGGCGCGGCACCGTTCATCATCGGCTCGTTCGCCATCATGTCACCGCCAAAGGCGTCGTTCCCCATCAGCGAATCGCGGGACATACCGGACATTGCGGCGTTGTTGTCCGGCGCGCCATTCGGGTCAGAGGAACATGCCGCCAAAGCGAGCACCGGGGCGAGCACGGCAAGGGACGCAAATACGCGCATGATCTTCTCTCCTGATACCATATCCAAGCGTTATCAAAGCAGCGGCGCGGTTATTGTTCCTGATCTGCCAGCGCGGCGAGCTTTTCGACCCCGATAGCTGCCGGCCCGCGCACGATCCCCGAACTCTTCCGCCGGCCTGTATGCGCCCATCGGCTTCCCGATCCGGCGGCGGGAACCCGCACACAATTGCCGCCCGCATTTGTTGGTCATTGCCGCGGCGGCGTTTGCGGTGGAACCAAGGGCGGCGGGAGTCGTCTCCTCGTCAAGGCCGAGGCCGAAGAACCGGGTTCGGCGAGCGGAGATTCCTATGAGCATCGAGAACGCGCCCAACAGCGACACGACGGCGAAGCAGGCTCGTGAAACGGAATGGAAGCAGAAGCAGAAGCAGAACGGAGAACGCGAGGCGCCCGTCGACAGCGATTCGGATGTGCGGCCGGCCGGCGCAGAAAGCATGCGCGATGCGCCGCGTCGCGACTGGGACAAGGTGGACGAGGCCTCGGACGAATCCTTCCCTGCCAGCGATCCCCCGGGCTATTACCAGTCAAAGCCGTAAGACGGCCGATCGCAGGACGCCTTCAGGCAAGGGTCCGGTGCTACACCATCTGTCAGCGCGGCGCTCCCCCGATCGCACGGGATGCAGCGCACGCCCGGTAGCTTCCCAACCCTGTGAAGGCGGACGGCATGTCTGTTCCCCTCCCGAACCCGGCGGTAGCGGTCAGCGCTGTCGCGCTTCGCCGCGTATTCAACGGCGCACCAGGCCGGTGGAAATGACGAGGAATTCCGAACCGTTCAGCGGCCGAACGGCCTCACCGCTGCTCAGCGCAAGCCGTTCGGCACCGATGCGAACCCGCTTTCCGGCATCGGTCTCCTCTGCCCGAAGGAAACGGTAGCGCAGGACTTGCAGCGGCGTGAGATCGTCGCCTGTTACCGCAATGCGTTCGACGATCTGTTCCATCGGTTCAGGCCGTCTCCAGGTCCGGAACCCGCCGCTGCGCGTCCAGAACGGCCAGCAACTGGTCGCGCCTGCCCAATATGTCGCCCAGCGAATAGCTGTCGAATACCGCCAAAAAGGCGCGCAGCGCCTCATTCACCACCGCGGTCAAACCGCAGGCGGGGGCGATGACGCAATTGGCGCAGTCGACCAGGTCGAAACCCTCCTCGGTCATCCGCAACACCTCGCCCAGCCTGATCTCGTCGGCCGGGCGGGCCAGCCGGATGCCGCCCGCACGCCCGCGAACGCTGTCGACAAAGCCGGCCCTGGCCAGGCCATGCACAACCTTTGTGAGATGGTTGCGCGAGATCTGCTTCCCGCCAAGGCGGCGGTCGCGCACGATACGCATGCGATTACCGTCGCCGCGCCGGAGGATGCAGCCCTCGGCCCCGCGCATTGGCGGCTTATGATGGTGCTCGTCGTCGCGCTGACCATCGACGTAATGAAGCCGGCGACGCGGGGGTTAACCATGCCGGCATGGAGGCCGAATATGGCGTGACCTCCGCCCATGCGGCGCTGGTGCCCTTCTCCGCCATCGCGGGAACGGTGACCGGATCGGTCCTGTGGGGCGCGATCGCCGATCTCTACGGCCGCAAGGCATCGATTCTCCTGTCGGCGGTGATGTTCGTCGGCACCTCGATCTGCGGCGCGATGCCCTCGCTCGGCTGGCACATCTTCATGTGTTTCCTGATGGGCCTGGCCGCGGGCGGGATGCTGCCCGTCACCTATGCGCTGCTGCGCTGTTCCCCGAATCGCCCGCCTATCTGATCGCCCGCGGCCGGCGGCGCGAGGCGCAGCGCATCATGCAGGCCTTCGGTGCGCATGCCGAGGTGAAGCGCGACACGGTCCCGAGCGCCGCACCGGCCGCACCGATGCCCAGGTCGATGACCGGCAAGCTGGCCGCGCTCAGCCTGACCGCGCTCGCCTGGGGACTGATCAATTTCGGGCTGATCCTGTGGCTTCCGGCCGACCTGGTCGCGCGCGGCTACAGCGTCGAGATCGCGAGCGCGCTGCTCGCCAAGTCGGCGCTGATCGCGCTGCCGATGGTGTTCGTCGCCGCCGCGCTCTATAGCCGCTGGAGCACCAAGCGGACCGTGACCGCAATGATCGCGCTGACGCTCCTCGGCCTTGCCGGCATATTCTGGCTCGCCTGGATCGGCGGCAGCCCGGTGCTGCCGGTGGCGCTGCTGATCCTGGGCATCAACGGCGTGATCGCGACGCTGCTGCCTGATACCGCCGAAAGCTTCCCGCTGCGCGTGCGCGGCCGGGCGACCGGTTGGGTGGCGGCGTGCAGCAAGGGTGGCGCGCTGATCGCGCAGCTTCTGGGCGTTCTCGCGCTCGAACCCGACCTGGAGAACGCCGCTGTGCTGATGCTTGCGCCGACCGCAGTGGCGCTGGTGCTGGTCGTCTGGTTCGGCCGCGAGACGCGCGGACGCGATCTGCGCAGCCTGGACGTTGCCGATACCGCAACCGCGTGAGGCCGCGGCGGCGCACGAATCATCGAAAATTCACGATGGGTCTTGCCGTCGGCGCGGGCCACCGATATTCGGTGATCAATGGATACCGATGCGGCTCTTGCGGCGCTGTCCGCGCTTGCGCACCCGACGCGGCTCGATGCCTTTCGCCGGCTCGTCCGGGCCGAGCCGGCGGGACTGTCGACCGGCCAGTTGGTTGCGGCGTCGGGCCTTGGTCAGAGCACCCTTTCCAGCCATCTGGCGGTGCTGGTCGCCGCCGGCCTGGTGACGCCCGAAAAGCGCGGCCGGCAGATGATCCAGCGAGCCGATATCGAACGGCTGCGCGCGCTGATGCTGTTCCTCGCCCGGGATTGCTGCAACGGCAGTGCCGACCTGTGCGAACCGCTTATCGCCGACCTCGCCTGCTGTTGAAGGAACGCGCCGTGCCGAGCGATGTCATCATCTATCACAATCCCGATTGCGGCACCTCGCGCAACGTGCTGGCAATGATCCGCAACGCCGGGATCGCGCCGCATATCATCGAATATCTGAAGACGCCGCCGTCGCGCGCGATGCTCGAACAGCTCATCGCGCGGGCCGGGGTCGCGCCGCGCGGATTGCTGCGCGAAAAGGGCACGCCCTATGGCGAACTGGGCCTGGGCGACGAAAGCCTGTCGGACGCGGCGCTGATCGACGCGATGATGGCGCATCCGATCCTCATCAACCGACCGCTGGTGGTGAGCCCGCTCGGCGTGAAGCTGTGCCGTCCATCGGAAACGGTGCTCGACATCCTGCCGTCGCCACAGCGCGGCGCCTTCGTGAAGGAAGACGGCGAACGGGTCGTCGGCGAATCGGGCCAGCGCATCGCCTGATGCTGCTCGCCATCCTGATCTTCGTCGCCACGATCGCGCTGGTGATCTGGCAGCCGCGCGGGCTGGGCATCGGCTGGAGCGCGATGGGCGGCGCGCTGGTCGCACTTCTGACCGGTGTCGTCGCGCTGTCCGACGTTCCGGTGGTGTGGGACATCATCTGGAACGCGACGGCTGCGTTCGTCGCGGTGATCCTGATCAGCCTGATCCTCGACCGCGCGGGATTCTTCGAATGGGCGGCGCTGCACGTCGCGCGCTGGGGCGGGGGCGACGGGCGACGGCTGTTCGCGCTGGTCGTGCTGCTCGGCGCGGGCGTCGCGGCGCTGTTCGCCAATGACGGCGCGGCGCTGATCCTGACGCCGATCGTCATCGCGATGCTGCGGGCGCTCGGCTATAATGAGAAGGCGACGCTGGCGTTCGTCATGGCGGCGGGATTCATCGCCGACACGTCCAGCCTGCCGCTGGTCGTCTCCAACCTCGTCAACATCGTCTCGGCCGATTTCTTCGATATCGGCTTCGGCGATTATGCGCTGGTGATGGTCCCGGTCGACCTCGCCGCGACCGCCGCGACGCTCGCCGCGCTGTTGCTCTTCTTCGGCAAGGACATTCCGCGCCGCTACGATGTCGCACAGCTCCGCGCCCCGGCCGAGGCGATCCATGACCGCGCCACGTTTCGCGCCGGCTGGGTGGTGCTGGCGTTGCTGCTGATCGGCTTCTTCGTCCTCGATCCGCTGGGCGTGCCGGTGAGCGCCACGGCGGCGGCGGGTGCGATCGTGCTGATCACCATCGCCGCCAAAGGCCGGATCATCCCCACGCGGAAGGTCGTCCGCGAAGCGCCGTGGCAGGTCGTGATCTTCTCGCTCGGCATGTATCTCGTCGTCTATGGCCTGAAAAATGCCGGCCTGACGACCGCGCTCGCCGGGCTGCTGGCGCGCTCGGCGGAAGGCGGGGTATGGGGCGCGGCGTTCGGCACCGGAATCCTCGCCGCCCTGCTGTCTTCGATCATGAACAACATGCCGACCGTCCTGGTCGGCGCGCTGTCGATCGACGCGACAGGAGCGAGCGGCGCGGTGCATCAGGCGATGGTCTATGCCAATGTCATCGGCTGCGATCTGGGGCCGAAGATCACCCCGATCGGCTCGCTCGCCACGCTGCTCTGGCTCCATGTACTCGGGCAGAAGGGCGTCAGGATCGGCTGGGGCTATTATTTCCGCGTGGGGCTCACGCTGACCACGCCGATCCTGCTGGTAACGCTCGCGGCGCTGGCGCTCAGGCTGTCGCTGGCATGACTCCGATCGAGAGAGACGTTTCCGATGGCGCGACTTCGCCGATTTTCCTATTCGCGGTTCGCGATCGAGGCGGCGCGGTTATTCGGGGGCCGTTGCCGATTCCATCAGATCGAGGACATCGCCGATGATGCGGCGCATCGATATCCGCGCGGCGTCGGCGTCGCGCGCGAGGACGGCGTCGCACACCGCGGCATGGTCGACCACGCTGGCCGAACGCCCCTTGATCCGATTGGTGAAGCGGATCGAATGGCGCAGCGCCGTCGATACGACATCGCGAAACTGCGCGAAGAAGGGATTTCCCGAGGCCTGCAGCACGGCGACATGGAAAGCGATGTCGGCGTCGAGCACGTCGTCCTCGCCCCGGTCGGCAGCCTGCATACGCGCCAGTCCGGCGGAAATCGCCGCATGCTGCTGCGCATCGCCGAATGCCGCCGCCAGCGCTGCCGCTTCCGGCTCGATCGCCGTTCGAAGCTGATTGAACTCGCGCAGCAACTCCACCGAGAAGCTGCGATCGAGCATCCAGCGCAGCACGTCGGTATCGAACAGGTTCCAGTTGCCCGACGGCTGCACCATCGTGCCCTGACGCGGCCGTGCGCTCAACAATCCCTTGGCGGTCAGCATCTTCACCGCCTCGCGCGTGACCGAACGGCTGACCCCGTGTTGCTTCGCCAATTCGCCTTCCGTGGGGAAAGGCGTGTCGGCATAGACCCCGGTGATGATCGCCCTGCCCAGATTGTCGAGCAGACCATAGGTCAGGTTGCGGCCCAATTGGTCTCGCGGGTCGGCCGACGTCATATGCGATTTCCGTTCCGAGTGCCCGTCAACGGCGTTTCTCCCGATCTTGGTCGTTTTTCTCTTTGTCGCGTCCAACGTCGCGCAATGCAATCACGAAGCGCAGGCTCGCGGCTGCGGTAGGTGCGCGCGGGTCGGAGGAAAGGTCGCAGAGATGCAGGAACCAGAGGTTCGGTTCACGAATTTTTGCCCCCGCTGCCCGATTGGGAAACTTTTGCGACATTCGAGACTTAGGAAAGGCCCGTCGGCAACGCGCCCGGCCCGTTGACGCGTAACCACGGAGTTCCCTCGATGCTGAAATATCCCGGTCTGGCCGCCGCCCTGCTGCTCGCTACCGCGCCCGCGGCGATCGCCGCGCAGCAGGCCGATCCGCAAAACGACACGGAAGAAGAAACAGCTTCCGGCGGTGGCGAGCCGGTCGACGAGATCGTGGTCACCGCCAACCGGGAAAGGGGCGCCGTGATCGGCGACATCCCACCCGAAGAACAGCTCGATGCCGGCGACATCCGCTCCTATGGCGCGGCATCGGTGTCCGAATTGCTCGACGCGCTGTCGCCGCAGACATCGAGCGGACGAGGGCGCAGCTCGGGCCGGCCGGTCGTGCTGCTGAACGGCCAACGCATTTCCGGCTTCTCCGAAATCCGCGATCTGCCGACCGAGGCGATCGAGCGTGTCGACATCCTGCCCGAAGAGGTCGCGCTGAAATACGGCTATCGCGCCGACCAGCGGGTCGTGAACTTCGTCCTGCGCGAACATTTCAAGGCCTATACCGCCGATCTCGACGAAAAGGTGCCGACGGGCGGCGGCTCCAACAATTTCGAGGCGGAAGCCGACTATGTCGCGATTGACGGCGACCAGCGGCTGAATATCGACCTGGAGGCGGAGCGGACCTCGAAACTGCTGGAGAGCGAACGCGACATCGTCGCCGCCGAGACCGATTCCCCCTATGACCTGTTCGGCAACGTCGTCGGCGCCGATGGCGGAGAGATCGATCCGGCCCTGAGCGCACAAGCGGGCCAGCCGGTCACGCAGGCGGGGGTTCCCGCCGGCAACACCCGTCCGTCGCTCGGCGATTTCGCCGCCACGGCGGGCGCGACCAACGTCACCGACACCACGCGCTACCGCACGTTGCAGCCGTCCAGCCAGCGCTACAGCCTCAACGCCATCCTCGCCCGTCCGCTGGGCGACATGTCGGCCACCGGCAACATCCGGCTGGAACAGGAAAATACGCAGGCGTTGCAGGGCCTGGCCGGCTTCGCGCTCGACCTGCCCGCCGCCAATCCGTTCTCGCCCTTCGCGAACGACGTGACGCTCTATCGGTATGCGCGTCCTGCCGATCCACTGGATCGCAAGTCGGAAAGCTTTACCGGGCACGGCGGCGTCACGCTCAACGGCCAGTTCTCCGGCTGGCAATGGTCCGCCACGGGCAATTATGACCGTGCCGTCACCGAGACGCGAACCGATCGCGGCGTGGATACGACCGCGTTGCAGGCCGCACTCACCGCCGGCGATCCGGGTGCCAACCCCTTCGACCTGCTGGCCCCGCCGGTGCTGACCGACCGCGCACGCTCGGTTTCCAGCACGGGAAGCATCGATACGCTGATCAACGGCAGCCCGCTTTCGCTGCCGGCGGGCGAGGTGTCGACCTCTTTGAAGACCGAGTTCGAAACCAGCGACCTGAAGAGTGAATCGACCACCGGCGGCATCTTCCAGTCGCGCCGGATCGGTCGCGACCGCGCCAATGCGCAGTTGAACGTCGACGTGCCGATCGCGCGGGAAAGCCGCGGCGTGCTGTCGGCGCTCGGCAATCTGTCGATCAACGGCAATGCACAGGTCGCCGAACTGTCGGACTTCGGCACGCTGACGTCGCTGGGCGGCGGCTTTCACTGGGAGCCGGTCGACCCGGTCCGCATGACCGTCAGCTATACCCAGGAAGAAGGCGCACCTTCGGCAAGCCAGCTAAACAATCCCGTCATCTCCACCCCCAACACGCGCATCTTCGACTATGTCACCGGTCAGACGGTGGACGTGACGGCGATATCCGGCGGCAATGCCGGCCTCAGCGCCGACAATCGCCATGTGCTGAAGGTCGGCCTGGACTGGAAACCGCTGGAAGGCGACCAGGACCTGCGCATCTCCACCGAATATATCCGCGAGCGGATCGACGATCCCATCGCGTCCTTCCCGTCCGCCACCGCGGAGATTGAAGCCGCCTTTCCCGACCGGTTCGTTCGCGATTCCTCGGGCATGCTGGTTCAGGTCGATCGCCGCCCGGTGAACTTCCAGCAATCGCGGCGGCAACAGCTTCGCTGGGGCATCGATTTCCGCAAGCGGCTCCAGGCCGAGACGCCGCAGCAACCACCACAAGCGCAGGGCGAGCGGAAGAACGGCGATGGCGGACAGCAGGCCGGGAACGGTTCGGACGGCGGCGAGCAGCGGTCGGGTCGGCGTGGCGGGCGCGGTGGCGGCGGACGCCACGGGCGCCGCGGCGGCCGGCTGGATTTCAGCGTTTTCCACACCATCCATCTCGAGGACAAGATCTTCATCCGCGACGGCGTGGCGCCGCTGGACCTGCTGAACGGTTCGGCGACGGGCGACAACGGCGGCCAGCCCCGGCACGAGATCGAGGCGCGCGCCGGTTACTTCAAGAACGGGCTCGGTCTGCGCGCCGAGGCGAGCTGGCAAAGCGCGACCACGGTGGACGGCGGCGTTTCGGGCGGGGATTCCCTGCGCTTTTCCGACCTCGCCACCTTCGACCTGCGGATCTTCGCCAATCTGGGCGAACAGCGATCGCTGGTGCGCGACCATTCCTGGCTGCGCGGGACCCGCGTCAGCCTGAGCGTCGACAACATCTTCAATGCCCGGCAAGAGGTGACGACCCCCGACGGCACCGTGCCGCTGAGCTATCAGCCCGGCTATATCGATCCGCTGGGCCGCACGATCCGGATCAGCGTGCGCAAGCTGTTCTTCTGACGCGTCACTCGCCGAACGTGCCGCGACGGTAGAGCAGCGTGATCGCCACGCGGCGGTTGCGCGGGTCGGCCGGGTTGTCGGCGATCATCGGCTCGCGGTCGGCAACGCCCTCGATCCGGTCGAAGCGGTCGCCGCCGACGCCGCCCTCGGCCAGCCGCCTGCGCGTCGCCTCTGCCCGGCCGCTCGACAGCATCCAGTTGTTCATGTTGGTCGGGTCGCCGTAAGCGAGGCTGTCGGTGTGGCCGCGAATCATGATCGGGTTCGCCATCGGCGCGATCGTTTCCGCGATCATGCCGATCAGCTTGTCGGCCTCCGGCACCAGTTGCGTCGTGCCCAGCGCGAACATCGAATAATCGGCATCGTCGACAAGGTCGATGCGCATGCCGTCGCGGGTTGCGACGAAGCGCACATGATCGGCGAGCTTCGCCAGCTTGGGCGAGTTCGCGATGCGCTCGCGGATTTGGCGTTGCAGCTTGTCGAAATTGCGCTTGTCTTCGGCGGCGAGATCGCGGCGGCTGCGCAGTGTGCCTTCCTCGCCGGACCCTTCCTTGATGCCGCCGCGGGCGTTGATCGGGACGGTCAGCGAACGCGTGCCGGTCTGCGTCGCGCGGTGCGGATAATTGTCCTTGTCGACCAGCGAGGAGCCGCCGAACATGCCGTTCGAGCCGGCACTGTTCTGCTTCAGTTCGACCAGCGTCGGCGTGAAATAGTCGGCCAGCGCCTTGCGCTGCTTCTCGGTCGTGGCGCCGAGCAGCCAGAGGAGCAGGAAGAAGGCCATCATCGCCGTCACGAAATCGGCATAAGCGACTTTCCATGCGCCGCCGTGATGGCCGCCATGTCCTTCGACATAGACCTTCTTGACGATCACCTTGGGCGGCTGGTTGGAGCCGTGTGGTGCCCGCGCGGCCATGGATCAGCGCCCCCTGAGGCCGTCGAACACCTCGCCGAAACCGGGCTGGTTCGCGTGCTGGATGCCCGAGCGGGCGGCCTCGATCACCAGCGGCTGCGGGTGGCCGTGGAGCGACGCGATGATGATCTGCTTGACCACGTGATAGATCGCGGCATCGGCATCGATGACCTGTTTCAGGCGCGATGCGAGCGGGCCGACGATACCGTAAGCAAGCAGCACGCCCATGAAGGTGCCGACCAGCGCCGAGCCGATCATCCCGCCCAGAATGGACGGCGGCTTGTCGATCGAGCCCATCGTCTTCACCACACCCAGTACGGCGGCGACGATGCCGAGCGCCGGCAGCGCGTCGCTGAGCGACTGGAGCGTGATCTGCGGCCCTTCCACCTCGTGATGGTGGGTGCGGATCGCGTTATCCATCACCTCTTCGACCGCATGCACGTCGAGCGTGCCGGACGACACCACGATCAGGCGCAGCGTGTCGGCGATCAGGTTGACCAGCGTCTTGTCGGCCAGCAGGCGCGGATATTCGACGAAGATGGCGGAAGACTGCGGCTCCTCGACATGCGGCTCCAGCGCGATGGGGCCGTCGGTGCGCAGCATCTTCATCAGCTTGGAGACCAGGAAGATGGTGTCGAGATAGTCCTGTTTCTTGTATTTCGGACCCTTGAGCACCTTGACCAGGCCGGAACCGAGCGCCTTCAGTTCCTTCGTCGAATTGCCGATGATCAGCGCGCCGACGGCGGCGCCGCCGATGATGATCATCTCGTGCGGAATCGCCTCCATCACGGGTCCGAGCGCGCCCCCGGTGAAGACGAAGCCGCCGAACACCATGACGAGCAGGACGACAAGGCCGATTGCTGGAAACATAAACGTCAGAAACCCCGCTGCTAGGTGCGCGCCATCGCGCCATGCGACGGCGCCGTGGCAATCCGTGTCGGCCTCGCACCCTCGCCCATCTTGGTTACGAAATCGGTAATCACCGCAGATAATCGAACAGCGACAATCCCTCGAGCTTGGTGAAGCTCGCCTGGGTCGCCTGCAGCGCCGTCAGCGTCTTCTGCAGGTTGGCGATCGCAGACGTGACATCGGTATCCTCCAGCGCGGAACGTTGCGCCTCGCGGTCGGTCGCCACGTCCTGGAGGCGTGCGCTTTCAAGCTCCAGGCGCGCGCCCCGTGCGCCGATCGACGCCTGGGCGGTCGTCACCTGCTGCATCGCCTTTTCCAGCGTCGTGATCGAATCGCCGGTGCTGGCGCCCGACCGCACCTTGGCGGCGAGATCGGAAATGGCGGCGAAGATGTCGACGCCGCCGCCGGCGCCGGAAAACAGCTTCTCGCCATCGGTCGACACCGCCATGGAATCTTCGGCGTCGATCGGCACCGTCGCTTCCGGGCCCGAGCCGGCATAGGTGATGGCTCCCGACGCATCGCGGGTGAAGGCGGTGGTGCCCCCCGTCCCCGCGAACAGGGGCTGGCCGCGCGAATCCTTGGTATTGGCCAGCGACAATACGTCGTCGAGGATTGCGTCCAGCGTCGCTGCGATGCCTTCGCGGTCACTGTCGGAATAGGTGCCGTTATTGGCCTGTACGGCGAATTCGCTGACCCGCTGCAACTGGCTCGTGATGCCGGACAGAGTCGTATCCGCCTGGTCGAGGGAAGCCTGCGCGGTCTTGATGTTGCGTCCGTAAGCGGTGTCGTCGGCGGCAAGCCGGTTGAGCACGCTGACCCGTTGGAAGGCGAGCGTATCTTCCGCCGCGCTGGTGAAGCGCTTGGTGGTCGCAATCTGGGTCTGCAGCTTGTCCGCCTGCGCGTTCAGCGTGTCGAGCCGGCTGATCGAGCGATCATAGAATTGGGTGGTGGAAATCCGCATGCGCCTTACCCCATGTTGAGCAGCGATTGCAGCGTTTCACGCGCGACCTGGATGACGCGGCTGGACGCCTGATAGGCCTGCTGGAAGCGCAAGAGGTCGACCGCTTCCTCGTCGAGATTGACCGCCGATGCCGAATTCCGCAGCGACACCGCCTTTTCGAGAATGGCCTCCTGCGCATCGACCAGCGTCTCGCGCCCCGACAGCACGGTGGCATTGTCGGTAACGATGGCGGTGATCCCGTTTTCGAATCCGCCGGTCGTGCGAAGCTCGGCCAGCTTTTCGAGGTTGCCGTTGTCGCGCGCACCGGCACCCGGCGTCGCAGCGGCGATGTCGGCCGGATCGTCGAGCGCCCGCGACACGGTGCCGGCGCCGTCGGAAATGGCGAACAGCGGCTTGCCCTCGCCGCCGCTCAGATCCTCGCCGGGAGCCTGCACGTCGTTCACGCCCTCCACGAAGGCCTGGGCGAGCTGGTCGAGCTTCTGCGAGGTGGCCGCGATGCGCTGGGCGCCGTCCTGCATGCCGGAAAGCGCGCCGCCATTGGGTTCCAGATAGGAGCGCTCGCCCTGAAAGGTCAGCGAGAATTGGAGGACGCCCTCCTCGTTGCGCGAAAAGTTCACCGTACCGGCATGATCGCCCTCCACGAGCGGGCGATCGGCGCTGCCGGCCTTCACGGTCGCGCGGCCGAAGGTGTCGAGCGAGATGCTCACATGCGTAAGCTCGCTCATCTCCTCCAGGATTCGGTCGCGCTGATCGAGAAGCTGCGCGTGACCGCTATTGTCGGCGGCGGTGCGGCTGAGCGAGCTGTTGATCTTGGCGAGCGCCTGTGCGGCCTCGTTCAGCTTGGCCGTCGCGAGGCCCGCCTGGTCGTCGATATCCGCCGCGGCGGCATCCAGCAGCCTGCTGCTGCCGGCAAAGGCGTCGGCCACCGATTCGGCGGCTTCGAGCATGGTAGCGCGCGGTGCCGTTGCCGAGGGATCGGCCGCGACCGCGGTGGCGCTGTTGAAGAACTGGGTCAGCCGATCGCCGAGCTTGTAATCCGACAGGGCATTGTCGATGCGCTGCAGCGACGTGATGCCGGCCTGGGTGCGCGACAGGTCCGCCGTCGCGACGCGGACTTCCGCGATGCGGAACTGATCGACCTGGCGTGACACGCCGTCGACCGAGACGCCCTGGCCGCTGAGCGCGGAACGTGTGCGATAGCTGTTCGACGCGGTGATCTCGCGCAGGTCGGTCGTGCGCCGGCTGTAGCCGTCGGTACCGACATTGGCGATATTTTCGGACGTGGTGGTGAGGGCCGTCTGATAGGCCTTCACGCCACTCGCGCCGATCGACAGCAAATCGCTCATGAGCCGCCATCCTCGCTATCGGTCGGGGGTTCGACACGGGTAACGACCGGATCGGCCGAACCTTGCGCCCGGCCGAGAAAGTCGGTCATCGCCTCGCCGATGCCGAGCGGCGTCGTCGCCGCCATCGTTTGCGCGAGCTGCTGGTCCTGCATGTCGCGGAACTGCTCGGTCGCCTTGTTGTCGAAGAGCGGATCGGCAAGGTTCGCCTGGCGCATCGACTTCAGCATCATCCGCACGAAGATCGCCTCGAACTGTTCGCCGGCCTGGTCGAGATTGGCGCGCGTGTTCAGCCGGCTGCTGTCGCCGGCGACGCCGTCCGGCTTCACGGTGGAAGTCACCCCTTGCATCACAGCACCACCAGGTCGGCCTTGAGCGCGCCGGCCTCCTTCAGCGCCTCGAGGATCGCGACGAGGTCGCTGGGCGAGGCGCCGATGGCGTTCACCGCCTTGACGATGTCGGCCAGCTTCGGGCCCGGCGCGAACATGAACATCGGGTTGCGCTCCTCGTCGGTGCCGACGACGCTGTCGGAGACGATAGCGGTCCGCCCCTGGCTGAACGGCGCCGGCTGGCTGACGCGCGGCTGCTCGTCGATGCGCACCGTCAGCTTGCCGTGCGTCACCGCGGCCGGCGCCACGCGTACCGCCGAATTGATGACGACGGTGCCGGTCCGCGCATTGACGATCACGCGCGCCGGCGCTTCGGCCGGATGCACGTCGACATTCTCGATCTCGCTCATCAGGTTGGCGCGCAGGCCCGCTCCCTGCGGCGCGGCCACCTGGATGGAGACACCGTCGACGGCGTCGGCGATCCCGCGGCCGAAATGGGCATTGATCGCGGTCGCCACGCGCTGCGCGGTGGTGAAATCGGATTCGGCGAGGTTGAACGTCAGATACGGCGTGCTGGCGAACCCCGTGTTCACCGCGCGCTCGACCGTGGCGCCTTCCGGGATGCGTCCCGTGGACGGCACGTTAACCACGATGGAAGAGCCGTCGGCGCCGTCCGCGCTCAATCCGCCCACGGCGAGGTTGCCCTGCGCCATGGCATAGATCTGGCCGTCGGCGCCGTGGAGCGGCGACAGGATCAGGCTGCCGCCGCGCAGGCTCTTGGCCTTGCCGAGCGCCGCCACGGTCACGTCGATCCGCTGGCCCGGCTTCGCGAATGCGGGAAGATTCGCGGTGATCATCACCGCCGCTGCGTTCTTCAGGCCCGGATTGGCGCCCGGCGGAAGCTGCAGGCCGAAGCGCGAGGCCATGCCCTTCACCGACTGGACGGTATATTCGAGATTGTCGTCGCCCGTCCCCGGCAGGCCGACGACAATGCCGTAGCCGACGAGCTGGTTGGAACGGATGCCCTGGAAATTTCCCAGGTCCTTGACGCGTTCGGCCATGGCCGGCTGGGCCACGACGAGGGTGGCGAGCGCTGCGAGAAGGATGCGGAGCAAGGTTGTCATGGGTTCCCCCGGAGGCGCCGTCAGAACGGGCTGATGACTTGGAAGAAGCGGCTGAGCCAGCCCTGGCGGGAAGCGCGGGCGACATCGCCCTTGCCGGTATAGGCGATCTGCGCATCGGCGACGCGGGTCGAGGGCACGCGGTTGTCCGCGGTGATGTCGGCGCGCCGCACGATCCCGCGGATCTCGACATATTCGTCGCCGCGATTGAGCGTCAGCCGCTTGCGCCCCTGCACCAGCATCGTGCCGTTGGGATAGACCGCCGCGACCGTCACCGTGATCTCGCCCGACAGCGCGTTCGACTGGCCGGCCGACCCGGCGCCGTCGAACCCGCGCGAGCCGCTGGTGCCGATATCGGTCGGATCGAACAGCGACAGCGGCCCCGTCGTCGGCGGCAGCAGCGAGAATCCGCCATCACTGTCCAGCGTCGACCCGGCCGATTTCGTCGCCTTGGTCCGTTCGACCAGGACGATGGTGACGGGATCGCCGACCTGCCCGGCGCGCTGTCCCTCGTACAGGCCGGCGTAACCCTGCGACGGCTGGAAGATCGAGCCGTTGGCCGCAGGCGGCGCCGGCGGCATGGGCAGCGTGCGCGAATAAAGCGGACCGTCGCGATCGCGCGCCTGCGCACATGGCCCGACGGTGATCGCCGCGACGAGCGCGCCGATGGCGGCGACGGCGGAAAGGAGCGTGCGCATCACCATCTCAGACGTTCTGGTTGGCATATTGCAGCATTTCGTCGGTCGCCTTGATCATCTTGGAATTGACCTCATAGGCGCGCTGCGTCTCGATCATGTCGACCAGCTCCTCGACGACGTTGACGTTCGAACCTTCCAGCATTCCCTGGCGGATCTGGCCGCGCCCCTGGTCGCCGGCGACGCCCATGTTGACGGCGCCGCTCGCCGCGGTCTCGATCAGGTAATTGTCGCCGGTCTGTTGCAGCCCGCCCGGATTCGGAAAGCTCGCGATCTGGATCTGTCCCAGTTCGCTCGGCTCGGTCTGGCCGTCGATGGTGGCAGAGACGGTGCCGTCGCTGCCGACCGTGATCGCGGTGGCGTCCTCCGGCACGGAGATGCCAGGCATCACCTGATACCCTTCCGAGGTGATGAGCAGCCCCTCGGGCGAGCGCGAGAAATTGCCGGCGCGGGTATAGGCGTTGGTGCCGTCGGGCATCTGCACCTGGAAATAGCCGTCGCCGTCCAGCGCCAGGTCGAGCGAGTTGCCCGTTGTCTGCAGCGACCCCTGCGTATCGATGCGGGCCGTGCCCTGCACCCGAACGCCGGTGCCGACATTCAGGCCGGTGGCGTATTTGGTCTGCGCGGTGCTCGCCGCGCCGGGCGCCGTGACCGTCTGATAAGCGAGCGTCTCGAACGCCGCCCGATCCTTCTTGAACCCCGTCGTGTTGACGTTGGCGAGGTTGTTGGAGATCACCCGCATGCGCGTGTCCTGGGCGTCGAGCCCGGTCCGCGCGATATGCATTGCCGCATTGCTCATCGGTCGGTTTCCCTTAGCTGGGCATGCGCAAGAGCGATGCGCCGCCTTCATCCATCTTCTTGGCTTCGCGCAGGAGATTGGCCTGCACTTGGTAGCTGCGCTGGTTCTCGATCATGTCGACCAGCGACTGCGTCAGGTTGACATTGGACTGTTCCAGCGCGCCGGAGACCACCTGCCCGCCGAGATCCTGCGGCAGCACACCGCCGCCGCGGACGTGGAGGAGGTTGTCGGTCCCCTTCACCGTGTCGGTTCCCTCGGCGCTCGCCAGCTTGATCTTGTCGATCACCTGCGGCGGCGTTCCCGGTTCCGAGCCCAGCGGCCGGATCGAGATCGTGCCGTCCTCGCCGATCGTCAGCGCATCATAAGGCGGCAGGGTGATGGGACCCGCCGACCCCATCACCGGGAAGCCGTCGCCGGTCTGCAGGAGGCCCGACGGGGCGACCGAAAGATCGCCGCGCCGGGTATAGGCCTCGCTGCCGTCGGTCGCCTGTACCGCGATCCAGCTATCCGACCCTACGGCGATGTCGAGCGCCCGGCCGGTCTGTTCGATCGCACCGGGATCGCGGTCCATGTCGACCACGTCGCCGGTCGTGGGGCGGCGGGTATCGAAGCCGTCGCCTTCGACCATCAGATTGTCGAAATTGACGCGGTCCGCACGAAAGCCGGTCGTGTTGGCGTTGGCGATATTGTTCGCGATCGCCGCTTGCGCCGTCATCTGGCTCTTCATGCCGGACATGGCGGTATAGATCAGGCGGTCCATCGTGCGTTCCCCGTCCGTTCAACCGATCGTCACTGGATGTTGAAGATCGCCTGGCTGATCTTGCTCGACGTATCGAGCGCCTTGGCGTTCGCCTGGAAGTTGCGCTGCGCGGCGATCAGGCCGACCAGTTCCTCGGTGATGTCGACGTTCGACCCTTCGACCATGCTCGACATCAGCGAGCCGAAGCCGTTTTCGCCGGCCGCGCCCATGATGGGTTCACCCGACAGCGCCGACGTCGTCCAGTTGCTGTTGCCGAGCTGACGCAGACCGCCGGGATTGGAGAAGTTGGCGAGCGCCACCTTGCCCAGCGCCTTGGTCTCGCCGTTGGAGAAGCTCGCGCTGACGATCCCTTCGGAATCGACGGTCACGCCCTGGAGCTGGCCGACCGCGGTGCCGTCCTGGGTACGGGTGGCGACCGAGAACGGCCCCGAAAGCTGCGTAGAGGACGACATGTCGAAGGTGATGACCTGCGGCGTGGCGCTGCCGCTCGGCGTGACCGCGTTGAAGGTCGTCGGCGCCGTTGGCGCGGTCAGGTTGCCGCCGGCGTCGAACTGCGCGGTCACGGGGCTCGGCTGAAGCTCCTGGTCGCCGACGAAATTGTGGACTTCCCAGGTGCTGCCGCTGGTCGGGTCGGACGCATCGGGCGCCGACTTGCGGACGAAATAGCTGGTCATCGTCTGCGCATTGCCTTCGGCGTCGTAGATCGTCGTCGACGTCGACTGGTTGAACGTGTCGGTGTTGAACCGGTCGAACGTTTCGGTGTGCACCTCGCTGCTGGCGTTCAGGTTGACGCCCAGCGCGACGCTGGAGGTCGCCTTCGGCTCGCCGCTGGTCTGCGGCAGGCGCAGGCTGATCGCCTGATCGAGGCCGCTGGCGACGACGGCGCCGCTGCCATCGACCGGATAGACCTGCAGGTGCGCGCCCTGCGCGTCGACGACATAGCGGTCGCTGTCGACCGAAAAACCGCCGTTACGGGTGAAGTTCACGTCCTGGGTGTCGAGCTTGGGCTTGACCGCGAAGAAGCCGTCGCCGGCGATGGCGAGATCGAGCGAGGAGCCCGACTGCTTCAGCGTGCCCTGGCCGAATTGCTGGGTGATGCTCTTGGTCGCGACGCCCGAACCGACCATCTGGTCCGGACTGACCGACAGGCTGGAGGCGATGACGTCGGCGAAGGCCGTGCGGCTCTTCTTGAAGCCGTCGGTCGAGACGTTGGCGAGATTGTGCGAGATGGTCGACATCTCGGTCTGGGCCGCCTGAAGGCCGCTAAGCGAAGTGTAGAAGGCCATGATCTTAACTCCTGTTGGAACTCAGCCGACGCTGCGGACGGCGGATGCGGGGACCTGTCCGAGGCCGGGCAGGCTGAGAAGCGGATCGCCGTCATTGGTCATCTGGACCGAGTTGACGGGCGCCCAGACGAGCGTGCGGCTGGCAACGTCGCCGTCCGCATTCTCGGCCTGGGTGGTGATGGTGAACGGACCGGTGCCGGCGGATTCGCCGTCCTCGGTCGTGCCGTCCCAGACGAACTGGGCCGTGCCCGCCTCCTGCGGGCCGAGCGACACGCGGCGCATCAACTTGCCGTCGGCGTCCTGGATGACGACGGTCACGTCGGTTGCGTCCTCGTCCAGCTCGACCGCCGCCTGGAGGCTGCCGTCGCTGAGCGGATAGGCGGTGTCGCCTTCGGTCAGCACCGTCTTGCCGACCCAGCCGAGGGCGTCGACGGAACTGGTGGCGCCCAGCTTGGCGGCGATCGCCTGTAGCGTGGAATTCATTTCCTCCTGCCCCGAAAGCGAGGAGAACTGCGCCATCTGTGACACCATCTGGGTGTTGTCGATGGGATCGAAGGGGTCCTGATTCTGCATCTGCGCCGTCATCAGCGTCAGGAAATCCTCCTGGCCGAGCGTCGACTTGCCGGTCGCGTTGGCCAGCGCCTGGCTCGCCGAACTGGATCGGGTAATGCCGAGATCGGCCATCGTGTTGTCGAAAGATGTCGCCATGATCAGCGTCCCAGCTTGAGGGTGTCGACGATCAGCGACTTGGCGGTCTGCATCACCTCGACATTGTTCTGATAGGTGCGCGCCGCCTCCATCATGTCGACCAGCTCGCGGGTCTCGTCGACCGCATTCTCGAAGACATCGCCATCGGCGTTGGCGAGCGGGTTGCCCGGATCATGCCGCTTCACCGGATCGGCGCCGGCGGCGACCACCTTCTGCACATCGACCGTGGCCATGCCGGATGCCGCGTCGTACTGCGTGCGGAACACCGGCTTCATCGACCGGTAGGCGTCGTCCTGCGTCGTCGCCACGCCGCCGGCATTTGCGAGGTTCGACGCCGTGGTGTTCATCCGCACCAGTTGCGCGGACATCGCCCGCCCGGCCACGTCGAAGATGCTCATGGGATTGGACATCGTCATTCACCCTTCAGTGCGCGCGTGATCGTGCCGATCCGCCCGTTCAGGAAGGACAGCGTCGTCTGATAGGCGACGGCGTTCTCCGCGAAGGCGGTCTGTTCGGTGGAAAGGTCGACCGTGTTGCCGTCCATCGAAGCCTGCAGCGGCACGCGATATTTCGTGGCATCGTCGATCGCATGCGCAGCGCCCGCGACGCCGGACCGCTCGACCGAAGCGAGCGCCTCGGAAAAGTCGAGATCCTTTGCCTGATATCCCGGCGTGGACGCGTTCGCGATGTTCGATGCCAGCAGCCCCATGCGCTTCGAACGCACCATGAGCGCTGCACCGTGCACGCCGAAAAGTGAGTTGTCCGCCATTGCAGGCCTCCTGGCGCGGAATTGCGCTCCCGACTGGATAAGCAATGGCCGTGCCAGTTTTGGCAGGATGGCCGTGAAAGCTGGGCCAATCCACCGAAACCGGCGCCCTGGCGGCGCGATCGGCAACATCTTGCCGCCTGCCGGCAAGGCGCTGCACGGACGCAGACCGGCTGCCGTGCCCGCCGGCAGCGCGGCGCAGCCGGTGCGGTGCTCGCCGCGTCATTTGGCGCAGTGCTTGCAAAGGCGCGAGGCATGACAGCCACCATTTCCCTGCCGGCGCTGATGGGGCCGTTTCTCGATCCGCTGGCCCTCGCCATCGTTCTGGGCGGCACCGCGCTGGCCGTCGTGCTGCGCACACCGCGCCACGACCTCGGCCGGGCCGTCGGCGCCCTCGCCGTACTGACCCGGCGCCCCTGGAGCGCGGATGAAACGCTCCGGCAGATCGACGCGCTCTCGCGCATCGCCGACCGGCACGGCGTGATCCAGCTCGACCGCTCGATCATCCGCGACGGCGATGTCGCCGCCGCGGCCGAAGCGATCGTCGACGGACACGGGCCGGACACGGTGCGTCGGGCGATCGCCGCCTCGCAACTGGCCCGTACCGAGCGCCACCTCGCGGCGGCCGACACCTGGATCTCCGTCGCCGAAATCGCGCCGGCCATGGGCATGATCGGCACCCTGGTCGGGCTCGTCCGGCTGTTCATCGTGATGACCGATCCGACCCGCATCGGCGGCGCCATGGCGGTCGCGTTGCTGACCACGCTCTACGGCGCCATCATCGCAAGCCTGATCGCCGCGCCGATTGCCGGCAGACTGCGCCGGCTGGCCCGGATCGAAGCGCTGGAGCGCAGTCGCCTGGAACGGCCCCTCGTGGCCTTCGCACGCCGTCACCAGCCGCGGCTTCGCGCGGAAGCGGCGTGACCAGCTCGGCCCTTTCGCGGTTCGGCACCGCACCGGAACGCCGGCCGCTCTGGCTGACCACGCTTGCCGATCTCGGCCTGTTGCTCATCGGGTTCTTCGTGTTTCTGCAGGCCAACGATCATCTCGACGGCCCCGCTTTGGCCGACAGCCTGCGCGCCGGCTTCGTCCATGCCGAAGCCGCGCCGTCGCCGATGCCGGTGGACCGCGCGCGCGTCGGTGCATTCGCCCCCGGCAGCGCCGTTCTTCCGGCCCAGGCCCCGGCTGCCATCGCCTGGGCACGCGGCGCGGCGCGCGACCCGCGAACGGCGATCGAAATCGCCGGCGGCACCGACGGTACGGCCGCCGATGTCGATCCCGCCACGGGCAGCGCGATGCTGCTCGCCAATGCTCGCGCCCGCGCGGTGGCGGAGGCGCTGATCGCGGTCGGCGCGGTGCGGCCGGACCAGATTGTCATCACCCGCCCGGCGGCCGACCGCCGACGCTCGGTGACGCTTTCGCTCGGCTATGCCGGGGGGCGGCAATGATCTGCCGCCCGGCATTGCCGCCTTGCCGCCCGTTTCGGCACGGCTCTTGCTGCACGCAGGCAAATCCTTGCGCATTCGTAGTGCTGACGATGGAGACCATGATGATCCGCATGCTGCTGCCCGCCCTGCTGCCCGTTTTGCTGCATGCCGCGCCGGCGGCCGCGCAGACGGCGAAGTTCCAGGACACCGAGATGCTCGATTCGGCTGTGGCGCAATTCACCGGCAAGCCGATCGGAGAGGAGGGCGGCGCCCGCGCGGCGATCGACGAGCGGCTGAAGCTGGCGCCCTGCCCGATGCCGCAATTCGACTGGCGCGGCAGCTTTCACGACGCGGTGGTGGTTCGCTGCATGGCGCCCGCCTGGCGCATCTACGTGCCGCTCAACGTCACCGCGCCGCCCGACCGGTCCGCGGCCGGCCCGGACGCGAAGGCGCCGGAGGCGGTCGACGTCGTCAAGCGCAACGACCCCGTGACGGTCCAGGCCGGCGGCGCCGGTTTCAGCATCACGCGCAACGGCATCGCCATGGACGACGCCCCGGCCGGCGGCAGGCTCCGCGTCCGTGTGGAGCGCACCGAACCGCCGATCCAGGCGGTCGCGGTCGAGCCGGGCCTGGTCCGCCTGCCAGGCTGGGCCGACTGAATTTTTTCCTAAAGGTATAGGCGATGCGGTCGTTTTCTCCCCTGTCGGCACGAAGGAAAGGCGGCGGACATGGTGGATCCTATCGGCGCAAAGCCCAAGATTTCGGCCCAGCGGCCGGTGTCCGCGGTCGCGCAGTCCAAGCGCGGCGACCGCGTGAAGGAGAATGCCGAGCAGGACGCGGCGTCGATCGCCTCGACCGCCAGGTCGTTCGCCGAGGCGCCTCCGGTCGATGCGGAGCGCGTGGCCCGCATCCGTCAGGCGGTGAAGGAAGGAAGCTTCCCGATCACGCCCGCCACCATCGCGGACCGGCTGATCGCCCTCAAACTGCAATGGAGGCCGCATGACTAAGCGTGACGCCCTTGTCCGGGTAATCGACTGCCTCCATGCGGAGATCGCCGCGCTGAAGGCGAACGATGTCGTCGCCCTGGAACGCGCGACCAGCGCGAAGCTGGCCGGCATCGAGACGATCGCCGCCAATGACGACGAAGCGCCGATGGACGCCGAAACCCGCGCGCTCGCCGATCAGGCGCATGCCCTGAACGAGACCGCGCGCATCTATGTCAACCTGATGGCGGCAAATGTTCGCCGCCGCCTGCAGGATATTACCGGTGGTGCCGCCGCCGGCACCTACGCCGCAACCTACCGCGCGGCCTGACCGCCGCCGGCGCCCGCTCGCGCCGATTGGCACGGTCCTTGCTGAAATACCCCGCAGTAAGGGGTAACACGAGCAAGGACGGATGAGCGTCAATCCGATCACCGCCAACGGATCGCCGGTCGCCCGCGCGATCGCTGCCGCCAGTCGGCAGACCGGCATGGATTTCGACTATCTGATGGGCCAGGCGCAGGTCGAAAGCGGCATGCGCGCCGATGCGCGCGCCGGCACGTCCAGCGCATCCGGTCTCTATCAGTTCATCGAGCAGAGCTGGCTTTCGGTCGTCAAGCAGCACGGCGCCGAACACGGCCTTGGCTGGGCGGCGGCCAGCATCGACCAGACGTCCGGCGGCCGATATACCGTCGGCGATTCCGCCACCCGGCAAGCCATATTGGACCTGCGCAACGATCCGCGCGCGGCCTCGCTGATGGCGGCCGAGCATGCCGCCGACAACAAGGTCGCGCTGGAGGCCAGCCTCGGCCGCGAAGCGACCGGCACCGATCTCTACATGGCCCATTTTCTAGGCCTGAACGGCGCGCGCTCCTTCCTCTCGACCATGTCCGTCAGCCCCGATCGCACCGGCGCCAGCATGTTCCCGGCGGCCGCACGCGCGAACCGCAACATCTTCTATGCGCCCAGCGGTCAGCCGCGCACGCTGGCCGACATCTATCAGCGCTTCGCCAGCAAGCTCGACAACGGCGCCGCCGCCGTGGGCGCGACCGGCCTCGCCTCGGACGCGCTCGACCGTGCGCCCGGCTTCGTGCCCGGCAATCCGAGTGTCGAGGTCGTGCTGGGCAACCGCGCCGTGGGTGGCGACCGGCAATGGCTCGCCACCACGCTCGCGCAATTGTCGGGCGACGGCAGCGACGGCACCACCATGGATGCTTTGTCCGGGGCCGAGCGCATGGCCGCCGACTGGACGACGGGCTCCGCCCTGTCGGCCACGCAGACCTATCGCCCGACGCCCGAAACCGCGCGTCTCGCCTATCTCATGCTCGCCAGCCTGGGGACCTAGTTCATGTCGTTTCTGCCGCGTACCGAAAATCTGGGTGGCATGATCCGCGGCGGCGCGCTGCCGCTCGTCATCCTGCTGCTCGTCGTGCTGATGGTGGTGCCGATCCCGGCCTTCCTGCTCGACACCTTCTTTATCATGAATATCATGATCAGCCTGGCGGTGCTGATGGTGGCGCTCAACGCGACCAAGCCGCTCGATTTCTCCGCCTTTCCCACCGTCCTCCTGTTCGCGACGCTGTTCCGCCTCGGCCTCAACGTCGCTTCGACCCGTGTCGTGCTGGTCCACGGGCATGAGGGCGAAGCGGCGGCCGGCCATGTCATCGAGGCGTTCGGCAGCTTTCTGATCGGCGGCGATTATGTCGTCGGCCTGTTCGTCTTTGCTATCCTGATGATCATCAACATGATCGTCGTCACCAAGGGCGCCGGCCGCGTGTCGGAAGTGTCGGCGCGCTTCACCCTCGACGCCCTGCCCGGCAAGCAGATGGCGATCGACGCCGACCTGAACGCCGGCCTGATCACGCCCGACGAGGCGCGCGCGCGGCGGATCGAAGTCGCGACCGAGGCCGATTTCTACGGCGCGATGGACGGTTCGTCCAAATTCGTGAAGGGCGATGCGATCGCGGGATTGCTGATCCTGGGCGTCAATATCGTCGGCGGCCTGATCCTCGGCATCGTCAGCCACGGCCTGTCGGTGGGCGATGCCGCGCACAATTACGTCATGCTCGCGATCGGCGACGCGCTGGTCGCACAGGTGCCGTCGCTGATGCTGTCGATCGCCGCCGCCGCCATCGTCACGCGGGTAAAGGCGGACAACGACCTTGCCAGCCAGATCAGCGGCCAGTTCGGCAGCCACAAGACCTGGGCGCCGGTCGCCGGCATTCTGGGCCTGCTGGCCATATTGCCCGGCATGCCCGCATTGGTCATCCTGCCGGCCGCCGCCGGTGCCGGCTTCACCGCGTGGAAGCTGCGCAAGATCGCCAACCGCCCGCCGCCGCCCGAACCCGCCGCGCCGCCGCCCGATCTGTCGAAGATCGGCTGGGACGAGGTGACCGACACGATGCAGATCGTCGTCGATATCGGCTACGGCCTCGTGCCGCTGGTCGACGAGCGCAAGGGCTCCGCCCTGATGAACCGCATCACCGGCGTGCGCCGCCAGCTTTCGAAGGAACTGGGCTTCGTCGTGCCGCAGGTGCGCGTGCGCGACGACATCAACCTGGCGCCCTATACCTACCGCGTCTCGGTCGGCGGCGTCGTCGTCGGCGAGGATCAGGCATCGCCCGACGAAATGCTCGCGCTCGACACCGGACAGGCGGTCGGCCGGCTTTCCGGCAAACAGGCGAAGGATCCGACCTTCGGCCTCGACGCCGTATGGATTGCGCCCTCCGACGCCGACCAGGCGACCGGTGCGGGCTATCTGGTGGTGGATTCGGGCACGGTGATCGCCACCCATCTCAACCAGCTCCTGATCCAGAATGCCTCGGACCTGCTCGGCCCGGACGAGGTCCAGGCCCTGCTCGACGAACTGAAGGAAAGCGCCGGCCAGCTCGTCGCCTCGCTGTCGCCGCAGCCGGTGCCGCTGACCACGCTGACTCAGGTGCTGAAGGGCCTGCTGGCGGAGAACATCCCCTTGAAGGAATTCCGCCGCATCGCCTCGGCCATCGCCGTTGCCGCCCAGCGGTCGCTCGACCCGCACGAGATCGGCGAACTGATCCGGCCCGCGCTCGGCCCGCTGATCATCCAGAAGCTGTGCAGCGTGCGCGAGCCGCTGCGCGTGATGACGCTGGAAGGGCAGCTCGAGGCGCTGCTCGGCCAGGCCATGCGGTCCGACACGTCGAACCGCGGCACTATCGAGCCGGATCTCGGCCGCCGCATCGTCGACGCGCTGCAAAAGGCGGCCGCGCCGCTCATCGCCGAGGCGAAGCCCTTCGCGCTCGTCGTCCAGCCCTCGATCCGCCAGGCCATCCGCAGGCTGGTCAAATCCTGTCTCCCCGACACGCCGGTGATGAGCTTCTTCGAAGTGCCCGAGGAAAAGCCCGTCGAGGTCGTCGCCGTCGTTGGCGCGCCGGAGGCGCTTCCCGCATGAGCATGCCGCTTGCAGATCTGACCGGCGCCAGGCCGCTCACCTATCGCCGCGACGGCGGCGCCAGCCGCGACACCGATGCGATCGCGCGCGACTATCTGCCGATGGTGCGGCGCATCGCCTGGCACGTACACGGCACGATGAGCGGTATCGTCGAGGTGGAGGACCTGATCCAGACCGGCCTCGTCGCGCTGGTGGAGGCAGTGGCGGCGTTCGAGGATCGCGGCCAGGTGACCTTCGAACAATATCTGGCGACCCGGCTGCGCGGCGCGATGATCGACGAATTGCGGCGGCAGGCGACGCTGACGCGCGGCGCGATGCGGCGGCGCAAGACCTATGCCCGGGCGCTGGCGGCACTGACCCACGAACTCGGCCGCAAGCCGAGCGACGCCGAACTGGCCGAACGGCTGGGGGTTTCGCCGGAAAAGCTCAGAACCGACTACGCCGCGGCCGAGCCGCTTTATTTCGATTCGATCGACCAGGTCTATGCCGACGACAGTCCCTGGTTCATGAGCGAGGAGCCCGATCCGTTCGAACAGCTCGCCGAAAGCGACGTGCGCGAGGCGCTGATCGCGGCCATCACCGATCTGCCCGAGCGCGAGGCGCAGGTGATCCAGCTATATTATGTCGAGGAACTGAACCTGGAGGAAATCGGCCAGGTGCTGGGCGTCGGCGCGGCGCGCATCTGCCAGATCAAGAAGCAGGCGCATGACCGCCTGAAAAAAGGCCTGCACCGCCGCCTGGGATGAACACTTGCGACTTGCGCGGCCGCGGCGGTCGGCACACATTCCCGATCATGGCCCGACCCGCCGCCTTCCCGCCGCTGACGGCACCGCTGAAGCGTGCGCTGGTCGGGCAGGTCCGGGCGCTGTTCCACGATCAGGCGCGCGGCGAAAAGCCGGTGCAGCGCAAGGCCGACGGCCTGTTCGGGCCGGATTCGGCCGCCTGGCGCGTCCACGGCGACGTGACCTCGATGATGGTCGGCGGCGTCGCGGCGCTGCTGTTGCAGATGCTGCATCCCGGCGCGCTGGCGGGGGTGTGGGATTTCAGCGATTTCCGTCAGGACATGCTCGGTCGGCTGCGCCGCACCGCGCGCTTCATCGCGCTGACGACCTATGGCGGGCAGGCCGAGGCCACGGAAGCGATCGCCCGCATCCGCGCCGTGCACGACCGGGTATCGGGCACGCTGCCCGACGGCACGCCCTATGACGCCAACGATCCGCACCTGCTCAACTGGGTGCATGTGAGCGAGAGCATCTGCTTTCTCGAAGGCTGGCTGCGCTATGTCGAGCCGGACATGCCGGCGGCCGAACAGGACCGCTATTTCGCCGAGGTCGCGGTGATCGCGCAAATGCTGGGCGCCCGCGACGTGCCGGACAGCCGGGCGACGATCAATGCCTATATCGCGCGGACCCGGCCCGAGCTGCGCTATGACGATCGCACGCGCACGGTGGCGAAACTGTTGCTCGACCAGCCTCCGACCAGCCGCGCCGCCGCGCCGTTCCAGCGCCTGACGCTGCGCGCCGGCGTCGACCTGCTGCCCGGCTGGGCGAAAGCGATGCACGGTTTTCCTCGTACCAGCCTGACGACGCCATTGGTCCGCGCCGGCACGGGCGGGATCGGCCGCACCATCCGCTGGGCCTTTCGTTGAAGGCGCACGCCCAGCCACCCCGTTCGTCCTGAGCCTGTCGAAGGACCGTTCTTCTCTTTCCGGCCCGAGGAAAGAACAGCCCCGGACAAGCGCATCATTATCGAACAGAAAGTACTCCCGCACAGGCGGGAGTCCAGAGCCGCGAGCGCTACGACAAACGCCCTGGGCTCCCGCCTGCGCGGGAGCACGGTTTTCGCCGTCAACCCGCTCGCATCGGCAGCTTCACGACGCCTCCCCTCCACAACCGCCGCCCGCCAACGCGAAAACCCCGACAGCCATATCGGCTACCGGGGTTCGCGCTGCCCGCTGGGCGCGGGCGGCATCCGGCCCGCCACGGGTAAGGGGGTGGCGGCGGGCCGGCAGTACGCGCTTATTAGCGCAGGAGCTGCAGCACGCCCTGCTTCGACTGGTTCGCCTGGGCGAGCATCGCGGTCGAAGCCTGGCTGAGGATCTGCGCCTTGGCGAGGTTGGTCGTCTCGGTCGAGAAGTCCGCATCCTCGATCCGGCTGCGCGCATCGGTCAGGTTGGTGACGTTCGACGTCAGATTGTTCACCGCCGACTGCAGCTGGTTCTGCGAAGCACCCAGGCCGGCGCGCACCGTGGCGACCTGATCGATCGCGTCGTCGAAATTCTGCAACGTCGGAACAGCAGGCGTCGCGGCAGCAGAATCGCCCGTCATGCCGTCGGCGCCGGAAGCCGCCATATCGACTACCGCCGAAAGCTTGTTCGTCGCGGCGGCGTCGTTGCTCAGATCGTCGATCTTCAAGCTAACGGTGTCAGAAGCATTAGCCCCTGCCTGGATCGTCACCGACAGCTGTGTGCCGGCGGTCGCGCCATCGCCCTTGAAAAGAGCCTTGCCGTTGAACTCCGTGTTGGTCACGATCGATCGTATCTGATCGGCCAGGGCGTTCTGCTCGACATAGATGTTCTTCTTATCGTCGGCAGAATAGGTCCCATTTTCCGCCTGCACGGTCAGTTCGCGCATGCGCTGGAGCATGTTGGTGACTTCGTTAAGCGCGCCTTCGGCCGTCTGCGCCATCGAGATGCCGTCGTTCGCGTTGCGGATGCCCTGGTTCATGCCGCGGATCTGCGCGGTCATCGAATTGGCGATAGCGAGGCCGGCGGCATCGTCCTTCGCCGAGTTGATGCGCTTGCCGGTCGACAGGCGCTCCATCGCCGTCGACAATGCCATGTCGGAATTGGCCGAAGCCGTGGTCGCCCGAAGCGCCGCGGTGTTGGTGCCGATAACAGTCATGATACCGTTCCTTCGTGAAGAGGTGGGGATGCCCGGCGGCCAATCACCGCCGGGGATCTGGTCCGGTTAGCGCAGCAGCTGCAGCACGCCCTGCTTCGACTGGTTCGCCTGGGCGAGCATCGCGGTCGAGGCCTGGCTGAGGATCTGCGCCTTGGCGAGGTTGGTCGTCTCGGTCGAGAAGTCCGCATCCTCGATCCGGCTGCGCGCATCGGTCAGGTTGGTGACGTTCGATGTCAGATTGTTCACCGCCGACTGCAGCTGGTTCTGGGCAGCACCAAGGCCTGCGCGGGTCGTGGCGACCTTGTCGATCGCATCATCGAACTTCGTCAGATAGTCATCGGTACCGGCGGTACCTGCATCCGCGGCGGTGACATCGACGGCCAGCGCGGTGGCGACTTCGTCCCCGCCCGTGTTCAGCTGCGCAAAGCTCAGCGTAACCGTATCGCTGGCGTTGGCGCCGGCCTGGATCGTCACATCGGCAGCCGTGGCACCGAACAGCGACTTTCCGTTGAACTCGGTGTTCGACAGGACGCTGGTGATCTGAGTCTTCAGCGCATCCATTTCGCTCTTGATATTGGTGACATCACCGCTGGCATAGGTGCCGTTCTTCGCCTGCACGGTCAGTTCGCGCATGCGCTGGAGCATGTTGGTAACTTCGTTAAGCGCGCCTTCGGCCGTCTGCGCCATCGAGATGCCGTCGTTCGCGTTGCGGATGCCCTGGTTCATGCCGCGGATCTGCGCGGTCATCGAATTGGCGATAGCGAGGCCGGCGGCATCGTCCTTCGCCGAGTTGATGCGCTTGCCGGTCGACAGGCGCTCCATCGCCGTCGACAATGCCATGTCGGAATTGGCCGAAGCCGTGGTCGCCCGAAGCGCCGCGGTGTTGGTGCCGATAACAGTCATGATACCGTTCCTTCGTGAAGAGGTGGGGATGCCCGGCGGCCAATCACCGCCGGGGATCTGGTCCGGTTAGCGCAGCAGCTGCAGCACGCCCTGCTTCGACTGGTTCGCCTGGGCGAGCATCGCGGTCGAGGCCTGGCTGAGGATCTGCGCCTTGGCGAGGTTGGTCGTCTCGGTCGAGAAGTCCGCATCCTCGATCCGGCTGCGCGCATCGGTCAGGTTGGTGACGTTCGATGTCAGATTGTTCACCGCCGACTGCAGCTGGTTCTG